>NZ_JBBCUR010000002.1:0-1163179 GCF_037147795.1 Paenibacillus sp. MMO-177 | reverse complement strand
CCCGCGAGCAGCTGCGCGCCGCGGCCGAGGCGCGCGCCGCCGCGCTGCAGCGCGGCGAGCAGCTCGGCGCCGGCCGCCTCGAGCTGGCTCGCCGGCATGCGCGGCTTCGCGCTGCCGCCGGCGAGCGCCGCGAGGCTGCTGCCGCCGCGGCGGAAGAGCGTGCAGCCGCTGCCCGGCAATGGCGCGGCTGGCTGGAAGCGATAGCGCTGCCGGACATGTCGCCGGATGCAGCGCTTGAAATATTCGAGCTCGCCGAGCAGGCTTTGCATCGGCTCCAGCAGCGGGACCGCCGCGCAGCGAAGCTTGCTGCGGCGAATACCCAGCTCGCCGCGTTCGAAGCCCGCGCGGCGGAGCTTTGCGCCGCCTTCCCGGACGCGGCGCTGCGACTTCCCGCGGAGCCCGCCCTGGCCTTGCGGCTCCTGCAGGCGGAGCTGCGCCGGCAGGCGACGGCGCAGGAAGAAGCCGTCCGGCTGGACGAGCGGCTTGAAGCCCTGCAATTAGCTTTAACGGCAGTCCAAAACAAGCGGCAGCAGCTCAACTCTTCCATCCGGCTTATTGCGGAAGCTGCCGGGTTCGATAATGAAGAGGAGTTTGCCGCCGTTCTTGTTCACCGCAGCCGGCTGGAAGCGATCGATAACGAGCGGAACAAACTGCAGATTGAGATTAAGGCAGGCCTGTCGGAACAACGGTTAATGGAGCTGGAGCTGCTGCTCACCAGCCACGACGGAGACGAGTTGAAGCAGCTCTATGAGCAGCTGCAATTGGAAGCGGAACAGATGGAGAAGAATAGAGGGGAGCTGCTGGATAAGCGGGGCAGGCTGCGTCAGCGGCTGGAGCATTTGCTGCAGGAGGAGAAGAACCGGGAGCTGCTGGCCGGCAAGGAAACGACGCTTGCCCAGATTGCCGGGGATGCCGAACGTTATGCCGTACTGGCTGTCAGCGCCTCGCTCATTCGGACCACGAAACGGATTTATGAGGAAGAGCGGCAGCCTGCCTTGCTGAAGCAAGCAAGCGAATTTGTACGCCGGCTTACGGAAGGAAGATATATCCGGGTGATGACGACTCCAGATCAGCCTTCCATCCGGCTCGAGACGCCGGATAACCGATTGGTCGATGCCGTGATGTTAAGCCGCGGAACGGCCGAGCTGGTGTATCTGGCCATGCGGCTTGCGCTTGCCGTGGAACGGACAGCAGCAGCGGGCATGCCGCTGCTGCTGGATGATTTGTTTGTTAATTTCGACCATCAGCGTCTGAACGCCGTTGCCCAATTGCTCGGCGAATTGTCGTTATCGCGCCAATTGATTCTTTTTACCTGCCATGAGCATATTCGGGCTGCGCTACGAAATGGTATACCGCATGCTAGGCTAATCGAGCTGCCCGGCGGAAGCCGGATGTTAGTGAGCCATCTTTCGGCGGATGACCAGGTATAACCAGCCTAGGCTGATAAGGCCAAATATCGGATAAAGCGTCGAGAGCAGCGGGCCAAAGCCGATTTGGCTGGCAAAATAGCAGAAGGCGAGTATTCCTAAGGTAATGAACGGACGCGACCATTTCAGCCGTTCCTGCAGCTGGAGGGTCAGACCGTAAATGTCCGCAATCAGCGTCGTAAAGATCTCGGCGAAAATAAGGAAAATATAAATATACTGCACGATATGGCCAAGCTGCTTGGCGATACCTCCCATCGGGATGGCAAACTGCTGAATGCCGGGCATATGAACGGATAACGCAATATGTCCGGCCATCAGCATAATGCCAATTCCGATTCCGCCGATCCATGAGCCCAGCACTATGGTCTTCCGGTCCTTAACCTCCGAGCCAAGCGGTACAAGAACGGCTTGGGCCATCGACAGGTTAAAGGCGGTATACAGGAAAGGGGAAGCCCATGCCGCCCATACCGAATGATCGGTCGCAATCGTTATGAACCTGCCGGCTCCGGGCGTTTGGAACGTGTCCAGCATGATCAGCGCGGTAAAGAGCAGCATAACCGGCACCACAATCGCATTAACCGTCAAGATTGCTTTCATGCCTTTGCGAAGCAGGAAGTAACATGCCGCAATGGTGACGAGTAATCCCGTTTGATAAGAGACATTCCAATTCTCGTAAAAGATGGTGCCCGCACCGGCAAGCATCACAGCCGTTACGCCCAGCAGCACGACCAGCATGAAATGGCTGATCCATTTCCCATACCTATCGCCAAACAACGCAATGTTCAGATCCTCGTAGGACTTCGCCCCGATCTCGCTGGCGATCAGCATCATTTTGCCGCCCAGCCATATAAAGAGCGCCGTCGCGACGGCGATCGTCAGTGTGCCCCAATAGCCGAAGCGGGTGAAAAACTGCAAGATCTCTTGTCCGGTCGCAAAACCGGCGCCTACAATCGTGCCAATATAAGTGGATGCGATTTGCAGAACCTTCCCCGTACGCTTTACCATGGCATGTCCTCCCGAAATAACCTTCTATATAAGAAGGTATGTCCGAAGAAGGACGGGCATGACAGCAACTTCCGGATTGGCGGGACGCTTATGCGGCGGCGGCTAATAGTTTGATGGACACGATTCTATTATGATCCGGATCCAGATCGAATTTCAGCAGCGAATCTTTTCCTTGATAAGTAATGATGTAGCTGTTCTGGGAAGTTGGTTTTCCAAGCGCTTTAAGCACGGTATCGGCGTTGTCCTCGACGCGAACGCCGCTAAGTCCGGTAGCAATCGACTTATCGTAAACCTCTATGTATTGAATCGCTTTGTCCTCGTTGATCCCCACGGCAAAACCTTTGTATTCGTGAACCTCTATCGTCTCCGAGTCGTCTTTCAGGCTGTATACATCATTTGCTTTGCCATAACGCTCGGATACTTTTGCATTGGAATCGCCTATCTTAAGCCCCAGCATGACAGGATGGGAGGCGTCCCATTGCTGCTGTTTGCTTGCTGCGCCGGTACCGGGCGCCGTTGTGTTTTTGCCGGATGATTCTGCGCTCGTATCCCTGCCCGATGCATTTGCGGAATCCGAGTCGGGCTCCTTGCCGTATTTCTCGTTTTCTTGCTCATGAGAATAGGTTTTCTGAGGACTGTCGCCGATTGGATAAGCATCCGAAGAATGCTCGGTTGGCTGAATGCTTGGAGGGGATACAGGATCCGATTGGTTCGAACAGCCTGCTGCCGTAACGAGAGTAAGGGCCATAACGGCTGCCCATTTTGCTGCATCGTATTTCCGTGTTGTTTTGTTCATGCGAATGCGCTCCTTTTGGGTCGCTTTTGTCCTTAAACCTTAACCTTATTAACGTCCATAACTGGAAAAAGCTGCTTCCCTTTATATATCACTTCTATATAAAAAGACTGCTCTCCTGCTTCGATAAAAAAAATGAAAAAGCCGGGTTGCGTTGTTTGCCTATCCTATGGTAAGTTATCGAAAAGAGATTTTGGTGGAGGGAAATGACGATGGATATTTTAAAAGAACGAATTTTAGAGCAAGCATCTGTGCTTTCGAACGATGTGTTGCGACTGGATTCCATACTTAACCACCAGGTCGATCCTGCTCTTACGATGGAAATGGGACATGAATTCGCAAAACGGTTTGCGGACGAGAAAATTACGAAAGTTCTTACGATTGAATCCTCCGGTATTCCCGTTGCGTACGCTACGGCGTACGTACTAGGCGTACCTCTTGTATTTGCGCGTCGCAAGAAAACTTTAATCGCGGATCCGGATGCTTATTCGGAGCGTGTTCCTTCCTTCACAAAGGGAATGGTGACCGATATTATGGTGTCGAAGCAGTTTTTGTCGGCCGAGGATAAAGTGCTCTTCATCGACGATATCATCGCAAACGGCGATGCAGCACGCGGATTGATCAAGATCATCGAAAGATCCGGAGCAGAGCTTGTCGGCATGGGAATTGTCCTGGAGAAATCCTTCCAGGCGGGTTCGAGAACGCTCCGCGAGCAAGGTGTCCGGGTAGAGTCGTTAGTAAATGTTGCTTCTTTGAAAAACGGGCAAATTCAGTTCGACTAAGTTATAATGATAGAGTGAACGAACCGAGGGGAGGCAGCGGCAATGTTAACTTCTGAATTTTTGACTGCGAAACTGGGTGACGCGAAAATTCACTTCGAACGCGCACTGGATTGCAAACATACGGAGTTTGATGATTTGTATCCTTATATGATTGAGCATCCGCAATTTTTCTGGTACAAGCGTTATGTTGCATGGTCCGAACTTCTTACGATTGTGAAGCTTTGCGATGAGCTCGGCGAGGAATGGAAAGGTCAATTCACGGAACGTCAAGCAGAATATATCGCAAAGCGCGTCATGTCTTCAAGAGTGCTCGACGAATGGTACGAAACCAATGATTCCAAGGAGCATGTCGGATAGTCCGTACGGAGGTAGTAGCGGTGATTAGTGAAGAGCAGTTGGATCAGTTTCGCCTAAGCGGCGAAAAGGTCCGTGTCGTTCGGGACGAAATGGAAGTAAACGACGTGATTGGTATCGTTGTTGCATGGGATGATACAACGGTTGTCATCCGTCGTCACAACAGACGGGTCGTCAAGCTGAGCCGCAATTACCGTTTTGAGTTTGCCTCAAGCGAACGCGGTTCTGTTGAATAACAAGTATAAGTACAGCAGGCAACTCTGTTTACGCAGGGTTTCCTGCTTTTTTTTGGGCCAGGGTACATGAAAAAGGTTTTGGTTGTCTATTGCTAGACTGACCAAAACCTCTGAATCTTTATGTATGGTGCGGTCGAGAGGACTCGAACCTCCACGGCTGTTACACCACTAGAACCTGAATCTAGCGCGTCTGCCAATTCCGCCACGACCGCAAATGTTGTTGCCAACGAAAAACATCATAACATTATCTAGTGAGAAGAGTCAAGCAGTTTGTTGAGAATTAGTTAAGAAAAAGAAAAAGGCTTCAGCTCACGCGCTGAAACCCTTTATGTATGGTGCGGTCGAGAGGACTCGAACCTCCACGGCTGTTACACCACTAGAACCTGAATCTAGCGCGTCTGCCAATTCCGCCACGACCGCATGCCTTATTACGTCCCTTATGGTAGCATGCACGGGATTCATTCGTCAACCCACCTAATAAAGTTGCAAAATTCAGCATATTTTTCCTCGGTTGGACAAACAATGAAGGAGATAAAAGGGAAAGGGTGTATGACGTGAACAAATCTAAAAGTGCAGCTGTCATTTGGATCATTGCACTTGTGTTATTGATGCCCGCCGGTGCGGGACAAGCAATAGCCGCTGAGGAAGAACAAGCGAAGTCCGAAAGACAGTTCGCGATTGTAATCGATGATTTCGGCAACGGGATGAACGGCACCGAAGAGATGCTGCAGCTGCCCGTTAAATTTACGGTAGCGATTATGCCGTTTATGCCAACGACCAAAAAGGACGCCGAAGAAGCGCATCGACTTGGGCATGATGTCATTGTGCACATGCCGATGGAGCCAAATAAAGGGCAAAAAAATTGGCTGGGTCCAGGTGCCATTACGGCTGATCTCAGCGATGCCGAGATCAGGAAGCGCGTAGAAGAGGCCATTGACAACGTTCCGTATGCGGTAGGCATGAACAATCATATGGGCTCCAAAATTACGGCTGACGAACGGATTATGCGCATCGTCCTTTCGGTCTGCAAGGAGCGCGGATTATTCTTCCTTGACAGCCGTACGACATTCAAGACCGTTGTGCCCAAAGTGACGGAAGAGCTTGGCGTACCGGCACTCGCGAACAACGTATTCCTTGATGACGTATATACGGAGCAGCATGTATCGAAACAAATGACGATTGCGAAGAAGCATTTGGAATCCCATGATACTTGCATCGTTATTGGCCATGTGGGTCCTCCTGGCAAAAAAACCGCAGCCGTCCTCAAGGCATCCATTCCTGCGATGCAATCAGACGGCCAAGTTCAATTCGTCAAGCTGTCGGATCTGGTTCCTGCTTCATCTGGTGATCCATTTATACTGCCGAATCCCTGAGGCGATCGCCGTGGCAACGCGAAGCTGCTCGCGAGGGTTGGTAAGCATCGTCCGGTCGCCTTCATGACTGATAAAGCCCATTTCAACAATGACAGCAGGCTGATCGACTTTGCGAAGCAAATAGAAAGGTTTGCCTTCTCTCGGGTAGAAGGCGGTGTGTTGTTGTCTGTTCAGCGTATCCTGTATGCAAAAAGCAAGAAGCGCGCTTTCGCCGGTAGACTGATGCAGAACAAGCGGACCATGCTTGGATTTGTCCTTCGTCCAGTTCACGTGAAGGCTAACGAGCATGGTTGTCTCAATCTCATCGGTTAACTGGCGGCGTTGCGACAAATCGCGCTTATGGCGCGATTTGCTCACATGCCACCGGTTATCTTCGCTAAGCGCATAATCACCCGTACGATTCAGTACGGCCGGAATACCCTGACTATTAAGAAGCATGTACAGCTTCTGGGCAATGGCCAGATTTATATCTTTTTCCAACGTATTTCCGGCTGTTGCTCCTCCGTCAATTCCGCCGTGCCCGGCATCAATCAACACGACAGCCGAAGGCATCGTCCAACCGTCCTCAGGTGCATGTACGATTTGCTGTTTGTTTTCCGGAAGGGCCAGGGCAGCTGACGGCTGCGGCGCAAGACTAAGCAAGCCGATAAACATAAAAACGGCAACCCGCATGACTAACAATTTGAACTCCTCCTTCATTATGCCCAAGACTTGCGTGTAAAGCAGCTATCGATAGCGTGGCTTATTGAAGGAAAACTCATGCATGTTTATGATCGGGACATTCCGGGCAAACTTCTAGTAACAAAAAAACCGAAGAGGTGATCGGGCAGTGGCAAATGGACATGATCTGATAAAATATATGACCGTGGAATTTGTGAACTACATCGAGACGCCGAGGGACGAACGTAAAGCAGCCAAGGCGACAGCCAAAGCCGCAAGGGAGCATTGGCTGTCGCGCTGGTTCGGATGGGGCGGGGCTAGCCTATTGTTGTGGTGGAAGGGACGTACGGAACGTTAGTAATAGAAATGACCGAGCTCGGCAAGAAGCTTGAGGGGAATATACCTTGTGCTGCTGCCGAGCTCATCTGTTTCCAGAGCGGCATAGACATTGCCGTCGCCCCAGTTGTGATACCCGGTTACCGACCACACATAAAGCATTTCTTTATTATATCGCTCTGCCGTAAAACGGAGAGGCGTTTTGGAACTTAATGCTTTGAGCACGATGCTGGTATCTTCAGGGGATGCGGCGATCGGTTTTTTGGTCAGCCATGGCATCTCGCTGTAAGGATCAAACGAGCGGCTTTTTACGGCTCTCTTGATCAAGGATTTTCCTTCTAGCGCATAACGTGTAGCAAGCTTTTCTTCCGACTTGGCGGTTTTTTGCCAGGTAGCATGCTGCAGCGGGACCCATTCCCCGCTCATTCCGTCCAGATACGTATCCTCAGCGGTACCGTTTACGCTCCAGACGGCTAACAGAGGGTGGATATACAAAGCTTGGTTCGTACCAGGCAAGGAAGAGTGAAGCTCAAGCTGCGCAAGGGATTGCCGCAGCGTTGTCCGGTCAAACAAGTATTCCCCCGTTCCGTATTCCCCAAGCGCAAACCCGCCATTCTCCTTGGCCTGAATAACCAAGTATCCGGCCGGTTGACCTTTATCCTTCACAATCGCAATCCAGCTATGCGTGCCGGGACCAAGCGGCGACACGGTAAATTCGGCATGAATCCACGCTTTGAATTCCGGCAATTTCGCAAGCTCGTCCATCCAGCCTCGTACGGTGGATTGGAGCTCCGTTTCCTGTTGAGCCGTTACGGACGACATTGATTCCGCCTGAAGGCTTTGAGCCGTGACAAGGAACGTTGACACCACTAATGCGGCTATAACCGTTTGTCGAATCCACTTTTTCACCCTGGCACATCCTTTCTTTCTTTTGCATCCGTTTCTGACATGGTTTCATTATATTGGACAAGCCCGCAGAAGGCTGTTGGAACCTGTCGCGGGCGTACGTAATGCGGTTGTTCTATTTTTGGCGTATTGCTGCGAATGCCGTCTGATTGTCGCTATTCAATGCCTTCCAGGTGGAAAATACCGCAGTTAATGGCGGAAGCCGTCACCCGCGGCTCATACTGCCATTTGATCTCGGTCTGGCGCTGGTTGAATTGCTCCTCGATGGCTTCCTTGGCATTCTCTTCCGCATGCTTGATCATCGGATCGTAATAATGCCGGATCCTATCGAGCTCTTCCTCCAGCCTTGCCGCAGCATCCGCAGCCCAGGTATAGTCGTAATTTCGGAGCTTGCGTTCAAGCGAAGTCTCGATAACACCCAGTGCCTTGGCGTAGGACAGTCCGTTCCGGGTCAAATGGATGTTCGAGGGCAGCCGCGGCGTCAGCTTCAAATGTTTAAGGCGGTCATAGAAATTCTCGACCACGAGTCCCGTTGCCAGAGAGACGCCGTAGCTGTGAATTTCCTCGCGCTTCCTGTCGCAAGCGAATTCGACGCGCATATTTACGCCAAGCCATGCGGTGTATGGTGTCGATTGGAACGGAGTGCTGGACCGTCGCTCAGGCTCCTGAAACAGGTTCACGTAGCTGCCGGAGTTTTTGGCTGCGCCAAACAGCTGCTCCAGCTTGCGGGAGCCGAAATACAGGTCTTCCCTTGGCGTACGAATACCGTTCGCCAAATTGTTGTTGACGAACCCGAAGGAGCGGTTTAACGCCGCATCCACGGCAGTAGTCGCCGGGCCTGGTGTTGGTGCCGGAGCAGCAAGCTCCTCCTCGTATTTCTCCTTGTCGGTTACGAACAGGTAAGTCATCGTCTCCGGTTCGGAGCCCGTGCGGTCAACAAAGCTCCAATAGAAGGGGCGGTTCGTTAGTTCACGGTCGGCCGCGGGGGAGAGCTTAACCTTGAAGTGAGCAGGCGACTTTTCCAGAATAGAGCATTGGGTGGCTTCCAGGAACCGTTGTACGTATTTGTGAACCTGCTTCGAATTCACGGTCTCACCTCGACTTTCTGTCCCAGCTCGGTCATCTGTGCAAGGATGGTTGGCCCTTGAGGCGTCTCCGGCATTTCCGTCTCTTCACGAAGCTTGGATATGGTGGAGCCCAGGCGGTTCAGCCTTTCCTCCAGATGAACGGCGTCCCCTTCGGATTCGAGCAGCATTCTTGCCAGCTGTTGTTCGATGGAGCCGGCATCCGATTCGAACCGTTCGAGAATATGATCGAGTTCCCCGATGACAAGCTCAAACAGATTGATCTTCTCATGCAGCAGGTTCACGATATGCTCTTCGATGGTTCCGAGCGTACACAGATTATAGATCTTGACGTCTTCCTTTTGTCCAAGCCGGTGAACGCGGCCGATCCGCTGCTCGACGCGCATGGGATTCCAGGGGAGGTCAAAGTTGATCATGTTGTGGCAGAACTGCAGGTTGATCCCTTCGCCGCCGGCTTCTGTTGCGATAAGCACCTGGGCGCGGCCGCGGAACAGATCCATCATCCAGTCCTTTTTGCCGCGGTTCATGCCGCCCCGGTACGGTACGGCCAATATGTTATGCTCGCGGAAGAACTGCAGCAAATATTCCTGTGATGCCCGGTACTCGGTGAAAATGATGACCTTATCATTAATCTGCTGGATAAGCTCCATCACTTTTTCGGCTTTCGTATTGGCTTTGATCTGCTTGATAAATTCGACCAGCTCCCAAATTTTCGGACGGATCGGAGAATCCTCGGCCGTTTTCTTGAACAGATTAACAAGCGTGATAAATACGGCATCCCGGCTGCTGCATACCTCGCGCTGCAGCGTAACGAGCGGAAGCATGCTCATCATATCGACGCCGTCTTCCTTGTAGCGGTCGCGAACGAAGGCCGTAACCGCGTCATAGAGAGCCTTCTCTTCGGAAGACAGCTCCAGCGGAATGTTTTTCACGACGCGCTTGGTGAACGATATGCCGCCGTCTCCGCGCCGGTTGCGGATCATGACGGTGGACAGCGCATCCTGCAGCTGATCTTCGTTTTTCGGCAGACGCTTGTCGACAACGAAGTTGGCCGCGAACTCGCTTTGACCGCCCAGCTGGCCGGGCTTTAGCAGCGTAATAAGGTTATATAACTCATCCAGATCGTTTTGAATCGGAGTAGCCGTCAGAAGAAGGCAATATTTTTTGCGAAGCTGGAGCGCAAATTGATAATTTGTCGTCTTTTTGTTTTTGAGCTTATGCGCTTCATCAATAATGATCATGTCGTAATCCTGGCCCAGAATAATCTCGCGGTGCGGATCGCGTTTGGCCGTATCTATAGAAGCAACCACGACGTCGTATTGCCAGGTATGCTCTTTCTTTTGCGCGACGGCCGAGATGCCAAACTTCGAATTCAGCTCTCTCACCCATTGCAAGACGAGGGAAGCCGGAACAAGAATAAGAGCCTTCCGGACGAGACCGCGGACCATATATTCTTTGATGACCAATCCGGCTTCAATCGTTTTGCCAAGTCCGACTTCATCGGCGAGAATAGCCCGGCCGCCCATCTCATGCACAACCTTGCGTGCCGTATCCACCTGATGCGGCATTGGCTCGAAGGACGGGAGCGTGCGTAAGCATTGCAGCTGCTCGAAGCTGTCGACCCGCTTGGCTTGCTCGGCTTCCATCGTCAGCTGATAGAGCGTCCAATCGTCCCATGGACCATTCTTGGCGACCCGGTTCTGAAGCTCGTCGAACCAGGTGCGGTCGCATTGCAGGTCTACAAGCGGATGAAGCTTGCGCCGGACCGTATTAGCTTCCGTAGAGGCGGGATTCACATTCGCCTGATCATTCATAGTAAAGGTCACGATAGGCAGCTCCTTTTTGCGAATAGAGATAGTTGTCACTAGTATGGCCTTTTTCATCAAATCTTAGTAAATAAGCAGTAAAATTAGCGATAAGACAAGCTATAGAAAGAGAAAGGCCAATGTAAGCGGAGAAAAGCGGCGAAATAGGTAAAAACAGCTGTGGATACCGATATGTAGTATAGTATAATAAGCAGTACACACAATATATGGTGCCCGACACATGCGATAAGAGGTGTGTATACGATATAAGGGACATGGGAGGAAGGACCAATCGGATGGCAATGACGCAGAAATTGGAAGGTCTTAGCGAAAAAATATTTTTGGACCGCTATGCTTGGAAAAACGCGGACACAAAAAATACGGCAGTAGGGGATGTCGTACTGGTCCTGACGAAGGATGATCCAAAATTCCCGGCCAAAGAGGTTGGGGAAGTGATCGGTCGCAGCGGCGATGAAGTGACCGTAAAGCTAAGAAGCGGGGATACGGTTACATCCAGCGTGGAGAAGCTCACGCTTACTATAGAGAAGACTCCGGAAGAGATGTGGGACCGTCTGGCAGGCGCCATGGCTGGCGTTGAGCAAAGTGAAGAGAAGCAGCGTACCTGGTCGGAAAGGTTCCGTTACATTCTGGATGACTGGAAGCTGGTTCCGGGCGGCCGCATTGCTGCCGGTGCCGGCGCGAGCGAAGAATTGACGCTGTTCAATTGTTACGTTATTCCTTCGCCAAAGGACAGCCGGGGCGGCATTATGACAACTCTGTCCGAGATGACGGAAATCATGGCGCGCGGCGGCGGCGTGGGGATTAACCTGTCTTCGCTGCGTCCTAGACGGGCTGTCGTTGCGGGCGTTAACGGATCCTCCAGCGGTGCCGTATCCTGGGGCGGTCTGTTCAGCTATACAACCGGCCTGATCGAGCAGGGCGGCAGCCGAAGAGGCGCGCTCATGCTGATGATTAACGACTGGCATCCGGACGTGCTTGATTTCATTACCGTCAAGCAAACGATGGGGCAAGTGACGAATGCGAACCTGTCGGTATGCGTAAGCAATGCGTTTATGAAAGCCGTGAAGGAAGATTTGGATTGGGAGCTCGTATTCCCGGATACCAAGGAAGCCGATTATGACGAGCTGTGGAACGGCGATCTGGAGGCTTGGAAGAAGCTGGGCAAGAAGGTTATTCATTATAAAACGGTTCGCGCGCGCGATGTATGGCACACCATTATTGAGTCGGCATGGAAATCGGCTGAGCCTGGCGTAGTGTTTATGGAGTACTACAACCAGATGTCGAACAGCTGGTATTTCAACCCGATTATTTGCACGAATCCTTGCGGCGAGCAAGGGCTGCCGGGCTGGGGAGTTTGCAACCTGTCGGCGATTAACTTGTCCAAATTTTACGATGAGAGCAAGCATGACGTGAATTGGGAAGAGCTTGCGAAGGTAACCCAGTGGTCCGTTCGCTTCCTCGATAACGTCATTGATACAACCCCTTATCATTTTGAAGAGAATGAGAAGAATCAGAAGAAGGAGCGCCGCGTAGGCCTTGGCACGATGGGTCTTGCCGAGCTCATGATCAAGCTCGGCGTCCGTTACGGCAGTCCGGAATCTCTTCTGTTCCTCGATAAAATATACGGTTTTATGGCACGAGAGGCTTATCTCGCTTCCGCGGAGATCGCATCGGAGAAAGGCTCGTTTGAAGCGTTTGACGCGGAGAAGTTTCTGCAAAGCGGCTTTATGAAAAACATGGTGTCGGAATTCCCGGAGGTAGGCGAAGCGGTGTTGGCTAAAGGAATGCGCAACGTTACCGTCATTACGCAGGCTCCGACAGGCAGCACCGGTACGATGGTGGGGACGTCGACAGGCATCGAGCCTTATTTTGCCTTCGAATATTTCCGTCAAAGCCGCCTCGGCTTCGACAAGCAGCTGGTGCCAATCGCGCAAGCATGGAAGGACGCGCATCCTGGCGAAGAGCTGCCGGATTATTTCGTAACGGCGATGGATTTGTCGGCGAAGGATCATATCCGCGTGCAAGCAGCGATTCAGCGCTGGGTCGACAGCTCGATCTCGAAGACGGCGAACTGTCCAAGCGACTTTACGGTTGAGGAAACAAAAGAGCTGTACGAGATGGCCTTTGATCTGGGCTGCAAAGGCGTCACGATCTACCGCGACGGCAGCCGGGACGTACAGGTATTGTCGACGAAGAAGGACGACGCGAAGCCGGATGCGGCGGGCGAAGCCGCTGCGGCAGCGGAAGCGGTAAAAGAAGAAGATAAACTCGAGACCCTGAATACGACGCTTAACGCCAAGGTATCGCCTCAGGCGGAGCAGGACTTCGACAAGCAATACAAACGCCGTCCGCAAATTCTTCGCGGGGCAACTTATAAAGTAAACACGCCGTTTGGAATGGCCTATATCACGATTAACGACCTGAACGGTACGCCAGGCGAGATCTTCCTGAACGTAGGCAAAGCAGGTTCCGACGTATTTGCAATGGCGGAAGCGCTTGGCCGCGTATGCTCCTTGTTCCTGCGTTACGGTGATCACGGCAACAAAGTGAAGCTGCTGATCAAACATCTTAAAGGCATTGGCGGCACCGGCGCCATCGGATTTGGAGCAAACCGCGTAGAATCAATTGCGGACGCGGTTGCGAAGGCGCTGGAGATTCATATCGAGAGTACCAACGAGCAGGCGGCTGCTTATGAGCCGGTCAAAGCGGCTCCAGCCTTAGCCTTTGCTGCAGCGCCGGCTGCGGAGGATTCGCACAAGCACGGCGAGGTGACCTCTCGCGACCTATGTCCATCCTGCGGATCGGCTTCGCTGATCAATATCGAAGGCTGCAAGCAATGCAGCAACTGCGGCTATAGCAAGTGTAATTAATTCATAAGAAGAAAGACCAGTGTGAGTGTAAAATGTCCGCTGTATTATCTTTTGTCACAATTCGTAAGATAAAATGTCACTAAAATCGATTATAATGTCAAAGCCCGAATCCCCTGTGGATTCGGGCTTTTTTTTGTGTTTTATGCAATCGCAAATATGGTTGTTTAATGTCAACTGGCGAAATTCGCCCTTTGATCAGTTATTTCTTCCCTGTACAATACAGGTAAAAAGAAAAGGATGACGCTCCTATGTTGTCGGAAGGTCCCAGCATTATTTTAATTACCGGGATAATGGCAAGTGGAAAATCAACAGTGGCGCAGCTACTCTCCGAACGATTTGAGAAATCGGTGCATTTGCGGGGAGATATTTTCCGAAGAATGATTGTGCATAATCGTAAAGAAGTCCGTCCAGACGCGGGAAGTGAAGAATTGGATCAGCTACGCCTACGATATCGGTTGGCTGCACTATCCGCGGAGACGTATCACGAAGCAGGGTTTACGGTTGTAGTTCAAGATGTCGTCATTGGACCTTTGCTGTATGATTTTATCTCTTATATCGAAAGCCGCCCTCTATATGTGGTGGTGCTTTGCCCGCACTCGTCGGTTGTTACGTTAAGGGAATCTATTCGTTCAAAGAAAGGTTATGGTGTTTGGACCGTTGAAGGGTTAGATAGTGTATTACGAAATGAAACACCTCGAATTGGACTGTGGTTAGATTCATCTGAATTAACCCCTGAAAAAACCGTTGATGAAATTATCACGAGATTGCAGAATGAAGCGGTAATATCATAAGTGATTGAACTAACGAAAGAGGGAGTTCAATTAAGCAACTAGGACGAAGCTGCCGGCACAATCGGCAGCTTCATTGCGTTAACAAGTAGGTATAGAAGTTCTTGTCGTCCGAGAAGGGAAGAAGCTAGGCGTAAACCGAATATCATCTGGACGAAGCTATATCACATGGTCTTTTCAATAGGCAAGAATAATGGCTGACAGAATGGTAAAACCTAACAATAAAGCAAGCTTTATGCGCTTGATATCGATTGCGTAACAAAGCAATGCATAAATGCTTGACAATATCATAGAAAACCTATAGGATTTAATCATTAACTGACTGACTAGTCAATCGGGTGGGGGTGGGAACAGATTGAACGGAGAGAAAGAAGCCCAAATCAATAGTGAGCGAAGAGAACATATTCTGCAAATCGCCTTAAAGCGATTTGCTAAGGACGGCTATCACGCTACAAAAATTTCCGATATTGTCGCTGAGGCCGGTGTAGCCCAAGGGACGTTTTACTGGTATTTCAAAAGCAAAGAAGCGATTGCGCTGGAACTTGTGAAAGAGGGAAGGGAAAAGCTGCTTGACGTCATTGGCCAAGGATACCGGAGGGAAGCAGGGTCCGTACAGGACATGGTACACGCCTCCGAAGCTCTGCTCGAAAGGCTGTTTCGGTTTGCGGAGTCTAACCGGTATTTAATAGAGCTTATTCTTGGCAGCGGTGGAGGCGTTGAAACCATCCGTCATGCGATTGGGGAGACAAGAGCCGCTCTGGAGAATGCCTTTCTTCTTAACATCCGCAGAGCAATCGAGTTAGGGATGCTTCCGGGTTCCATCGATGCCGAGTTCCGCGCCACGATGATTATGAGCTTGATCGAAGGCGTCATTTCACGCTGGTTGCTTGGGTTTGCCCCGCCAGGCAGCGGGATCGAATCCAAAACGGCTGAGCAGCTTGCCGCTGAGACTGCCAGGTTTGAATTTTTCGGTCTGCTTGGCGTTTAATTTATAGTTTATACAGATTAAAGACATAGGAGAGAAAAGCATGTTAACCAAAAAGAAATCCAGAAATACTCTTTTTCTAACGTTGTCCGTCGTATTGCTCGTTGTTCTGGCATTGGCCGGTTGCGGTTCTAATAATAAAAGCAATAATGCGCCAACCTCGTCTCCTGCCAATGAAGCCGCGAGCGGCGGCAGCTCCGCAAATGCCGGAAATGAAGATAATTTATTGAACAAGGTTAAAACAGCTGGCGTTATAAAAGTAGGATTAATGGGTACTTACGCGCCTTACAACTTCTTGAATGACAACAAGGAAATCGATGGTTTTGATGCCGACATTGCAAAAGAAGCTGCCAAACGTATCGGCGTTAAAGTCGAGTTTGCTCCGCAGGAATTCTCGGGATTAATCCCTAGCCTGCAGGCCGGCAAAATCGATGCCATTATAAGCCAGGTTACGATTACCGATGAACGCAAGCAGCAAATTGATTTCACCCAGCCGTATATTACGAATCAAGTTAAAATCATCGTAAAAGAGAATAATAACTCGATCACGAAGCTGGAAGACTTTAAAGGAAAAAATATCGGCGTAGGACTCGGCACAAACGATGAATCCTATCTGCGGAATGAAGTGCTGCCGAAGGTTGGGAGCTTCAAGATCAAAACGTATGACGATGTGATTACTTCCCTGCAGGATTTGAATGCTGGCCGGATCGATGCCACGATCAACAACCTGTACGCTTTGAAACCAATTGTAGACAAAAACGGCTTTAAAATTAAAGCGGTAGGCGACGCGATCAAATCCGACCAGGCGGGTATCGCGGTCCGCAAAAACAATCCGGAATTCCTGGCCGCACTCGATAAGGCTTTGACCGATATGAAAGCTGACGGTACCTATAAGGCCATCTTCAAAAAATGGTTTGGGGAAGAGCCGCCGGCGGAGTAAGAAAAGTGAAAAGGACAAGGCCATGAGGAATGCGTATTCTGCCATGGCCTTCTCGTTTTAACCAAGGAATCAAAAGGGGATTCAAACGACAATGAATCTGGTATGGGATAACTTGCCTTTCTTGCTTAAAGGCGCTTATTATACGCTGCTTGTTACCGTTATATCCATGTTTTTCGGACTTATTATCGGCTTGGTAGTCGCGATTGCCCGATTAAAGGGTAACCGGCTGATCCGCGGAATCGCCCGCGTATATGTATCCATTATTCGCGGAACGCCGCTTCTCGTTCAAATTTTTATCGTCTATTATGGACTTGTCGATTACGGGATTACGCTGGGGCCGCTGACAGCAGCCTATGTGGCGTTGAGCATTAACGTAGGTGCCTATCTGTCCGAAACCTTTAGAGGGGCGATTCAGTCGATTCCCAAAGGTCAGACGGAGGCCGCTTATGCGACAGGCATGACGGGCTGGATGACGATGAGAAGGATTATTCTTCCGCAAGCGGCCAGGGTGGCCATTGCGCCTATGGGCAATACCTTTATCGGCATGCTGAAAGAGACGGCTCTGGTGTCCGCCATTACGGTAACCGAGCTGCTGCGCTCAGCGCAGCTGCTGATCGCCCAATATTACGTCTACATGCCTTTCTTTCTTGGGATCGCCGCCATGTATTGGATCATGAGCACGGTGTTCTCGGCCATTCTGAATGCGGTCGAGAAGCAGCTGTCCAAAGTATATTAAAGGCTTGAGGTGGAGCAAAACATGATTCAAACGACAGGACTATCCAAATCATTTAACGGTTTAGAGGTTTTGAAAAGCATCGACCTGCGCGTAGCCCCTAAAGAAATCGTCGTTCTGCTAGGACCAAGCGGTTCCGGAAAAAGCACGCTGCTGAGGAGCTTGAACGGGCTTGAGGAGCTGGACGGCGGATCGCTTGAGGTTAATGGCGTTCGGGTGGAGGCGGCCATGCCCTCCAAGAAGAAACAAGCCGGCTTTCGGGAAATCCGTCGTCACACGGGAATGGTTTTTCAACAGTTTAACCTGTATCCGCACAAGACGGCGCTTGGCAATGTGATCGAATCGCTGATGACGGTGAAGAAGATGAAGAAGGCAGAAGCCGTGCAGATCGGCGAACGATTGCTGGACCGGGTTGGGCTGCTGGTTAAGAAGGACGAATATCCCTCCAGGCTTTCCGGCGGCCAGCAGCAGCGGGTGGCCATTGCTCGGGCGCTGGCGATGGAGCCGGCGATCATGCTGTTTGACGAGCCTACCTCAGCTCTTGATCCCGAGCTTGTCGGGGAGGTGCTGGAGGTTATGCGCCAGCTGGCCCGGGATGGGATGACGATGGTCATCGTCACCCATGAAATGAAATTTGCCCGCCAGGTCGCAAACCGTATCGTGTTTATGGACGGCGGCGTGATCGTGGAGGAGCAGGAGCCGGAGATATTTTTTCAGAATCCGAAGTCCGAAAGATCCAGAAAGTTTATCAATCAACTTCAGGAGCATTAAAATACAGAAAGCGGGTAATCATCATGAAAGTCATGACAACATGGAATGGAAAACGTTTGTTCACATCAGTCGGGGATTCCGGTTATCCGGTAGGAATGGACGCAACGCCGAAATACGGCGGCGACGGCAAAGGCGCGACGCCTATGGAGCTGCTGCTGGCCGGACTGGCCGGCTGTATCGGCATTGACATCACCATGATTCTGGATTCGTTCCTTGGTCAGATCGCTTCGCTTGAGATCGAAACGGACGGCACCCGGAAAGAGCAGAATCCGACCGGCTTTACCGCAATTGAGCTGATTTTCCGCGTTGAAGGGGAAATTCCGGATTACCGGATTTGGAAAGCCATTGAAATGGGCAAGGAAAAATATTGTGCCGTATCGGATTCGCTGAAAGCCGACATCAGCTACAGATTGATTCTAAACGGTCAGGAAGTTTTCCGGCCTTAACAAAGCACGCCCACATCTCACCTCCTTCTCGTCTGGCAGTGTGAGTAATATTTACGATTGAGACCGATTATATTAGCCATTGGAACTTTTAGATAAGCAAATGAGACAGAAAATATATAAGAGTCATACAACGACTAAGCTATATAGGCCCGTGTTCAGTAGAAGGTACTCTCGCAAAACCGGCAGCAGATCAGAGATCCGCTGCCGGTTTGTTGTTTAAGTAAAAGGTAGTTATGTGCAACTTCTGGTGACTGGAAGCGTATTTCACTTTTAGTTCAGCGAGGGGATGGTTGTTATGAAAAAGGTTGGTCGGTTCGCCGATGGGACCGTCGATTAGATAACTAATAAGTAATCATAGGAGGAATAGCAAAGAGTCACTCGTTGCTGCAAGCAAATTCGTCGACAGGAGCTTTATACAAGCTACAATGGCTGCTCGATATAACCGCCGATTCCGGGAATTGTTCGGTACCCTGTTAAGGGATAACCCGACTGGGAATGAAATCGTCTTTCGAGCAAACAAATTATATAATGAATTATCCAATAATATAAATATTTGTACACAAAAAGACTTCTATAACAAAGATTAATGGGCTGGACTCTTGAGGGGAAAACTAGACTATTTTCTTGTCGGACGACAACAACATCTATACAATCAAAGTCGCATAAACAGCGGCTTTTTTTATTTATTGTGTAGAAGTTTTTGTCGTCAGCTCAAGACAAGAACTCTATACAAAGCCGTATTTGGACAAGAACTTCTTCGAAATGTTCGTTAGCTGGTTCAGAAAGCTTGCGACGGAGCAAGGGTTCCAGGACGTCATCGTTGGCATGGAACCGACCGGCACTACCGGCTGAACCTGGCCCATTTTTTAAGAGAACAGCATGTTACGTGCGCTGTGGTTAATCCGCTCCACGTGAAGAAAAGCAAAGAGATATTTGGTCATGGAATGGACACGAATTTTTGATATATACGGAAACGTAGTGCAGGCGGCATACGTAATAGACTCGATGGAAGACAAGGGAGGGAAGTGTAGGAATGGAGCAATCTGTCCGGACATGGTTTCGCTGGATCAGCTATTTGGAAGCCATCTCGTTTCTAGTTCTATTGGGAATAGCGATGCCTTTGAAATACATGTTCGATAGTCCGGAGGCCGTTGCGGTTACGGGCGGTATTCACGGGTTCTTATTCTCTGTTTATTTGGTAGCGATTGCGGTGATGGCAGTTCTGTTCAAATGGAAGATGATCCGCATTGCGGGAGCAATACTGGCCGCTTTTTTGCCATTTGGACCGTTTGTTCTGGAAAGAAGATTAAAAGCAGAAGCTTAGAAGCGCTTGTGTAAATAACCCGACAGCGTACCTGTTATCAGTCGGCTCAATGTAAACAAAGCGGCTAGGGATTCTAACGCAGCAGCGGCTTTAAGCAAAAAGATCAAACCCTGGACATGTCCGGTGGTTTGATCTATATCTTACGTATGTCGAATATTTTGTTCCCATTACCGCCTTAGTCCCATCATATTGCCCGAGGTGTATTTTCTTAAACCTCTATAAAAGAGCAGGATTCCTCCGGCGCATAAGAGAGCTGCCATGCCAAGAGCCCCGTACACGAAAGGTAAGTCGATCTCGCGAATGAACGATACCGGCATACTGCTTATGAAGCCGGCTGGGATCACCGTAAATAATATAATTCGGCCAAAGCCTTTGAAGATCCCCGTAGGGTAGGTGGCAAAGGTGAGCAGCGCGTTAAATAATTGAAAGCTTAGTCCTTCGGTATTGCCAAGCCAGAAGGACAAGCAGCCGGCCATCACGCAGAAGAAGATAAAGATAAGACCCGAGAGGAATAACGCGGCCGCAAATTTGATAATGCCAAGCAGCGAGACATCTCCGAACCCTATAAAGATAAAAAAAGCAAACACGAGATCGCCTATCGCGCTTACCGACATTCGGCTGATTAGAACGTTCAGAAGCACCGGCTTTGGCTGTGCCAGATAGACATCCAGCTGTCCGGTAGCAATCAGGCTGGCAAGCCGGGTCGCGTTGCCGAAGAAGACGGACATAATGCCAAAGCCCCCGGCAGCAGCCGCCCACATCATCATGACATCCTGCAGCGTCCAGCCGTTGAGCACGGGGAATCGCCGGAAATACATCCCCCAGAAAATAATCCAAACGATGTTGTTTACGATCATCGTGCCTACCGTGAGGAGGAAGCTGAAGCGAAATTCCATTGCTCCGGCCAAGTTGAGCCTCCAGCTTGCCGTCGTGAACAGGAGCAGGCGGCGAAGCCGGCCAGGCTGGTCATGCTCCGATATGTTTACCAGGCCCTTGTTATCCTCCATTAACATTCAGCTTCCGCACCCCTTTCCGATAAACAAACCATACGATTCCCCCAAACATTGCCGCCCAGAACCATTGAACCGCAAGCATGCGGAGAATTTCCCCGTGAAACATGCCAACCGCCGTTCGGGCCGGAAAATAGACGATAGCCTGAAAAGGCAGCCAGTGCCCGATCTTCTGCAGCGTCTCCGGAAACAGCTCCAGCGGCATCAGCATCCCGCCAACGGTAAATAAGATTTTATTGTACACGAACTCAAGACCCCGGGTCTCCTCTACCCAAAACGCGCTTAAAGCGATAAGCATCCCGAGCATAAAATTAACGGTGAATCCGCCAAGCGCTAATAAGGGCAACCACGCAATTCCGGCTCCCAGTGGAGGTAATCCGACCAGCAGCAGCCCAATGAACGAGCCTAGCAGCAGGTTAATGACAAACCGGATAGCAACCTCGCTCATGTACTCGACGTAATGAAACGCCAGAAAGCTGACCGGCCGGATAAGCTTGAAGGCGACATCCCCGCTTTTGACTTCCTCCTCAATCCGGGTGCTGAGGCTAGGCGAAGCAAGCACCATCGATTCGGTTAACACGAGATACCACATGATCTGTTTGAACGAGTATCCGGCTATCGTCGCCGTACCTACGCCATCATAAGTTGTCTGCCACAGCTGCATAAAAATATATAAGATCAAAAGGAGAAAGAGCGACCTTACTACAAAATCAACGACGTATGCAAGCTGGTTGCGCAAGGTGATTTTGCCGATAAAAATATATTTGGCCGGCTTTGACAAGCTGATCATCCCGCCGCCTCCTTTCTTTGGAACGTTCCGTACATTCGGGTAATGATATCCTCCATTGGCGGATCCTGCACGGTCATGTCGACGATCCGGCGGCTCGCCATTAAGGCGGACAGGACGAATTCGATCGATGTCAATCCAGTGTCGACGCTAAGCGTTAAACGCGATCCGTCCCGGTTCAGCACCTCTACGCCTTCAAGCGCCATTTGGCCCGGATCATCCTCCAGAAGGAGCTGAATTGTTTTATGCGTCAGGAATTGCTGCTTCATGAAGTCGACCCGTCCGTCAAATACAAGTCCTCCATGATTAATCACAATCGCGCGTTCGCATAGCTTCTCGACATCGCCGGCATCATGGGAGGTAAGGAAGACCGTCGTGCCTTCCTCGCGGTTCATCTCCAGAATCAGCTCCCGGATTCTTTGCTTGACGACAGCGTCCAGTCCAATCGTTGGCTCATCGAGAAACAGAGCCTGCGGACGGTGAATGAGAGAAGCGGCAATTTCGCAGCGCATCCGTTCGCCTAGGGACAACTTCCGCACGGGGATATTCAAGTAAGGACCAAGCTCGAACCGTTCGATCAGATTGTCGCGCCGCGCCTTGTAATCCTCCCGGCGGAGCTCATAAATCCGGCTCATCAGCTCAAAGGTATCAAGAGGCGGGAGATGGTACCACAGCTGCGACTTCTGCCCGAATACGGAGCCGATGCGGTAAGCCAGCTTTGACCGTTCCGTCCACGGACAACAGCCCAGCACTTCCGCCTTTCCGGAGGTTGGATGCAGAATGCCGGTCAGCATTTTGATCGTTGTTGATTTGCCCGCACCGTTTGGCCCGAGGAAAGCGACCGTTTCTCCTTGATCAACGGAGAACGTAATGCCTTCAACGGCAGCTTTGTCCGCATAATGCGGCTTAATCAGCGATTTGAGACTGCCCATAAGTCCGGCTTGCTTTTTCTTGATTTGAAAGATCTTCTCCAACTGCTCAACCTCGATAGACCTCACTCTGCTCACCCCTTAGTTAATTTCCCGCAAAAAGGAAAGACCTTCGCAAAGTCTCGCCCTAGTCTTGCAGGCGGAACTTTCCGAAGGTCTTTTATTCCTCACGGTGTAGCTTGGCGTCTACCCGCGCAAGCCGGCTTCGCTTGGTTCGCCATCCTGATGGAGTCGGATCCCTAGAAGCCCTTCCGAAAAACGTTTTCCACATATTAACATGATACGTCAGGTGTGGCAACAGCTTTTTGCTTACGAAATTTTATCCTGCAAGAGCATTGCCACTTGGCGTTTTCCTGTCTAAGATTAGGAGAATGGGAAGGGGACCGTTTACGTTATGTGGATTGTATTTGCAGGGCTTGCCGCCCTATGCTTTGGATTAAGAGGAATATTGTATCATTATACGAGCCAGCTTCCGTTAAGCCGGACCGTGCTGCTATGCGGCGCGTTCTCGATGGGGGCAGTAATATGCGGCATTACAGCCGTATGGTCCGGTCAGCCTTGGCCGACGACAGCCCTGGTGGGTATTCAGATGGGCGTGTTTTCCTTTGTGGCGAATGCCAGCATGTTCAAGGGCTTTGCCGTCGGAAAAGCATCGCTTGTCGCGATTATTACGGCACTTCCTGCCGTGCTGGTTGTCATAGGGGCTTACCTGATGTGGGGAGAGGCGCTTAAATATACCCAGCTGGCCGCCTTTGTAGTTATCGTGGCGGGGATTTTGCTTGTCCGTTACTCCAATGATTTGTCGCTCAAAAATCTTCAAGGCGCGCAGTGGGGACTTCTGTCTCTCGTCATGTTCGCCTGCAACGACTTGTCCGGATCCTGGTCAACCAAGCTTGAGGCGCCGCTGTTCCCAACGTTGTTCTTTATGTTTGCCTCCGGCTCCATTTGCTATGGCATTTGGTGGCTGAAGGACCGACTTGCGGCAAGGAGTTACGGCCCGGCTGCCGCGGCTGAAGCAGCGGAAGCAACCGTGGCAGCTGCCGCCGAGGATGGCCGGAATCCGGGCAAAACGTGGAGTGAACGCCGCACTTACCTGACGGGAATGCTGGTCGGCACAACCAACGCGTTAGGCATGATGATGATTGTCACGGCCTTTGATCATGGCAAGGCAGGGCTGGTATCCGCAGTTACCGCTTTGAATGTATTGATCGTACTGCTCTATACCCGGTTTGTGGTGAAGGAAAGCTTCACGAGGCTTGAAGTAACCGGAATGGCATGCGCGTTTGGCGGCATTTTATTCTTGCGGTTAATAGCTTAACGAAAGAAACAGCTTAGCGCCATCTGGGTTCTCGAACCTGGATGGCGCTTTTTTCTGCGCTCCTGAGAATCGATTGTAAATTATTTGAAAATTATAACTTGACAGTCTTTTGTGCTGCGTATACATTTGTATACATAAAGTTAAATGTATACGAATGTATACGTCGATTAAAGGAGGCATAGACATATGCGTAACGGGCAAGGACACCGAGGCAGGCATCCCTTCAAGGAGGAGTGCAAGAATCGGGACGGTGGCAAGGCGCAAACGTTCCGGCGCGGCAGGGCGCTTGCTTTCCTGGAAAAGCTTACGATTACCCGCGCAACGCTGCAACGCCAGCTGAATGATCCGGCTTTCGAAGCGATTAAACCGGTAATCAGCGGAGAACTGAAGGCGACGGAAGCCATTATGGAAGAGTTTATTCACGTATTTCAGCTGCACGAGCTGCCCGAGGAGGATATTCCTTCCGAAGAAGCCGCGGCTGGGGGAGAGAGCAGCTCCGAATCCGCTAATGGAAGTGATGAGTCTTGAAGTCAGAAGGCGTTTTAAAACCGTATTTCAAGCAGACCTGGCCTATTTATCTCGGATCGTTTACCCTTCATGCGGCAGCCAGTATCGTATTCGCTTATTTTCCGAAGGTGCTTGGGGACTTTACGGATAAGCTGAAGGGGGGAGCGCTTGGCTCCCAGGATGTTGTGCATTACAGCCTGATGCTCGTTCTGATTGGAGCGGGATATGCCCTGCTGGGAGGATACGGTCAATACCTTGTCATGTACGTCGGACGGTTGTTCGAGTACATGACCCGTCGTCGTCTATTTACTCATTTTTCCGGTCTTAGCGAGCACTACTATTCGAAGAACGGCGTCGGCAAGATGCTCAACTACTTCATGAACGACGTAACCGGCGTCCGCGAATCCATCTCCATGGGCATCAACCAGACGGCTATGGCTTCCATGCTGCTCGTCTCCTGCATAGGAGCCATGATTCTTAGCGATATCCCGCTCTATCTCATTGCAGCTTCCGTAGGACCGCTCCTCTTCATTCCTTGGATCGTCATCAAGTTTGGTCCCGTTATCCGTCAGCGTTCCCGCAAAGTGCAGGAGGCGCTTGGCACGATGACGGAATCGGCGGAGGAGCAGTTTGGCGGTATCCGCGTGACGAAGAAGTTTGCAGTGGAACCTATTATGATTAAGCGGTTTGGCGCCAAGGTCGACCAGATTAAGACCAACCAGCTGTCGCTGGTGCGGATCAGCTCGCTGTTCCAGGCAACGGTGCCTTTCCTTGGCAACCTGTCACTCATTGTGTCCTTGGCCTACGGCGGTTATTTAACGATACAAGGGGATATTTCGCTTGGCAATTTCGTTGCGCTAACGCTGTACGTACGGATGCTGATGAACCCTCTGCAGCAAATTGGCAACGTTATCAATACGGTTCAGCGGTCGCGTGCATCCTTGCAGCGGCTTAACGAATTAATCGCGGTTCAGCCGGATATTGTGGAGACCGATCATGCGACAACGATTGATCTCTCGGCAACTCCGATTCGAATGAAGGATTTGACGTTTGCTTATCCCGGTGCTTCCCAGCCTTCGCTCCAGCATATTGATCTGGTTATTCAGCCTGGAATGACGCTTGGCATCGTAGGGCGTACGGGCAGCGGCAAAACCACGCTAGTCAAGCAGCTGCTCCGGGTATACGATCCGCCAGCCGGCGCCATCCATATCGGATCCGCGGACATACGGGAGGTTACGCTTGAGAG
This sequence comes from Paenibacillus sp. MMO-177, assembly GCF_037147795.1. Classification (NCBI taxonomy): domain Bacteria; kingdom Bacillati; phylum Bacillota; class Bacilli; order Caryophanales; family Paenibacillaceae; genus Paenibacillus; species Paenibacillus sp. MMO-177. Next base: position 1,137,742 of record NZ_JBBCUR010000002.1, on the reverse strand, counting down.
CCTGCGCACGCAGATTGCATACGTCCCGCAGGACGGCTTCCTGTTCAGCACAACGATTGGCGAGAACATTGCCTTTGCGAGACGGCAGGCGGGGCAAGGCGAGATTCACGCGGCTGCCAAGCAGGCACGGATTTATGACAATATTGCCGAGTTCCCGGAAGGCTTCGAGACGAAGCTGGGAGAGAGGGGCGTTACGTTATCCGGCGGGCAGCGTCAGCGAACAAGTCTGGCGCGCGGCTTTATCATGCAGGCGCCTCTTATGGTCCTGGATGACAGCGTCAGCGCGGTTGACGCGGTGACCGAATCCGAGATTGTGCACACGATACAGCACGAGCGTCAAGGGAAAACAACCATTATTATCGCGCACCGGCTCAGCGCTTTAAAGCATGCGGATCTCATCATCGTATTGGATGAAGGGAAGATCGTTCAGCGGGGCAGGCATGAGGAGCTGCTTGCGGAACCTGGACCTTATGCCGAGCTCCATGCGATTCAAGAGGAGGGAAGCCAATATGCCGACAGCCGTTAATAACTGGCAGATGGACCAGAAGGCCGGCAATGGCAATGGCAAGCAGCCTAAGCCGCAATACAAGTCCGCTTTTCGCATACTGAGATCTTATATTAGCCCGCACCGGAAGACGTTTACGTTGGTAGCCATCTGTACGATTATTGCGATTGCCTCCGAGCTGTTCCAGCCTTATTTGGTAAAAATCGCGATCGACGATAACCTGATGGTCGGCAAGAACGATTACGGCAGCTTGATTGTGATCTGTGCGATCTATCTTGGCTTATCCCTTTCAAGCTTGTTGTTTACTTATTTGCAAAATAACCTGCTGCAGGATGCCGGCCAAAGCATCGTAGCCCGAATCCGGAAACAACTGTTTGAGCATATTACCAAGCTCTCGATGTCCTACTTCGATAAAACTTCAAGCGGCAGTCTCATTACGCATGTATCCAGCGATACGGAGGCGGTTAACCAATTTTTTAACCAGGTTTTGCTGACCCTGCTGAGGGATGGCCTAACGCTGGTTTCTATTCTGGTTATGATGTTTTATCTGGATACGACGCTAGGGCTGTACTGTCTGCTTCTGCTGCCGATTATTGCGCTTATCGCCATTGGTTTCCGGTCCTTCATGCGAACGACTTATCAGATGGCGCGGACGCGCTTGTCCCGTCTTGTGGCGTTTGTGGCGGAGAATCTGGCGGGCATGAGCTTGATTCAAGTCTTCCATCAGCAAAAGGCGCAAGGCGAATTGTACAAGGAGCGGAACGAGGATTATTTCAAGGCTAATGTCCGCGAGATCCGTACGGCGGTTACTTTTAACCGAACCTTTGATCTGCTTGGGAATCTGACCATTGCTTTTGTTGTCTGGACCGGAGGGAAGGCGGTGCTTGGGCATACGATGGAATTTGGCGTATTGTACGCCTTTATCACGTACATCCGGCAGTTCTTCCAGCCGATTAACGCCATTACCCAGCAGTGGAATACGCTGCAGTCGGCTACGGTAGCGGTTAACCGGATTTGGGGCGTTCTCGATGTCGAGCCCGAAATCAAAGACGAGGCCAGACCTGTGAAAATAAACCATGACGCCGTAAAGGGTCGTGTTGATTATAACCGTATCTCGTTCAGCTATGGGAACGGCACTCCCATCTTCCGCGGACTTGATCTCCATATCCGTCCAGGCGAGATGGTCGGTATTGTCGGGACGACCGGCGCGGGCAAGAGCTCGCTGATGAGTCTGTTATGCCGGTTCTATGACGTGAACGAAGGCAGCGTCCAAATTGACGGGAATGATGTCCGGCATATCCCGCAGGCGGAGCTTCACCGGATTGTAGGTCTGGTACAGCAGGAGCCTTATCTGTACGCGGGAAGCATTATCGACAACGTCCGGATGTTTGACGAGTCGATCTCCCGGGAAGACGTTATCCGAGCCTGCGAATTTGTCGGAGCGGATCAGCTGATTAACCGAATGGCGGACGGCTACGAGACGAAGCTGTCCGAACGCGGCAGCGGATTGTCCGCCGGCGAGCGGCAGCTGATCTCTTTTGCCCGGATTATCGTGTTCCGTCCAAAGATTCTGATTCTCGACGAAGCGACGGCGAACCTCGATTCCCAGACGGAGCAGCTCATTCAACGCGCGCTGCAGGTCGTGTCCGAAGGACGGACGACGATCGTGATCGCCCATCGCTTGTCCACCATTATGCACGCGGACCGGATTATCGTGCTTAGTCACGGAACGATCGTCGAATCGGGAACGCATGCCGAGCTGATTGAGCGGCAAGGCGTGTACGAGGAGTTGTACCGCCACTCGCAAGGCGAGGCGGCGGCAGCCTTGGGAGAAACCTCGCCGGAAGCGCAGACGATACCTTAACCCCGCGAAAGTAAAAAAGCTGAAGCCTCTTAGGAAGAGGGCTTCAGCTTTTTTTGCGGGCTAGAACCGAAGGTGGCTTACGTTGAGCTGCTACAGTAAAAAGGGCTGTATTAGATGTGCGTATACGTGGTCGCGCTGCCGTATGATAAATCAAAGAAACTGTATGTGATCTTGGCGCTTGCCTTCTGCATGGTAACGGGGATGGTGCTTAGCATGTCGCTCTATGGACTGATCAGTTCTTCTTTGGCGGACAGCTTGGGAGAAGGATCGTTAATCAAGCATTATTTCACGATTGTCCTTCATAATTACATGCTCGCCTTTCCGCTCCAATTGATTGTGATGGGACCGCTGGTACGTTTCTTGTTCGGCAAATATGTTGCGAGAAATCCAGTGAAACTGGCCGCTTAATAGACACGCCGTGAGTATCCGCTTGGGTACATCACGGTGTTTTTTTGTAACCTATTAGAAATTTATGGTAGAGTAGTATGAGAGGTGGAATGGATGAACCGTTACAAAGAATCTATCAACGAGCTCAACGAATGGGAGCTTCGAGCAACGGTTGTCGCGATAGGGAGGGTGAAGCGGAATGCCGGGTTCGCTGAAGGAATGGAATGAAGAGTTAGAGGAACGAAGGGAAAAGGCCTCCGAGAAAGAGTATTTGGATCGCAGGCATGAACAATTGCAGCGGTTGCTTCGGAACGCAGCCAATCAAATCGTGATTTTAACAGCCGATTTCAATAGAGAACAAGAGGACGTTAACAAGCTCGAGCGGAAATCCTGGACTAATTTAATAACCAGTATACTGGGGAACAAGGAAGAACGGCTGAAGAAGGAGAAGCAGGAAGCGCTCGCTGCTGCTCTTAAGCTGCAGGAGGCCCACACGGCTAGCGAAAAGCTGGAGCAGGAGAGGGATGAGGTGGCGGCAAAGCTGGCTGCGGTGCAAGATGCTGCTGACCTTTATAACCAAACGCTTCTGCAAAAGGAGCAATATATGCGCGGATCCGTTACGGAGGCCTCTTCCGAGCTATCCAAGCTGGATGAGCAATTGTTCCGGGAGCAGGCGGAAGCGAGGGAGCTGCGCGAAGCGGCGGCTGCCTGCAGAAAATTGGTTGATGCGTTAAGCAACGCAAGCGAGAAGCTTGATTCTGCGAAAGACTGGGGAACGCATGATATGTTTGGCGGAGGATTAATCAGCACCTCCATCAAGCATTCCCGAATAGATGATGCTCAGGATTATATTCATGAAGCCCAGTACCATCTTCGTCAGCTTCAGATGGAGCTGAAAGATCTGAAACGTACGGCAGATCTATCCGTTGGAATTGGGGCAATGGACAAGTTCGCCGACTTTTTCTTTGATAGTTTCATTACGGATTGGGTGGTTCAAGGTCAAATCAAATCTTCCATCAGCGAAGTAGAGTCCCAGCTATCGGAAGCGACAGGGCTGCTTGTAAGCTTGGATAATGAAGTGAGAGCATCCGAAGGCAGGCAGCAATCGATAAGGCAGCGGAGAGCCGCATATATTGAGCTTTATTCTTAAAAAAGGATCGTTAATCCAGAGTTCCGGACGACAAGTGCCGGAGCTCTTTTTTTCATGCCATGTTGCGCCATTAATTGAAGCGATTTTCGGAAGTCATTTAAACAGAGTGTTATGTCGTAATCTTGTAGTCGAATCTTCCGATTTTCATTGAATAAAGGCGGAGGCAGATAAATATCTATGAATTATAACCGCATGGAAGCGCTTAACCAAGGGTGGTTGACTAATAGGGAGGGATTACGATGGCTCGCGGTAAAAGATTCTGGTCCATTTCCACATCGCTTGTTCTGTGTTCGACTTTGCTGTTTGCTTGTTCGAATAACGCGAACAACACAAACACGCCAAGCAGCAGTCCAAGTACTTCGGCTGACACAGGCGCAAAAGAGACGAATGCCGGTCCAACAAACGACGGGGGCACAACGGGGAATACGGAGAAAAAGGTCATTACGATTACTTATCGCGATGACGGCATTGGCGAGCAAGGCGTCATGTACAAATGGATTCAAGAGCTTGCTGCGAATTTCCCTGACAAAAGCATAGAGATTAAGGCAACTCCAATCCAGGCGTCCGAAGGAGACTATTTCGCCAAAATTGCTCTTGCGCTCAAGTCGAAGGATACCGCGCCGGATATCGTAACGGAGGATACGTTCATTCTGAACTCCGACGCTAGCGCGGGATATCTGACGCCTCTGGACGATAAAGTAAGCGCATGGGAGGACTGGACGAACGGCTCCTTCATCGAAGCGCTGAAAAAAGGCGTTACCGCAAGCGACGGCAAGGTGTACGGCGTTCCTTACAATACGGATTCCAGGGGTCTCTGGTATAACAAAGAGCTCTTCAAAAAAGCGGGATTGCCGGAAGAGTGGACGCCAAAGAACTGGGATGAAGTGCTTGATGCAGCCAGAACCATCAAGAGCAAGCTGCCTGACGTCGTGCCAATCTGGATGAACATGGGCAAGGCAACCGGCGAAGCGACCTCCATGCAGACTTACGAAATGCTTCTCTACGGCACAGGCGAGAGACTGTACGATAACGCTACCGGCAAATGGATTACGAAGAGCCAAGGCATTAACGATGCGCTCACGTTTATTCAAACGATAAACAAAGAAAAGCTTGGACCGCCGCTCTCGAAGGTTCTGAACGGTCAAGCGGGCAATACGGCTACCCGTGAATATTTGCCGCAAGGGAAGCTTGCGATCTCGCTCGACGGCTCCTGGATTACCGGCAACTATCTGGACGGCGGCGCCGCTCCATGGCCGGAGTACAAGGATGTCCTCGGCTTTGCGCCAATGCCAACTAGCAAAGGTCAGGCACCTGGCTCCATTACGCTCGCTGGAGGCTGGGCATTGTCGATTCCTGCGAACGCACAGCATAAAGACGAAGCGTGGGATGTAATCAAATTCGCCTTGAACAAAGAAAATTCGAAAAAGCTGGTTATCGCATCGGGTAATATTACCGTTCGCGCGGACGTGGGCTCGGATCCGGAATATACTCAAATGCCGTTTAACCAAATCGCAACCGACTATCTGAAAAATGCGGAGTTCCGCCCGGCGCAGGATAAATATCCGGAAGTGTCGACGCAAATTCAGACGATGGTCGAATCCGTTGCCTCCGGCACGTCGCCGAAGGATGCAGCGAACAAATACGCGCAGGATGTGACGCGTATCGTCGGCGCGGATAAGACGGTAGAAAAATAATAGAAAACGGCTTGCTCAAGCACTTCCTCAGAGACGCGGCTGCTTGAGCAAGTCTTCTTTTCTGAAGGCGGAGGAGGTAGACGAGAATGAGCAGTATAGCCTTAAATGGCGTGGCGAAGCGAAAGCGGACATGGACGTGGCTGTATTTTTTGCTGCCCTCCGTGGCCATTATGCTTGTGTTTTTTATTTATCCGATTCTGCTGACCGTATTCTATTCCTTCACCAACCTGGCGCTTACCGGTGAAGCGGCCAAGAATCTGACTTTTGTCGGCTTGGATAACTATTCGCGCATGTTCGAGGATCCTACGGTTCGGACGAGTATATGGAATACGCTCGTATTCCTGATTGGTTCGGCTGTTATTGGCCAGCAGGTCTTGGGTTTCCTGATTGCGCTATTGATGAAAAACAAAAACAAATGGTTCCGGAGAATTATTGGCACCATCGTATTGGCAGGCTGGGTTACGCCTGAAATCGTGTGCGCGTTATGCTTGTACAGCTTTTTCGCCGATGAAGGAACGCTTAACGCGATTCTGACCTCATTCGGCTTCACCGAGGTCACCTGGCTGTACACGGTACCGATGATTACGATCATTCTGGCTAATATTTGGCATGGTACAGCGTTTTCCATGCTTGTATTCCAAGCTGCGCTGGATGATGTGCCTAGCGAAATTGAAGAGGCTGCTATAGTGGACGGCGCTTCGAAATGGCAGGTACTGACAAGAGTAACCATCCCGTATATCAAGGACTCGATCACAACCAACGCAATGCTCGTTACGCTGCAGACATTAGGCGTGTTTGGCCTCATCTACGCGATGACGGGCGGGGGGCCGGGAACGTCAACAACCACGCTGCCGATCTTTATGTACAATCAGGCATTCGTCAATTACCAGCTTGGTTACGGCACGGCCATTTCCTTATTGCTGCTGTTTATCGGCATTATTCTAAGCTTGTTCTATATCCGCTCAATGAAAGAGTAAACGGACAAGGAGAACAATTGTATGAGTGCAAAACAACGCAAATGGATCTATCAGTTGCTGCCCTATACCATATTAACGGTCATTGGGATTTGCTTTCTGCTGCCGCTCCTATGGGTGCTTGTAGCATCCGTTGATACAAACGCGCTGCAGTCGCTTAAGACGCCTACCCATCTGACGGGGAACAATTATGTGGATGTCCTCACGAACAAAGAAAATCAGCGCGCCTATCTTATCGGCCTCTTGATGTCCGGCTGCCAAGCTGTATTGGTCGTTATCCTCGGACTTCTGGCGGCTTATCCGTTGTCGCGTTATCAACTTAGATACAAGAAGCCATTTATGCTGACGATTCTGTTCATGACTTCCTTGCCGATTACCGCCGTGATGGTACCGGTGTATCAGCTGTTTCTTACCTTGAAGCTGTACAACAATATTTTTGGCGTCATCCTTTTCTTCGTCGCTTCGGCGATGCCTTACGGTATATGGATGCTCAAAAACTTCATGGATTCCGTGCCCTCGGAGCTTGAAGAAGCGGCATGGATCGATGGAGCTTCCGTGTTTGTCGGCATAAGGAAGGTAGTTGCCCCGCTAATGATCCCCGGCATCTGCACGGTTGCGATCTTCACCTTCTCCGGCAGCTGGGGCAATTTCTTCGTGCCGTATATCCTGCTCCAATCGCCGGAGAAATTCCCGGCATCTCTCAAGATCTATCAGTTCTTTGGGCAGTACGGCATGGCTGATTACGGAAAATTGGCCGCATTCTCGGTTATGTACGCCATCCCGTCCGTCGTACTGTATATTTTATCCCAGCGCTTTATGTCCAAAGGCTTCAGCATGCAGGGCGGAATGAAGGGGTAGTCTTACGCTGGATGAAGTAATTGAGTTGATGAAAAAGGTATATTAAATACGATGATAAAGGCGGTGCGAGACTTTGTTCGCGCCGCCGTTTTTTAATCAGCCGTATACATACCATACTCTTACGGATGCTTTAAACGTTAAGGTTCCGGGTTCAATGGTGGTGCCGACATCGCCGGCGGGTACGGAAGCGGCTTTGAACATGACCGGCTCGAATCGGTTTCCCGGCGACTCCATAACCTTGCAAGGAACAGAAGAGAGGGAGACGCCAAGTGTAGCGGCAATCGCAAGCGCCTTCGCCTCGGCATCGCGAACGGCCAGCGTTAATGCCTTTCGCCGGGCTTCGTCCGCATGAGAGGATTGGAACGTTACGTCGGATACCATATTGGCTCCTTGAGCAACTGCCGCATCAATGACGCGCCCCGCATCCTTCGCCCCGTCAATGGTAATCCGCAGCAGATGTACCGCTCTATATCCCCGAAAAACTTGCTTTCCGTCGACAAAATCATATTGCGGTTCTATCGAGTATTGCGCAGTGGAGATGCTCTCCCGCGGCACGCCGAGGGCAAGCACTGCATTTATAATGGCCTCTATCGATTTGGCCTGATCGGTCTGGAGCGTTCCCAGGCTTTCGCTTTCTCCCGAAACCCCAAGAGTGACGACGGTTTCGTCCGGTACGGCTGTTGCCACCCCTTCTCCCATAACCTCGATTGTAAAATCACAGCAGGTCTGTGCTTGTTCCTTCATGACCCAACGACCTCCATCTCTAAGCAATCTCTAATACAATATAGACGTTTATCCATAGGGAGATGTTTCGGATTTTTAATCGTACTGAGCTAATAAAGCACGATCGCGTTTAGAGTGATCGTGTTTTTTATGTTTTAGGAGTAAATATTATGCTTCCAAAAAATTGAAACGTCGTTTTGCGATCGTCGTATACAATGAACATCCAACTGAAAGGGGCAAGTAAACAGATGCGGGTAGTTCTGTTTGTAAAAGATTCTGGGCAGGGCATAAAACAAATGGATGACCGGGAGTGGGATGCCTCCATGATCGCAGCGCTCGAACATGTCAATTATTTGACCGTTCATGGCGAGGAGTATCAGACGCTTGAAGGGAAGCTTAACCTGGACGCCGCGCAGCTCGAGCTCCTGGTTGTAAAGATGAATCATAAATAGACGGAAAGAGGGGATTTGATATGCAGGAAGATAATAAAAAGGATTCGTTAAAGTCCGTCAAAGAAGGGATTCCTCTTAAGGTTCTAACCACATCGCTCGGTATCGCTTTGCTGGCTAATCTGGCAGCCGTACCGGCTCATGCGGGAACAACAACCCCGGCCGAATCTCCTACTTCAACCCCTGCGGTATCCAGTACCACAACGGGTCCCAAGCTGGTTGAATGGTCAAGCGAAGCCGTCAAGCGTTACTATGACCCTGCCGTTGACTGGAATCTGCCGCTGCCATCGGATAAAGAGCTGGACAAAGAAGCGGTGCAAGAGAGTCCTCAAGTAACGGCCGGCGGCGGTTCCGGCGGGAGTACAACGATTGTTCATCAATCGTCCGGTTTTGGCTGGGACGACCTGATGCTTTATCATCTGCTGTTCAACAATGGCAGTTCGTATTCTTCGCAAACCTGGGCATCCTCCCATCGTTCCTACTATTACGGCAGCACCCGCCCTTATGAGCCCAAAAGCTATTCCAACGGAAAATTCCAGAACAAGCCGGTTGTAGGTTCAACGGTATCGCCGCCTAAGACCTCCAATTCCACCGGTTCGGTTACCCGCCGTTCGACCTCGTCTTCGCCTGGAGGCATCGGAGGCAAATCCAGCGGATTCAGCTCCTCTTCAAGCTCCTCCAGCTCTCATTCCAGCTCTATTTCTACGGGAGGTTTTGGAGGATGACGATTACAACGGAGGTATTCACGGTAATTGGAGAGCCGGATACAGACCGGGCCCGTAAGGTTGAGATTCTGAAGGAAATGGGATTTACCTGGGCGGATCTCGAGTCGGAGACCTACTGGATTGATCAGGCGGTTGGAATGGACCGTTCGATTTACGAAGAGCTTGAACAAGCCTCAAGGGAGCTATGGCTGATTCTGGACAAAACCGCGCGATACATACACGGCAAACATGACTTATACCAGCTGATCGGCATCCCGGCTGTATTATGGGATTTGATAGATCTGTTGCCTATACCGGAAAAGGGAGTTATGAGCAGATACGCTAGATTTGATTATGCCATTTCGCCTGACGGAAGCATCAAGATGCTAGAGTTAAACGCGGATACGCCTACCGGTTACGTAGAAGCGTCTATCGCAACGCCGTGGTTGTGCGAGCTGGCCGGGATCCGAAGCGTTAACGGTAAAATGAAGCAGTTAGTCGCATCCGCCTGGGGGATTGAGAAGCCGGATACTGTTGCTTGCGTCGCTTACGGCTCGCATTTGGAGGATTCCGGGACAATAGAAGCCTTAGCTAAGCATAGCGGTCTAAACGTCCAACTGGAGGATTGCTTAAACCTGTGGGTGGATGACGGTATTTTAAAAAACGGGCAAGGAAAACCGATCCATAGAATGTTTGCTCTCTATCCGAAGGAATGGATGGCGCATGACGACGGGGGAGAAGCGTTGGCTTATGCGATAGAGAAAGGTTACTTGCACCTGTTCAATTCCGTTCATAGCATTCTGCTTCAATCGAAAGGTCTGCAAGCCGCGGCATGGGGATTATATGAGCTTGATGTTCTATTTGATAAACATGAACGCGAAATGATCGAGCGGTATATGCTGCCGACATACAACAAGCCGGTATTTGACGGGGATTTCGTATCCAAATCGATGTTTGGACGCGAAGGCGGTTCGGTCAAGATGTTCGATCGGTCGGGCGAGCTAGAGATGGAGGATCAAGAAGCGTTTGATACAAGCGAGTTATTTCCTGTTGTGTATCAAAAAAGAACCCAGCTGTCCCGTATCCGCACCGCGGCCGGAGAGCTGCACCTCTTGGTTGGCATGTTTATGATTAACGGAGAGACGGCCGGTCTTCTTGGGCGCGCCGGGGGACCTATTACCGGCAATTCAAGTCATTTTATCCCGATTGGAGTGTTGGAACCCGATGAAGAAATTAACGATAATCGCTAGTGCATTGCTGTTTTGTTTCATCCTGAGCTCATGCACGAACAATTCGGATTACGTGTATGGCACCAGTAACTACACGTCTTCACAAGATACGGCCGTTGCTTCCGCAACTCCTGTTCATCCGGTAAGGAATGTGCCGTGGGATTACCGGGTCGTTGAAGAGGAGGTTGGCGATCTCGTCGGGAGCGATATGACGATCATTCCGGACAATACGCTCCTTCCTAATGACGGTAACTATGCAACGGGAGATAAGGTATGGATTCTTCAATACATGGATGCGATGTTAACAACGGACGATGATAGACGCAGCCAGATCAAGCTGTCCTCCTGGGACACGTTGAAATCATTTAAGGATGAGAAGAGCGCTCTGGCAGACCTGGGCAGCTTAAAGGAATCGATTCAAACGGAAGTTGACCTAATTGGTGTATACAAGACGGAAAATGCAGGTAAAACACGCGAGTTTGCCGTTCTCGCGCTGCCGTCCGGCAACGTCGTGAAACAGCCGATCAGCGACGAGAAATATGCGCAGCTCAAATCGAAATCCAAGGTTAAAGTAACGATTGAGCAGGTTCATTTGTACGATAACTATGATCAGGTGTATTCGAAATTCCGGGGGTGGGCGCAGTGACCGTTGTAATCAATCTTGTTGTTAGCGTTATCGTCATTATTATTTTGCAACTGGCCGGTATGCTGTTATTTAGCTTGATGACGCCGTTTAACGATCTGGAGGAATTAAAGAAAGGGAATATGGCCGTAGGACTCGCGTTTGGCGGGAAGTTTTTGTCCACGGCACTGATCGTTGGCGTTGCGGCTTATACGAATACGTCGATATGGAATATGATGTTGTGGTTCCTGGTGGGATACTTCATTCTCGTGGCGTCCTATTGGATCTTCGAGCTTGTAACGCCGGGTATCAGAATCTCCGAGCATCTGCAAAAGGGGAATATCGCCATTGGAGCGCTTCTGTGCTTCGTATTTATAGGAACAAGCTTTGCTGTCAGCAGCCTGATTATTTAGAAAAACAGGTAAGGGAGAAGGTCCCTTGCCTGTTTTTATTTATACCTATTATTTTGAATGGATTTCAGTTTCTCCAGTAAAAAGCTAATGAAGACAAGCGCAAATGGAAAATAATTCTGTAACTATTGGGATGCTGCGTTCGTTATAGATTCATGATCCTATGCAGGAGAGGCGGGAGTTAGGATGATAAAAATATGGCCGATGTTAGTATTGGTATTCACTATTATTATAGCAGGCTGTTCCTCTAATCATGACGTGGCCATCGGCGATAAATTGTTTATACCGGATGGATATGCCGAGAAGCTGCAGGAATTAAATTTAGCCGAGGTTGCCCCGCTTCCCTATTTCTCGAGTCCGTTTATTACGGTAGCTGAAGATAAAAGCGGGCAGCAATATGCGGTGATTTTTGATAGGTCGGGGGAAGTCAGGCAGGAGAAGCTGCCGGTAGTGTACGAAGAGATTATTGATTCGCTTCAGCGCAAGGGATATAAGATTAATCAAGCGTCTAATGAGATGAATCTTCATCTTTTTGAGATCAATCATAATCTTTATTGGAGCTACAGTGACGGTGAAGCTTCCGTTTATTTAGACGGGAAGGGGAACGAAACGGACCCTTTTAAGAAAGAGGAACAAAACTAACTCCTATGTAAATCCAAATACCATCTACACGCAGAATTGGCGTATAGATGGTATTTTCTTTTCTCGAGGTCACAATTTTTACCTTAGAAGTCACTGGCGTGGTAGTCCGGGATGGAAGGAGATTTCTACAATGGCTTATGGAGTCAGCCTACAGGGGAGGAGGAAGCGTTCGTTAACGGTTCAGACCCTAAACCATTGGAGGTATTCTTATGCCCAGAAAGACAAGAATCAGCAAGATGTTCATTTATGTACTCACCCTGGCTTTATTGGTTCTTCAGTTGCCTTACTCCGCGGTTGTATCCGCAGCATCCGCCACCTACGAAGCCGAGACGGCAGCCCGTTCCGGCGGTGTGGTTGTTGCGTCCGACCATACTGGCTATACCGGCTCCGGCTTTGTTGGAGGATATACGGATGCGAATAAAGGCAATGCGGCAACAGCCTTTGCAGTAAGTGTCAGTACCGCTGGCAGCTACACCGCAGCGTTAAGATATTCAAACGGAACAGGTTCGGCGAAAACATTAAGCTTGTACGTCAACGGCACGAAGCTGAAGCAAATTTCGCTGCCGGCTACGGCGGACTGGAATACCTGGTCTACTCAAACCGAGACCGTATCCTTGAATTCGGGCAGCAATACAATCGCTTATAAATTCGATACCGCAGACTCCGGCAATGTGAATTTGGACAATATCGTCGTCAGCGATACCTCAACTGGATCCGAAACGAACTTGGCACTGAACAAGCCGATTGCATCGAACAATAATTACTCCGGGTTCGCCGCAACCAATGCCGTGGACGGAAACGCCTCCACTTATTACGAAGGTGCAGCCAACTCGTATCCAAACACCCTTACAGTAGACCTCGGAAGCGCGCAAAGCGTAAACTCCGTTGTCCTCAAGCTTCCGGCTTCTTGGGGAACGAGAACACAGACTTTATCTATCGCGGCAAGCACCGATAATAATACCTTCAATACCGTTGCAGCTTCCAATACGTACACGTTTAAACCGTCTTCCGGCAATATGGTTGCGCTTTCTTTTACGCCAACGTCAGCCAGATACATCCGAGTAAACTTTACCGCGAACTCCGGTTCTACAGGCGGGCAGGTCTCTGAGCTTGAGGTATATGGAAGCGGAGGCGGGGGGGTCGTAACTCCGCCTGATTCTCCGGCCGGAACCTATGAAGCAGAGGCAGCCGTATTGTCCGGCGGTGCTTCCGTTGCAACGGATCACGCGGGTTACAGCGGATCCGGTTTTGTTGGAGGATTTATTGATTCCAATAAAGGAAATGCTTCGGCAACTTTTAATGTAAACGCGGCAGCTGCAGGCAGCTATACGGTTACGTTAAAATATGCAAACGGTTCGACGGCAGCGCAAACGCTTAGTCTCTATACGAACGGAACAAAAGCGTTGCAAACTTCCCTTCCGGCAACCGCAAACTGGGATACATGGAGTACAAAAGCCGATACGGTCACCTTGAATGCCGGCAACAATACCATTATGTACAAGTACGATACAACCGACACCGGCAATGTGAATATCGACAAAATCGATGTAGCGATTGTGGAAACGCCTCCGGTCACTCCTCCGCCAGCCGGAACTTATGGGGCAACAATGCCTTATGACACTTACGAAGCTGAGTTGGTGACGTATACGGGAACCGTTGCGGGGCCAAATACGACCTTTGGCAGCCTTGCATCGGAAGCTTCCGGCCGGAAGGCCGTGCAGCTTACGGCAGCTGGTCAATACGTGCAGTTTACATTAGCGAGAGCGGCAAAAGGCGTAACGATCCGTTACTCCATTCCGGATAACGCGGCGGGAACAGGCATCGATTCGGCCATCAGCATGTACATTGGAGGCACGTTGTTCAAAGATATCAATCTGACGTCCAAATACAGCTGGAACTACGGGGCTTGGGGAACCGAAGGCGGGGAGATCCGTTGGTCGAATAATCCAAACGCAGCGCCAACAACTCCGCATCATTTGTATGACGAAGTGTCGGTTGCGCTGAATCAGGAGTATCCGGCAGGTACGGTTATCAAGCTGCAGCGCAATGCATCAAACCTGAATTTCAGCTCAACGGCCAATGTCACAATCGACCTGATCGAAACGGAAGCGATTCCTGCTGCACTAACGATGCCGGCCGATTATGTATCCATCACCAGTTACGGTGCCGTAGCCAATGACGGTGCGGATGATACAACAGCAATCAATAACGCCATCAACGCGGTGAAAAATTCCGGCGGAACTTATAAAGGCGTATGGATACCGGCAGGTACATTTACCTTGAATAACGGGAATAAAGGTGCGGGTTATGACGGCAGCGGCACCAGGCTTTACCTCGACAGCGGCATCTCGATGAAAGGCGCGGGCATCTGGTATTCGACTTTGTCCGGCAACTATGCGGGGCTGTACCTTCGAGGCGGAAACGTTACGATCTCCGACTTCAAAATCAGCGCGAGCGATATCATCCGCGATGATTATAACGGCGTATCCGGCATAGAGGGCAACGGAACGAATTCTACTCTGACAAACCTGTGGATCGAGCATGCGAAGGTAGGCTTCTGGCTGACCAACCAGACGAATAACGCAACGATCTCGAATTCCCGAATTCGTGACGTCTGGGCGGACGGACTGAATCTTCATTACGGGACATCCAATACAACGGTAACGAATAACTCGATCCGCAACAGCGGTGACGATGGACTGGCAATGTGGTCGGATACTTATCTGGACACGAACAATACGTTCAGTTACAATACGGTTCAAATTCCTACTCTCGCGAACAACATTGCCATTTACGGCGGCAAGGACAACAAGGTGATCGGCAATCTGCTGACCGATACGGTGGTTAACGGTTCGGGGATTTCGTTTGGAACCAACTTTAATCCTCCATCGATGACTGGGACGCTGACTATACAAGATAACGTACTGATCCGGACGGGTTCCTATCATAAAGATTACGGCTATCAAATCGGCGCGATCTGGGCATATTGGCTGAATAATACGGGCAAAGCCCAAAACCTGACGGTTACCGTATCCGGCAATACGATTCAGGATAGCATCTACAGCGGTATTTTTATTGAAGAACCGGCTCCAGGCCTTTCGGTCACGTATTCTTCGAACACGATTACCAATGCAGGAACTTACGGGGTGTATATCCGGGGAACGGCAACCGGCAGCTCCGTCTTTAACAATAATACGGTGAACGGCGCGCCATCCGGCAAGTTTTCCAATACCTCAAGCAGCTTTACCGTAACCGGTTCAGGCAATAACTGGTGATTTATAAGCAGGAAAAGAACAACCCGGCTGGCTTAGCTGGGTTGTTTCTTTTTACCTTTATATTCCATTAAAAAATTATGAAACCATTTTCATAGCTTTACGTATTGTTCACAAGTTTATTTTTAATAAGCACATGCTTACGAAGTATGAATCATCACGATGACCGAATAACGGTCATTCTGGTGATAATTCATTTTAGGAGGCTATTTATGCCCGGCATCAGGATTGTTACCGATTCCACAACGGATTTACCTAAGGAACTGCTCGAACAGCATGAAGTGGAGGTGATTCCTCTGTCGGTATATGTTGACGGGGAGACGTACGAAGATAACGTAACGATTTCTCCGCTTGATTTTATTCAAAAAATGAAAACGGCCTCAGAGCTCCCGAAAACCTCGCAGCCAGCCGTTGGCGTATTCCTAGATACGTACGACCGGCTTGGCAAGGATGGCGACACCATTATTTCCATTCATATGACAAGCGGTCTGAGCGGTACCTTTGCGTCAGCTAGCGCCGCAGCCGAGATGTCCGCCAGCAATGTTGTCGTAATCGACTCTCAAATGATCTCCCAGGCGCTTGGGTTTCAAGTCATTGAAGCGGCGAAGCTTGCTAGGGAAGGCCACACCGTTCAGCAAATTAAGATGAGATTAAAAAGCATGTTAGAGAACACTTCATTATTAGTTGTCGTGGATACGTTGGAAAATCTTGTAAAGGGCGGCCGAATCGGCAAAGCAAAGGGCTGGATCAGCTCGGTGCTCAGCATTAAGCCCATTGCGATGTTGCAGGAAGGCGTGTATACCCCGATAACCAAGGTCCGGACTTCATCCCAGATTATTAAGAGCTTAATGGAACGATTCAAGAGCGATACCGAAGGCAAGGAAATAACCGAGATCGGAATCTCGCATGCCGATAATCTTACCTTAGCCGTGCGGCTGCGCGAAGAGATTAGCCGGATCACGGCAACGCCAGTCCGGATACGCCCGGCAACTCCGGTTATTACGACCCATACAGGCCCGGGGGCTATAGGCTTTATGTATTGCGCGGAGTAAACAAGAGGCTGTCTCTAATAGTAGAGGCAGCTTTTTTTGGCGAATTTTGTTGATTTTTCGCGAATATTTGGTATTATATTGACGAGTTTTATGGGGGGAGTCGATTGGATTGATCCGTATTTCTTCGTTAATAGAGAAGGGCTTTGAGTATCATGCATTGCCTCAGGGCTTGCAAATGCTGGATAATACGTTGGTACTGCAGCTTGAAGGCTTGGAAGAGAGGATAAACGCAAGGCTTAGCTTCAGCTTTCAGAGCCGTGAATGGACTATTGATCAAGTAACCGGCACGGAAGCAGCAACAGAATGGACAGCGGCAAGACTAACCGAAGAGATCGAGCGGATTTTTGAGTATCGGCCAGAACTCCTTGAAGCGGGAAGGCTGCTTATTGCGCGTATTGATGAAATAAACCAGATGGACGAAGACGAATTCGAAGCGGTATTTGAGCGCGGAGAATTGAAGGCGTTTATGCTGTAAAGATATAACCGGTCCTTGAGGCCGGTTTTTTATTTTTTTCCGGGGCAGGAAAAGAAGCGCTGACGGTTAATGACTATAAGTAGGCTTTATCATCTTGAATGACTGGAGAGTGCAGGTTGTGGCAAAAGAGAAAAATTGGGCAGGCAATTACACGTATAATGCCTTGGAATATCTTTATCCGGAGAATGTGGAACAAGTGCAAGAGATTGTTGTCCGAAACAGCAAGCTGAGAGTACTAGGCTCGAGACATTCCTTTAACGGGATCGCGGATTCGCACGCAAGCCTGTTGTCGCTTCAGAAGATGAATCGCGTACTTGAGTTGGATAAGGAAAATAACCGCGTTAAGGTAGAAGGCGGCATTCGTTACGGGGATCTGGGCGAATATTTGCATCGGGAGGGCTACGCGCTTCATAATCTGGCGTCGCTGCCGCATATTACGATTGCGGGAGCTATTGCAACGGCAACCCATGGCTCCGGTGACCGGAACGGAAACCTGGCAACGGCTGTTTATGCCCTTGAAATTGTTAAAGCGGACGGAACCATCGCCGTATTTACCCGGGATGACAAGGATGGAAAGTTTAATGGAGCCGTCGTTGGCTTAGGAGCTTTAGGCATCGTAACGGCCATTACGCTGGATATTCAGCCATCTTTTGAAATTAGTCAATACATCTATGATCTACTCCCAATGGCAGAGCTCGAGAATAACTTTGACGCTATTTACTCCAGCGCATATAGCGTCAGTCTCTTTACGGACTGGAAGGGCTCTGCCATTAATCAAGTCTGGCAGAAGAGATTGGTCCAAGAGGGCTCTGCAGGGGATGCGCAAGCGGAATTTTATGGGGCCAGCCTTGCGGAAGCAAAGCGCCATCCGGTGCCGGAGCAAACCGCCGAAAACTGCAGCGAGCAGTTTGGCGTGCCGGGCCCATGGCATGAGCGTCTGCCTCATTTCCGCATGGATTTCACTCCGAGTGCCGGCGAAGAGCTGCAAACGGAATATTTTGTGGCGCGTGAGCATGCCTTTGAAGCGATTTGCGCAATCCGCGAGCTTGGCGAGCAGATCGCCCCGCTGTTGTTTATTTCCGAGATTCGCACCATTGCTGCGGATCAACTGTGGTTAAGTCCAAGCTATAAGCAGGACACCGTTGGCTTCCACTTTACTTGGAAACCGGATTGGGAAGCCGTGAAGCAGGTGCTGCCGCTTATCGAAGCCAAGCTGGAGAAGTTTAGCGCAAAGCCCCATTGGGGCAAGGTATTTACGATGCCTGCTGAGCGAGTCCAATCGCTGTTTGAGAAGCTGCCGGAATTCCGTGAATTGATGCTGGAATGCGATCCGGACGGGAAATTCCGTAACGATTTCATTAATGAGTATGTTATGGCGAAATGATTGGTTTGATTGAAAAGGGATGGCCTTGGCTATCCCTTTTCTAATCCCGCCATCACAGGACAATACAAACACTTACTCCTGCCCTCGCGCTTATCGTACATACACCAAGCCGAGCGAATCATTATTTTTTGGCCAGGTGTATAAGGATTGTTCCCATATCTTGGCGTATGTTGGAAAGGGTTCTTCCTGCGGTTGAAGACGGAGCCGTGCAAGCTGCAAAGAGTCATGAAGTCATCCCTGTATCTTTGCAACACCTGGCCTTCGAACATCGAGTCCGCATATTCCATTGTAAAAGCTCCTGTCGAACCATACTGGTTCCAGATCAAATCCGGTTTAACACCTGCAGCAACGGCAGCTGCTTCAATGATCGGATTTATATCTTCCTTAAAGAATTTCTGCCACTCCTCAATGATTGCTTCCTCACGTCCAACCGCAGGCAGTTCCGCCCATCTCACCTCTCCGAGCTTAAACACAAACTGTACACGGCCATCCGGAGTTTTCTCATATTGGACCGTTAAATGATGGAGAGATAAATCCAACACACGGTTATATTGCGAAAGGACCATATGCTTGACGGCTACAAGTCCATAGATGCTTATTCCGAAAAAGGACGCGGCTAGCTCAGGGCCAGTTGCTTTTTCCTCAGCGCCGTATATCGTCAATAAGTCCGCCATCTGATTCCTATCAAGCAATTCCATTGCTGCTTTGGAATAGAGTGGAGCTTCCGACCCGGCGGTTGAAATACGGAAAAACGTTTCAGCGACTGTTAGATCCATGGCTTCTCCTCCTGCTTTATTATGATTATCAATTGAATTGTATAACATGGATGCAATAGTTAAAGTTGCGTTGAGAAGCTTCTAACAAACAATAGGATGTCAGATGACATACATTGAAATGCAGCTTTAAGGTTTTAGTTGAATCTTATGAGGTGGAGATCATGCGGCATAAACCTTCGGATATAGCAAAGAAGCTCGGTATCAGCACAAATGCTCTTCGTCATTATGAAGAGTGGGGGATTGTTCCTCCTGTTGAACGGGCGTCGAATGGATATCGGATTTATACAGCAGAGCATGTCGCTTATTTTGAATGTATCCGGGCCATGCGTATTGGCTTTGGCATGGATACAACGGTTGAAGTGATGAAGCTGCTTCTCAAGCGGGAAATTGCTAAAGCAATGTGGACGGTAAATGATAGCCAAACCAAATTAAATCAAAAGAGGAGAATGGCTGAGCAAACGGTGCAAGTTCTGGAGACAGCTGGGTTGAATAATGATCTTGAAATCCGGTCCTCCAAAAAGAACTGGACCATTGGCGAAGTATCGAGTGAGACCTCCGTTCCAGCCTCTGCGATTCGTCATTGGGAGAAGGCTGGACTAATTAAGTTAACACGTGATGAAGTAAGCGGATATCGCATTTTTCATTCCGTCGAGTTCAACAAGATTAGAATTATCGGTACATTGCGGGCAGCGAATTTACCGCTTGAAGTCATCCGCCAAGTCATTCAGGAGCTTGATCATAACCACATGGAGAATGCTCTCCGTATCGCGCGGGAATCTCTCGAATACTTGAACACAACCTTACGCGAACAGCTGCGAGGGATCCATTATTTGTACCGTTTGCTGGATAACAAAGTGCAAAGATAAGTGTAAAGTAAGTGAGAAATGAGTTGCTTTTCATGGGAAATATAGGGAAAATTAAGGGATTAATAGGAAGAGAGGGGTGAAGCTATCTTGGATTCGAGATTTCTCCAGGCGAGAACCGAAGAAATAAAGTACCATGAGAAGTTTTATGCCGAACATGAATTGTTTGCTCCCGGAACATGGATGGCTAAGCCTGTGAAAGCCATTATGGATACTTTCGTATTGCTGGATCCTAATCGGATGCGTGTATTGGACCTTGGCAGCGGTGTTGGGCGAAACGCGATTCCGATTGCGCAAGCGATTAAAGCTTCTAACGGAAAGGTGACGGCTGTTGATCTCCTTCCGTCTGCTGTCGCGATTTTACAGGATAATGCGGAAAAATACGGTGTTAAAGATCATCTTGAAGCCGTCATTGCAGATATTGAGCATTACCAGATTCCAGCGCAATCCTATGACTATATCATTGCTTGCTCTTCCCTTGAGCATGTATCCTCCGAAGATGCATTTCGAACCGTCATTGGCCGAATGATAGAAGGGACAAAGCCCCGCGGCATTCATGCCATCTTAATGAGTACGGAGACTGAAGAGCTGGATTACAGTACCGGCGTAGTGTCGGAAGGATTAATAGAATTAAACCTGTCGACAGACGATGCTCTTCATCTCTTGAGAGAATGTTATAGCGGTTGGGAAATTGTGCTTGAGCGAGTCATCCCCCAGGCCGTTCAAGAAATCAAATACGGGAAGTCTATCGAATACCGAGGGAATTGGCTGACTTATATCGTTCGTCGTACAAACTGAGGGGAGGGAAGATTTATGGCGATGCCTACTCATATCGTGGCTGTTGGCGGTATTGTGGAGAATGATCAGGGCGATATCCTGCTTGTGAAAACTCAGCATGACGGTTGGGTGTTTCCCGGCGGGCAGGTGGAAGTCGGAGAGAATTTGAGCGATGCTCTTATACGCGAAATTGAGGAAGAGAGCGGGATCGCATGCGTTGTCTCGCAATTGATTGGCGTGTACTCCAATACTTGCATGTATAAATGGCATGACGGGGTAACGGATGTGCCAACCAAGCTGATGCTGGATTTTATATGCCGCCCAGTAGGCGGTTCTTTACAAACCTCCGAAGAAACGTCAGAGGTATCCTGGGTTCAGAAGGAGAAGGCGCTGGACTTGATCCAATCCCCGGCGATACGGACAAGGTTCCAGGCTTATTTGGATTTTGAAGGCGCGGTCACTTACATGGATTATGTTACAAAACCCGACTTCGTCATCAAGCTGGAGAGGAAAATCTAAACTCATGGATTGTTTAGGCTGCCGCATTGCGAACGGAATTGAACCGGAGCTGAATATTGTTTATGAAAATGACTATTTGACCTGCGTGCTTGATATTGCGCCGTTTAACGAAGGGCATCTCCTAATTTTGCCTAAGCAGCATTTCCTCGATGTAGAAGAGCTAGATTCGGAGACGGCTCAAGCGATTATGACCGCTTTCTCAGAAGCTGTCCATCGTCTTGAAGCAGGTTTTTCGTCCGGACGGGATTAGTATCTGCCAGAACGGCGGTATCTTCAACGATTTGACGCATTATCATTTGCATCTCATTCCAAGATACAAAGGAGACGGCTTCTCCTGGAGCGAGCCAGAAACTTCCCATGGTGCGGAATTGCGACTGCGTGAGACCAGGGATCGTATGATTTCGAGGCTTAAGGATACGCCACATCGTTAAGGATAGCCAAAATGGAAAAGAAGATGATCTTAACAATGCGTCATATCGTTAAGAGTATCGTTAGGGACAATTAGCCGGAACAGCCTGAGTCTGCTCCGGTTTTTTGTAACGTTCAGGTTGAAAAAGCCCCTGTACTTCGTGACATTCTGTCTAATGTAAACGGTAATATTCACCCCTATACTAGACATAGATGTAAGTGAATGAACCGCAGGATTTGGGAGAGGAGTGCGCAGCAATGTCCATTAACCAGGATGAATCTGATCTGATTGCCAAGGATCGTCAATATGTATGGCATGCCATGACGCCTTATAATGAGCAGGCACCTCCGATGGTCGTTACGGAAGGACAAGGCTCGTGGATTGCGGATAGCCGGGGTAACCGGTATTTGGACGGGATGTCCGGTCTCTGGTGCGTGAATGTGGGATACGGCCGGGAGGAGCTGGCGCGTGCGGCTTATGAGCAGCTCAAAACGATGTCCTACTACCCGCTGACGCAAAGCCATGAGCCGGCAATTCGACTGGCGGAGAAGTTGAATGAATGGCTGGAGGATGACTATGTCATCTTCTACTCGAACAGCGGGTCTGACGCGAATGAAGTAGCCTTTAAGATAGCAAGGCAATACCATGAGCAATCGGGCGCTCCAAGCCGCTACAAGTTTATTTCCCGTTACCGGGCGTACCATGGCAATTCGATGGGTGCTTTAGCGGCAACCGGGCAAGCCCAGCGTAAATACATGTACGAACCGCTTGCGGGAGGTTTCCTTCATGTCCGTCCGCCAGACAGCTACCGGCGTCCGGAAGGGATGACGGTCGAGCAATTTAATCTGCAATGCGCTCATGCGATCGAAGAGACGATCGTATGGGAAGGGCAGGAGACGATCGCGGCGGTCATAATGGAACCGGCAATTACCGGCGGGGGAGTCCTAGTGCCTGAACGCCTTTATCTCGAGAAGGTCCGGGACATCTGCACAAGGTATGGCGTGCTGCTCATTATCGACGAAGTGATTTGCGGCTTTGGCCGTTCGGGCCGCAAGTTTGGCCATATGAATTACGGCATCAAGCCGGATATCGTTACGATGGCGAAAGGATTAACGAGCGGGTATCTGCCTTTATCCGCGACGGCGGTACGCAAAGACATTTACGAATCCTTCAAAGGGAAAGACATGTACAGCCATTTCCGTCATCTGAACACGTTTGGCGGCGCGCCGGCCGCTTGCGCCCTTGCGCTGGCGAATCTCGAAATTCTGGAGCGGGAACAGCTGGTTGAACGGTCGGCAACGCTTGGCGAACGGCTTTTCGAGGGATTATCTCACTTGAAAGACCATCCGATAGTCGGAGATATCCGGAGCTTTGGTTTTCTGATGGGCATTGAGCTGGTTAGCGATAAACAAACGAAGGAGCCTTATCCGCTGTCTGGCGTGGTCCGGATCATAGGGGAGTGTAAAGCGAAAGGGCTTATTATAGGCAAAAACGGCGATACCGTCGCAGGCTACAATAATGTGCTTACGATCAGTCCGCCGTTGTCTTCTGCGGATGAGGATGTTGCCTTTATCATTCAAACGTTAAAGGATGTATTCGAACGTATATAATAGAAGAAAAACAAAAAAAGCCTGATCCCTATCAAGCTTCCGTGTTTGCTCTATGGTCGGGACGACACGATTTGAACATGCGACCCCCTGGTCCCAAACCAGGTGCTCTACCAAGCTGAGCTACGTCCCGGAAAAGAATGGTGCCGGCGATAGGAGTCGAACCCACGACCTACTGATTACAAGTCAGTTGCTCTACCAACTGAGCTACACCGGCATAGTGCTTGTGTCGGGCACAAAACGTATTATGCCACAGCTTGTACGGATTATGCAAGCCTTTTTTTGAGAAAGTTTTCTAGCGCTTTTTAGCCTTGAAATGAACAACGGCGCTATACAGCATTTTACCTGTATTGGCGTTAAATGCGGCATGGTGCTGAACGTGATGAACCTGGAGAAGAAGCGCTTTATTGTTCTCGATCTGCTGTTCGATCTTCAGCTCCAGCGTGCGCAGATCGCTAGCCTCAAAGAACTCTACTTTATCGTCAATCAGATCCAACCGGAATTCCATCGTTTACTGCTCCTGTCTCTGTTATTATCGCTCCGCAAAGGACGGCGATAGCCGTTTCGCCATGGAATCTATTATAACGTCTTCGGGCAGCGATTCAAATAGAGATGAGACTAAAGTAGGAGTGTTGGGAATTGAACCATTTTTTGTTTACAAATAGGTATATATATCCTACACTAGTCCTTGTGTGTCGAAAATATGCGTAATTAAACTGAAAAAGGCAAACTTGCCGAAAGGCAAGGACGCAAAGTTATGGGCCTAATGCTGCATAGAAGCGATGGCTGCCAGACCGCCGGACGCAGGACATAGTGCCTTAAAAAGCTATCCGCCCGTCCATGGAAGGATAGCTTATTTTGTTTTTTCAGTGACAGCGAGGAGAGACGACGAGGATGAAGGAATGGGTTAAGAAGGCATTGCAATGGCTAGGTGCAAGAAAACAGCTTGTGGAGGGCAGAAGAAAGATCGGAGTGCGGCTGCTTCTGCTGACCAGTATCATCACCTTATTTAACGTTGTGGCGGGCGTATTTATTTATACGCAAAATTTGTCGGTATCCCATGCCGTCAAAAATGCCAATACGTTGACTAGCGCGCAGCGCGAATACGAAGGGATTTCCAATTCGCTGCTTCAAACGCTTTTGTTGATGATCAACTCGATCGAGAACAACAATGACAGCAAGAATGCGGAAGTGGTCGATCCGAAAGAACGTTTGGCCGATATGCCGGGTCAGATCGAGCATTTGAAGAAGACGTTTGAGAAGCTGGACAAGATGTTCCCCGCAGCGGAGGAGCAGCAAACATACATCGGTCAGGCGAATATCTATGAGATTGCCTACAATGATTTGAAGAGCTCTAATGTCACTCAATTTGAAAATGTGACAGCCGAAATGAAATCGGCGCTTGTGCTTAGGCTTGTTAATATTTACTTGAATGAGCTGGAGTTTGCCAACCAGAACGTGAATTCCAGGATTACCGTGGATGCTGCGCACACGGACAAGGTACTGTCCGATAGCGTGAATACGGCGAATATGATCATCCTGATTAACGTACTCATTCTGGCGGTTATTCCGTTCCTGTTCACGGTTGGTCTGATCCGAAGCATTCGGTCCGGTCTTCAAGGGATTATGGGACGAATTCAAGCTTATCAACATAATGACTTTACTTATAATCAGGCGCTTGACCGCAAAGACGAATTTGGCGATATCGACCGTTCGCTTGCGGCCATGGGCGATAATTTGAAAGCAACGATCAAAGCTACGCTAAGCGTGAGCCAGACGGTTCTCCAGATGTCCAATCAGATGGGCGATATGATCTCGCGCAACCGTACGGCATCCGAGCAGGTGAAAGGGCAGATCGATCTCGGAACGACCGTCCTGCTCTCCCAATATGACGATGCGACCTCCATCTCGGCCGTAACGGAGCAGATCTCGGCAAGCTCCCAGGAAATTGCGGCTTCAAGCGATTATATCAACAAAGACATGCAGCAGATGAGAGACGATTCCCATTCCGGTTCGGTGGATATGGAAGGCGTTGTCCAAATGGTTAACCAGACGGTTGAGCAATTCAATCAGGTAACGGAAGCTTTTAACCGCATTACCGAGCGCTACAGCAATGTATCGAAGTTTCTGGAGAGCATCCAGGATGTCAATACGCAGACAAACCTGCTGTCGCTTAATGCCTCAATTGAGTCTGCGCGCGCAGGCGAGCATGGGCGGGGCTTTGCGGTTGTTGCCGAGGAGATCCGCAAGCTGTCGAGCCAGACCGAACAGATCTCCAAAAATATTTCGAAGGAAATGCACCTGATTCAAGAGGATGTGGCGGCCAGCAGCAAGAGCATGGGCGCTTTCGCTGAGGTGATCTTCTCCACTAAGCAGGCTTCTACCGCAGCAAGCGACGTGTTCAAAGGGCTGGAGAAGCAGAGCAATACGTTGTCGGAGCAAGTCAGCGAGATCTCAACGGCTATCAACGAAATTACGACCGGCATCACTCACATCGTAACCGCCGTGGACAAGCTGCTGCTTACGTCCTCGGAGGTAAATGGCAAGATGGAGCAGATGGGGCATCTGTCCGTCGAGCAGAACAACATTTCCGACGATCTGCAAGGGATGGCGCAAAATCTGCAGCAATCCTCTTATGAGCTGAAAGAAAAAGCGGCAATCTTTAAGGTTTAATTCCAATCTTACAGTTAGAAGACAAAGGCTGTTCTCCAACCGAGGAGGACAGCCTTTGCCGCGTTTTTTACCTTGATTCGATTTGCGCATTCTGGAACCGGTGAATTCCAAAGTCATGGAGGGAGGATTGGAGAATAGCTTCTCTAAGCGGATGAAGGCTTGGAGTGAAGCGGACTTCAATGCCAAGCTCTATCAGGAGTTCTAGCAGATTGGAAAGCGGTTGTACCCCAAGTGGGACCAAGGTTTCCTTGGATATGTAGTACCCGGCATATTCGTCAAACAGCTCGAAGGACTCGGGAGGCAGCTCATACCGGTATAAGGTTGTTTGCTTCATCCGTTCATGCCAGCCGGTCTCAACGGCGATCACAATGTTGGCAGCCGTCGTGCCGAAAAATTTCTGTTCATCTTCGGGGGTTAATCCTTCCGATCTCGTATAGACGATTCGGGGACAATCCCTCGGGAAGAAGAACGTGAATTGATGCTCCTCGTCAATCGCCCAGACAACGGGCGGCATATCGGTCCGGTTCGCTTTTACCCTCGGAATAAAGACGTCAATCGCGCTTTCCTCGCTGAAATGAAACAGCCTCATCATCATAACCTCCAATGGAAACGGTCATTAGTGCTTATCTATTCTAGGACAGTCCCCCTGGGCAAACAACTATTTTTCGTAAAAAAATGGATATTTTCTATTTGACCCCTTTACATCACTAATGATCTAGTGTACTATTCAACTATAACACTAATACAAAGGGAGCGGCGCTATGACAACGGCAAAAATTACGAATCCGTCGATCGTGCTTCAATTGGACGGTTTGACGAAGAAGATCGGCAGCAAAGCGATTGTGGACGGATTATCCTTTGATATTGCAAAGGGAGAGGTTGTTGGATTGCTTGGTCCAAACGGCGCAGGCAAAACGACAACGATGCGGATGATTGTGGGATTAATCGGAATGTCGGAAGGGGACGTGCGGATTTGCGGGCAAAGCGTCCGGACGAACTTCGAGAAGGCGATCAGGCATGTCGGAGGAATTATCGAAAACCCCGAGTTTTATCCGTATATGACGGGCTACGATAACTTGAAGCAGTACCAGCGAATGACGGAGGGAGTTACCGACGATCGGATTCAGGAAGTTACGAAGCTGGTCGGCATGCAGGAAGCGCTCGGCAAAAAGGTAAAAGCGTATTCGCTAGGCATGCGCCAGCGTCTTGGCATCGCGCAAGCGCTGCTCCATGAGCCAAAGCTGCTAATTCTGGATGAGCCGACCAACGGCTTGGATCCGGCGGGTATCAAGGAAATGCGTGAATACTTGAAGCAGATAGCGGAATCCGAAGGGATTGCGATTCTGGTCTCCAGCCATTTGCTCAGCGAGATTGAGCTGATGTGCAGCCGGGTTATTGTCATACAGGAAGGCAAGTTTGTCACCGCCCGTTCCATCGGGGAGACGGAATCGCCGAAGCAGAAGGTGCTCACCATCTCTATGCAAGTAGGAAATGCAGGGCAAGCGCAGGAAGCGATCGGCCAAATCGACGGGGTTGAGGTGACGCAAAGCGATTCCTTCACCAACCGGATTACGATTAAGCTGCTGCATGACCAGATTCCCGGTCTTGTCGCGAAGCTTGCGGCGGAAGGCGTTGCGATCTACCGGATTGAAGAAGTACGCGCAACCTTGGAAGAAGAGTTTATGAAGCTGACGGGAGGTAACCGCATTGCGTAATTTTACGGGATTATTAACAAATGAATGGCTTAAGCTCAGCAAAAAGAAATCTTTCTTCGTCGCCTATGCCATTCTCGCAGTTGTTTTCGGGATTTTAGCCTTTGCTTTCTACAGATTGTCGCCGGAAGGCGTGGCTTCAACGGTTGATTTCGCAACGGGCACGATTATGCTGCAAGCCGCGGGCCAGCTGGTTCCGGTCCTTGCCGTTCTTGCTGCAGCGGGAAGCGTTACGCAGGAATATCGTTACGGCACCATTAAGTTTCTGCTGATTCGGGCGCAAAGCCGTCACAAAATTTTAGCTTCCAAGTATATCGTCTCCGTGCTTTACGCACTGACGTTAGTCGTCACCGCAGCCGTGTTTGCCGTTATTGCCGGTTATATCGTTTACGGCAGCGGCGCAGGAGATTCGACATGGGCGGATTTTCTAAGCAATGTAGCCAGCTTGGCGGTTTACTCCATTGTGTTCGTTACGTTGACCTTTATGATTGGCATTCTGACGAAGTCGAATGGGGCGGCAATCGGCATCGGTATTTTCTCCATGATGGTCGGAAGCGTTCTGGTCATGCTGCTCTCCCGTTATGCGATTACGAAATATTTGTTGTTCGCCAATACAGACTTGTCGGTCTACCGAAGCAACACCGTGCCGGTTGAAGGGATGACGCTTGCCTTTTCCGTTGTTATACTGCTTGTATATATGGCACTGTTCCTATCCGTCAGCTTCGCCGTGTTCAAGAAGCGCGACATCGCTTAAGCGAGGCGTTTGGGGCCGACAGATGGAAAGGAGAATCTTGACCCGTGACAATTGTATTTGACAACAATATGCCGATTTATATTCAGATTATGAACTACGTGAAGAAGCAGATTATTACCGGCAGATTAAATCCCGGGGACAAAATCGAATCGGTGCGGGACCTGGCCCTTGAGCTGCAAATCAACCCCAATACGATTCAACGCACGTTCCAAGAGCTGGAGCGGGAAGGCATTGTAGAGACAAGACGAGGACTTGGCCGATTTGTGACCAGTGAGGAGTCAACGATTATGCAAATCAAGAAAGAGATGGCGGGCGAGCTGCTCGAGCGGTTTGTGCAAGGAATGAAGGAGCTTGGCTTCGAGAAGGACGATATCGTAGCCATTGTGAAGGATGCCGTAAAAGACGGCAAAGCGGTAAGCCGTACTGACAGGAGTGAATAAGAGACGTGGAATCGATCTTGGAGCTATCGGGAGTAACAAAAACGTATGGAGCCAAGCGTGCGCTGGACAATGTTTCTTTCAACATCCAGCCCGGCAGGATTATAGGCTTGCTTGGCAGCAACGGCAGCGGCAAAAGCACTTTGATGAAAATCGCCGCGGGCCTTATGCAGCCCTCTTCCGGCAAATTGCTCGTCTGCGGGGAACCAAGCGGTCAGCGGACCAAAGCTTTGACTTCTTTTATGCCGGATAAACCGCTGACGGAATCCTGGATGCGGGTGAAGGACGCGATTGGCTTCTATAAGGATTTCTACCCGGACTTTGATGCCGCAAAAGCCGATGAAATGCTGCAATTCATGAAATTGCAGCCTGCGGACAGGATCAGCACGTTGTCCAAAGGGATGAATGAACGGCTGCAGCTAACCTTGGCTTTGTCCCGCAACGCCAAGCTGTATTTGCTCGATGAACCGATTGGCGGCGTAGATCCGGTTGCCCGTGAGAAAATATTGGATGCGATCGTTAAATATTATAACGAAGAGAGCTGTTTGATTATATCCACTCATTTGGTACGGGATATTGAACGGATTTTCGACGAGGTCATTTTGATCAAGAACGGAAGCATTGTCCTTCAGGAGGAAGTGGAGACGATCCGGTTCTCGCAAGGCAAAAGCGTGGATGAGCTGTTTAAAGAGGTGTTCGCGGAATGATGAATTTGCTTAAGCTGGTTAAATACGATTGGAAACGAAACGCTGGCTTTTTGCTTATCATGGGGGCCTTGTTCTTATTAACCGGAGCCGCGGTTACCGTGTTCGGCGAGGTTAAGAACCTGGATACGGATCTGATTTATGTGCTGACCTTTATTGTCTATTTGGCCGTAACGATTTCGCTTTGCGTAACCATCTGCAGGACGTATGAGCGCAATCTCAGGTATTTTAACCGCCGGCTCCTTCCCTTGCCTGCCCTGCACACGGTTCTGTCTCCGTTATTGCTGGGGATCGCGGGTCTCGCTGCCATCGGAGTGATCGGCGTCATTCATCTGATGGTGCTTGGCGCTGTTGTGGATACGGTGCATTTGCGGGTATTTGATATTCTGGCGGACAGAGGCTTCTGGGCGATGATGACATCCAGCATCTTGTTCGTGATCATCATCTTTTCAAGCATTACGGTAGGGAAGGTATTCAGAGGGAAAAAGGGCTCCTGGATAGGCGCAGCACTATTTATCGGGCTGCAGCTCGCCATTCAATGGGTGGAAACGAAGCTGTTCCCAAGCATGAACGTCTCTACGGATCAGTTTTTTCAATCGGTTAACGTGAGGATTACCGATTCCGGCGATCAGGTCGTTCACGTACAGGCAAACGTTCCGAATTTTTGGGGACCGCTGCTCTATGAAGCCGTCATCATTGTTCTGCTCGTCTATATGATGACCTACCTGATTAACCGGAAGATTCAAATCAGAGGATAGGATTTACGATAGAGCTTCTCTAGGTGCCAAGCGCCCAGGGAAGCTCTCTTTTTGTCAGAAATTGATGCTTTCGCCCTATTCTTTCAGTTGACGGTCCCTTGCTCAAAGTGTTTCAATTGGATGAGAAGAAGGGAGAGACATGCGGCTTTGAAAAACATCATGAAGCAGTTTATGAAGGCATCGCGGATACGCGTCCTTCCGGTTATGCTTATTCCCGTTGCGCTTGGCGCATTGGGGGCTTTCGTGTGGGATGGCAACTTTAATATTTGGCTGCTCCTGCTCACGCTTGTTGGTTCGGGCGCAGCGCATTTGTTCTCGAATATGATCAATGATTTGTGGGACTACTACAACGGAACGGATGAAGCTGCCAAACAGGCGGAAGGGGTTATCTCGACAAACTCCGGTTATTTGACGAACGGAACCTGGACTATTCGCACTTTTGCAGCCGTGACTTGGTCCTTATTCGGAATTGCCGCGATCAGCGGTATTATTTTGTCGGTGATCAGCGGATGGCCGGTTATCGTTTTCGGCGGACTTGGCGGGTTGATCGCTTACTTCTATGTAGCGCCGCCAATTCGCTTCGGCTACCGCGGCAAAGGCTACAGCGAAATCGCAATCCTGCTGTCGTTTGGTATTTTGCCCGTTGCCGGTGCGTATTATGTGCAGTCCTCGCAGCTCGACTACCGGGCGTTATTGCTTTCGCTGCCGATCGGACTGCTTACCACGCTTATTTTATTCAATCACCATTTCCTGCATTGGCAGGCGGACAAGCAGGCCGGCAAAAAAACGCTTGTTGTCGTATGGGGAGAATGGAGAGCGCTTGTCTTCTCCAGATGGCTGCTGGTGCTTGCTTACGTCTCGCTCGTTATTTGCGTGCTTGCGGGTGCGCTGC
Source organism: Paenibacillus sp. MMO-177 (assembly GCF_037147795.1). NCBI lineage: Bacteria > Bacillati > Bacillota > Bacilli > Caryophanales > Paenibacillaceae > Paenibacillus > Paenibacillus sp. MMO-177. The sequence goes on along the minus strand of NZ_JBBCUR010000002.1, from coordinate 1,106,467 downwards.
CTTGGTATGCGCTGCTTGGATTGGCAACGGCCGTTCCGCTGTATGCGGTATACGGCAAGCTGAAGGAGCATAATCCATCCCAAGCCTATTTGCCGTTAATGGGCAATTCGGTTAAGGCGACGAACCGGTGCGGCGTTATTCTGATTGCTGCGTTAATCATTCAAGGCCTTTTATAAGAAAAGAAGGCCGGAATCTCATAATAGAAAGCTGAGGGAATAGAAAATGAGCAAACAATGGGTGCTTGGAGATTTCGATACGATCCTTGACGAAGGCAAGGTATGGACGATTGGCGGATTCCCGCTGCCGGACGGAACGTTCTGGCAGTACCGCGAGCCGGATGCCGTTGTTATTGTACGCAATGGAATTCTGTACGTACGCGCTCCGCTTAGCCGCAAGCATGACAAGATTCAGATTCTCGACAATGCCAAGCATATGTATTATTCGGCCAAACCGGTGGAAGTGCCGGAGAAAGGCGAGATCAGCTTCGAGCTCCGGATTCGTGCCCGTACGCAGAATACGGCGCCTGGAGACTTGTACGACGGTTATGCTTCGCTCAATCTGCTGGACTTCACAACTGGCGGCGCGCTGGACTTCTTCGCAGGCAACGATAAATACGCAAGCGTCTATGCGGTCCTGCCATTCCCGGGCGTTTCCGTACCGGAGACGGACAAGACAAGATTTTTCTGCGTATTTAAGGAATCAACCGAATTTCAAGCCCGCGAATTCAATACGTACAAAATTACGTATAACCGCGTAAATGACGAGATTGTCTTCTACGTTAACGGTACGGAAGTACGCAGGGAGCATAACGTACCGGTAAAATTCAACCAGTTCACGGTAGCGCTTGGCATTATGACGGAAAAGGATTTGACGCCGGAAGGCAGCGTATCCGTTCATGGCCAGACGGTCATCGGTGAATATTCGCCAATTACGATTACGGTAACCGAATAAGCGCGATGACGAGGCCGTTCCTGTGGGAGCGGCTTTTTTGCGTTGCTGCGCCAATCATTAACACTTATATTAGGGAGCGGATTAGACAACATAAAAGGCGAAGTGCTTGACACGGCCTTCGGATTATTGTAATGTTACTAACATAAATAAAGTTACTTATAAATCACCTAGGAGGCGGACAAAAATGTCAAATACTTCTACTACCGCAAAAACGTTTCTTGAAGCCGTAAAAGCAAGACGCACTTATTATGGAATCAGCAAAAAATCGACGATCACTGACGACCAAATCATCAGCTTGGTACAAGAAGCCGTAAAATACTCGCCGTCGTCTTTCAACTCCCAAAGCGCTCGCGCAGTTGTGTTGCTTGGCGATAATCACGATAAGCTTTGGAATATCGTAAAAGAAACGCTTCGCAAAATTGTGCCTGCCGATCAATTCGCCTCGACGGAACAACGTGTTGACAGCTTCAAAGCCGGTTACGGTTCGGTACTGTTCTTTGAAGATGCAACCGTTATTGAAGGTCTTCAGAAGCAGTTCCCAAGCTATGCCGACAACTTCCCGAAATGGTCGCAGCAATCTTCGGGTATCGTTCAATATGTGGTATGGACGTTGTTGGAAGAAGAGGGTCTGGGTGCTTCCCTTCAGCACTACAATCCGCTGATCGACGAAGAAGTGAAGCAAACTTGGAACATTCCGGCCAGCTGGCAGCTGATTGCCCAAATGCCATTTGGTGCTCCAACCGCCGAGCCGGGAGAGAAACAATTCCAACCAATCGACGAGCGCGTGAAAATTTTCAAATAATATCGCTACAAATAAAGCAGCTCCATGTTGGAGCTGCTTTTTCTATGCATGGAATACTAGCCGTTATAAGTAAAAACATGTACAATAAAAACCGATACATCATTTATACCCTTATTATTCGACTGGAGGACCCTATGAGTATCGATTCGCGTACGTTGAAGCAGCTGCTCCAGCTGCAGCTATCCCCAACTCTGGATTTTCAAACGGCGGCAAATCCGCTTGACGTGAATAGCGGCGACGGCAGTACTTCCATGTTTGACTTCTTGCTGTCTCAATATATGAACGGCGATTTCGCCGATATGGATAATATCGAGCCAAGCACGCTTACTTCCGATTCGCTTGCCAAGCTTGCGAGCGTGCCTAGTTTGTACAGTGCCGTATTAAGCGGGGGAACCGGCCAGACAGGCAGCTCCGCGGCATCCGATTATGACGCTCTGATTGCAGAGGCAGCGGCCAAATACGGCATTGATCCCGAGCTCATCAGAGGGGTCATTCGTACAGAGTCCGGATTTAATTCCGACGCGGTATCTTCCGTAGGAGCCAAAGGACTTATGCAGCTGATGGATTCGACTGCCCGCGGTCTTGGGGTCACGGATTCCCTCGATCCACAGCAGAACATTGACGGCGGTTCGAAATATTTATCCTATCTGCTAGGCAAATACAACGGTAATGAACAAGTGGCTCTCGCCGCTTATAACGCAGGGCCTGGCCGGATTGACCGGCTTGGTATTTCGACGGACGGCGAACTGCTTGCTAACCTGGACAAGCTTCCGGAAGAAACGCGGCAGTACATTGGCAAGGTTCTTGGAGCCCGCTATTAGTCGAGTGATTATTGGATAATTAGTTTGGAGATACAACTTGCCTCTAAACGCGGCCGCTTCCGCATGAACGGTCCCGATAGAGGTTTTCTCTTTTTAGGAAAGGTGTTGAATATATGCTGTATTTCGATCATTGCGCATCCACTCCGCCTTATGCTGAAGTCGTGGATACATTCGCGGAAGTGATGAAGGCCCATTACGCTAATCCTTCCTCTATTCATCGCGCAGGAGCCGAAGCCGACAAGCTGATCGCCCGTTCCCGGGCCGTGCTTGCGGAGCAGTTCGGCGTAAAGCCGGAGGAATGGCTGTTTACTTCGGGCGGGACGGAAAGCAATAACCTCGCGATAAAAGGGGCGGCCAGACAATTCCGCAGCCGGGGCAATCATCTGATTACGACCCAAATCGAGCATTCTTCCGTCAATGACGCCTTCCGTCAGCTTGAACAGGAAGGCTTCCGGGTAACCTATTTGCCGGTCAGTACGACGGGGCATGTGGATCTCAAACAATTACAGGCGTCTATAACCGATGAGACGATACTGATCAGCATCATGCATGTAAATAATGAAGTGGGGTCCGTACAGCCGATTGAGAAGATTGGCCGGTTGCTGTCCGATTACCCGCGTATCCTGTTCCATGTGGATGCGGTGCAGAGCATCAGTAAGCTCCCGGTCAAACTAAAAGAGTGGAGAATCGATCTGCTCAGCGGATCGGCGCATAAGCTTCGCGGCCCTAAAGGCGTTGGATACCTGTATGTGCGGGAGGGACTGCAATTGCAGCCGCTTCAATCCGGGGGCTCGCAGGAACGCGGGATGCGGGCCGGCACGCAGAATGTACCGGGCATCGTCGCTTCCGCCAAAGCGCTGCGAATGAGCATGCAAGCGGAAGAGAAGAACCGCAACCGGATGTATGCGCTTCGGGAACGGCTGATCCGGCAGGTTGCGGACATTCCGCAGCTGCTGCTGAACGGCAGCCAGGATGCGGCAATTATGGCGCCGCATATCGTGCATTTTTCGTATCCGGGCATGAAGCCGGAGGTAATCGTCCATATGATGGAGGAGCAAGGGGCCGTCATCTCGACGAAATCGGCCTGCTCCTCGAAGGATAATAAGCCAAGCAAGGTGCTGCTGGCGATGGGAGCGACCCCCGAGCGTGCGGCGGGAGGAATCCGCATAAGCTTTGGCGACGAGCATACGGAGCAGGACATCGACAAGCTGGTTGACATGCTTAGCAAGACCGTTGCGCAGCTGAAGCCGCTTGAAAGGAGCAAATCTTAACGTGATTTACGATAAAATAATTGTCCGTTACGGGGACCTCGTCATGAAGGGACGCAACCGCAATCAATTCGAGAAGCGGATGCAGCAGCAGATCAAGCTGGCCCTGAAAAGCTTTGCCGCGTTGACTTACGCCAAGTCCTTCGGCAGGATGACCATCTCCTTGAACGGCGAATCGTTTGAACCGATAGCAGAGCGGCTGAAGGATGTATTCGGCATTATTTCGTTCAGTCCGGTTATCCAGGTGGAGAACGAGCTGGAGAACATTCAAGCTGCGGCCTTGCAATTGATGAAAGGGCTGGAGAAAGAACCGGCGACCTTTAAAGTAAACGCGAAGCGAGCTTGGAAGCCGTTTGCACATTCTTCGCAGGAAATGAACCACTTAGTGGGTTCCCATGTGCTGCGCGCTTTTGCCGATCTGAAGGTAGACGTTCGCAAGCCGGAGGTTGAGCTGCGCGTCGATACGTACCAGGAAGGCACCTTCGTTTACAACACGGTGATCCCGGGGGCCGGAGGGTTCCCGTTTGGCTCCAACGGCAAAGCGATGCTTCTGCTGTCAGGCGGCATTGACAGCCCGGTAGCGGGCTGGATGGCCATGCGCAAGGGGCTGGAGCTGGAGGCGGTGCATTTCCACAGCTATCCGTTCACCAGCGACAAGGCGAAGGAGAAGGTTATTGATCTCGCGAGAAGACTGTCCTACTATGCGGGAGCGCCGCTGAAGCTCCATCTGGTGCCTTTTACCGATATTCAGACAAGGCTGGTGCAGGCCAAGCAGGATAGTATGATGATTACGCTAATGCGCCGCGCCATGCTTCGCATTACCGAGCAGCTGGCCGTCAGAAACGGTGCCGGAGGCATCGTAACGGGGGAGAGCCTTGGTCAGGTGGCCAGCCAGACGCTGTCCAGCATGAACGTAATCGGACGGGCAACGGCACTGCCAATGCTGAAGCCGCTTATTATGATGGATAAACAGGAAATTATTAACGAAGCGGTGCGGATCGGAACCTTCGAAACGTCCATCCTTCCATATGAGGATTGCTGTACGTTGTTCTTGCCGAAATCGCCGACCACGAATCCGAACTTGAACGTTGTAGAGCGGGCGGAATCTTATATTCCAGAGTTGGAGCAGATGCTGCTTGAGGCCGTTAAGCGTACAGAAGTCATGGAGCTGACGCCGGAAGCGCAGCCGGAGGAGGAAACGGCAGGCGAAGACAGCTGGTTCTAAAATACAAGAAAGCAGGGTACCCGTTAAAGGGTTTCCCTGCTTTTTTCTAAATATAAGAAAGTATAAGTTTTTTATACTGTGCTTATATTTCATTCGCGAAACGTAGGCTGCCCCTCCTAAGGACGGCGCAGTCGTTTACGCTTGTGTGCAGCTTGTTTTCTGCGGTTGTTTGTAAACAGTCCGGCAGCGATGATTAGAACAATGATGAGGATGATGAAAGACCAATAGAAAGCGGGGCTTTCCTTGAAGAAATCCTCATACGCTTTTTCATGGGTAATCATTTTGGCCGCTGTATAACCGAGTACACCGGAGCCCAGATAAATGATCCATGTAAATTTGTTGATCAGCTTAATAAAGAGCGTGGAGCCCCATACGATCACCGGTACACTGATCAGCAGGCCTAATGTGACAAGCAGCATGCTGCCGTGCGAAGCCCCTGCGACCGCGATGACGTTATCCAGTCCCATTGCCGCATCGGCGATAATGATGGTCTGAATCGACTGCCAAAGCGTGTTGCCGGCTTTGATGCCGCCATGCTGATCATCTTCCTGTACAAGCAGCTTATATGCAATCCATAGAAGCAGAATACCGCCAGCCAGATGGAGCCAAGGCAAATCGAGCAGCCTCACCACAACGACGGTAGCGATGATCCGGATGCCGATTGCGCCCACCGTACCCCACAGGACGGCTTTCTTCTGCTGATGCTGCGGCAAGTTGCGGGCGGCCATACCGATAACAATGGCGTTGTCGCCTGCCAAAATGAGATCGATAAAGACGATATTAAGCAGTGCCAGCCAAAAATCAACTGAAAATACATCCATTATTCGTGACCCTCCCTTCCGACAAATTCCCGATAGTCTCGAAAGACTTCATTTACTACGGATGAAGGACGGGGGAGGATTCAAAAATTTTTTGGACATCCTTTCATAAAACTTGTCCGTTTCTCATACAGGTGGTAAGAGAGGGGGCGAACGTAAAGTGGATAGTGTGCTGACTTTTCTTCAAATTGTCCTGATCAACCTGTTATTAAGCGGAGATAATGCCGTCGTTATCGCAATGGCCAGCCAACAGCTTCCTTCGAAGGAGCGCAAAAGGGCTGTCTGGTGGGGGGCGCTTGCTGCGGTTGGACTGCGATGCCTGCTGACGCTGGCTGCAATCTCCCTGCTCCAGATTCCTTATCTGCAGGCTGTAGGATCCGTATTATTGCTGTATATTGCGGCAAAGCTCCTGGCGGATGCAGGACAGGAAAGCGGGGGCGACCTGCAAATGTCCCGCAAGAAATCCAAATCGTTGTCCCAGGCAGTGCGTACAATCGTGGCAGCGGATTTTATCATGAGTCTGGACAACGTCCTGGCGATTGCCGCGGTAGCGGACGGCGATACGGTGCTTATACTGCTCGGGATCGCGCTGAGCATTCCGATGATTATTTGGGGAAGCCAGCTTCTGGGCACTCTGCTACACAAATTTCCTCCGCTTGTGTATATTGGAGCCGGGCTGCTTGGTTATGCGGCAGGAGGAATGCTTGTCCACGACCCCGGAATGGACTCCCTATTGTTCAACGGTTCCCGAACGGCTGCCGAAGCTATACCGCTGCTCTGCATCCCGTTTGTCGTTATTATTGGATTATTGAAGCGGAGAACTTAATCCATTTTCACAAACCGTTCACAGGTGAACGGTATTTTTTTGCAATGTTCCTTCTGTTCCCGCTGGTATTTTCATCGCAGTTCCTTTAAACTATGATAGATAAAAACTGGCGTCGTACGTCTGTATGGGGGTAGACGTTGTAAGGAGCGGAACGCAAATGCCTAATAACAAATATTCCGCTGGAATTATTGTGTTACTAGCTGGGGTCGTTATTTTACTGGGCAAACTTGGTGTATTCAGCTTTTTGGGGGCTATTTTCTGGCCGCTGCTCGTCCTCATTCCGGGAATTTTGCTGCATGTTTTTTATTTCGGCAGGCTTCTTCCCGCGGCAGCGCTCGTACCGGGTGGAATACTAACCGTGTCTGCGCTGCTGTTTATGGTTTGTAACATTTCTGGATGGGATGCACTGAAATATTTGTGGCCGCTGTTCCTGCTTGGCGCAGCCATCGGTCTCTACGAATATTATTTATTTGGCTCGTCCCGCCCGCGATTTGCGCTTACGGCGTCTGTAGCGCTTGCCGTTGCTTCAGCTGTTTTTCTGTTGCTCGTCTTGTTATGGAGCTGGGGAATTTATCTTGTTGCGCTTGTTCTGATGGTGGCCGGTGGCTGGATGGTCATCACAAACCGCTCGCGCCGCTGGTAATGTCCGGCAAGTGTTGTGTGCAAGGAAAGAAAATTAGACAAAATGGAGTGGATTATTAGTTATGCAAGCAAGAGAAAACATCCGGAATATTGCGATTATCGCCCACGTAGACCACGGCAAAACGACTCTGGTCGATAAGCTGCTGCAGCAGTCAGGTACATTCAGAGAACATGAGGCTGTTCAGGAGCGCGCAATGGATTCCAACGACTTGGAACGCGAACGCGGTATTACCATCCTGGCGAAAAATACGGCGATTACTTATAAAGACTACCTGATTAATATCGTCGATACACCTGGACACGCGGACTTTGGCGGTGAAGTAGAACGGATTATGAAGATGGTTGACGGCGTATTGCTCGTTGTCGATGCGTTTGAAGGCTGCATGCCGCAAACAAAATTCGTATTGCGGAAAGCACTCGAGAGCAACCTTACGCCAATTGTTGTCGTTAATAAAATTGACCGTCCGAATGCCCGCCCTACGGAAGTTATTGATGAAGTGCTCGACCTGTTCATCGAGCTTGGCGCGAATGACGATCAGCTGGAGTTCCCGGTTGTGTATGCTTCCGCATTGATGGGTACTTCAAGCCTTGATCCAGAGAAGCAAGATGACAACATGCAGGCTTTGTACGAAACGATCGTAAGCCACATCCCTCATCCAACCGAAACGGTTGATGAGCCGCTTCAATATCTTGTAACCTTGCTTGACTACAATGAATATCTGGGCCGCATCGCGGTTGGCCGCGTAAACCGCGGTATCGTTCGTCAAGGACAATCCGTTGCGGTTATCAACCGCGAGGGTGCCGTGAAGCAAGCCCGCATCGAGAAGCTGTTTGGCTTCCAGGGTCTGAAGCGCATTGAGATTGAAGAAGCAGGCGCAGGCGACATCGTTGCAATTGCTGGTATTAAAGACATTAATATCGGCGAGACCATTGCCGATCCTTCCAAACCGGAAGCTTTGCCGGTTCTGAAGATTGACGAGCCTACGCTGCAAATGACGTTCCTTGTCAACAACTCTCCGTTCGCGGGCCGCGAAGGCAAATGGGTTACTTCCCGTAAGCTTCGCGAGCGTCTGTTCAAGGAGCTTGAGACGGACGTTGCGCTGCGCGTTGAAGAGACGGAAAGCCCAGACGCCTTTATCGTGTCGGGCCGCGGCGAGCTTCACCTCGGCATTCTGATCGAGAATATGCGCCGCGAAGGTTTCGAGCTTCAAGTATCGAAGCCGGAAGTAATCGTTAAGGAAATTGACGGCGTGAAGTCCGAGCCGTACGAGCGCCTTTTGATTGACGTTCCGGAAGACAGCATGGGCGCCGTTATGGAGAGCCTTGGAACACGCAAAGCCGAAATGGTGAACATGATCAACAACGGCAACGGCCAAGTTCGTCTGGAATTCATTATTCCCGCACGCGGTTTGATCGGCTACCGTACTTCGTTCCTGACTTTGACACGCGGCTATGGCATTATGAACCATGCATTCGACAGCTACGGTCCATTGGCAGCTGGAGTTGGCGGACGTCACCAGGGCGTTCTCGTATCGAGCGAGACAGGAACATCGACCTTCTACGGCATGCTGGGTGTAGAAGACCGCGGTATTCAATTTGTTGAGCCAGGCACCGAAATTTACGAAGGCATGATCGTTGGCGAGCATACCCGCGATAACGACATCATTGTAAACATCTGTAAAGAGAAGGCACTGACTAACGTGCGTTCCGCCGGTAAAGATGATACCGTTAAGCTCAAAACGCCTCGTCTGTTCTCCCTTGAGCAAGCGCTCGAGTATCTGAACGACGACGAGTATTGCGAAATTACGCCGAAATCGATTCGTCTGCGTAAAAAAATCTTGAATAAGAGCGAGCGCGAGCGTGCCGAGAAGCACCGCAAAATGGCGCAAGCAAACGCATAATCACCTGGCAGGCATAAGGGGGTCACGGCATGCAGCAATGGTTGAGCGACCATCACGCCGTATCGTATTTGCTTATTCTTGGATTTACGATTTATATCTTCAACAAAGTGTTCAGGGCTAACAATCAGAAGCTTCCGATCCTGAAAGAGGTTCTTGTCTACATCCTGATGGCCATCGGCTCGTTTGTGCTGATGGTCCTGCAGGTCGACAAGCTTCCTATTATTCAATGTATGGGAATTGCCGTGCTGATGATGCTTATGCTTCGCGGCCGGCAGATCTACGACAAATGGAAAAATAACCGGGCCGAGAGCGGCGCCGTAAAGGAAGCTGATTCGGGCAAATGACCTTTGATGATGCCTTGTTCAACTGGCTGCAGATTCATATCGTAGCCGAAGACCGGCCGGATGATCGGGCGGCACTGGATACCCGTGACTTTTTCGCGCAAATTTTGTCGGAAGATCACGGGGTTGCCGGTCCGCATATTTCGGCAACGGATGCGACTATGGTTCATGTCAAATATGAGCGCAACGGACGCACAAAGCTGCAAATGTATCCGCGGGAGGCTGCCGAGCAGCTTCTCGTTGATATCCGGTCCAATCCGAAATATAACTGACATAAAGGTGATGATCTCATGACGCAAGGCTCGGCTGAACTGCCCTCCCGTAGAGCAAATGCCAAGACCGCTCCTAGATCGCCTAAGAAACCGAAGAAAAGACGCGTGTGGAAAGTCGTATTACTGCTATTATTAGCTGTTATTTTGATTATCGTGGCGTACTTCGGATTTTTGGCTAGCAAGGCGAACAATGCGATTCAGCAAATTGGCACAGTATCAAACGATGACGTAAAGATTCCGAGTTCGGAATCCGTCAAGAAGAAAGCAGTCGGAATGGTGTTGCTGGGCCTCGACACAAGGGCCAAGGGCGGCGGCATGAACACCGACGTCATGATGGTGGCCGTCTTTAATCCGAATACCAAATCGGCTACGGTCATTTCGATTCCGCGCGACTCCTTGCTGCAGCTGGAGGGATATGGGGAGCGTAAGGCGAATGCCAACTATGCTACGTTCTTCAGCCAAGCCCGTTCCGAGAAAGGAATGGACAAGGAAGCGGCCGAAGAGGATGCAAAACGCGCGATTCGGGATATGCTGGGCAAATTTTTTGGCGTAGATCTGAAATATACGGCGGTTGTTAACTTCAAAGGTTTCGAGGACGTTGTTGACGCGCTTGGCGGTATTGAAGTGGACGTCGATATGGATATGAAATACGTCGATAATTATGACGGCACCAACATCAATCTGAAGAAGGGTTTCCAGAAGCTTAACGGAGACCAAGCGCTTGACTTTGTCCGTTACCGGAAATCCAATGACGGCAAAAACATGTCCAGCGATTTCGACCGCAACAAGCGCGAGAGCGAAGTTGTAGCGAAGATTGTGGACAAGATGAAATCGCTGAGCGGAATTACGAAAATGGGCGAAGTTATCGACGCTGTCGGCGACAACATGGAAATCGATATGCCGCCGAAGGAAATTCAGAACCTGATGAAGACGTATTTCGGCATTAGCAGCTCGGATGTTCAGTTTATTCCGCTGGAGGGCGTATGGAAAAGCCCTTACGTCTACCTGGATGAGGCCAAGCTGAGCGAAGCTCGCGCCGCATTGCAAGCAAAAATGGCTGAATAACCATAGACTGGCGGTTCTTTTACCGCTATAATGGGTGTACGGATATGAATTCCTTTCAAGAGGAGGTCATGCGGATGCCCAACGCCGTAACCGCGACATTCACACTTAAAAGAAGAAGCGGGGATAAGCGCTCTGGAAAATTCTTGAGCCTGGCGGTTGACGACTGCATCTGTGTGCCGATCTCGGCATGTATCCGGATGGAACCGAATAAACTGATGACAGGCTTGTCCGAAGGGGCACACTGTCGTAAGGAAAGCCTAGTGATTTGATCACTAGGCTTTTTGTGTCTTATGGCGCGGTATACAAGCTAATGAAGATTGTGTAAATTGTTTACCCGCTGTTGTACTTCCGGATCCTGCGGCATAACCTCTCGAGGGATCTGCGGTACGATACGGCCGATAATGTCAGCCATCTCTTCGGCAAAGCCGCTGATCGGCCTGCCGCGCCGGATATCCGCACCGATTTCGTTCAGCCGCTGTGACAAATCCATATCGGCTGTTACGATAGCATCAATGCCGTAGGGATCTTTATGGAAAGCTTCGGCGACGGAATATTTGATTGTGCCTACTCTGGAGCGATCAAGCTTGCTGTCGACATCGATCCCCACCACGGCGGTGTTTCCGAGTACCACGCAGTGCGCATTCGTAACACCTTTGATGCCCATGGCCAGCTGTTCCAAATGCCTGGAGACTTGCTCAGGATTCGTAATTTCTTTCTTCTGAGGATTTGTCTGCTGTGCGTGAACGGAGCCATTATTTTGAGGAGAGGGTGATGTTTTGTTTCGAGCGACGGTGCCGCAGCCAGCCGTAATTGCCGCAATAGCGATCGCCGCAATAAGTTTCCGGTACATTGTTGATTCCACCTCTTTTATCTTGTTGCACATCGTCTAATCAGAATGTAGTGTACCCGCAGCCAAGTATGGCTATGTATGTCTATCTATTGAATGACCGACGCCGGGAGGGTTCTCATGAAAAAAATATTCGTGCTCGACACTAATGTGCTGCTTCATGATCCGCAATCGCTCTTTGCCTTCGATGATAACGAAGTCATCATTCCCGCGGTGGTGCTCGAAGAAATCGACTCCAAGAAGAGGCTGGCAGACGAACTAGGGCGCAATGCGCGTTCCATATCCCGGTTGCTTGATGGTATGCGTGTGGAAGGGCATCTACACGAGGGCATAACGCTTCCTAACGGCGGACTGTTAAAGGTGGAGCTTAATCATCGGAGTTTCATGCGCGTGCAAGAGATGTTTGGAGAAATGACCAATGACAACCGAATTCTTGCGGTCGCGCTCAACTATCACTTGGAACAGCTGGAGAATGAACAATCCAGCACTGTCGTTCTTGTAAGCAAAGATGTGCTGGTCCGAATCAAAGCGGATGTGCTGGGCCTGAAAGCCCAGGATTATTTGTCCGACCGGACCGTGTCCACGACTGATTTTTATGCCGGCTACGAGACCTTGTTCGTCCATCCGTCTGTTATCGATGAATTTTATACGTACCGGTTCCTGACGGTCAAAAGCTTGCAGCATATCGCCAGGCTGAAGCCAAACGAATTCGTGATCCTGCGGGATGAGATGGGAACCTCCAAATCCGCTCTGCTGAAGGTCAGCCAGGATGGCGTACGCCTAGAGCCGTTGTTCTTAAGCAATGATCCGATCTGGGGAATTACGGCCCGTAACGCCCAGCAGCGCATGGCTCTTGAGCTGCTGCTCAACGACGAAATCCCGCTTGTCACTCTGACCGGCAAAGCCGGCACGGGCAAGACGCTGCTCGCGCTTGCCGCAGGCCTCTTGAAGGTGGAGGATGAGCATAAATACAAAAAACTGCTGATTGCCCGTCCGGTCGTACCGATGGGCAAGGATATCGGTTATCTGCCGGGCGAGAAGGAAGAGAAGCTGCGCCCATGGATGCAGCCGATCTACGACAATCTGGAGTACCTGTTTGATACCAAAAAATCCGGCGACATCGATAAAATATTGATGGGACTCGGAAGCATACAGGTCGAAGCGCTGACTTATATCCGCGGCCGCTCGATTCCGGGTCAGTTTATCATTATCGACGAAGCTCAAAACTTAACGAAGCATGAAGTCAAAACGATTGTCTCCCGCGTAGGGGAGGGCAGCAAAATCGTTCTGATGGGCGATCCGGAGCAGATCGACCATCCTTATCTCGACGCCGTGAGCAACGGGCTTACGCACATCGTAGAGCATTTCAAGAGCGAAGGGATCAGCGGTCACATCACCCTGGAAAAAGGCGAGCGTTCCAAGCTCGCTCAGCTCGCAGCGGATTTGTTATAATCTTTAAAAATGTAGCGGTGCCGGGAAAATCCCAGCACCGCTTCTATGCGGTTTAAAGGCAAAGGTTAATAGGACAAACGGAGTATTTGAATGATTCTGGAGAAACGTAGTGGTCGCTTTTGCTCGGGGATTCCTTCCTTGTCATTGTGGATGAGAGGAATCCCCGAGCAATGGCGATCGAAAGAACATTCAAATACGCAGTTTGCCTCATTAACCTATAGGCCGGGGGGGATAAAGTCCTAGACTTGTTTGGACAACTCTGCGTTTTATTGCTATGATAGGTTTTAATAGACTAGAGTGCGGGGGCTTAAGACATATCGGAAAGGGAGAAGTGTGTGGCTACAAGGAGATTCGTAATGATCCTTGCAGGAGCAGTGTTGTTGTCCGTTATTTTGCTTATTCCCAACATGGACCCGCATAAGCCGGCATCATCCGGCGGCAGCTCCCATGACTCAAACACTGGACCCGTCGCTAACGAGCTTGATGACGAACCGGTGGAATCCATTGTTGTAACCGTTTTCATGCCGCCTGAGCAATTTGCTTATTTAGAAGAGGCAAATGAACGATTCAGATTCAAATATCCCAACATCCATGTAGAGCTGATGAATATCGAATCGAAGGAAGAGGCTTATGCGACCTGGAAGCAGGATCTTTTGCTTGGCTCTTCTTCCGATATTATGCTGATGGACAGCGGCTGGGTAAGAGAGTTTGCCGTCATGGGCCTGCTTAAGCCCGTTGACAGCGTCAATACGGCAAGCACTTTGTCCGACCAGCCGGCGAAGCTGCTTGCTCCGCTCAAGTGGAACAGCTATCTCTGGGGTATTCCTTTTGATGCGGACCCATTCATCCTTGTGTGGAATAAGGCCATGTTGACTGAACAGAACATGAGCGATCCTCCTAAGGATTGGACAAGCTTCCTGCAGCTCGCGGACCGCCTATCGGCTCGTGGGGCTTCGCCGGAGTCCTTGCTATATTTGCCTGCGGATTTCAGCGGAACGGCAGCTTGGCTGGATGCCTGGAGCAGCGCGGACAAACGCGGAGCGGCTGCCTTAATCCTGAATGAAGAGTCTGCTAACCGTCTAAAGGAGACGGCTTCTTTGACGGTTCCGTCAATAGCCGTAAACAACCGCTTGCTTGGCACAGAGATGGATAATCAACGTGTGCTTGTCTCGGTTGTACGGTGGTCGGATTATAAAGGACTTTCGCAATCGGAGCAGGATAAGCTGTTAATCGACAAGATCAAGCTACGCAACTTGTGGCTCGGGAGCCGCAGCTTTGTGGTCTCGGCAAATACGGATCGGACAGTGGCGGCGTTCACCTGGATTAAAGAGATGACGAGCGTGACCGAGCAGGGGCGTAATTATGAACGCCTTGGCAAACTGCCTGCGAAAAATTCGATATACGAAATAGGCGGATATTCGGGCTCAACGGCCCAATATCCGCCTACATGGTGGTTGTCTTTACTGAATGATGAGCCTATCGGAGAACCTCCTGCTCCGAACTGGCATAAGGAATGGAGCCATTGGGAAGCTTTATGGCAGCTCTATACGAGCGGGTCAGCAGACATTACCGCCTTTATCCAATCGGTTACAGCTTCATCTTCAAATAAACAATAAGTTCCTTTTCTTTCATTTCAACCGATTTAGCTTGTATGAATTTAATGATGTCGCCAGGATAAAAGCCGAGATCAAATTTATTCTCAAGCGCTTTCCGTGTCGTATCCGGCAGCGCAAACCCGTTGAACAACAGCTCATCGACATGGAATACAATGCCGTTCTTCGGCTTTTCTTCCACAGTGTAATGGCCGGAGACGGCAATCTCCATGTTATCGTGCTTGCCTGACGCGATTACTTTGCCGTCTTCAAAGCGGAAGGAGAAATCGTTAAATCGTTTATCCTGCTCCCTGAGGAAAGTGTTCAAAGCGTCTTCCGGAATATGAATCGTATAATTAAACCCGTTTATTTCCAGGTACTGCTTGTTGTCCTCAATCCAGCTAGGCAGCTTGTTCATCGCTTCGGACAAAGCGCCGAAATACTGCTCTACTTCTTTAAGTCCGGCCGATTCCCAATAATTCGTCAGCTCCTGCATCAGCAGGCGAAGCCGATCCGCATCGGAACGTCCGGCGAGCTGGCCGTCAATCTGCTGCTCCAGCTGCGCAACCCGGCTGCGCTGGGTTTGAAGCCGGCTTTCAATATCTTCAAGCTCCGTTTTTCTTCCGTCCAATTGGGCGTATTCCTCTTTCAAGCTCTTATATTCCTGCGTGTAAGAATCAAGCGTGTTCCGGTCCTGCGAAAAAATAATGTCCACATAGTCCAGCATAGCGAATAAATCGTGGATCGAATTGAAGGAAAGAACCGCGCGCAGCAGAATTTCGCGTTCGCCCATATAATAAGCGCGAAGCACTTTTCCGGCTTCTTCACGCTTCTCCTTGATTTCCTGCTCACGCTGCGCAATCCGTTTGTCGGTGACGGACATGTCGCCTGCAACCTTCTCTTTTTCTGCTTGTATGCGTGCAATTTCTTTGTCTATCTCAACGATAGACAAGCTCTTCTCTAAAATTTGATTAACCTGCTCGTCCTCCGTTAATTGAGGTTCGGCCATGACGGGGAGCTTGCACATGGCAAGCATAAGAACGATAAGAAGGATAAAGAGCCATCTGCCTCGAACATAAATGCGATGGAATGCCACCAGCCGCCTCCTTTCTTACGTTGCTAGGCCTGTACAGCTAACATTGTATGCGACGGTTCCATTTATTATATCTTATAAGCGGGAGTTGAGCAGGTGAAAATAGGCAAAAAATCGTTGATCAACCGGATTTCGGATGAGATAGCCGGAATGCCTGCGGTCGGCTGGCGGGCGGGCAGCAAGGACTCTTCAGACCTTCGCTGCATAACGTTCAAACAATATATGAGTTTATGTTTATATGACAAGAATGACGGCTATTACCGCTCAGGACCTGTGCGAGTGGGGCGGGAAGGCGATTTTTACACCAGCTCTGCCGTAGGTGCCGTGATGGCGCATTGCTTGACGAATTATGTGTATGACTACGCGGTCCAGGCTATAGGGGGAGATATTCAGCTCGTGGAATGGGGAGCGGGGACCGGGCGGCTGACGATGCAAATGCAAGAAGCCTGGCAAGCCAAAGCAGAATCCTCCGCGCTTCAATGCCGGCCTGTTCTGGTTGACGATCATCCGGGCCACTTGGAAGAAGCGAAGCGGGCATTGGGCTCAAATGCAAGCGGTACCGCGTTATTCCTGTCTTCTGACGAAGCCATGCAAAGCGGTGGACATTGGCAGGAGCTTCCTGCGGTTGTGCTCGCCAATGAGCTGCTGGATGCGTTTCCGGTGCATCGGGTGACGATGGAGCAGGGGGAGCTTGTTGAGCTTGGCGTGACCGGTAATGCGGAAGACGGCTTTTACGAGGTGCATATGCCGCTCTCGGATGATCGGATTGCTGCAGCAATGCAAAGAGACGGGATTCGGATAATGGAAGGACAACAGACGGAGATTAACCTTGATGCGGAACAATGGCTTGCCGGGCTGGCCGAAGCGATGGGAAAGGGGCGAGTCATCATCATCGATTACGGTCATGAGGCAGAGGAATATACGGCGGGGCACCGCATGAAGGGGACTTTGCTGTGCTATTCGGATCATACCGCGTCCGACGAGCCCTACCTTCGGATCGGGGAGCAGGATATAACGGCGCATGTGCCGTTTACATCGCTCTGCCATGCCGCTGAAGCCGGAGGTTGGCGAATTGCCTATTATGGTACCCAGAAGCAATTTCTGATTGATCACGGGGCTTTTGAGCTCCTGCAAAACCATGCGGAAACCGATCCGTTCGGCCAAGCGGCAAGAACGAACCGGGCGGTTCGTCAGCTGCTGCTGAGCGACGGAATGAGCGAGACGTTTAAGGTACTCGTGCTGGATAAATGAAAAAAGGTGCGGCTCCTCAGGAGCCGCACCTTTTTTGTCGTTCGCAAACTTTAGAATGGGTTGCCCATCTTGAATACGGTCCAGTAAGTAAAGCCTACAAACGAAATAACCATATATCCCCAGAACATGAGTATGTATGTTCGTTCGCTAAATTTGAGATAACCCAGGAAAACGAAAGCTACCGCTTGTGCAAAAAACAGAAGTGCGAATTCAGTCATGTGACCTGCGAAGGCCATCAAGCCGATCACAAGAGTCCAAAAACCGAGTACCCGATACATGCGTGCCATGAAACCATCCCCCCTTCGCTCTGACCCGAATTTCTATTGTACATTATAACGGTTGAATTTGGCAGTGTAAACAAGCAAGTACGAACAAAATCAACTATTTTGTGTAAATTGAAAGCGTTACGATATCAGTTTGCTCGTTAATCGGATGAATTATGTATGAGCTTTTTGAAATTTGGTTATACAAATTAGTATCCGATAGATTCTATGAACTCTACCAAGGGCATAGAGATAAAGTAAGCGCCTTTACGTAAGGAGGTTTTGGTCGCATGACAGCAGTCAGACAAGATGCGTGGAGTCCCGACGACGATCTTATACTCGCCGAAGTTACACTACGCCATATTCGCGAAGGTAGTACCCAGCTAGCGGCATTTGAAGAGGTAGGGGAACGTATAGGACGGACTTCTGCCGCTTGCGGATTCCGCTGGAACAGCTGTGTCCGCAAACGTTATGAAGAAGCGATTCAAATCGCCAAGCAGCAGCGCCAGAAGCGCAATTATTTGAAAAAACAGGCGATCGTCGCAACCCCTCATGTCTCTTCTATTGCCGTTTACGATGCAGAAGAAAGAGCATTTAACGCTAATGCGGTAACGACGGAAGAAGGTTTATCCGTTGATTCCATTATTCGTTTTCTTAGACAGTTCAAGACCACTTATCAGGATGTAAGCCGTCAGATCAAGTCCTTTGAAAAAGAGCTGAAGGAAAAGGACGATGAAATCGACCGTTTGCGCGAAGAGAATGAAAGATTGTCTAGAGAAGTAAATAATGTTCAAACCGATTACCGGGCCGTCAATGATGATTATAAAACATTGATTCAAATTATGGACCGGGCACGCCGTCTGGCGGTGTTGACGCATGAAGAGGAAGCAAAGCCTCGCTTTAAAATGGATGCAAACGGAAATTTGGAACGAATTGAATAGGTGAGTGCCCCGCCTGTCGATGTACGGCGGGGTGTTCGCTTTTTATCAAGAAACAAGTATGCTATATATACGAGCATACTTTTTTTTATGCCCAATACTTCTGAAGTGGTGATCCGAGTTTGAAAATACATATAGTTGGAGGCGGAGCGATTGGTCTCCTGCATGCCGGTCTGCTCGCTCAGGCGGGAGAAGACGTTACCGTGTGGACACGAACCGAGATGCAGGCGGAGCGGCTTCGGACGGAAGGCATTAGGCTCGAAATGCTGAATGGGATTATACGGGATATAGGAGTGAACAGCCATTCTCTTGCAAGCCTTGAGGCCTCTCAAGCGGGACAAGCTCGAATGGATGCCGGGCAATCCGAGGCCTGGATCATTTTGACGGTCAAGCAAAGCCATATCGACGAACGGCTGCTGCGTCAGCTTCAGAAGCTTGGCGGAAGGCAAACGGCGCTATTATGCCTTCAGAACGGAATCGGCCATATGGAAAAGCTGGCTGCCGCTCTGCCTGGCGCTTTCCTCTATGCGGGCGTCACTTCCGTTGGAGCCAGACGGCTGGACGATGCCCGCCAGGTGAGGCATACAGGGGACGGTCCTTTATGGTTTGGACCATATACGGAAGACAAAAAGGACGATAATCTCCAAAATTTGTTGCTAAATATACTGAAATCGGCAGGATTACGTGCGGGTTTGTCGAATGAGATGAAGGACCGGATTTACCAAAAGCTGCTTATTAATGCGGTTATTAATCCGCTTACGGCAATTTATGATACGACAAACGGGGAGCTCCCGCAGCATCCGTCGAGGCTGAAGCTGATGAGGTCCTTGTTCCAGGAAACATCTGCCATTCTTGCGGCAGACGGAATGAAGCCGGGCGTTGACGGATGGCAGCTTGTAATGCAGGTCTGCTCGGCTACGGCAGCAAACGTATCCTCCATGCTCAGCGACGTCAGAGCTGGGAGGCAGACGGAAGTCGATTGGATCAACGGCGGTGTTTCCGGGCTTGCCAGAATCCACGGTATGGCCTCTCCGTTAAATGATGCTGTTACGGCATTCGTAAAGCAGCTTCAATAAGAAAACGAGGAAAGGTGCGAATGACATGGGCTTTTTATGGGACAGCATAAAATATGTCTACGCCTATTTGGCAGTCATACCTGTCATTCCGTTTCTTCTGGTTTATTTCGGGTATGGCATGTTTTCGGACGATAGAAAAAAAGCGTTCCAGCTGGCGATGGATGTTACAACGGCGCTTCTGATCGGATGCGTGGCCGTATTGTTTGATTCCATATTTAACAGCTCATTCGGACTGTATGCCATAATTCTTTTTATGCTGCTTGGCGGCGGATTGCTGGGCAATATGCAGTTCCGCAAACGCGGGAACGTAAATGTGAAGCGGGTGTTTCGCGCCGTGTGGCGGCTGGGATTTTTTGCGATGAGCATGGCGTACTTGCTTCTGATGTTTATTGCGATCGGACAAAAAATCTTTTCCGCTTAAGTACGGCTGGCCTGTAACCAAGAGGTTGCGGGTCTTTTTTCTTTTGACGCGCGGCTTATCCTTTGTGTACAATCAAATTGTTGCTTGAATGGTTACAGTTATACAAAAATAAATGATTGATTTGGGAGGAACTGGCTGCGCTATGAATACGGAACATTATGACTTGCCAAGCGCCCAGCCTTTAACAGAGGCTTATATACATTGTACGGACGCAAATATCGATTCGCTGTACGGCTATCATGCCGGACGCGAGCAGGATTGGGCGGAGCGCCTTAAGAAACTGGAAGGGCTTGCGGGAAGCCGGGCAAACGCGGCAGAATTGGCCGAAGTGCTGCGCCAATACAACAGTCCGTACACAACGCCGGAAGTGGACGCTTCCATTCGCGCTATTGCGGAAGGCGCACCGGTTGTTATCGGCGGACAGCAAGCCGGCTTGTGGTCAGGAGCGCTGCTTGTGATACATAAAGCGGTCTCCATCGTCAGCGGGGCTAAATGGGCTTCGGAGAAGCTGGGCCGCACGGTTGTGCCGGTCTTCTGGATTGCCGGCGAGGATCATGATTGGGATGAAGCGAATCATACTTACGTGCTGAATGCGGAGCATGAGCTGCGCAAGCTGATCGTGCAGCGTCCTGAAGGTCCAAGAACATCCGTCAGCCGTACGGCTGTGGATACGGACAGCTGGAACGCGCTGCTGGAAGAGCTCGAGCAGACGCTTCCGCATTCCGACTTTAAGCCTGGGCTTCTGGAGCAGCTAAGGCAAATTGCAGGTCAATCCCGGTCGTTATCGGACATGTTCGCCGGCATTCTGGCCTTTTTGTTCGGCAAGGAAGGACTCGTGCTGCTGGATGCGGATGATCCTAAACTCCGTAAACTCGAAGCTCCGATGTTCCGCCGGATGATCGAGGAGAACGATGAGCTGGAAGCGGCTTATAAATCCGCGGCGGAGAAAGTGAAATCGCTTGGCTACCAGTTGCAGGCGGATGTAGTCGACGGAAGCGCGAACCTGTTTGTGTTTAACCCGGCTAGCGGAGATGAGCGGACTTTGCTGCACAAGCGGGAAGGGCAGTTCCAGGACCGGAAGGCGACCGCTTTCTGGACGAAGGAGCAGCTGCTTCAGCTGGCGGAGGAGCAGCCATCCCAGCTCAGCAATAACGTGCTCACGAGACCGATTATGCAGGATTATTTGTTCCCGGTACTTGGTACCGTCCTGGGTCCGGGCGAAATAGCTTATTGGGCATTAACCGGCGAAGCTTTCCGTAAGCTAGGAATGGAAATGCCGATTATTGTGCCGCGGATGTCTTTCACCCTTGTAGAAGGTACCATTGCGAAGCATATGCTGAAGTATGAGCTGTCTTTCGAGGATGTGGCCAAACGATTCGAAGACCGCAAGCAAGCGTGGCTGTCCGAGCAGGACCAGCTTTCCATCGAAGAGCGGTTCCAAGAGGTGAAGCAGTCGTTTATTGCGATGTATGGACCGCTGCTTGAGCTTGCCGGTTCCATACAGCCTGGTCTGCTGAAGCTGGGCGAGACGAACCGCCAGAAGATTGTTGAACAGATCGAATATTTGGAATCGAAAACGAAGGATGCATTCCATAAGCAATACGACGCATCGATACGTCAGCTTGACCGCATCGCGCTTTCGCTCTGGCCGAGCGGCAAACCGCAGGAGAGAGTCATCAACATGACCGGCTATTGGAACCGATACGGCTCCGCTTGGCTGGAGAAGCTGCTCGAGCTTCCGTTCAGCCCAACAGGCGGACATCAGCTTGTCTATTTGTGATGTGAGTAAACCTTTCTCGAGGTAATTCGAAGATGGGCGACCGCGTTTAGAGGTAGGTTTAATCGCCAAATAGAACTTCAATTTTTCGATTGTCTTGAAACTTGTAAGTTCTATTGTGGTAAGAATGTTGTAGGAGGCAATTAAAAAGCATGAGTACATTGGAAAAAAGCATTATCCGCGATATCGCCCTTGCACCGGAAGGGCATTTGAAAATCGACTGGGCAAGCGCGCATATGCCGGTTTTGAACCGGATCCGAGAGCAATTCGAGAAGGATCTGCCTTTTAAAGGCCTGAAGGTTACCATTTCGCTCCACCTGGAAGCCAAAACCGCTTATCTTGCGAAGGTGGTAAAAGCAGGCGGCGCCGACGTGACCATTACGGGCAGCAACCCGTTGTCCACGCAGGACGATATTTGCGCGGCTCTTGTGGAAGACGGCATTACGGTGTTTGCCAAATACAATCCGGAGCCGGAAGAGTACAAGGAGCTGCTTGTCAAATCGCTTGAGACCAAGCCGGATTTGATTATCGATGACGGCGGCGACCTGGTTACGATTCTGCATACCGAACGTCCGGATCTCCGCGAGAACCTTCGCGGCGGCGCAGAGGAAACAACAACGGGAATTATCCGTCTGAAGGCAATGGAGAAGGAAGGCACGCTAAGCTTCCCGATGGTTGCCGTAAACGACGCTTATTGCAAATATTTGTTCGACAACCGTTACGGTACCGGCCAATCCGTTTTTGATGGCATCAACCGGACGACAAACCTCGTTGTTGCAGGCAAAACGGTCGTTGTGGTCGGCTATGGCTGGTGCGGTAAGGGCGTTGCGATGCGTGCCAAAGGCCTTGGCGCGAACGTGGTGGTAACCGAAGTGGATGCCATCAAAGCGGTTGAGGCTTACATGGATGGCTTTACCGTTCTTCCGATGGCGGAAGCGGCCAAAGTAGGCGAATTGTTCATCACCGTAACGGGCAATAAAGACTGCATCCGTGCCGAGCATTACGAAGTCATGAAAAATGGCGCGATTCTCTCGAACGCCGGCCACTTCGACGTGGAGTTCAACAAGCCGGAACTTGCGGCGATGTCGACGCATATCCGCACCGTACGCCGCAATATCGAAGAATATAAGCTGAAGGACGGCCGCAGCATTTATGTGCTGGCTGAAGGACGTCTTGTCAACCTGGCTGCAGGCGACGGGCATCCGGCAGAGATCATGGATACCACGTTTGCCCTTCAGGCACTTGGCCTTAGGTACGTGAACGAACAATATGCGAATATCGGCAAAAAAGTCGTAAACGTACCTTACGAGCTTGACGAGCAGGTAGCGCGATTCAAGCTGGATTCGCTGAACATCAGCATCGACAAGCTTACGCCCGAGCAGGTTGCTTATCTTGACAGCTGGAAAGAAGAATAGATTTGATTTAAAAGGGACGCGCCGTTTGGCGCGTTCTTTTTTTTTTGCGGTCATGGGACTTGCGGCAATCACCGTACAATGAAACAAGAGCATGCTTACGAAGAATGAGTTGCTTCGCAATTCATTTCAGGGGGGATTGTGCAAATGAAAAGCTCCGTTGACACGATACGTCTCATGGATCGTTTCGGTGCACGCAACTATAGTCCGCTTCCTGTTGTAATCGAGAGGGCAGAGGGTGTTTGGGTGGAGGATCCGGAAGGCCGACGTTATATGGATATGCTAAGCGCTTATTCCGCGTTGAATCACGGTCACCGGCATCCCGCAATCATTCGTGCGCTTAAGGAACAGGCGGATAAGGTGACGTTGACTTCAAGGGCCTTCCATAGCGAGCAGCTTGGCCAGTTATCCAAGAAGCTGGCTGAATTTACGGGCAAGTCCAAAATCCTAGCGATGAATACGGGGGCCGAAGCGGTAGAAACAGCGTTAAAGGCAGCGCGCCGCTGGGCTTACCGGATTAAGGGGATCCCTTCCGGCCAAGCCGAAATTATCGTCTGCGAAGGCAATTTTCACGGCCGGACCATTACGATTACGTCGTTTTCCTCGGATGCGCAGTACCGTGCCGGTTTTGGGCCGTTTACGCCGGGATTTAAAATTATCCCTTACGGCGATGTCGAAGCGCTAGCCAATGCGATAACGCCGAACACGGCGGCTTTTCTTGTAGAACCGATTCAAGGCGAAGCCGGTGTGATTGTGCCGCCTGACGGTTATTTGAAGCAGGCCTATGAATTATGCAGACAGCATCATGTATTGTTTATGGCCGATGAGATACAAACGGGTTTTGGCCGGACGGGCAAGCGGTTTGCCTGCGACTGGGAAGACGTCGTTCCGGATGTGTATATATTGGGCAAGGCGCTTGGCGGAGGCGTTCTGCCTGTCTCGGCCGTTGCGGCCGGGGATGACGTGCTTGGCTTGTTCGAGCCTGGCTCGCATGGCTCAACCTTTGGCGGCAATCCTTTAGCATGCGCAGTGGCGTTGGCCGCGCTTGCGGTAATGGAAGATGAGAAGCTGGCTGAACGGTCGGAACGGCTTGGCCATTATTTCAAACAATCCCTTGAGGCGCTAAGCCATGAAGATATTATCGAAGTAAGGGGAAAAGGTTTATTTATCGGGTTGCAGCTATCCGTGCAAGCAAGGGCCTATTGCGAAGCTTTGTTTCAGATCGGACTGCTGTGCAAGGAAACCCACGAGACGGCCATCCGCTTCGCTCCGCCGTTAGTCATATCGAAGGATGAGCTCGACTGGGCGCTGGAGCGGATCAAGGAAGTGTTCCAAATATGAATAAGCTTACTTTGTTATCCGTTCCCTTTGGCCTGGGCGCCGGAATCCCCGGCAGTGAGCAGGCCCCCCGCCACATCTTTCGGCTGGGTCTTTTTCAGAAGCTTCAGCAGCAGGGCTGCACGATTCAACAGCTGAAGGAGATCATTAACGCCGGAATGCCTGCTCCTGCTATCCCGGTCGCGATGAACCATTCCGAGGAAGTCATCAAGACCGGAACCGCATTGGCCCGGGCTGTAAAAGC
Organism: Paenibacillus sp. MMO-177; assembly: GCF_037147795.1. Lineage (NCBI taxonomy): Bacteria > Bacillati > Bacillota > Bacilli > Caryophanales > Paenibacillaceae > Paenibacillus > Paenibacillus sp. MMO-177. The sequence goes on along the minus strand of NZ_JBBCUR010000002.1, from coordinate 1,081,831 downwards.
CGTTGTCTCTTCCGGACAGTTTCCTTTCGTTCTTGGCGGAGACCATAGTCTGGCGATGGGGACCTTAGCCGGCTTGACCTCGCATTACAAGAAGCTTGGCGTCATATGGATAGACGCGCATGCCGATATGAACACGGAGTTAACCAGCCCTTCCGGCAACATGCACGGCATTCCGCTTGCCGTCGCCCAAGGAAGGGCCCAGCTGTCTTTATCGCACTTCTTGCCGGGAGCGGGTACAATCGCTCCCGGCAATATCGTCCTTATCGGAGCGCGCGACCTGGATCCTGCGGAGGAAGCGCTTATCCAAGCCGAAGGAATTGCTTGTTTCCGCATGGCCGACATTAGACGGCTTGGGATTCATGCGGTCATCTCCGAAGCGCTCCGGCTTGCGGGAAATGCGGCTGACGGCATCCATCTGAGCTTTGATATCGACAGCGTTGACCCATCCGTTGCTCCGGGGACGGGAACGCCCGTACGGGATGGCTTAACTGCAGACGAAGCGCGGGAGGCTATCCGCCTGCTCGGGTTATCGAAACGAATGACCTCCGCCGAGTTCGTGGAGGTGAATCCTATGCTTGACCGCAAGGATCAGACCTCAATGCTTGCAATGGAGCTGATCGTGCTCTTTTTAAGCAGCATGAAAAGTTAGATATTGTATTTCCTCCCCTGTGCAACCTTTCCAGATCTTGTGCGTCTAGGACGGTGAACCAGAGAAAAGGGGGAGTATCGATGCGTATCAAAAAGTACGGTTACGCGTTCTTGCTTATGATGATGGCGATTGCGCTATTTCTCGGAGGGTGCTCAACAGGAAGCGGAGACATGAACTCGGCATCTTCAACGGCGAACAGCGGCGCGGCCGTAACCGAACAATCCTCGGATGCCAAGGCGGCCGTCAATTCGGAGAGCGCGGCAAGCTCTGCCCAAGCGCCGGCTGCAGCGGTAGGCGGCGAAGCGGGCGGCGGTTCTATTGGAGAGATTGCCGCAGACGGCACGGGAACGGGCTTGAATCAAAAACTGATTTACAAAGCGAATTTAACGATAGAAGCCGTAGATTATGATAAGGCCGCAACGGCGCTTCGCAACACGATCCACCAGTCAGGCGGATATATTTTGCAATTCCAGGATGGTCAATACGACGGGGAGAAGAGCTCAACCTATACCATCAAAGTGCCGGCGGCAGGCTTTATGGATTTTATTGACCGCCTTGCCGGTATCGAGCATAAGAAATTTGAGCGGCAGATCAGCGGAACGGATGTAACCGAAGAGTATGTGGACCTGCAGTCGCGGCTGAAAGCGCAGCAGGTGGTGGAGGAAAGGCTGCTTGCTTTTATGGATAAGGCGACAAAAGCGGATGATCTGGTGAAATTTTCGGAGCAGCTTGCGACGGTTCAGGAAAATATCGAGCGGTTGAAGGGCCGCATCCGCTACCTGGATAACAACGTTTCTTATTCTACGGTTGAGCTCAGGCTGTATCAGCCAAACGCGAAGTCGGATACATTGTCGGTGGAAGACGGTCTTGGCGATAAAATGTCTAAAGCGCTGCAAGACAGCGTAAACGCCATGATCACCGTCCTGCAGGGACTGCTTATCTTTGTTGCCGGTGCATTGCCGATTCTGCTTCTGCTTGTTATTGTTGGTCTTCCGGTATACTGGCTGCGTGGCAAATTCCGCTCCAAGCCGAAATATCAAGCTCCGCCAAGGCACCCTGCAGCCCCTCCTGTCAAAGAAGAGGAGAAGGAAGAAGATCCGAATCAGCCTAACGGTTAATCATATAAATTATTTTTCAAAAATCCTGCTCACTGAGCAGGATTTTTATTTTAGGTGGCGAACTACTCTATCTTAGTGGGGAAATGTGGTGCGAAGTGGAGGATATGGGGGAAGGAGTGGGGCGCATCTCATGTTTATGGGTGAATATCAACATACCATTGATGAGAAGGGCCGCATCATCATTCCTTCAAAGTTCCGGGAATCACTCGGTACCAGCTTTATCGCAACCCGCGGATTGGATAACTGCTTGTTTGTTTACCCTATGAGCGAGTGGAGCGTGCTGGAGCAAAAGCTGAAGTCACTGCCTCTCATGAAGTCGGATGCCCGCGCGTTTACCCGGTTTTTCTTTTCCGGGGCAACGGAATGCGAGCTCGACAAACAGGGAAGGGTAAACATACCAGCCCACCTTCGCGAATATGCGAAGCTGGATAAGGATTGTATGGTGCTTGGCGTTTCGAGCCGCGTGGAGATTTGGAGCAAATCCACGTGGGAAGGCTATTATGAGCAATCCGAGCAGGCGTTCAACGAAATCGCGGAGAAATTGGTCGATTTCGACTTCAACTTCTAGAGTAAACAACAGGAATGGGAGGATGTTAGCGTGTTTCAGCATATTACAGTGCTATTGGAAGAGGCGGTTGACGGACTGGCGATCAAGCCAGGCGGCATATACGTCGACTGTACGCTTGGCGGCGCAGGTCATAGTGAAAGAATTGTGTCCCGGCTGAGCGGTGGAGGGCGTTTGATCGCATTTGACCAGGATGATGCTGCGCTGGATAACGCACGCGTAAGGCTTGCTCCCTATATGGATAGAGTAACGCTAGTCAAGAGCAATTTTCGTTATTTGGAAGAAATGCTTCTCACGTGTGATGTTCCAACGGTAGACGGTGTCCCTCAGGTCGACGGTATATTGTTCGATCTTGGCGTTTCCAGTCCCCAACTGGACGAGGCGGAGCGCGGCTTCAGCTACAACCATGATGCTCCTCTTGACATGAGGATGGATCAAGGAGGAGCCTTAACGGCTTATGATATCGTAAACAGCTGGGAAGAACGGGAGATTTCCCGGATTCTGCATGTGTACGGGGAAGAGAAATTCGCTAGATCGATCGCACGTAAAATTGTCCAGGCCCGCGAGAATGCGCCGATTGAAACAACCGGTGAACTGGCTGAACTGGTCAAAGCCGGCATTCCGGCTGCAGCAAGACGAACTGGCGGTCATCCGGCCAAGCGTTCCTTCCAGGCCCTTCGGATTGCCGTGAATGACGAGCTCGGCGCCGAGGAAGATGCATTGGAACAAGCAGTGAAATGCATTAGTCCAGGCGGCAGAATATCCGTTATTACTTTCCATTCGTTAGAGGATCGCATCTGCAAGCAATTATTTGCGAGTTATGTTGAAAAATGCACTTGTCCGCCGGATTTCCCGAAATGCGTGTGCGGCGGCACAGGAAAGCTTCGGTTAGTGAACCGCAAGCCGATTGTTCCGACAGAGCAGGAACTTGAAGTTAACCCTCGCTCTCGCTCGGCCAAGCTGCGTGTCGCAGAAAAATTGTAGGTTAGAGGGGGTTCTTTCATTGGCTTATATCAACGGCAATTTGGCCATGCAGCCAAAGCGTAAGCCGGATCAGCGGACGGTCGTCCGCGAGACGAAACGGATTGTTGTGAAGCGCAAGTCGATTCCGGTTCAAGAGAAGCTGCTGTACATGTTTACGGTCGTTTTTTGCGTAATCGTACTTGGGGTCATTGTCAATCAATACGCGAAAAACTATGATATGCGCGTCCAAATCAAGCAAATGAAGACGCAATACGCAACGATGAACATTGATATGAAAGAGCTGCAGAAGCAAGTAGAAATGCTTAACGATCCGGAGAGGATCCGCAAAATGGCAGAAACGCAAGGCATGGCGAGCACTGAACAGCCGGACATCATGGTAAATACACAATCCGCCAAGACGGAATAGGTGACGCATATGGTGAAACGAATTAAACTTCGTACGTTGTTGTTTGGAGGGATAATGACCCTCCTTTTTGTTGTTCTAATCGGCAGAATCTATTGGGTGCAGGTGGTCAAAGGAGACTTTTGGTACGATAAGGCCAAGACAAGATGGGCGGCTGAAGAGAAGCTCTTAGCGAAGAGGGGGTCTATAACAGACAGAGACGGCAATATGCTCGCCATGGACTCCATCGCTTATGATATCGCGGTTAACCCTAAAGTGATCCATTCCTTGAATATAGCCGACGAAGTAGCAGCGGGATTACATACTTTGCTGGGCAAGCCGGAAGACGATCTGCTCAAGATCGTGACGGCGCAAAAGGATAACGGCGACTACTATCAGCAGCGCGAGATTCACGAGGAAGGCTGGAAGATCGACAAGGAGCTTGCCGACAAGGTGGTTAAGTTCCGGCAGGGTCTTTACGACAAATACAAGACGAAAGACGTCGGCATCTATTTGTTTGAAGATCAGAAGCGGTACTACCCTCGTCATTCCATGGCTTCGCAGCTGCTCGGTTACGTGACGAAGGAAGGCCAGGCAGCCTCGGGGATTGAGTCGTTCTATAACGATAAACTGAAAGGCGAAGACGGGGAGCTCAAGTACGAAAAAGACGGCAAACGCGTCCAGCTTGCGGGAGGCCAAGTCGAATACAAACCGGCGAAAGACGGTCAGGATATTGCTCTTACGATCGACATGGACATTCAGAATTACGTCGAGAAAGCACTCGAGGACATCAATCAGAAGTATCATCCAAAAAGTATTACCGCCATTGCGGCAGATCCGAATACGATGGATATTCTGGCCATGGCCAATTATCCGACGTTTGATCCAAATGCATATTGGAATATGAACTATGAGAATGCCTATAACCACTCGATCAAATCCTTGTACGAGCCTGGTTCCACGTTCAAGATTGTAACACTTGCTGCCGCCGTACAGGAAGGGATCTTTAACCCGAACGCCACTTATAAGTCCGGTTATATCTCGGTACCGGGCGCTCCGGTAAAAGACATTAACAAAGTCGGCTGGGGGACCATTACCTATCTGGAAGGCTTGAAGCGCTCCAGTAACGTTGCGTTTGTTAAGCTCGGCTGGGAGCAGCTTGGCGGCGTAAAGCTTATGGATTATATCAACCGGTTCGGGTTCGGCCAAAAAACGGGTATCGAGCTTGGCGGTGAAGCATCGGGCGCAATCAATGTGAACTTATCCATTCCTTCCGACATTGCCCGCGCTTCATTTGGTCAAGGCAAGGTACAAGTGACCGCCATTCAGCAGATTGCGGCAGTTGCCGCCGTTGCGAACGGCGGCAAGCTGATGGAACCGCATATTGTAAAACAGATTTATGATCCTAACACGAAGACAACCGTAAAGACGCAGCCTAAGGTTGTAAGACAGGTCATTTCGCAGCAAGCCTCGAAGAAGGTGGGCGAATACTTGGAACAGGTTGTATCGGACCAAGAGATCGGTACCGGCCGCAATGCCTATATCGAAGGCTATAGGGTAGCGGGCAAGACGGGTACGGCGCAAAAGGTCATTAACGGAAAATATTCGCAAGACAAGTTCGTCGTATCGTTTATCGGCTACGCACCCGTCGAGAATCCGAAGATTGTCCTTTATATCGTCGTTGACGAGCCGAACGATCCGAAAGCCGGCGGCGGCGCCGTTGCGGCCCCTGCGTTCAAGGATATTGTTTACAAGAGCTTAAAGCATATGGGCATTGCGCCGGATATTAAAGTCACCGAGAATGGGAAGAAAGAAGTAACGGTTTCCGTGCCGAAGCTTGAAAGCCTGACGGTATCCCAGGCAAAAACGCAATTGAAATCGCGCGGCTTGAACGTTGAGGTAGTCGGCGGCGGAACAAAAGTCATCCAGCAAGTGCCTGCATCCGGGGCCTCCGTTCATCCGGCCCAGAAGGTATACTTGATTACGGAACAGCGGGACAAGCTGAAAATCCCGGATATGACGGGTATTTCATTGCGTGACGCACTCGAAATCGCTTCTGTGCTGAACATCCGCGTAACGGTTAAGGGGGAAGGCTACGTGGTCTCCCAGAAACAGGTGACGAAAAACGGCGAACGTCTCGTTGAGCTCACGCTCTCGCCGCAGACGGACCCGGCGAACAGTCAGGCCGATTCTTCAGACACGGAGGATGGCAACGCAAATACGGCCAACGGGACGAATACGGCAGACGATCAGAAAGTCGATACGGCCAATACGCAATAATTAATCGATAGCTTGTTCTATCCCCCACTTGTCCCTCATAGGTTGGGAATGAGCGTCAGCGTACGCTCAGCCGAAGGATGAGGCGTAAGGGGGAACAAGGATGAAGGTATCAAATGTAACGTTGCGTCGCCGGCTGTTTATTGTGCTATTAATCAGCGTGACAGCTTTTGCGGGGCTGATTTTCCGGCTTGCTTACGTTCAGTTGTGGCAGGGCGAGAAGTTGTCCGCCCAAGCGGAAGATAACTGGCGGCGCGAAATTCCTTATAAGGCGAAGCGCGGCGATATTCTGGACCGCAACGGGACCAAGCTGGCTTATGACGTGAGCACGCCAACCGTGCTGGCTATTCCCGTGCAAATTCCGGACAAACAGGCAACGGCGGCCAAGCTTGCGCCTTATTTGGACATGACGGAGGAAACGCTGGTCAAGCTTCTCTCCAAGAAAACAAGTATTGTAGAGTTAAAGCCCGGCGGGAAACGAATGACGCTGGATAAGGCGCAGCAGGTAAGAAACCTGCATCTTAACGGCGTTGTCGTCGCAGAGGATAATAACCGCTATTACCCGTACGGAAGCCTCGCCGCGCATTTGCTGGGCTTCACGGGAGTGGATAAAGGGCTAACAGGCGTGGAAGCCAAATATAATGATATGCTGAAGGGGATTGACGGCAACGTCTCTTATTTGTCTACGGCATCGGGCAAAACAATGCCGAATTCCACGGATACCTATCAGGCGCCGCAGCAAGGCTTATCACTGGAATTAACGATCGACAAGCAGATTCAGGCGGTCATGGAGCGGGAACTCGATCAGGCAATGACGGCGCTCCAGCCGGACGATATTATTGCGATAGCGATGAATCCGAACACGGGAGAAATTCTCGGGATGGCCAGCCGGCCAACCTATGAGCCTGCCAATTACAGGGAATTCCCAAGCGAGATCTATAACCGGAATCTTCCGATCTGGATGACGTACGAGCCGGGTTCGACGTTTAAGATTATTACTCTTGCAGCAGCGATCGAAGAGAAAAAGGTAGACCTCAAGAACGAAACCTTCTTTGATCCTGGCGCCGTCGAGATCGGCGGAGCCAGGCTGCGCTGCTGGAAGAAAGGCGGTCACGGAAGCCAAACCTTCCTCGAGGTCGTGCAAAATTCCTGCAACCCGGGATTTGTAAACCTTGGTAATCGGCTTGGCAAAGAGAAGCTTTTCGATTATATTAAAAACTTCGGATTTGGTTCAAAAACAGGCATTGATATTCCTGGAGAAGCAAACGGCATCTTGTTCAAGCTGGATAAGGTTGGTCCCGTCGAGCTTGCGACTACCGCTTTCGGTCAAGGCGTATCGGTAACGCCGATTCAACAGATTGCTGCCGTATCGGCCGCAATCAACGGTGGTACCTTGTACAAACCTCATGTAACCAAGGCATGGATTAATCCGCAAACCGGCGAGACGGTGCAGCGAATTGAGCCCGAGGCTGTCCGCAAGGTCATTTCGGACGATACGTCGAAGCAGGTGCGCGAAGCGCTTGAAAGCGTCGTAGCGCTCGGGACGGGCGGCAATGCGTTTATCGACGGTTACAGAGTGGGAGGCAAAACAGGTACCGCGCAAAAAGTAATCAACGGACGTTATTCTCCGAATGAGCATATCGTATCCTTTGTCGGCTTTGCTCCTGCCGATAAGCCGGAGATCGTCATCTATGTGGCGGTAGACAATCCGCAGGGCATTCAGTTCGGCGGCGTCGTGGCGGCCCCTATCGTACGCAATATTATGGAGGATGCCCTTACGATCCTGCAGGTACCCCCTCGCGACAAGCAGATCAACAAGAAATATAAGCTTGGCGAGACGCCGATCGTTACGGTTCCTAATCTGGTAGGAAAATCGGTATCGGACATTTACGAGGATATGAACATGAATTTCAATTTGACCTCGGCCGGTTCGGGCAATACGGTCATCCGCCAGGCTCCGGCAGTTGGCGCGAGGGTAGAGAAAGGTTCCACGATACGTATTTATTTGGGCGATGAGGATGATATAGCGGATTCTCATTGACTTACATAGTCAAGGAAGATGATATTCTTTATTTTCCTTGACTAACCATAGTCAAGGAAGATGATATTCTTCATTTTCCTTGACTATAATGAGGGATAACGACCAGCATACGGGAGGAAAACAACATGCGATTAAGCGAATTGGCAGAACTGCTTATTACGGCGAGGCTAACAGGAGCAGGCGATACGGAAATAGCGGGGATCGAGACGGATTCCCGCAAAGTAGAGCCGGGACAGTTATTCATCTGTCTGCCGGGTCATACGGTTGACGGTCATGCTTACGCGCCTCAAGCGGCAGCCAGAGGCGCAGTCGCATTCGTCGTCGAACGTGAGCTGGAGCTGGAAGCTCCTCAATTGATCGTGAAGGACAGCCGGCTGGCAATGGCAATATTGGCCGATCATTTCTACGGTCATCCCAGCAAGGCTCTTCAATTGATTGGGGTAACGGGGACGAATGGCAAGACGACTACGACTTATTTGATCGAACGGATTTTAAACGATAACGACAGAAGCTCCGGTGTAATCGGCACGGTAGAAATGCGATATGCGGGAAAATCGTTCCCGATGTCGGGCACTACGCCAGAAGCGCTTCAGCTGCAGCAATATTTGTCTGACATGCGTAAGGAGGGTACGGCGTATTGCGCGATTGAAGTCTCCTCGCATGCTCTGGAGCAGGGACGCGTGAAGGGCTGCCGGTTCCGTACGGCGGTCTTTACGAACCTGACCCAGGATCATCTGGACTACCACGGAACGATGGAGAAGTATGCGGCGGCAAAAGGGCTGTTCTTCTCCCGTCTCGGCAATGAATACGCGGCAAATGCCGAAGATCGCGCTTATGCGGTTCTGAATGCGGATGATCCCGTATCCGAGCAATTCGCCAAGCTGACTGCAGCCGAGGTCATTACTTACGGCATTGACAACCATGCTGATGTCCGGGCTTCGAATATCCGGATTTCCGCGCAGGGTACAACGTTCCGCGTAAGCACGTTCCGCGGCGAGACGGATATTGCTCTGCAGATGGTCGGCAAGTTTAACGTCTATAATGCGCTGGCAGCCCTCTCGGCAGCTCTCATTGAAGGCGTTGCGCTTGAGCGGATCAAGGCAAGTCTTGAAGCGGTTCCCGGCGTGCCGGGCCGTGTCGAATCCGTGCAGGCAGGGCAGGAGTTCGCCGTTGTTGTGGACTATGCGCATACGCCTGACGGTCTGGAGAATGTGCTTCTCGCGGTGAAGGAGCTGGCTCCGCCCCGGATCATCTGCGTATTTGGCTGCGGCGGCGACCGCGACCGGACGAAACGTCCGATTATGGGCTCGATTGCCGCCCGTTACGCGGATTACGTGCTTGTCACCTCCGATAACCCGAGAACGGAGGATCCGGACCTTATTCTGAAGGATATTGAAGCCGGCCTCCTCGAGGACGGAGTAACCTCCGACCGTTACGAACTGATGGTTGACCGCCGTGCCGCGATTGAAAAAGCGGTTGAAATGGCAAGCCCGGGAGATGTAGTATTGATTGCGGGGAAAGGTCATGAAACGTATCAAATTATAGGAAGCGTTACGCATCCTTTTGACGACCGTTTAGTGGCGAAAGAAGCGATAAGGGGATTATTACATTGATCAATCGTACATTGGAGCAAGTCGCCGACATGTGCGGCGCAAGAGCTTATAAAGGCGAGCCCGTCCGGATTGCCGGCGTCAGCACGGACACGCGCAGCATTCAGCCGGGTCAGCTGTTCGTTCCGCTTGTCGGAGAAAACTTTGACGGTCACAACTATGTCGCTCAAGCGCTTGAGCAGGGAGCGGCCGCTTCGTTGTGGGAAACGAAGCGCGAAGTGCCGGAGGAACTGGCGGGCGCACCTCTGCTGTTTGTGAGAGACACGCTGAAGGCGCTGCAGCAGCTGGCAACTTCCTACCGGGAAGAGCTGTATGTCCGCGTCATCGGCATTACCGGCAGCAACGGCAAAACAACAACCAAAGACATGGTTGCCGCCGTTCTTGGAACAGCTTATAAAGTTCACAAGACCGCTGGCAATCTGAATAATCATATCGGCCTGCCTCTCACCGTCCTTCAGCTTGATGAGGAAACGGATGCGGCGGTCCTCGAGATGGGCATGAGCGGCTTTGGGGAGATTGAGCTGCTTACGAATATTGCCCGTCCAGACATTGCGGTTATTACGAATATCGGCGATGCGCATCTGCTTCAGCTCGGCTCCCGCGAAGGGATTGCCAAGGCAAAGCTGGAGATTGCGCAAGGGCTTCATTCGGGCGGCATTCTTCTTTATAACGGCGATGAGCCTCTGCTGGCGGCAGAGCTTGCGAGAATGAGCTTGCCGGAAGGCACGCAGCTTCAGACTTTCGGCCTTGGAGAAACGAACGATTGGTCGGCAGCCGATATCGAGGTAGGGGCTGTATCCTCAACCTTTGCCGTTAAGCGTAAAGGGCTGGATACGTCGTCCTCGCCATACACCATTCCGGTTCCCGGCCAGCATAACGTCAGCAACGCGCTTGCGGCCATTGCGATTGGACGACGGTTCGGCATTTCGGAGGAAAATATCCGGGGTGGGCTGATTGGTCTTGAACTGACGGGCATGAGGATACAGCCGGTGAAGGCCTATAACGGCGCGATGATTCTCAATGACGCGTATAACGCCAATCCGACCGCCGTGCGCGCAGCAATCGATCTTGTCGGCCAGTTGACCGGATTCCGGCGCAAATGGATTGTTCTTGGCGATATGCGGGAGCTTGGTCCGGAGGAAGAATCGCTTCATTTCGAGACGGGAGCTTATATTACGCCGGACAAGGCTGATGCGGTCATTACGTTTGGACCCTTGTCGGAGCATACGTCAGCAGGAGCTTTGTCGCAATTCCCGGCGGAAGCTAAGGGAACGGCGATTGTACATTTTGATGATAAAGGGAAGCTTGGAGAATGGTTGAAAGAGCATGTAGAGCCGCAGGATCTTGTCCTGGTCAAAGGCTCGCGCGGCGTGCGCATGGAACAGATTGTCCAAACTTTGGAAGCGGGGTGAGATAGATAATGGACACGATGGTCATCTTATTTTCATTAGGTGCATCATTCTTAATAGCGGTTCTGCTTGGACCATTGTTCATTCCGCTTCTCCGGCGCATGAAGTTTGGACAGCAAATCCGGACCGACGGTCCGCAAAGCCACTTGAAGAAAAGCGGCACCCCAACAATGGGCGGCATTATCATTATGCTTGCGCTGCTAATCGCCTTTTTGAAATTTTCGGATAAGACCCCTGATTTTTGGGTGCTGTTTACGGCTTCATTAGGTTTTGGACTTGTTGGATTTCTTGATGATTATATTAAAATCGTATTTAAACGTTCGCTTGGCCTCACGGCGCGCCAGAAGCTGTTCGGTCAGCTGTTGTTCTCCATCATCGTATGCGCGGAGCTGTACAATATGAATCACAGCACGATGATCACGGTACCGGGTACTTCCTGGGGCTTTGATCTTGGCTGGTTCTATTATCCGTTTGTCGTGATCATCCTGTTCGGGGCGAGCAACGCGGTAAACTTTACGGATGGCCTGGACGGCCTTTTGTCGGGTACCAGCGCAATTGCCTTTGGCGCCTTTACCATTCTAGCGCTTCAAGTATCCGAGCATGAATCGGCTATTTTCTCCGCGGCAATGGTTGGCGCGGTGCTTGGTTTCCTGATCTTCAACGCCCATCCGGCAAAAGTATTTATGGGAGATACCGGCTCGCTTGGTATTGGGGGCGGCATCGCGGCCGTCGCGATATTGACCAAGATGGAGCTTATGCTCGTCATTGTAGGCGGCGTGTTTGTACTGGAAATGCTTTCGGTTATTCTGCAGGTTGGATCGTTTAAGCTCCGCGGCAAGCGGATTTTCAAGATGAGTCCCATTCACCATCACTTCGAATTGAGCGGGTGGTCCGAATGGCGCGTCGTAACGACGTTCTGGTCGGTAGGCCTGCTGCTTGCCGTAGTCGGACTTCTTCTTGCCCTATAAGGTATAATGACAATAGTATGGCGGATCTCTTGCCGGCTTCCATGGAAGTCTGGTAAGAGGCCAGACTATACATAACGAAGACTACTAAGCGGCTAGCTCCGCTTCTTATACAAAGGAGTTGTACTTATGAACCATCCGGCGACTTATCGGGGCCGCCGCGTCGTTGTATTAGGACTTGCCAGAAGCGGCGTGAGCGTAGCAAAAGTGTTCCATGCTCTTGGAGCGGAAGTAATTGTAAACGATAAAAAAGAACGAGAACTATGCCCCGAAGCGGATGAATTAACTGCTTTGGGCATTTCTGTGCTATGCGGTTATCATCCGGACGATCTTGTTACAAGCGAAACGGCGTTGCTGGTGAAAAACCCGGGCATCCCGTACACGGCAAGTCCCGTTCAGCAGGCAGAGACGCATGGCGTGGAGATTGTGACGGAGGTCGAGGTCGCTTATTGGCTGTCGGCGGCTCCGATTATCGGTATTACCGGCTCAAACGGTAAAACAACAACAACGACCTGGATCGGCGAGCTGCTTGGCGGTGCGGGCTTCAATCCCATCGTGGCGGGCAATATCGGCATACCGCTCTGCGAAGCGGCAGCCGAAGCGACAAAAGACAATTGGATTGTGGCGGAGCTGAGCAGCTTCCAGCTAAAAGGAACTTCCGCGTTCCGTCCGCGTGTAGCCCTGTTGCTTAATGTTGTGGAGACGCATTTGGACTATCATGGCGGAATGGAGGATTACGTCGCTTCGAAGGCGAAGCTATTCGCCAATCAGACGGCGGACGATATTGCCGTTCTGAACTGGGATGATGCGACCTGCCGGGCGATTGCCGACCGGCTTGCCGCAAAAGTTCTGCCGTTCTCGCTTTATGTGCGGCTGGACAAAGGGCTTGGCATCGAACCGCCGTTTGAGCGCGGCAAGGATTCCGATGCGGACCATATGATCGTATGGCGCAAGGAAGACGGTACCGAACAGACGATTTTGCCGGTTTCGGAGCTGGGCATTCCGGGCCGCCACAACACCGCAAACGCGCTGGCGGCTATTGCGGCCTGCCTCGCAGCGGGAGTTGCGCCCGAAGCGATGTTGCCTGTCTTGAAAGGGTTCAGGGGCGTAGAGCACCGTCTTGAATACGCGGGAGAAGTGAGCGGCGTCAAATATTACAACGATTCCAAGGCGACAAATCCAACGGCAACCACCATGTCTGTCGGATCCTTGAGCGCGCCTATTATTCTTATTGCCGGCGGTCTTGACCGCGGCTCCGACTATATGGAGCTTCTTCCGGTATTCCGGGACCGGCTGAAAGGACTCGTAACGCTGGGCCAAACAAGAGGGAAGCTGGCGAAGGTGGCGGAGCTTGCAGGTTTAACGAATGTCCGAATGGTCGAACCTGAGGAGGACGCCGAGTCCACTTTGCGGAGGGCCGTACGGGAGGCAGCCGGACTTGCGGAGCCCGGAGACATTGTTTTGTTGTCGCCCGCCTGCGCAAGTTGGGATATGTTTGCATCCTTTGAGGATCGAGGACGCATTTTTAAAGAATCGGCGCATACCTTGTAAGTAGGGGGCTTGTCCCTACTTTACGCTAAACAAGAGGTGTGTTTGCTATGGCCAAAGCCAGGTCCGCCCCGGACGTTTGGATGATCGTATCGATTGCGCTTATCCTTACGATTGGATTAGTAATGGTATACAGCGCGAGCGCAGTGCTCGCTTTCCATGAATTCGGCGATAAATTCTATTACGTGAAGCGCCAACTTATATTTGCCGTACTTGGCGTTGGTGCGTTACTATTTACGATGAACGCGAATTATCTCATATGGAAAAATTGGGCGAAGGCGGCTCTGCTTATTTGCTTCGTTCTGCTTATAATCGTACTTATCCCCGGTATCGGCGTCGTGCGCGGCGGTGCCCGAAGCTGGCTTGGCATCAGCTCCTTTGGCATACAGCCTTCCGAGTTTATGAAGCTGGCGATGATCCTGTTCCTGGCCAAATGGCTGTCAGACAAGCAGCAGACCATTACCCATTTTACGAAAGGCCTGCTTCCGCCCCTTGGTCTGGTTGGACTAGCCTTTGGCCTCATTATGCTGCAGCCGGATTTGGGGTCCGGCGCCGTTATGGTAGGAGCTGCGCTTATTCTCATTTTCGCGGCTGGCGCAAGAGTCAGCCATCTGGCCTTGCTTGGATCAAGCGGGCTGCTTGGACTTATAGCGCTGGTTATTGCCGAACCTTATAGGATGAAGAGGATTACAGGCTTCCTCGATCCTTGGGCGGACCCGCTTGGTACAGGCTATCAAATCATTCAATCCCTATACGCGATAGGGCCAGGCGGCCTCGTAGGGCTTGGGCTTGGCATGAGCCGCCAGAAATTCAGCTATTTGCCGGAGCCTCAGACGGATTTTATATTTTCCATTATATCCGAGGAGCTTGGCTTTATAGGCGGATCCGCGCTTATTATCCTGTTCACGATCCTCGTCTGGAGAGGGGTCCGGACCGCGATATCGGCTCCCGACACATTCGGCAGCCTGCTTGCGGTAGGGATTACGGGGATCATAGGCGTTCAGGTGCTAATCAATATAGGTGTCGTTATCGGCGCAATGCCGGTAACCGGGATTACGCTGCCGCTGATCAGTTACGGCGGATCGTCATTGACACTGCTGCTTACCGCTCTTGGCATTTTGCTCAATATATCCCGTTATTCAAGATGACGAAGGAAGACATATTGGCTTAAATGGCCGGCATGGCGCCGCCTTTCGAGGTGGCCGCCTGACGTCCATTTTTGTGTTTACGGGCGGCCTAGGCGATTGTCACATTCGGAATGGAGAGGGCATAAGATACTCTATAAATCGTGACCGTCGCCCTGCTCGGGCCGTTTGTCACAAACGCTGAGGCGGTTAGCACCGGTTGCTGGCAGCCGAAAGCGGAGCCTGATTCTCTCAACAAGAAGCTATAAGGAGGTTCGACAACATGGAAACATATATTGCGGAATTGGAACAAGCAGGTCTCGGTCAGATCCTGTACAATGAGCCGCTTGCTAAACATACGACCTGGAAAATCGGCGGACCCGCTGACGTTCTGTTTATCCCACACGGCAAAGATCAGCTCGTGTCGGCCATCCGCCTGCTTCATAAGCATGGCGTACCGTGGACGAATCTCGGACGCGGCTCCAATATGCTGGTGAGCGACAAAGGAATCCGCGGCGTTGTGATCAAAACGCGCGAAGGGCTGGATTATGCGCGCTTTGAAGGAACGCTCGTTCATGCGGGCGCATCGTTCTCGTTCGTAAAGTTATCAAGAATGTCAGGCAGGGAAGGGCTTACCGGTCTCGAATTCGCGGGGGGAATTCCGGGGACGGTAGGCGGAGCTGTCTATATGAACGCAGGCGCGCATGGTTCCGATGTGTCACGTATTTTTAGATCAGCTGAGATTGTGCTGGAGACAGGTGAATTGGTTCGATTCGACCGAGAGGCGATGCAATTCTCTTACCGCCACTCTATCCTTCACGAAAAGAAGGGCGTTGTCGTAGAAGCTACGTTCGAGCTTGCGGAAGGAGACCGCAATGAAATTTCGGCAACACTCGCTGCTTATCAAGAACGGCGGTTACGCACGCAGCCGCTGCAGCTCGCATGCGCAGGCAGCGTGTTCCGCAATCCGCCCAATGATTTTGCCGCTAGGCTCATTCAGGAGGCGGGCTTAAAGGGCGTTCGATTCGGAGGAGCTGAAGTTTCGGAGCTTCACGCCAATTTCATAGTAAACAGAGGGCAAGCGACAGCTGAAGATGTTCTCACCCTCATGACTCACATCCAGGGTACGATTGCAGACCGCTACGGCGTTCAACTGGTACCGGAAGTATTGGTGGTGGGTGAGCGGTAATTCGGAGGTGATACATTGGACAAATTGGTGATTGAAGGCGGGAAACCTCTCTCAGGATCCATTGTTATCCAAGGAGCGAAAAATGCCGCTTTGCCAATATTGGCAGCCTGTATGCTTGCGGAAGGCACGTCAACCATTGAACATGTGCCTAGGCTGCTTGATATCGACGTAATGCTTAACATTTTGCGCGAACTAGGATGCCGCGCTGAGCATGTGGGGGATACAGTTATTCTGAATACGGAAACTGCTCACACCTCGCATGTGCCGGAATCGTTAATGGGACAGATGCGCTCGTCTATCTTTTTGATGGGGCCGTTATTAGCTAGATTTGGAGAAACGCAGGTGTATCAGCCTGGCGGCTGCGCAATCGGCGAGAGAAAAATCGATTTGCATTTGGAAGGTCTTCAAGCTCTCGGCGCAGAAATTGAGGAGATCGGCAACCGGATCATCTGCCGTGCAGATAAGCTGTACGGGGCTGATATCCATCTGGCCTTCCCAAGCGTCGGGGCAACGGAGAACATTATGATGGCAGCCGTGCTTGCCGAAGGTCGGACAACGATCAGTAACGCAGCGCGCGAGCCGGAGATTCAGGATTTACAGAAGTTTCTGAACGCGATGGGCGCAAAAATCATGGGTGCCGGAACGGATACGATTACGATCGAAGGGGTACAGTCGCTAACGCCTTGCACGTATACAGTCATTCCGGACCGCATTGTTGCCGGCACCATCATGGTGGCCGCAGCCGCAACCCGAGGGCAGGTCACGTTATTAAATACGAATCCGGCGCATTTATCTTCGCTTATCCATGTGCTCCGCCGGGCAGGTGTTCAAATCGCGGTTGACGGTGATATAATCAAAGTGGGCTGCCCGGGGCGGCCAAGAGCAGTGGAAAGGGTCGTCACGGCCCCGTATCCTGCCTTCCCGACCGATCTTCAGTCGCAGGTGATGGTACTGCTTGCGCTGGCGGACGGAGTCAGCATATTGAAAGAAACGATCTTCGAGGGACGTCTGAAGCATGTGGATGAATTATCCCGCATGGGCGCCGATATCCGCGTCGATCTCAACTCGGCATTTATCCGAGGCGTACCGCGTCTGTACGGCGCAACGGTGGAAGCTACCGACCTGAGGGCGGGCGCGGCGCTTGTCATTGCCGGCTTGGCCGCGCAAGGCAAGACGATTGTGGAGCAAATCCATCATATTGACCGAGGTTATGATTGCATTGAAACGATGTTAAGCCGACTCGGCGCGCGCATTTCGCGTTATTCTCCCGTGCCGAAGAATTAACCGGGGATGACTCGAATCGCAGCTGGCTAGAAACGACCGGCCCTGCCACCAAGGAGGTCCGGATGTTTTTTTAGAAGGAAGGGACAAGTTATGAGCGAGCTAGTGCCTGTATTAAAAGAGCCCGAGCGAAAGAGAAAGGGCAGCCGCAAACTGCTGGCCGTTCTTTTTTTGTTGTTTGTTATTCTCTTATCTGTATTATTTTTCAACTCATCAATTAGCAAGATTACGACGATAACAATAGAAGGCGCGCAATATACTTCCAAAAGCGATATTCAAGCGGCGGCAGGCATTACTGCAGGGGACGCTTATTTTGGCGTATCTGAAACCAAGTCGGAGAAGCATATCGTCAAAGCCTTGAAGCCGATCGAGGAGGCGAGCGTTTCCAAGTCCTTCCCCGGTAATGTCAAAATTACGGTAAAAGAGTTTCCCGTTGTCGCGTTCGAACTGTCAGCAAGCGGCGAAATGACCGCAATTATGTCGAATGGAACCAACGTTTCGGCATTAAGCGACGAATTTCTGATGGACAAGCCCGTTCTCTCCGGATGGAAGCCCGATGATCCCAACCGGGCGGAATTGACGAAGCAGCTCGGCAAAATCTCGGAAAAGCAGCTGTCCGACTTGTCGGAGATTATTCCTGATCCTTCTAAGGCTTATCCGGATCGGATTAAGATCTATACCAGGACCAAGTTTGAGGTCGTCACGGCGGTATCCTTGCTGCCGGAGAAGATCGAAGCGCTAAATGCGGTTATCGAGACGCAGGAGCCGGGAAAGATTACGATGCTGCTCGCGGACACTTATGTTCCGTTTAATAGTAATGCTTCAGAAAATATGGAATCTGATCAAAAAGAGACTACTCAATAGATAGAAACAATGGTAGAATTTTATTCACGGATTTAAAGTATTTTCATAGGACTAACAAGCATTCATAAGGATTCATAACATAAGAGCTCAGAACCGCGACATTAGGGAAATGAAAATTTTGTTGAAAAAAGAGGGAATATATCAAAGGCGTTGAATATGTAGAAGGACGAATGTTTATAACCCTATTCTTGTGTGTATTTTATCAGTTGAAACGGGAGGTGCCGCGGGTTGAGCAGTAACGACATCATCGTCAGTTTGGACATCGGTACATCCAAAGTTCGTGCTATTATTGGTGAAGTGAACAACGGAACCATTAATATTATTGGAGTTGGATCTGCCGACTCAGAGGGTATTCGCAAGGGAGCTATTGTAGATATTGACCAAACCGTGCAGTCGATTCGCAGTGCGATTGAGCATGCGGAAAGAATGGTTGGCATTCAAATATCAGACGTCTATGTTGGGATTCAAGGGAATCACATAGCACTTCAGACGAATCGTGGCGTAGTTGCAGTATCCAATGAGGACCGTGAAATAGGAGAGGAAGATATCGAACGCGTAATTCAAGCGGCCAAGGTAGTCGCGCTTCCTCCCGAAAGAGAAATTATTAATCTAGTGCCTAAGCAGTTTTTGGTTGACGGCTTGGAAGGAATATCCGACCCTCGTGGAATGATCGGCGTACGGCTAGAGGTTGAGGCGACCATTGTAACGGGGGCAAAGACGGCTATACATAATTTAATGCGCTGCGTAGAAAAGGCCGGACTTCGGATTTCTGGTGTAATCCTGATGTCGCTTGCTTCAGGCGTCATGTCGCTGACGAAAGACGAGAAGACCATCGGAACCGTGCTGACGGATATCGGAGCAGGCTCTACAACCATTACGATCTACGAGCAGGGCAGCCTCGCTGCGATTTCGACTTTGCCTATCGGCGGCGAGTACGTAACGAACGATATTGCTTACGGACTCCGGACGCAGTCTGAGCAAGCCGAGAAGATCAAGCTGAAGTATGGCTGTGCTTTTGTAAGCGATGCGGCTGACGATGCGAGGTTTAAAGTGACTCGCATGGGAAGCAATGTAGAAAAAGAGTTTTCCCAGGTTGATCTGGCAAGCATTATCGAGCCGCGCATGCAGGAGATATTCCATCTTGTCCGTCAAGAGGTGCGCAGGCTTGGTTATGGGGATAAAGTGAACGGATACGTACTGACTGGAGGTTCTGTTACGATGCCGGGTACACTGGCACTTGCGCAAGCGGAGCTGGAGTCATCTGTTCGTATCGCATCGCCGGATTATATCGGCGTGCGCGACCCTGCTTACAGCAGCGGGGTAGGAATGATCCAATACGTGTCGAAATATATGGGAGTACGGGGAGCAGCAGCAAGTACAGGGAAGAAAACGGCAAGCCGCAAGTCGGGTACCACCGCTTCATCCAAACCCGGTATGTTCGAACGGTTGAAAAATATGTTTAGCGAATTTATTTGATCGGGGGAAAATGGAAGATGTTGGAATTCGATTTGGATCTGGAGCAACTCGCTCAAATAAAAGTAATTGGTGTTGGCGGCGGCGGCAGCAACGCGGTTAATCGAATGATCGAAAACGGCGTTAAAGGCGTCGATTTCATAACTGTTAATACGGATGCGCAAGCTTTGCATCTGGCAAAGTCCGAGCATAAGCTGCAAATCGGCGATAAGCTGACTCGCGGTCTTGGCGCCGGCGCAAATCCGGAAGTGGGCAAGAAAGCGGCAGAAGAGTCGAGAGAGCTGGTTATGCAGCAATTGAAAGGCTCGGATATGGTATTCGTTACAGCCGGCATGGGCGGCGGTACGGGTACCGGTGCAGCTCCGGTTATTGCCGAGATTGCCCGCGAATGCGGCGCTCTGACAGTCGGCGTAGTAACGCGTCCGTTCACCTTCGAAGGCCGCAAACGCGCCGCGCAAGCGGAGCTTGGCATCGAAGCGTTGAAGGAAAAAGTAGATACGCTGATCGTTATCCCGAATGACCGTTTGCTTGAGATTGTGGACAAGAAGACCCCAATGCTGGAAGCGTTCCGCGAGGCGGACAACGTGCTTCGCCAAGCGGTTCAAGGTATCTCGGACTTGATCCAGGTACCTGGTCTGATCAACCTTGACTTTGCCGACGTGAAGACGATTATGACGGAGCGCGGCTCGGCGCTGATGGGTATCGGTATCGCTACAGGCGAGAACCGTGCTGCGGAAGCGGCGAAAAAAGCGATCATGAGCCCGCTGCTCGAGACGTCCATCGATGGCGCCCGCGGCGTTATCATGAACATCACAGGCGGCAGCAACCTGTCCCTGTATGAAGTCAACGAAGCAGCAGAGATTGTTATCTCGGCATCCGATCCGGAAGTTAATATGATCTTTGGTGCGATTATCGACGAAGACCTGAAAGACGAAATCAAGGTTACGGTTATTGCAACCGGCTTCGAAACCAGGCCTTCAGCGGCATCCCGCCGAGTAGCGCAGCCGCAAGCCGAGCCGGAAGCGCGCCAGACGACGCAATCCGCGTCGTCTCCGCAGCAGCAGGCTTCCCCTGTGAAGCCGTTTGGCGCATCGACTTCGAGCGACCAGCTCGAAATCCCTGCGTTCCTGCGCAACCGCCGCAACGACCGCTAATCTTTGTACGCCTGACCGGTGAGCCGGTCAGGCGTTTTTGTTTGCGTGTGAGGATGTTACCGCACAGGCTGGACATTGTAAGCTCCAAAGGCGGCTAACAGCACGAGAAAGTAACCGCCATGGCTGCTGTAAGCTTCGAAGGAAGCTTACAGCAGCCAATCGAGCCCATCATAGCCCGAATGCCCGCTGTAAGCTCCAAAGGAGGCTAACAGCACGAGAAAGTGACCAATATGCCGTGCTGTAAGCTTCGAAGGAAGTCTACAGAGTCTAATCGAGCCCACTAAAGCCCCCGAATGACCGCTGTAAGCTCCATAAGAGGCTAACAGCACGAGAAAGTAACCATCATGGCTGCTGTAAGCTTGAAAGGAAGCTTACAGAGTCCAATCGAGCCCATCATAGCCCGAATGCCCGCTGTAAGCTCCAAAGGAGGCTAACAGCACAAGAAAGTGACCAATATGCCGTGCTGTAAGCTTGAAAGGAAGCTTACAGAGTCTAATCGAGCCCACCATAACACCGTAAGCCCCGCTGTAAGCTCCAAAGGAGGCTAACAGCACAAGAAAGTGACCAATATGCCGTGCTGTAAGCTTCAAAGGAAGCTTACAGAGTCCAATCGAGTCCACCATAGCCCCGAATGCCACGCTGTAAGCTCCAAAGGAGGCTAACAGCACAAGAAAGTGACCAATATGCCGTGCTGTAAGCTTCAAAGGAAGCTTACAGAGTCCAATCGAGCCCACCATATCCGCGAATGCCCGCTGTAAGCTCCATAGGAGGCTTACCTTGTCCAATCCAGCTCCTCGCACTATTCTAGTGGTTAACAGCCAGTCACATTAGCTTGTTCTTGTTAGGAACGTAACAACGAACTCGTTGTTCACCGCTGCCGTGCTTAGCTAGTTTTGCATTCGCTAGCATGCGCTGCAGAATAGACTTAGTATGCTTTTCTCCGATTTGCAGATATTTCTCCACATCTATCGGCCTCACAGGCCGTCCTAGCTGCAGCGCATACTTCAGCACCTCAGCCTCCAATATCTCATCCGCACTAACCGCGGATGCTTCGCCGCGTCCCAGACGCGAGCCAAAGAACTGCTGCAGCATTTGGATACACATCCGCGGTTTGTCCTTCACATCATCAAAAGAGAAGCGAAGGACGTTCCAGCCGTCGATCACCAGGTGATTCTGCCGTACAAGGTGGTCCGAGAACTGCCATCTGCTCACGCCGGCTGCATGCGTTTTATATCCGTCAATCTCAATAGCAAGGCGAACGGGATCACAAAGGTAAGCAAAATCGAGATACCTCCTTCCATCTCGAAAATCTACCAGCTCGTACTCCGGATGAAGATGGTCGAATTGTGTGAAAGCAGGCCACCACACTTTCTCAAGAAACAGCATGCTCTCATATCCCAATCCTTCCATCAGTCTTCTTTTATTCTCGCCGCTGCGTCTCTTAAGATGCTCGTCAAACCAACTATTAAAATCTCCCTCATACGACAAATCCGGTCACGCTCCCCTTCAAATGGAAATAAAAAAGCCGCGTCACAGGACCGAAATCGATCCTGAAGACGCGGCGTGTGCTTCACAGCCATAGTCATTATATGGATAAAGATTACCATATTCCCGGTATGGCAACAACCCGTTAGCCTATAACTCGCATTTTACCCTCGACAAAAAAAGCTATGTCATGCCGTCATGTTTAGACAGACTTTGAAATAGGATTTTTATATACTAGGTTCAATCGTTCTCTCCAGAGGGGAGGGCAAACGTTCTGTCGTTCGAACCCGCTGGAAGGTGAAGCTGTGACTGTTTATGTCGATGTCATGTTTGTGCGGGAGCTGCTAGTTGACGGCAGTATTCTGCTGACGACTGCCTGGGTGCGTCATATCCGGGCCCGTCCTTGGCGGGTGCTGACGGCAGCCGGCATTGGTGCTTGTTACGTTGTTCTGATGTTGTTTCCGCCCTTATCGATTCTTTTTACGTTAGCGGTAAAAATACTGATCTCTTTCCTTATGTTATGGGTTGCGTTTGGCTTCTTCTCGATCCAGAACTTCTTCAGGAACATCGCAGCTTTCTACACCGTGAATTTTGTTGCGGCCGGGGCGATAATCGGTATTCATTACTTGCTGATGCAGGGTTCAGGCGAAGTATGGCGTACGATCACCTTTATAAATGGCGGTATGCAGGTCGAGCTGAAGATGGGATTTATTTATGTGCTCGCTGCGTTTAGTATCGGCATTTACATATACCGCTCGGTTTATGTTCAGCGGCGCGAGAGGGAGCTGGTGAGAACCCATTTGGCCGAAGTGAAAATTCAGATCGGCGACCGGGAGCATACCTGCACCGGATTGATCGACACGGGCAACCAGCTGTACGATCCGCTGACGCGGACGCCGGTTATGGTTGTGGAAGCAAACGTATGGCAAGATGACCTGCCGGAAGCATGGCTGAAAAGCATTCGCGAAGCGCAGGTAGATCGGCTTGTTGCGGGCCTTGGCGATGAATCTTTTGCCTGGCAGGATCGGCTGCGACTTGTACCTTACAGAGGAATCAATCGCGGATCGCAATTTATGCTGGCACTAAAGCCGGACTTTGTTCAGATTGAGCGGGAAGGGCAAGTGTACGTCTCACGGAAGGTGCTTGTCGGCATTGACGGCGGCAAGCTTTCGTCAGACAGCACTTACCAAGCGATTATCCATCCGTCACTCGTTCAGAACAGCCAATGATTGGATTAAGAAGACGAACGTTTACATCATTTTGGGGAGGGATGGGCCGGATGCTCGTCAAATGGAAATTAGTCCTGCAGTTATATTATTATCGTGTTTTGTTTTTATTCGGATTAAAAAGCGAAGAAATCTATTATATCGGCGGCAGCGAGGCGCTACCTCCGCCCCTTACCCGCGAAGAAGAAGAATACTTGCTGGATAAGCTGCCTTCCGGTGATACCGCGATCCGCGCGATGCTGATTGAGCGAAACCTGCGTCTTGTCGTCTACATTGCCCGCAAGTTCGAAAATACCGGCATTCATATCGAAGACCTGGTGTCTATCGGGGCTATCGGTCTCATCAAGGCTGTAAATACGTTTGACCCGGAGAAAAAAATCAAGCTAGCCACCTACGCATCCCGTTGCATAGAGAATGAAATTCTAATGTATCTGCGCCGCAATAGCAAGACGCGGACAGAGGTATCTTTTGACGAGCCGCTTAATATCGACTGGGATGGCAACGAGCTGCTGCTGTCGGACGTCCTTGGCACGGAGAACGATACCATCTACCGGAATATCGAGGAGCAGGTTGACCGCAAGCTGCTTCATAAAGCGCTTGATAAGCTGTCGGAGCGCGAGCGGATCATTATGGAGCTTCGCTTCGGGCTTGCCGACGGCGAGGAAAAAACCCAGAAGGACGTAGCTGATCTTCTTGGCATTTCCCAGTCTTATATTTCGCGCTTGGAGAAGCGTATTATTAAGCGGCTCCGCAAAGAATTTAACAAAATGGTGTAATGTTATACCCATTTTCGGGGCAACAGATACCCCTATTTCGGAAGAATAAAATAGGGGTCCAGGGAGATAATGTACATTAATGTTTCTCCTTGGGAGGTAATCACGTTGACCCGAAATAAAGTCGAGATCTGTGGAGTGGATACCGCGAAACTGCCTGTCCTGACCAATGCCGAAATGCGGGAGTTGTTTACCGCACTACAAACCCAGAACGAATGGGCAGCCAGAGAGAAATTAGTTAACGGCAATTTAAGGCTGGTTCTAAGTGTGATTCAACGGTTTAATAACAGGGGAGAATTTGTGGACGACTTATTCCAGGTCGGCTGCATTGGACTTATGAAGGCGATCGATAATTTCGACCTTAGCCAGAACGTCAAGTTTTCCACCTATGCCGTGCCGATGATTATCGGTGAAATTCGCCGTTACTTGCGTGACAATAATCCGATCCGCGTATCGCGGAGCTTAAGGGATATTGCCTATAAAGCGCTGCAGGTTCGTGACAGCCTGACGAATCAAAACTCGCGTGAACCAACGATTTTTGAAATTTCCGAAGCGCTGAACGTACCGAAAGAAGATGTCGTATTCGCGCTTGACGCGATCCAGGATCCCGTCTCGCTCTTCGAGCCGATCTATCATGACGGCGGAGACCCGATCTATGTCATGGATCAGATCAGCGACGACAAGAACAAGGATGTATCGTGGATCGAGGAGATTGCGCTTCGCGAAGCGATGCATAAGCTGAATGACCGCGAAAAAATGATTTTATCCATGCGTTTCTTTGAAGGAAAGACGCAAATGGAAGTAGCCGACGAAATCGGCATTTCTCAGGCACAGGTATCCAGGCTCGAGAAGTCGGCCATCCAACAAATGCAAAAGCATGTAAAAACATGAACGGCGCCGAAAGGCGCCGTTTTTTTATGTGCACAAGAAGACAAGCCTAACTTGTTTTTTTGCGGGAACAGGACATTTTGGGCGTTTTGTACATATAGATAAGTGAGGATGTTTATCCCTGTCAATGTCAAGCGTAAACGACTGCACCGGCGTTCTTATATTTAAGAAAAGTGGTGATGAGCATATGAAGATATCCGATTTCCAAACGAAGGATGTCATTAATATCGTGGACGGCAAAAAGCTTGGGCAAATCAGCGACCTGGAGCTGGATCTCCGTCAAGGACGTATCGATGCGATCGTAATCCCCCAATTTACAAGATTTCTGGGCGTGTTCGGCAATGGAGGCACGGAGGTTGTTATCCCTTGGCGCAATATCGTGAAGATCGGGGCGGATGTTGTGCTGGTCCGGCTGGATGATTCAAGCAAGAAGCTGGAAGACGAAGATTTGCACGCGCGCACATAACAGGTTAAACTGCTTACAGAGGTGAGTGACCGTATGGAATCGTTTAAATCTGTACTTACGGCGAAGGGACCTTCGCTTTTTTTATTGTCAACTTGGCTGGAGCAAAACGACAGGCTCACCGCCGGATTTACAGGCAGGGGCGGCGGTGTAAGCGAGCAGCCATGGACTTCGTTGAATGTTGGCCTGCATGTGGGGGATTCGGATGAAGACGTTGTGCGAAACCGTCAGCTTATCGCCGAAGCCATCGGATGGCCGTTTGAAGCATGGACCTGCGGGGAACAAGTACACGGCTGCGAGGTATTCCCGGTTACCGAGAGCGAGAGGGGAATGGGCAGATTGTCGCGCGCTTCGGCAATTGCCGACACGGACGGTCTGATGACGAACATCCCGGGCGTGCTGCTGGCGTCCTTTTATGCCGATTGCGTACCGCTTTATTTCTACGATCCGCAGCATCAGGCAGTAGCTTTAGCTCATGCAGGCTGGAAAGGGACGGTTCAACAAATTGCCGCCAAGACGATCGAAGCGATGGGACGGCAATACGGAACGAAGCCCGAAGAGCTGCTTTGCGCGATCGGGCCGTCAATCAGCGACTGCTGCTACGAGGTGGACGGTTTTGTCATTGACAGGCTTGAGCCGCTTGTAGAAAGGCTTGCAAACAAGCTGCATTCGAGTCAGGAACTGATGATGACATTGGTGGAAAACGGTAAAGCTATGGTAAACTTAAAACAAATTAACCGACATATTATGCTTGAAGCAGGAATTTTGCCGATTCATATCGAATTATCCGAGTGGTGCACGGGATGCAGCACGGATCAATTTTTCTCCCACCGGAAGGAAGGCGGCAAAACGGGCCGTATGGCCAGCTGGATCGGTATCCGGGAAAGGTGAACGAATGACGACTACAATCAAAGAAGCATTGCGGGAAAGAATCGAAGAAGTGGGGCGCCGGGTCGCGGAGGCCTGCGAGCGTAGCGGCCGCAGCCGCGAAGAAGTAAATATAATTGCGGTAACGAAATATGTGTCGCTGGATACGGCTCAGGCTGCTCATCAGCTTGGTCTCCGGCATCTTGGCGAGAACCGCTGGCAGGATGCCAAGGAAAAATGGGAAGCCATTAGCGGCAGCGCTACGGGTGAAGAAGCCGGACAAGCTGTCTGGCATTTCATTGGCTCGCTGCAGACGAACAAAGTGAAAGAAGTCATAGGCAAATTTACATACATTCATTCGCTGGATCGTCTGTCTTTGGCGCAGGCGATAGACAAACGGGCTTCCCAGCTTGGTCTTACCGTTCCTTGTTTTGTTCAGGTTAACGTATCGGGCGAACAATCCAAGCATGGTCTTGACCCTGAACAGCTGCCGGCATTTCTAACAGAGCTCAAGGAATTATCATCGCTGCGTATTATCGGGCTTATGACGATGGCGCCTTATGAGACGGAAGCAGAAGAGACTAGGCCCATATTTCGCTCTTTGCGCAAGCTAAGAGATGAGATGAATGAGCGTGCAATCCTCCCGGAATCGATGACGGAATTGTCCATGGGCATGTCAGGAGATTTCGAAGTAGCGATAGAGGAAGGCGCAACCTGGATTCGCTTAGGAACGATACTAGTAGGAAAAGAGGGATAACGATGAGTGTCATGAACCGATTTATGAACTTTCTTGGTCTTCAGGAGGAAGAAGAGGTAGTTGAGCGCGAAACGGTAACGCAGCAGCAGCATCCGGAAGAACCGGAAGTTGAAACTTCTCCGTTCGAAGCACGTAGAAACTCCAAAGGCGGCAATAACAATATTGTGAGCATTCATACGCAAAAGAGCGTACGCGTCGTGCTGAGCGAGCCGCGTTCTTACGATGAAGCGCAGGATATTGCCGACCATTTGCGTTCGCGCCGGGCGGTTATCGTGAATCTGCAGCGTGTGCGGACAGACTTGGCTGTGCGGATTGTTGATTTCTTAAGCGGCACAGTCTACGCGCTTAACGGCCACATTTCGAAGCTTGGGCCAAACATCTTCCTGTGCACGCCGGATTCCGTAGAAATTCAAGGCGCCATTACCGAAATGCTGGCAGAGGATATTGATTACAATAAGATGAGGTGACCTTGAGTTGAGTGTTTATTCTTTGATTATGAACATCCAGAACATTTACAGCTTTATGATTATCGGCTACGTATTGCTGTCCTGGCTGCCAAATGCGCGTGAAAGCTTTATCGGTGTATTTCTGGGCCGGCTGGTAGAACCGTATCTCGGAATTTTCCGCAGATTCATTCCACCGATCGGCGGGATGCTTGATATTTCCCCGATTATTGCTATTTTTGCATTGCGCTTTATCGCTTACGGCTTGTACGCGGTTGTCGATTTTATTCTGAACATGTTCTAGAGGAAGGACAGCTTATGAATAAAGCAGTATACGAACATTTCCATCCGGATGAGAAGCCATTTGTCGACCGGGCGTTGGAGTGGGTTGAACGGTCCGCGCAGCTGCATCAGCTGAAGCGGACCGATTTTTTAGATCCGAGGCAGGTCCAAATCCTGCAGATGCTTGCGAACCGGAATCCGGATGTCCAGCTTAGACTTGCCGGCGGATATCCCGAGGCTGAACGCTGCAGAGCGATTATCGGCCCGGAGTACCGCTACTTGGACGATGAACCAATAGGGCTGTCCGTTCTCGCCGTAACCGGCGGAGGAAGCGAGCTTGATCACGGCGATTACCTGGGCGCATTGCTCGGGCTCGGCGTCAAACGTGATCGAATTGGAGATATTCATGTTCATGAGGACTATTCACATATAATCGTTTTGGACGAAATTGCCGATTACTTAAATGTACACTTAAGACAAGTGCATCGTGCGAGCGTACTAACGGATATAATTCCCATCACTGAGCTTCAGCCCGTTGTACCTGCCCTTCAAGAAATGTCCTTCACGGTCGCTTCGATGCGGCTTGATGGAATCGCTAGTGACGTCTACCGGATCAGCCGGACGAAGATTGTGGATCCAATCCGCGCAGGCAGATGCAGAGTCAACTGGAAGACCGCCGAGAATCCGTCCGAACAGCTGAAAATGGGAGATGTCGTCTCTTTTAAAGGCTTGGGCAGATTTAAGGTTCTGGAAATTGACGGCATGACAAAAAAGGGAAGAATTCGCGTCAAGGTTGGTAAATTTATTTAATTCGTTGCAGGATTTTGGAAACAGCTGTCGAATCCAATTCCACAATGATGTTTCCGAGTACATCCGCGATTGCGGCAAATACGCTTTAGGAGGTGCGCCAATGCCGTTGACGCCATTGGACATTCATAACAAGGAATTTGGACGAAGATTACGCGGGTATGACGAGGATGAGGTCAACGAATTCCTTGACCAGGTTATCAAAGATTATGAATCGATTATTCGCGAGAACAAAGAGCTTCAGAATCAGATTCTTGGTCTGCAAGAAAGACTGAATCATTTCTCGAATATTGAAGAGACGCTCAGCAAGACGATTATCGTTGCGCAGGAAGCTGCGGATGAAGTGAGAAACAACGCGAAGAAAGAAGCCCAGCTCATTATCAAGGAATCGGAGAAGAATGCCGACCGCATTATTAATGAGTCGCTGGCCAAGTCCCGCAAAGTATCGCTTGAGGTGGAAGAGCTGAAGAAGCAGGCATCGATCTACCGTGCACGCTTCCGTACTTTGGTTGAAGCACAGCTTGAGCTGTTAAGCCAAGACGGATGGGATTCACTGGATTCGGCAGCTCCGCAGCTTTCCCATTCCTCGCATTCTTCGCATGCTTCGTCTTCCGTTACCCATTTATCGGCGGAGCAATTGCAGCGCGGATAGGCATTTGTCATTTGACAACCGCTTTGCGATAAGCTATAAATAAATTAATTGCATGATAGTTGATTGGAACTTCATTGACGAGAACGAGTACGATTCCAAGTTCGTTCACCAGAGAGCCGTCGATTGCTGAGAGGCGGCGTTCGAACCGATTCGGAAAATCATCTCCGAGAAGCAGTGCTGAACATGAGATCCTGCCGGATCCACTATTAAGGACTGACGGCTTGTCCCCCGTTACAGGGACCGCGAATTTACACAATTCGCGCCAAGGTGCCGCATCCGGTTGTTTTTTCAGCTGTTTGCGGAATTAGGGTGGTATCGCGAGCGCAGCCTCGTCCCTTTACAGGGACGGGGCTTTATTATTTTCAGGAGGTAATGACAATGCAACGTGTAGACGTCAAAGAAAAAGCAAGAGCCCGCGAATTGCGCGTACTGAAGCAATGGGCAGAGAACGATACGTTCAAACAATCCATCGAGAACCGTGCCGGCAAGCCGAACTATGTATTTTACGAAGGTCCTCCGACCGCGAACGGCGCGCCGCATATCGGTCACGTATTGGGCCGCGTAATCAAGGATTTTATCGGCCGTTACAAAACCATGTCCGGTTACCGCGTAGTCCGCAAAGCAGGCTGGGATACGCATGGTCTTCCGGTGGAGCTTGGCGTAGAGAAGCAGCTTGGCATCTCCGGTAAACAAGAGATCGAGAAATACGGCGTTGAAGAATTCATCAAGAAATGCAAAGACAGCGTATTTGTCTACGAGAAGCAATGGCGCGAGCTGACAGAAGCTATCGCGTATTGGACGGATCTGGATAATCCGTATATCACGCTTAAGAACGAGTACATCGAAAGCGTGTG
The DNA here is from genome assembly GCF_037147795.1 of Paenibacillus sp. MMO-177. Classification (NCBI taxonomy): domain Bacteria; kingdom Bacillati; phylum Bacillota; class Bacilli; order Caryophanales; family Paenibacillaceae; genus Paenibacillus; species Paenibacillus sp. MMO-177. Next base: position 1,051,701 of record NZ_JBBCUR010000002.1, on the reverse strand, counting down.
GCATATCCTCTCGACGATCCACAGCAAAGGGCTGCTCTATCGCGGTCACCGCGTAAGCCCGTACTGCCCATGCTGCCAGACAACGCTGAGCTCCCATGAGGTTGCGCAAGGCTACGAAGACGTGAAGGATCTTTCCGCAACGGTTAAATTCAAGCTCGCGAGCGGCGAATCCATTCTCGCGTGGACGACAACGCCTTGGACGCTGCCGGCTAACGTGGCATTGGCGGTAAATCCGGAGCTGGATTACATCCGCGCTTCCAAGGACGGTGAAGTGTACATCGTTGCTCAGAACCTGGCGGAGAGCGTGCTTAAAGATGGTTACGAGACGCTTTCGACGCTGAAGGGCTCCGAGCTGGTAGGCCTTTCCTATGAGCCTCCGTTCCGCTATGTGCCTATCGAGCATGGTCACGTTGTAATCCCGGGCGATTTCGTCAGCGACACAAGCGGTACGGGTATCGTTCATATCGCGCCTGCCCACGGTGAGGATGACTACAAAGTTTCCCGTCAGAACGGCATCAGCATGCTGAGCGTTGTAAACAACGCAGGCCGTTACATTGACGAAGTTACGGATCTTGCCGGCCGTTTCGTAAAAGACTGCGATGTCGACATTGTCAAAATGCTCAGCGAACGAGGCCTGCTCTTCTCCAAAGAGCGTTACGAGCACAGCTATCCGTTCTGCTGGCGTTGCAAATCGCCGCTCTTGTACTATGCGACAGAAAGCTGGTTCATCGAAACGACAAAAGTGAAAGATCAACTCATCGCGAATAACAGCACGGTTGACTGGTATCCCGGTCATATCCGCGAGGGCCGCTTCGGCAAGTTCCTTGAGGATCTGGTGGACTGGAATATCAGCCGTAACCGTTACTGGGGAACACCGCTTAACGTTTGGGTATGCGAAGCGACGGGTAAAGAATATGCACCAAGCAGCATTGCCGACCTACGCGAGCGCGCCGTAGATTACGTGCCTGAGGATATCGAGCTTCATAAGCCTTACGTGGACGAAATCAAGCTGAAATCGCCATTCCAGGAAGGCGCGGTAATGACCCGTACATCGGAAGTTATCGACGTATGGTTTGACAGCGGTTCGATGCCGTTCGCGCAGCAGCATCATCCGTTCGAGAATGCGGAAGAGTTCGCGGAGCAGTATCCGGCGGATATGATTTGCGAAGGCATCGACCAGACGCGCGGCTGGTTCTTCAGCTTGCTGGCGGTATCGACCCTGTACAACGGCAAAGCTCCGTATAAGGCTGTTATTTCTACAGGCCATATCTTGGATGAGAACGGGCAAAAAATGTCCAAATCCAAAGGCAACGTTATCGACCCTTGGGAGATCATCAACGAGTACGGCACGGATGCCTTCCGCTGGGCGCTTCTTGCTGACAGCGCCCCATGGAACAGCAAACGTTTCTCGCGCGGTATCGTAGGGGAAGCGAAATCGAAAGTCATCGATACGATCGTAAATACTCACGCATTCTATGCCCTGTATGCATCCATCGACGGCTTTAATCCGGATGAGCACGAAGAACGCCCATCGGCAAGCAAGCTTGACCGCTGGATCGTATCCCGCCTGAACAGCTTGATCAAGACGGTTGTGAAAGGTCTTGAAGTCAACGACTTCCTGAACCCTGCGAAAGCAATCGAACTATTCGTCGACGAGTTGAGCAACTGGTACATCCGCCGTTCGCGCGACCGTTTCTGGGGCAGCGGGCTGACAGAAGACAAAGTGGCAGCGTACCAAACGCTGCGCCATGTCCTGCTGACGCTTTCCCGCGTTATTGCTCCTTACGCTCCTCTGCTCGCGGAAGACGTATACGGCAATCTGGGCGGCGAGTCGAGCGTTCACCTGGCAGATTACCCGGCTGCGGACGAATCGGCAATCGACGAGACGCTGGAGCGCGACATGGACAGCGCGAAGCAAATCGTAGAGCTTGCCCGCAACGTGCGCAACGAGACCGGTATCAAGACGCGACAGCCATTGTCCGAGTTGATCGTATCGCTTGACCGTGATTTTGCGGTAACGGAATACGAGGATATCGTCAAGGACGAGATCAACGTGAAGTCTATCGTGGTTCAAAACAGCGACAGCGGTTTTGTCGATTTCACCCTCAAGCTCAACCTCAAAGTAGCGGGCAAAAAATACGGCAAGCATGTCGGACCAATCCAGGGCTACCTGAAAGGTCTGGCACCGGAGGCGACACGCGAAGCAGTCACATCCGGAAGCTTGGTCTTCACTTCGGCGGAAGGCGAAGCGATCACGGTAACCACGGAAGAGCTGCTCGTAGAGAAACAGGCGAAATCCGGCTTCGCATCGGCTTCCGCAAACGGGGTAACCGTTGCGCTTAACACGGATATTACGCCTGAGCTGGAGCAGGAAGGCTGGGTTCGCGAAGTTATCCGCGCGGTTCAGGATACGCGCAAGAAGCTGGATCTGCCGATCGAGAAACGCATCGATCTTGTTCTCGACGTAGATGCAGAGCTGCAAGCCGCACTGGAGACATTCAGTAACGTGCTCAATGAGAATGTTCTGTTGAACAGCGTTTCTTACGAGAAAGCAGAAGGTATGGAACGCGTACTGCTTGGCGACAAAGAAATCGGTATTCTTGTCCGCGTTTAGGCATATAGACGCCAGGGATCGGGATATAGTATAAGGAGCATGGCCACAAAAAAACGAGTGCCTTCATGGCAAGGCCTCGTTTTTTTCTTCCCGGAAGCGGATGTATGAATGCAAAGGGGGACGCTGCATGGTCCGAGTAAAGCTGGATAACGACCTGGAGAAAGACCGCAAAGATAAGAATGACGATGGAACGATGGAACATACATTAAGCAGACTGGACATGCGATTAAGCAAAATCGCTACCGATATGGAACGGACTCAAATCGCGGATTACGTGGATTTGCTCAATCATCCGCTCCGGCTCATGTGGCGCAATTTGCTTGGCGGTCTCTCAAGGGGCGTCGGAATCGCGATTGGATTTACGTTTTTTGCAGCTACCATTCTGTATGTGCTGCGGATTATCGGCGCGCTTAATCTGCCGATCATCGGCGATTACATAGCAGATATCGTACGCGTTGTGCAAATCCAGTTGGAAGGAAAAATATATTAAACCCGGAAAAGGCGGACGGTGCCCACGCACCGTCCGCCTTTTTTAATGGTCCTGCTCGAGCTCGTGATCGCCTTCGTCATGATCCATATACTGCTTGTAATGGCGGTTGCGGATGACGGAAACATGCTTGCCGGTTATATCCGTGGCGACAAAGCTTTCGTACGATTCAACAAATCCGTCGTTCTCGTCCGCTTCAATGCCGATATGATCATAATCGTCGACATTGTTATTTTCCGAAAAAGCAGGAGATTCCGAAGTACCCCACTGCTCGACAATCTGCCAAGCATCCTCGCCATCGAAGCCGTTGTAATCGTCGTAATCCCGGCTGGATCTTCCGAATGGCGGAGCGAGAAAATCCTCTTCGGCCGGCTGTTTATGGGATGTCTCCTGCCGCGGCGCATGTTCTACGCAGTACAGGGAATCGGGGAGAGCCTCCAGCCGTTCATCGGGAATAGGCTTGCCGCATGCGCGGCATCGGCCATAAGTCCCGTGATCCATAGCCGCAAGCGCTTCGGTAATACGGGCCAAATGAAGATCTTCTTTCTCGAGAAGAGCCAGATCCTTGGAGCGTTCGAACATCTCCGTTCCAAGATCCGCCGGATGATTATCTATAGGGGATAGCTCGCCCGTATTATCGCGCAGCGAAGAAGCAAGTCCATTATGTTCGTTATGGGATTGCCGCTCCTCGATCTCCCGTTTCTCAGCCTCAAGCCGGCTTCGTAGCTGTGCGAGCTGGGTTGCATTCGGCATCGGTTGCACCTTCCTTAGATGAAATAGGTAAGACGTTACATATCTAAGTATAGTTTTCGCAAACCGGCTTTTTTTATAAAGGACTTCTTTGGAAAGGGGACTACTGGCTCAGAAGCGGGCCATTATGCTACAATACAGTAGTTTGGTACAAACTAGGAGGGATACGATGCGTTTTTATTATTACTGGATCGCGGTAGCAGCTTTTTTGCTGGACTTGATCACCAAAAAAATCATTGTGGCTCAGCTTGAAATCGGTGAGCAAATCAGCGTGATCGGCAATTTCTTTCTTATTACCTCGTATCGGAACCGCGGCGCGGCATTCAGCATTTTGCAGGAACAGCGGGTGTTTTTCATCATCATCACTGTTCTTATCGTCAGTGCAATTATCTGGTATATCCAGGCCTCCAGAAAATCAGGAAAAATATGGCTTTTGACCGGGCTTGGCCTTGTGCTTGGCGGGGCGGTCGGCAACTTCCTTGACCGGGCGATTGCCGGAGAAGTGGTTGATTTCCTGATGTTTAATTTCGGCAGCTATACGTTCCCGATCTTTAACATAGCGGATTCCGCTATTTGCGTAGGCGTAGCATGCATTCTAATTGATACCTTGCTGAATTCGAAGGAAGATTCCAAACGAATCGGCAACAGAGAGGATAAGGACCAAAACGAGCATGAGCAGCAACCTGTTTAATGAAAACGAAGAATTGTTGGAATTTGAAGCAGCCCCGGAGCAGGCAGGAGAGCGAATCGATAAATTCGTCACCGACAGCCTTAACGAGGATTCCATCTCGCGCACGCAAGTGCAGGAATGGATCAAATCCGGCGCGGTGCTGGTGAATCAGAATACCGTAAAACCGAACTACAAGCTGTCTTCCGGCGATCAGGTGGCCGTTCGCGTGCCCGAGCCTGAAGATGCGGCAATCTTGGCCGAAGACATTCCCCTTGATATCGTGTACGAGGATGCTGACGTTATCGTCATCAACAAACCAAGAGGCATGGTTGTCCATCCGGCACCCGGGCATTCCTCCGGAACGGTCGTAAACGCCTTGATGTTTCATTGCAAGGATCTGTCGGGCATTAACGGCGTCCTTCGCCCGGGCATTGTACACCGTATCGATAAAGACACATCCGGACTGCTGATGGCAGCCAAAAATGACCTTGCTCATGTTTCCTTGGCCGAGCAGCTTAAGGATCATTCGGTCTCGCGCAAATATATAGCGCTTGTCCACGGCAATCTGCCGCATGATCAAGGCACAATCAATGCTCCGATCGGCCGCGACCAGAATGACCGGAAGCTGTTTACGGTTACGGACCGCAACAGCAAGCATGCCGTTACTCATTTTGCAGTGCTCGAGCGCATTGCTGATGACTACACGATTGTAGAGCTGCAGCTGGAGACAGGACGGACGCATCAGATTCGCGTTCATATGAAATACATCGGTTATCCGCTGGCGGGAGATCCGATGTACGGCCGCAACAAGACGGTGGCACTCAAGGGACAGGCATTGCACGCGGCGGTTCTGGGCTTCAAGCATCCGCGGACGGGAGAGTTCCTGGAGTTCGAAGCGCCTATCCCTGCCGACATGGAGCATGTGATTAATTCTCTCCGTCTTCGTTAATAAGCCTGGGGGAACGTTCAAAGGCATATGCGGAAAAATGCAAACTTTTCAGCAAATTATTCATTATTACAACGCGGAAAGTAAGCTATTCTAAGAAACGATGCTTTACAATAAATAGCCATCAAAAACATGGACTCTGTTCAAAGGCATGTGCTACAATGTTCGGGAAAAAGCGGCTTGTCCTAATGAACAGTTGCTGGTGATGAAGGAGAGACGAAAAGCGATGCAAAACATGGAACAAACAATGGAAGTTATCAATTACATCAAGAACGGCAAGAAAGTTACGCCGGTGAAGGTATACTTCAAAGGCAAAATTTCGTCGGCTAACGACGCAGTAAAAGTATTCGATTTCGGCGACGGCGGCGTGCTGTTCGGCGACTGGGCGGAAGTCCAAGTATTGCTCGAGAACGAGAAAGAAAACATTCAATATTACGAAGTGGAGAACGATCGCCGCAATTCCGCGATTCCGATGCTCGACCTGAAGGGCATCAACGCCCGTATCGAGCCTGGCGCGGTTATTCGCGACAAAGTCGAAATCGGCAACAACGCGGTTATCATGATGGGCGCTACAATCAACATCGGCTGCTCGATCGGTGAAGGCACAATGATCGACATGAACGCAACGCTTGGCGGACGCGTGCAAGTCGGCAAAATGTGCCATGTTGGCGCAGGCGCCGTACTGGCCGGCGTTATTGAACCGCCATCCGCTCTGCCGGTTGTTATCGAGGATGACGTTGTCATCGGCGCTAACGCGGTTGTTCTGGAAGGCGTTCGCGTAGGCAAAGGCGCTGTTATCGCAGCGGGCGCCATCGTTATTGAGGACGTGCCTGCAAATGCGGTTGTCGCAGGCGTTCCTGCTCGCATCATTAAGATGGTTGACGAGAAAACGAAGTCCAAGACGATTATCGTTGAAGGTCTTCGCGATTTGAAATAATAGGTTTTCAGCGCGCGCCATCTATGTGGCGCGTGTTTCCTTGTTTGGAGAGGCTGACGGATACTTGTAGTTGGCTTTCGCATGTTGCGGGAGGGAGTTGATCGAGTGAGCAAATTTGTAGAGTTAAGGCGGAAGTTTCACCAGATTCCCGAGCCGGGCTTTCAAGAGTTTAAGACGCAAGCCTTGCTGCTCGAGTATATTAACGGACTGCCGCAGGAGAGGCTGGAAGTGCGGACTTGGCGTACCGGCATCTTGGTTCGCGTGAAGGGCCTGATCGGCGAGCGTTGTTTAGGTTATAGGGCGGATATGGACGGACTGCCTATTGAAGAAGATACCGGCTACGAGTTTCGTTCAACGCATTCCGGTTATATGCATGCCTGCGGACATGATTTGCACATGGCCATTGGACTTGGGGTATTGACGGCCATCGTGGAGCAGCCGATCAATGACGATGTACTTTTTGTCTTTCAGCCGGCCGAAGAGGGGCCAGGCGGTGCTTTGCCAATGCTGCAAAGCGAAGAGTTTAAAGAGTGGAAGCCGGATTTTATGATGGCGCTGCACATCGCCCCGGAATATCCGGTAGGCACAATCGCAACGCGACCGGGCATATTATTCGCGAACACGTCGGAGCTGTTTATCGATATCATCGGCAAAGGCGGCCATGCGGCGTATCCGCACCGTGCCAACGATATGATCGTTGCGGGGGCAAGCCTTATCATGCAGCTGCAGTCGATTGTTTCGCGGAACGTGGATCCGCTCGACTCTGTAGTCGTGACGTTAGGCAAGATCGAAGGCGGTACGAAGCAGAACATTATCGCGGAACGGGTACGCCTCGAAGGTACGATCAGAACCTTGAGCGCCAAGTCGATGAGCGATGTAAAAGCGCGTATCGAGTCGTTGCTCGACGGGCTTAAAGTCAGCTTTGGCTGCCAGACGGAGCTCGATTACGGCTCGAATTATTATCAGGTCTATAATAACGAACAAGAAGCTGAGCGCTTTATGGATTGGGTTCGTGCTTTTGACGGCGTACAGCTCATCGAATGCACGGAAGCAATGACCGGGGAAGACTTCGGTTATTTCCTTCAAGATATCCCGGGCCTAATGTTCTGGCTTGGAGTTGATACGCCGTATGGCCTGCATCATGCGAAGCTGGAGCCTCAGGAGGACGCGATCGGAGTCGCGATCGAGGTTGTCTCGAATTACTTGCGGCATCGTTCATCTTAAATAAAAAGCTGCTTTTGCGCGTGACGCAAAGCAGCTTTTTTGTATGACGGATAGATTAAAGTCCTTCTGCAAAAGAATGAATTCGTTCCATGGCTTCCCGCAGTACTTCCATGGAGCAGGCGTACGAGATGCGGATGTAATTGTCGCCATACGGCGCAAACGCGGCACCGGGCACGACCGCAACACGTTTCTCCTCAAGCAGCCGGTGAGCGAAAGTCGTGGAATCTAGTCCAAACTTCTCCACCGACGGGAAAATGTAGAAAGCTCCGTTTGGCTTCACGACATCAAATCCTGCCGCAACAAGCCGATCGTACACATAGTCGCGGCGACGTGCGTACTCGTCCCTCATCGGAAGCGCGTCATCGATGCCGACCGTTAATGCTTCTACCGCTGCGGCCTGGCTGACCGAGCTTGCGCATGTTACGTTGTATTGATGCACCTTTACGATGTGCCGCGCCAAATAAGCCGGAGCGAACAAAAGACCAACGCGCCATCCGGTCATGGAATGCGATTTGGACAATCCGTTGATATTGATCGTCTTTTCGCGCATACCCGGCAATGCCGCAATAGAAGAATGAGTACCGTCGAACACAAGCTCGCTATATATCTCGTCGGACAGAACAAACAGTTCGCGCTCTTGCACCAGCGCGGCAATCGCTTTAAGCTCGTCCAGGGTCAGCGTGCAGCCTGTCGGATTCGAAGGCGACGCCAGCACGATGCAGCGCGTCCGCTCCGTCAAATGCGCTTTGATCAAATCGGCCGTTAATTTGAATCCGTTGCCGGTTGTATCCACATGCACCGGCGTAGCGCCGCACATACGGATAATCGGCTCGTAGCCCGGATAGATCGGACCCGGCAGCAGCACCTCGCTGCCTTCCTCCAGAATCGTACGGAACGCAACGTCAATCGCTTCGCTCGCGCCGACCGTTACGATAACTTCTTCTAAAGGATCATAAGTCAGACCGTATTTGAGCTGCATAAAGTTCGCTGCTGCTTTTCGCAATTGCAGCGTCCCTGCATTAGGAGTATATACCGTTTCTCCGTTGTCGATGGCATGCTTGGCTGCTTCGAGGATATGTTTTGGCGTCGGGAAGTCCGGCTGCCCGATTGTAAGAGACAGCACGCCTTCGTACTGACTAACCTTGTTCGCCATTTTCCGAATGCCGGAAACTTCGATTCCGCGTACATCCGCTCTAATTAAATGTTCCATGCTTGCATTCACCTGTCCCGTCTATGTACGTTATGGATGGTATTCATCTTAACATAAAGGGCTTGACACTTCGAGAGGGGTAGGGAGGATCGTCGTATTCTCACTGAGTCTGACTGAGTCATAAAATGTCCCAGTCATAAATTAAGCTGCGGTGCAGATGATAAGATGCGAGCACATTCTTTATTCCTTTTACCCCTACAGTTAAATACAAACGGAGCTATTCGATATGCTTCCGCTGCAGCTTTCTTTCAGAAAGCTTTTAGTCCGCCTTTGCTCGGGGATACATACCACTTTAAATTGTTCAAAGGAATCCCCGAGCAACAGCGGTTGAAAGAACATTCGATTGCGCGGTTTGCCGTTTAACTGTCATCACCTCTTGACAACTTTTGCCCGACGCGGTACAATTCCTTTGATATATGGCAGTACCTTTAAATCAGCCCCGTGAGGCTGGCAAGGTAGCGTGAATAACAGATCTGCCACATTTAGAACAGGGCCTTAGTCTAACCGTATCCTGCTGGGATAGCGGCGATTAAGTCGACCCTCTATGTGTGGCTGGTCTCAGGCTCCTTGCGTTGTTGGCAAGGAGCCTTTTTTCGTCTTCTTGCCGGCAGGCGCGATTGATAATCCGAGAGCGAGGGAGGCGGCAACGGTGGAAGAAGAGCATCTGGTCATAATGGACGAGACAGCAATCCGAAGAGCACTCACAAGAATTGCGCACGAGATCGTGGAGAAGAACAAAGGCATTGATAACTGCGTTCTGATTGGCATCCGCACAAGAGGGATTTACCTGGCAAGAAGAATTGCGGATCGCATTCAGGATATCGAAGGCAAGCCGGTTGAAGTGCGAGAGCTCGACATTACCTCTTACCGGGACGACCGCAAAGCATTCGTGGATACACGCGTTGAACTAGCTGCGGTAATCGGCGATCTGAATGGCGAACCGTTCTCCGCACATGATAAGAAAGTTATCCTGTGCGACGACGTTCTCTTCACCGGACGCACGATCCGAGCGGCAATGGATGCCCTGATGGACTGCGGAAGACCGGAAAGCATTCAGCTTGCCGTTCTGGTGGACAGAGGCCACAGAGAGCTCCCAATCCGGCCTGATTACGTAGGCAAAAACGTACCGACCTCCAAGCAAGAGCAAATTGACGTCTCGTTAACGGAAATCGATCTGAAGGACCAAGTCATGATCATACACCAGAGGGGGCAGGTCTGATGACGACGATGACACAACTTAAACAACGCAGTTTGCTTGGACTTAAAGATCTTGGCAAAGAAGAAATTGAATCGATTTTGGATCGTGCGGCTTACTGGGAACAGCATCCGAACAAAGTTCACAATGTGATGCAGGGCAAATTCGCGGCGAACATGTTCTTCGAGAACAGCACAAGAACGCGCTTCTCGTTCGAAGTAGCGGAGAAACGCCTCGGAGCGGAAGTTCTGAACTTCTCGGCTGCCGTATCCAGCGTGCAGAAGGGCGAATCGATCTACGACACGGTCCGCACGCTTGAATCGATGGGAATCGACGTCGGGATTATCCGGCTCAAACCAATCGGCGTTCTTGCCGAGCTGGCAACAAAAATTCAAGTGCCGCTTATTAACGCAGGCGACGGCAACAACGAGCACCCGACACAGGCTCTGCTCGACTTATATACAATGCGCAAGCATTTCGGCAATCTGAACGGTCTGACCGTATCGATCATCGGTGACGTTCTTCACAGCCGCGTAGCACGCTCCAATCTGTGGGCGCTCCGCAAGTTTGGCGCGAAGGTTCAGTTCTGCTCGCCAAGCAACATGACGGCACCCGAGCTTGATGTACCGTACGTAACAATGGATGAAGCACTGAAAGCCGACGTTGTTATGATGCTCCGCGTGCAGCTCGAGCGCCATGAGAGCGGCATGCTGAACTCGGCGGAAGCTTACCGCGAGCAGTTCGGCCTGACGGTCGAGCGCGCAAGCCAGATCGCTGACCACGCCATCATCATGCATCCGGCTCCAATCAACCGGGGCGTTGAGATCGACGATGAGCTGGTAGAGCATCCTCAATCGCGTATCTTCCCGCAAATGGCAAACGGCGTACCGATTCGGATGGCTGTTGTAGAACGGGCACTGAGCTAACACGAATAAATTCCGGAAGGTGAACAAAACAATGTCAGTATGGATTATCAACGGTAGCGTATGGGATAAAGCTTCTGGAAGCTTGCAAAAGAAACATATCCGCCTCGAAGGCGAACAAATCGCGGAGATCGTTGACGGCTCCGCAGCACCGGACACAGGCTCTGCGGAAGTAATCGACGCAGCAGGCAAGCTCGTATCGGCGGGCTTTATCGATATGCACGTTCACCTTCGCGATCCGGGCTTCGAATATAAAGAAGACATCGCGACAGGCACAAGATCGGCAGCCAAAGGCGGCTTCACGACAATCGCTTGCATGCCGAATACCCGCCCTTCGGTGGATACGCCAGAGACGGTGAAATACATTCTGGATAAAAACGCGGCGGAAGGCGTTGTAAAGGTTCTTCCTTACGCAGCCATCACGAAAAACCAGCTGGGCCGCGAACTGACGGACTTCGCCGCATTGAAAGAAGCGGGAGCAATCGGCTTCACGGATGACGGCGTAGGCGTTCAAAGCGCGCAAATGATGAAGGACGCGATGGCGCTGGCGGAATCGATGAATATGCCAATCATTGCGCACTGCGAAGACAACACGCTGGTTGAAGGCTTGTACGTAAGCGAAGGCTCTTTCTCCCGCAAGCATGGGCTGAAAGGCATTCCGAACGAATCGGAAGCCATTCATGTCGGCCGCGACGTTCTTCTCTCCGAAGCAACAGGCGCGCACTACCATGTGTGCCATGTCAGCACCGAGCAATCGGTTCGCCTGATCCGCCTTGCGAAGCAGATTGGCGTACGGGTAACGGCTGAGGTTTGCCCGCATCACCTGGTTTTGTCCGACGAAGATATCCCGGGCTTTGACTCGAACTGGAAAATGAACCCCCCGCTGCGCACGCCACGCGACGTAGAAGCGGTTATCGAAGCGCTGGAGGACGGCACGATCGACATGATCGTTACCGACCACGCACCGCATAGCGCGGAAGAGAAAGCGCGCGGCATGCAGCTTGCGCCGTTCGGCATCGTAGGCTTCGAGACAGCTTTCCCGCTGCTCTACACGAAGTTCGTGCAAACAGGCAAATGGACGCTTGGCTTCCTGCTTGACCGCATGACAGCCGACCCGGCCCGCGTGTTCGGCCTGCCTACCGGCCGCATTGAAGCAGGTGCGCCTGCCGACCTGACGATCGTCGATCTGGATAGCGAGCGTGCGGTAGATCCGTCTACCTTCGCATCGAAGAGCAATAACACGCCATTTGGCGGATGGAAGCTGCAAGGCTGGCCAGTGGCTACAATCGTTGACGGCAAGATCGTATACAACGAATCCGCTAACTAATAGAACATACGAAGACCTGATGAGGAGTGATACGGATGCAAGCAAGATTATTGTTGGAAGACGGAACGTTGTTTACCGGACAATCTTTCGGCGCGGAGACGCAAACGTTCGGAGAGGTTGTTTTTAATACAGGGATTACGGGTTACCAAGAAGTATTATCCGACCCGTCCTACTGTGGACAAATCGTATCGATGACTTATCCGCTGATCGGCAACTACGGCATTTCGCGCGATGACTTCGAGTCGATCCGCCCAAGCATTCACGGGTTTGTTGTACGCCGCTATGAGCCGGTGCCAAGCAACTGGCGCGCGCAATATTCGCTCGGCGACCTGCTGAAGGAATACAACATTCCGGGTATCACAGGTATCGATACGCGCATGCTGACTCGTATTCTCCGTCAGCACGGTACAATGAAAGGCGTTCTGACAACCGGCACCGAACGCGTGGAAGAGCTTCAAGAACGTCTTGGCGGCATTCAGCTGATGACGGATCAAGTTGCGCGCACATCGACCAAATCGGTCTTCTCGAGCCCGGGCTTTGGTCCTCGCATCGTGCTTGTCGACTTCGGCGCGAAAAGCGGCATCCTTCGCGAGCTTACGCAGCGCGGCTGCGACGTAGTGGTTGTTCCTCATAACACAACGGCGGACGAAATTCGCAAATTGGCTCCGGACGGCATTCAGCTCTCCAACGGCCCTGGGGATCCGAAAGACGTTCCTTACGCGGTTCAAATGATCAAAGAGCTGCTCGGCGAGATTCCGATTTTCGGCATCTGCCTTGGTCATCAGCTGTTCGCTCTGGCTTGCGGCGCGGATACGACAAGGCTTAAATTCGGTCACCGCGGAGGCAATCATCCGGTTAAAGAACTGGCAACCGGCCGCTGCTACGTAACTTCGCAGAACCATGGTTACACGGTTCTCGAAGATTCGATCAACAGCACGGAGCTCTCCGTTACTCACATTAATAACAATGACAAGACCATTGAAGGTCTGAAACATAACAAATACCCGGCATTCTCGGTGCAATACCATCCGGAAGCTGCGCCCGGCCCGTTTGATTCCAGCTATCTGTTCGATGAATTCCTGGACATGATCCGCGACCACAAACAAAACAACCCGCAAAAACCTCGTCAAGCTGTGCTGGCGGCAACGTTGAAAGGAGAGCTTCAATATGCCCAAAAATAAGGAACTCAAAAAGATTCTCGTAATCGGCTCCGGCCCGATTGTCATCGGACAAGCGGCGGAATTCGACTACGCAGGCACGCAAGCCTGCCAAGCGCTGAAGGAAGAAGGCTATGAAGTCGTTCTGATCAACAGCAACCCTGCAACCATCATGACGGATACAAACATGGCGGATAAAGTATATATCGAGCCGATCACGCTTGATTTCGTATCCCAAATCATCCGCCAGGAACGTCCGGACGGACTTCTGCCAACGCTCGGCGGTCAGACCGGCCTGAACATGGCCGTTGAGCTTGCCCGCGCAGGCGTTCTGGAAGCGGAAAACGTGAAGCTTCTCGGTACGCAGCTGACTGCGATCGAGAAGGCGGAAGACCGCGACCTGTTCCGCGACCTGATGCGCGAGCTGGAACAGCCGGTACCTGAAAGTGTTATCGTTACGACGGTAGAAGATGCCGTTAACTTCGCCAACGAAATCGGTTATCCGATCATCGTTCGTCCGGCCTACACGCTGGGCGGTACGGGCGGCGGTATTTGCGCGAACGAAGAAGAGCTCCGCGAGACCGTTGCATCGGGTATCCGTTACAGCCCGATCAGCCAATGCTTGATCGAGAAATCGATCGCCGGCATGAAAGAAGTCGAGTACGAAGTTATGCGCGACGCGAACAACAACTGTATCGTAGTCTGCAACATGGAAAACTTCGATCCGGTTGGCGTGCACACTGGCGACAGTATTGTTGTAGCGCCATCCCAAACGCTGTCCGACCGAGAGTATCAAATGCTCCGTTCGGCATCGCTGAAAATCATTCGCGCCCTGAACATCGAAGGCGGCTGTAACGTACAGTTCGCGCTGGATCCGCACAGCTTCCAATACTACGTTATCGAAGTTAACCCGCGCGTAAGCCGCTCGTCGGCACTGGCATCGAAAGCTACGGGTTACCCGATTGCGAAGATGGCGGCAAAGATCGCTGTAGGCTACACGCTTGACGAGATCGTTAACCCGGTTACTGGTCAAACATACGCTATGTTTGAGCCTACCCTTGACTATATCGTATCGAAAATCCCGCGCTGGCCATTCGACAAGTTCGTTAACGCGAACCGTAAGCTTGGCACGCAAATGAAAGCAACCGGCGAAGTTATGGCAATCGGCCGTACTTTCGAAGAGTCGATGCACAAAGCGGTTCGTTCCCTGGAAATCGGCACACACCGCATTCACCTGAAAGAAGCGGCAACGCTGGATGACGCCGTACTGCAGACCCGCCTGGCTAAGCCGGACGACGAGCGCATGTTCCTCGTAGCGGAAGCATTCCGCCGCGGTTACAAGCTGCAAGACGTGCAGGATATTACGAAGATCGACTGGTGGTTCCTGGATAAGATCCAAGGCATCGTTGAATTCGAGGATCAAATCCGCCGCGAGGTTGCTTTGTCCCGCGAAACGCTGTACGAAGCGAAACGCAAAGGCTTCTCCGACCGTTCGATCGCGGAAATCCGCAAGGAAGGCTTCCCGAACGGCAGCCATACCAATGAGCATGATATTCGTGCGTTCCGCAAAGAGCTTGGCTTCACGCCAGTCTACAAAATGGTAGATACCTGCGCGGCTGAATTTGAAGCTTCGACGCCTTACTACTACTCGACTTACGAAACAGAGAACGAAGTAACGGAATCGTCGAAAGAGAAGGTACTCGTGCTTGGCTCCGGTCCAATCCGTATCGGTCAAGGCATCGAGTTCGACTACTCGACGGTACACGCGGTATGGGCGATTCAAAAGGCCGGCTACGAAGCCGTTATCATCAACAATAACCCGGAGACGGTATCGACGGACTTCAGTACTTCGGACCGTCTGTACTTCGAGCCATTGTTCTTCGAGGACGTAATGAACGTTATCGAGCAAGAGAAGCCGATCGGCGTAATCGTACAGTTCGGCGGCCA
The DNA here is from genome assembly GCF_037147795.1 of Paenibacillus sp. MMO-177. Classification (NCBI taxonomy): domain Bacteria; kingdom Bacillati; phylum Bacillota; class Bacilli; order Caryophanales; family Paenibacillaceae; genus Paenibacillus; species Paenibacillus sp. MMO-177. The sequence continues at coordinate 1,036,314 of NZ_JBBCUR010000002.1, read as the reverse complement.
AACGGCTATCAACCTGGCTGCTCCGCTGACGAAAGCCGGCGTGCGCATCTTGGGCTCGAGCCTCGAGAGCATCGACACGGCGGAAGACCGCAAGAAATTCGAGAAGCTGCTTCGCGACCTGAGCATTGCCCAGCCTGAAGGCAGCACGGTAACTTCGGTTGACCAAGCGGTAGAAACCGCTCAAAAACTCGGCTATCCGGTTCTCGTTCGTCCGTCCTACGTACTTGGCGGCCGCGCGATGGAAATCGTATACTCCGACGAAGAGCTTCTGAGCTACATGGAAGTAGCGGTAAAAATCAATCCGGAGCATCCGGTTCTGATCGACCGTTACATGCTGGGCAAAGAAGCGGAGGTTGACGCGATCTGCGACGGCGAAACCGTTCTGATCCCTGGCATCATGGAGCATATCGAGCGCGCAGGCGTTCACTCCGGCGACTCGATCGCGGTATATCCTCCGCAATCGCTTTCGGACGACATTAAGAACCAAATCGTGGACATCACGGTCAAAATCGCTAAAGCACTTAAAGTTGTTGGCCTTGTAAATATCCAATTCGTTATCCACAACGAAAAAGTATACGTCATCGAAGTTAACCCGCGTTCGTCCCGTACGGTACCGTTCCTGAGCAAAGTAACGGATCTGCCGATGGCGAACCTGGCAACAAAAGCAATCCTTGGCACTAAGCTTGCCGATCTCGGTTATGTAGACGGCCTGTGGCGCGAAGACAACTACGTATCGGTTAAAGTACCGGTATTCTCCTTCGCGAAGCTGCGCCGCGTTGACCCAACCCTGACTCCGGAGATGAAATCGACGGGCGAAGTTATGGGCCGCGACGAGCAATACGCAAAAGCCCTGTACAAAGGCCTTATCGGCGCTGGCATGAAAATCCCGATGTCCGGTTCGATTATCGCAACGGTGTCGGATAAAGATAAAGAAGAAGCAACGGAACTGCTTCGCGGCTTCTACGACCTGGGCTACAAAATCATCGCTACCGGCGGTACTGCCGATACGCTCGAACAAGCAGGCATGCGCGTAAGACGCGTGAACAAGCTGAGCGAAGGCGCTCCTAACATTCTTGACCTGATCCGCGAAGGCGAAGCGCAATTCGTGATCAACACGCTGACCAAAGGCAAAACGCCTGAGCGTGACGGCTTCCGTATCCGCCGTGAAGCGGTAGAGAACGGAGTTGTATGTATGACATCGCTTGATACCGTACGCGCATTGCTGCGTATGCTCGAGTCGATCAACTTCTCCTCGCGCCCTATGCCGGTGCTGCAGAAGTAATTGAATACATGAAAGCACGGCCAGCGCCGGTTGCTTTCGGCGGCGGAAGCTTCTAAACGGGCTTCTGCCCCGAGGCCGGCGGATGGCCGTTTATTTCGGCCTCGGAAGCGAAAGGAGACTTTGATTGCGATGGGTTTAACGAGAGAACAAGCGGCGGGCAAAGTCATGGTTGCCCTTGATTATGCGGATGCGGCTTCGGCCGAGCGCTTGCTTGGCGAGCTGGAAGGCATCCCGTGTTATATGAAGGTTGGCATGCAGCTCTTTTACGCGGCGGGTCCGTCGTTCGTAGAAGAATTGAAGAAACGCGGCTACCGCGTCTTTCTGGACGTGAAGATGCATGACATTCCGAATACGGTAAAAGGCGGTTCGAACAGCGTCACAAAGCTAGGCGTGGACATGTTTAACGTGCATGCAGCCGGCGGTGCGGCGATGATGGAAGCGGCTGTGGAAGGCGCGGAAGCCGCGCTCGCGAGCGGCCAAGCAAGACCGGCAATTATTGCGGTAACGCAGCTCACCAGCACCAATGTACAGGTATTAAACGAAGAGATCGGAATCGCTGGCACGGTGGAACAGGCGGTAGTCCGTTACGCGGAGCTGGCGAAACGCGCTGGCCTGAACGGCGTTGTGGCATCACCGCTTGAAGTGGAAGTCATTAAGGCCGCATGCGGTACGGCATTCCAGACCGTAACGCCCGGCATTCGCCCGACTTGGGCGGCTACAAACGACCAGTCCCGCATTATGACGCCTCGCGAAGCCTTGCAGCAAGGAACGGATTATATGGTAATCGGACGTCCGATTACGGCAGCGGCTAGCCCGCGTGAAGCATTGGAATCAATTATCGAGGAGCTGATCTAAGCCATGACGAACGTAACTTTAACGGAATTGCCGCGCGCAATCGCAACAAAACTGCTGGAGATCGAAGCGGTGGCGCTTCGCCCGAATGATCCTTTTACTTGGACATCCGGTTTGAAATCGCCAATCTACTGCGATAACCGTCTGACTATGACCTATCCTGAAATCCGCGACATGATTGCGGAAGGTTTCGCTACCGTAATCCGCGAGCGTTACCCGGATGCCGAAGTCATCGCCGGAACTTCTACCGCGGGCATCCCGCATGCGGCATGGGTGGCTCAAAAGCTGAACCTTCCTATGGCTTACATCCGCGATAAAGCAAAAGGCCACGGCAAACAAAATCAGATCGAAGGACGAATCAACCCTGGTCAAAAGGTTGTCGTTATCGAGGACCTCATCTCGACCGGCGGGAGCTCGCTGAAAGCCGGCCTTGCGGTTCGCGAGGCAGGCGCGGAGGTATTATCCGTTCTGGCGATCTTCACTTACCAGTTCGAAAAGGCTTCAAACGCATTTGCGGCGGAAAATATGCCGCTTGAAACGCTGTCCAACTACAGCGCTCTGATTGAAGCGGCTGTTGAAATCGGCAAAGTGCAAAGCGAGGATATCGCAACGCTCCAGGCATGGCGCGCAAATCCGGAAGCTTTCGGCAAGTAAGAGCCGACTGTTCGAGCGAAGAGCAATTCCCGAAAGGGATTTGCTCTTTTTTGTTTTCAATAAATTCGACATAAATTTATTAAATTGTTTGCAGCAGTTATTGCGAACCCCTCATTTTTTACCGATATCTTATTAGGTCGTTATATTTGAGATGGATGAAATGGGGAGTCGTGCAGATGAGATTCAATTTACGATGGAAAATGGCTTTAATCGGAGCATTACCGCTTTTTTTCTATGTCTTCTCGGGGATTTATTCGCTGACGGAGCTGGTGCGGGTGAATAAAACGATGTCCGATGAAGTATACGGCGTATCTGCCCGTTCTACATCGCTTATCTTGAATGCGGATCGTGATTTGTATCAAGCTTATTCCGCTTATCAATATTTAGCTTTTGGCGATTTAAAGGAAGAGGATAAGAAGGTTTGGAACGATGTGCTTGCCGAGAATCTGAAGCAAGCAGAAGACCGGGTAAATGAAGCGAAATCAATATTTGAGGCAAAGCATCTGCTTGATCTGCAAAATGAGGACGGAGCGACGATTGGACAGCTGATTCAGGATTTTGATGCGAATTTCAGCGCATGGGCAACGGTTGTCAAGAGCGAAGTTCAAGCCGGTACGGCAACTGCAAAGGATGCAGAAATCCATCAACAATTCGAGAAAGCCCGGTCAGGCGTGGATGATATATTTAATTTACTGGACAGCTATGCCAAGCAGCAAATTACGGACAGTAAGCAGCAGCTGGCGTCAACGAAAACGGGCAATTACATCGGTATGGCGGCTGCAACCCTTTTGCTGGCGGCGCTTATTTTCTACTTGATCCGCAGCGTCATGAAGACGGTATCCGCCGTGAAGATACGGACAAAGCTGGTGGCGGAAGGGGATTTGACCGCGGAACGGAACGTCAAATACAGCAAGGATGAGCTTGGCGACAGCTTACGCTCGGTAGATGAAATGATTGGCGTGCTGAAACGGCTTATCACGTCTATTTCAACAAATGCCAAGCATGTCGCTGCCTCCACGAGCCAGCTTAATATTGTGTCGCAGGAATCCTCTTCTGCCTCGCAGCATGTAGCGGCGAACATTCAAGAGGTGACGAGCGGGACGGAGGTGCAGGCACGCAGCGCCGAAGAAACGGCGAAGGCGATTGACGAGATGTCTATCGGCATTCAGCGTTTGGCAGAAAATACGGCTGCTGCGGCCGAACAATCGGCATTAACGGCCGGTGAAGCGGGTCAAGGACAGGAGGCGCTTGGGCGCCTGATCGAACAGATGGGCGAAATCAAGGAAGTGATCGGTCAGCTCGCGGGAATGATTGGAACCTTGGAGCAACGGTCCCAGCAGATTGGCTCGATAGCCGAGAACATTACCGCCTTTGCGAACCAGACGAATATTTTATCGCTGAACGCCTCCATTGAAGCGGCTAGAGCGGGCGAGCAGGGCCGCGGCTTCGCGGTTGTTGCGGGCGAGATTCGCAAGCTGGCGGCAAGCTCCCTGGAATCCGCGGACAGCATTCATCAGCTGGTAGGCGAGACAAGAGGCGAGATTGCGGGCGCTTCCGGCTATATGGCCCGGACGCTGGAGGAAGTGCAGCGCGGCAACAGCCGGGTGGAAGAGCTTCAGAACAGTTTGTCCGTTATCGTGGCAGCCATTGATACGATGGCCGGTCAACTGCAGGAGAATTCGGCCATTACCGAGCAGATGTCGGCGAGCTCCGAGGAGGTTAATGCCTCAATGGATCAAGCGGCGTCTTCGGCTGCGGCTAACCTGGAACGGACCGAAAGCGTCGCCGCGGCAACCGAAGAGCAGCTAGCCCTCATGGAGAGTATTGCTACTGCGGCAAGTCAATTGGATGGGGTTGCACGGGAGCTGAACAGAGAAGTGAACTATTTTAAAGTGAATTAGCCGTAAAAAGTTAGCAAAAGCATCGTATATATGTCCGATTTGGCGGCAATATGTACGATGCTTTTTTATTTTTTGAAGATTTTTCTTCCGTTTGGAACTTTTTCTGAACCCGCAACGTCTAACGTTTAAGATGAGAATTATGAAAGAGCAATAGGGGAGGTATCGCATCCGTTCATGGCGGCAACAGAAGAGGAAGAACGACAAGATGGAGGGCAGCAGGTCAATGAATTACATAACAACAGGTTGCTGTCGGTTGTAGACGTAGAAAGGACATTTCAGGCCGGAGGAGCGCCGCTGCGCGTTCTGAAGGGACTCCATATGGAACTGAAACCGGGTCAGCTTGTTATGCTCCGGGGCCGTTCGGGTTCCGGGAAAACAACGCTGCTGAATTGCCTCGGGGGGCTGGATACGCCAAGCAAAGGCGAGATCTGGTTTAACGGCAAGCCGTTTCACAAATTAAACGACACCGAGCGCACGTTGATCCGGCGCAAGGAAATGGGATTTATTTTTCAGGCGTTTGCGTTAATGCCCTTGCTGTCGGCTTGGGAGAACGTAGAGCTGTCGCTCCGGATGGCCGGAACACCCCGGTCAGAGTGGAAGGAGCGGGTCGCTTATTGCCTCGAGCTGGTAGGTCTCGAGAAAAGGATGCATCACCGTCCGTTCGAGCTGTCCGGGGGCGAGCAGCAGCGCGTGGCAATCGCGAAAGCCATTGCGCATAAGCCTATTCTCCTGCTGGCGGATGAACCAACCGCCGAGCTCGACTCGAATATGTCCGCACAGATTATGGCGGTCTTTCAAAATATCATTCGCACGGAACAAGTTACGATTTGCATGACAACACACGATCCTACAATTTTGGAGGTTGCCGATCATGTCTATGAAATGGTGGACGGGAAATTTATATAAGCGTTCCGCGGCTGTGATGATTGCGGCTTCGGTCTTGATGACCAGCGGCTGCTCCCTGCTGCCGAATGAACCGGAAGAGGAGGTGCTGCCGTCCATCGCACCGCCTCAAATCTCGAAGAAGCCGGAATACGAAGTGACGACGGCTACTTTGGAGACGAAGGTGCAGGTTATCGGGAAGATGATCTCGCAGCAGGAAGAGACGCTTTATTTTACGCTGGACGGCATGCGCCTGAAGGAGCTGAACATTAAAGCCGGCGATCAGGTGAAGGCGGGCCAGACGATTGGCGTGCTCGACGTCGAGCTGATGCAGAAGGATCTACGCAACCAGAAGCTGGCGTTCCGCAGGGAAGAGACGGCGATGAAAGAAGCGCTTCAAGGCAAGGACGAGATGGATCCGATCGAATTCGAGGAGAAGTCGATCGCTTTCGAGGAGAAGAAGCAGGCTCTTGCAGACCTGGAAGAGCAAATCAGCCGTGCGGTCTTGACCGCGCCGTTTAGCGGAACGGTCGTAACGCTGAACGTACAGAAGGGCGATCTGATCAAAGCGTATGACCCGATAGCCGTTATTGCGGATACAAGCCTGCTTGTGCCGGCAGCCAAGCTGACGAAGGACGAACAAGCCAAGATTGCGGCAGGCATGCCGGTCGTTGTGGATATCAACAATGCCGGGCAATTCAAGGGAACGGTTAAGGCGCTCCCGGTAACAGCCTCCGATTCGAACAACGGTGGAGGCAACGGCGGCGGAGGCCAGCAGCCGGAGAGAGAACGTCCGGAAGATTTTATGATAATCGAAGTGAAGGATTTGCCTAAAACGATTAGCCGCGGTACGCCATTATCCATTAACGTTATCACGAAAAGGAAGGAAAACGTCGTCGTTATTCCGCCATCCACCCTTCGTACGATCGGCTCTAGAACCTATGTTCAGGTCGTAGACGCGGAAGGGAAGCAGGAGGTGGACGTCGAGGTTGGCCAGCAAACGGCAACGCAGATCGAAATTATTAAAGGACTTACGCCAGGCCAGAAAGTTGTAGGTAAATAGCATGGGGATTCCATTATTCCGATTTTTGTTCCGCAAAATGTGGAATACCCGCTGGCTGACGTTAAGCACTTTAGCTGGTTTAATTATGGCCGTTGCATTTGCAACGAGTATTCCGATGTACGCGGACGGCGCGTTAAAGCGCGTTGTTGCCCAGTCACTGCAGGAGAAAAGCGACGGACTCCCCGCAGGCTCGCTGTTAATGCGCTATCAGGTGCCGGGCGGCGAGAAGACGAATCCTGCGGCATTAAAGGAATTGGAACGCTTCATTAAAGAAGATGTTCCGGGTCTTATCGGCTTCCCTTATCAGACAAATCTGTCCAGCTATTCCATTCGGGGCGCCGAGGTTGTGCCGGAGGATCCGTCCAAGGTTGACGCAAGCCGTATCCGCCAAATGACGATTATGACGATGGCGGACCTTGAAGAGAAAACCGAAATTACGCAAGGCCGATGGTTCAAAAATACGGAAGGCGAGGATGACGTTCTCGAAGCGGTCATGTTGGAGGAAGGGATGTACCGCAACGATCTCCATGTCGGCGATATTCTCGAATATCCCGTATACGGCGGATTGGATATGACCCTTCGCGTCAAGATCGTAGGCGTTGTTAAGCCGCTGAATCAGACCGATCCATACTGGTATCAGGGGCTGGAAGGCATGATGAATACGCTGCAGATCAGCGAAGACGAGTTTATGGGATCCCTGATTCAGAAGGCAGGTATCCCGGTGAACAATGCAAGCTGGTACTATGCGTTTGATCTTTCCCAAATCAAGACCAGCCAGCTGTCGCCGCTTGGACGGACGCTGGACCGGCTCAACATCGACTTGTACCAGAAGCTCAAAGGCGCAAAAGTGGAAATTTCCTTCGCCTCAACGCTGACCGAATTCAAGAAGCAAAGCTTGCAGCTTCAGACGCTTCTCTTCACGCTGGCAGCTCCGATGCTGGCGATGGTGTTCTACTTTATAGCGATGAATGCCCGCCAATCGCTTGACAAGCAGCGCAGCGATATAGCCGTTCTGCGAAGCAGGGGAGCGGGAACGAGGCAGATTATATGGATTTATTTGCTCGAGGGCCTGCTGCTTGGCGGTCTGGCCATTGTAGCGGGACCGTTTATAGGCTGGTTTATGGCGAAAAGCATAGGCTCCGCGGACGGCTTCCTGTCCTTCGTTAACCGGAAATCGATCCCGGTAGGCTTCTCTATAGAAGCAATGATAGCCGGGGCAGCGGCTGTCTTGCTGGCCGTGCTTTCTACCGTCATTCCGGCGGTTATCTATGCTCGCTCCTCTATTGTCAGCTATAAGAGAGAGCTGGCCCGTTCGGACCGCGGTCCGTTGTGGCAGCGCTGGTTCCTCGATGTCGTATTGCTGGGAGTGGCCGGATACGGCTGGTACATGTTTAATGAACGCCAGATGTTGTCCTTCCAGACCGGCATGACAACCGATCAGCTAAACGTTCAACCGTTCTTGTTCTTTGTTCCGGCATTATCCATCTTTGCGCTGGGCCTCTTCTGCCTGCGGTTGTTCCCGTGGCTGCTGAAGCTGTTTAACTGGCTGGGACGCAAGTTCCTTCCGGTACCGCTATATTTAACGCTGACACAATTATCGCGCTCATCCAAAGGTTATTATCCGCTGATGATTTTGCTTATTCTGACGCTTGGCCTTGGCGTCTACAACGCTTCCGCGGCGCGGACTATCGATCTTAACTCCACCGAACGCACGTTATACAAATACGGTACGGATGTTACCGTTCAGACGGTATGGGAAGGAACAGTCGAGGTGCTGCGGCCAAACGGCGGGAACAACGGTGGGAACAACGGCGGAGGAAGCGGCGGCAACGGCGGCGGATCCGGCGGAGGTGGAGGCGGTAACGGCGGCGGAGGCGGCGGTGGTGGCGGAGGCGGTCAGCAGCCGGTACCAACACGAATTTTGTACAATGAACCGCCGTTTGAAATCTTCCGCAAGCTGGAAGGCGTTGAAGCTGCTGCCCGCGTTCTACAGACCAAGGGCAATGTGGTTGTATCGGGACGGTCGATCGGGCAGGGCAGCATTATGGGGATTGACAATGTGGACTTTGCAAAGGTCGCATGGTTCCGCAGCGACTTGTTCCCGGTCCATCCTTATAACTATTTGAATTATTTAGGCATGTACGAGCAAGCGGCGCTTATTCCTTCTAATGTTGCACAGAAATATCAGCTTAAGACGGGAGATCTCATCTCCGTCGGCTTCTCGGAAGGCATGCTGGATTTCGTTGTGGTAGGCATTCTTCCTTACTGGCCGACGCAATATCCAGATCAATCGCCGTTTGTTATCACGAATCTGGATTATATCTATGACCAGCTGCCGATGATGCCTTACGAGGTATGGCTCAAGATGAAGCCGGATGCCAAAGTGGCACCGATTGTAGAGGAGCTGCAGAAGGCAGGCATCGATATCGCCAACATCAAGGATGTGCGCTCGGAGCTGATTACCCAATCGAAGCTTCCGACAAGAGGCGGCGTATTCGGGATTCTGAGTCTCGGCTTCCTCGTATCCGTTATTGTTACCTTAACCGGATACGTGCTGTATTGGTTCTTTAATTTATCCGGCCGGGTCGTGCAATTCGGCGTACTTCGGGCCATGGGACTTTCCAGAAGACAGCTGACCGGCATGCTGCTGCTTGAGCAGCTGTTCACGGCGGGGCTCTCTATCGGGTTAGGCATTCTGATCGGCAAGATTACGAGTCTTATCTTCCTTCCGTTCCTGCAGACCGCAGAGAATGTGGCGGATACGGTTCCTCCTTTCCGGGTTGTCTTCGACTCGCAGGATACGAATCAGCTTTACGCGGTTGTTGGATTTATGATGGTGACGGGAGCAGTGCTGCTCTTCCTGCATATCCGCAGACTGCGCGTGCATCAAGCAGTCAAAATGGGAGAGGAGCGGTAAACATTCATGATTACTTGCGAAGGACTCGTCAAAATTTACAAAAGCGACGATCTGGAGGTCGTCGCTCTGCAAGGCCTGAACCTGAAGGTCGAAGACGGAGAGCTAATGGCTATCATCGGCAATAGCGGAAGCGGCAAATCGACCTTGCTGAATATATTGGGCGGGCTTGACCGCCCTTCCGCCGGATCCGTCCATGTCGGGCCATGGGATCTGCTCAAAATTACCGAAGACGATCTGGTGAAATACAAGCGCGAAACCGTCGGTTTTATCTGGCAAAATAATGCCCGCAACCTGCTGCCGTATCTGACGGCACTGGAAAACGTCGAAATGCCGATGATGCTCTCCGGCAAGGTAGACAGGGCTTACGCCAAGCAGCTGCTTGAATGGGTTGGTCTCAAAGAGAGGATGCATAACAAGCTGCATCAGCTCTCCGGCGGTGAGCAGCAGCGTGTCGCTATCGCGATTTCGCTGTGCAACCGTCCTAAGCTTTTGCTTGCCGATGAACCTACCGGTTCCGTAGATACAGCAACATCGGATCTCATTATGGGGATATTCCGAAAGCTCAACAAGGAGCTTGGGGTAACGATTGTAATTGTTACCCACGATCTTACGCTTGCCGGCAAGGTGGACCGTGTCGTTGCCATCCGCGACGGATTAACGAGCACGGAATTTCTGAAACGCAATCCGAATATGATTCCCGGTGGAGGTGAGGAAGAGCAGGAGGAGAAGGGACTACAAGCCGTTCATGAGGCTTATGTTGTCGTGGATCGCGTCGGCCGACTGCAGGTACCGAAAGAATATTTGAGCGCACTAAACATTAAAGACAAGGCATCGATGGAATTTGACGGCGAGCGGATTATTATTACACCGCCGAAATCACTGGGGGGTTAGAAACCGAATGAAGAGGAAATGGGCGTCTAAAGTTACTTTCTTGTCCTTATCACTAATTATGTCAACATCTTTGCTTGCGGCCTGCAGCAAAGGCTCCGAGAGCACGGCGGAGAAGCATGTGCTTCGTCTTGGCGTTTTGTACGGAGGAACGGATAATGAATCGTACGTCCGCCAGCAATATACCGATACGTATGAAATGATGCACAAGAACATCGATTTCGAAATCGTCAGCGCGATTGATTACAACGATCAACGATACGATACGCCGGATCCAAACGGCATCACAAAACAGCCGGATCCTTTCGAGAAAATGAAAGAAATGCTGACCGGCGACAATCCGGTTGACGTTGTTATTTTGGATTACAGCATGCTGCGCCGCCTCATCCAAGACAATTTGCTTCAGCAGCTGGATCCGCTTATCCAGAAGAGCAAATTTGACCTGACCGACTATGTGCCAACCGTTATCGACGGCATCAAATCGGCAGACGACAGCGGCAATATTTATGCTTTGACGCCTACTTTCAGCTCATCCGCCTTGTACTACAACAAGAAATTGTTCGCTGACCAAGGCATCGATGTTCCAACGGACAACATGACGTGGGATGAAGTCATCAACTTGGCATCGCGCGTAGCTAACGGCGAAGGCGCGGACCGTAAGTTTGGTCTCTCCATTAACCGTTGGGCAGGCGACGGATTCAGCGATGTGCAGACCTACGCGGCTCCGTTGCAGCTTAAGATGTGGGATGACAAAGGCGAGAAAATGCTCGTAAACAACGAGCAGTGGGAATCCGCATGGAATGCGGTGGCCAATCTCTACAAACAAAAAATCTCTCCTAGCCAGGAAGATATGAGCGCTTGGCAGACAAAAGTTTCGGGAGATAATCCAGGTTCTTACAACCCGCTTGGCAGCGATATGTTCCTGAACGGAAAAGTAGCCATGACAGTCGCGGAATACGGCTACATTAATGAGATCAGCAATGCGATGAACAATGCATCGAAGATTAAAAACTTCACGCCGTTTGACTGGGATGTCGTGACGATGCCGACTCAAACCTCCAAACCCGGCATCGGGGGCAATATCTACTTCAGCCAGCTGATGGGTATCAACGCGAAAGCGCAAAACCCTGACGACGCTTGGGATTTCGTGCAATTTACGAACAGCAAGGATTGGGCGGAGCTGAAATCTCGCAGCTCGTATGAGCTGGTTGCGCGCAAAGAATTCCTGAAACCGAAAAACGGACTAAACTATAACATCAACGCGTTTACGACGCTGAAGCCGGTTCCTCCGCAATCTACCGATACGGAGAAGCTGATGCGCGAGAAGCCGGGTATCTGGGAAGCGCAATCTCCTGGTTACGAATTGTTCCAAAAGGTGATCAAAGGGGATATTTCGGCGAAGGAAGCGCTCCAGGAATGGGAGACAAAAGGAAACGCCGTCCTCGAGAAGTTAAAAACGAATCCGAACGGCGGTAACGGTGAAGGCGGCGGCGGTGGTCCAATCGTTAAGCCGCTTGATGATACGGCCGTGGAAGCCGTACCGGCAGGTTAATATAGAAAAGTGGCCGTGCCAGAACTATACTGGCACAGCCACTTTTTTTCTTTTAAAGCAACGGAGCATTCATACCTCACCCTATCCTTGCAGATCAAAGGTTTTGTCAATATGCCACATACCGCTTGCGGTCTTGCGAAGCAGATGCAATTGGTCAATCGTCGAGGTCAGGTCAACGGCCGACATCCGAAGATTGCCGTAGAGATCATGAAGCTCATCAGGCGGCATATTTTGCCCGATCGTCACATGAGGAGTATAGACGAAGTTAGGAGCCGGAACATGCAGCGGCCCGCTGCAGACGGCTTCGTGCAGCTTGATCATTGGCGTTGGATCCTCCAGCGCCAAATACAGCACATGACTTGCAGGATAGAACGAGGAAACGCGGTTGAACCGGACCCGAAAAGGCTTGGTTTGAGAAGCAACGGCGTCCAGATGCTCGCTAATAGCCGGCAATTGAGCATCGGAGAGCTCTTCTTTATCCCGGACCGTCATATGCGGCGGAATGATCGAATAATGCGGATCATGTCGAATACGCCAGCTGTTGGCGAAGTCCTGTACAGCTTGTGAAGGGAATACCGCAATACCGTAAAGCATACTCATCAGCTCCTTTATTCGATTATTAGAAGGATAGGTTATCTTTATCCTGTGCATATTTTACACTCGCGAAACGTATGCTGCTTCTTCTAAAGACGGCGAAGCCGCTCGATATTTTGATTATACCCGATTTGCTTGATTTCACCGAATTTGGGCATTATATATCGCGAGGAGGGATCCGTTATGAAATGGATATATTGGGTGCGGTTATACGAAACCAAATTTCAGGCTGGCTGTCTTGTAAGAAGGATGGAAAATGACTGGTGGGTTTACGGCTACGAATGCCCGCAGGAGATCGAGGTTTTCCGTTCGAGAAAAGGACGTTATGGGGTACGCTTTCTTATTTAAGCATATGTTGCAGAGGGCGCAGCGATATGCTCAAATAAAAAATGTTCATTTTTTTTCCTAGATGAGAAATAAATGCTTGACTCTGCATATAGGAGTATAGTATATTAATCCATGTCGCCATTTCAAATTGATGACTTTAACAAATGGATATCGCGGGGTGGAGCAGCTCGGTAGCTCGTCGGGCTCATAACCCGAAGGCCGCAGGTTCAAATCCTGCCCCCGCAACCAACCACTCGACCGAAACGTGTTTCTGACGTTTATCGAGGGCCCTTAGCTCAGTTGGTTAGAGCGGTCGGCTCATAACCGATTGGTCGTGGGTTCGAGTCCCTCAGGGCCCACCATTTGAAGCATCAAGACAAAAATGCCGGGGTGGCGGAACTGGCAGACGCACAGGACTTAAAATCCTGCGGTGGGTGACCACCGTACGGGTTCGATTCCCGTCCTCGGCACCATTTTTCAGAACTACATAGGAATTATAAGATAAACCCCTTTCGATTGACCTTATGGTCGTTGAAAGGGGTTTTTACTTGACTATGGATGATTGTCCGCGAATCCATTACAATAGGAAGACAATGTTGAAGCAAAGGTGGTTCATGGATGGCTGGGAGCAAACATTATGTCGTCTGGGTAGGCAAGCAGCCGGGCGTGTACAAGAGTTGGCCGGAGTGCCAAGCGCAGGTGAATGGGTATCCGGAAGCGAAATATAAATCTTTTGAATCGAGAGATAAGGCGGAAGCAGCGTATAAGGAAGGCTGGAAAAACCATTGGGGCCAGGGGAAAGGGGCGTCAACGTCTGCGGCTTCGCCGGCAAAAAGCAAACCTGCCTTTTACGCCTCCAAACCGGCCGCTGCGGCTGCGGAGGAACAGGAGATTGATTATAACAGCATCTCCGTTGACGTTGGCACACGGGGCAATCCCGGGCCGGTAGAATATAAAGGCGTGGATACGCAAACAGGCGATATCTTGTTCTATGTGGGCCCTATACCGAATGGCACCAATAATCTTGGCGAGTTTATTGCGGTTGTTCACGCGCTTGATTATCTCAAGAAGCAAGGAAGCAACCAAACCGTCTACAGCGACTCAAGAACGGCATTAAGCTGGCTGCGGAACAAGAAGATTGCTTCAAGTCTTGTGAGGGATGCTTCAACGAAGCAGATCTGGGAGCTGGCCGACTGGGCGCTCGACTGGCTTCGAAATAATACGTACAGCAATAAAGTCGTGAAATGGAATACGGAAGAATGGGGAGAAATCCGCGCAGATTTCGGGAGGAAATAAAGGGGAATAGACAGATGGATTTTCAGCTGAACAATGACTGGGCAGAGGTATTGAAAAGCGAGCTGGACGAGCCTTACTTCAAGCAGATGGCAGAGCAGCTTGGGGGGCTCTATGAAACGAAGACCGTATATCCGAAGGCCGAGCATGTTTTTAATGCCCTGCGGTATACTCCCTATGAACAGACGAGAGTTGTCATTATCGGTCAAGATCCTTATCATGGCCCTGGTCAGGCGCATGGGCTTAGCTTCTCGGTACAAGAGGGGATTGCTATACCGCCTTCTTTGAGAAATATTTATAAAGAGCTGCAGCAGGATATCGGTTGTCCGATTCCGCAGCATGGCTCGCTTGTGTCTTGGGCCAAGCAAGGAGTATTGCTACTTAACACGGTTCTCACCGTCGAGGAGGGTCAGCCCAATTCGCATCAGAAGCTGGGCTGGGAGCGGTTCACCGACCGGATTATACGCAAGCTGAATGAACGGGAAGAACCGGTTGTGTTTATTTTATGGGGCAAGCATGCCCAGGATAAAGCGGCCTTTATTGATACCGGGAAGCATCCAGTGATCAGCTCGGCGCATCCAAGCCCGCTGGCGGCGCGGAGAGGCTTTTTTGGCAGCCGCCCGTTCTCGAGAGTGAACGAACACCTTCGAAGTATTGGCAGTCCGGAGATTGACTGGAGACTGCCTGCCCAGCCCGAATAATATGAATACGCAAAAAGCCTCCAGCGCCATCATGTGAGATGACCTGGAGGCTTTTCCTTTGATGGATATTAGCTAGCTGAAGCCAAGCTGCTTACGGATGTATCGGCCTTCGTGGAAGCCAATACAGGCTTGTAAACCGCGTCTACATAAGTGGTTGCGCTAACTTCCGTAATCACTTGCGGGTACATTTTGTTCGGATCCGGTTGAACCGTCTCTGCCTTGATAATCGCTTGACCATCAACGAAGGAGATCGATGTAATGCGCAGGCCATAGCCGGGATGAGGCGCTTGACCGGACACGGTTACTTTGTTGATATCCTTGGTCACCGAAGTTACGGTCAGTTTAAGATCTTGAATCGGCTGCGGAGCAGGTACTGCCGGGATTGTTGGCGTCTTCTTTACGAACTCGACACCGTCGTACAACCAGCCTGCAGCCACGCCGCGCGTAATTTTTTGTTTCGGATAGAAATTGTTTTTCTTATCCAGCGTTGCGATTTTGGAAATGAGCAGCTTTTGGATGCTGTTCATATAATCCTTGTTAACATCCTTTTCGTCGTTAATCGTCATGTACAGTTCGATAAAGGCGAAATCGCCTTTTTTCGTAATAGCCTTGAAGAGATGATGGGCGAACTGCTCGCGTGTCATTTCATCGTTGGCTTTTACGTTCTTAGGTACTTCCAGGCCATTGTATTGGGCAATGATAAACGCATCCGCATACCATGAGCCGTTCTTCAGATTCGGATAATAATCGGCCACTTCAGGCTTCTTAATGAAACGAATGTTGTCGATATTGAGGTCAAAAGCTTTGACGATCATCGAAATGCCGGCAGCATAGGTCAGCTTGCCGTTGGAGTTGAATTTATTGCCCTTTTCGCCTTTAATAACCCCTTGTTTTTCCAGGGACTCAATCTTTGATTTATTCGCATCTTTGCCAGTATCACTGAAGGCGAAAACGGTTTGTCCCAGAGTAAATACAAGCAGCATGGACATGGCTAACAATAGAACTGCTTTTAGTTTCATCATCGACTCTCCTCTTGTTTGAAATTTGCTATAGCATCTATAATAACGAGTTCCATATTGGTATTGTTGCACCAAAAAGAGAAGAGTGATACGAAAAATAATAAAGACCTTTGCAGGTCTTTAGAGTAGGGCTATTTCGAATTATCCTTATACCACGGATTCAAATGGATCAGGACTTCTTCCACATCCTTGTGATGGTCAAGAATGATTTGTTTTATTTTTCGGGAGACATCATGACCCTGCTGAATGGTAAGCTCTCCGGGAATGCCGACGCGGACGTCAATCATGACATATTGGCCAAATTCTCTCGCCCGGATTCTGTCAATCCGCTTCACCTCCGGGATAGTGGAGACAAGACGCTCGTAGTCCTGAAGCATTTCCGGAGACACGGTTTTTTCCATCAATACGTCTACCGCTTCTTTCCCCATGTGATAAGCAAGCTTCAATACGAAGTAGGCAACCACAATCCCCGCAGCCGCATCGCCGTAGCTTAGGAAGGCGATGTCGTTTCTTTCCCCGATGATAGCAGCCCCGATGCCGATAACGGCAGCAAGCGACGCATAAACATCGGCCAGATGATCGAAAGCGGTAGCCTCCAGACTTTTACTGCTCGTCTGCTTGCTGATACGCATGCAATAAATGTATAGCCACAGCTTCCAGAAGAGGGAGACGACTGCGGCAACAAACGCGACCATGCTTGCCGCGGCCGCAGGGTGGAAAAAGGATTCAAAGGAATGATAGGCGATAAATAAAGCGGCGACCACCATAATAATCGCAACCATCGCGGATCCGATCAGCTCGCTTTTGCCATGACCGTATGGATGGTCCTCGTCCGCAGGCTTTTGCGCAACCTTTGCCGCGCCCAAGGCAGCCATCGACGCAATGACGTCGCCGGCGTTATGTACACCGTCGGCAATTAGAACCTGGCTTTTGAACATAAGGCCTACAATTAGTTTAATGCCCGTCAGAATCAGATTGCTGAATAAGCTGATCCAGATGGCAAAGACATTCGAGGAAACTTTTGTACTTGATACGTTTAAATCGCTCACTCTTTACAACCTCCAGTAATTTCCTAACCACGCAAAAAAACAACGACCCTTATCATATATGATGAAGGTCGTGTGGGTCTAGAGAAACAGTGTTGCAACGGGTCAAGATTTTTAGGCGCAGTTAAAAAGTCAGCGGAAAGGGAGGGAGCCAAGGGCTCCCTCCCTGCTTGTCCTGCAAAACTAACGGTGCTCAATCAGGTCAATGGCGCCAAGCACCATATGGGCCAGGCCAAATCCGAGAACGCCGGTACCTACAAGCTTATACTTGCTTTTTCTTATCAGGGACGCACCAGAGGCCGACACGACAGTTCCGAGAACGGCAGGAATCAAACCTTCACGCATGATATCCACTCCTTCGGTTGTTTTGCAAGACAATATAGTTTGTGCGATTTCAGGCAGAAAATTCATGAAGCTCGCCCAAGCTAAGCTTTTGTCACTTTACTAAAAAACCAAAGGTAGTACCAATAAGACAATAAAAGAGTTAAGGTGATCGAGATGAAGCTCATATACCATGTCCAATTTAAGTATTTGATCAATTCCGTGTTTTTTTCAAGGTAGACTTCTATTAAGGTCATAACTGCAGGGAATATAAGGATGTAACCCGTCTTGTAATACCAGGGTTTCCCTTTTGGGAAATGAACATTAAAGATGGCGCTTATGGAAGGAAATACAAAAAACTCGAAGGTGAAGCTTGCTTTATACACAACGCTAAGTAATCCAACGGGATATTCGATTAATCCCCCTTTAACAACCAAGGAACCAAATAACCAGGTTGGAACCTGCATAAATAAAAAACTAATTTGAGCTTCGATCAAATTTTTCTTTCTAATAAAGATAATCAACAGAATTACTATGATGATGCAAACCGAGTAAAGAATGATCATATCCATGGTTTTTTAAACTCCAAATTTGCAGAATTGAAGGACCAGTAGCTCAATAAGTTGAGTAAATCTATATTCGCGGCTAATGCCTGTTATTGTTTCCAGTTACGCTAGAGGATAAACAGCCATTAAGAAATAGAAAAAGCCGCAAACCCTTGAGTTATCAAGGCTTTGCGGCTTTTTAGATGTATGATCTGTAGTGGGCTCGAACCACTGACCCCTACCCTGTCAAGATAGTGCTCTCCCAGCTGAGCTAACAGATCATGTGAGTGATGAATATTAATATATCAGCATCCAAAATGAATGTCAACACAATTGAAGCATAAATTTAACAGCCTTTTAATCAATTAATTCAGGATACAGCTTCCATCTTTTAAACTTTTGTGATACATTTTGTAACATAAAGGATTGTACAAATAGGAGGATGAAAATGAGGCGATATGAGGAGCTCGACTCCTTGAGAGGATTAGCTGCCTTAACCGTGGTGTTTAGTCACTTCATTATTATTTTAAATGCTGTATCGTGGATTGATATACTGAATTATACGCCGCTTCGAATCTTAAAGGCGGGCCATGAGGCCGTTATTTTTTTCTTTGTGCTAAGCGGCTTCGTATTATCGTTGCCCTTTTACGGCAATAAAAGATTTTCGTACTCCTCTTACATAATTAAACGAACTTGCCGGATCTATATTCCTTTTCTGATCATTATGTTGATCAGCATTTTGCTCTATAAGCTTGTCTACGATCCGGATAAAAGCTTCAGTGCTCTACGGCTTGAATGGTGGACGGAGCCATTAACCTTCAATACGGTCATACGTCATTTGCTGCTTGTTCCCGAGTATATGGAGACGGCCATTAATCCGGTTGTCTGGTCATTAACGCAGGAGATGCGGATCTCGCTTATATTCCCGCTGGTGATGATTGTGGTTATTCGCTCTGGATGGAGAACAAATCTGGGATTAGCGTTAGCTTTATCCCTCATCTCATATCTGGGGAATCTTTTAATTCAGCTGGCTAACCAGAATCCGATTTCAACGAATTATTTGTACACGCTTCATTACATCGGAATGTTTATAGTGGGCGCATGCCTTGCCAAGAATAGAGAAGGCATACTTCTCCGTATAAGCGGCTTTTCTCGGAGAATAAAGCTTGCAATGCTTGCAGGGGGATTGTTTTTTTATACCTATGCCGGAATTAGCGATGCGGTTATAGGGAAGCTGATAGGAATTGATGGGGCATGGTTGAGTCTGGCCGCTGACTGGGGTATTACGATTGGAGTCGTCTTGCTTCTCATATGCGCCTTATCTCTAAAGGGAATTTCGCAAATTCTTCATTGGAGGCCAATCGCATTCTTGGGTAAAATCTCTTATTCGCTTTATTTGCTCCATGCCGTTTTATTATTGACTTTTATTTATATGCTTAATAATATTATGCCAATATGGGCCATTGAAATAATCGTATTAATAACCTCATTAAGCGGAGCTTATGCATCATACCGGTTGTTGGAGCAGCCTTCAATGAAGCTTGGGCGAGACTGGACAACAAGGAGAGACCGATATGAAGACAAGCAGACAAAACGCGGAACACTACATATGGGGGGACCAATGTGACGGCTGGCATCTGCTGAAACAGCAGGATTTGAGCATCATCCATGAGAAAATGCCGCCGCATACGGCGGAAACGCGCCATTACCACGAGAAGTCCCAGCAGTTTTTCTTTGTTCTTGAAGGAACGGCAACGATTGAGATTGCCGGCGAGACCTTTGAGCTGGAAGCGCACGAAGGGATTCACGTAGCCCCGCGTACTCCGCACCAGATGTTCAACAAATCGGATCTCGACATTCAGTTTCTTGTCATTTCGGAGCCTACAACCAGGGGAGACAGATATCCTTCCTAATCGAGTAAAAAAACCGCCATTCGTACCCGACCGTACGGATGGCGGTTTTTATTCATCAGGAGATCGAGCTGTACAATCTTGTTCCCCGAGGCTGGTTGCCGTGGTCGTCAGGCTCAAGCGTAATGCCAATGGAGTCAAAAGCAAGCGTATCGCCGGATATAGGCATCGCGAGTACTCCGATACCTTTGTCATCAACCCGGAAAGTGCCTGCGCTGTCCTTTTGCCCGGCATGGTTAAGCCATACCTGATAGACGGAGCTGTCCTTGGAAGCCGGCGCGCCAAATACATAGACGACAAATTGCTTGTTGCTTCCGTTATCCACAATACAGGCGACGGCGTAGGACGAAGCGACTTCATCCGATACGGGCTTTAACGATATAAGCTGATTGATCTGGGAGGCGGATACGGACAACGCCTGTTCGATAGGGATAACGTCCGGTCCGTTTCGGCTGCGGTACAGCTCCACATTCCATGCCGTGCCGGCAACCAATACGGCAAGTACGGCTGCGGCAGCAGCTCCCCAGGTTAGCTTCCTGAAGGAACGTTTTGCCGGTTGCGGTTGAACAGAGGCCAGCGCGGCGTCCATGACCTGCTGCTTCAAGTCAGCTGGCGGTTCGATCAGCTCCATATCGGAAGGGAGAGATTCCCATACGAGACGGAGCTCTTCAAGGTCGGATTGGCAGGCCGGGCAGCTTGGAAGATGACGTTCAAAAGCTCTCTTTTCCTTATCGGAACAAGCACCTGAAATATAGTCTAGGGCATTATGGCAAACCGTCACATTTTGCTGCTTCATGATTGCTCTCCTTCGGCCACGAGATGCCTGCGTAATATTTTTAGCGTCTGATGCAGACGATTCTTTACCGTTCCTATGGGCTGGTTATATATAGCTGCAAGCTCGCTGATGCTGTAGCCCTGCCAATAGAAATGCTCAAGCAAATGGATCTGCTGGGCGGATAAATCGCGATAGGCGCTGCGGATTTGGTCCTTCATCGCGCTGTTAACGGCAGCCGTTTCCGGCGTAGCGGAAGCCTCATCCGGGATTTTAGCCAGCTGCTCCGGTTCGACCTGAACAAGGGGAGCCGTGTCTCTCCGTCTTTTGCGCAGCCAGTCGGTCGTAATATTGCGGGTAATGGTCAGCAGCCAGCTGGAGAACCTGCCTTGCTCGGGATCATAGACGGATTTGGTTGTCCATAACCTCATAAATACGGCCTGGACGATTTCTTTTGCAACACCCTCGTCCTTTAAGGTTTTCCAGGCGAAGGAATAAACGAGAGACGAGTAACGGTCATATAAAACGGAAAGCGCCTCGCTCTGCTTGCTCTGAATGAGCAGCATCAATTGATGATCCGTAAGCTCCCGCATACGATGGTACCTCCAAGAGGATAATATAATTCTATTCTATCAAGTGTTTACAGCTGCGCAATACGAAAGGAAATAGGGACAACCAGGTATGGTTATCCCTTCATTCCTTCTATTTGTCCGAGACGCTAATCGTGGCCTGCATGCCCGGATGCGGCATACAGTGATAAGCGAACTCGCCTGTTTTATCAAAGGTAACGGTTTTGGCTTCATTCTCCGCTAGCAGTCCGGTGTCAAAAGAACTGTCGTCGGCTGTCGCGCTATGCTTGATTTCGTCTCTATTAATAAATTTAACGCGGTCTCCCGGCTTTATTTCCAGCTTGGCAGGGGAGAAGGCGAAATTCGTAATTTCAACGACATATTCCTTGCCGCCATCATCCGTATCCGATGCATTAGCTGCAGGCGAGCTTTTTGGATGATCCTCGCCGGCAGGAGATGCCTTGGAATCATCATCATCGTTAGAGCGCCCGCCACGATGATCATCATGGGAGGGGGAAATCGAAGGCTTCGGTTTTGGTGCAGCCGTCGCAGTCGTCATCACCGTTGCTTGCGGTTTGGCCGTTGCCGATGCTTCCGGAGCTGCAGACGGAGATGGAGATTCCGTATGGGCGGCTGATTCATGCTGCATATCTTCATGCTCTTCGCTAGACATGGATGCTTCCGGGGTAGGGCTAGGCGTGACGGTCGCTGCCTCCTGCGATGGAGGGGGAGCGGAGGCCGCCTTATCGGTTGAGCTGCCGCAAGCTGCCAATAAAATCGCAAACAATAGCCCGGACAACAAGAGCAGCAAGCTTTTGCTAGTTATAAACTTCATGGTATATCCCTCATTTCACAATAATCTCACCGGTCATAAACGACTTGTGCAGCTCGCAATAGTAA
The DNA here is from genome assembly GCF_037147795.1 of Paenibacillus sp. MMO-177. Lineage (NCBI taxonomy): Bacteria > Bacillati > Bacillota > Bacilli > Caryophanales > Paenibacillaceae > Paenibacillus > Paenibacillus sp. MMO-177. The sequence goes on along the minus strand of NZ_JBBCUR010000002.1, from coordinate 1,014,326 downwards.
TTGTAGGTACCCGGTTTATCAAGAGTAATCGTATAGGACTCTCCTGTTTTGAGCACGGGAACTTTAAAGCTGCCATCGACGGCTACCGCGTTATGCTCCATCTCATCGTAGTTGGTGAACGTTATCTTGGAGCCGGCTTCAACGGTCAGAGGTTCCGTGCCGAAAGAGAACTGTTTAATATCGATCCGGTAGGTTTTGGCTTCCGGGGTCATGCCTTTGAAGGCAGACGGATTAATAACAAACCATACCTGATTTACGTCCTGGCCAAATACATCACCCGGCTGTGTATCCTTGATAAAGTAATAGAGCGGGTAGCCCTTGTAAGTCCATTGCTTCGTGCCGTCGGCACGGGTGATGCTCGAGAAGTCGGCTTTATTCAGGAAAGCGGGAATCTGCAGCTCGCCCGATGTAAACACAGGCCAGTTAACGAGGCATTGCCCCCCGCAAGCATTGATATTCTCGGCATCCTTCGTGAAATAGTATAAGGTCATGCCATTATTGTCGGTCAGATAAGTACCCAGCTCTTGATGGCTTCGCAGTTGAACTCTTTTCCCTTGAGGAAGTGCTGCGGATTGCGGGAGTACGCCTTTCTGCTGGAGGTTGCTGAAAAAGGATTGCCCTTGCGGGGTTTGTACCGTTAAGGCCTCGATAAGCGCTGTGGCAAGATGCGCGTTGGTCAGCGGGCTGGCTGCCGCAATGGATGCCATTCCTTTGGAAGCCGCAAAGGTCAACGTATCCGCGTAAGCGAACTCGGAGCCGGAACGGAAGCCGATATTTTCGAGAAGAACTTTGTACAGCTGCTGCGCGCTGACGGGATCGTTCGGGTGGAAGGTACCGTCGGGGTTGCCGGCCCAGCCCAGTTCGGGATGCTGCTTCAAATAAGCGAGAATCGGAACGTTGGATTTGCCTGCTTTGTCTGCGTCTTTAAAAGTAGAAGCACTAGTAGCCGCCATTGCTTCCTTCAAATGGCCGTTCAGGCGCAAAGAGATGATGGCTGCCTGCATGCGGGTAGTCTGTTTGGCGAGGTAGGCGTCGTTAACGCCTCTGCCGTCACCCAGCAGCAGTCCAAGCTTCGCGGCGGTATCGGCATCGGTTGTTACGGAAGCAGGCGCGGATGGCGGCTCCGCCGCCGAAGCTCCAATGACAGACGACAGCAGACCGGTTAAGAGTACGGCGGCAAACATAAACATCGTTAATTTTTTGGCGGTCATGTTAATTCCTCCTTAAAGAATAATGGTCTCTTATAGGAGGTAACGAAGGAAATGAAAAAGCGGTTTGACGGGAATTGAAATTATTTGCGGAGTTTATAAAAAAGGGGAAGGTCCATGCGTATCAGCATGGACCTTTCGTGTCTCGTTATTAATGATTACTATGCGGTATATCGCATTTGTTCTGAATGAACCGAATCTGATTCTCGAGCCGGTTTATTTCTTCCTGTTGCTCGGCTGTGGAAGCGGAACCGTTTCTTAACGAGTCAAGCTGTGAAATAAGATTAGGCAAATCGGTAGAAGCATTTGCGCAATCATAGCTGCTGTTCAAATCTGAAGTCATGGCAGAAGTCACTCTCCCTCTGTATTGTAGAAGCGATTGCCCGCTATTTAGTATGTTCCGGATCAGGAATTATGATTCAAACTTGTGACAAAATTAGCATATTAGATTCCGGCCGTACATACCTGTATAGAAAGCATTTGCAAAACTAATAGGAGGCGGTATCGTTTGGCACAGGAATATGCCTATATGGCCGTATGGCTTCTAGGCTTGTTTGGCATCGTGGGTACGGTTAGCGCTTGTGTGGCAAGGTTTGTCGTCAAAGACTCCTTTTCTTACGATCAGACACATGTATGGCGCAGAAAGCTGCCTCCTGAAACGAAGAAAAAATGATAGGATAAGAAAAAATCGGCTGTCCGCGATTGCGGCAGCCGATTTTCCGGTTTTAGAAGGTTGGCAGATTGTCGAGATTATTGTCCTTGCGGCCATCCGCGTTAGAGCGGAGATGATCTTCATGGTCGCGGCCTTTAAAAACGTTTAATCCCGCAATTTCATTATTTTTAACCATCGTTTGAGCGGTTTTATAATCGACGACCTTGCCAGACGTTAACTGCAGCTCAACAATATCGCCGTCTCCGTTCTTGCGTACGGCAACTACTTCTTCTTGTGTGTGATCCATATTTATCATCCTCCCGATAATAGTATGGATCGAATCGGCAAAATGCATGCATGCGCCTGTAAGCACAACAATTCTTTGACCGGACTCCATCCGTTTGCATAAGCTACAGCAAGAGCGGATGTCTGCAGCGCCAGTAGCGCGGTGGATGTCTGCTTGTTATTTTTGAATTTCGTAAATTGCGAGCTCTTCCACGAAACGCATTTTCCCGGTGCGTCCAATGAACTCTTCCATATTGTCGTTATAATGCATCAGCCACACCTTCTCCTGAATGTCCTCAGGCAGCGTCAGCAGCTCGTCCAGACTCGCATGAACAACTCCCGGAGAGATCAGCTGGCAGTCGTGGAAGATCGTTGTTACCCCATTTGCGGTCAATTCCTTCAGCAATCCGCCGTCAAACTTCATATCCGCGGAATAAAAAAACGTCCCGTTAAAGAGGAAGGAATAGCTTAGCTTGCCCGCGATATGATCCGTCCGGATCAGCTTCACATGAATCCCGGGATGGATTTCGCGCGTTTCGCCTTCCTTGATAGGTCGAACGTCAAAGAAATCGGACAGCGCGTTAAGCGGCTCCTGTGTCAGACCTCCGCGAAGCGTCTGCTCCCATAATGGTTCAACAAGCGTATCGGCAATATACAGGACAGGCTTTCGGCCATAACGGAACATCATCTGGAACGCGTATTCCTCCAGCCCGCCGACATGGTCGGCATGCATATGGCTGATCAGCACCGCATCGAGATCATCAAAAGAGTAGCCGGCATCGTGAAGCGACCGGGGCAGCGTAATGCCGCAGTCCACAAGCAGCTTGAAGCCATCAACTTCAATTAAAGCGTTATTATTCGAATATTTTTTCGCGAAAGCACCGCCGGTGCCAAGCATTTGGATTTGCAAGCTCAGAACGCCTCCCATTTCAAGGTTTGTATCCACTGTATCAAATAACGCAAGTTGTTGACAAACAACAGATGCATAATGCCGTCAGCCTACATATAATGCAGAAGCAAAATTGGCGGGAGGATTGAAAGAGATGAGTGCAGCAGCGGCAAAGGGCAAAGGCAAAGTTGCGAAGAAGAAAAAGTCGTCAAGTGAAAGGAAGCAGTACTATTACAAGCTTGTATTGTCCGACACTTGCGCGGTGTGCAAAACGCCATGCGAGCGTGGGATGCGTTATTGGAAGCGAATGCAGGAGCCCGGAGCGGTGGGGAAGGGCGTGCCTTGCGTCTTGACCCGCACTTACAGCTAAGCAGGGAAATACAAAAGTATTTCCTGGGCAAGCGCATGATTCAACAGCTTTTGACAGGTTCAGCCTTGAACTGTCGGGCTTAAAAACTTTTTTTGCTGGGCGCAACTTTGGGCCAAAACCCGAGTATAACCAAACATCCAGACAAACCGGATGGAGGGAGGGTTAACAGCAATGAAAGTCAGATTCAAAAAAGTAGCTATTCTGCTCGCTATTTTGTCGGTATTCGGAGGTACGCTCATTTTTGCCGATTCAGCATCCCAGAAAGTACGCGTCATTGTTAACGGCAGTGAGCTGGATGACGGCGGCATTATTGTGGACGGCAAAACCTACTTGCCTCTTCGCCAGATGGGAAACAGCCTGAATGCGCTTGTTGACTGGGATAATCAGAGCAAGAAAGCCACAATTAACAAGCCTAATGTCCATATGATACTGTTCCAGGATAAAGTCATCTTTGGCAACGTGGACAAAGGCAACAAATATACGTTTAACGTCTTCTCCCAAATCGACAACCTTAAGACGGATATCTCTGCTGTGAAAGTGTCGATTACGGACCCGTATGGAACCGAGAAGGTTATTCAATCCCAAAATGTAAGCATCACGAAGGATAATTTCTGGTACCGGACGGAGGATATCAAATACAACTTCGAATACGCCGGCAAATATGCGGTACGATTCTATTTGAAGACATCGCCTTCCGATGATTGGACGGTTGTATCGGAGAAACTCATCACTTCCCAGTAGAACATGCTGGTAGTAAGACGCTCTGCGCTGCGGCAGGGCGTCTTTTGTTTGACCGGCGTTCCTCTGCATGGTACGATACGTAAGTATGCATAAATAACTGAAATGGGGTAATTCCATGAGCGAGCATCAACATCAGCATGGCGAAGACTGCGGCTGCGGACATGATCATGAACATGATGAACATGTGTTCATCGTGACAGACGACGAAGGCCAAGAGCGTGAAATGGTCATGGTCTATACATTTGAATCGGAGAATAACGTATACGCCGTATTGCTGGATCGCAACGATCCGGAGGCTGACGGCGTTATCTTCCGTATCGAAGAAGAGAACGACGAAGCATTCCTCGTTGGTATCGAGGACGATGCAGAGTGGGACCGCGTGACTGCGATCTACGAAGAAATCGCGCGTACCGAGAACGAGAACAAAGAAGGTTAATGACCGAAAACACCCGTCTTATCCAAGTGGCTCATAAAGCCCGGATAGACGGGTGTTTTTTCGGTATGTATTCTATTTGCGCGGGTTGTAATAAATCGTGCGGCCGTTAAACATCGTAAGTTCGGCAAGCAGCTGTTTGGCCAAATACTTGCATAACTCGTTGGCTTTTGCCTTGTCGCCATGGGTGGACCCGTCGGGAAGGACGACTTGAATGGTGGAAGGGCCCTCGGCTCCATTGCCAAACACAATATATTTGTACCCGGGATTGGTGCCTTGCAAGTAAAACCATCGGTCATCCTGCTTCGATTCGATCGTATACGGAAAAGCCGCGTTTGCATAATCCCAGTCAAGCTGCGTTCCGGTTAAAGCGGTCTGTTCCCGGTAATGCAAAAGCTTCTCCTTCAGTTCATCGAGCGGAAGTTCATTAACGGCAGATCCTTGAACAAGCTTAATAAATGCGCTTTGACTCATTTATCCCACCCCCATCTCATCATAGCATGGCACTCTGAAGGTTTACAATAAGTGGAATCATACGAAAAAGCCAACAGCATCGCTTAAAGGCGCTGCTGTTGGCTTTTGGCTTAGAAGATCGCGTTTTCTTCTACGATAACTTTAACGAACTGAATGCTGCGGTCTTCCGGCCCTTTGACAGGCAGGCCAACCTCAACATGATCCACGATATAGTCGATGTTCTTCTGCGAGATGACTTCACCCGGCAGCAGAATCGGAATGCCCGGCGGATAGACGTAAATAAATTCGGCGATAATCCGTCCGGCCGATTCCTTGAACGGCACGATCTCGGTCTCGCCATAGAAAGCGTCGCGCGGCGTAAGGGACAGCTGCGGGATATCCGGAATTTTGACAACAAGCTCGCGGGCTTCGGCGCCTTCATGGTACGTTTCGGACAAACCGCGGAGCGCTTGCAGCAATTTATCGATCGACTCGGAGGTATCTCCGGGCGTCACAAGGCAAAGAATGTTATACATATCGCTCATCTCGATCTCTACGTTGTAGTGATCGCGGAGCCAGTTCTCAACCTCGTACCCGGTTACGCCAAGATGGCGCACATGGACCGTAACCTTGGTTGGATCATAATCATAGGTTGCTTCGTCGCCCAGAATATCTTCGCCAAAGCAATAAAGGCCAGGGATCTGATTAATCTGCTCGCGGGCATATTGGGCGAGTTCAATCGCGCGTTCCGCGATTTCATGTCCGTTAATCGCCAGATTGCGGCGGGAAGTGTCGAGCGATGCGAGCAAAATATAGGATGTCGAAGTGGTCGTCAGCATACTCAGGATCGTCTGGATGCGGAACGGGTTAATCCGACCTTTGCGTACGTTCAGCACCGAGCTTTGCGTCATGGAGCCGCCAAGCTTATGTACGCTTGTAGCTGCCATATCGGCACCGGCCTGCATGGCGGACATCGGAAGCTTCTCATGGAAATGAATAAGCACGCCATGGGCTTCGTCAACAAGTACCGGAATATCATAGCTGTGAACGAGGTCCACAATTTCCTTCAGATTCGCGCAAATGCCGAAATAGGTCGGATTAATGACCAGAACGGCTTTGGCATCCGGATGGCGGTCAAGCGCTCGCTTCACCGAGCGGGTCGTAATGCCGTGGTCGATCCCGAGATTCGAATCGCGCGCGGGCGAGATAAATACCGGACGCGCGCCGGCGAAAATAATGGCGGCCATTACCGATTTGTGAATGTTGCGCGGTACGATAATTTTGTCGCCCGGGCTGCAGACGGTCAGTATCATCGTAATGATTGCGCCGCTGGTGCCTTGAACGGAGAAATACGTGTAATCGGCGCCAAACGCGTCGGCGGCAAGTTTTTGCGCTTCTTCAATAACGCCGGTTGGCTGATGCAAATCATCAAGCGGAGCAATATTTATAAGATCGATCGACAAGGCGTTGTCGCCGATAAATTCGCGAAACTCAGTATCGCTGCCGAGACCTTTCTTATGCCCCGGAATATGAAATTGTACCGGATCGTTCTCCGCATGGCGGCGGAGTGCGCTGAAGAGCGGGGTTTTGTTATGATCCATCGCTTTCGTCCCTGCCTTTCGACTGTCGTCAAATGTCTAATGTACAAACAAAGTTGAGTATAGCAAAAACAAGTCGGAATGCAAGCAACATTTTATCGATGCAGCCGGGCATTCCGCAGCTGGGCACGTATTGTTCTCCATTTGTTCATAACTATTGCCAGCTTGATATGTTACGATAAGGGATGGGGTGAAGACTAAATGCGAGATAAACGACTTCTAATAGTAATGGCTATTCTAATGACCACCTTCATCGGGTTTGGGATTATTATTCCTGTTATGCCTGAAATGATTAAAGCCGTCAGCCCGGGTAATGCCGAGCATCATACGGGTTTAATGCTTGCGCTTTACTCAGCCGTATCGTTCATACTCTCTCCATATTGGGGAGGCTTATCCGACCGGATCGGCCGGAGGCCGATTATTATTATCGGCGTGACCGGGTTTGCGATCAGCTTTTTCTTGTTTGGCTTATCTTCCGACAACTTGACCATGATGTATCTCTCCCGTATTCTCGGGGGCTTGTTCTCCGGAGCGGTCACATCGGTTATCGTTGCTTACGTAGCGGATATTACGCCGCCGGAGCAGCGTACAAAAGGAATGGGGCTTGTCGGGATGTCGATTGGCTTCGGCTTTACGATTGGTCCCGGCGTAGGCGGTCTGCTCAGTCAGGTTTCGCTTGAAGCGCCTTTTTACGCGGCTTCGGTCATGGCATTAATTACTTTGTTTTTCGCAATAACCAAGCTGAAGGAATCGTTGCCGCCAGAGAAACGAAGAGCATCGGGCGAGAAGCGGGAATCCCGCTGGTCGGCATTTACCGGGCCGCTCAAGTTTTTGTATGTGCTCGCGTTCTTCGTTACGTTTACTCTCGCCGGCATGGAAGCAACGCTGCAGTTCTTCGGCATTCAGCGTTTTGACGTAACGCCGGTTCAGGTAGGCATGCTGTTCTTCGTCTGCGGCTTTGTTGGCGCGCTTGTGCAAGGCGGCGTTGTCCGGCGCAGAATCAAGAGGGGGCAGGAGCCTCAATACATTGCGCTTGGCCTGATTATTTCGGCGATTGGTTTCTTCCTGCTGCTGGCTGCCCATTCCTTGTGGTGGGCTACCTTGTCGCTTGCCGTATTTGGCATCGGCAACTCGCTGATCCGTCCGTGCGTAACCTCGTTGATTACCCAGAAGACAAAGGTGGGGCAAGGCGTTGCCTCCGGCCTCAGCTCTTCGATGGACAGCCTCGGACGAATTCTTGGACCGCTTGTTGGGTCGTTCTTGTTTACGCTCGATTTGCGTCTGCCGTACGTATCCGGCGGCATCCTATGTCTCTTGGCACTGATCCTGCTCGCGCAGTTCCGCAGAATGGATAATACGGCGGGTTCTGCTGCAGCACAGGAATAGATTGCGGCGAAAAGCCGGCTTCTCATGAATGGATGAGGAGCCGGCTTTTTTTATTGTTTTCCAAAGAATGGCATGTACAAGATCGGCATATAAATGAGGTAGAGCAAAAAGAGGTGAAGGGAAGAATGGGGATACTGTCTTGGCGCAGGTGGGCGGCCATTATTATGGGAAGCCTGCTTATATCGGTCGGAATTAATTTTTTTCTTGTTCCGTTAATGATATTGGATGGGGGATTGATAGGAATTGCCCTCATTGTCAATTATCTGCTACATATTCAGGTTGGTCTGACTATGCTGTTTTGCAGTATCCCGATATTTGCCCTTGTTTGGTTTCAAAGCCGGAGCATGATCTACCAGAGCCTGAACGGCCTGCTGTTATCCAGCTATGTCATTGATTTGCTTAGCCCGTACCGTTTCCATTTTCTCTATTACATTGAATGGACTCCTTTTACGCGCGCGGTGCTTGGCGGCTTTTGCATCGGGACAGGCCTTGGAATCATGCTTAGAAACGGCACCTCAACGGGAGGGACGGATCTGCTGGCTCATTTCTTGTCCCGCTATATCCCGCTAAACGTTGGGGTTATTATTTTTCTAACGGATTTTATCATTATCGGGACGGGAGCCATTCTGCTGCCGGAAGATACGTTTCTGCTATCACTCATAACGGTTGCGGCAGGGGGAGTGGCGACAAGTCTCTGCACGTGGAATTTGCCTCATAATCATCAATTCAAGCATCATTAATAAAGCCGAAGGCAAGGCGGGAAGCCGCTCTCTTGAAAGAGGGGATTCCTGCCTTGCCTTCGGCTTTTTGGATCGAATCCTTTAAGGGGCTAACCCTTTCATAATAAAAGCGATGGTCGCTTCCCGTTCCTGCTCATCATCCCAATTGCTGCCTTCCCGTTTGCCGTAAACCATTCGTATGGCGGCATAACCCACGAGGGAGGAGACCGTAAGTCTTATAATCGTATAAGGGGACCAGTTCACAAGACTGCCTTCTTCCTGGAACCTGCGGATATTGGGCGTAATCTTCTCGAACACCTTCGCGAGGATCAGCTTCTCGAATTGTTCCTGCAGTTCGGGATGGAACGGAATTTCCTGGATGAAAATTTTAAGCACGTTTAAATGCTTATCAAGAAAAGCCAGCCTATTCTCGAGAATCGCGCGCAGCATCTGGTCGTAGCTGTCGTATTTGCCGTCCAGCACTTTATAGAACTCCCTCATCACGAACGGAGCGACAAGCTTTGCCATCACCGGCGCCACGATGGAGACAAGCAATTCTTTTTTTGTTTTGTAATGCCGGAAAATCGTCCCCTCCGCAACTCCCGCGCGTTGTGCGATCTCGCTCGTGGATGAAGCGGCAAAACCCTTCTCCGCAAATATTTCGGAAGCAGCCCTGACGATCTTCAGCTGCTTATCGGTCATCGATTTCTCGTCGCCAAGCTTGTTCAGCTCATCCAGCCATTCTTCAATCGGCTCGCTCATGCCAGACACTCCCTTTTTACCCATTCCTCTCATTATAGCAGAAAAAGAAACATGCCTACATGACGCGTTGCTTCTTTAACGCCGCAACGTTGAGAAGGGCGAACAGGATCGAAAGGCCTGCCAGCACGTAGATATCCAGCTGGATATCCGAAATACCTTCCCCGCGGATCATTATACCCCGCATGGCATCCGCTCCGTAGTACAACGGCATGATATAGCTTAGCTTTTGCAGAACGGGATTCATGGCATCCAGATTAAATAGACCGGAGAAAAATGCCTGAGGCACGATGATAATCGGAATGAACTGAATGATTTGAAATTCGCTGCTGGCAAACGAAGACAATAATGTGCCAAGCGTTAAGGCGGTTAATGACAGCAGCAGATTAATGAGCAGCATATTGACGATATGGCCCGCCATCGACATGCCAAGCACCTGTACGGAGAACCAGGCGATGAGGGAAGCCTGAAGCAGCGTGAAGATGCCAAAGCCCGCCAAGTAGCCGAGCACAATCTCCGATCTGCGGATTGGCGTCGCCAGCAGCCTTTCCAGCGTGCCGCTTGTACGTTCGCGCAGGAAGGATACTCCCGCCAGCAGGAAGACAAAGAAAAAAGAAAAGAAGCCGATGAGTACAGGGCCAAACGAATCAAAGGAGGCCATATCCGGTCCTCCGTACAAATAGTGCACCGTTGGAGCAAGCTCTTGAACATTGCTCTGAAGCGCCTTTTGCATGAGAAGCTGCGTGCTGCGGCTTACCGACGGATCGCTTCCTTCCAGCGTAATGTCCGGCTTGCCGTCCTTAACTTGGACAAGGGCATCTAGCTCTCCGTTATGAAGGGCTTTATCTGCCGCTTCGACGGTTTCGTAGACGGTAATGCTGGCATTCTGCTCTTCCAGCTGGACGGCAAAAGCGCTTGCGGGTCCAATCAAGCCGATTTCGGGCGACACGGTTCTGCCGTCAAAAACAAGTTTCGTTAAGCTCAGGATGAGCAGCGGAGCGAGGAACAACAAGGCCAATGTCCGTTTGTCCCGGACGAACTGGCGGATAATGCGAACAACCAGCGCGCGAATTCTCATGCTTGTGCCTCCTTACGGCTGCCAAGGGCGATAAATGCTTCTTCGATCGTATGGACTCCGGCTTGCTCGATAATAGCTTCGGGAGTGTCCAGCGCAATTAATTTACCGTCGCGGATAAGTGCCAAACGGTCGCATTTCTCGGCTTCGTCCATGACGTGAGTGGTAACGATAATCGTTACGCCTTGCTGCGTCAGGGCACGCAGCTCATCCCAGATGGATTGCCGGAGTACGGGATCGACACCAACCGTCGGCTCGTCAAGCACAAGAAGCTGAGGCTCATGCAGCAGGGCAATGGCAAGCGACAGGCGGCGTTTCATGCCGCCGGAATAAACGCTTGCCGGTTTATCCAAATATTCCGTCAAGTTCACTAATGCTGCAGCGGACTGAATTCGGGAAGCAAGAGCTTTGCCGGACAGCCCGTAGAGCGAACCGTAAAAGGCCATGTTTTCCTTGCCGGTCAGCTCCTGATAAAGAGCATCGGACTGCGCCATATAGCCTATGGCTTGAAGCATCCTGAGCTGCGGCATGAACTCGCCGAACAATTCAACCTGACCGGCGTCGGCCCGGTCAATGCCGGTTATGAGCTTGATTAGCGTTGTTTTCCCTGACCCCGAAGGTCCCAAAAGTCCAAATAGCTCCCCGCGAGGAACGGTGAGGTTAATATCGTCCAATACCTTCCGATCCCCAAACCGTCTCGTGATTCCGGAGACGGCAATAGCAGGCTTTTCCGCTGATTTCGTCAATAGAAACACCTCTTTGAATGAAGTGAGTGAATACTCACTTTCAGTATAAATACCGTCAGCCCAACTGTAAAGTGAGTACTTGCTCATTTTTTTATACTGGACCTAAGTCGTAGAAGCGCTCCGACCAGAGGCGAGAGCAAATACCGTCTCGAGACGTTTTTACATTATTTTCAATGCAGGTATGCTTAGAAATGTCAAAAACACATAAAAGAGAAATCCGAATAGGGAGAAGGAGTAGTTGTAATGAATAAGTTAACCGAATGGTCGTTCCGCAACAAGGCGGCCGTTATCCTGATCGTCGTTATGGCATTGACGGTTGGGGTCATCAGTTATTTGAAGCTGCCAATGGAGTTCCTGCCGGAAGCGGATAACCCGCAAGTGATGGTGACCGTCATCGGGCCAGGCATGGACGCCAAATCGATGGAGCAGCAAGTGACCAATCCGCTCGAAGAAGCGGTTATGTTCACGAAAGGCAAGACCGATATGTTCTCGACTTCGGGGAACGGTTATGCCCAGGTTAACGTAAATTTCGATTCCAATACGAATATGAAGGAAGCTAAAGCAGAGATTGAGCGATCCGTTGATCAGGTACAGCTTCCGCAAGGCGTCATGAAACCTTTTGTCGTACAGTTTAATACGTCGATGATTCCGATCTCCTGGATCGTGGTTACGTTTGACGAAGGTCTAAGCGAGCAGGAGAAGGATGCCAAGATCAAGCTGGTCAATACGGAATTGCAGAAGTCTGAGGGAGCGGGTCAGATCAGCGTAAACGGCAGGTCGACGCCATCGATCCACATTACTCCCGATACGGATAAGCTGGCGCAAAAAGGACTTCCGGTGCAATCCCTGCTCGGCGTGCTGCAAGGACGCGGCGTATCCGCTTCGATCGGCGAACGCAACGTGGACGGCGCAGCCGGCAACATTAATGTTTATGACGAAGTAACCGGCATCGATACGCTTCGCAATCTTCCGGTTGCGCCTGGCGTGAAGCTGTCCGATGTCGCGAAGGTTGAGCAGGCGAAAGAGCAGGAGAGCATCAGCCGGATGAACGGCAAGGACGCGATTTTGTTCACGGTATCGAAGTCGGCTAATGCCAACGCCGTATCTACGGGCAAAAACGTCGAGAAAACGGTCGAGCGTCTGAACAAGGATGTAAAAGGCGTTGACGCGGTTGTTCTGCTCAGCACGGCCGAATCGGTTACTCATTCGGTAAACAGCATGCTTCGCGAAGTACTGATGGGTGCATTGTTTGCAACAATCATCATCCTGCTCTTCATGCGTAATTTCCGCGCGACGCTGGTTACAATCGTATCCATTCCGTTGTCGCTTGGCATCACGCTGTACCTGCTTGATCTGTCCGGCGTAACCCTTAATATCATTACGCTTGGCGGTGTGGCTGTAGCGGTTGGACGTCTCGTTGACGACAGTATCGTTGTTATCGAGAACATCTACCGCAGGCTGCAAAAGGAGCCATTCTCGGTTACCGTAATTACCGATGCAACAAAAGAAGTCGCAACAGCGATTACCTCTTCTACGCTGGTTACGGTTGCGGTATTCCTTCCGATGGGTCTTCTCCGAGGTTCCCTGCAGGCCTTCCTGCTGCCGTTCGCGTTGACCGTAGCGTATTCGCTCTTATCTTCGCTGCTAGTTGCCTTAACGGTTGTGCCGCTGCTCAGCGCGATTCTGCTTCGGGGCACGAAGGAAAAGCCGCATAAAGGCTCCGAGAAATTTGCATCGTTTATCCGTTGGAATCTGAAGCACAAATGGGTGACTCTTCTTATCGCCTTGCTTCTGTTCGTAGGCTCTATCGGCTCTTACGCGATGATGCCGAAGGGTGCGCTTGACTCCTCCAGCGCGGAGAATTTGAACATTTCCTTGCAGTATCCGAGCGATACGCCGTCCGAGAAGGTTGAGCAGGGCGGCACGCAGCTCGAGAATTTCCTGAAGGACAGCAAAAGCGTGGAATGGGTCATCATGCAGCTTGGCAACAGCTCTGAAAATGCGCAATTCGGTTCGGTATCCTCGCCGACGCTTGTTACGTATATGGTTGATTTGAAGAAAGGCGTGGACGCCGAAGTATTTATGGATGAAGTGAAGAAGCAAAAAACGAATTTCAGCGATGCCGAGCTTTCAGTAAATACGACGGATTTGATGATGGGCGGCGGAGGCTCGCAAGTCTTCGTTGACGTTACGGGCGATGATCCCGAGAAGCTGACGCAAACAGCGGATCAGTTGATTGCCGCAATCAAGCCAATTAAAGGCGTTCTTAAAGTACAAAGCAACCAGGAAGAGAAAAAGCCGGTGTATACGTTCCAGGTGGACCCGGAAAAAGCGAAAGGCCAGGAAGTTTCGACGCAGCTGCAGAGCATCCTCAATCCGGTGCCGGTTGGCAGCATCAAGGTAGACGGACGCGACACCTCAGTCGTTGTGCAGCCGGTTATCAATCCGGATACCGAAGCGGCTCTTAAGAATCTAACCATTGCTACAGAATCCGGCGTGGTTCCGGTATCAAGCGTAGCGAAGCTGGTCCGCACGGAAGAACCTAGCTTGTATTACCATAAGGAAGGCAAAGTCTATGTACGGATTACGGCTGATGCGGATCCGCAGAAGCTATCGGTTGTAGGCGCGGATATTAAGAAAGCCGCAGATAAGCTGCAGCTTCCGAATGGCGTTGAACTGAAGGTTGGCGGCGCATCGGCTGACCAGGCAAGCGATTTTGCAGACATTGGCATGACGGCGCTCATCTCGATCGGCATCGTGTACTTGATCATGGTTTTGACGTTCAAAACGTTGCGCGCTCCGCTCGCCATTATGTTCTCCTTGCCGCTTGCGGCGATTGGCGCAGTCGTAGGCCTCTTGATCTCCGGCGTTACGCCTGACTTTACGGCGATGTTTGGCGCGTTGATGCTGATAGGCATCGTTGTGACGAACGCGATCGTTCTCATAGACCGCGTGAAGCAAAACGAAGAAACGATGTCGATCCGCGATGCGCTTGTAGAAGCGGCAACGACCCGGATGCGTCCGATCATCATGACGGCTGTCGCAACGATTTGCGCTATGCTTCCGCTTGTATTCGGAGCCAGCGAATCGGGCAGTATCGTATCGCAGAGTCTAGCGATCGTCGTGATCGGCGGTCTGGCTGCGGCCACGCTTCTGACGCTGATCGTTGTTCCTTGCATGTACGAATTGTTCTTCTTCCGCGCTTCCCGCAAGCAGCGCCGTGCTAAAGCACAAGCTGCCAAAACGGTTACAGCGGTCTAATCCCAATCAAAAAAAGCTGTGCGGAGTTCAATTCCGCACAGCTTTTCTGTTCTCCCCAAAGCCTTTGTATCGTTTTTTTGCTATTTTTCAGGTTAATTGGCAAGCGGAGCGTTTGAATGATTCTGGAGAAGCGTTAGCGTTCGTTTTTGTGAAGGGATTCCAACCTTGTTCAATCTAGTCAAAGGAATCCCTGAGCAATGGCGATCGGAAGAACATTCAAATGCGCAGTCTGCCCCTTTAACCCAACTTAGCAGCCAAACGATACAAAGGCATCAACGTTTCATAGGTATCCTGAGCAAGCTTGTACAGCGCGTCCCCATCGTGAAGAAGAGGATCGCCGGCAGGAAGATGGCGGCCGATCAGCAGCTCGGCTTTTTGCACGTCGCGAAGGCGGGTAAGGGCGTTGATCCAGTCCTGCTTGCTCATTTCGCTTACGGCCTTGGACTCCTTCTTCATATGGTCGAGCGAAATCGCGTAATCCGAAGGTACAGCCGCGATTACTTCGTCCAGATGGTCCAGATAGATGGAAGCGATTTTGGACTTATTAGGAGCCTCATAAATAAGGGCAAACCACAGAAACAGATGGTCGTCGAACAAGCCAAGCTGGAAATGAGGATGCGCTTTGTAACCGCGTTTATTGTTGCAGATGGCAAGCCAGGTATCCTTGGGCGGATTCACGGTCCGGCGGGCATGCTTGGCGATATGCAAGTACATTTCGTCGCCTGCATGCACCGCAATGTCGCCGGCAAGCTTTTCGCCCAGATAGCGGAACTTCGGACGAATTCGCTCCTCAATGGCAGCCATGCGCTGCTCCAGTCCTTCGATCAGAAACGTGTCAAAATCCTTTTGCTCAAAGCCCGCAAAGGTGCCGGTTGTTGGGGTTGTGGTCATCTATTTGATCTCTCCTCGTAATGAAAGCCGATAATTAAGCTTGATTATAGCACGTTTGTTCCTATCCGCGCATCTAGGACCATCTTGACGCGGAAGTACGCATGTTGTAAATTTATCTAAATATTCCAACAGCTTTGATCAAGGTCGAGCATTAAGCCAATGTTCATTTCAGAGAGGAAGCCCACCGCTGCGAGGCTTCCATGAACGCTTAAGACTCATCCTGCCTTGTGAGCTGCAAAGGCTGCCTTTTCCAAATCGGTCTTTGCCGGGATGAGAATCCCGTTATCTATTAGAGAGCCGGCAGCATTGCTGCCCCGGTTAACAAAGGGTGGTACCACGAGCACATTCGTCCCTTGCGAATGTGCTCTTTTTTATACCTATAGTCAGGAGTGAGAACGATGCGTCAAAGTCAACTGTTATTGCCAACCTTGCGCGAAGCGCCTTCCGAAGCGGAAGCAATCAGCCATCGGCTGATGCTGCGAGCAGGCCTAATCAGGCAGCTTGCTGCCGGAATTTATACGTATTTGCCAACGGGCCGGCGGGTGCTGCGCAAGCTGGAGGCGATTATTCGGGAGGAAATGGACAACGCCGGCTGCCAGGAGGTGTTTATGCCCGCGATGCAGCCCGCCGATCTATGGCGGCAATCCGGGCGCTACGAGAAATACGGTCCCGAGCTGGTCCGGCTGAAGGACAGGCATGACCGTGAATTCGCGCTTGGTCCGACTCATGAGGAAGTCATTACGGATCTGGTGCGCGGGGAAGTCAGCTCTTACCGTCAGCTGCCGGTTACGTTGTATCAGATCCAGACCAAATTCCGGGACGAGAAGAGACCTCGTTACGGCTTGCTTCGCGGCAGGGAATTTATGATGAAGGATGCCTACTCCTTCGATGCCGACTGGGAAGGGCTTCATGACAGCTATCAAAAGATGTATGATGCCTATCACCGGATATTTTCTCGCTGCGGGCTGCATTTCCGTCCGGTGGAAGCGGATGCGGGTACCATAGGCGGAGAAGGCGGCACCCACGAATTTATGGCGCTTGCCGATATCGGCGAGGATACGATCGCGGCCTGCGACCACTGTCAATATGCGGCGAATCTCGAGAAAGCGGGCTATAGAATCCCTGAGACGGCTGTAAGTACAGGAGACTCAGCTGCTTACCCTGTGCCGGAGAAAATCCATACTCCGAATGTCAGAAAAATCGAGGAGCTTGTTCAGGCGCTGGGTACTTCCGCGGATAAGATGCTGAAGACGCTGCTGTTCCTAGCGGGCGGCAACCCTGTCGCGGTAATCGTCCGAGGCGATCATGAAGTCAACGAGATTAAGCTCGCAGGCTTGCTGCGGGCGGATAAGCTGGAGCTTGCCGATCAGGAGACGACGGAGAGATTGACAGGCGCGGCAATTGGCTTTGCCGGACCAATCGGATTAAGCATTCCGGTTATCGTTGATTACTCCGCTGCGGATACGGATTCCGCCATTGCAGGCGCAAATGAAACGGACTATCACTGGAAAGATGTCCGTCCCGGCGTGCATTTTGAGATTACCCGGCTGGGCGACGTACGCAATGCCGTGCCGGGGGATAGTTGTCCGAATTGCGCGGAAGGGAAGCTCCGCATGTTCCGGGGGATTGAGGTTGGGCAAGTATTCAAGCTTGGGAACAAGTACAGCGAAGTCATGCAGGCTAATTATCTTGACGCTATGGGATCGGAGAAGCCCATCATAATGGGATGCTACGGAATCGGAATATCCCGCGTCATGTCCGCGGTTGTAGAACAGCATCATGACGAGCAGGGGATTCTCTGGCCGCTTGAGCTGGCGCCTTATCAAGTTCACGTCGTGCCTATATCCTCGAAAGACGAGCAGCAAATGAATGTAGCCGGCAAGCTTTACGGCGAGCTTATGTCCGCCGGCTTTGAGGTGCTGCTGGATGACCGCGACGAGCGTCCGGGCGTGAAGTTCAAGGATTCCGATCTGATCGGCATCCCGGTCCGGATTGTCGTCGGAAGACAGGCCGCTGACGGAACGATAGAACTGAAGTACAGAGACCAAAAGGAGTCCGTGCAGGCGACGATAGAGGAAGCGTTGACGCTTGTAAGAGATTATTTCGGATCCTAATAAACCCCGCGAGGCGGTCAGGCCTCCGAAATGGACGGCTTGACTGCCCTTTTTTCGAATTGGACGGCCAATCCTTTAAAATTAGTCAATAATCCAAGTTGCCAGATCATAAGATGGAGTATAAGATAGAAGTAAGACCAAATTGTCAGACTATTTCGTCAAATGCTTGAAAGGAGGGATTGCCGTGAATAAGAGCTACGAAGTCGAATATTGCAATTTGGAGCTGCGTTTTGACCGCCGGCAAATCCAAAACCTCATCCGTGATCTCATTCAGGAAGGGTACTCCTTGTATTGGAGCGAGACGGAGGGGCAGTTCCTCATTTCAATTCGAACAGGTCGTAAGCTCGTGAAGTTAAGGTTTCAGCGGATGAAGAACCGTTACAAGATCGTTGGGGATTACACCATTAAGGACGAGAAGCTGTCGGAGTTGCTTGAAAAGCTTATTAATGACACACGTGGACATGCGATAGTCAAGCGGATCAAAGATCGTCAGATCGTCATTGAGAACATCATGTTTGGTGAAATAATACGACTTGTGGAGGTGTCCGGAATGGAACATCGGATTATTTATCAAAAGAAGCCATTCGTAACTATAGAGGAAATGATCAAAGCCTTCCAATCCAAGCGTGCCGAAGAACGCGCGGTGGTGCTGCGTTATGAACTGGATTACGAACTGACGGTACTTTTCGACGCCCTTCAGGAGAATAATGCGGAAGCTATTGCCGAGTCGAAGGAAAAGCTGGCGCTGCTCCGTTCGGAAATGCTGCAGCTGGAGCTTTGAGGTCTCATAAATATTTTTTTTCGAAAAACGAATCAACGGATGGTTCCTGGCGAATCATTTGATTGATTCGTTTTTTTGTACGCGCCGGATTTCTCATTTTCTGGTTAGCATTTCTTCGCAATATAAGGTAAACTTTCTAAAGCGGTCAGGAAAACTAATGGACGATTGCCGACAAATTCCGCGCAAATGGTTTTCATCTCCTTGCAAAAGGAGTAATATAAGACTATTGAAGACCACCATATTATAAAGAAAAGGATGGAAGAACCAAATGGCTAAACAGCAAATTGGCGTTATCGGCCTCGCAGTCATGGGTAAAAACCTTGCCCTGAACATTGAGAGCAGAGGTTTCACTGTATCGGTGTACAACCGTTCCCGTGAGAAAACAGATGAATTGATCAAAGAATCCGCAGGCAAAAACCTTGTTCCTGCATACACAGTTGAAGAGTTCGTGCAATCGCTCGAATCTCCTCGCAAAATACTGATCATGGTACAAGCAGGCGCAGGTACTGACGCAACAATCGACGCTCTTGTTCCGCATCTGGACAAAGGCGACATCATCATCGACGGAGGCAACGCTTATTTCCCTGACACGGTTCGCCGCAGCAAAGCTCTTGAAGAGCAAGGCATCCGCTTCATCGGTACTGGCGTATCCGGCGGTGAAGAAGGCGCGCTGAAAGGCCCTTCCATCATGCCAGGCGGCCAAGAATCGGCTTACAAGCTGGTTGAGCCTATCCTTACAGCTATCTCGGCAAAAGTCGGCGACGACGCTTGCTGCACATATATCGGTCCGGACGGTGCGGGCCACTATGTAAAAATGGTTCACAACGGCATCGAGTACGGCGACATGCAGCTTATCTGCGAAGCTTACGACCTGCTGAAAAACACGCTGGACCTGAACGCTGAAGAGCTTCACAGCATCTTCACGGAGTGGAACAAAGGCGAGCTCGACTCCTACCTGATCGAGATTACGGCCGACATCTTCTCCAAATACGATCCTGAGACTGGCAAGCCAATGGTTGACGTGATCCTCGACTCCGCCGGCCAAAAAGGCACCGGTAAATGGACGAGCCAAAGCTCCCTCGACTTGGGCGTGCCGCTGTCGATCATCACGGAATCCGTATTTACTCGCTTCCTGTCCGCTATGAAAGACGAGCGCATCGCAGCTAGCAAAGTATTGAACGGTCCTGAGAAAAAACCTTTCGAAGGCGACAAAGTAGCCTTCATCGAGTCGGTTCGCAAAGCTCTCTTCGCTTCGAAAATCTGCTCGTACGCACAAGGCTTCGCTCAAATGCGCGCAGCTTCCGAAGAATACGACTGGAACCTGCGTTATGGCGACATCGCAAAAATCTTCCGTGCCGGCTGCATCATCCGCGCGCGCTTCCTGCAAAACATCATGGACGCTTATGACCGCGATCCTAACCTGAGCAACCTGCTTCTTGATCCTTACTTCCAAGGTGTCGTTGATTCGTACCAAGGCGCATGGCGCGAAGTGGTTGGCACAGCCGTAGCTAACGGCGTACCGGTGCCAGCATTCGCAAGCGCATTGTCGTACTTCGACAGCTACCGTTCAGAGCGTCTGCCTGCAAACCTTTTGCAAGCGCAACGCGACTACTTCGGTGCGCATACCTTCAAACGTCTGGACAAAGAAGGCACGTTCCACTACAACTGGATGAATTCCTAATCCGGTTCGATTATTTTAGCCCGTATGAAGCTTCGATGAGGCAATTCCGCAGGCGGGTAGCCTCCTGTTCGGAGTAATGCTTGCGGCGGATAAGCAGCATGGAAGCTTCGGCGAA
This sequence comes from Paenibacillus sp. MMO-177, assembly GCF_037147795.1. Lineage (NCBI taxonomy): Bacteria > Bacillati > Bacillota > Bacilli > Caryophanales > Paenibacillaceae > Paenibacillus > Paenibacillus sp. MMO-177. Next base: position 994,169 of record NZ_JBBCUR010000002.1, on the reverse strand, counting down.
ATAATGAAAGTTTTTCAATAAGCGTGGCTGCGAAAGGTCCCTGAGTGCAGGGTCCCCGTCAGCCACCTTTTTTTTAATATATTCAAGCATCCAGACCACGTCCTCGCGGCAGAGCGGGTGATCTGGGCTCAAGATACGGTCAATACGGTCGTTGGTCAGACGGCTATCGGGCAAATTCGATTCAGTGGTCATGCCTTTTCACTCCTATTTATGAAATATGCATCATTATCATCCATACGGCATATGCAACATTTTTATACCCTATACCAGATAAAAAATGATATGATGTTGTGGAAAAGCATGTATGTAGGGGAAAAGACGATAGGGGAGTTCTTGCATTGGAGCAACGCACAAGCAAAATTGTATTGGTAGGCTTTATGGGAACGGGCAAATCCACCGTCAGCCGTTTGCTTGCAGAGCAGCTTGGCTGGTCCCGTTACGATTCGGATGAAGTGATCGTAGAGCGCGAAGGGACGATCTCGAATCTGTTCGAGACCCTGGGCGAAGCGGGCTTCCGCGATATCGAGAGCAAAGTGCTTGCATCGCTGTTGGAAGCGGAGGAAAGCTCCGTTATTGCGACCGGCGGGGGCTGCGTGCTGATGGAGCGGAACCGGGAAGCCATGCTGAAGCACGGATTTGTAGTCGCTCTTACGGCAGACGCGGAGCATATTATCGATCGGGTGAAATCCGATACGGCCCGTCCGCTGCTGCAGGGCGATATTGCGGCTAACGTTCACCGGATTATGGAGCAGCGCAAGAACGCTTATGATTTTGCGCATCTCCGTTTGGATACAACGTCATTAACGCCGCAGGAAGCGGCCGAAATGATATTGAAGGCATGGCAGGAGAAATAACGAACCACTCTAATAAAAAGGAGAATTGCTGCATAATGGACGTAATCGTTACACCTACTCCAACACTCCAAGGGGAAATTCAAGCGCTTTCCTCTAAAAACTATACGACTCGCTACCTGCTTGTCGCTGCGCTTGCGGATGGCACAAGCACGATCTATTACCCCGCTCATAGCGAGGACAGCGACGCGATGCGCCGTTGTATCCGCGATTTGGGTGCAATCGTAGAAGAGGACGACGAGAAAATCGTCATTACGGGCTTTGGCAAAAATCCGAAAGCCGTAGATCAACTTGATGTAGGCAATGCCGGCGCGGTTCTGCGTTTCTTGATGGCCATTGCTTCACTGTGCCCGGATGTTACTTTCATTAACCGTTATCCGGATTCCTTGGGCAAACGTCCACATAACGATCTGATCGATGCGCTTGGCCAAATGGGCGTAAAGATTGAACATAACGAAGGCAAGCTGCCAATCCGCATTCAAGGCGGAAAGCCAAAAGGCGGCAAAATCCAGGTATCGGGCAATGTCAGCTCGCAATTCTTAAGCGCGCTCCTGTTCCTTACTCCACTTCTGGAGGAAGACAGCGAAATCGAAGTGCTGCATGATCTGAAATCCAAGGTTGTTGTGGGCCAGACGCTTGAAGTGCTCGAACAGGCTGGCATCGTGATCCACGCTAGCGAAGATCTCATGCACTACCGCGTACCGGGCAACCAAAAATATGAAGCAAAGAACTATGTCGTTCAAGGCGACTACCCGGGTTCGGCGGCGATTCTTGCCGCGGCTGCGGTAACGAACTCGGACGTCATCGTTCACCGTTTGGCTGAGAACAGCAAGCAAGGCGAGCGCGCGGTTGTTGACGTGCTCCGCATGATGGAAGTGCCGCTTACTCACGAGAACGGGATTGTTCATGTTAAAGGCAACGGCAAGCTGAAAGCGGTCGAGTTCGACGGCGACAAAGCAACCGATGCGGTGCTCGCTATGGTTGCCGCGGCAGTCTTTGCCGAAGGAACCTCGCGCTTCTATGACGTTGAGAATCTTCGTTACAAGGAATGCGACCGCATTACGGACTACTTGAACGAGCTGCGCAAAGCCGGCGCTAACGTAGAAGAACGCCAAGCCGAGATTATCGTACACGGCCGTCCGGAAGGCGTTGAAGGCGGCGTGGAGATTAATGCCCATTACGATCATCGCGTTATTATGGCGCTTACCGTCGTTGGCCTGCGCGCCAAAAATCCGATCCGGATCCGCGACGCGCACCATGTTGCCAAGTCCTATCCGATTTATTTCGATCATTTGAAAGCGTTAGGCGCAAACGTAGAATGGGTAGAATAAATAAAAAAGGATGAAAGCGAGGCGCTGATTATGGCATTTGAAAATCCGACCCGAGATGAAATCAAGGAAATTCTGCAAGCGAGCAACACGGTTGCCGTAGTGGGATTGTCCGACAAGCCGGACCGCGTATCCTACATGGTAGCGGAGGCGATGCAAAAGAAGGGCTACCGCATCATTCCGGTAAATCCCGCTGCCGAGACTATTCTTGGCGAGAACAGTTATGCTTCTCTCAAAGATATTCCTGAGCCTGTTGATATCGTGAACGTCTTCCGCCGTCCGGAACATACGCCGCCTATCGCGGAAGAAGCCGTGGCTATCGGTGCGAAGACCCTCTGGCTGCAGCTCGGCATCGCAAATGACGAGACCGCGAGAATTGCATCCGAAGGCGGACTTCAGGTCATTATGGACCGCTGCATCAAGGTGGAGGATTCCATTCTTCTGCCGCATGGGAAGCACACAACCTAAACAGTGCCTTTTGCGTTATACCTTACATCGGCGGGCCATCAAGGCCCGTCTTTGCTTTGACAAAAAAGCTTGAACGCCTTACCATCGTTATAGAGAAATGGATCAGGTCAAAAGAATTACCGCACACAACGCGTTAATTCTTTAAGTCCATGCTTACGAAGTAAGAATTGCTTCGCAATTCTTTAAGTCCATGCTTACGAAGTAAGAATTATCGCAAACGACGCGATAATTCTTTAAGTTCATGCTTACGTAGTAAGAATTGCTTCGCAATTCTTTTCAGGAGGTGACGAATTGAATTTTCTAGGAAGGTTTCAGCAGCTTGGACGGGCTTTTATGCTGCCTATGATCGTACTTCCCGCTGCGGCAATCTTTTTATTTCTTAGCCAGCTGCCATGGGATCTTCTTGGAATTCCCAATGCCGCGGACTATCTGCAGGCGGCAGGCCATGCGATCTTTACGTTTCTTCCTTATATCTTTGCGCTTGGCGTATCGCTGGGTCTAACGGGCAACGCTTTGGCAGCCGGCATGGCTGCGCTCGCGGGTATGGTCATTTATGTTGGGGTAACCGGAACGGCCGATCCGCATATCGAGCCAACCGTGTTTGTAGGCTCCATTATAGGCATGATATCCGGCTTCAGTTACGAACGTTTTAAGAACCTGCGCTTACCGGAATACATACAGTTTTTCGGGGGGCCGCGGTTTGTGCCTTTATTCGTCAGCGTTGTAACCGTAATCTTGTCCATGGCCATGATCGGCGTTGCGCCTTTGATTCAGCGCATGCTGGAGGGACTAGGAGATATCGTCGCTTCCGGCGGCGGGTTTGGCGTGTTTCTGTTCGGATTCTTGTACCGGATTCTTGTCGTTTTTGGTCTGCATCATCTGCTCAGCCATGTGTTCTGGTTCCAGGTGGGAGGCTACGAGACGGCGGACGGATCGATGGTATACGGGGATCTGCCGCGGTTTTTCGCAGGCGACCCGACTGCCGGGGCCTTTATGGCCGGCATGTATCCTATCGTCATGTTTGCTTTGCCGGCTATAGCCTTTGCCATCATTCATGAGGCCAGGGAAGATTTGAAGCCAAAAATCCGAAAGACGTTCCTTTATGCGTCTCTGGCCTCTTTTCTGACAGGGGTTACGGAGCCTGTCGAGTTCGCCTTCTTGTTTGTTGCGCCGTATTTGTTTGTGGTGCATGCGATTTTGTCGGGCATTATTATGTGGGTCACCTATGAATTGGGAATTCGGCACGGGTTTTCTTTTTCCGGCGGCGTCATCGACTACATTATTAACGAACATCTGGCTACCAGAGGCTGGCTGTTGATCCCGATCGGGATTGTAGTTGGACTTGTGTATTACGTCGTGTTTCGATGGGCAATCAACCGGTTTCGGATTCCTACTCCGGGACGTGAGGAAGGCTCGCAGCTCGACGAATGGGCAGGCGACATTCCGTACCGCGCGCCGCTTATTCTGCAAGCGATCGGCGGCAAGGATAACATCGTGCAGATGGAATCCTGTATTACAAGGCTTCGTCTCAAGGTGGCCAATGAGAAGCTGCTTGACAATAATGCTTTAAGAAATTTGGGGGCAGCAGGGGTGCTTAGGCTTGGCGGCGGTAACGTCCAGGTCGTATTTGGTACGTATTCGGAATTAATCCGGGCAGAGATGCTAAAGGCCATTCAGCGTGACCAGGAGCAGGTGCTGTTCAGTTCGCCTGTACAAGGACGGATGATTCCGCTTGAGGATGTTCCCGATCCGATATTCGCAGGCAAGCTGGTTGGACAAGGCGTTGCCTTCTTTCCCGAGAAGGGTGAGCTTGTATCGCCCGTAAAAGGCACCGTTATGATCGTGTACCCAACGATGCATGCCGTAGGCATTCGCACGCAGGAAGGGCTTGAGGTTCTGCTGCATATCGGAATCGATACTTCCAAGCTCACCGGAAAATCGTATTTCAAAGCGGTTGTTGAGGAAGGACAAGAAGTTATGCCTGGCGATATGCTCGTGCGCTTTGATCTGCAGCGCGTCCGCAAGGAAAGCAAATCTCTTGCTACGCCGATGGTTATTACCAATTCGGATCTTGTTCATTCCTGGCGCTTCGCGCCGTTTAAAGCAGTGAAGAAGGGGCAGTCTTCGGTTTTGTCCGTTGTTCTTAAAGAGAGAAATGGTGGAGGGGAAAAACCATGATACAAGGAATAGGCGCTTCGGCCGGCATTGCGATCGGGAAATCGTTTGTGCTGCCGAACTGGGAGTGGGAATTTCCCGAGCAGCGTGTCGATGTTGCCGATTTTGCGAGGGAATTCGAGCGGGTCTACGAGGGAATACGCACATCCAAGCATGAGATCGAACAAATCAAGGATGAGCTTAGGGAAGTGGTAGGTTCCGACGAGACGCAAATTTTCGATGCGCATTTGGCGATTTTGGACGATCCGGTGTTTATGAACGAGATTCAGGGGATTATCCAGCGCCAGTACAAGGCCGCGGAGGTTGCGGTGAAGGAAGCCATCGATCATTTTGTCACGATGTTCGATCTGCTCGATGACGAGTATATGAAGGAGCGCGCTCTCGATATCAAGGATGTCGGAAACCGCCTGCTCAAGCATCTGCTTGGCGCTCCGGAGATTACGCTCCCATCCGATACCCAGCCTTTTATTCTGATTGCACGGGAGCTTTCGCCTTCCCAGCTGGCCCATATTAACCCGAACAACGTGCTTGGCATTGTAACGCTTGCCGGAAGCTCGACCTCTCATTCCGCCATTATGGCCCGCGCTCTTGGCGTTCCTCTGGTCGTAGGGGTTGAGGCAAAGCTGGAGGAGCCGATTCAGACTGGGCAATCTCTTATTATTGACGGTACGGAGGGTCTCCTGTTCATTGAACCGGATGACGCGCTGATTCAGCATTACTCCGAGCTTCAAACCAGACAGGCGGAGGCGAGACAGCGCTTAAGCGTCCTCGCTGGTCATCAATCGGTCACCCCGGACGGCAAGGTGCTTGGCCTGGCCGCTAATATCAGCTCCTTAAAGGAACTGGAAGTCGCGTTGTCCAGCGGGGCGCACGGCGTTGGATTGTTCCGCACGGAGTTTCTGTACATGGACCGGAATCGGTTTCCCAAGGAAGAGGAGCAGTTCGAGGTCTATAAAAATGTCGCCGAAAAGCTGGCAGGCGAGCCGCTTATTATCCGGACGCTGGATATCGGCGGAGATAAGCAGCTTGATTACTTCAATATCCCGGAAGAGGATAATCCGTTTCTTGGATACCGGGCCATTCGGATCTCGCTGGATCGCAAAGACCTGTTCAAGACCCAGCTTAGAGCGATTTTGCGTGCAAGCAGCTTTGGACAGGTGAAGGTGATGTACCCTCTAATTTCATCGGTTGAGGAAGTAAGAGCAGCCAACCAGGTATTGGCGGAAGCCAAGCAGGAGCTGGAGAGAGAAGGGATTTCTTACGATCCGGGCATCCAGGTGGGCATTATGGTTGAAGTGCCCGCTGCCGTTATGCTGGCCGATCTGCTTGCGCAGGAGGTTGATTTCTTCAGCATCGGAACGAACGACCTTGTCCAGTTTACGTTGGCCGTCGACCGGATGAACGAAGAAATCAGTTATATGTATGAACCGTTCCACCCCGCGGTGCTGCGAATGCTGAAACAAACGGTTGAAGCAGCCAAGCGGAATCATATCAAGGTTGGGGTCTGCGGCGAGCTGGCAGGAGATCTGCGTGCTCTGCCGATCTGGCTCGGTCTTGATGTAGACGAATTAAGCATGTCCTCTCATTCCATTCTGCAAGTGAAAGAACGGCTGCTCTGCACAACGCAGGAAGACAGCCGCTCTCTTCTGCCGCAGCTGCTCGAGTGCCGCATGAGCGCGGACATTCATCAGAAGCTGAAGCAATTTATGGATGCCGTTGACGAGAAAGGGGCAGCCTCCGCGATTTAGCGGGCGGCTCCTTTTGTCTTAAGGCTGTTTGCGATTAAGCCTGCTGCTCCAAGGCATCAACAAACGCTTTCGCATAAGGAGGCAGATCCGGTGGACGGCGTGCGGAAATCAGGTTACCGTCTACCACGACCGCTTCGTCGAACCATTCGGCGCCGGCGTTTTCCATGTCGTCGCGAATGCCAGGCGTGGAAGTGACTTTGCGCCCCTGCAGGATTTTGGCCGAGATGAGAACCCAGCCTGCGTGACAGATTTGGCCGATTGGTTTGCCTGCCGCGTCAAGCTCCTGAACAAGCTGAAGCACCTTTGGATAACGGCGCAGCTTGTCCGGTGCCCAGCCGCCTGGAACGAGCAGGCCGGCAATATCGGCGCTGTTTACTTCGTCGAAGGAGAGGTCGGCGACAGCGGGAACGCCGTATTTTCCGATGTGCTTCTTGCCCTTTTCCGGGCCGGCATACAGGACGGTAGCTCCGGCTTCGCGGACTCGATATACCGGATACCAAAGCTCGAGATCTTCAAACTCGTCGTCAAGCAGACAAATAACGGTTTTATTATGTAATGACATCATGGATTTCCTCCCGTATTTATTATTTCATATTTCATTGTAACGAAGGAGAACGCATGAATCAAACGAGTAGACGCCGGATTCTGCGATTTGCGCCGGCCGTGATATGGATGGCGGTTATTTTCGGATTTTCCTCCCGCACAGGCGACGAGATGAATACGATGCTGCCGTTTTTCCGTAAGTTTTTCCCGCATATGGCGAGCTTCGACTGGGGACATTTCATTGCTTATTTTATATTGGCTGCAGCTTTCGACTACGGCCTTGGAAAAAAGGGCGACCGTTTCCTCTACAAGCTGTCGATAATTATCGGATGCGGTCTGTACGGAGTGACGGATGAATACCATCAATCCTTCGTTGGCGGCAGGATGCCCGATGCGATGGATATCCGGAACGATATGATTGGAGCGGCCATTTGGGTCGTGCTGGTATCGATTCCATTCTTGAAGAAGCGTTGGCGGAAAGTCGCCCCATAGTAAAAATTACATAGTGCGGATAAGCAGGATTTTATGCAGAAAAGGTCGAATCCTTTACGCATCTCGGAATAGAAAAAGAGGAACGGAAGAGAAGCGCGTAAAGGGAGTGGACCAAAGTGCAGAAAAGGTGTCATTGCGGTGACATCATGAAGATGAAACTGCGTACAGTGATCTATTCGGGGAAAGTCGAAATCGACAATGTTCCGATCTATTCATGCTCGGTATGCAGCCGCAGCGAAGTACTTCCCGATGTGAAACCGGATCTGACCGGACTCATCGCAAAGCTCGGTCAGGAGCCGCCTAAGCAAACGTTTTTGTTTAATGAATGCAACGAATGGGCAGACCTGCTCGTAGAAGCAAGTGAAGATAAAAATCAGCCGGACCCGTATCATCTCGAACGGCTGACGCAAGAGCGCATCAACAACCTGCTTGACCTGCATCTGATTGCGCAATCGCTTCATGACGAGGAATGGATTGCTGATATTAACAAAAGGCTATCTCAACTTAGCAGACGGTCTATGCATACATAAGCCATACGGGAATATCACTCTCCATTCGCTGCATGATGAAGTACGCGATTATCGCCGGTGCATGCGCTAACATTGCGAAAAGTAATATTTTGTCGTATGATTACCTTAATATGCAGCGAACGTAAATAAAATTTGAGATATTGGAGAGAAGTACCGTGACGGTTACCATTTATGATGTAGCAAGAGAAGCAGGAGTATCGATGGCTACGGTTTCTCGGGTTGTGAACAACAATCCGAACGTGAAGCCGGCAACGCGCAAAAAGGTGTACGAGGCTATTGAACGACTCGGGTATCGTCCGAATGCGGTTGCTCGGGGCTTGGCCAGCAAGAAAACGACTACGGTCGGCGTTGTCATTCCGGATATTTCGAATGCGAATTTCGCCGAGGTTGCGCGCGGTATCGAAGATATTGCGAATATGTACCATTATAATATTATTCTGTGTAATGCGGACAAGAAGAAGGATAAAGAAATCCGCGTAATCAACACGCTTCTGGAGAAGCAAGTGGACGGGCTGCTCTTTATGGGCGGCGCCGTAACGGAAGAGCATATGCAGGCGTTTAAGACAGCGAATGTACCAATCGTCCTTTGCGCAACAACGGATGAGAATGGTCAAATTCCTTCTGTTGACATTAACCATGAAGAAGCGGCTTATGACGCCGTGCGCAAGCTGATTCAAGAAGGTCATAAGCGCATTGCGATGATCAGCGGTACGCTGCAGGATCCGGCCAATGGTTATGCCCGCTTCCAAGGGTACAAGCGTGCGCTTGAAGACTCCGGAATTACTTATGATGAAACGCTCGTTCGCACGGGCAACTACCGTTACGAATCCGGCGTAGAAGCAATGAAATATTTCATTGATCTGTCTGAGCGTCCTACTGCCGTGTTTGCCGCAACGGATGAGATGGCTATCGGCGCCATTCATTGCATTCAAGACTCCGGTCTGAAAGTGCCTGACGATGTCTCGGTTATCAGTGTTGACAATACACGCATGGCCTCAATGGTTCGTCCGCAGCTGACCGCTGTAGCCCAGCCGATGTATGATATCGGCGCGGTATCGATGCGTCTGCTCACGAAGCTGATGAAGAAGGAAGTTGTTGAGCACGCAAAAGTAATTTTGCCGCATGAAATTGTTGTTCGGCAATCCGTTGGAGGTTTGCAAGCATAATGGCTTTTAATAAAATCGGTATTATTGGTGCAATGGTCGAAGAGATCGAGCTGCTGCATCAAAATGTTAACGTAACAAACAGCGTTACGAAAGCTGGCATTACCTACTATGAAGGTCAGCTTCATGGGAAGACGGTTGTGTTCTGCAAATCCGGTGTAGGAAAAGTTAACGCGGCTGTCTGCACGCAGATTCTAATTGATCTGGGCGTTGACAGCGTGTTGTTCACCGGCGTAGCAGGGGCGCTTGATCCGCGTCTCAATATCGGCGATATCGTGGTCTCGTCCAGCTGCGTACAGCATGACATGGATGTTACGCCGCTCGGGTTCGCGAAAGGGGTTATTCCTTATCAGGAGCGTTCGGAGTTCACGGCCGATGAACGGCTTGTGAAGCTTGCAACGGAAGCCAGCGAGCGTCTGTTTGAGGGGCGTAGCCTGATTGGTAAGGTATTGTCGGGCGATCAGTTCATCGCAAGCCGCGATACGGTTCGCGAGCTGTATGAGAACATGCAGGGCGCTTGCGCGGAGATGGAAGGCGCTTCAGTCGCTCATGTGTGTGATTTGAACGAGGTGCCGTATGTTGTTATCCGTTCGATGTCGGATAAAGCCGACGGTTCGGCACATGTGAATTATGCCGAGTTTACGGTAACGGCAGCCAACAATTCCTATGCGATTATTGATGACATGATCCAGCATATTTAATGCCAACATGAACGTCCGTACCTTCCGGTACGGACGTTTTTCGTGTTTGATAGGGGTTATCTCATAAATCTTGGATGGCAATAGCAACGGTCTGGCGGTTTTTAACCTCTATCTCGGTTCTCCGCGGAATAGGCAGGACCTGACTCAGATCATCCAGCCAGCTGACTGGCAGGGGATCAGGACTCGAGGAGGACCATTTATCCAGCCAGGCTTGTGGCAGTGGAACGTCCTCATGGTGCTTGAGCCTTTCTGCGATCGGATGATCCGTCATCGTTAGCCAGACAAGCGACCAGGCTCTAGGCACGACCCGCCACCAGTCATAACCGCCTCCTCCGAGAGCAACCCAGCGCCCCTCTGTATGCTTATGGGCAAGCTCGTGAATGATCACAGGCATTTCCTGATAGATCCGCATGCTGCAGTGAATATGCGATAAAGGGTCGTAAGCATGCGCATCACAGCCATGCTGGCTGACGATAATATCGGGCTTGAACGCTTCTGCGATTTTTGTTATGGAGCTGCGAAAGCATTCCAGCCAGGAGTCATCCTCCGTATAAGGCTCCATCGGCACGTTGTAGCAGGCTCCGTAACCGGCGTCCGCTCCTTTCTCATGGACGAATCCGGTTCCGGGGAACAGGAATTTGCCGGTTTCATGAATGGAGTAGGTGCAGACATCCGGATCATGATAAAAGCTCCATTGCACTCCGTCCCCATGATGGACATCCGTATCGATATAGAGGACACGTACGCCATAATTTTGTCGTATGTATTGAATGGCAACGGCTGCGTCGTTATAGACGCAGAAGCCCGCGCCGCGGTCAGGGAAGGCGTGGTGAAGTCCGCCAGCCATATGGTAGGCATGTTCCGCTTGACCGCTCATCACGAGCTCGGCGGCATGCACGGAACCGGCTGTGATAGTTGCCGCTGCGTTATGCATGCCCGGAAAAAAAGGCGTGTCCTCGGTATCCAGACCATATTTTCCCGCGGTTGCAGCCGCTCCCTCGGCAGGATTGTCCATGCTAAGCTGCCGGACGGCGTTTATGTAATCCGCCCTATGGACTAGCGCAAGGAGCTCCTCATCTGCCGTCGCGGAAGGGGAGTTCATTTGATCTTGATGCAGCGCTCCAGCGGCATGCAGCAAATCAAGCGTTAGTGCAATACGAAACGGGCTGAAAGGGTGCTGCTCCCCAAATTGATAACGGGTACTGTCAGAATGATGAACGAAAATAGCGTTAGTCACTTCTTAACCTCCCAAATATAAAACACGCTAATACATGAATCGCTGCCTGAAGCGAATTCGGTCGAACTGCTCTTCGGACTCCTGCGGTACTTCTTTGCCAATGCGTACCATCAAGCAATTAGCGGGATGTGAGCAAATCTCCGGATCGTCGGTTGCATACCAGACCATGCCGACGGATTTCATCAGCTTCTCCATAATGCCCCGGTACTCCCATACGCTCAGCTTTGTTCCTTCCAAATCCCAATGCCAGTAATATTCGGTTGTAAAGACGATCATATTTTCAAGCTGCCCATCCGCAAAAGCCAATTGAATCATTTTTTTGCCAAGCCCGTAGGACCGGTATTGATCCGCTACTTCTATGGCTCCCAGTTCAACTAAATCCGGCATGCCCGCTTCATACCAGCGTTCCAGCTCGTCCGGGTAATGAAAAGTGACATAGCCAACAATGAGCTCGTCTACGCGGGCTAGAATAATCCGCCCTTCTTCAAGGCCGGCGATCTCAACCAGCGCTTCATGCTGGTCCTTCGGCCGCCGGAACGCGTCCAGATCGGCATGCATGGCGAGTGTTTGCAAGGACTCCGGAGAGACGGGACCTTCAATGATGCAGGTTCGGCCGTCCTGCAATTCTATCTGCTGCCTTTGATACAGTTTGCGATGCTCCAATTACGGTATCTCCTTTCCGAGGCCGTGAGCTTCCTTATATTTAAGGTTATAGCAAACATCGGGGAAAATGAAAAGCATAGTCGAATGGAAAGCCATTATGCTATAATTGTTGTGGCGGTTTAGTAACCGGAAAAGATGCGATTGATAGACGGCTTGTTTGCCTGCAAGATCCGGCTAGTATTTGAAAGCGTATTCTTTGCGGTTAATGTTTAACAGATTTGATGGGAGAGTGATAGAATGATCAACTTGCATCAAGAACGAATTCCAGCAGTGGCAACAAATCCAAATCTTAAGAATTACGAACAAGCAACGAATGATTTTAGTTGGGAAGAGATTGAAAGCCAATTCAGCTGGCATGAGACAGGGAAAGTAAACATGGCGTACGAAGCCATTGACCGTCATGTGGAGTCCGGTAAAGGCGCAAATATTGCTCTTTACTACAGCGACAGCACACGCGATGAATCTTATACGTATGAACAAATGAGCAAGCAGTCGAACCGGTTCGCGAACGTCTTGCGGAAATACGGCATCGGCAAGGGAGAACGGGTATTCATCTTTATGCCGCGCACGCCGGAATTGTATTTTGGCGTATTGGGCGTCCTTAAGGTAGGGGCCGTTGTCGGCCCATTGTTCGAAGCGTTTATGGAGACGGCTGTCAAAGACCGTTTGCAGGACAGCGAAGCAACGGCCATTATTACAACACCGGCTCTTCTTCCGCGTATTAAACGCGACGAGCTGCCTAATTTGAAACATATTTTTGTCTTCGGTGACAACGTAACAACGGACGATGCTATTGTCGATTTCAGCGCGGAGATGGCGCAAGCTTCTGAAGAAGCCGAGATCGAATGGCTGGGCCGCGAGGATGGCCTCATTCTCCATTACACTTCCGGTTCTACCGGCAAGCCTAAAGGGGTCTACCACGTCCAGAATGCGATGATTCAGCATTACTACACGGGTAAAATCGTACTTGATCTGAAGGAAGGCGATATTTACTGGTGTACGGCAGACCCGGGCTGGGTTACGGGAACCTCTTACGGCGTTTTCGCGCCATGGCTGAACGGAGCGACTAACGTTATTCGCGGCGGACGTTTCAGTCCAAGCGACTGGTACGGCACGATTCAGAAATACGGCGTAACGGTATGGTATAGTGCTCCAACCGCGTTCCGCATGCTAATGGGAGCGGGGGACGACCTGGTGAGCTCCTTTGATCTGTCGAGCCTGCGTCACGTGCTCAGCGTTGGCGAGCCGCTTAATCCGGAGGTTGTGCGCTGGGGAATGAAGGTTTACAATCAACGCATCCATGATACTTGGTGGATGACGGAAACCGGCGCTCAGCTGATCTGTAACTATCCGTCCATGGATATAAAGCCGGGTTCGATGGGGAAACCGCTGCCAGGCGTCAAAGCAGCGATTATCGACGATCAAGGCAATGAGCTTCCGCCGTATCGCATGGGTAACCTGGCGGTTCAAACGCCATGGCCTTCGATGATGCGGAAAATTTGGAACAATCCAGCGAAATACGAAGAGTATTTCCGCATTCAGGGCTGGTACATTTCCGGAGACTCCGCTTATATGGATGAGGACGGTTACTTCTGGTTCCAGGGCCGGATTGATGATGTTATCAATACGGCTGGAGAGCGGGTAGGTCCGTTTGAAGTGGAAAGCAAGCTTGTGGAGCATCCAGCGGTCGCTGAAGCGGGTGTAATCGGCAAGCCGGATCCCATGCGCGGCGAGATTATAAAAGCGTTTATCGCGCTTCGTGAGGGCTATACGGCTTCGGATGAGCTGAAGGCCGAGATTTCGCAATTCGTAAAAGTCGGATTGTCGGCTCATGCCGCGCCGCGCGAAATCGAGTTCAAAGACAAACTGCCTAAGACGCGCAGCGGCAAAATCATGCGCCGCGTCCTCAAAGCTTGGGAGCTTAACCTCCCTACAGGCGACCTGTCCACAATCGAGGACTAATCCCATATATAAAAAAGCGCCACGGAATTAATCCGCGGCGCTTTTTTCTGTCCTTTTCTTTAACGGAGCAGTTTGAATGATTCTGGAGACTCGCCTTTGTACTCCGGATTCCCACATCGTAAACTTGTTCAAGGAATCCGGGTACAACAGCGATCGGAAGAACATTCAAATGCGAAGTCATCATTTAATGTTTTGTTCAATCTGCTTCGTTATTTCCCCACTTTTACTTGCTGAGAAGGCGGGGATTTGCCGGTGTCATTTTCCGCAATAACATAGAAAGTACCGGTTGTTAAAGGTGAAGCATATTCAAAGCTTGGACTTTTGGTTTTGCCTGCTTCAACAAACTTGCCGTCATTATTCGCACTAAAGAATACATGATAGGTCGTAACGTATTCCGCATCCGCATTAGCGTTCCATGTAAGCAGAACGCTCAAATCGGTTGGTGCTGCGGCTAAGCCCGTTGGAGAGGTAGGAGGTGCCAGGTCCGGATGTTCCGTTCCCCCGTTCCCGCCGTTGTTGTTACCGTCTCCAGGCAAGCCTGGAAGTCCCGGGATCTCGGTATTGATAGGTCCTTTACCGAATGTGACAACCTGGCTTGGCGCTGATTCCTTGCCCGCCACGTCTACCGCTGTCACGTAGAAGCTGTAGCCTTGGTTACCCGCTACGTTCACTTTTGCTTTGAGCTCATCGCCTACCAGAATGGAATCGCCAACCTTCTGTGCCGGCTGTCCATTTACGGACTGGTAAACCCGGTATCCGACAATATCCTTTTCGGTGCCGCCTGTAAAGGTCAGCATGACGACTCCCGAGCCGATGGATTGAAGCCTCACGTTGCTTGGAGCATTTGGCGCGTTGCCGTCATCTACGCGCGGGTCCGCTTTGGAAGGCGCATTGGTGTCGGCATCGGCCGGCAGATAGGATTCGAGCGGCTTTCTGCTGCTTGCAGGAAGCTTCTCTTGCGCTGCCTTGATCTCATCCATTAATTCATCAAGCGGTTTCTTCCGCTTAATAACGATTCGTTCGCGGACCATATCTTGCGGTGTGGCAGGATTAGGTACATAGTTGACGCCGTTGAACGGAATATAGGCCATTTTCACTAACGCGTCATCGGTTTCCTTCGGTAAATACTTCTGATTGAACCAGTCTGTTACAAGCATGCCGGATTCCTTCGTAAGCTGGCTTGGAAGCTTGCCGCTTGCGCTGGATACCGTAGCTTTCACAAGGCCGGAAGGACGTTCGAATTCCTTGGTCGGGAAGAGCTCAGGTTTAGCCTTCGTAATCTCGTTCATCATAAGCGCCCAGATCGAGCGTGCTCGCTTCTTGCCAGGGTCGGATAACGTATGAATTTGTTCTTCATAACCGGCCCATACGCCAAGGGTAACATCCGGGGTGAAGCCCATAAACCATACGTCGCCGTAGCTTTGCGTTGTACCGGTCTTGCCTGCGATCGGAATTTTGCCGTATTGCTTGAAGTCGGATGTCAAGGAATGAGCCGTGCCTTGGCCGCTCGATACGACCGTCTTCAGCATGTCGGTAACCAAAAATGCCGTTTGCGGCGAGAATACCTGTTTTGGAGCGGCTTTATGCTCATAAACCGGTTTTCCTTGCGAATCCGTAATTTTCGAAATCATGTAAGCATCGTTAAAGACGCCTTTGTTCGGAATAGCGCCATAAGCATTGGTAAGCTCCTCGACCGAAACCCCGATGCTAAGGCCGCCGATAACGCCCGTCTGCGCGTTGTCGTCCTGCGGCTGCAAGGTCGTAATGCCAAGCTCGCGGGCGAAATTCCATGCGCCTTTAATCGTTACATCATCCAGGAAGATCTTGATAGCGGGCAGGTTAAGCGAGCGGTTTAGAGCTTCGCGCGCCGTTACGAGACCAAGGTACCTGTTCGTCGAGTTTTTCGGAATATGGAAGCCTTTTTGTCCGTCCTTGAGTACAACAGGAGCATCATCGACAATGCTTGCAGGCTGAATAAGTCCTTTGTCGATGGCCGGCAAATAGGCTGCGATTGTTTTCATTGCCGAGCCAGGCTGACGCGTCATTTGAGTTGCGAAGTTCATTTGCTCCTCGTAGAAGTCGCGGCCTTCCAGCATGCTAAGAATTGCTCCCGTTTTGTGGTCGATCATAACCGCTGCGGTTTGCTCCAAGCCTTTCTCCTTGCTGAATGCGGAGAAATTCTTAGGATCCGCGGCAATATCGTGCATGATCTTATAGATGTCCTTGTCTATCGTTGTATAGACATGGTAACCGCCGTTAAGGAGACGCTGACGGGCATCTTCCACAAGCGCGGAGTTTTCTTTTTTCCTCAGATCTGCCTGCGTAAGCTTTGGATTTTCCTGAAGGACCAGGATCTCAGCTGCTTGGCGCTCCGCTTCCAGCATCAAGTAAGGATAGGTGGTATAAGCCTTCTCCGACGGCGGAGCAAGGGAAGAGCGAATGTCGAAAGCTTTTGCTTCGTCATATTGCTGTTTCGTAATCCGGCCGAACTTCAGCATCTGCGACAGTACGATGCCTTGGCGTTCCATAGCAAGCTGGAAGCCTTCCTCATCGAATTGCCCTTTGCTCGTGAACGCGGTATAGGCGGAAGGACGCTGCGGCAGGCCGGCGAGATAAGCGGCTTGCGCAATATTTAATTGATTAAGGTCGGTGATGTTGAAGAGACCCCGGGCTGCCGATTTAATACCGTATAGATTATAACCGCTGGATCCGTTACCGAAGGGCACCTTGTTCAAATACGCGGCGAGAATCTCGCCTTTGGTTAAATAACGTTCCATCCGCAGGGCAAGGAACATCTCTTTTACCTTGCGGCTGTCCGTCTTGTCCAGACTGAGGAATACACGCCGGGCCAGCTGCTGGGTCAGCGTACTGCCGCCGGTCTGCGTGTCTTCATTCAACAGCTTCTGCTTGACGGCCCGTCCAAGGCCGCTGATGTCGACACCTTTATGGTGCATGAAGTTGTTATCTTCAATAGCAAGAACGGCATCGATTACCTGCTTGGGCAGATCATCGTATTCGATTGGCGTGCGGTCCTCTTCGGTCCGCAGCTGTCCAACGAGCGTATCGTCATTGAAATACACATATCCTGTAATGGAATTTTCGTTTACCTTCTCCTCAATTAATGTGCGAGGGCGTACAACTTCGTCCTTTACAAGCGAGGCGACATAACCGGTGACTGCCCCGCCGGTCAACAAACCGATAAAAATGCCGAAATAAACGAGCCATTTGACAGTCATCAATGATATGATTCCGAAAGTACGCCATCCGCTCCTGCGGGGCGGCGATTTGCGATCTTCTTCTTGCATATGTACAAATTCCCCCTCTAAATGACCAGAACCTATTATAACACAGAACGTTTATTTGGAGCACTAGCATGATTGACTTCCCTTTTGCCCTGTGGTAGTTGCGTGGATTGGCATGAAAATGCTTGCGAATAATGTCGATCAGTTGTTATTGAGGAGCGGCAATACCGTGCTTGAGGGCACTTCATGTATTGTTATATTGCCCAAATGTTTGATTTCGGCAGCGTGCTCTCTGAATACGGTGCCGCAAGCAATTCCATACCGCCTATATAGACGTTGAAAGGCAGGAAAAGTTGTATGGCGTCATTGAATAATTACGCTGCAATGCTTGGGATAATTAGGAAAATGAAGATTACGATTAGAAAACTCCCATTTTTGCGAAACAAAAGCGGGGGTATATGCGTATGAATTAACAGCATATGGTTGCTGTGAGAGGAGGAGGAAGTTGGAGGCGGTATTTTGGGGATGTCTCATTGGCGGAGCTTTATATGCCGTCATTAGTGCTTTGCTTGGGGATTTGATCGGCCACGCGCTTGGCGGCATCCTTGATTTCTTGTCGCTTGACGGTCATCCGTGGCTTAATCCGACAACCTTGGTTGGCGGAATTACCGCATTTGGCGGTGCCGGGCTGCTGCTGGCGCATTACACGTCGCTAGGGCTTGCCGCCGTATTTATTCTAGCTCTTGCGGGAGGTGCGGTCATTGGCGGCAGCGGTTATTTCCTGTACGTGAAGCCGATGAGCGAAAGCGAGAATTCGATTGCGCTCTCGGAAAAGGACCTGAACGGCAAGATCGCCGAAGTGATTACGGCCATCCCATCAAAGGGCTATGGCGAGGTGCTGGTTAAAGCGGGCGCGGGACATACCAACCAGATTGCCGCCAGCTTTGACGGTGATGCCATTCCAGGCGGTTCACGGGTCGTTATTGTGGAAGTAAAAGAAAATACGCTGTACGTATCCAAGCTGGACCCTTACTAAAAAGAGCTAAGCTGAGAGGAGAAAGTTCATGCCAGAGTATCTTGTTATTCCTTCAATTGTAGTTGCCGTATTCGTAATCCTCGGTATTGCCTTTTGGGCGCGCTACCGTACCGTTAGCCCGGATGAAGCGATGATCGTAACGGGTTCTTTCTTAGGAAGCCGGAATGTAAGCACGGATGAATCCGGCCGTAAAATTAAAATCGTCCGCGGCGGAGGCGCCTTTATCCTTCCGATCTTCCAGAAGGCAGAGTTTCTGTCGCTGCTCTCCCACAAGCTGGACGTCTCTACTCCGGAAGTGTATACGGAACAAGGCGTGCCTGTTATGGCGGACGGTGTCGCGATTATCAAAATCGGCGGTATCGTTGAGGATGTGGCGACCGCAGCCGAGCAGTTCATGGGCAAACCAACCGAGGCGCTGAAGAGCGAAGCGCAAGAGGTGCTGGAAGGTCATCTCCGGGCTATTCTCGGTACGATGACGGTAGAAGAGGTATACCGGAACCGCGACAAATTCGCGCAAGAGGTGCAAGGCGTCGCAGCCAAAGATTTAAAAAAGATGGGCCTGCAGATCGTTTCCTTTACTATCAAGGATTTGCGGGATAAGCACGGATATTTGGATGCCCTCGGTAAACCGCGTATTGCCGCAGTAAAACGAGATGCGGATATTGCGGAAGCGGAAGCGGTGAGAGATTCCCGGATCAAGAAGGCGCTTGCCGAGGAAGAAGGGCAAAAGGCCGAACTTCTGCGCGATACGAATATCGCCGAAGCCGCTAAGGAGAAGGAGCTGAAGGTAGCTTCCTTCAAACGCGAGCAGGATATGGCGAAAGCGGAAGCGGATCAGGCTTATTCCATTCAGGAAGCGCGCGCAAAGCAAAGCGTAGTAGAAGAGCAGATGAAGGTCGAACTCGTTCGGAAGGAACGCGAGATTGATCTGGAAGCGAAGGAAATTTTGCGCCGCGAGAAGCAATATGACGCGGAAGTGAAGAAAAAAGCCGAAGCCGACCGTTATGCCGTTGAACAAGCGGCCGAAGCGGATAAAACCAAAAAGCTTCGCGAAGCGGATGCGGTGCAATACCGAATCGAATCCGAGGCAAAGGCGCTTGCCGAACAAAAGCGTCTGGACGGTCTTGCGATCGCCGATGCGGAGCGGGCGAAAGGTACGGCCGAAGCCGAGGTTATCCGCCTGCGCGGTCTTGCCGAGGCGGAAGCGAAGGAAAAGCTTGCTCAAGCGTTCGAAAGCTTTGGCGAAGCTGCCGTTCTCGATATCATCGTGAAGATGCTGCCTGAGCTTGCGGGCAAAGTGGCGGAGCCGATTAAAGGCATCGACAAGCTGACGGTTGTAGATACCGGCCATGGCGAAGGGGCGGCCCGCGTCAGCAATTATGTGACCAGCCTGATGGCGACAGCGCCGGAGATGCTGAAAAACGTATCCGGGATTGATGTTAACTCTCTCATGAAAAGCTTAACGTCCCGGGTATCCGGTACTTTAACTCAGACTGCCGCAGCAGCTGCCGAGGCACCCGTACAAATTCCGCAGCCTGCTGAGCCTGTTGAGAGAAAAGAATAACGAAACATAAAAATCCCGGAGAGGACTTTGAATCCTCTCCGGGATTTCTATTACCACGCTCAATTTCGAGCGGACTAGGATAGGAGGGGCTCATCCTTTGACGGCCGAAATGCGAATACGTCTGTAATCGGCTTGATAGACGCCGTTAACGACATTCAGCTTCTGCTTAGCTGCCTCGTATACCTCTTGTTTGGCCGACTGTCTATCGGCGTCATCCAGCCCTCTGAAGAAAGCATCGCCGAATCCGTCCAGCCAATGCATAACCCCTTTCTCGCCTTCCGGCAAGGGAGTGGGGCGGTCGAAATGCTCGGCGATTCTTACTTCGAATCCATATTGCTCAAGCAAATTCGCATATTCGCCAATCGAAGGGAAGTACCATGGATTTCGTTCAGCCGGCTGAATGCCGTATCGTGGCATCACCTCATATAAGGCCTGTACGAAAACATCCACATTGCCCTTGCCGCCAAATTCGGCAACAAACCGGCCGCCGCTCTTCAAGGCGTCCCGGACGGATTCGATTACCCCACGGGCATTTTTCATCCAGTGAAGAGCCGCGTTCGAGAAAATGGCATCAAAAGGAGCATCGAAGCTGAATTGCTCGCCATCCCCAACGATGAATGCTATAGCGGGATATTTGCTTCTGGCGGATTCAATCATCGCTTCCGACTGATCCATACCGGTTACCTTCGCGCCGACAGCGGCTATGTCAACGGCCAGATCGCCTGTACCGCAGCCCAAATCCAGAATATTCTCCCCTGGCTGCGGATCCAGCCAGTCCAGAATGCCTTTGCCAAGCTTTGATACAAATCCGAGCTGGTTATCGTACGTGCCGGGATTCCATGCCTGCGTGCCTTGCTTGATCATGTTCATCGCCTCCGATCGGTTATACCTTAGTTTTACCTCCTTTACTCATATAAGTGAAATATATAATATCTATTCATTTTATAGGTATATCCTATAAAATGAATAGTAAAAACCCCGAAGAGCATAAGCTCCCGGGGTTTCCGAGTCAAGCGATTAACGGCTGTAGAACTCGACGATTTGTTTCTCGTCGATCTCTTGGGAAAGCTCAGCGCGTTCAGGAAGACGAACGTATTTGCCTTCAACAGCTGTATCGTTGAATTCCAGGTAGTTCGGCAGGTGATGACGTGCTTCGATCGCTTCTTTGATCGATTTCAGACCGCGGCTGCGCTCGCGCAGACCGATTACGTCGCCAGTCGATACCGTGTAGGAAGCAATGTCGACTTTTTTGCCGTTAACGGTTACGTGACCGTGGGATACCAACTGACGTGCGCCTGCACGGGAGTTAGCGAAACCAAGACGGAACACGAGGTTGTCCAGGCGGCTTTCGAGAAGGACCATGAAGTTTTCACCGGAGATACCTTTCAGTTTAGCCGCTTTGTCGAACAAGTTGCGGAATTGCTTCTCGTTCAAGCCGTACATGTGACGCAGTTTTTGTTTTTCTTGCAATTGAACGCCATAACCGCTAAGCTTTTTGCGTTGGTTAGGACCGTGTTGGCCTGGAGGGAATGGACGTTTCAATTCTTTGCCAGTACCGCTCAGGGAAATACCAAGACGGCGGCTTAATTTAAATTTAGGACCTGTATAACGGGACATGAGTTGTGTAACTCCTTCAAAATTGTATTTTTGAGG
The DNA here is from genome assembly GCF_037147795.1 of Paenibacillus sp. MMO-177. NCBI lineage: Bacteria > Bacillati > Bacillota > Bacilli > Caryophanales > Paenibacillaceae > Paenibacillus > Paenibacillus sp. MMO-177. The sequence continues at coordinate 972,813 of NZ_JBBCUR010000002.1, read as the reverse complement.
ATGGGGTTGTGTTTCGCCGAATACGCTCTATGCTCGAAATCTTCGAAGCCTGATAAACAGTTCAGCCGCTGGTATATCAGCGAACGTATTTCTGAGGGTGACACAAAACCGTACGCCCATGCATTCATTTATAGATAATATATGAAAATGCTTGCCTTTGTCAAGGCGTCAGCACTTGCCATCAATGGCAGCAAACGCGGTCCAAAAGACCTAAAAGCTGGAATTTTGAGTAGTGCAAAATTCTCAAAAATAAAGTATATTATATATGAAATAATAGCTAGTTTGATAGACTCGTCTCCTTTAATGCAGGGAAGGGCTGGGTGTTACCGATGGCGGATCTATATAAAAATCCACAGGCATTAGATGAAGCTGTCGCGGCAGCTCATCGGATTGAAGAAGATAAGCAAACGATATGGTTTGAGAATGAAGATATTCAAGTAGCGGACGAACCTTACTTGCTGCCTTTACTGCAGGAGAGCTTTGCATGCTGGCGCAAGGATTCAGATGAACAAGCCACTGCGGTAGACGGGCAGTTTGTATTATTTGATTTAAACGGCAATGTAATTGGTTCCGCAGGAACATTGGACATAAATCGTCAGGCGGAATTCCTTGCCGCGGCGCGGCAGGCCGCTGTTGTAACCATGACATCCGAAGCCGCGACGGAAGATAGGCAGACGTTGGAGGCAACAGCCGTTCCCGTACTTACTCGATCGGATCGTCGTCCTTTTTGCGTCTTAGTTTATGTAACAGATTTTTTGATCGGCTCTCAGGCCAAGTCCGTAGCGCAGTTAAGCGCGCTTCATTTCCGGACATGCTTCTACCGCAGGTTCGAGCAGCTCTATATCAAAGATCTTCTCTTGCAGCAAAAGCGGACGGACAAGGAAGCGAGCAGGCGCGACGCCTTATTTTTGGCGGCCAAAAGGCTGTATGACCAATTCGACGTCACGTCGGTATTGTCAGAAATGCTCAGCAGCCTGGAGCAATTATATCCGAATTCGGTTGCGCAATTGTATTTATCGCAGGATCATGTAAACGGGGATACCCGCGTCAAACCGCTTGTATTTAAAAATGCGGCGCATGATCTGGTAGCCAAGTCGTTTCTGGAAGGCAAGCTCGTGACGGAACAGGATCGGGATGGAACTAAGCGTCTCGCGGTACCGATGACGGGCAAGCAGGCCACTTACGGCGTCTTATGCTTAACGGTTAACGAGAGCAGCTGGGATGACGCGGACTTGCCGGCTTTTGTTTTGCTGGCCGATACGGCGGGCACGGCGTTTGAGAACGCGAAGCTGTACGAGCAGTCGAATCTTCTTATTAATGAACTAAGGTTAATTAACGAGCTTACGAAGAGGCTTAACCAATCGCTTAAGCTGAAGGAAATTTTCAAATTTGCTTCAGCTGAGCTTCTTAGCATATTTGAAGCGGATTATTGCTGCGTACTTCAGCTTAACAAAGAGAAAAATCAATTTGTCGTGATGGCCAGCAATATCCCTGCCATGTCAAGCGAGCATTTCTCGCCCGAATACGGGTTCTGCGGCATCGTACACCGGACGAAGGAACCGCTTATCATTTCGGATTATTGGCACACGAGAGTTGTTAACTCCAAGCTAATGGACAATACGGGCGCACGCTCGCTTATTGCTACCCCTATCCTTGTCGATTCGGAAGTGGTCGGCGTTATTATGGTTGCCCACAAGAGCGCAAACTTCTTCTCCTACGACAATTACAAGCTGCTGCAGGTCATGTCTACTCATATCGGACTGGCTATAACGAATGCATCGCTTCATGCCGAGGTTCGGAGAATGGTTATCACGGATAATTTGACGGGCCTGCACGCCCGCCATTATTTGAATGAGCAGATTCAAAGCCGTCAAAGGAAAGATCCGCTTGGAGCGTTGATCCTCGTCGATATCGATCATTTCAAACAAATCAACGATACGTTTGGCCATCAGGTCGGCGATCAGATTCTGGTGCAGGTCAGCAGCATTATCCGCAGCTCGATCCGGCAGGGAGATATTGCGGCAAGATGGGGCGGGGAGGAATTGGCCGTTTATTTGCCGGGTATTCGTTCGGAACAGGCATACCGTATCGCCGAACGGATTCGCACCCATGTGGAAGCCGAGACTCAACCGGTCGTTACGGTATCCTGCGGTGTCTCCGAATGGACGTTTGAGAATGAAAAAATCAGCGTGGAATCATTGTTCTACCGTGCGGATATGGCATTATATGAAGCAAAAAACAACGGCAGAAACCGGATTTATATCGGGCAAGCCAACTGATTGTAACAAAGGACACCTCCCGGGTGTCCTTTTCTTTTTTGACGGAATCGAATAAGGCGAAGTCCGTTCAGGGACGATAAGGTTATGCGGAAAGATTCAATGAAAGGTGATGTGTTAATTGAAGACCTTGAAACATACCCTTATTAGCGTGCTGCTAGCAGCGCTTGCGCTTTCCTTGACTGGATGCTCCGCCTCCGGCCGCCAGCCGGAGGAATGGCTTAACATGTCGATAGCCGGTCTTGCGGGCAAGGATCAGTATGCGTTCTCCGGCCAAACGACCATAATCTCGGCGGAAGGCTGGGCTTATGCTCCCCGGACCTTTCAAGGGCATATTGAAGAGCATACGAAGCTGCATGCCCAAAACGATGACGGCGAAGATCTGGCCTGGAGCCCGATTGAGATTCTAAACAAAGTAAAAAATGCGGATAAAAATGTAAGCTTTATCGATGCGGCCACAACGGCTGACCAGGTTGCCCTGCATATTGAGCTGCACGATCAGGATGCCAACAAGCTTTGGAAAGACCAGCTTCAGGAAGAGATGAATGCGCTGGCTGCCAAAGAACCGCTGGAAGAAGGGGCATATAAACAAGCGTGGCTGAAAGAATTTAACGCATCCCGCAAGCAGATGGACAAAATGCTGAAGACGCTGCAGGTTAAAGCTCAATATGATGTGTTGATCGACCGGAATAGTCTTGTTCCGACTAAGCTGGACGAACATTCCGTCTTTCACTATTCGCTCTCCGGACAAGACAAACAGGAAAAGCGCGATACCAGCGTTACCTTTACTCCTTTTAACGGAACAGGAACAACAGGAGCAGCGGGAAAAACAACAGGATCTGTTCAATAATCAAGCAACATGCTAATATGTTCGAAGGCTGTTTTTTCCTAAAACAGTGCTCATAAGTAATGGAGGTTTGAGAAAGATGCGTGATGCAAGACTACAGAAGCTGGCGGCTAACCTTGCCGGCTACTCGATTGATGTGCAACCCGGCGATAATGTCCTGATCGACTTGATCGGCCTTGAGCTGGAGCTTGGCAAATGCTTGATTGAAGAAGTAACAAAGCGCGGCGGAAGACCGTTCGTGGAGCTCAGCGACCGCTCTGTCCTGCGGACGATGCTGACGCATGCAACCAAGGAGCAAATGGAACTTTGGGCGAAGCATGATCTTGAACGCATGGAGCAAATGCAAGGATATATCGGCGTGCGTTCGGGCTCGAACGTAAACGAACTGTCTGATGTGCCAAAGGAAAAAATGCGTTTATACGAGCAATTATACACCCATCCCGTACATATGGAGGAGCGCGTTAAACGGACGAAGTGGGTCGTTCTCCGTTATCCGACTCCATCGATGGCGCAGCTGGCTAACATGAGCACGGAAGCGTTCGAGGATTTCTATTTTGATGTATGCAACCTGGATTATGCGAAAATGGACCGCGCGCAGGATCCGCTTCAGGCATTGATGTCCCGTACGGACAAAGTACGGATCGTTTCGCCGGGCACGGATCTGACGTTCTCCATTAAAGGGATCGGTGCCAAAAAATGCTCCGGCCAGCGCAATATCCCAGACGGCGAAGTGTTCTCCGCGCCTGTCCGGGAATCGGTTAACGGCGTCATTACTTATAATGCGCCTAGCGTCTATTCCGGTACAACGTTCCAGAATATCTCGTTTACGTTCGAGAACGGCAAGATCATTAACGCTACCAGCAATGACACGAAGAAATTGAATGAAATTCTGGACAGCGATGAAGGCGCACGGTACATTGGCGAATTCGCAATCGGCTTTAATCCGTATATTTTACATCCGATGAACGATATATTGTTTGATGAGAAAATTGCAGGAAGCCTTCACTTTACGCCTGGTCAGGCATACGAAGAAACGGATAACGGAAACCGTTCCTCCATTCATTGGGATTTAGTGTTGATACAACGTCCGGAATACGGCGGCGGAGAGATTTATTTCGATGATGTATTGATCCGCAAAGACGGCGTATTTGTGCTTCCCGAGCTGGAAGGACTAAATTCCGAAAATTTGAAATAAATGAAAATGAAGCGTTTTTGAACTTTTCTCTTGATGGATGATATATTTCGGGTTATCATGATGTCAAGGAAAGCTTTACTAATTAACTGGAGGGATTCCCCATGTCCAACAATGCAGCTATCGTAGAAATTTCTCAAGCGGCTAGCCAATTCCGCTCCTCAATCGTTCTGCAAGCCGACAACAAATATATCGATGTTAAGAGCATTCTTGGACTGTTTACGACGCTGGTAGGCGGACACGCTTACGAGCTTCATGTTCATGGTCCTGATGCGGAAGAAGCGAAAGCAAAGATGGCAGAAATTTTCGCAAAACATAACTTGAATGTAACGGTAATTAGCGAATAAGACCGATATGGTCACAAACAAAGCGTTTCTTCTTCTGAATAGAAGAAGCGCTTTTTTGTTTTGTCCTTGTGTATTAGCTCTTTTTCGTCTAATATAAAAGATATAGACGACGGCGGGTACACGCACAGGGGGGAAAACGATGTCTTCACCGGAAGTCACGGTTCAATTGCATGAAAAAGCGCTTCGTCTCCTAACGGAAGATGCGAGTAAAATAGAAAAACTTATCGAAGTTCAGATGGAGAACTTGACAACCCGTCAATGTCCGCTGTACGAGGAAGTTTTGGACACGCAAATGTATGGATTCTCGCGGGAGATTGACTTTGCTGTGCGCGCGGGATTGATCGCCGAGCAGAGCGGAAAAGAAATGTTAAGCCGATTGGAACGCAACTTGGCTCAGTTGTATGAAGCGTTAAATAATAAAGAGTAGACTCCGTTTGGAGCCTACTCTTTTTTTGTTTTCTCACACGAGGTAGAAGGCAACGCCAAGTATGACATAAACCATGAGAAGCAGGAAGCCTTCATACCAGTTGGTTGTTCCGTCTCGGGAAACGGACTTCGCGATAAAGACGGATACCCCAATGGCAGTTAATTCGATCGGAGTGAAAATAATATCCATCGTATTACCCATAAATACACTGATTAGAATCAGCACCGGAGCTACGAACAGCGCAATCTGCAAGCTGCTGCCGATGGCGATTTCGACGGCTGCGCCGATTTTGTTTTTGAGGGCCAGCATAACCGCTGCGCTATGTTCTGCCGCATTGCCGATAATCGCAATAACGAACGCACCAACAAACAACTCGGATAAACCGAATTTTTTGGTAAAGCTGTCTAGAGTATGTACGAGCCATTCGCTGACGAAAGCCACCATAACCGTCGCCACAATGAGCATAATCACGGATACGCCTTTCGACCACATAGGCTCCTCGCCATGATCGGCATTCATGACTTTATCCGCAAGAACATCTTTATGGGTGATCATCGAGAACACAAGCCACAGCAGATAAGAAACGATCAGAATACAGGCAACGGTGATGCTGAGGAAATGGTCCTTATTAAGCGTGAAATGCTCGGCGCCAACAAAGACAGCCGGTACAAATAAACCGATAACAGCCATAATCATCAGCGTTGCGTTATGCTCGGCCAATTGATTATTGAAAAATTGCTGTTTGAATTTAATGCCGCCAGCAAGAAGACTAAGTCCAAGGACGAGCAGCAGGTTGCCAATAATGGAACCGGTAATACTCGCTTTAACCGTATCAAATAAGCCTTCTTTAACGAGGAAGATCGCAATGATCAGCTCTGCCGCGTTGCCAAACGTTGCGTTGAGAAACCCGCCAAGCCTTTGTCCGGCGTAATGGGCGACACTTTCCGTCGCTTTGCCAAGAAAGCCCGCTACAAACACGACGGCGATAGCGGAAATGATAAATTGAAGCGTCATGTCCCAATGGGCGAAATGCCCGATGGCGCTCAAGGCAAACATGACAATTAATCCGCCGAAAAACAGTTTCTGTCTCATCAAATCCACCTCTTAAATAATATAGGTCTAAAAAACATTATTTATCATAACGAAAAAAGGCAACCATGTAAACTTTTCCAAGAAATATTGCATGGGTCTATTATAGATATACTTCCTTTCTTGCTTCAAATTGAGCCATCCAGTACAATGAAGTTATATGGCAAATTGAGGAGTGGAATAAAATGAACGAGGACCTTCAAACAGGCATTATCCGTATTTCAGACGATGTAGTGGCAACGATTGCAGGACTCGCTGCACTTGAGACTCCAGGCATTGCCGGAATGTCAGGCGGGATCTCCGAAGGACTGGCGAAGCGCCTTAGCGGTAAAAACGTGCAAAAAGGTGTATCCGTCGAGGTAGGTCAGCTGGAAGCGGCAATCGATCTTCGCATTATCGTTCATTATGGCATTCCGATTCAGGAGGTCTGCAGACAGTTGCAGCTGAATGTAAGAGAATCTGTTGAGAATATGACCGGTCTTAACGTTGTGGAAGTTAATGTGAAAGTAGAAGGCGTTGCATTCAAAGAAGAGGAAACGTCTGAAGAGCCGCAGCAGCGCTTGAAGTAGGATGCGGAGCTTACATAAAAAAGGCTGAACCGTTACTTTTAACGGGTTCAGCCTTTTTTAGTTTTCTTAATGGTGATGAGAACGTTTCGTGCGCTCTGGCTTGTCCTGCTTGTTGGCCTCCCGCGAGATGCTGAGAAGCACTCCGATACACATCAGACAGACTAGCAGGGAGGATCCCCCGTAACTGACAAACGGCAGCGTGACGCCGGTCAGCGGTATTGCGCCGGTTACGCCGCCTACATTAACGAAGGCCTGAATGCCGAATAGACCAACAATCCCGACTCCAACAATCGTCCCGTAGGGATCGGGGCAGCGAAGAGCAACGATAAGCGCCCGCCAGAGAAAGAGCAAGTAGAACAAGAGGAACAGGCTTGTACCGATAAATCCCAGCTCCTCGGCAATGACGGAAAAGATAAAGTCATTATAAGGGTAGTCCAAGTAATGCAGCTTTTGCACGCTTTCCCCGAAGCCAGCTCCCGTCAAACCTCCGTGTCCAAGTGCCTGCAGAGAAGAAACCAACTGGAAGCCGGAACCCTGCTGATCAGCAAGAGGATCTGAATAAGCGGTAAACCGGGCGATCCGGTATTCCCATCCTTTAGGATTGGTAGCCATCCCGATAGCCGCCAGAATAGCGACACCTATTGAGGCAACGCCGCCTGAAACGGCTACTTGTTTCAAGTTGGCGCCGCCCGCGATAATCATGATCATCGCGCAAGAGGCAAGCACCATGCAGGAACCTAAATCCGGCTGGGCCATAATAAGGCCGCAAATAACGGCGACGATAACCATAACCGGAACAAGTCCTTTCTTGAAATCACGGAACTTCTCGCCCTTCTTCGAGATTAGGGCTCCAAGGTATAGAATGATAGCAAGCTTAGCGGGCTCGGTCGGCTGAATGCCAAGAGAGCCTATTTGAAACCAGCTTCTTGCGCCATTCACGGGATCGGTAAACGGTACAACCATCAGCATAAGCAAGACGGGAATGAATAACAGTAGAAATCCCCGTTTAAAAATCTGGTAAGGGAGATTCATCAGGAAAAGCATAGAAAAGATGCCGAGAACCGCCCATGCCAGCTGCCGCTTCGTAAAGTAAAAGGCATCATTGTTGAACTTAGGATTTGTGAGGGCAAGGTTCGAGCTTGCGCTGAACACCATGACGAGTCCAAATCCAACAAGCAGCAGCGTTAAAATAAGGAGCAGAAAGTCCGGTCTGCCACGACTGCCATTCTGCTGTGTCTTCTTCATCGATTAGGCAAGCAGCTGTTTCAGCTTTTCAAGACGTTGATTCGCAATCGTCATGATTGGTTGCGGAACTGGCGATTCATATTCCATGCCGTGAGGGAAAGTCGCTTTTCCGATGTATACGTGTTCGATTGTAAGCACCGCATGAGGATTTTCCAACTTGCCTTCAACCGCACGAGTGTTGATGCGCAAGAAGTACTCCGATTTTGTTGCCTGATCTTCCAGCTTCAGATCGTATGTAGCGCGATAGTACTCCCACTGCCAACGTACAAATCCAAGCTGCTCGGCAGACTCGTCCAGATGAGCCAGATCGCTTTGAAGGCCGTTAAGACCCGAGTTTTCAATAATCATCGTTATTTCCTCCTATAGTTGCTTGTAAAATGTAAGGTTTAGGCTGGCAAAGCCGAGTTTTGCGCAAGCGCGCAAAAACTCATTTGTACATCTTTTCCCATGATAGTATGTTTCCCCAGTCAGCGCAAGACTTACTCTCGGCTACAGCCATGCTTTCTCTTTGCCGCGCCGCGCCGTTCTGTTAGAATAGATGGAAATAGGAGGTGTGCCCTTTGAAGACTAGTGGCTATATTAAAGAGCAGCTGCAGCGGCTTTATCCGGAAATGGTCCGGTGGCGCAGACATCTCCACCAGAATCCGGAGCTGTCTTTCCAGGAGGTACATACTTCCCGCTGGATCGCAGAGCAGCTGAAAGCTTTCGGCTGCGAGGTGCGCGAAGGCGTTGGCGGACATGGCCTGCTGGTTACGATAAAAGGGGAATTGCCGGGGCCTGTCATAGCTCTTCGCGCGGATATCGACGCACTTCCGATTCAGGATGAGAAGGAATGCGACTACCGGTCCAAGGTTCCCGGCGTGATGCATGCCTGCGGCCATGACGGACACACGTCGGCGCTGCTTGCCGTGGCTAGTTACTACCAGCAGCATAAGGCTGAGTTGGCCGGCGAGCGCCGGTTAATATTCCAGCCTGCGGAAGAGCAGACTCCGGGCGGAGCGATCCGCATGATTGAAGAAGGGGCATTGGACGGTGTAGACGCCATATACGGGGTTCACTTGTGGTCGCCGATTCCGTATGGTCAGACTGCCGCTAAGCCGGGACCTTTTATGGCTGCCGCAGACGAATTTACATTGGAAATTATCGGACTTGGCGGGCATGGCGGCATGCCGCATAAGACGGTCGATACAATCGTGATTGGCTCGGCTCTTGTGCAGGCCGTTCAATCCATTGTTGGCCGCAACGTTGATCCGTTGAAGCCTGCGGTTGTAACAATTGGCTCATTCCAGGCCGGAACGACCAATAATGTCATTGCAGAGCGCTGCGCGATGAAAGGGACGGTCCGTACGTTTGACGAGGAATCCCGAAAGCTTACGCATGAAAGGCTTGAGCAGCTAATTAAGCATACCTGCAGCATGTACGGGGCGAAATACGATTACCAAATGCGTATCGGCTATCCGCCCGTCGTGAATGACGAGCAGGAAGCGGACCGTTTCTTCCGGGTATCCGGAGAGCTGTTTGGAGCCGAGAATACCCTTCGTTCCGAGGCGATGATGGTTGCAGAGGACTTCTCGTATTATTTGGAGAAGGTGCCGGGTTGCTTTATGTTTGTGGGAGCGGGCAACGAAGAGACGGGAGTCGTCTATGCCCATCACCATCCGCGATTTGATATCGATGAGCGGGCCATGGTTCACTCCGCCCTGCTGCTTATTCAGATGGCGGAAGATTTTGCGGCGGAATGACATTACTTCAGGCGGGATATCCTAAACAGGGATATAATCAGACCTAGGAGGTTTCTGCCTTGAACAAATCGATCAAAGAGGTTATGTCCTCGCCTTGTATCACGGCAACTTTAAAGGACAATTTGTACGAGCTTGCCGTCTTAATGAAAAAGCATGATTTCGGATTTATTCCTATTGTAGAGGGAACAAAACTGATTGGCGCTGTAACCGATAGGGACCTTGTCGTTCGGGGATACGCGGAGAAGCATTCCGGCTCCACGGCAGTGGAGACCGTTATGACAACCGATCTGCTAACCATTACGCCAGATACGAAGATGGATGAAGCAGCGGAATTAATGGCGAAGCATAAAATACGCCGTCTTCCTGTCGTTGAGAACGGTCAATTGGTAGGTGTTGTTGCGATTGGCGATCTCGCTATTCGCGACGCCTTCATTCACGAAGCCGGAGCGGCGCTTAATGAAATATCGGAGCATGTACATTAAATGAATAAACGGGATTCTTTCGGGTGCGGCACCTCGAAGGAGTCCCGTTTTTCGTATAAAAAACTGGATATTTTTGCATACTGGGAGGTGAATGCTTACCGCTATAACCATGGGGGGAGAAGATATGTTGGAACGTCAGGATGGGCCGTTAATCATTCAGTCGGATATGACCGTGCTGCTCGATTATGAGCATCCATTGTCGGCGGAAGCGCGCAGGGAGCTGATTCTGTTCGCCGAGCTCGTGAAACGTCCGGGAAATTGGCATACGTATAAAATGTCCTCTTTATCTTTATGGAATGCCGCATCGACAGGCATGGACGCAGCCTCGGTAATCGAATCCTTAAAAAAATATGCCAGATATGGCCTCCCGGGCGTATTGGAGACGAATATCCGCACATTGATGGGGCGGTACGGCAAGCTGCGTCTTGAATTAAATGAAAGCCGTCTCCTGCTCTTCGGGGATAATGATTTGCTGCAAGAACTAGCAGGGCATTCAGTCATTGCGGAGTGTCTAAAGGAACGCGGAAAAAACGGCTCTTGGGAGGTGAATCCCGAATACAGGGGCCAGCTAAAGCAGGAGTTAATCCGGCTTGGTTTTCCTGTGATCGATTTGGCCGGTTATCATACGGGGGAAGCTTTGTCCGTGTCGCTTAGACCTGTAACGCAAAGCGGCAAAGCCTTCGGATTGAGGGACTATCAGCGGCAGGCGGTTGACCTTTTTTATAAAGAAGGAACGATTCAAGGCGGCAGCGGCGTTATTGTTCTGCCGTGCGGAGCGGGCAAAACCATTGTGGGCATCGCGGCATTGGCAAGGCTGAACAGCGCTACGCTTATTCTTACCTCCAATGCGACCAGCGTACAACAATGGAAAGAGGAGCTGCTGGACAAGACGACCCTTCAGCCTTCGGAGGTAGGCGAATACACGGGGGCTTCGAAGGAGGTCCGCCCCGTCACGATTGCAACGTATCAGATTCTGACCCACCGCAAGTCGAAAAAAGATTCGTTTCGCCATATGAAGCTGTTTTCGGAGCGGGACTGGGGACTCATCATATACGACGAAGTGCATTTGCTGCCTGCCCCGGTATTCCGCATGACAGCCGATATCCAGGCGACCAGAAGGCTTGGGCTGACGGCAACGCTGGTTCGGGAGGACGGCTGTGAAGAGGATGTTTTCTCCCTGATTGGGCCGAAGCAGTTCGAGCTGCAATGGAAAACCGTCGAATCGGAGGGGCATATCGCATCCGTCAAATGCACGGAAATCCGCGTGCCGATGGATCAAGGCATATCCGAGCTGTACCATTCCGCAGAGAAACGCTCGCGGCTGCGTCTTGCAGCGGAGAACCCGGGCAAAGTTCCGGTTGTTCGCCAGCTTCTGGAGCGGCATGAGGGAACGCCGACTCTTATCATCGGGCAGTATCTCGATCAGCTTCATTCCATTGCGGATTCTCTTCAGGTCCCCGTCATTACCGGGGAATTGCCGCAGCATGAGCGCCAAAGCTTGTATGAGCAATTCAAGACGGGAAATGTCCCCGTTCTGGCGGTGTCAAAGGTGGCGAATTTTGCGGTTGACCTTCCGGATGCGGCCGTAGCCATACAAATCTCGGGAAGCTATGGTTCTAGGCAGGAGGAAGCGCAGCGGATTGGCCGTATTCTAAGGCCGAAGGAAGGCCGAAACGAAGCCTGGTTCTATACCATTGTGACCGATGACACCAGCGAAACGGAATATGCGGCAAGGCGGCAGATGTTTCTGGTCGAGCAAGGCTACCAATATGAACTAGAAAAACATTAGCTCTATGAGGGAAGGGAGGTAATTCTTCATGTTTGTACAACAATGGTCGGAGAAGCTGGCAAACGATGCGAAGCAGCAATTCATGAAGTCTCCCTTGTGGTTTGAAGCAAGAGAGCGCGGATTAAACTGGGAGGAAGCCGTGACCAACAGGGGCTCCATTCAAGCAGCGGTGGACCGGATGGATGATGCAAGCTTTGCCGTTTTGCGGGCGTTTTATAGCTGCTTTGGAGCCGGTCCAGTCTCGGAGGAACGGCTTTTTTCATTGCGGGAGGGATTGTCGGGAGCCGAATTCCGGTACGGGCTGATTCAGCTGCAGAACGCCGGCATTGTGTTTGCTCTTCGTCAAGGCTGGGGAGAGCGGCTGTATGCGATGCCAAGTGATTGCTTTATGCTGTGGCATCCCTATTTGTTTCCGCTTGGCCATCTGCCTGCGGCAGATACGACAAGCGGCTTATGGGAGCAACGGAAAGAGGATATGGCCGGCAAGCCTTTTGGAAGGCAGCTGCTGGCCGTTTGGGCTGAGCTTGCCCTAAGCGGCCTTGGCCTGACGGCAAAAGGAGTTCTGCCGAAGAAAACAACCGCAAAGCTTATGCAAGCTGTTTCGATTACGGATTCGGGTCTTCTTCAGTCCGGCTGGCAGCAGGAGGAAAGCGATCCTTACGGCCCTGCGGTTTCCTTTGTACTGACGCTTAGCAGGCAGTTAGGCGTACTCGCTCACGAAGGGAAGCGGTTAAGGTGGAAGGAAGAAACGCTTGCTGCTTGGTTCTCGGAAGGGGGGCATATGCGGGAGGCCTTATTATTTCAAGTGTGCCTCGTTGAGCTTCTGGAGAAAAAGCCTGCGATGTGGCATGTCATGGCGCTTTTGACGCGGCTTGAGCCGGGGACCTGGTATTCGGAAGCCGTTATTGCAGACCAGTTTCCGATGCTTGAAATAAACAACTTGGAGTGGGACCAGAGCCGCGGCGCCTGCTTGGATTTGCTGCGCAGCTTCGGATGGATGGAGCTTGCGCGAGCAGGCGGAAGCAGAATGTTCCGGTGGACCATGATACCGCTTCTCTTGCATGTAGAGCAACGTCCGGCACTCACGCCTGAGCCTGTTATGGTGGAACCTAACGGCGATTTGCTTGTTCCTCCAGGCTGCCCGTACCGTATCCGTTGGGAGCTGGAGCTTGTGGCAGACAGAAGAACCGATGATCAGCTATCCGTTTGGCAATTAACGCGTGGTTCAATGGAACGGGCGATTACTCACGGACGAAGTGCTGCTTCGGTTATAGCCTTTTTGCAAGCGGCTTCCGGCAGAGTGCCAATCTCGCCACTGTTGGAAACCAGTCTTATGGACTGGGAAAAACAGGCGGAAGGGGATATAAAGCCTCCGGAAGAAGCGTATCCCGAATTGCCGCTTGAACTTCAATCAGAACAAGGCGGGTTCCCGCTTCGTTGTTCCGGACGGGCATTTGCGGGCTGCGAGCTGATGAATCATGAGGATTTCAGGATAGAGCGGTTTCTGCCCGAGCTTGAACGGGTACCTATAAATTGGATGCAGCAGTTAAGGTCCTATCATCACTCCACGCGCCTTGAGATTCTGGAAAGGGCTTTGAGCTGGCAGGCCCCGGTTCAATTAAGGATGAATGAGGACGTTGTGGCATTTGTCCCTGCGAGGCTGGAAAAGAGCGGGAGCGGCTGGGCTGTCACCGGCCTGTTGCGTGAACCGGAGGCATGCCGCGAGGTATGCTTGACTCCGGAAATGTGGGAAGGGATGAAGCTGGTTGCGCCGGGAGTGAGTGGATTTGTGTAAAATTGTATCTATTCATTGAATGAATATGATATGATAGATGCTAAGCAAGTGTAAAAGAAAAGAGGGTGAACAAATGCCAACGACCACAGTTCTGCCCTACGATGGTGCAAGCGGCGTTTCTTCGCTGGATATGGCGTCGCTGTTGATGTGCGCTTACGAGCTGGGCGATTTTATTAACCAATCGGCCGAGGTAGCCGATTATCTATATTGGAAAGAAGCTGTACAGGAAGACGAGCAGGTGAAGGTGCTGACCAAGCAATTCGCCAAGGCGAAAGAGCTGTTCGCGGAATGCGAGCGGTTCGGCAGATTCCATCCGGATTATCATGCAGCTAAGGATAAAGTGAAGCAAATCGAGCGGGAGCTGGACCAGATTGAAGCGGTTAAGCGGTTCAAGACGGCTGAGCAGCTTGTAGATACGATGTTGTATGACGTATCCCGCATGATTGCGGAATCGGTATCCGATACGATTAAGGTGCCGAGCAATGAAGGGAAAACGGGCGGCTGCGGAGGCGGCGGATCCTGCAGCTGCGGTAGCGGCGGCTGCGGATAGACCTTTGCTTGATTCGACTCGACGGAGGGAATAGATGTTGTTACCGGAACGGACAGGTTATATCATATGGGTGAGCGATCTGAAAGCGGCCAGAACGCTGGAAAAGTACGGAACCGTTCATTATATGTCGCGCAAGATGCATTATGTCGTGATGTATATGAACGCAGAGCGCGCGGAGGAAGCGGTAAAGACAATAAGCCGTCTGCCGTTCGTGCGCAAGGTTGAACGATCTTACCGCAACGAATTAAAGACAGAATATACAAAAGATGCCGAGGATAAGACCAGATTCTACAGCATGTAGAACTAGAATTTCATAAGCATGAACATTTATGAAATTCAAGCAGGGAAGTTAATTATAATTAAATAAAATTGCGGGAAGATCGCTGGTACACAGAGAGACCATTGTACGGCGATCTTCTTTCTTTTATATTGTTTTACAAATAATTACATTTATGGGCTGAGTTTATTTTAATGTTGAAATCTCGGACAATCATGGTTAAAATATCCTTATACATAAAAGTGGTAAAAAAGACCTGGTTCCCAAGGTGGAGGTGTGGTGGCGATGAAGGACAAAACGACTAGAAGATGGAGCACTTATGAAACCTTTTATATCGAATTGGGCGATAAGAAAGTGGCGGACATCGTTATTACAAACCATGCCAGGATCCGGTGGGTGGATCGGGTTGAAAGTGAGAAGACGGGCTACGAGGATATTGCCGAATTCTTATGGGAATGCCTGAAGCAAGGACGAATTGAGCCTTATTACCGGAATGAAGAGGATGTTTACCTGATTGACGACGATCTGGTGTTTGTTGCCGAATTTGCCCCATCGGAATCAGACATTGATCTTCTTGGCAACCCGCTGCACAAGATGATTGTGGTAACCTTTTTAGGACGTATGTCGGAGACGATCGAACTGCGGGATTTGAAATCATATTATTCATGGCTTCGTCACTCCAGAAGAATGACTTTGGTGAAAAACAGCCGAAAAAGGAAATAATCGAAGAACGCGCCGGGCGCAGCATCCTATTCGAAGGGTGCTGCGCTTTTTTGCTTGTTTTTGTAGTATAATACCGCTAAGAAGAGAGGATGGTCGGACAGATGGCGCTTAATTTTCATCAATTGCATATTTTTTATACGGTAGCGGAACGGGGCAGCTTCTCTGCCGCCGCTCAGTCGCTGCATATGACTCAGCCGGCCGTGACCATGCAGGTGCAATCGCTGGAGGACTATTTCGGGACAAAGCTGCTGCAGCGGTCTACCAAACGGATCGACTTGACTGAGGCGGGAAAGGCGCTGATGCCATATGCCAGGAGAAGCATCGAGCTGATCCGCGATACCGACCAGGCGATGTCGGCCTTTACCAAGCAGCTCAAGGGCAGACTCCAGCTTGGGGCCAGCCTGACGATTGGAGAATATATTTTGCCGCGTTTGCTGGGTCCGTTCGGACAAACGTTCCCGGAAATCGCGATTAGCATGAAGGTGATGAACACCGCTCAAATCATCGAAGAAATTTTGAACCATCAGCTGACATTCGGATTAATCGAAGCCCCGGTTAATCATCCGGACATGCAGATGGAAGCGGTAATGAGCGATGAGCTCAAGCTGATCGTTCCGAAGGATCATCCGCTGTCGAAACGTCCGACGGTTATGCTAGATGAAGTGGCGGAATATCCGTTTGTCGTCCGCGAACAGGGCTCCGGAACCAGGCTGGTCATGGAGGAGCAGCTGAAACGGAAAAAAATCGATCCTGCCGACCTGAAGATTGTGATGGAGCTGGGAAGCACGGGCGCGGTCAAGTCGGCCGTAGAAGCCGGACTTGGCGTCTCGTTTATTTCCGAATCGTCGGTGAAACACGAGGTAGCGCTGGGTCTTCTTCATGTGGTGCCAATCGAGGACGCCCGGTTCAAACGGCAGTTTTATTCGATTTATTTGAAATCAACCCTTCTGCCGATATCGGCGGTTACGTTCCTCACTTTTTTAAGAGAGAAGGATTTGCAGCAATGGTTGTAGGAAAAGCGGATTTGCACAATCATACGACCGCCTCGGACGGAACGCTGTCGCCTGCCGCTGTTGTTGCCCGCGCGAAGGCGGCGGGGCTAACCGCCGTTGCGATTACCGATCATGACACGATGGCAGGCGTGGAAGAAGCGCTTGAAGCGGGGCAAAAGCTGGGGATTACCGTGGTGCCGGGAGTAGAGCTTAGCACCGTTGCCGATGGGCGGGACATTCATATGCTGGCCTATTACCCGGACTGGCGCAACGAGCTTTGGCAGGAACGCCTAGCCGGGCTGCGGGCGACACGCGGTACGCGGAATGAGATGATTGTGGAACGGTTAGTCCAGCTCGGGATTCCCGTTACGATGCAAGAGGTCGGGCAAATTGCCGCCGAGCAGTCGCTGGCCGGAGGCGGTAAAGGCAAAGGGAAAACGATTGGCCGGCCGCATATTGCGGAGCTTTTGATCCGAAAAGGCGCCGTTGCCACGATGCAAGAGGCATTTGACCGGTATTTGGGTGAAGGCGGCGCCGCATACGTGAATCCTCCGCGTCTCCACCCGTTTGAGGCCATCGAATGGATTCGCGAAGCGGAAGGAATCAGCGTAATTGCTCATCCGGGCTTGTATGGACGGGATGATCTGGTCGAGCAGCTGATCGGGAAGGGCGTTCAAGGGATCGAGGTTTTCCATTCCGACCATGGACCGGAAGAAGAACAGCGTTACACGGAGCTCGCAAGGAAACACGGACTGATTATGACCGGAGGCTCAGATTTCCACGGGGAGCGTCAAGGCGAGGTATTCCATGGCGAGATTGGCAGCAGAAGCGTTAATGCCGAGGTGCTGAACCAGCTTCGCAAGGATAGATAGATTGTCACGAAAAATAGCGATGAAGGGGAGAGATCCCTGCACCGCTATTTTTTTTGTATCTGCCGGTTAATTTACGATTCTTTTTGCGTAAACCAGCGAAGATGCAAACCATGTGCCTTCCATTTTCTCGTAAGTTACCTTACCTCGTCCACCGCCGCATTGGAGGACATAATGCTTGCCGTTCACGACGCCGGCGTAAATGCCGACGTGACCGCCGCCGCCGCTTGTAGAACGATTTAACGTTCCGTCACCAGGGTCAGCCGAGTTTTTGAAGAACAGCAGATCTCCGACCTTCAGGTTCTTATATTTATTTTTGGAATCAATGATAACTTGCTTGCCGACACTGCTGCTATAACGCTGAGTGCGGGAAGCGCTGGAGAAATTGATTCCAAGAGTGGTTTTGTACACCCAGGAAGTAAAGTTCGAGCAGTCAAACCCGTAACCGGCTTTCTGCGTGCCGTAGCGCCATTTTACGCCAAGCTGGGTTTTGCCTTTTGTAATCAATTTGCTAAGCTGCGAGCTTTGGGTAGAAGTTGCCGCTGCGGCTTTAGGAGTGGTTACTCCGAATGCAGGGGCTTGTACAGCTCCGGTTAAAGCAATAACGCCTGCCAGAGTGATGATCCCTTTTTTGAAAATCCCTTTTTTATTCATGTATGAGTTCCTCCCTGTCTGGTTTTGTGCTTGAAAGCGTATTAGCTGCCAGTACAAGTTTTGTTTGGCTCCTTAATACTAAAGACTTTCTACCGGGGTAGTCAGCCGATAAAAGTTACCAATTTCATAGGCAAGGGATAAAATAAATATTTTTTTATAAATCCTTAATTGTCCTTTAAAACAAAAAATGCTAAAAAGTATAAAAATAATTGTTTAAACATAAAGAAATAAGAATATAAACAAATGAAATTCAACTGTTTTTATGTATTTACGCATGAGAAGGGAAAATAAGGTTAGCGAATCCCGAGCGCTGGGGCGTTATTCCAAATCGGGTTTAACGGTCGACTAATGCTCGTTAAAGTTTTCTAATTTAGGATTAAGAGAGAAAAATGCAAAAAAAGCAGCCCGCCTCAGGTTGAGGACGGACTGCTTTTTGCTTAATTCACGCTGCGGGATGGCATGGCTTTGATTCGCTGCTCATCGGGCGTAATAAACAAGGTCTTCTGGTGGTCATAGATCACAAAGCCCGGTTTAGCTCCGCTTGGCTTGCGGACATGGCGGATAAACGTATAATCCACGGGGATCAGGCTTGATTCCCGTGCTTGGCTGTAATAGCCGGACAGCATAGCCGCTTCCTCCAAGGTGGCATCCCCAAAGTCGCCTCCGCGGATCACGACATGGGAGCCCGGAATATCCTTCGTATGAAGCCATACATCCGAAGGGGAAGCGAGCCGGTTCGTTAAGTATTCGTTCTGCGTATTGTTCTTTCCGACATAGATGCTGACGCCTTCGGAGGAGGTGTAGCAAATCAAGGTCGGACGCGCCGGCTTTTTCCGTTTCGGTCCGCGTTTCACTCTGCTGCGAAGATAACCTTGCTCCACAAGCTCATCCCTGATCTCTTCGATATCGGCGAGCGAAGCATTATCCAATTGCTGCAGCAGCGTTTCCATATAGGATATCTCGCCTTGTGCGATCGCCATTTGCTCTTCGACGACGGCAATGCTGTTCTTCTGCTTCGTATATTTGCGGAAATACCGCTGCGCATTGTCCGACGGCGTAAGCTGCGGATCCAGCTCAATCGTAACCGTTGCCTGCTCTTCGTCATAGAAGTTAATGAGCTCGACGGATGTGTCTCCGCGGTTGATCTGATGCATGTAGGCAGTGAGCAGCTCGCCCAGCACGCGGTATTTATCCGCGTCTTGCGCTTCCTCGACCGTTTCCTTCAGCTTCTCGATCTTCTTCTCGTTCTTGACCTTCTCGTTCTGAACGAACCGAATGAGGTCCAAAGCCCGCTGCTTGACCGTATCCCGTTCCGCTTTATCGCCATAGAAGGCTTCCAGGCATTCGCTGATTGAACCAAAAAGCTCGGAAGAGCCTTGCACATGGGTCAGCGGAGTTATGGAGAAGTAGGATTTGCCATTGGAATCCACCGCTATGGTTGGCGCGTAGACATGTGCCCGGACATCGCTCAAAAGCGCCTGGAAGCTGTTCCAGAGGCTGCTGCTTTCGTTCTCCGCGCGGAATACGATCTCTTTGGCGAGCAGAGGGCTAAGTCCGCTAAACGCCTGAACAAGCTGCCGCTGGGGCGGCAGGCTTTCATTGCCGTCATCCGCATGCTGCCCGAGCGCGGCCAGAAAATCCTTTTCGCTTGCAATGGCAAGCGGATCGGTCTTCCCTTGATCGGGCGGGGCGGTGTATTTGCTGCCCGGCATAACAATCCGGTATGTACTGATGGCCGGCGTGACGTGGTGGATGCCGTCATGAATCGTCCCGGTTGCGGGATCCAGCAAAATAATGTTGCTGTGCCGTCCCATAATTTCGATAACGATCGTCTTGAGCGAAATATCGCCAAGCTCATCGCGGTGCCGGACGTCGATATGAATAATCCGTTCCCGTCCGATTTGCTTCACTGCTTCAATGGTTGCGCCTTCGCAATATTTGCGCATCAGCATGCAGAACATCGGTGCTTCCAGCGGATTGACGTAAGAAGCATTCGTCCAATGAACGCGCGGATACGTCGGATTGGCGGACAAGAGCAGCTTGCCCTGCGCCCCGGCGCCGCGGATGCTGAATACGAGATCATTGTCCGTCGGCTGGTGGATTTTATGAATGCGAGCGCCTATGCAGCGCTGAAGCTCTTCAACTACTGCGTGAATAACAATGCCGTCTAAGGCCATGAGGGTTGTATCTCCTTTATCAATGTCTTTCTCTATCATGCCATAGTTAAACCAAAAACTTAAGTCTTTTAAGTGGGATATTTTGCAGTTTGTCCGAATACATTTAGGCTTGAGAGGCTGTCCGAGAGCGCTCGGCATATACGGGAGGGAGTCGTACAATGGAACAATTGAAATGGCACCAAATGGAAGCGGGCGAACTGGCGAATAAGCTGGGCAGCTCGCTTGCGCAAGGGCTGTCTGCATCGGAAGCAGAAGACAGGCTGTCGAAGAACGGGCGGAACGAGCTGGCGGAGGGCGAGCGTATTTCCCCGGTTGTGCTTTTCCTGAATCAATTCAAAGATTTCATGGTGCTTGTGCTAATGGGCGCTACTCTCATATCGGGGCTCTTGGGCGAATATTTGGATGCCGTGACGATTGTGGCCATTATCGCGATTAACGCGGTACTCGGCTTCATTCAGGAATTCCGTGCGGAGAAGTCGCTTAACGCCCTCAAGGAGCTGTCTGCGCCTACGGCAAAGGTTATTCGGGACGGACAGCAGCTGATGATTGCAGCCAAAGAGCTGGTGAACGGGGATGTTATTCTGCTTGAGAGCGGCGACCGCATTCCGGCCGATATCCGGCTCGTTGAAGCGAATAGCTGCTATGCCGAGGAATCTGCCCTGACAGGCGAATCGGTGCCGGTCGGCAAGCATGCCGCCGCGATTCATGAAGACGAGCTGCCGCTTGGCGACCAGCGGAATTTGGGCTTTATGGGTACCATGCTTACCCGAGGAACAGCCAAAGGAGTTGTTGTCCGGACCGGCATGGATACGGAAATGGGGAAAATCGCCGGACTCATTCAGCAGACCGAGTCGATGGAAACGCCGCTTCAGCACAGACTGGAGCAGCTTGGCAAAATATTAATCGCCGTTGCGATCGGACTTACGATTATGGTTGTTGTTGCCGGCATTCTGCATGGACAGCCTGCCTACGGCATGTTCCTTGCCGGAGTCAGTCTTGCGGTAGCGGCTATTCCGGAAGGGCTTCCGGCCATCGTTACGATTGCCCTTGCCCTCGGCGTACAGCGGATGATTAAACGTAAGGCGATTGTCCGCAAGCTGCCTTCCGTAGAAACGTTAGGCTGTACTTCGGTTATCTGCTCCGACAAGACCGGCACGCTGACGCAAAACAAAATGACCGTCACGAACGTTTGGCTGGGCGGACGGCATCTCCAGGTGACGGGCGAAGGTTATGAGCCGGTTGGAGCTGCTTTCGAGGACGGCTCCATGGTGGATGTGAAGCATGATATTGCCTTGAAGCGTCTCCTTCAGATTTCGGCGCTTTGCAATAACGCGACCATTACGCAGGCGGAGCAGCAGGATTCGAAGAAACGGAAAAGCAAAGAGACCCAAGAGGAATGGGTGCTGAAAGGCGATCCGACGGAAGGCGCGCTTACCGTACTGTCGGCCAAGCTGGGAATGTCCGCAAAATCGCTGGAAGGCTTATATAAGAGGGAAAAGGAATTCCCGTTTGATTCCGAACGGAAGCGGATGAGCGTTCTTGTCTCGCATCAGGGCGGACGGGTTGTGTATACGAAAGGCGCCTCCGACATGCTGATGGAACATTGCAGCTACGTGTTATGGGACGGCAAGGTTGTGCCTTTTACCGCTACGCTTAAGAAAAAATGCGCGGACGCCGCGGAAGAGATGGCCCAAAACGCTCTGCGCGTGCTTGGTCTTGCTTACCGGGATATCCGCAGCGGCGAACCGACGGAGACGGAAAGCGACGTGGAATGCCAGCTTGTATTTGTGGGCCTCACCGGCATGATCGACCCGCCGCGCCGCGAGGTGCGCGATGCGATTGCGACCTGCCGCAGAGCGGGCATCAAGACGGTTATGATAACGGGCGATCATCAGTTAACCGCCGAAGCGATCGCCCACCAGCTTGGCATCATGCCGCGCGGAGGCGTAGCGCTCAGCGGCAGCCAGCTGGAAAATATGACGGACGATCAGCTCGACAAGCATGTCGACAATGTCTATGTCTACGCCCGCGTATCGCCGGAGCATAAGCTCCGGATCGTCAAATCCCTGCAGAGAAAAGGACATGTCGTTGCCATGACCGGCGACGGCGTTAATGACGCTCCGGCTATTAAAGCCGCCGATATCGGCATTGCGATGGGCATCACCGGGACGGATGTCTCCAAGGAAGCATCCGCGCTTGTATTAAGCGACGACAACTTTGCGACGATCGTGTCGGCCATCGAAGAAGGCCGGAGCATCTATGAGAACATCCGCAAGTTCATCCGTTACCTGCTGGCGTCCAACGTTGGCGAGATTCTGACGATGTTCCTGGCGATGATGGCGGGCCTTCCGCTTCCGCTCGTACCGATTCAGATCTTGTGGGTTAACCTTGTGACGGACGGTCTGCCGGCAATGGCGCTGGGGGTTGACCAGGCGGAGAAGGATTTGATGCAGCAGAAGCCGCGCTCGGCCAAGGAAAGCGTGTTTGCAAGACGGCTTGGATGGAAAATCATCAGCCGCGGCGTTTTGATCGGAGTATGTACGCTAGGCGCCTTCTGGATTACGCTCAAGCTTGCTCCGGGTACGGCCGCGGAGCAGCTTACCAAGGCGCAGACGGTTGCTTTTGCCACGCTGGTACTGGCCCAGCTCATTCACGTCTTTGACTGCCGCAGCTCGCGTTCCATCTTCCACCGCAACCTGTTCCAGAACCGTTACCTGGTGCTTGCCGTTCTATCGTCCTTGATCCTGATGATCGGGGTGCTCTACATTCCGATGCTTCAGCCGATCTTCAAGACGGTGCCGCTCAATTTCCGCGAATGGTGCCTGGTCTTTGTGGCCGCCGGCATTCCAACCTTCCTGATGGGTATCGGCAGCGTGCTTGGAACAAGCAAGCCTAAAAGCAAACCGGCAAAAATGGCGTTCAAAAACGTGTAATGAAGTACAAATGATGATCGGAATTATGAATAGCGTTTCCCCTTGCTTTGCGGTATGCTAAGGAAAAATGATAGCTTATTTTATCCATTGGCTGCAGTAAAGGGGGAACACCATGATGAAATTTACAAAAATGCATGGTTTGGGGAATGATTTTATCGTTATCGCCGGAGAGCGGCAGCTGCCGGATAACGTGGCAGAGCTGGCGAAAAACCGGTGCAACCGGTTTTTCGGTATCGGCGCTGACGGACTGGTATACATTCTTCCTTCGGAAGTGGCGGATTTCCGCATGCGCATCATCAACTCCGACGGTTCGGAGGCGGAGCAATGCGGCAACGCGATTCGCTGCGCGGCGAAATACATTTACGACAACGGTCTTACGGATAAAGAGGAATTAACGATCGAAACGCTTGGCGCCGGTGCGCAGACGGTTCAACTGCAAGTAGCGGACGGCAAAGTGAAGCAGGTTCGCGTGGATATGGGCGAGCCGATTCTGAACGGCCTGCAGGTGCCTACAACGGTTGACGAAGAACGCGTCATCGAGCACCCGATTGAAGTGGACGGCCGCGAATTCCGGTTCACGGCCGTATCGATGGGCAACCCGCACTGCGTGATCTACGTGGAGGATGCCGCCAACTTTGATCTTGCGACTTGGGGACCAAAGCTCGAGACGCATCCGATGTTCCCGCGCAAAATCAATGTGGAGTTCGTTACCGTAACCTCCCGCGAACATGCGGAAATGCGCGTTTGGGAGCGCGGGGCGGGACCAACGCTGGCCTGCGGTACCGGCGCATGCGCAACGGTCGTCTCCTCCGTGCTGAACGGCTTAACGGACCGCACTGCGGTTGTAACGCTCAAAGGCGGAGACCTGACGATCGAATGGAACGAAGCGGATAATCATGTTTATATGACTGGACCTGCAGCCGAAGTATACCGCGGCGAATGGGAATAGGGAGAAATGAATATGAAGCCCGATTTGAGAACGAAGCTTAAGCAGCGTATCTTGACCGGGGACGGCGCGATGGGAACCTATCTGTATCAGATGGGGTTCCCTGTCGGCGTTTCTTACGAAGAATTGAATATGACCCGTCCGGATGTCATTGAAGGCGTCCATCGCCGGTACTATGAAGCAGGGGCGCGCGTCATCGAGACCAATACGTTTTCGGCCAATCCGGTCAAGCTGTCCAAGTACGGCCTGGAGCCGGATACGGAAGCGATTAACCGTGCCGGTGTGCGGATTGCGAGAGCCGCGGCCGGCGAGGATGCTTACGTGGTTGGCGCCGTTGGCTCGATTCGAGCGGGCAAGCTGAAGGATGTGCGGACATCCGAAGTGAGCCATGCGTTAGAGCGTCAACTGGATGCTTTGCTTGCCGAAGGCGTGGACGGAATTCTGTTTGAAACGTTTTACGATTTTGACGAAATGCGCCTGGCACTGGGACTTGCCCGCAAGCTGACCCAGCTGCCTGTCATTTGCCAATTTGCCGCTGAGGATGTCGGACGCACGCAGGACGGCACCGGCTTGCTGGATGCCTTCACTATATTGAAGGATGAGGGTGCCGATGTCGTCGGTTTCAACTGCCGGAGCGGCCCAAACGGAATTATGCGGGCGGTGGATTCGATTGGCGGACCTGTAGAGCTGCCGCTGTCGATCTTCCCGAACGCGGGTATTCCGGATTATGTCGACGGCAAATACAAGTATTCGGCCGGACCGGATTATTTTGCCGAGACCGCTCTTCAATTCGCGGACCGCGGCGCGCGAATCATTGGCGGATGCTGCGGAACTACGCCGGAGCATATTACGGCGATGGCGAAGGCTTTGAAGGATTATGCCCCGCATAGCGGCGCGGCAGCCGTTGCGGCTGCCGACTTCCCGGAAGCGGAGGTTATCGTAATAGAGGTGGAAACGGCCGAGGTGGTGAAGAGTGCTTCCGAGGAGCGGGCGGACACGCCGATTGTTTCGGAACCATCGCTGGTCGACACCGTAAAAGTAAGGCATACGGTTATTGTTGAGCTGGATCCTCCGCGCGATCTGGATATCGCGAAATTTATGGCTGGAGCAGCCGCCATTAAAGCCTGCGGAGCGGATGCCATTACGATGGCGGACAATTCGCTGGCCGTGACCCGCATGAGCAACCTGGCGCTCGCCGCGCTGGTGAAGGACCGGATCGGCTTGCGTCCGCTCGTTCATATTGCCTGCCGGGACCGCAACCTGATTGGAACGCAGTCGCATCTGATGGGGCTGGACGCGCTCGGAATCGACCACGTGCTGGCGGTTACCGGCGATCCGGCGCGCTTCGGCGATTTGCCCGATTCCAGCTCGGTGTACGATCTGACCTCCTTCGAGATGATCCGAATGACCAAGCAGCTTAACGACGGTATCGCCTTCTCGGGCAAGCCGCTTAAGCAGAAGGCCAATTTCGTCGTTGGAGCGGCGTTTAACCCAAACGTCAAGCATTTGGACAAGGCCGTCCAGCGGCTGGAGAAAAAGATCGCATCCGGCGCGGATTATATCATGACCCAGCCGGTCTATGATCCGGCGCTCATGGAGAAAATCGCGGAAGCGACAAAGCATTTGCCTGTTCCGGTGTTCATCGGCATTATGCCGCTTGCGAGCGGGCGCAATGCCGAATACCTGCACAACGAGGTTCCGGGCATCCAATTATCCGATGAAGTACGGAAGCGGATGGCGGGACTTGAAGGGGCGGCGGGGCGCGCGGAAGGCGTTCGAATCTCCCGGGAGCTGCTTGATGCCGCTGTCCGTCATTTCAAGGGCATTTACTTTATGACACCGTTTATGTTCTACGAAATGGCGGTGGAGTTGACGGACTACGTATGGGCGAAAACCGGAGTGCAAAGACGATAAAATAGTCCGTTTTCGCAATTTCTCTTGTTTTCTCTTGTTCGTTTGTGCAAAATCCATTAAACTATATAACAATGGATCGGGCTGCCTGTTTGACCGGCTGCATCTTTCCAGGGACAGGCAGTGTCCCCGGAATAGCGGGAACAGGCGTGGAGACGCGGCGCGGAACGTATGCTCCGGACTTTTTTCGTCAACAATAGTGCAATGGTTCTGTCGTTATTTGGCAGGGTGGAGCAATTCATCAGGGTCCAATACATTTTATACAAATATATGATTTATACGGGAGTTGCACGAGGAAGACCGGAGGGGGAACCTGACTTGGCTATTAAACTTATTAATATCGGCTTCGGCAATATTGTTTCGGCCAATCGCATTATTTCAATTGTTAGCCCGGAGTCGGCACCGATTAAACGGATTATTCAAGAAGCACGTGACAGACATATGCTGATTGACGCGACTTACGGAAGACGCACGCGTGCTGTCATCATTACGGACAGCGACCATGTCATTTTATCGGCGGTGCAGCCGGAGACGGTTGCGCATCGCTTGTCGACCAAGGATGACGATAACGACGAATAACACGGGGAGTCATATGGATAAGGGATTGTTGATTGTATTGTCCGGACCTTCAGGCGTAGGAAAAGGAACGGTATGTTCCGTTCTGCGCCAAAAGGTGCCTGAGCTTGTCTATTCCGTATCGGCAACGACGCGGAAACCAAGACAAGGCGAAATCGATGGTATTAATTATTTCTTCAAGACGAGAGAGCAGTTCCAGGAGATGATTGCCAAAGACGCGCTCCTTGAGCATGCCGAGTATGTGGGCAACTGCTACGGCACTCCGCGCGATTTCGTCGAGAGTACGCTTGCCAGCGGCAAGGACGTCATTCTGGAGATTGAAGTGCAAGGCGCGTTAAAGGTGAAAGAGAAGTTCCCGGAAGGCGTGTTTGTCTTCCTGCTTCCTCCGTCGCTAGACGAGCTGAAGTCCCGCATTACGGGCAGGGGAACGGAAACCCAGGATACGATCAATAATCGGATGTCGGTTGCGGTTGAAGAAATGAGCTTAATCCGTCATTATGATTATGCGGTTGTTAACGATGAGATTGATGCCGCATGTCATCGTATCCAAAGCATTATCGTGGCGGAGCATTGCCGCAGAGACCGGTATTATTCCCATTTGGCAGAGCTGCCGGCTGCTACCGAGAAAGTCTGAGCGAGAGGTGAAGAACAATGTTGTATCCATCGATTGATGAAATGGTGAAAAAAGTAGACAGCAAATATTCGCTTGTAGTTGCGGCTTCGAGACGCGCGCGTATGCTGCGTAACGGTGAGAAATCCGAGCTTCGCAACCCGAAATCCCGCAAATTTGTTGGTGTTGCTCTGGAAGAAATCTTCCACGACATCGTGCAAGTTGAACAAACAGCGGACAAACAACAACAATAGGTTTGATGGAAAATAGGATGGAGCTGATCAGCTTCATCCTATTTTTTTGTTTTATTCGTTTCCGGACATGTCCGTTTTTGTTTGAAATAACAGTTTTCAAAAATAAACAAACATGTTAACATATAAACAAACAAAAACAAATCTAATCGGAGGGAAAACAAAATGGCTCGCAAGTTATGGGATTCCTGTTAATCCTGCATCATGTCCTTCTGGTTCTTATCCTTCGTTGTATAATCAATAGCTTGGCCTTAAAATATCGATAGGTATGGAAAAATTGAGAAGAAAGAGAAAGAGGTAGGCTATGCTGGTTGCGGAACGGTACGAAACGATAGTTCGATTGGTGAATGAGCGGGGCAGCATCCGGGTATCGGAGCTGAGCGAGCTTTGTCAGGTCACGGAGGAGACGATCCGCCGGGATCTGGACCGCCTGGAACAGGCGGGGCGGCTTCGCCGCTCCCATGGCGGCGCGGTCAGCGTGAAGGATACGCAGCCGGAGACTCCGGTAGCGGAACGGGAAATTATGCATGCAGACGAGAAACGACGTATTGCGGAAGAAGCGGTCAAGCTGATCAAGCCGAATGACCGGATTTTGCTGGACGCCAGCTCAACGGCATGGTATATGGCATCGATCCTGCCGGATATTCCGCTCACTGTTTTGACCAATTCGATTAAAGTTGCCGTCGCCTTAAGCAATAAGGAGAAGATCGAAGTGATCTCGACCGGCGGTATACTGGCCTCGCGTTCCTTGTCTTACGTAGGGCCGCTCGCGGAACGGTCGCTCGAAACCTATCATGTAAACAAGCTGTTTTTATCCTGCAAGGGCGTGCATCTGGAGCGCGGAATCAGCGAATCGAATGAACTCCAGGCACGCATTAAACATAAGATGCTCGGCATTGCGGAGCAGGTCATCCTGCTTGCGGATTCCAGCAAGTTCGGCGTTCAGGCGTTTACCCATGTAGGCGAACTGGCGGAGGTTGACGCCATTATTACGGACCGCCGGCTTTCCCAGGATGCTGCATTCGGGCTATCCGAGCGTTCAATACCGGTTACGATGGTTTAACGAATCGATACGTTTGTGAGGTGACGTGGTGAAGGTTTCATTATTTATCACCTGTCTTAGCGACACGATATATCCCCGAGTGGGAGAGGCGATGGTCAGACTGCTGGCCAAGTACGGAATTCAGCTGCATTTTCCAACGGTACAAACCTGCTGCGGCCAACCCGCCTTCAACAGCGGTTATTGGAAGGAAGCGCGGGAGAGCGCAAAGACGATCCTCGATGCATTCGAAGACTCCGACTTCGTGATCTCGCCTTCCGGCTCCTGTACGGGCATGATTCATCATTATCCCAAGCTGTTTGAAGCGGATCCGGTTATGTATAAGCGGGCTTTGAAGCTCCAAAGCAAATCCTACGAATTTACGCAATTTCTTGTTCAAGTGCTTGGCGTAAAAGACGTTGGCGCGGTATTCCCGCATAAAGTGACGTACCATCCTTCCTGTCATGGCAGCAGGCTGCTTGGCATTAAAGAGGAGCCGATGGAGCTTATGCGCCATGTGCGGGGGCTTGAGCTTGTTCCGCTTCCGTTCGCGGAGGACTGCTGCGGCTTTGGCGGCACGTTTGCGGTGAAGATGGCCGATATTTCCGGCGCGATGGTAACCGAGAAGGTGGACCATGTGCTGGAGTCAGAAGCCGAGGTGCTGGTTGGGCTAGATCTGGCTTGTCTGATGAATATTGCCGGCAACCTGCAGTACCGCAATCAGCCGGTAAAGGTGATGCATTTGGCAGAGCTCTTGTATGAAGGGGTGAAGCAGGCATGAGTACGGCTGGTACAGCTTCAACGGTAAAAGAACGCGCGGAATTGGCATTGAACGACGAGTTTCTGCGCAAAGCGGTCAAGTTCACGACCGAACGGCTTCGGAACGGCAAAAAGCAGGCTTCCGCCGAGCATGGCAATTGGGATGACTGGCGGGAGCGCGGACGGCAAATCCGCCTTCATACGATCGCTCATTTGGATTACTATTTGAATATGTTTGCGGATCAGGCGCGCGCGAACGGCGTGCACGTGCATTTTGCCGAGACGTCAGCAGAAGCGGTAAAGCTGTCTCTCGAGATTGCGCAGCGCAAGCAGGCGAAGTCGGTTGTAAAATCAAAGTCGATGGTTACGGAAGAGCTGCATTTGAATCATGAGCTTGAGTCCATTGGCGTTGAAGCCATTGAAACGGATCTTGGCGAGTATATCATTCAGCTGGCCGGCGAGACGCCTTCCCATATTATTATCCCGGCTATTCACAAGAACCGTTATCAGGTGGCTGATCTTCTGTCCCGGGAAGCCGGCGAGACGCTTGCTCCGGATACGTCCATCCTTGCGGGATTTGTGCGCAAGAAGCTCCGGGAAAAGTTTCTGGAGGCGGATATCGGGATGACCGGCTGCAATTTCGCGATTGCCGAGACCGGCTCGATGGTGCTTTTCGAGAACGAAGGAAACGCGCGGATGGTTACAACCGTTCCGAAGACGCAGATAACGCTGATGGGGATGGAACGGATTATTCCGTCCTGGGCGGATCTGGAGGTTATGGCTACTCTGCTGCCGCGATCGGCGACAGGGCAGAAGCTGACGGTTTACATGTCCGGCATTACCGGTCCAAGACGCGAAGTTGACGCGGACGGACCGGATGAGATGCATATTATTATCGTCGATAACGGACGATCCTTGCAGCTGGGCGACCCGGAGTTCCAGGAGCTCCTGAACTGTATCCGCTGCGGCGCTTGTCTAAACGCTTGTCCGGTATACCGTCACATCGGCGGGCATGCATACGGCGGTACTTATAGCGGTCCTATTGGAGCCGTGCTGACCCCTGCCCTGCAGAAAAACGTAGCGGAGTGGGATGATATCGCTAACGCATCAAGCTTGTGCGGCGCCTGCTACGAAGCTTGTCCGGTCAAAATTCCGCTTCACGAGATGCTGATTTATTTGCGCCGGCGCAAGCAGGAGCAAGGGCATGGCAATGCGGCGGAGTCGATCGGGATGAAGGGGTTTGCCGCCGTCATGGGCAGCTCGAAGCGTTATGCCGGCCTTGTAAAGCTTGGGAAGCTCGGGCAGAAGCTGGTTGTGCGGGATGGCGGCATTCGTCTTAAGCTTGGACCGCTTAAAGGCTGGAATACGTACCGGGTAACGCCTAGCCTGCCGAAGAAGTCGTTCCGCGACCAATGGGGGACGCTAGAGCAGGAGCTGCGCCATGAATTGAAGGAGCTTGCTCCCGACGTGCGCAGCAGGATGGAAGCCATTGTGCAAGGAAGAGACAGCAAGGGAGGCAACAGTCATGGCTAAGCAGGCGGATTCCCATGAGGAATGGCTGAAGCAGCTGGCGGAAGAGTCGAAGCGGAAGCAGGAGGCGTTCATGAACGGGATCGCCCAGAAGCTGGGACGTTCCCGGTTGACTTCGGCGCCGGAGCATCCGTTCCGGGGCGCGCCGGATTTCTGGCAAGCGTTCGAATGGCCGCTTGAGGAACGGGTGGACCGGTTCGAGGCGAACTTCAAGGCAGCCGGCGGGCATGTGGAGCGGGTTGCCGACATGGAGGCGGCTAAGCGGTTTATCGCGGAGAAGGCGGAAGCGCTTGGCGCCAAATACGTCATCCGGCAAAATCAGCCGGAGTTAAACGGGCTTGGCCTCGAGGAGACGCTTGCCGCGTCCGGGGCGGAAGTCCGCGTATGGAACAGCGAGGCGGAGGAGAACTGGAGAGCGCGCGCGGCGGAATCGGACTTCGGTATTGTAATGGCTGACTATGCAGCCGCGTATACCGGCTCCGTAACCGTGTTGTCCTCGAAGGATAAAGGCCGCTCGGTAAGCTTGCTGCCGACCGTATTGTTTGTTTTGATCCCGCTTGAGCGCTTGAAGACGCGGCTAGGCGAGATCTTGATCGATTTCGATGAAGCGGGACGCGAGCAGCTGCCGGCCGGGATTCACTTTATTTCCGGTCCAAGCCGTTCGGCCGATATCGAGAATGACCTGACGATTGGCGTTCACGGACCCGGCGTCGTCTATGCTCTCCTGATTGGTTAGTACGCGAGTTGACTCGCCCCTCTAACGAAACGTAGTATCCTTATTTGCCGAAAAACAACCGCATTCGGAATTCTAACGAAACGTAGTAACGCTATTTGGCTTATTCGAGGTCAAATGAGGAGAAAAAGCAGCGAATAGCGATCTGTAGTTTCGCTAGAATACGAAAGCCCCAAAATTCGGCGAAATAACGATACGTAGTTTCGTTAGCCTTTTTGGAGCAGTAGCATGAGGAATGCCCGTATGCTTGACGCGGCGCTAATGGCGTCCGGTCTGATGAGCATACGGGCTTTTCTGGGCAAATCTGGTCAACCGGTTTCTTCAAACATAAAAGGAGCAAGCACCCCTTGGGAGCTTGCTCCTTCTTTTTTACTTATCCTACTTTTTGGTCTCGAGGAATTTTTCGATGAACTGAAGCGCTTTTTCGGTGTTTTTGGAACCTTCGCGAACGCTGGCGATATAATTGTCTTTGGCTTGCATCGGAATATTGCCGATGATTGGGCTGCCGGAAATTTTTACGCCATACGTATGCTCGGTTGGATCCTCTTCCGTCTTTTGCTTAAAGCTGTCCTCCGGCTTAAGCAGCTTGGTGATAGCCGTCTGCGAGTCCAAATTCATGAACGCGCCTTGCGGGCCAACCCAATTAAACGCGGCCGTATCCGTAATGTAGATGTCCGGGCGTTCCGTCGCGAGTACGACCATGGCTTTTTGCTGGGAAGCAATGTCCATTTGATCCTTCGCATCCAGCGGCGCATACGTGAAGTTGACTTTAAAACGCTTGAATTCCGGGAACTGCTTAAGAAGCGCTTCTTCGATATCTGCTTCTTTGGTCTGCTTGCCCGTACTGTCGCTCATGTAGTATTCGCCAAGGAACATGATGGACAGGTCTACCGGCGGAAGCTTGGCGAGACGCTCCTGCTCAGCCCGGTGGTCCAGATAGCTGTTAATGCCAACGATAACAAGAATGAGGGCAATGATGCCGCCAAGCACGTGGAACTTGTAGTAGCGCCAGAAATGGTCTACTTTTTCCGCGGAGCCGGCCATTTTTTTGTACTTGCCGTATTCCTGCTGATTGAATGCCTCATTGGCTTTCCGGTTGTCCTCGTCTAGGATAAACCGGTAGGCGCGATTTACTTCCTCAAAGTCAGCCTGGTCGGTTCCGTCCGGGTTCTCTCTTTGTCTCGCCCGAGCTTGTCGCATCAAGGTGGTATAACGCTTATCGACCTCTTCTTTCGAAGCGTTTTCAGGAAGACCCATCGTTTCGTAAGCTCGTTTCAGTTCGTCCATGGAGTTGCTCTCACCTCTGTTAGGATTAGAAAAAAATAATAGCTACTCTCTAGTATACGGATTTGAATAGAAGATTTCCATTCCTCCATCTGGGAACGGGGCAGGCTACAAATTGGGATGACCTATGGTATGATAGGAAAAAGCGCGAATGGGTCTCACTTAAACGGTCAATACATAGATTAACAGCATAAATCGGGGGAAACAGGATGTTGAGAGGAAAAACGATAGTACTAGGCATTACCGGCGGCATTGCGGCCTATAAAGGCGCGGCGCTCTGCAGCAAGCTTGTGCAGGCAGGGGCCGAGGTTCACGTCATTATGACGGAGTCGGCAACTAAGTTTATTACGCCGCTGACGCTGCAGACCTTGTCCCGCCATCCGGTGCACATCGATACGTTTGACGAGAAGGACCCTTCGGTCGTTACTCACATTGATTTGGCGGATCGCGCCGATTTGGTCGTAATTGCGCCCGCAACCGCGAATATTATTGGAAAAGCGGCAAACGGCCTGGCCGACGACATGCTGAGCACAACCTTGCTCGCAGCAACAAGTCCGATATTGATGGCTCCGGCCATGAACGTGCATATGTACGAGCATCCGGCGGTCGTCCGCAACCTGGAGCTCCTGGCATCCCGCGGCGTGATGTTCGTCGAGCCGGGAACGGGGCAGCTGGCTTGCGGTTACGTAGCCAAAGGCCGACTTGCGGAGCCGGAGGATATTGTTATTGCGGTTTATTCCCTGCTGAATGCGAAGGAGCATGGAGCGCTTGCGGGCAAGCGCGTGCTGGTAACGGCGGGAGGCACGATGGAGCGTCTGGATCCGGTCCGTTATTTGACGAATGATTCTTCCGGCAAAATGGGCTTTGCCATCGCGGAGGCCGCCAAGGTGATGGGGGCCGAGGTTACGGTTATCGCGGGCAGAACATCCGTTGATCCGCCGGCCGGCGTAAAGGTTGTACGGGTAGAATCGGCGCAGCAAATGCTTGATGCCGTGCTGGAACGGTTCGACGAATCGGATATTGTGGTGAAATCGGCCGCGGTAGCGGATTACCGCCCGGTGACCAGACATGGCCGGAAGATTAAGAAGTCCGGCGATACCTTAACGCTGGAACTCGAGAAAACGACGGATATATTGCAGACGCTAGGCGAGCGGAAGAGCCATCAGCTCTTAATCGGTTTTGCGGCGGAGACGGAGCAGTTGGAGAAGTATGCCATGGACAAGCTTAAGCGCAAAAATGCCGATCTGATCGTCGGCAACGATGTCAGCCTGGAAGGCGCCGGCTTTAACGGGGATACGAATATCGTACAGCTGTACGGACCAAGCGGATTAATTGAGGCGATGCCGCTGCTGTCCAAGCGCGAGACCGCTCAGCGCATTCTGACGATTGCGGCCCAGCGCCTTACGGAGGTAGCCGCCCGTAACGGAGGTCGGGGCCAAGAATGATTGCCAAAGTGATCGTAGACGTGCCGAGCCGCCAGACGGACCGGCCGTTTGATTATAAAGTGCCCGCCGGCATGGAGAGCTGGATTGAGGTCGGCAGCCGGGTAGGCGTTCCTTTTGGCCCAAGGACGCTGCAGGGGTTCGTTATTGAGCTTGCGGAGACCGCGGATGTGGATCCGATGAAGCTTAAGGCCGTATCCGAGCTGCTTGATCCGGTTCCGCCGCTGCTGCCCGATCTGATCGAGCTGGCCAAATGGATGAGCGACAAATATTGCTGTTCTTGGACGACAGCGCTTCAGGCTATGATTCCGGCCGCGCTGAAAGGGAAAGCGGAGCGGTATATCAGCCTGAACGATGATCCGGATTATTCGGCGGAGGACTATGGTCTGACGGCGCTGCTGCCGGAGGAGATGCTGACGTGGATCGGCAGGCAGAAGCAGCTTAAGCTGGAGACGCTTCAGCAGCGGTATCCGGACCATTCTGCGGCGATAAAGGAAGCGCTCCGCGAAGGGCTGCTTCACGAGCAGACTTCGATCCGCGACCGTCTGGCGATCCGCAAGGTACTGACCGTGTTTCCGCCTGATGACGAAGCTGCGGCGCGCGAAGCGCTGGAGAACTTTCCGGCCCGTGCAGGGAAGCAGCGGGAGCTGCTCGCCTTTATGCTGGAGCGCGGCGAGGCGATGCCGCTGCAGGCGCTGCTGGCGGAAGCAGGCGGTTCGCCCGCCAGCGTTCGGGCGCTTGCGGACAAGGGTTTGCTTGGTCTTCATGAGGTCGAGCAGGAACGGGATCCGTACGCAGGCCGGGATTTCCAGCGGACGCAGCCGCTGCCGCTTATGCCCGGACAGCAGGACGTGTATGAGCGGATTGCCGGCACGGTAAGCCGAGGCGAGCCGCAGGTGTTGCTGCTTCACGGCGTTACGGGAAGCGGCAAGACCGAGGTCTATATGCAGTCGATTCAGCATTGTCTGGAATTAGGCAAGCAGGCGATTGTGCTGGTGCCGGAAATTTCGCTTACGCCGCAAATGGTGGAGCGGTTCAAAGGACGCTTCGGCGAAGCCGTCGCCGTGCTGCATAGCCGGCTGTCGAACGGCGAGCGTTACGACGAGTGGCGCAAAATCCGGAGCCGCCGCGTACAGGTCGCTATTGGTGCGCGTTCGGCGATCTTTGCACCTTTCGAACGGATTGGGCTTATTATTATTGATGAAGAGCATGAATCCTCCTACAAGCAGGAGGAAAGCCCGAAATACCATGCCCGGGATGTCGCGGTAAGGCGCGCAAGGCAGCATGGGGCCGCGGTTGTGCTTGGCTCCGCGACGCCGTCGCTGGAATCCTTCGCCGCCG
The DNA here is from genome assembly GCF_037147795.1 of Paenibacillus sp. MMO-177. Classification (NCBI taxonomy): domain Bacteria; kingdom Bacillati; phylum Bacillota; class Bacilli; order Caryophanales; family Paenibacillaceae; genus Paenibacillus; species Paenibacillus sp. MMO-177. Next base: position 937,416 of record NZ_JBBCUR010000002.1, on the reverse strand, counting down.
CCAGCCGCCCTCCTGCGCCCGGTAAAGAATCCGCGCTGCTGCCCATGCCGGAGCGGGTCGGCAGCCGTCCGATGCCGCCGGTTCAAGTCATTGACATGCGCGGCGAGCTGCAGGACGGCAACCGGTCGATGTTCAGCCGGAAGCTGCATGCCGCGCTGGCCGAGAGGCTGGAACGCGGCGAGCAGTCGGTGCTGCTGCTTAACCGGCGGGGCTATTCGACGTTTGTGATGTGCCGCTCCTGCGGGTATACGGCTGCTTGCCCTCATTGCGACATTTCGCTCACCTACCATCAGAAATCGCGGGCGCTTCGCTGCCATTATTGCGGTCATGCCGAGCTGGCGCCGAAGGAATGCCCTTCCTGCGGCAGCGAGCATATCCGCTACTTCGGGACGGGGACGCAGCGGGTGGAGGAAGAGCTGGCGAAGCTGTTTCCGGGGATCCGGGTGATCCGGATGGATGTGGATACAACCTCCGAGAAGCATGCCCACGAGAAGCTGCTGAAGCAATTCGGCGAGCGGAAAGCGGATGTGCTGCTGGGCACGCAGATGGTCGCGAAGGGGCTCGATTTTCCGTACGTTACGCTGGTTGGCGTAATAGCCGCGGATACGTCGCTCAATCTGCCTGACTTCCGGTCGGCGGAGCGGACGTTCCAGCTGCTGACGCAGGTAGCCGGACGCGCCGGGCGCCATCATCTGCCGGGAGAGGTTGTTATCCAGACCTATTCTCCCGAGCATTACGCCATCCTTACCGCCCAGCATCATGATTATGCCGCATTTGTGAGGGAAGAACTGAAGCACCGGAGCGTGATGGGCTATCCGCCTTTTTGCCGGCTGGTGCTGGTGACGATGTCGCATGAACAGCTGCCTCTGTTGTCTTCGGTTAGCGAACAGTTTGCCGAGCGGCTTAGGGGATTAGCGGGGGAAGAGGGTGTTCTTGGCCCGCTTGAAGGCGGTCTGCCGAGGGCGATGGATATTCTTGGGCCCGTCGCTTCGCCCATTTCCAGAATGAAAGATCGCTACCGTTTTCAATGTGTGATAAAATATCGTGGAAACATCGACGTACCCGCGCTGCTGAGGCATGCGATGGCGCCTTTTGTGGAGGGCTCGCCGGCAAAGCAGGTGCAGTTCAGCATCGATGTCGACCCACAAGTCATTTTATAAAATAGATTACGATTGTAAAGGAAGGTAACGGCCATGGCCATTCGTATTATTGTGAAAGAACCCGATCCGGTGCTCCGGGAGACGGCAAAGGAAGTAACGAAATTCAATTCCAATCTTCAAAAGCTTCTGAAGGATATGGCAGAAACCATGTATGACGCGGACGGCGTAGGGCTTGCGGCTCCGCAGATCGGCATCTCGAAGCGCGTTATTGTTGTGGATATCGGCGACGAGACGGGTCTGATCTCGATGGTTAACCCCGTTATCGTGGAAAAAGAAGGCGAGCAGGTTGGTCCGGAAGGCTGCCTAAGCATCCCAAACCTGAACGGAGACGTAAAGCGTTACGAGCGTATCGTCGTAAACGGGCAGGACGGGGAAGGCAATCCGTTTACGGTAGAGGCAAGCGGCTTCCTTGCGGTTGCTTTCCAGCATGAAATCGATCATCTGAATGGCATTCTGTTTACGGATATTGCGCAGAATGTATATGACATTACGGCAAGACAAAGAAAAGGCGGCGAGTAAAGGAATGCGTATCGTATTTATGGGAACGCCGGAATTCGCCGTTCCTTCACTGCGGCTTCTGATCGAGCAGGGCTACGACGTAGTCGCTGCCGTGTCGCAGCCGGACCGCCCGAAAGGACGCAAACGCGTACTGACGCCGCCTCCTCTGAAGGAAGCGGCTCTTGCGCTTGGCCTGCCGGTTCTTCAGCCGGAGCGGATGCGGAGCCCCGAAGCGGTTGCGGCTATTGCCGAGCTTCAGCCGGATCTGATTGTTACGGCCGCTTACGGGCAAATTTTGCCGAAGGCGCTGCTCGACATCCCGCCGCTTGGCTGCATTAACGTGCATGGCTCGCTGCTGCCGCGCTACCGCGGCGGTGCTCCGATCCAGCGCTCGATTATTAACGGCGAGACGGTAACCGGCGTAACGATTATGTATATGGCGGAAGGTCTCGATACCGGCGATATGATCAGCAAGGTTGAAGTTCCGATCACGGACGAGGATACATCGGGTACGTTGTTCGAGAAGCTGAGCGCAGCCGGCGCAGAATTGCTGGGACGCACGCTTCCTGCCTTAATTGCAGGCGAATTGAAGGCAGAGCCCCAGGACAACGAGCTGGCTACGTATGCGCCAAACTTAACGCGCGAGGACGAGCGGATCGACTGGAGCAAGCCGGCGCGCAGCATTTACAACCAGGTGCGCGGATTATCTCCGATGGCTGGCGCTTTTACATACCTGAACGGCGAAGTGTTTAAAGTATGGGCATGCGCAAAGCCTAATGGCGAGGCCGGTAACGGATCCGCCGCTCCGGGTACCGTAGTTGCGGCAAGCACCTCCGGGATTGACGTACAAACCGGCGCGGGGCTGCTTCGCCTGCTTGAAGTTCAGCCCGCAGGCAAGCGGGTTATGACGATTGCGGACTGGCTGCCGGGCGCACGGCTGTCTTCCGGCGCCGTATTTGGCGGTGACGAGGCATGAGCGAACGGGAATCTTTACAATCGCATCCAAAGCGGAAGCCAGGCGGAAAAAGCAAGGGCCGCGGACCCGGACAACAGGCGGGGGGCAAGGAACAGCGCCCGGCACGCGTACGCACGCCGCGCGAACTTGCCCTTGACACGCTGGTGAAGGTGGCGGAGACCGGCGCGTACAGCAACCTGCAGCTGAACCGCGTCCTGCAGGAAGCACAGCTGCAGCGCGCGGACGCTGCTCTTGTAACCGAGCTGGTATACGGAACGATTCAGCGCCAGCTGACGCTGGATCATTGGCTTGGCAAATTTGCGGCCAAAGGGCTTCGCAAGCTGGAGCCTTGGGTGCATCAGCTATTGCGCATGAGCGCCTACCAATTGCTGTATCTTGACCGTATTCCGGCCCATGCTGCGGTGAACGAGGCGGTAACCATTGCAAAGCGCAGAGGACATCAAGGAATTTCAGGCATGGTGAACGGCATTCTTCGCAGCATTGACCGGAACCGTGCGGAACTGACGGTTGACGCCATCGTGGACAAGAATCCTGTCGTGCAAATTTCCGTCAGACATTCTTATCCGGAGTGGCTGGTTGAACGCTGGGTCAAAGCCTACGGCGCGGAAACGGCTGAAGCCATCTGCGCTTCGGGCAATGAGCCGCCGCATGCCAGCGTTCGCGTCAATCCTCTCCGCGCTTCCCGTAACGAAGTGCTGGGCCTGCTGACCGAACAGGGAAGCGATGCTGAAGCATCAGAGCTTGCGCCTGCCGGTATCGTGGTGCGCCGCGGCGGCAACCTCGCCGATACGGAAGGCTTCCGCGAAGGCCTCTGGACCATGCAGGATGAGAGCTCCATGCTGGTCGCCGAGGTCGTAGCGCCTCAAGCAGGCATGCAGGTGCTGGATTGCTGCGCGGCGCCGGGCGGGAAAACAACCCATATGGCGGAGCTGATGAGCGGCAAAGGCAAGGTCTATGCCAACGACCTTCATCCGCATAAACGCCAGCTTATTGTCGATCAGGCGGTACGTCTAGGCCTTCAAAATATCGAGGCGATTACGGAGGACGCCGGCAAGCTCGGCGAGCGGTTTGCTCCGGCTTCGATGGATGCGGTGCTGCTGGATGCGCCATGCTCGGGCTTTGGGGTTATTCGCCGCAAACCGGAAATCAAGTGGACGAAAACAGCCGGAGACGTCGCCGAGATTGCGGCGATTCAGCGGAGGCTGCTCGGGGCCGTGGCAGGGCTGGTTAAGCCTGGCGGAACGCTGGTGTACAGTACCTGTACGATTGAGAGCACCGAGAATGAAGAGCAAGTAGCGGCATTCCTGAAGGAGCATCCCGAATTCCGGCTTGACGCGGAATGGCCGGAAGAGGCTCTGGAGCCGCTGCGCGAGAAAGGCATTGTCGACAGCTCCTTTGACGGACAAGCGCAGCTGCTTCCGCATCACTACGGCAGCGACGGTTTCTTTATTGCCCGTCTTCGCAGACGCCCGTAGGGCCCCTTGTGGCTCGGCATGGGCGTTTGTGGTAAAATAAATCATCAGCGCCGGCATTGCGGGCGCGCTATTTCAGAGTCAGGTGTGATAATAAGAAGATGAAACCAATAATTTATGACTATAACCTCGACCAGCTTCAAGACTGGATGAAAGAGAACGGCGAGCCGGCTTTCCGCGGCGGACAGCTGTTCGATTGGCTGTACGTTAAGCGCGTGAAGAGCTTTGAAGAGATGTCCAATCTGCCGAAGCCGCTTCGCGAGAAGCTGGAAGAGTCCTTCCAGTTCGTCACGCTGTCGGAGATTACAAGATTCGAGTCGAAGGACGGCACGGTCAAATTCCTGTTTGGCCTGCATGACAACCATGCGATCGAGACCGTTATCATGCGCCATGATTACGGCAACAGCATCTGCGTAACGACGCAGGTAGGGTGCCGGATCGGCTGCACCTTCTGCGCCTCGACGCTTGGCGGTCTGAAACGCAATCTGACCGCGGGCGAGATTGTCGCGCAAGTGGTAACGGCCCAGCAGATGCTGGATGCCACCGGAGAACGCGTATCAAGCATCGTTATTATGGGTTCCGGCGAACCATTCGAGAATTATGACGCCACGATGACCTTCCTGCGTATTATGATCCATGAGAAGGGTCTGAATATCGGCCAGCGCCATATCACCGTTTCGACAAGCGGTATCGTACCAAGCATGTATAAATTCACGGAAGAGAATACGCAGATCAATCTGGCTATCTCGATCCATGCGCCTAATGACAAGCTCAGATCCAAGCTGATGCCGGTTAACCGCCGCTTCCCGTTTGAGGATGTAATGGCAGCCTGCCGCAACCATATTGCGAAGACCGGCCGCCGCATCACGTTTGAGTACGCCTTGATCGGGGGCGTTAACGACCAGGCCGAGCATGCGCAGGAGCTTGCCGACGTGCTTCAAGGCATGTTGTGCCATGTCAACCTGATCCCGGTTAACCACGTGCCGGAGCGGAACTATGTACGCACGCCGCGCAATGACATTTTCGAATTCCAGCGCATTCTGGAAAAGAACAAAATCAATTGCACGATCCGCAGGGAGCAAGGCCATGATATTGCGGCTGCATGCGGCCAATTGAGGGCGAAACATATGGAGTCCACGACGAGGTGATCACGGTTGATTACGGCAAACCGAAGCGATGTCGGACGAATTCGTCATATTAACGAAGATCGTTCGTGGGTAGGACAGCTGGATAACGGCATTACTTTAGCGATTGTCGCCGACGGAATGGGCGGTCATCAAGCGGGGGATGTAGCGAGCCAGCTGGCGGTTAATACGTTCAGAGACATGCTCGAGAAGAGCGCGTCGAAGGCGGATTTATCGATGCAAGAGGGGAAAATGCTGATTCGCCAGGCGCTCGTTATGGCTAATGACGTCGTCTACGATATGGCATCGCGCAACGAGCAGTACTACAATATGGGAACGACAATCGTTGCTGCCTTGTACAAGGAACAGCAATTGATTATCGGGCATATCGGGGACAGCCGCGCCTATCTTATTACCGCAGATGGAATTGCGCAACTGACGGAGGATCATACCCTCGTCAACGAACTGGTCAAATCCGGCCAGATCAGCCTGGAGGAAGCGGCGCACCACCCGCGCCGCAATGTTATTACGCGTGCTGTTGGTACGGACGCGCAAGTTGAGGTAGATATTTATACCGCAGCCTTGTCCGATAACGATGTTCTGCTGCTGTGCAGCGACGGTCTGACCAATATGGTCAGCGACGATGAGATGCTGCAGACGGTTCGTGAGGAAGGGCTGGGATTGGATGATAAAGCGGATCGCCTCATTCAATTGGCGCTGCAAGCCGGAGGAGACGACAATGTTACGGTCGTGCTGCTTCAGGAGGAAAGCGCTGCTTATCGAGGAGGTGACAACGGGTGATCGGACATCAATTAGGTGGTCGCTATGAAATTTTAACGAAAATTGGCGGAGGCGGCATGGCGCTTGTCTATAAGGCGCACGATATTCTGCTAAACCGTAATGTCGCAGTAAAGATTCTGAGACAGCAATTCGTCCATGACGAAGAATTTATTCGGAGATTCCGCAGGGAAGCGCAGTCGGCTGCCTCGCTGTCTCATCCGAATGTCGTCAGCATTTACGATGTAGGGCAGGAAGAGGATACCCACTACATCGTAATGGAATATATCGAAGGTCATAATCTTAACGAAATCATTCATGAGCGTGCGCCGCTGCAGGCCGACGAAGCGGTGAGGATTGCCGCGCAGATTTGCGATGCGTTGGAGCACGCCCATCAGAATCATATTATTCATCGCGATATTAAGCCTCATAACATCTTGATCGGCAAGAACGGAAGAGTGAAGGTAACGGACTTCGGAATTGCGCGTGCCGTAACTTCCTCTACGATTACGCAGACCGGCTCGGTTGTCGGCTCGGTTCACTATTTCTCGCCCGAGCATGCCAAAGGGATTAGTACGGGGGAGAAGTCAGACCTGTACTCCCTTGGCATTGTGCTCTACCAGATGCTGACGGGGAAGCTTCCGTTCTTCGGAGAAAGCCCGATCAGCGTTGCGCTCAAGCATTTGCAGGAGGAGTTCGAGGAGCCTAGGAAGGTGAATCCTCATATCCCGCAGAGCGTCGAAAACGTCATTTTGCGCGCGATGCGCAAAAACCCGAATGAACGCTATCAGTCTGCCCGCGAAATGCTTCACGACCTGGACACTTGCCTTAAGCCAAGCCGCTTGGGCGAGCCGAAGGCGACGTTCACAAGCGGCAGCGATCTCGACGAGACTCGGGTGATGCCAGCGATACGGGGCGATATGCTCACCTCCGTGCCGCAGTACGAACCGCAGTACGAGTTAACGCCTGTTCCGCCTGTCGAAGCGTCTCCTCTCCTTGAACGGGCGAATAAGGCAGCGGCTGCATCAAGTCAGCCGGAAACGGAATGGAAAGACGAGAAAGGCAGCGGAAAGCCTAAAGGCTGGAAGCGCCCAACCACGATCGTAGCGGTAACTTTGGTCATTTTAGGCTTGATTATATGGGGCTTCTTTGCTCTATTGAACAAGCTTGACGTGCCGGAAGTGGACGTGCCTTTTGTAGTTGGCAAGCAGGAGGACGTAGCTCGGTCTATGATTGAGGAAAAAGGACTTAGGGTCAAGGAGCCCGTTATTCATGAGTTTATGGGCGATGTGCCTGCCGGTGAGGTCTTTGCGCAGGACAAGGCCAATATGCGGGTGAAGAAAGGCTCTTGGATTCAGCTGTCCGTCAGCGACGGCGCTGTGCTGGAGAAAATAGCCGACTATAAGGGCAAGCAGCTGCAGGAGGCCAAAGACGATTTGACCTCGCTCGGCGTACCTGTTAAGCAGATTTCTTCGGAGGAAGTATTCAGCGATCAGGATCCGGGAACGATCATAAGTCAGACGCCGGAGTTTGGCTCGGAATTTGATCCAAAGACGGCGACCGTCAAATTTATGGTGAGCAAAGGCCGCGAAACGATTCCAATGCCGAATCTGATCGGTCATACGGTTGCCGAAGCGAAGGATATCGTGAAGTCGAACGGACTGGTATTGCAAGATGACGACATTCTGGAAGAGCCGAGCTACTCGCAAAGCAAAGGACTTGTCATTGATCAGGATCAGTTTAAGCCTAACGATCCGGTGCCTAAAGGATCAAAAGTTACGATCCGCGTAAGCTCCGGTCCGCCGAAGGAAGCGAAGACCCATACGTTTAACGTTACGATATCGCCTGCCGAAGCGGGGAAAACAAGCGAAATCCGGATTGTATATTCCGATGCTACCGGTCAAGATATCGAGTGGGGCAAACGACAGATTCAAAATACCCAGTCCTTCCCTATCCAGGTTATTCTGGCCCCTAATACGGAAGCCAGAGTGACGGTGTACCGGGACGGTCAATTTGTGGATACTCGCACGATTACTTACGAGGAGCTGGCCCAAGGCTCGAAATCCTCTTCGCTCACGATACCGGGGTCCGGCAACGGCAATAACGGTAATAACGGTAATAACACAGACACGGCGACCAGCACCGATCCGGCAGAGAAAACCGAAAACCCGGATCAGCCGGCAAACGCGGATCCGACAGATAGCAACGACAACGGAGGCACTTCAGATGAGCAGCACTAGTGAAGCCAAGGGAAGAATCGTCAAGGCGCTCAGCGGTTATTATTACGTATTGCCGCATGAAGCGGAATCGCCGGAGCAAACGGTGCAATGCCGTGCTCGCGGCGTATTCAAGAAGAGAGGGTTAACGCCGCTAGTCGGCGATGACGTGGTGTACAGTTTAACGGAGAACGGCGAGGGCACGGTAGAGGAACTCCTGCCCCGCTCTTCCGAGTTGATCCGGCCGCCTGTCGCTAACGTAGACCTGGCTATCCTTGTCTTCTCCGTGACGGAGCCTACCTTGAATTTGCAGCTGCTTGACAAATTCCTTGTGCACATCGAGCATTCGGGTATTGAAGCGGTGCTCTGCTTAAGCAAGCAGGACTTGGAGCAGGACGGCGAGGAGACGGAAGAAGCCATAGCCGCCGCTGCGGCAGTGAACCGGATATACACGGCTATAGGCTATGAAGTATACGGCACAAGCTCGCGCCAAGGCGTAGGCGTTGAGGAGCTGCATGGCCGCCTTAAAGGGCATGTAGCCGTCTTTGCGGGTCAATCGGGCGTGGGCAAATCCTCGCTTCTTAACGCTCTCGTACCGGGCCTTGCTCTCGAGACCAACGAGATCAGCAACAGACTTGGCCGGGGCAAGCATACAACGCGCCACGTGGAACTCGTCGAGATAGGCGGCGGTTACGTGGCGGATACGCCGGGCTTCAGCCAGCTTGATTTCACGGAGCTTGGCATCGAGGATCTGGGGTACTGCTTCCGCGAGATGCGCCAGCTTGCGCCGGACTGCAAATTCCGGGCCTGCACCCATGTGCATGAGCCGGGCTGCGCGGTACTGAAGGCGGTGGAGGAGGGCACGATTGCGCCTAGCCGCCATCAGAACTATTTGACGTTTATGACGGAAATGAAAGAGAGAAAGCGGAGGTACTAAACCATATGGCAATTATCGCACCATCGATCCTGTCGGCGGATTTCGCCCGGCTTGGAGACGAGATTAAAGCAGCTGAAGAAGCCGGAGCGGATTGGATTCATGTCGATGTTATGGACGGGCATTTTGTACCGAACTTAACCTTCGGTCCTCCGGTTATCGCGGCCGTACGTCCGGCTACAAAGCTTCCATTTGACGTGCATCTGATGATCGAACGTCCGGAGCTGTCGATTCCGAGCTATGCAGCCGCCGGAGCGGACCGGATTACGGTTCATGCCGAAGCGACGGTACACCTGCACCGCACGATCCAGCAGATCAAGGATCTGGGCCTGCCTGCCGGCGTTGCGCTTAATCCAAGCACGCCGTTGTCGGTTCTGGAACATGTTCTGGGGGACGTTGATCTGATTCTCATTATGACGGTTAACCCTGGTTTTGGCGGACAAGCCTTTATCGAGGAGTCGCTCAATAAACTTCGCCAGCTGCGAAAAATGCTTAACGAACGCGGCCTCAGCCATGTTCATGTGCAAGTGGACGGCGGTATTAACAGCGTTACTGCCAAGCAGGTTGTAGAAGCCGGTGCGAATGTGCTTGTTGCAGGCAATGCCGTATTCGGGGAAAGGGATCGCGCGGCCGCGATTGCCGCGCTTCGGTAACGAGTGTGGAGGAAGATTTCGAGTTAGAGGATAGCATTTGGAAGAAATTGTTCTGGATCGCTTTTTACGCGATAACAGCAGGCCTTCTGCTGGGGCTTTTTACGGCCATCAGCTCGCCTATTAAGTATGTCTGCTCCCTAGTGGCTTTGTATATCGCCATTAAATGCTTTAAGCGCTTCTCTACCTGGGGGCCGCGGATTTCCTTTATCGTTTCCGCAATAATCGTTTATTTTGCTACGGCCCTGGTGATCGCAATCGTGGTCTATATGCGGGATAATCCGATGCCCGCGGGCTAATAGAATACTAGCTGGCGCTTTGGAATAGGACAGCTTAGCATCGCATAGGATGGTTACATGAACGAAGGTTCGTGTAGCCATTTTTGCGTTTATTATTGGTACACATCCAATTTCGATGAGCGTGTCTGAGGAGGGATGGGCATGAAATTTTACACGATCAAACTGCCGAAATTTCTGGGCGGATTCGTAAAAGCAATATTGAATACCTTCCAAAAAAACTAGGTCCGATGCACGGCTTAACGAACGATCGTGGGCAAGGCGGAACGGTTTTGCTGTCCATACGCAGCAAAACGCGTTCCGATCCGTAGAATTCTAAGCAAGATTATAAAGGTAAACTTATAATCCTTAGAATTCAAGGCGGAACGGTTTTGCTGTCCATATGCAGCAAAACGCGTTCCGATCCGTAGAATTCTAAGCGAGATTATAAAGGTTAACTTATAATCCTTAGAATTCAAGGCAGAACGGTCCCGCCATTTTAGAGGCGGCGGGAGGCGTTCCGATCCGGAGAGTGAAACGGCTCCACCATTTCCGTTGTCAGAGGGCGGTCGATTCCGGAGAAATGAACAAAGAAAAAGCACCTGAGCTCAGGTGCTTTTTGTCTAAATATAAGAAAGTATAAACAAGTATACGACGCTTATATTTCATAGCGAAACGTTCGCTGCGCCGCCAGATTGACGGCGTCAGCCGTTTGCGCTAGACCGCTCGGTTGGAATCCGTCAATTAAACGCGAGTTACTTTGCCGGATTTCAGTGCACGTGTGCTGACATAAACGCGTTTCGGTTTGCCGTCAACCAAGATGCGAACCTTTTGCACGTTTACACCCCAAGAACGACGGTTTTTGTTGTTTGCGTGGGATACATGGTTGCCTGTACCAGGCGATTTACCAGTAATGAAACATTTGCGGGACATGAGTACACCTCCTTAAGTTTGTGCCGCAAGAAAGCGGGCTTTCCTGCAAGCATGCGCTTAGAGTTTGCTTTTTGAACCATTAGCTGCATTGTTAGCACAAGCTGTATTAAAAAATACTGGGTCAAGCCTGCACATAAACATACTTGACTATCGTATCACAATTGTTTTGTATCAGCAACTTAAAAGTACATGAAATGATGGATTTTGTCATCGTTTTTGCCTTGCGCCCTTCTATAATGAACCGGTTTATAGTACAATAATCCTTAGTCCATATTATTTACGGTAAAGGAGTGTATTCCCATACCACTGCAGATTAAGAACGAGCTTGGACAGATAATTGTGAATGATGACTGCATTGCAGTGATTGCAGGCTCTGCAGCCATGGATTGTTATGGGCTTGTCGGGATGGCTTCCCGCAAACAGCTTAAGGATGGCATTGCCGAGCTGCTCGGCAGGGAGAACATGTCGAAGGGCGTCGAGGTGCGCCGGGAGAATGAACAGCTCCATATCGAATTGCATATTATCGTAAGCTACGGCACCAAAATTTCCGAAGTGGCGCATAATATACAGAACAAGGTTAAGTACGTCCTAAATGATGTAATTGGTCTTCAAGTGGACCAGGTCCATATATTTGTTCAAGACGTAAGGGTATCTACGTAGTCAATGCTTACGAAGTTAGAATTGCTTTTGCAATTCTTTTTAGGAAGGGGAATTGTCGTTGAGTAAGCGCTCCATTAACGGATCTGATTTTACCGCCATGGCACTGCTCGGTGCGGAATATTTAGAAAGAAATGTAGACCGGGTTAATGCATTAAATGTGTTTCCGGTGCCAGACGGAGATACGGGTACGAACATGAATCTAACGATTGTCTCGGGGGTTCGCGAACTGCGGAACAAGCCGTCCGACCATTTGGGAAAGGCTGCCGAAGCATTGTCCAAAGGACTTTTGATGGGGGCAAGGGGCAACTCGGGGGTTATTTTGTCCCAGTTATTCCGCGGCTTTGCCAAATCGCTCTCCAATCTGGAAGAAGCAGGGACGCTGCAGATTGCCGCCGCCTTCCAAAACGGCGTCGACATGGCTTACAAAGCGGTCGTGAAGCCGGTCGAAGGAACGATTCTTACGGTAGCGAGGGAAGCGGCCAAGCATGCCGTTCAGTATGCCCGCAGAACGAGCGATGTCGTTGAACTGATGCAAGAGATTCATGCGAAGGCAAATGAAGCGCTTCAGCGCACGCCGGATCTGCTGCCGGTATTAAAGCAGGTTGGCGTCGTTGATTCCGGCGGACAAGGTCTCGTCTTTATTTACGAGGGCTTTGTTCAGCATTTGACGCATAGCGGTACGATTCAGGAGAAGGTATTTTCTTTCCCGTCCGAAGCGGCGGCACCGGAAGAAGTAGCTGCGGCGAACAGAGCATCGGCTGTTATTAGACCGTCGGCCCCGGCATCCGCGCAATCGAAGCTGGCGACAGAGGATATCGAGTTCCTGTACGATATGGAATTCTTTATTAATCGCAAAATCAGCGGGAAACCTGCAGCGTTTTTTAATGAATACGCTTTCAAGAAGGCGCTTGAAAAAGACGGCGATTCGATTCTCGTCATTGCCGACGACGATATTATCAAAGTGCATGTCCACTCCCGCAAGCCTGGCGATGTATTAAACCTTGCAATGGCTTACGGCGAGCTGACGGACTTTCACATTCTGAATATGCGGGAACAGCACCGCGACCTGCTTGAGCATGAAGCGGCGGCTGAGCCGTTTGCGCCGGTACCCGAGTACGCGTTGACCGGCGACATCTCGTCGACGGAGCTGCTGGCAGGACCGGCTGCGCAGGTGGTAGCGCCTGAGCAGCTGCATGAGCTCGCGCCATTTGGCATCGTTGCGGTTGCGCTTGGCGAAGGCATCGCGAATATTTTCCTCAGCAACGAGGTGGATATCGTATTGTCCGGGGGGCAAACCATGAATCCAAGCACCGAGGATTTCGTGAACGCGATTGAATCGCTGCCGGCAGAGCATATCTATCTGCTGCCTAACAACAGCAACATTATTCTCGCGGCTGAACAAGCCGCAGAGCTGAGCGGACGCCAGGTGACCGTTATTCCGACAAAAACGATTCCGCAGGGCCTGGCCGCGATTCTTGCCTTCAAGGAAGAGGAATCGGCGGAGCGCAACGCGGCATGGATGAGGAGCGCCGCGGAGCAGGTCGTATCCGGCCAAGTGACGCAGGCGGTAAGGAATACGTCGATCGACGGCGTAGATATTCAAGAAGGCGACTATATGGGGATTAAGGAGAAGACGATTGTCTCCTCCAAGCCAACCCTGCTTGAGGCTTGCCAGCTGCTGATGGCGGCTATGGCCGAAGAGGGCGGCGAGCTGCTGACGATTCTGACCGGCGAGGATGCGAAAGAATCCGATACCGCGGAATTATGCGAATGGATCGAAGAGGCATACCCGGATATCGAGCTTGAGGTTCATGCCGGCGGCCAGCCTTTATATCCTTATTTGTTCGCTATGGAATAGCCATAATAAGTTGGGAGGGGACGTATGGGGAACATACGCATCGTGACCGACAGCGCATCGGACATTCCACTCGCGCTGAGGCAAGAGCTTGGCATTGAGATGGTTCCGCTGAAAATTCTGTTCGGGGAAGAGACTTACTATGATGCCGTTACGATTAATACGGAGCAGTTTTTCGAGAAGGTAGCGGCATCGCCGGCAATGCCTACTTCGTCCCAGCCATCACCGATGGAGTATCAAGAAGTATACGAACGCATTTTGCGGGAGGATCCCGGGGCGTCCATTATTTCGATTCACTTGTCGGGTGCGGTCAGCGGGACTTACCAGTCAGCCGTTATCGCCAGCTCGATGATTGACGGGGATCCGGATATTACGGTTATCGATTCGAAAACGGCATCTTACGCCTATGGCATGCGCGTTGTAGCTGCGGCCAGGATGGCTGGAGAAGGGGCTTCGAAAGAAGCGATTATGGCCGAAATCGAACGGATGCAGCGGGAAACCCAGCTGTATTTTCTCGTGGATACGCTTGAATATTTGCAAAGAGGAGGACGGATCGGCAAAGCTTCCGCTCTTATCGGATCTATTCTTAATATTAAGCCGATTCTGTCGCTCGACAAAGACGGCATGGTGTATGCCGTAGATAAAATGCGCGGTACAAAAAAAGCAATGGCGCGGATTATGGATATGCTTGGCGATGCCTGCGGCCAGGATCCCGTTATTGTCACAATCGCCTGGAACACGAATAAGGAAGCTGCTTTGGAATTCCTCGAGCTGATCAAGGCTCGCTTCAACGTTCAAGGGGTTGAATACGCAACCGTTGGTGCCGTAATCGGAACCCATGTGGGTCCCGGCACGATGGCTGTGTTCATGCGCAGAGTGTGAGGTAGAGAACAATGACGCTGGAACAGTATTCGGTCCGGCAAATTAAAGGCGTGAGCGCTCCGAAGGAAGAAGAGCTTCACGCCTTTGGCGTTCAGACAGTCGCCGATTTGCTGGATTATTTTCCATTTCGATATGAAGATTACCGCATCCGGGAGCTTGCCGAGATCAAAGACGGCGAGAAGGTGACGGTGCAGGGAACGATTCGCGGGAACGGGATTTTGCAGCGGTACGGCAGAAACAAATCGCGCTTGACCTGCAAAGTCGAGGTTAACCATATGCTGGTGACGGCTGTCTGGTTCAACCGTCATTTTCTGCAGAGCCAGCTTGTCCCGGGCAGAGAAATTATGCTGACGGGCAAATGGGAGCAGCAGCGCCTGCAGATGACCGTGTCGGAATCCGAATTTGCGGACAAGTCTACCGGCATGGTGAAGTCAGGCACGCTTCAACCGGTCTATTCCGTGGGCGGAGGGATTACGCAGGCCTGGATGCGCAAGACGATCAAGCAGGCACTCCTTCAGTACGGCTCCATGATCGAGGAAGTGCTGCCGCATGAGCTTGTGGAACGCCACGGGCTTATGGCAAGGCGGGATGCCGTACAGCGGATCCACGATCCTGGTGAGGTCAAGGAAGGGTTGGAAGCCAGGCGGCGAATGGTCTATGAGGAGCTGTTTCTTTTTCAACTGAAGCTGCAGGCTTACCGTTCTTTAACGCGGAAACGCGGGGACGGCATTGTTCATCAGGTGAACGGGGAGACGATTCGCAACTTTGCGGCTACGCTTCCTTTCGAGCTGACGGACGGCCAGAAGAAGGTTGTTAACGAGATTATGGCCGACATGCGCCAACCGGCGGCGATGAACCGCCTGCTGCAAGGGGATGTCGGATCCGGCAAAACGGTCGTTGCGGCTATAGCGCTGTATTGCACGATCAAAGCCGGGCATCAGGGGGCTCTAATGGTGCCGACGGAGATTCTGGCCGAGCAGCATTTGCGCTCGCTTCAGAAGCTGTTTGCGGATACGGGCATAGAGGTCGCTCTCCTGACGGGCAGCTTGACCGAGAAGAAGCGCCGCGACGTGCTTGCCGGGCTGCAGATGGGCATGATTGATATTCTGGTCGGCACGCATGCGCTTATTCAAGACGATGTCTTTTTCCGCAGCCTGGGGCTTGTTGTAACGGACGAGCAGCACCGGTTCGGGGTGAATCAGCGGAGTATTCTGCGCCGCAAAGGGATGAATCCCGACGTGCTGACGATGACGGCCACTCCAATTCCGAGGACGCTTGCCATTACGGCCTTCGGGGATATGGATGTGTCCACGATCAAGGAGCGCCCGCACGGCCGGAAGCCGATTAAGACGTATTGGGTCAAGCATGACATGATGGACCGCGTTCTTGGCTTTATCCGGCGCGAGGTTGGCGAAGGACGCCAAGCGTATGTCATTTGCCCGCTGATCGAGGAATCGGAAAAGCTGGATGTGCAAAACGCGATTGATTTGTACGTGCAGATGCAGCAGGCTTTTCCGGATTTGAAGGTGGGGCTTCTGCACGGCCGGCTGTCGGCTTCCGAGAAGGATGAAGTGATGCGCGCGTTTGGCGCGAACGAGACGCAGCTGCTAGTTGCGACAACGGTCGTTGAGGTTGGCGTCGACGTTCCGAATGCCACGCTTATCATTATCATGGATGCGGAGCGGTTCGGGCTTTCCCAGCTGCATCAGCTGCGCGGGCGCGTCGGGCGCGGGGCGCATCAATCGTTCTGCGTGCTGGTGGCCGATCCGAAGTCGGAGAACGGACGCGAGCGGATGAAGGTGATGACGGAGACCAATGACGGCTTTGAGGTGTCGCGCCGGGATCTTGAGCTGCGGGGACCTGGGGACTTCTTCGGGACGAAGCAAAGCGGCTTGCCGGAGTTCAAGATCGCGGATATGGCGGCGGATTACGAGATGCTGGAGATTGCCCGCGACGATGCGGCGGAGCTTGCCGGACGGGATGATTTTTGGACGAATCCGGCATTTGAACGGGCGCGTGTCCAGCTGCTGAAGGATCAAATTTTTCAAGGGGAACAGCTCGACTAAGCAATATCTTCCCTCTTGCGGCATATAGTTAAACGATCGAATCATCGGAATGCCGGATGGAGGTGTAAGGCTGGTGAGTTACCAAAAGTACGGCATTCGGCCG
Organism: Paenibacillus sp. MMO-177; assembly: GCF_037147795.1. NCBI lineage: Bacteria > Bacillati > Bacillota > Bacilli > Caryophanales > Paenibacillaceae > Paenibacillus > Paenibacillus sp. MMO-177. Next base: position 920,835 of record NZ_JBBCUR010000002.1, on the reverse strand, counting down.
CAATTGGTCGAACGCGTCAAATTCAAATTAAAAAATCCGGTCGTGAAGGACCGGATGCGGCTGTTGCTGGGCAATGTCACGAAGTATGATCTGCAGGACCGGGTAAAGGTGCGGAAGCTGGTGAAATCGGCGACTTCTATTTTACAGGAACCGCTGACGGATATTCAGGAAGAACAGATTATCGATTTTGTCCTCGCGCAAAAAATAGATCCAAACAACACCTTCCATTTGCTGAAGCTATGGGGGATGTTCCGCTGACCGCTTGCGGTCGGCTTTTTTTTGTTTGGCGAAGACACTTGCTGCCTACGTTGGAGTTTATACAGTAGATGGGTGCACTTTGCTCCTGTAATTGAAGCTATGTTGGAATCCATCCAATATAATTCAGACATTTGAGGAAAAAAAGTTCATCCTGATGATATTTATTGGAGTGAATCCAACCTAGCGCGGGTAATCTGCCACTTCGGCATTTTACGTTGGATGAAATCCAATGAAGTGGTCCCCTCTACAGTCCTACCCGTAATCACCACAGATGAAGCTGGCCTCCGGGTGTTACCGGTTCAATGCATTCGGCGGTGTCATTCTTGACGCTCCCGACTGCCGAGGATACCGGATAGGCTTCAAGTTCTTCGGCGGTATACGGCAGGAATAGACGCTGCAAGGCTTGCGGGTCCTGCACGGTCCGGTCCAGCCAGAAGGGCTCGTCCTCCGCGCGCAATATTACCGGCATACGGTCGTGGATCGGGGCCATCAGCTCGTTGGGCGAGGTTGTCATAATGGTACAGGTGCTGACCGTTGTTGTGCCGTCCGGCGCAAGCCACGACTCGTACAGACCGGCCATGCTGAAGATGGAGCGGTCCTTGCGGACAATACGCATCGGCTGTTTGCCGCCATCGGTCTTTTTCCATTCATAGAAGCCGTCTGCCGGGATCAGGCAGCGCTTGCGTCGGAGCGGCGTCTTGAAGGCCGGCTTCTCGGCGGCTGTCTCGGAGCGGGCATTCAGCATTTTATTGCCAATCTTCGGATCGTCCGCCCAGGGCGGAATAAGTCCCCACTGCAGCTCGCCGAGCCGATTGCGCTGCCCGTCATTAATAATGGCAAGCACTTGCTGGCCAGGCGCTACGTTATATTTGGGACGATGGTAAGGCACCTTCGTCTCGCCGATCATATAACGGATCATCAGCTCCTCGAGCGATACGGTGATGGTATATCTTCCGCACATGGCAAGTCCTCCCAGAAAGTTTTTTGGAAATGAAGTGAGTTTTGCGAAACAAACACACAGCTCCACACAACTTGTACGTTCTTTGCTTTTTATTATGCATGAACAGGCGGTCTGACGGCAAATACTTGTGTTACCAGGATCATGAGGAGGGCGGTCGATGTTAAGCAAGGGAAGAGGGCGCGGCCGCTCCGGACGAAGGCTTCGCAGAATCAAACAGTTCTTCTCGCTGCCTGCTGCGGCATGGGATTACGCGGTGGGCAAATGGCAGGGCCTGGAGGCTTCGCATGAGATGCTCGCGGAAGCAACTCCGCTGCAGCTTGCCGAGGATGCGGTTGCCGAGCTGGAGGAGGAGTGGCGGAAGCTGGAGGAGCAGCAGGCGGAGCCGGCGGCAAGCGCATGGAGCGGTGACGAGAAAATTATGGAACGGATTCGGGCGGAGACCTCCCGTCTGAACCGCAATAACGTGACGCGGACGGAAGCCTACCGGCTGATGCATCAACGCCATCCGGAGCTGCATTGGGCGATGCTGGCCCATCTCGTGTCCCGCAACGGCGGATGGAATATGACGGATCTGGCCGGCGAATGGCTGCCGCAGCTGCTCCCGGGCGATAAACGCCAGTCCGTCTTTTTGCTGCTGGAGCATGCGAATACGTTTATTTTCGGCGATGCCTATCCGCAGCTGCTGCTTTACGAGGAAAGCGTCCGCGCGCAACGTCCGTTGTTTCATCTGCTTCCGGCTTTCGGGGTAACGCGGTTCATGAAGCCGGTATGGGAGCAGTTCTGGCGACGGCGCGATTCCGTGCCGCTGACGGTTGCGCTTATTGTGAACGAGCAGCATTTCATTGAGCAGCGGGTCGTGCGGGACGATTACTTCCGCAAAAACGTGATCGATACCTTCTTCTTCGGCATGCAGTCGCTGCTGCAGCTGAACGCGGTGATGTTCCCTTACCATACCGAAGGCGAGCTGCGGCTGGCCGGATTAATCTTGGAGGATTTCGACGATATGTCCGAACGGATTGAATTCGGCAAGTCGTTGTATGCCGTTTTGTTTGGGGTACCCCGGGTGCGGGAAGGGGCGCTGGCCTTCGCGGCGAAAGGGCGCCACACCGGATCAAGGGCGGACTACGCCCCGCATCTGTTCGCCCGGGTACGCCGGGAGCCGCCAACCGCGCTGTACAAGGAGCGCTTGCTCGGCGGCAAGCTGCTGCCGGGAGCCGCGCCGGTCTACAGCCCGGAGCTTCGCGATGCCTGAGCCAACCAGAAGCTCGAGACGGCGAAGCGGGAAGACTGGTTCGGCTCGGCCGACGGCATTATGCCGTATTTCCGAAAGCTGAAGCTGCCCCGAAGCTTCGAGCTGACGAATGAATACGGCCTGCTGCTCAATAAGATCGAGCTCGCCGTGCTTGCTGCCCAGCAGCTGAGGCAGGAGGAGCAGCTTTGAAAACAATAAGAAGCCTGATGCTAAGGTTACGGAAGCGACATCAGGCTTCTTTTTGCTGCTTAACGGCATGATTGGCTTCCGGACCAACTGTTTGAAATTACCTCTAAATATCCCTTGCATAGCGAACATACATTCGGTATATAATAATATACGAACATACTTTCGTATTTGTATTGGAGTGGGGATTATGGAACGTGTCATTATGCTGATTGACTGCCAGTCGTTCTACGCGTCCGTCGAGAAGGCCGCGCATCCCGAATATAAGAATGATCCGGTTGTTGTTGCCGGCGATCCTTCGAGGCGTTCGGGCATTATTCTGGCAGCTTGTCCGCTTGCGAAGCAGTACGGCGTGACGACCGCCGAGACCCTTGGCGAGGCGCTCGGCAAATGTCCGCAGCTCGTCATTATCAGACCGCGGATGCAAGCTTATATCGATGTCTCGCTAATGATTACCGACATTTTTCGTTCGTTTACCGATCTGGTGGAGCCCTTCTCCATCGACGAGCAATTCCTGGACGTTACCGGCTCCTTGTCTTATTTCGGCTCGCCGGAAGAGATTGCAACGCAGATCCAGACCAAGATTATGCTCTACACCGGCGTATGGGCCCGGGTAGGCATCAGCTCCAACAAGATTCTCGCCAAGATGGCCACCGATATTTGGGCGAAAAAGAACGATACCGGCCAGTTCACGCTCCCGAAATCAGAGGTGGAATCTTTATTATGGCCGTTGCCCGTGAGCAAAATGTTTGGCGTGGGCTCGCGGATGACCGCGCATTTCCAGCGGATGGGGATTACAACGATTGGCGACCTCGGCTGTCTTCCCTTGCCGGAATTCAAGCGCAGGCTGCAGGCGCGGATGGGCCGCAACAGCGATATTCAGGCAGAGCTTTTCTGGCAGACGGCAAACGGCATTGACCCGAGCCCGGTCAAGCCAAGCACCCATGACGCGCAGCAAGCCGTCGGCCATCAGATGACGCTTCCCCGGGATTACAGCAAGCCCCAAGAGATTGACGTTGTTCTGCTGGAATTAAGCGAGGAGGTATGCCGCCGCAGCCGCGCCAAGGGTTATATGGGCAGCGTGATTGCAGCAGGCGCGCAAGGCGCGGATTTCGACCGCCCGACCGGTTTTTTCCGCCAGATGACGGTACCCGACCCGACGAATATTACGAAGGAAGTATTTGCTGCGGCCCGCACGTTGTTTTATGCCCATTGGGACCGGCTTCCCGTCCGCAAGCTTGGCGTGACCTTATCGAAGCTGGTGCCTGACGACCAATATCAGCTTACCCTGTTCGGGAACAGGGAGAAGGAAAGGAAGCTGGATCGCGTCACGGACGCGATCCGCCATAAATTCGGAACGACCTCGATTCTCCGGGCGTCTTCGCTGCTCGAATCAGCCCAGGCCCGTGAGCGCAGCGTCAAAATTGGAGGACACTACAAATGAGCAAGAAACTGGAAGGAAACGGCCGCTGGGAATCCAGCCGCATGATGCTGCCTGAGCACCGGGAGCAATATCTAGAACGGCGCGAGCCGCCCAAAGCCTCCGGACCTGTCCCCGTTCCAAGCAAAGAGGAGCTTGAGCTTATCCGCGATTACGTGCTGCTCCCCATGATGCTGACGATCGTTGATAAGAATTGCAAGGACATCGAGCTGTCCTTCTACTCCATGAAGCAGCTGTACATGAAAGCCTCGCGCGTCTTAATGGGGCATATTCACACGGATCTGACCGCTGTTCGCAAAGCGCTTAAGGAGCGCAATATCCGGGTCTTCCTCGAGGAGAGCGACAGCGAGCATGGAGCCATTCATTACAAGTTCGTCTGCCGCGGCTACGAGGACCGCTTCTCCATGATCCGCGACGCGGCCCGAGCCGAGATCAGCGTCCGCATCGCCAAATATATCTCCACCATGTTTAAGTAAACCTTCTAAAGCACCGACCGCTGGTACACAGCGCGGTGTTTTTTGTTTTGGAAGATATATAATGCAATTATCATTGACGAGTCATTGCAGATGGAATGATGTTCCAGTAAAATATTGGATAAGCATGGATTGGATGCATGCGTAAGCGGTTAAGGGAGAGGGACTGCGGTGGATACTTCGTTACTTGTTGCATTAAGCATTTCATTTGTCATTGTGACGGTGTTTACTCCTGTCTTGATATGGGGACTGCGCAGCCTGAAGCTGCTTCAGCCTATTCGGGTTGAGCTGCCGGCGGATCATCAGGCCAAACGCGGCACGCCGCTAATGGCTGGACTCATTCTGCTTACCGGCGTGTTTACCTCGCTCTATTTTCATCCCAGTCCGCTCGTGCTTTTTCTGGGGGCAACGTTTGTTCTGTTTAGCCTGGTAGGCTTTATGGATGATATGAAGAAGGCAGCCTTTCAAGATCCTTCAGGCATTTCAGGGAAGACCAAGCTGGTATTCCAGTTTGCGTTTACGATTCTATTGCTCTATATTCTGTTGAACCAATTTCATTTGAATCCTGATATTCTGTTGTTTCATGATTTGGCGATTCACCTGCCGGTGTGGGTCTATTTGCTTCTGATGATGCTGTTTATCGTCGGCTCCGCCAATGCGATCAACTTTACGGATGGACTGGACGGGCTGCTGATTAATGTCTCCATCCCAACTTATTTTTTCTTCTTTATGATTTCGGACAAGACAGAAATTAAGACCTTCTCGTTAGTCATGATTGGCTGTCTGCTCGGGTTATTCCTATACAATATTTATCCGGCCAAAGCTTTTATGGGCGATACCGGCTCGCTTGCAATTGGCGGGTCGCTTACCTTTTTAGCCGTTATCGAAAAGGTTGAAATTCTTATTCCGATATTATTTTCAGTCTATATAGCAGAACAACTATCGGTCATTCTGCAGGTCTGGTATTACAAGAGAACGAAAAAGAGATTGTTCCGGATGGCTCCGATTCACTACCATTTCAGTTTGAAATATGGCTGGAGCGAAAATAAGATCGTCATCATTTTCGGATTCGTATCTTGGATATCCGCCTTGATCTGCTGGATTTTATGGAGGTACATGCGATGAACCTTGAGCATCTATTTTAAAGACTTCGCTCCAACAAAACCCCAACTTGCTTGGCCATAACTTCCGGCGGATGGGGCATTCCGTTCCTGATCCACCAATTCCTGCGTTTTAAGAATTCTCCGATCCACTTTGGGCATGTAAGACCTATTAAATAAAGAAGCATGGACGTTATCCGTCCATGCTTCTTTATGTTTTTTGCTTGCGGTACACCTTGGGGGACATGCCGTAGAACTTGGAGAACTGGCGGGTGAAATAGTTGCTGTCGTTAAAGCCGCTTTGATAAGACACTTCCGTAATAGGGAGATTGGATGTCTTAAGCAAATGGCCGGCATGCTCGAGACGGAGTCGCAGCAAATAGGCGAATGGAGTTGTTTGATAATAGGATTGAAAAATCCGGTTTAAGTGTCTGACCGAAATATCCGATTTCTCGGCAATCTGCTCGCGCGTAAGCGGTTCAAGATAGTGGTCCTCCATAAAGGAGATGGCATTGGCCAAATGCATCAAATGACTTTGAATTCCTTGCCGATCCTGGTTCTGATATTGTCTTGACAAGTAAACGACAAGCTCCATGAACCGTGACCGCAGCATAGTCTGATAGCCTTGAAGCTTGCCCGCATACTCCTCGATCATGAAATCGACGAGGGAGGAGACGTATGCCAGGCCCGGGATCGGCAAGCTGAGCTTGCTGCTGAAGGACTGGATATTCCGATAAAACGGTTCCAAAACAAAAAGCGCCTGGTAGCCGATAGACGTTCTCAGGTCAGGGCCGGCGGATGTAAGGATGTCCGGACGGTACATGATGTTGCAGATTCGGAAATCATGGGGGTCCTTGTAGGCATGAGAGGTAGCGCCGTCAATAACAAAGACATCCCCCTTCTTAATAAACGATGCATCAGTATTTACGATATGAGTGGCATTCCCGTTCAAAACGATAACAAGCTCGGAAAAATCCACATGATCATGAAGATACATGTCCTCGTCATGTCCGCCATACCCGATATAGAACAGAAATTGCTCGTCGGAGGTAAACCAATTCAAATGGACGCTTCTCATAAGACTCCCTTCTTAAAACCTGTCGCAAACAATCTGATGTCCTAATCATGCTATTTTTAGACCTTAAAATCAAGGATTAGGACTATTTTGCTCCATTATAATGCTAGAGGAAACAAGAAAACGCAGAGGAGTGGTACAGATTTGTCCGTCGTAAGCATTTGGCAGCGCATCGTCCGACAGCGATATCTTTATTACATGTCGGTCCCATTTGTCATTTTTGTTTTTTTATTTAGCTATTTACCGCTATGGGGCTGGACGATGGCGTTTCAGCAATTTCGAGTAGGCAAATCCTTCTTCGACCAGAAGTGGGTCGGCTTTGATAACTTCCGGATGTTGTTTCAGGACGATCAATTCTTTAATGCGCTGCGAAACACCCTAGCGATGAGTTTTATGGGGCTCATTGCAAGCTTTACGATTCCTATTCTCTTCGCCGTTCTTTTGAACGAGGTCCGCATTTCGTTTCTGAAACGCTTCGTACAGACGGTTTCCTATCTGCCGCACTTTGTCTCATGGGTGGTTGTTGCGGGCATTGTTACCAAAATGCTCTCATCGGAGAACGGGGTAGTTAACCAGCTTTTGGTTAATCTGCATCTCATTAACGAGCCGATTCCATTCATGGCGAAGGAAAATTTGTTCTGGTACGTGGTGACAAGCGCGGATATTTGGAAAGAAACCGGCTGGAACGCTATTATCTATCTGGCCGCTATCGCGGGTATCGGGCCGGAACTCTATGAAGCAGCGCGCGTTGACGGAGCAAGCCGAATACGGCAAATCTGGCATATTACGATGCCGGGTATTCGTTCCACGATTATTATTTTGCTGATCATGTCGATCGGACATCTGATAAGCATCGGCTTCGAGAAGCAGTTTCTCCTTGGCAACAATCTGGTAAAAGACAAATCGGAGGTGCTCGATCTGTACGCCCTTAATTACGGCCTGGGAATGGGGAGGTATTCCTTCGGAACAGCGATTAACATCTTTAACTCAGTTGTCAGCCTTATTCTGCTATTCGTCGCGAACGGCATTTTTAAGAAAATGACCAAGGAAAGCATTATGTAAGGAGGGCTTGAATAGTGAACGTTCGTATCCCACTGACGGATCGGCTCTTTGACGTGATCGTTTACCTCGTTATTTCGCTGGTAGCCGTCTGTACCCTTTATCCGTTCCTGAATGTGCTGGCTATATCCCTTAATGATTCAACCGACACGGTAAGGGGAGGCATTACGGTTTTTCCCCGGCACCTGACGTTTGACAATTATTCGCTCATTTTCTCGTTCGCAGGGCTGCTTACCGGGCTCAAAATTTCGGTGCTGCGGACATTGGCCGGAACGGTATTGGGGCTTATCAGTTCCTCCATGCTGGCTTACGTGCTAAGCCGGGCGGATTTCGACGGACGTAAATTTTTATCCATGTTCCTGGCGCTGACGATGTACGTATCGGGCGGGCTGATCCCTTTTTACCTCCTGATGCGCGATATGCATCTTATCGGAACGTTCTGGGTGTATGTGCTGCCCGGAATCGTAAGCGCATTCAATGTATTTATCATCCGTTCGTTTATCGACGGGCTGCCGTATGCCCTTCAGGAATCGGCCAAGCTGGACGGAGCTAACGATTTTACGATTTACTGGCGCGTCATTCTCCCGTTATTGATGCCGGCACTGGCAACGGTTGCGTTGTTCCTGGCGGTTGGCCAATGGAATTCCTGGTTTGATACGTATTTGTACAATGGCTCGAAGGAGCATTTGACCACGCTGCAGTTCGAGCTAATGAAAGTGCTGCAGAGCACCCAGGTGGGCAGCAACGGTCAGGAGGTTAATGGGACGAGCATGAATCAAGTGATGAATAAAATTTCTCCGGAATCGGTCAAGATGGCGATCACGATCATTGTTACGGTCCCGATTCTACTGGTATACCCGTTTCTGCAGCGGTATTTCGTTACGGGCATGACGCTTGGCGCGGTGAAAAGCTGATTCATCTAACCACGGTATCGGCAGGGTAGCCTGTTTATACAATATACGAATCTAAAATGGGGGTATACGGATGGTAAAAGCAGCGGAAATCTCGAAGCTGGGCATGGTCTTTACGCTCGCGGCAGGTGTGTTGGCCGGATGTGCGGGAAATGGAAATAACGGCAATGGCAATGTTGTAAGCGATAACACAGGCAAGGAGCAGGGAAATGAGACCTCCCCGGTTACCTTCTCGTTCTTCAGCGAGGATGGCAATCCGAATTGGAGGAATATGCAGGATGATGTAGGCAAAGAAATTACAAAGCAGACAGGCGTTACCCTTGATGCCGAGTTTGCGGTTGGCGATCCTGCACAGAAGGTAGCCCTTATCGCGACCAGCGGGGATTATCCCGATCTTATCAGCCCCAAAGGGGATTTGAACAAATTGGTCGATGCGGGAGCCATGATTGATCTGACGGATTTGATCGAGAAGTACGCCCCAAATCTGAAGAAGCTGTTTGGCGATCAAATTAATCGTTTGCGCTACAGCAACGACGATCCGTCCATCTACGTGATTCCGACCTATTCGGCTGTTGACGGCAAAACGTTCGTAGCGGGAGGCGGATTCGAGCTGCAGCACCGCGCGGTGAAGGAAGCGGGTTACCCGCAGATCAAGACCCTGCAGGATTACGAGAATATAATCAAATCCTATTTGGAGAAGCACCCGACGGATGAAAACGGGAATAAGAACATTGGACTTACCCTTAACGGGGATGACTGGCATACGTATATTACCGTAACCAACCCGGCAGCCGAAACGACTGGCAAATCGGGCGACGGCGAGTATTATATTGATCCGAAAACGAATGAAGCTACCTATCATTACCGTACGAAAGGCGAGAAAGAGTATTTTCAGTGGCTAAACCATATGTATAACATCGGGCTGCTGGATAAAGAAAGCTTCGTGGAGAAGAATGACCAGTACTTGGCGAAGATTGCCTCCGGTCGGGTAATCGGTTTGATCGACGCGGATTGGGGTTATGCGGACGGCGAAAAAGCACTGAAAGCTGACAACAAGCTTGACCAAACCTACGGGCATTACTCGGTTATGTTGTCGGACGCTTATAAAGATAACCGCTTCCAGTCCACGGGCTTTATGGCAGGCTGGGGAGTAGGCATTACAACATCCTGCAAAGATCCGGTAAGGGCGATTAAATTCCTGGATTATCTGGCATCGGAGCAAGCCCAGGTACTTAACAACTGGGGGATTGAAGGCAAGCATTATACGATCCAGGATGGTAAACGCGTAGTTCCGGAAGATGTTCAGAAGCGCATCATTAACGATAATACGGCTTTTAGTCAAGAATCCGGCATTGGCTTCTATTCCAATATTGGCGCGCATTACGGTGATGGCGTCAAGGATTCCACGGGCAATTATTATACGAAAAATTTCCCGGAGCAAATCGTGAGCACGTATACAAGCGCCGATAAGGAAACGCTCAAGGCTTATAACGCTACAACCTGGAAAGACCTGTTCCCGAAAGAGGAAGAGTTCCCGGTCAAAGCATGGGGAGCCGCTTGGAATATAGCGGTACCAGGTGACGATGAAGTGACCATCCTCGCCAATAAAATGAAAGACATCACTTGGAAGCAGATTCCGCAAATGATCATGGCGAAGCCGGAAGACTTCGATAAATTGTGGGACAACTACCAGAAGGCATTGCTGGATGCAGGTGTCGAGAAAATGGAAAAAGGCTTTACGAAGTATGTTCAGGACCGCGTTAAGCTGTGGAATGAATAGACCTTAATTGAAATCGACCTAGGAGAGAGAAATAGTGAAGTCATACTGCAATCCCGTTATTAGCGGGTTTCATCCAGATCCCAGCGTCTGCCGGGCGGGAGAAGATTATTATTTGGTGACAAGCTCGTTTGAATATTTTCCGGGCGTTCCCTTATTTCACAGCAGGGATCTTGTCAATTGGGAGCAGATTGGACATGTTCTAACGCGTACGGAACAACTGGATTTAAGCAAAGCCGGAAGCTCGGGCGGAATTTATGCGCCAACCATACGCTATAATAACGGAACGTTCTTCATGACTACGACCAATGTGTCCGGCGGAGGCAATTTCTACGTCCACACAGACGACCCGAGAGGAAAGTGGTCAGATCCCGTCTTTGTGGACCAGCCGGGTATTGACCCTGATTTGTTTTTCGACGAGGACGGCACCGTCTATTATACGACTTCCCATGATGCCAAGGGGCAAGGCGCTTACCAGAGCCGAATCGATATAGCAACAGGAGAACGCTTGTCGGATATAAGCTTGATATGGAAAGGCACCGGCGGACAATATCCGGAAGCACCGCATCTATACCGGATTGGCGAATGGTACTATCTGATGATCTCCGAGGGCGGAACGGAGTACGGTCATATGGTGACGATTGCGAGAAGCCGGAAGCCGGACGGCCCATTCGAAAGTTGTCCGCATAATCCGATCTTATCCCATCGCAGCCTGCTGAATCCCATTCAGGCGACGGGGCATGCTGACCTGATTCAAGCACCGGATGGAAGCTGGTGGGCGGTGTTCCTTGGCATCCGTCCTGCCGGTTATCCCAATCATCATTATCTGGGCCGGGAGACCTTCCTGGCTCCCGTTACATGGACGGAAGATGCATGGCCTGTCATTGGAGAGAACGGAATGATCGGTGCAGTCATGCCAGCGGGCAATCTTCCACTGCAGTCCAAGACGGAGCCTGCGGCAAGAGACGACTTTGAAGACGCGTCGCTTGCCCCATGCTGGAATTTCCTTCGCTTGCCGGATCCAAGAAACTGGTCGCTTTCCGGGAAGAAAGGCAGCCTAACGTTATACGGCTCGGGGGATACCTTGGACGAAACGGGAATTCCGTCTTTTGTCGGGCGGAGACAGCAGCATTTTACCTTCCGGGCAAGTACTCATCTAGCTTTTGCACCAAAGCGGGATGGGGAAGAAGCGGGTATCGCCGTGTATATGAACGAACGCTTCCATTACGAGATTGCGGTCACGCAAATAGCAGGCGCGCGCAAGCTGATTTTCCGCCGAAGGCTTGGCACGCTCTGGAAGGTAGAAAGCGAGATGCCGTGGTCGGCTGACACGATTGTACTTAGCGTATATGCCGACAAAGCCAATTACGTTTTTGGCTTTGCAAGAAACGAGGAAGAAGAGCCAACCCCGTTTGGACAAGGAGAATGCAGAATGCTGGCCACGGAGGTAGCCGGCGGTTTCACCGGCGTATTTATTGCGATGTATGCGACAGGCAATGGTGCAAGATCCAGCGCTCCGGCTTATTTCGACTGGTTTGATTACCAGGCTTTCGAGTAACTATTATTTGAATTTTCCAAACGACAAGCCCGCTTGCAAGTAATGCAAGCGGGCTTTTTTTAGAGGAACGGCTCTACCCGCGGCCAGCTCTAGGCAGGAACCCATAAAGAAAAGCCGGCATATCATTAATTATTGTCGGCAAGAGGGGAGACGGGGAGAAAATTGCATTGGCTTAGTATTTTGGGAATCGGTCTTGCGTCTAATCTTGACAATTTGGGAATCGGCTTTTCCTTTGGCACCCGGAGTATAAAAATTCCTATTCGTTCTAACTTGCTTATTGCTGCTTTATCAACGCTATCTGCTTACATCTCAATAACATGCGGTCATTTCATTGCAACGTATACGTCGCCAACCTTTGCGAATGCCATTGGCGGCGGCATGATTATGGCCATTGGCCTGTGGGCGATAATCAAGTCACTGACGGGAGTTAATAGAAAAAAAGCATCTATTGATCCTGCGAAGCTGCAAAAATCATATAAAGCAGACCATGACGGAGATATCATCATAACGTGGAAGGAAACATGGACTCTTGGTTTTGCTCTTTCGATAAATTGCATTGCCAGCGGATTAGGCGCGGGAGCTACCGGCGTCTCGGCATGGGGAACAACGATTTCGGTAGGAGCGTTCTCGATTATTACCATTGCATTGGGTTCGCATCTCGGGCAACAAATATCCAATACCGTGCTTGGGAGGTATTCCAATGTAATCGGTGGAGTTATCTTAATTTGCATAGGTATTTATGAGATTGTCAACTAAGCCATTAGACCAATTATGTTGAACAAGAAAACAGCAGCTTCCGTCATTCCGGAAGTTGCTGTTTGGAGTTGGGACGGTCAGTTTCGTAGTCTGCTGCGTTCTTTTTCGTATTTGGTTCGTCCTCATTCATCAGGCCATGCATGCCGGATTTAAACTCCCGAACGGTGCGGCCAAGCGCACGCCCAAGCTCGGGGAGCTTTTTGGGTCCGAATAGCAGTAATGCAACTATAATAAGAAGAATAAAGCCGGGCATTCCGATGTCAGCCATCAATGACCCTCCTAAAATAATGTAAACGCTATACTTATTATAAACGCAACTTCTCCTAATAGAAAGCAGCGGGGAAGCTTCTTGCTTTATTCCATGCAGTGAGTTAACTAAAAATCGTATCGAATATGGACTCAATTTTGTTGGCAATATTAAATTGACCATTCTCGAATTTCCACATGACGATTGCTCCAATCATGGCTGCCGTATAGGCATCGAAAAGCTTCTTGGCCGATTCAGCCTTAAAAAAGCCGCTGGTTAATTAAACCGGCGGCTTTGTCGTTATTGCTAGCTAAGATTCTTATAATCGCTAGGGCTGTGCCCCGTGTGCTGCTTAAACACTTTGCTTTTTACTTTTATTTTTCTTGACTTGGAGTGAACTCCGGGTTGTATAATCACATTTGTTACGGTTAGAGAAAAAAAGACATTAGGGAGATAGGAGATTCTTACTCGCAATGAATGCAAACAAAAAATCGAATTTCATTCGTCAAGCCTTGCTGCTCGGGTTATTTTCGACGCTAGGTCCGTTTACGATTGATATGTATCTGCCGGCGTTCCCTGAAATCGTGGAGCAACTTGGCTCGTCGGCTTCACTTGTTCAGTTCAGTCTCACCGCCTGCTTGCTGGGACTTGGCATCGGCCAGCTTGTGATGGGCTCGCTAAGCGATGTCTATGGCAGACGTATTCCGCTGCTTATCTCGATGGCCTTTTACGTGGCGTCCTCACTCGCTTGCGCATTCGCGCCGAATATCGTTCTTTTGATCCTATTCCGCTTTATTCAAGGCGTTGCCGCTTCGGCCGGCATTGTTATTTCCCGCGCGATCGTTCGCGATCTGTACAGCGGTCACGAGCTTACCCGATTCTTCTCGCTGCTCTTGCTCGTAGGTAATTTGGGACCTCTCGTGGCACCCGTTGCCGGAAGCGGAGTGTTGTCGGTTACCTCCTGGATTGGCGTCTTTATCTTCCTTGCGCTGCTTGGCATCTACCTGCTTTCCGTGACAAAATGGAGCCTCAAAGAAACGCTGCCGGTCGACCGACGCAGCCCTTCGAATTTCGGGCAGCAGCTGCGCAACTACGGTTCGCTGTTAAGGGATCGCCAGTTTGTCGGCTACATGCTGGCACAAGGCATTATGATCGCGGGGGTGTTCGCTTATGTATCGGGAACGCCGTTTATTTATCAAAATATTTACGGAGTATCGCCGACCGTATTTGCCCTTCTGTTCGGCTCTAACGGGGTCAGCCTGATCATCGGCTCCCAAATTGTCGGACGTCTCGCGCATCGCGTATCTGAACGCAGCTTGTTGTTATTTGGTCTTTGCCTTGCCTTGTTGGCAAGCATCATCGTTGTAGTGGTAACGCTTGTTCAAGGTCCGCTGTTTACGCTTGTTATTCCGCTGTTTATCTTTGTTGCCTCGATTGGCATTACCTCAACGGCAGCATTCCCGCTTGCCATGGAAAGTCAGGCTAATCAGGCGGGCAGCGCGGCTGCGCTGCTTGGCGTTATTCCATTCCTGCTTGGCGCGGTTGTTGCCCCGCTTGTTGGCATCGCCGGGGAAGATACGGCTGTTCCGCTTGGGATTATTATTTTAATCACAAGCATTGCGGCCATGCTCGCTTACTTCCTGCTCGTAAGAAGAGGGACGAGTGAAACAATTCGGAAAATGAATAATGAATCTTATGGACAAAAAGTCGTTTAAAAGCTAAAGGCGGATGCCTCCTACGGGGGCATCCGCCTTGTTTTGATACCGGATTTCATTGGTCCAGGTAAGCCGTCTATCCTTCTATCCAACCGATCGATTGTCAGATTTTATTGCTATAAATAAGCGGGTTCAGCGGACTGGCGGCGAGATCGCCGGGCTTGCAGCCAGGCAGCCAGTTGCGCAGATCGTTCTCCCTGGGCTTGCTGTCCGGAGTTGCGATGCGGGTACCGTCCGCGACATAGATGACCGTCATGACTTTTCGCATGCTGTCGGTCGGATTGCCCGGGGCGCAGTGCATCGTCCAGCCTGCATGGAAGGTGGCGTCGCCCGCGGACATCGCGCCGTAGTTAACCGTGGGGATTTGCTTGCCTTCAATATATTGACCCAGCGTTTTATGCGATTCGTCGGAAATTTCCTGCTTGCTTACATAACCGAGTGTGTGGGTGCCGGATGCGAATGTCATGGTGCCCACCTCTTGCGGAATCGGCACCAGAGGCATCCACATCGTAATCGTATTGCTCGTATCAAACGGCCAGTAGATTTGATCCTGATGCCATGGCGTATGGCCGCCGCCAGGTTCTTTGAACAAAGCCTGGTCATGGTACATGCGAACGCCGTCCACGCCCATCAGTTCCGCTGCGATTTGGCCGAAACGTTTGGCCAGCGAGAACAGGCTGCAAGCTTCGCTTTTTTCCCACAGATTGCCGACCTGGATGAAAGCTTTTCCGTAAGTATCGCGTTCCGATACCGGCTTGTCATGATAATTCAATTTTTGTACCCATTCCGTAATGATCGGCTCATATTCCGCGATTTCTTCCTGCGTGGCCACGTTCTTGAGATAGATATGGCCGTCCTCCTGATAACTTGCGATTTGTTCCGCGGTCAGTGCATATTCCGAGTCCAGCGTGTACGATACTTCGTTCTTCATTTGCATTTCCTCCTTAAAGTTTTTTTTGTTGCTTGTTCCTGTTTGACTTCCTGCCACAGATTGTCTGCGATCCGTTTAAACAGCCGTTCGCTGCAACGATCAAAGTAAGGCTGGGCTGATCGAAAGCGGATAACTCACCAGCCAGAACGTAATGAGATAAATCAATCGTAAGAGCGAATTGGGGGATGGCCTGGATATACCCGGTTGTCCGGATCAGATCCTGCGTAATGCGACCCCGGTGTGTTTGCCTGATGAATTTCCATGCGCGGAGCAGAGGAAGAGCCGTCATTGGCTTTACGGTAAGTGATCGTACCCACTCCTTTCTGATTGTCAATTTCGCTCTCATTGTATCGCAGGAAATAGGGAATTTCTTTGTAAAACCGGTTGGTTTTTTTGTCAAAAACAACTGAGAATACTTGCGCCGCATCTGATATAATTGAGCTACAATTTCTTCGCTTAAGGGGTCATTCATGAACAAGCTTGCCGAATTTATAACAAATCATCCCGTTGTGCCTTTTATCCGCGAATCCGATTTTGCAATCCGTACCCCATGGTCCATGCCGGAAAGACGGCTGCTCGATTATTTGCTGGTATATATTCAGAACGGACGCTGCCGGTTTTGGGTGGACGGCAAACCTTATCTGTTCGAGCAGGGAGAATTTTGCCTGATCCAGCCAAACAGCTTGACGGCTCTTGAAGGCCTCAGCAATACGGTAACTCCGTTTGCGCACTTTGATCTGTTCTATAATCCCAAGAGGGAGAAAAGCTTTCCTACGAAGGCGGGTCAGACGGTTTTAACCGCTTATTTGCATTTGCTTCAACCCCGGCTTGACGACTTGCTGGGACTTGATATCCCATGCAGGCTTAACCTTCGTAACCGTTCGAAATTTCGCGATACTTTCCTGCGGGTCGTAGAGTACTGGCAGTACCGCGACCCGATCATGCAGCTTCGCGCGCAGGCTGGCATGATGGAATTGTCGATTCTGCTCCTGGAGGATTACTTGGCAGAACGGCCGTCGCAGAGCATCTCGCAGCAAACGCTTAATTGGATTACTTCCTACTTTTCCCTGCATATTGACCAGGACGTCCGCATTGAAGACATGGCCAAAAGGGCAAACCTGTCCCCTTCAAGATTTAATGCGGTGTTCAAAGAGCAATATGGCGTTACGCCGCATCAGTACCTGCTTGACATGCGCATCAGCCATGCCCGCGAATTGCTGCGAACGACCGATCTGTCCCAGGAACAAATTGCCGCATATTGCGGATTTGCGGATGTTCATCACTTCTCCAAGAGTTTCCGTAAGAAAACGGGGCTGCCGCCGGGGCAGTATCGGAGCGAACAATAATAATGCGTACAACCTTGCAAAAAAAGCCCCACCGACCGGTGGGGCTTGATTTTTAATATAGATACTCACATTTAAAATTGGAAATCTCTGCTTGAGAGTCTTTGCCGAAGGCATACAGCCCGATAATGACGCCGGTAAATCCACCGGCGACTTCCGAAGAGAGATACTTCGTCTGTGCCGATCCCAAATCAATCTGCCCGCCGTCCGTAACGATATGGAAGCTGTAGCGGGTATGGCTTGCCTTGATGAGCAGTGACGCCTGATTCATTTGCTTCAAATTCACATCATGCACGATTGACTTTATGTCGCCTATATTCAGGCGTTGAATTACCTTATACCCGTCATCATACTTGCGGATGGCGATATCATAATGATGATTCTCATCCATGTACAGGGTTAAGCCCGCTTCTCCGCTGGTTAAGGAGACATCGCAGGAGATATCCGCGATAAATTCCTTTTGACGGATGCCGATAAAGGTCGGGGAGTCCGCCTGATCCAGCGAAATCTCCGTGCCATTCAGCGTCAGCTTGCTCTGTTCAAGCAAATAGTTGTCCGGCTCAGGAGTCCGGAGATAACACCAATCTATACCCCAGTCCGTATTTTCAAAGGTAAAACATGTCTTCTCCGTTTGAACAATCTGATCCGAAATCAGAGCGGTTTCAAAGCTGCTTAGGGTAGTGCCGTTATGGCCAGCCGTGAACCAGCCATCCTCTCCGAAGGTAACAGGCGTAAGGAAGACTTCCCGTCCAAGATGGTGGTAGGCAAGCCATTGGCCGCTTTGGCGGAAGCCAAGATGAAGCATCCACCAATTCCCGTCACAATCCTGAATCAGGTCTCCATGACCAACAGCCTGCACCTCATAGCCGCCTAAATTGCGATTGGTTAGGACAGGATTGTCGGGATAAGCCTCAAAGGGACCATGTAAGGATTCGCTTCGCGCGTAAGTAACCATATGCCCGAATTCGGTGCCGCCCTCGGCCGCTACCAGATAGTACAGACCGTTAATGTTGTACATATGCGGAGCCTCAAGGAAACGACCTCCCGTACCTTGCCAAATCGTGCGGCTTGGAGTCAGCTTGCGGCCGGTTTCAATGTCAATCTGACATTGCGCAATCCCTCCAACTCCGAAATCATCGGCTCCGTTGCTCATGAAATAGGCTTTTCCGTCTTCGAAAAATAAATCCGGGTCAATGCCGCCTTGATCGACATAAACCGGTTCGGACCATTCTCCGTAAATGTCATCCGTCCACACGTAGAAGTTTTGACGGGTGGTATCATTGGTGGTTGTCATGTAGAAGCGTCCGTTATGGTTGCGGATCGTAGGGGCAAAGACGCCGCCGGAGCTATTGACTTTTTCCAGCTGAATCTGGCTTTTTCTAGTCAGGCAATGGCCGATTTGATGCCAGTTCACGAGATCTTTGCTTTCGAAGAGCGGAACGCCGGGGAAATACTGCATGGAGCTGCATACGAGATAATAAGTGTCCCCAACCTTGCATACGCTTGGGTCGGGATAGAAGCCTTTAATAACCGGGTTGTTGAATTTCATATCGCTACCTCTAATTCATCAAATGTTGGGTAATGGCGCCAATAAGGAAATTAAACAACATAAGCGCCATGCGTACAATGGTGTAAGAGGGAAGCGGCGAACTATTTTCGTTGAATTCATATTCATGTGAATTTATCTACTCGTCTTCGGGATAAACACGGATAACGATATCCTTATCGTGATTGCCAAAGCCGGCGCCGTAAAGCGTTAATCCGCCAACGTTAGGACTGGATTCATCAACCGTAAAACGAAGCGTCCAAAACGGCTCCGCCAGCCGGAGATCGGCTATAGTAACATCAGACATTCGTTCGTTATCCATAAAGGTGCCGTCCGTATCCACGCGAATTGTCTTCCATAAGCCGTATTGATTCACGTTGCGATGCCACCAATCGGGCGTGTACCTGCCCCGCGCGGCTCTCCCGAAATCGGCTGGACTTGTCCAGGTTCCGAGGTCTATTCCGTTAAAAGCGAAAGCGATATCGGAAGGCCAATGATCGCTGAGACCGGGTGCTTCCGAAGCGATTTCCATGGAAATCTCCAAGACGCCGACCGTTTGATCGGGCTGCAAATAGTTAGGCGTTTTATACTCCACGTATCCTTTTCCAAACCAAAGAATAGAGGCGTTCACCCGTTCCGGATCGAGAAAATAGCGGGGATCGTCCCAGACGCCAATCTCCATCTCGCGGGTTCCAAGCCCGCAGGTCGGATAGACCTCAAAGGCGGTATAATGGCCGACCGGGATGGATTGCTCTCTGAATGGCCGAGGCTTGCTTGTGACAGGCAATTCAATCTCGATATGCCTTTCCGTCAGAAAGCATATTTTGTGGGTTCCGCCATTCCGGCGGACTCTGCGGCTGCCAACCAGTCCGGCTTGTTCTAGCTTGCGGACATGCATCGATATGATGGACGGACTAAGCTGCATGAGGCCGGCAATATCTTTGGTGTTCATTTCTACATCGGCGAGCAGCTCCATAATTCTCCACCTAACCTCGCTTGCCAGCGCGTCGTATAAAGGCAGAAATTGTTTGTCTCCGTTAGCTCTGATCATCTATTGCTCCTATGTCGTTAATAACTTCCTAAAAGCTCCGTCTTCAGCCTTCCCTTACACCATAAAGGAATTTTTGAGTTTAAACAAGAAATGAAGATCTTCATTTTTGCACATCGGAACCAATCAAGGATGAGCATGGAAATATTGGTTATAATAACCCGGTCACAAATTCAATTAAGGGAGGAATTTTTAGAAATGGCAGCACATTTAGGCGCTCACGAAACGATGGAGATCCATGAAATTTTAACTTCTGCTATCAACGGCATTAACCACTTTCAACTATATCGTTCCATGGTTACGGACCAACAATTGTCGCAAATTCTCGACCGCCACGCTCAAATGATGTTGAGCGAATATCAAACGGCGGTACAGTCGTTAAATCAGCAGAGCTCGGGGCAAACGACGCCGTATAGAACGATGGAAAATCAAATGCCAAAATACGGTCTGGATCATCCGGCGCCGCAAAGCCCAAATCTCGCAGGCACGTTTGACGACCGCGCCATCGCGACCGCTATGCTGCTCTGTCATAAGAACTCGGCAGCGAAAAAAATGATGGCGGCTTTGGAATGCGCGGATCCTCAGGTTCGCCGCATGCTGCAGCAAGGCTCGGTGAATTGCGCCGAACAAGCTTACGAGGTATGGCAATATATGAATCGCATGGGCTATTATCAAGTGCCGACGATGAAGGAAGAGACAACCAATACGATTCTTCAGACGTATCAGCCTGCAGCAAATGCAATGAATCAACCGATTAACGAAACGTTTCCGTTCCGTCAATAAGCGGAGAAATTCTGCTTTTAACGAAATATCGCCTTAGAAGAAAAGCCGCCGCATTTCAAAATGCAGCGGCTTTGTTTCTTTAGATAAAGGAGCTTCCGAAACCTTGTCGAATATGTAAGACAAGAAATTTTTTCCTCCGATATGCCTCGATTTTCCTCATGGTTGTCCGATGCAAAATGTACGTGATCACATTCAAGATGGGACGTGATTAGCTTTGCAGCTGCGGATGTATAAAAGGCTTTTCGGCAATCGAAGCCATGCGCTTCAAACGATGATCATTTCCAATTTATTCATTCTTCACATACCGCTGGCTATGGGGGTATTTCTGTATACCAAGGTTGAAACCAGCCTCGAGAAGAGCACCAACAGGTCCAATGAAGCGATGCTGGAGCAGCTAAGGCTGACCCTCGACAATAAATTGTCGGAAGTGGATTTGCTCGCCCGTCAGGTTGTATTCGATCCCAAGCTGGATTACATGCTGAAGATACAAGGGCATCCCAGCAGTGCCGACCGGTATCAGTTCGTCGAATTTATGAGGGACAAGCTGGCCCGTTACCGGAATATGACCAGCAGCTTCATTTTTGATTATTTCATCTATTTCTCGCGAAGCGATACGATTATCAAATCGGATCAGCTTACCGATTCGCATACGTTTTACGAAACAAATTATACCTTTAAAGATCAATCCTACGAGCAGTGGAAAGCCGGAATGCTGGAAAGCACGCATCAATCGGCTTATCTGCCGGTGACTTCCCTCTCCCGCGGACTTAATCCTCTCGCTAGTCTCGAGGTTATTCCGGGCGATGTCATCGTGTACGAACAAACGCTGCCCGTCAGCTCGCCATCGGATCATCTGGGGAACTTTATCGTTCTGATCGACGTGAATGAGATCAAAGCCATGTTCGCCCAGCTCGAATCGGCAAGCAACAGCGACATCTATATTCTGGGTAACAACGGACAGACGATTATGAGCACCGGCTCTGCTTTGTTCCCGGCTGACCTGCTGAAGCGAATGGATCAGACGAACGCTCCTTTTGCCTACAAGATGGGGGGAGTGGATCAGATGGTATCGTTCGTAAGCTCCCAGAAAGCGGGCTTCCGCTATGTATCGATTACCCCGAATAATGTGTTCATGAAGCAGGTGAACCAGATTCAAAGCTGGGCGCTTGGATTATTCCTATTATGCCTGATCGCCGGACTTCTTGCGGTTATTGTTGGGGTATACCGCAGCTATAAGCCGCTGCATGCCACCATACATGCGATTATGCGCGGCAAAGCCATAAACGGACGCTCCTTCTACAATGAATATGAGTTCATAAGGCAGACGTTTGAGGGATCCATTCACGAAGAAAAGCATTTGCGGAATACGCTGACCAGGCAGACACCGTTCATACGGGCGAATTACTTGTCTCGTCTGCTGCACGGCTATATGGATGTGGATCTGTCCCCCGAGAATGAAGAGTCTCTGCAACTTATGGAATTGAGCTTTATTAGCGACCGGTTTGCCGTATTTCTGGTGAAAATCGAAGATGTGCATCTTTTCTCGGACGAGGACGAAGAAAAGTGGGCAAGGGCCAGATTTGTGGTTACCAATATTGGCATTGATTTGATCGGGTCTCCGCAGAAAGGATATGTTGTGGAGCTTGAGCGGGACCGGCTTGCGTTCCTGATTAATCTGGATAAGGAGCGGAGGAACGAGGAAGTTGTCATTCGCGATATCGTGCAATCCCTTTACGAGATTCTTTCGAAGAGATTCAAAATCGGAATAACGATCGCGGCCGGAGGCGTCCACGAAGGCCCGAAAGCGATTCGGAACTCTTATCCGGAAGCACTGGCCGCGTTGGAGTACAGGTTGATTTTAGGCAAAAACGCGATTATTTATTACCAAGACCTTGCCAGCACCAAACAGCATTATTACTATCCGCTTGAAATCGAGATTCAGCTGACGAACTTCGTAAGAAGCGGGGATACCGACAATGCCGGCAAGCTGCTGGACAAAATCTACGAAATGAATTTCTCGTCCAGCCACTTCACGCCGGAGATGGGGAAATGTTTATTCTTCAATATTATCAGTACGTTCCTGAAAATCATGAACTCCACCAATATGAATCAGCTGGAGGAGCTTGGCGAGGACTTCGATCCGATAAAAGCCGTGTTTACTTATACAACGGCTGAGGGGATGCAGCGCAAGACAAAGGAGCTGTACGATACGCTTACCCGGTCCTTCAACGTGGAGCGCTCCGATCATCGCACCCAGCTGCTTCAGGACATACTGGCCTATGTGGAGCAGATGATTGGCGATTCAAATCTGGGGCTTGCGATGATCGCCGAGCATTTTCGGATGACCCCGCCGTATATCTCTACCTTCTTTAAGAAAAATCAGGGCCAAAACCTGATCGACTACATTACCCAGAAGCGGATGAAGGCCGCAAAGCTGCTGATGGACAATAAGGATCTGACGATCGCGCAAATCGCGCAGCTGGTCGGCTACAACAATGATGTTGTTTTTATTCGGGGATTCAAAAAGCTTGAGGGAATTACGCCAGGGAAATACCGGGAGACCATTGTACCGGATGCCATTAGCTTGAATGAATAGCAAGACAGTCTCCATGAGACTGTCTTTTCCTTTATAAATCGAGTACTGATCGGTTTTAAGATCCAACTGACTCGTTTTTTGCTTGCGCCGAAATCTTATGAAAATACAACGAAGATGAAAAGTAGAGCGTAGGCGCACCTCGGCCTCCGCACGTACACTTGGAATCGTAAGCGCTTGCAAGACGATGGCCACTAATTCAGGGGGAGTGTTCACACGCATGAACAAAACTTTAAAATGGTCCGGCAGTATTTTGACCGTATCGGCTCTTGCCGTGTCGCTTGCGGCATGCAGCAGCGGGAATAACGGGAGCAAGGGAAACGCCGAGCAGCAGACAAGCGGAACCGAATCGGCAGGAAGCAAGGAAACGCAGCCGCCAAAGCTCAGTCAGCTATCTTATTGGGTAGCGAATCATGCCGCGGCCGCAGCACAAATGAAAACCTACGCGGAAATGGGCATGTATAAGGAGAGGGAGAAGGAATCGGGCGTCAAGGTTGAATTCCAGCATCCCCCGCTCGACCCCGCGCAAGCAAAGGAGCAGTTTAACCTTATGATCGTGTCCAGCAAGCTTCCGGATGTGATTGAATACAATTGGAACGATTATTTGGGTGGACCTGAGAAAGCGATACAGGATAACAAAATCATCAAGCTTAACGATCTCATCGATCAATACGCGCCTAATCTGAAGAAGCTTCTCGACCAGCATCCGGACTGGAAGAAGCAAATCACGACGGATAACGGCAGTATCTATGCCTTCCCGTTCCTCCGCGGCGACGATAAGGTAAGGGTGTTTTTCGGACCCGCGATCCGCCAGGATTGGCTCGATAAGCTAGGTCTAAGCAAACCGGAGACTATCGATGACTGGTACAACGTTTTGAAAGCGTTTAAGGAAAAGGATCCCAACGGCAATGGGCAGGCGGATGAAATTCCTCTTTATCTGGACAAAGACCTGTTAAATGTAGACGCTCCATTCCTTGGCGCATGGGGAATTAACAACAGCTTCTACCAGGATAACGGTACCGTGAAGTTTGGTCCGATTCAGCCGGAATTCAAGTCGTTCCTGGAGACAATGAACAAATGGTATAAGGAAGGGCTGCTGGATAAAGACTTCGCCGCGCCTAATGCCAAGCTGCTGGACAATAAAATGACAACGAACCTGCTTGGCGCAACGGCTACCTATAACGGCGGCGGAATCGGCAAATATGCCGGTCTCATGAAGGACAAAGATCCTAACTTCAAGCTTGTTGCGGCTCCTTATCCGGTGCTAAACGCCGGGGATACCCCGATTTGGGGGCAAAAGGATTTTGCCTTTAACGGAATAGGCGCTGCGATTACGACAAGCGATAAAAATCCGATCGAAACGGTTAAATGGCTCGATTATGCCTATGGCGAGCAAGGCGAATTACTGTTCAACTACGGCATTGAGGGCGAAAGTTATACCATGGAGAACGGCAGAGCTGTCCTGAAGCAGGATCTATTGACTCCGTCTAACGGGATCAGCAGCCAGCAGGCCATTGCCAAGTATAACCGTGCCACATGGAGCGCTCCGTTTGTGCTCAGCGATAATTTCCAATTGCAATATCTCGCTCTCCCGCAGCAGAAGGATGCTCTCGAAATCTGGTCCAAGCCAACGGTTGAGCGCAAGATGCCGCTTGTGACGCCAACGCAGGATGAGAGCAGCAAATTCGCCTCGATTATGACGGATATCAATACCTATAAAGACGAGATGCTGTTGAAATTTATTATGGGCGTTGAGCCTATCGACCAATTCGACAACTACGTGAAGAAGATTAAGAGCATGGGAATCGACGATGCCGTCCAAATTCAGCAGGCTGCGCTCGAACGCTTCTCCAAGCGTTAATCCCGGAATCGGCTGGGGGGCGAGCGAACTCGCCTCCACCAGCGCGATTGCATCACCTTGAACAGAGAGGAAGGAAGGATCGATGTCCAAATGCGTCGGGAATTCAGCTTTGCTGCACACGATAAAAACGGATATGAAGCGGCATTGGGGCGTTTATTTAATGGCGCTTCCCGTTCTTGCTTACTATATTATTTTCCATTACGGCCCCATGTACGGCTTGCAGATCGCGTTCAAGGACTTTCAGCCGTCCGATGGCATATGGGGCAGCGCATGGGTGGGATTCAAACATTTTGAAAGCTTTTTTAACGGTATCTACTTCTGGCGTTTAATTACGAATACGATTCTGCTCAATCTTTACGAGCTGCTGTTTGGCTTTCCGGCGGCGATAATTTTGGCTCTTCTGTTGAATGAGATCCGGAAGAGCTCGTTCAAACGGATCGTGCAGTCCATTTCGTATTTGCCGCATTTCATCTCCATTGTTGTAGTGGCGGGGATGATGGTCGATTTTCTTAGCCGTACCGGCCTTGTGAACCAGCTTCTTGCCTCCTTCGGCATCCAGCCGATCGATTTCCTGAAGGAGGAGGGATGGTTCCGGTTTTTGTACGTCTCCTCGGGAGTCTGGCAAGGCGTGGGCTGGGGATCGATTATTTACCTGGCCGCGATATCAGGGATTGACCCAACGCTGTATGAAGCTGCGCGAATCGACGGAGCGGGGCGCTGGAGACAAACGCTAAACGTAACGCTGCCCGGGATCATGCCGACGATTATCATTTTGCTGATTCTGCAAATGGGCAATATGATGTCCGTTGGCAGCGAGAAAGTGCTCCTGCTCTACAACCCGCTTACCTATTCAACGGCAGACGTTATCTCAACCTATGTGTACCGTAAAGGGGTATTGGAAGCCAGCTACAGCTTTACCGCCGCAGTCGGTTTATTTAACTCGATAATCAGCTTTATCCTGATTGTGGCAGCCAATAAGATCAGCAGGCGATTCAGCGAGACCAAATTGTGGTGATAGAGGAGACTTGCTATGAAAAGAACGATGGGAGAGAGGGTATTCGGCTGGATAAACGTCATTCTGATGATCGGCCTTTGCGTGGTGACGCTCTATCCGTTCTTGTATGTACTGTTCGCGTCGTTTAGCGATGCAACGGCTTTTCTGCAGAACCGCGGGCTGCTGCTGGCGCCTGCCGGATTTGATTTAAGCGCCTATAGGGCCGTATTCCGCAACCCGATGATTATGAAAGGATATGAGAATACGCTCTTATACGTGCTGCTCGGAACGGCAATTAACCTCGTCATGACCGCGATCGGCGCCTATGTGTTGTCCAGGCCGAATTTGTATTTCCGGCATTTCCTGATGTTCCTCATTGTGCTCACGATGGTTTTCCACGGCGGATTGATTCCGAGTTATTTGCTCGTTAACAAGCTTGGCATGATGAATACGATGTGGGCGCTGCTTATTCCTGTCGCTATCAACACGTATAACCTGATTATTATGCGAACCTCGTTCCAGACGATTCCGGCGAGCCTGGAGGAGTCGGCTAGAATGGACGGGGCTGGCGAATGGACGATTTTATTCCGGATTGTCATTCCGCTTTCCATGCCAGTTATCGCCGTCATGATTCTATGGTATGCGGTAGGCCATTGGAACTCGTATTTCAGCGCGCTCGTCTATTTGCGCGACACAGAGAAGTATCCGCTTCAGCTCGTGCTCCGCGACATTCTGATCGCGAACAGCACGGATTCGATGATGACCGGTGCGGCCAGCGATGATAAATACGCCATTGGCGAAACGATCAAATACTCGACGATTATCGTGTCGACGTTGCCAATAATTTGCTTGTATCCGTTCCTGCAGAAGTATTTCGTTAAAGGCGTTATGATCGGGGCGATCAAAGGGTAGGAGGATAGCCTATGACAACGGTGACGTACGACAATGCGCCAAGCAGCTGGAACGAAGCCTTGCCGCTTGGCAATGGGCATTTCGGCGGAATGGTCTATTACGAAGATGAGACGATGACCATGGCGCTTAACCACTACGAGGTGTACTATCGCAAGCTGCACCGTTACAGCACGGCCTTCCAGCAAGGGGAGGGACAACATTTCCGTTTGCAGTATGGCCGTACGTTTGACGAGCTTCGGAAGCATGCGCAGGAAATGTACCGCAACCCTTCAGAAGAGCCGTTCTTTCTATATGGAGATGCCCTGAGCGACAGCAGCATGTACCGGCAATACGGCAAGCCGCCCGGGGGAAGCTCCCATTATCCGACCGGAGAGATAAAACTCTATCCGTCAGCAGAGCTGAGGGATCCGGATCATTACGAACTGCAGCTTGACGTGATCAAGGCGGAAGTCCGGCTGCGAATTGAGAAAGAGGACAAGAAACTCGAGGTTGTTACGATAGTGGCCGAGGATGGGGATTTCATTGTCACGGATATTAATCAAACGGACCCCGCTCTGCTAAGCGAAATCGAGCTTGAGCTGCCGTTAAGAAGATATGAAGATCATATAAAAGCATCCTACCATTCGCATGATGACACAACCTTTTATTATATAGGCTCCTTCTACCCGGACGGGGAAGACAAGGAACGTCATCGCCCCTTCTCCTTTGTTGTAATGACAAAGCTGCTTGGCGCGAAAGGAACAACCGTGAACAGCGCCGGAGCTATTCGAATTCGGTTGGATGCTGCCGAGAATAGCCTAACTTTGCTTACGACGGTTGTTACGGAGACGCAGGCAGAGGATCCGCTGCAGGCTGCTCTTGAGCGCTTGCGTCACTCTATTGCCGGACTAGCCGCGGCGAGAGAACGGCATCAATCCTATTGGCAGGGCTTCTGGAGGCGTTCGTCCGTTACGCTTCCGGATAAGCTGCTTGAAAATTTATACCGAATCAACCTTTATGCTCTTTCCTGCAGCAGCGGACGGGGAGGTACCATGCCTGAACAAGCCTGCGGACTAAACGGTCTATGGGATATCAAACAGCCGACCAAGTGGGGCAGCATGTGGTATTGGGATGTTAATATTCAAGCTGCTTTTTGGCCGCTGTATACGGCTAATCATCTGGAGCTGGCCAGCCTGTTTAATGAAGGACTGCTCTCCTATACTAGCAGCGCTGAACGGATGGCTAAGCAATTCTACGGATTGGACGGGATTGCCGCGGATTACCCGCATGCCTTGTATTACAGCATTTGGCCGTGGTGCGCGCAGTTTTTATGGGATTATTACCGGTACAGCGTGGACGAGACGTTTCTGCGGGAAAAGGCGTATCCGCTGATTCGAAAG
The DNA here is from genome assembly GCF_037147795.1 of Paenibacillus sp. MMO-177. NCBI lineage: Bacteria > Bacillati > Bacillota > Bacilli > Caryophanales > Paenibacillaceae > Paenibacillus > Paenibacillus sp. MMO-177. Next base: position 892,676 of record NZ_JBBCUR010000002.1, on the reverse strand, counting down.
ATCGCCCTATTTTTTGAAGGGTTATTGTTATTTGATGCCGAGAGCGGTTTGTACAACGTCTTCCCGGATATTTCGCCGGAGCAAGGACCGCTTGCGCGTAATTCCACCTGCACGTTGGCATCCGTTCGCTATTTATTTCACATGGCAATAGAAGCAAGCAAGCTGCTTGGCAAGCCGGAAGAAGAGCGGAGAAGATGGGAGGAAATCGCGGGGAGGCTGGCTCCGTATCCTGGTGCGGACTCCACGCGTTACGGGAATGTATGGCTCGATTCAGAATGGGCGCCTCCTGATCTTCCTCTGCGGCATCCGTCGCTATTAATGCCTATTTATCCGATTGGCGAAATCGACAGGCATGCGAATCCGTTGCTCAGGCAGCAGGCGGAAAATACGCTTCGTTACGCGGAGGAGAATACGGAATTCGGCATGTTCCAATTCGGCTGGCTGTCCTGTACGGCCTCGCGTTTAGGCAAAGGAGATGATGCGCTTCGGCTTCTATACGAGCAAGGGATCGACTTGTCGCTTCGTTGCAACGGCTTGTTCGCGGAGGAGACGGAAAGGTGGATGAATTACTGTAACATAACCAACGAACCGTTGTACCATCCGTTTATGATGGAGGCCTCCGGCGAGCTTGTCGCTGCCGTAAACGAGATGCTGCTGCAAAGCTATGACGGCGTAATCGAAATATTCCCGGCTGTTCCGGAAGGAACCACGGCAAGGGAACGGTCAAATAACATGTATAACCATCAGTTAGAGGAGCGGATTTATGGCAAATGGGAGGCCTGCTCATTCCGTGGACTGCTGGCTGTTGGCGGCTTCGAAGTGAGTGCCAGACGTAACGAAGGACGTACGGAATGGGTTCATATACGAAGCTTAGCCGGCGGAAAGGTTGTTTTGAGGAATCCGTTTGACGATGAGGACAATATCAAGGTTGTGAACTTGTCCGGACGTGTCCTGACGATGGAGAAGTATAGCGGTGAGCAAGGATGTTTAGTTTTTGATACGGTTCAAGGCGATGATTATCTCGTCTATGTTAATCAAGCGGGTGGTGGTACTTTAAAGTCAGATTGGCCGCAGACTTATACAAGGGGGATTAGGAGTGACAATGCCTTCAGCAGCCCGCATGTTCATGAAGCGCACACAAGGCGGCGCGTATTTCTGGGGAAAAACCGGGACACGGAGCATTACCGGCTGCTCGATCATTTTACCTTCGATTATTACGCGGGAAACAGCAGAGTATCGCGGCTAGCCGCATACCGCCTGGATTTTGGCGTAAAGGAGGAACTGCTCGCCAAAAATTATTTCAAAGCCTTGCCTCGCCAAATTCATGTTGCGGGGGTGCTTGGTCAGGCATTTCGAAAAGTATCTCCGGATACGATCTTTACGACATACAGCGGAATGGGCTGGGAGCGGACGGATCAAATTACATCAATCGATCGTGGAGCACCTGATCTGCTTAGGAGGGATTTCGTTGGCGGAACAGGCGATGCGGTTTTTAGGATCGAGCTGCCAAAAGGGCGATACGATCTGCTGATTGTCACGGGAGACGAGGAGGCTCCTTCCTGGACGGAGCTTGAAATTCCGGGACAGCTGAAGTGGAAGCCGGATAAGCCTCTCAAAGCCGGGAAATATGCGACGGATATGATTCCGATTACGCAAAAAAAGGATGGCTGCCTATCGCTTCGTTTCCGTTCATCCGACGGGCTGCCATGGCGGGTGAATCTGCTGGTTATCAATCGAAATTACTCGTATTTGTAATGGGAAGAAATCCGTTCGCAATAGCTTAATGGAACAAGACCCGGATGACTAAATCTTCCGGGTTAATATTCATTGATAGATAGTAGGGTTCTTATTTACTTCTCACATTTTTCCATGGATGTTATTGACATAAATAGGTTACTGGAATAATATAATAAACAACAAATGATGAAAGCCCTTACATTACCTTGCGCGTGTTTGAAGCACCAATAGGTATCTCTTCTTCTCCTTTAATGAAACCCATTTCATTAAACGGTATCGATTTCGACTTTCACGGCGCTGCTGGGCAGTTCAATGCAAGCAGAATCGAAATTTCATTAAGTATTCCTTTCTTCACGCCGTTTATGAAACCCATTACATGAAATAGGTTTCACAACATCGCACACATTTCCCGCTATTAGGATCCATTAAGTAAAGAGGTGATTGTATACGAATCTCATTATTTAAGTATGCGCTAACATTGGTTCCATTGGTAATTATAGTAACGTGCATTCTCATGATACATAATCATAATTCGGTTACGCAGGATGCCCCTGCAGATGTCCCGGCCGGGAAAAATATTAATCTTGACTATAACGTCATTCACCAAACAATAGACGGATTTGGGGCCTCCGGCGCATGGTGGGCACAGGATGTCGGCGGCTGGGATAATCTGAGCGACATCATGGATCTGTTATACGATTCGAACAAAGGCATCGGCTTGAATATTTACCGATACAATATCGGCGCTGGAGGGCCTGCAATAGCAACGGATCCTTGGCGTACGACCGAAACGATTGAAGTGTCGCCGGGTGTCTATGATCTGAATAGAGACAGCAATGCGATCAAGGCCATGAAAGAAGCGGCTAAACGCGGGGCTTCCATTGAACTGTACGCGAACAGTCCGCCTGCTAGACTCACCGTTTCCGGCTATACCTCCGGCGAGAAAACCGGGAAGTCAAACCTGCGGCCCGAGAACGAGGATCAGTTCGCCGACTATCTCGTAGATATTACCGAGCTTTTTATCAAGGAAGGCATTCCGGTTACTTATCTTAGTCCGATTAATGAACCTCAGTGGGATTGGAAGAATGGGCAGGAGGGCAGCCATTACGAGCCGGAGCAGGTGATTAGCCTCTCCAGCAAAGTGGCCTTGGAGCTGGAGAGAAGAAAGCTTCCCGTCAAGTTGATGATTAATGAGTCCGGCGCTTGGAATGATCAGAACTATACGCTCTCTATGTACAAAAGAATTATGGCTGACGATGTTCTCTCGAAGGCCCTAGATTCTTACGCCGTACATTCCTATTGGTCAAGCGACAAGGATAAGAAGATCGCCGCCTCCTATTTCTCTCAGTTCGATAACCTGCTGCCGCTCCGCCAGACCGAATGGTGCGAGATGGTGAACGGCAATGCCGCAGGAATGGAAGCAGCCCTGGTGCTGGCAAAAACCATTTACGAGGACATGACGATATTAAATGTCGTGGAGTGGGATCAATGGCTGGCTGTAGCCAAGGGGGATTACCGCGACGCTCTTGTGTATGTTGATCCTACTACCAGAAAGTATGGTACGGCCAAACGGATGTGGAGCTTCGGCAATTATTCGAAATTTATTAAACCAGGCTATCACCGCATTGACGCGCAAAGCGAAGACAGCGATGTGCTTGTATCCGCTTACGTTAGTCCGAAGAAGGATAAAACCGTAATCGTAGCGGTGAATCCGACTAATCGGGAGAAGTTGGTTACTCTTCCTAACGTTAAAGGGAATCAAACAAAAATCTATGAAACATCGGAGCAGTCGAATCTTGAGCTTGTGAAGGAGGTGAAGAGACCGGGGAACTATGTTCTGCCTAAGGAGTCGATCACAACCTTTGTAATCGAGAAAGGTAAATTCAGCTTCTTTTCCTAACTCAACACACAATTAACGGGAGGTCTAGAGTATGGCAAGAAAATGGAAGGGTCATTCTGCAATCGTTATCGTACTTATTCTTGTTACTTTGTTAAGTGCGTGCAAAAGCGGGAACAGCAACACAAACAATGCAGCAAACAGTGAAGCTACGCAGTCGAGCAACACAACTCAAACCGCCGATGCTTCGGAAGCGCCAACTGGTGAGCCGACAGAAATTATTTTCGGCACTCACTGGCAGGCGGGAGATGACCCTAGCTGGAAGGACCCTGTAACAGGTGCCTCCGGCATGGCTCCAGATCAGCTGCTCGCCAGACAAAAGGCTGAAGAAGCCGTTGAGAAAGAGTTAAATGTCAAGATTAAATGGATTCAATACCCTGGCGATGTCAGAGAATCGCTCCTCAAATCGGTACTCGCCAATGCTCCAATCTGCGATGTGTGCTTGTTATGGGGCGGTTCCCAAGGCACATTGATCGGACAAAACATCTTCCAGCCTTTGGACGAGTATCAAAGCATCTTCAGCGATGCGGATGACTCTTGGATGATGGGCGACAAAATGTTCGGCCATAATTACTTCCTGAACTATATTCTCGATTTCGTCAATTCGTGGCCTCTCGTGTATAACGTATCTTACCTCGATAAGGTAGATGCCCTGAAGGAAAACGGTAAAACCGTCTATCCTACAGACTTGTGGAAAGAAGGCAAATGGACTTGGTCCGCTTTTAAAGATTATTTGACTAAGGTCAATGAATACTATGCGAACAAGAAATCGCCAGTACGTACGGATGTGCCGATCAAGGCATTCCAAACGGACTACAGATATACGGCGCTGCAGGCCATCCACGCTAATGGAGGCGCAGTCTACGGCGTAAACGGATTAACCGCCGATTCACCGGAAACGAAGAAAGCCGTTGAATATATTGATGAGCTGATGTCGAAGAAACTGATGATGTCCGTAAGATACGGAGATGACACTCCGGTTCCGGGCTGGACATGGAATGGCAGCGACTTTGGCAACGGTGAGACGGTGTTTACGAACATGGTGCCATGGCTGTCCAACGGTGCAGGTACGGCGCTTGCCGGACGCGGGGAGTCGATGGGCGTTGTTCCTTTCCCAAGACCGGACGACTTGGCTGCTGATGATGCGAAGTACGAGCAAGTTATTTTCCCTGGCAATCAAATGGCCGTTCTGAAGGGTGTTCCGAAAGAAAAGACAGAGCTTGCGCTCAAAGCTTATAAGATCTATTGGTCGACCGTTTACAAAACGTTGTCGAGCAGCGATAAGGCACTTGATTTCTTCACGAAGCAGGCGAAAAATACAGCGATTAACTACGGCTTTGACGTAACGAATGAAACGCTGGGCGAAGATATTATGAAGGCTTTCACAGGTATTGCAGGCAGCAAGCCGAATGAATTCGCGACTATTATGCCATGGGGCGGCCAATGGACAGATACGATTCTGGGTAACTCCCTTTATGGTCTAAATGGTTCGCCGAAATACGCGGGTGCTATCGACGCTCAGAAGAATACCATTATGGATTCCATGAATGCCATTGAGACGACGCTCAGCTCGGAGAAAACAGTCGATAACATGCCTCCAACCTTCGAGTCGCTTAAGACGATTGCGGTTGCAAAAGGCACCGATCTTTCAACTGTGAAGTGGGAGGATTATGTAAAAGCAAAAGACGGTATCGATGGCGATATTGCGTTTACTAATGTGACCGTTGACTTTAGCGCTGCTAAACCTGCGGAAGTAGGCAAATACGATAATGGGCTTGCGGTATCTGCCAAGGATGCGGCCGGTAACGAAGGCAAAGGCAACTTCGCTATTATCGTCTACGATCCGGATAACAAAACTGCGCCAACGATTAAAGCGAAGGAAGGCTTCAGAACAATTAAAGTCAACGAAGACGCTTCCGTCATTAGTTGGGCTAACGATTTCGTGGATCAGGCAGTAGACAAAGACGGCTTTGACCTTAAAGCCAATATTACAGCCGATATCGGCAACCTGGATGTGACTACTCCAGGGGAATACGATGTAACGCTCACGGTAACCGACTATGCAGGAAATAAGACAGATCTGGCCATTAAGGTAACGGTGGCTGAGTAACAACTTCAAACGGCAGATTGAGCTCAAGTTTGCAGGTGCTATGACTAGTCATAGCACCTGCAAAAATTATTACGGAGGCATAGGGGGGATCAGGGTGAAGAAATGGTTGGCCGGCAGTATTCTCATTGTCTGTATATTGGTCTTCTTCATACCTGTTAGAGAAGCAGCTGGTGTAGACGCGAGCACTGCAGCGGTACCGCAGGATAGTCCGGACTATGTGGATGAAACGTATGCCAGCTATCTTACAAGTAATGGATACAGCGGAAAGCTGGCCGCATCCGAAGTCAATCTGGACATTTTATCTTATATAACTTCAGACGACATGGAAGCGAGCAAGGTCTCGGAATCGGTCATTACCGGTGACAGCGGGAAGATCACATGGAAGGTGAACGTACGGGAAGCGGGCTTTTACAATATTGCCGTGTCCTATCTTCCTATTGAAGGTACTAACTCTAAGATAGAAAGAAAGTTATTTGTTGACGATAAAAGCCTGTTCAATGGCATGAATCAGCTGACGTTCAATAAAAAATGGGACAACAGCGGCGGAAAAGCTATTGCTGAGAAAGATGGCAATGAGATTCTGCCTGTTGCTGTGGAAAAACCTGAGTTAACGACTGTTTATATCGGCGATTCGCAGCGAAGAAGTCTGGAGCCTTATAAATTTTACCTGAGCTCAGGTACACACACGCTTACTCTTGAATCGGTTAAGGAACCGATGGAAATTCGCAACATAAGCCTCAAAGCTGCTCCGGAAATTAAACCATACGCCGATAGGATTCAGGAATGGGAGAGTACATACAAGGTTTATGACGGAGCGAATCTCGTCTATCAGGCGGAAAGAACCGATCAGCAAACACTTGATATTGAGAAGTCATCCGTAGACATCGTCATGTCCACAGATTACAGCAACCCTAACACTGTTCCTTATCATCCTTACAAAATTAAGCTGAACACGATTGGCGGATCTAACTGGAGAACACCGGGCGATTATATTAATTGGCGGGTTGCCGTACCTGTTGATGGACTATACCGGATATCGTTCAGAGGGGAACAGAATATGAACCGGGGCGTTATGTCCTACCGGCAGCTGAAGGTTAACGGGGAGGTTCCTTTCCGCGAAGCGATGGCCATGCCTTTCGGGTTTCATTCCGGGTTCGTCAATTATGTGCTGGGTAACCGTTCGGAGGAGTATCTTATTCCACTGAAAAAAGGGGAAAATTCGATCTCTCTAGAGGTCGTGTTAGGCGAGTTCGCCATGCCTCTTTCGGAGGTTGAGAAGAGTGTGCTAGCACTGAGCGAACTGTACCGCAAAACCGTACAAATTACCGGTCTTGTGCCGGACAAATATATCGATTATGAAATTACGGCCAAAATCCCGAATTACGCGGAAACGTTCAAGTCGGAAAGCGACCGGTTAAAAACGGTAGTGGACGAATTGGTGCGGATTACCGGCGAGAAGGGGGAGAAGACAGCCATTGTCGAGAAGATGCAGGTTCAGGCTGAACGGATAAGCCGCAAACCTGAAAGCGTCATCAATGAGCTGGGTACGCTGGAAAACAATATCTCCTCCTTGGGGACATGGGTAACCTCCATATCGGAGATGCCGCTTCTGCTGGACAGCTTTACGTTATCGAAGCCTGAAGCGAAGCTGCCTGCGGCAAAACCTTCCATTTGGAATCGTGGCTACAACGGTGTCGTCAGGTTCCTCTCTACCTTCTTCGTCGATGAGACAAAAGTATCCGAATCCTCAGACAAAGATGCGCTTAAGGTATGGATACCGGCCGGACGCGATCAGGCTCAAATTATTAAAAATCTGATTGACCAGAGCTTTACGCCAAATTCGAATATTCCGATAGACCTGCAGCTGATTCCGGAGGATGTCATTCTTCCCGCAACCTTGGCAGGCAACGGACCCGATGTTGCGCTTTCCGTGCCTCAAGCTACGGTCGTAAATTTCGCCATGCGTAATGCGCTGGTGGATCTATCCAAGCTGGACGGGATTGACGCAATGACAAGCAAGTTCAATGACAGCGCCATGAGTACCGTAACCTATCAGAACGGTGTATACGGTCTGCCCGAGCAGCAGACTTTTATGATGATGTTCTACCGGAAGGATATTTTGGACCAGCTCGGCTTAGAGCCTCCGAAGACTTGGGATGAAGTAGAGAAGGCGATTTCGATCCTGCATGCCAACAATTACGATTTTTATATGAACGGCCAGACTCTCTACCCGTCGATCGTGTACCAGTACGGCGGAAATCTCTATAGCGGTACGGGGAAAGATTACGGTATTCAGAGCGGTTTATACGAAGACAGCGCCATGAACGCATTCAGCCGGCTTACCAGATTTTTCACAAGCTACAGGCTGCCTGTGTCCGCCGACTTCTCGAACCGGTTCAGAACCGGCCAGATGCCGATCGGTATTGCCCCGTATACGACTTACAACCAGCTGGAAGTATTTGCTCCGGAAATCCGGGGGCTATGGTCCTTTGCTCCGCTGCCTGGAACGCAGCAGCAGGATGGAAGTATCGATCATTCCGTTGTTTCCGAGACGGTCGACAGCATTATGATGAATACTTCGCAGAATAAGGACGCAGCATGGAAGTTTATGCAGTGGTGGCTGGATAACGACACTCAAACGCAATATGCCAATGCTCTCGAGGCGGTCATGGGCTCAGCAGCAAGATACCCGACAGCTAATGTTGACGTACTGAAGCAGCTGCCTTGGTCGATGAGCGATTCGGAGCAATTAACGCAGCAATTCGAGAACACGGTGGGTGTGCCCGAAGTGCCTGGCGGCTATATGACGGCGAGAGCGATTGATTATGCATTCCGTGCAGTCGTAACGAGCGGTCAGAATCCGCGGGAGGCGCTCTTCCTGAATATTAAGCAAGTAGACAAGGAGCTAACCAAGAAACGAACGGAGTTCCATTTGTCTTATCTGAATAAGAATCAATCCAAAGAGGAGTAATCTGTGAGTATGCCGATGAGTCAGACAAGTAAGAAGAGAAGAATGACGGCCGCACAGATTTGGAAGGAGCATAAAGGCAAGTATTTGCTCATCCTGCCTTTTGCCATCCTGTTCATAGTGTTTACGGTCATTCCTGTCATTACGTCCTTTGTCATCAGTTTTACATCCTTTAACATGCTGGAACCGCCAACGTTCGTGGGCTTCCGCAACTACATCAATCTGATTGTTAACGATGACGTGTTTCTCATTGCGGTCAAAAACACGCTGTTCTTCGCGCTTATAACAGGGCCGGTCAGTTACTTAATGTGCTTTGTATTCTCGTGGCTCATCAATGAGCTTTCTCCCAAAGTACGGGCGGTTATGACGCTGGTCTTCTATGCCCCGTCGATTTCAGGGAATGCTTATCTGATCTGGAAGCTTATTTTCTCATCCGATATGTATGGTTACGCTAATGCGTGGTTATTGAAGCTGGGGTTCTTGAACGAGCCGATTCTTTGGTTCGACAAGAAGGAATATGTATTCCCGATTCTGGTGCTGGTCCAGCTCTGGCTAAGCCTTGGCGTCAGCTTCCTGGCCTTCATCGCAGGCTTGCAAAACGTAGACCGCACCTTGTATGAAGCGGGTCAGATCGACGGGGTCAGCAACCGCTGGCAGGAGCTTTGGTTCATTACTCTCCCGTCGATGAAGCCGCAGCTGCTCTTCGGGGCGGTGATGCAAATTACGAGCTCGTTGTCGGTATCGCAAATATCGATGGAGCTTGCAGGCTTCCCGTCGGTCGAGTACTCCGGCCACACGATTTTGACCCACCTTTACGATTACGGCTTTATCCGATATGAGATGGGATATGCCTCTGCTATTGCAACCATCTTGTTCTTAATCATGGTATTTGCCAACATCATTGTTCAGAAAGCTTTAAGAAGGGTTGGTGCCTGAAGTGAGCAGTCTTCCAATCGCCATAAGAAAGGCGTACTTGTCCAGGAAGTTTAAACGCAGGAACAGAAGCATCTTCGGGGATATGTCGCTCACCCTATTGCTCGGGATATTCGGATTATTTAGCGTCTGGCCGCTTATCTTCATTATTAATAACGCGTTTAAACCGTTGAATGAAATCTTTATTTTCCCGCCTAATCTGTTTGTGCAAAGCCCAACCTTAACCAATTTTCAAGATCTCTCGATCATTATCGGAAATTCCTGGATCCCCATGTCGAGGTACATCTTTAATACGGTATTTCTTACGGCGCTTGGCACCACGGGCTCGGTAATTATCGGTTCAATGGCTGCTTTTCCGCTTGCGAAATATACGTTTCCGGGCTCGAAAACGATGTCCAAACTGATTGTTTACTCTCTAATGTTTAACGGAACCGTTACGGCTCTGCCGAACTACGTCATTATGTCCAAGCTGCATATGATCGACAGCTATTGGGCCATTATTATTCCTTCCGCAGCTTCGACTCTAGGACTGTTCCTGATGCAAAACTTTATGGTACATATTCCCGACGCGCTGATTGAAGCTGCCAAGATGGACGGGGCCAATGAGCTGACGGTCTATTGGAAAGTAATGATGCCGCTATCCAAATCGGCATGGATTACGCTTATCATAATATCCTTTCAATCCTTATGGGGAACGACCGGCGGAGGCTTTATTTACAGCGAGAAGCTCAAGCCCGTCAGTTATGCCTTGTCGCAGATTATTAATGCAGGGGTGGCCAGGACCGGGGTAGCCTCGGCCGTTACGCTCATCATGCTTATCGTGCCAGTCGTCGTGTTTATTATTTCGCAGAGCAACGTCATTTCGACGATGGCAACCTCCGGTATTAAAGAATAAGGGAAAATCTACAAATGGAAAGGAAGGCCCAGCATTATGAGATATAAGTGGGCTGTCATTTTCACCAGCATACTTTGCCTCTTATTACCGACCCAAGTTCATGCTGCCAATACGTTTGAGAGCAATTACACCTATGATTATTGGGGAAATGCGAAGAGAAGCCTGCCGGCCTTCGAACTGGTTAACACGCTTGATGCGGAAGATACCGGCAAGATTAAGATCGGAAGCGTCAACGACGTATTCGTAAGCAAGGATCGGATTTTTCTCGTGGATACGACGGAAAGCCGCATCGATATATTTGGTACGGACATGAAATTCGTCACTTCTATTAAAGTAGTTAGAAATGAGACCGGAAGAATCGTCGTCGATGAGCTTACCGGCAAGCAGCTTATGCTAAACAAGCCGGAAGGCGTGTTCTTCAGCGAAGCGGATCAGGAGCTTTATATCGCGGATACGGAATCCGAGAGAATTATCGTTCTGGACGGAGCGACGTACGCCTTTAAAAGATCTATCGGGAAGCCGCAAAATATGGTTGGATCAACGCAATTTAAGCCTTCCAAAATCATCGTTGATAAGGATGGGCTCATCAGCGTTGTTGTTCAAGGAAGCTATGAGGGGATTATCGAGATTAATAGGGACGGTTCCTTCGCACGGTATTTCGGCCTGAACAAGCCCAAAGTGAACGTAACCGATTTCTTCTGGAAATCACTCGCGACGAATCAGCAGAAGCAGAAGATGAAGAAGACCTTCGCGCCATCCTTCAACAATTTGACTTTCGATTCGGAAGGGCTTATTTACGCAACCACCTTTGATCCTTCGGCCCAGAACATGGTGTTCCGGTTCAATTCGAAGGGTGAGAATGTGCTCATGCAAAACGGTTACTTCCCTGTTATCGGTGACCTGCATTCACGCGGATTAACGGCCAACAAAAGCCAGTTTGTCGACATTGCCGTTTCCGATTCCGGCGTATATGCCCTTTTAGATAAAAACAAAGGCAGGATCTTTCTCTACAATTTCGAGGGAGATCTGATGAATGTATTTAACTCCGCCGGAAATTTAAAGGGTAATGTTAAAGATCCGACAGCCATTGCTTGGTTCGGAGATAATTTGATCGTTGCGGATAAGGAATTCGGCTGCGTCTACATCTTTCAGCCTACCGCATTCGGCCAGTCTGCGCTAGACGCGGAGAAGCAGTATTTTAACGGAAAATGGGAAGAGGCAGGGAAGGATTTCGAGGAAACGCTCAAATTAAATGCCAATTACGACATTGCCTATACTGGCGTAGGACGCAAATATTTGATGCAGGACAAATTCGATGATGCCATGTATTACTTCAAGCTCGGCAACAGCCGCGGTTACTATTCCAAAGCTTTCAGCGAATATCGTAATCTTCTTATTCAACACCATTTCATTTGGTTCGTCATTCCGTTTATTCTGCTGGCTGCCGGTCTGTTCTATTCCGAATATCGATACAACAGGAGGAACGGTTATAAACAAGCTGATCTCTAGGGAAGGGTAGGATTCGCCAATATGGCCCATTTGATAGAAGACGGAAAATATATGTTTCATGTCCTTATGCATCCGTTTGACGGCTTTTATGATGTGAAATTCGTAAGGCGGAAAAATTATTGCCTGCCTACGATCATTATGCTGCTTTGCGGATTAATCGGCATCTTAAGCTATCAGTATACCGGTTTTATTTTAAATTATAGTCCTTTGTTTGAAATGAACAGCATCACCATCTTTTTGACTACTCTATTTCCGTTCCTATTGTTCTTGATAAGCAATTGGAGCATTACCACTCTGTTCGACGGGAATGGGACAATAGGCGATATTTACGTCGTTATAAGCTACGCTTTAGTACCGAAACTTATCTTCGATATCGCAGGAATCATACTCAGCAACACGATCATCCAGGAGGAAGCAGCATTGCTGAATGCTCTTGTTGCTATTGGAACGGTGTGGTTCTGCTTCCTTCTGTTTTGCGGGTTATGTGTCGTTCACGAGTTTACGGCTCTAAAGAACGTCATCACGCTGCTCGTATCGTTTTGCTCCGCCATTATCATTGTTTTTCTCGCTATGCTGTACTTTACCTTGATAGGCAAGGTTATTGGATTCGTATATACCGTGTTCATTGAATTAATGAAAAGGTGATGCTGAAGATGCTCAAAAGTCTGACTGGAGTGACCATAAGAGGACCAAGACGGATCGGGGCTAGAGAGATCCTAATAGCAATACTTGCGGTACTTGTCCTTGCGGCAATTTATTACAGCCCTTCCCTCATTAAGCATGCTAACATTAAACGCCAGTCTGCACCTGAGTATAAGAAAGCTGGACTTGCGGCTTCTACGGGCGAGCTTGCGGGCAATTCGGGGAATGTGCTCCTCGCAAGCAATGAAGGCAAAGAGCTGTATATCGATACGGCCAGTCTGAATTTGAGAGTGGTCGATACGGCAACAGGTACGGAATGGAACAGTCTGTACCAGGATGCCAAAAGCGGGGATGTAGAGAAATCTCCGATTGTGATTAAATTTCTTGGGAAAGACAGCAGCATGTATGAGTGGGATGCGTACAAATACAGCATTCAAAGCGGTAGATACAAGCTGGACAAAATTAATAACGGTGTCCGGATCGTATTTGACTTCTTTGAAACGGAATCCTACCGCCTGAATGAATATATGCCTGCCAAGATCTCTGTCGACAACTATAAGAAGGAGTTCCTCGATAAGATCGACGAGAAGCTGGGTGAGGGGAAAATCAACCTGGCCGAAGCACAGAAGTACCGGGATGCGCTCAACATTACGTATCAGCTCGATCAAGATAAGGATTTGTATTTCAATAAATTCTCGGGTCTTCCACCGCTTTCCCTCGTTAAAGATTTGATTAATCTGTCTAAAGCGGTGGAATATACGACGGAGATGCTCATTGCAGACAGCCAGCAGTTCGGCATCCAAGTGACCATTACGCAGCCTGCAAGATTTCTGGTAACGATGGAAGCGGCATTGGATAAAGGGGATCTCGTCGTTAAGGTTCCGACCTATGAGATTGAAGGCGGAAATGACTTCTATACCGTTCAGAACATCTCGGTGCTCCCAGCCTTCGGTCTTTCTTCCGCGGAAAAAGAAGAGGATGGCTATATGGTCGTACCGGATGGTTCCGGAGCGTTGTTCAAGCTTAATACCTTTAATGGCAAGTATCCGGAATATGACAGACCGGTGTATAACAACACCTATTACGATACGCTCTACGAGATGCCGGAATTTCCTGAAAATCTGACCATGCCAATCTTCGGTATGTACGCCACCGACAGCACAGGGAAGTCCCGTGGATATATGGGCATTATCGACCGGGGAGCGGAGCTTGGGCATATTAAGGTTCAGCTTGGCACGAAGGATTCTTCGACGGGAGGAATGCCGTATAACAAGGTGTACAGCTCGTTTGATTCCATGCAATATTCGCGGGTTAAAGTGTTCGGGCCGTACAGCGATAACGATGCTCGTTTCCTATCCTCCACTGGAATAATTAACGTTGATTACTCGGTGCGCTACAAGCTGTTTGGCAGCAAAGTGACCTACTATGAGATGGCTAAGGCGTATCAGAACTATCTGATTCAGAAATATGATCTTAAGTTAACTTATAACACGAAACCAGAGCTTTTCCTCGATGTAATCGGAGCGCTCACGCTGGAGAAACGAATGCTTGGCGTGCCCTATAAAGAGGGCTATTCGATGACGAAGTACAACCAGCTGCTGGCGATTATGAAGGATTTGAACGGAATCAATAAAATCGTGAACTATAAAGGTGTGTTTAACAACGGTCTCAATAATTCCATCTCCAATAAAGCGAAGCTCGCTAGCGCTAACGGCAACAAGAAAGACCTCAAAGCGTTAATGGACTATTTTGCAAACGGAGACAGCCAGCTATTCATAAATGCCGACCTTATGAGAGTATCCGATAAAAGCGGAGGCTTCTGGCCGAAAACGAACGCCTTATACGGTTTTGACGGCAAACCTCTTGCCTTTAAGAAATATGACTATTCGGATGGCATGTTTAGCGAAAGCGGCACGAAGCAATACCTGCTGAATCCTTTGTATCTGAGTGATACGGTGCAAAAATTTATTAAGGGCTCCAAGGATTATCCTAATATTTTCGTAAATGACATGGGCTCTACTTATTATGCCAGTTACAAGTCCGGTGCCGTGATAGATCCGGTTGTATCTGACAACATTGTTAACGACAATCTGCAGAAACTGGCGGAAAGCAAGACGTTAGCGCTCGATAATCCGAATATGGATAAAATCCCTTATACGAAGTATGCGGCCAATATCTCGAGGGAGAGCAGCAATTACGGGACGATGTACGTCTCGATTCCATTCCGGCAGCTGGTCATGAACGGACTGACGGAATATACGACGCTTAATGTGAACATGTCCCCGGACAGCAGCCAATACTTCCTGCTTCAGGCGTTCGAGCTGGGAAGCATTCCGAAGTTTACGATCAGCGCGGAGAACGTTGATGTTCTTAAAAATTCAGAGTACAGCGATTACTTCTCCACCGAATATTCAACGCTCGCTCAAGACATCAAAACCGTATACGCCGATTATAGCAAAGGGTTGTCCGAGATCGGTTCGAAGGAGATTGCTGGTCATCGCATGCTGGATTACAACGTCTTCGAAACGACTTACGCTTCGGGAGCTTCGGTAGTTGTGAATTACAATAAATATCCCGTATCGATATCCGGGTACAACCTGGATGCGCTTGGATACATCATCAAGCATTAGGAGGTTAGCCATGGAAGGCGCGGCGCGCAAAGGCAGAAAACTTCATATCTCTTACAAGAACAGGAGAAAAATCAATGGCTTCCTGTTTGTACTGCCGTGGCTGATCGGGTTCGTCTTATTTTTTCTTACACCGCTGATCAGCACGATCAAATATTCCTTTCATTCCGTTGGCGTTGCCGACTCGGGAGGGATGAATCTCAAATACGTCGGTTTCCAAAATTTCGTGAATTTGTTTAGCGCCGAGGTGTCGAGTAACAGCAGCCAGTTTTTACGGGTATTTACGGATGAAAATACGAGTATTTTTATCAACACGCCGGTCATCGTTATTTTCAGCTTGTTCTGTGCCATCCTTATTAATGTGAAATTCAAGGGGCAGGGGCTTGCCAGGGTCGTCTTTTTCCTGCCGATCGTGCTTGGTTTGGATGTTGTCGTGGATCTGATTATGGTGACGACAGGCGGAGACGTGGCGGATGCCGCAGTCACCAATACGTTCGATAACGGGATTGTGTTAAATTTCCTTCTTACCTACACGTTCCTGCCAATGAAGGTCACGTTATTCATATCCGATATTGCCAATAACATCTTTATGCTGATCTCCCAAACCGGGGTGCAGACGCTTATCTTTCTTGCCGGCTTACAGTCGATCAACAAATCGCTGTACGAAGTGGCGAAGATTGAAGGGGCGAACAGCTATGAGGTGTTTTGGAAGATCACGCTGCCCTTATTATCGAACATCTCTGTTTTTGCACTCATCTATACCTTCGTTGATATGTTTCTCAAATCTTCGATTTCGACGGAAATCTACTATTTTGCCTTTAATAAGAACAATATCGGGGTAGCATCCGCATTATCGGTTGTTTATTTAGTGAATGTCTTGTTAGATTTGCTTGTCATGATGTTACTGCTGAACAGGGTGGTGAGGCTGTATGATACCGAAAAGTGAAGTTCGTGTACAGCGGCAGATCGAATTCAACGCTTATTTCATGAAGAACAAGATACGGAGTGTTCTATTCGATGTGTTGTTTTACTCTTTAATTGTTGGGTTAGGCTTTGCGATTCTTTATCCAATCATCAAGCTGTTTCCGACCGTGTTTAATAATCTGGAGGATCTAGGCAATCCGGATGTCATATGGGTCCCCCTTGAATTGTCCATTCAGAGCTTTAAAGCGGCAATACGGCTTATATTCGGCAACGGAATGCCGCTCTTGCAGTCCGTTGGTTATGCGGTCATTATAGCGGTTATCCAGATCTTCGTCTCCGCAATTGCCGGCTATTCTCTTGGCAGGGTGGATTTTTGGGGGAAGAACATCGTTATGTTTCTCGTTATCGTGACGTTTGTCGTACCGCCTCAATCGCTCTTGATCTCCCAATATTTAAGCTTTAAGCATTTTGATGTTTTCGGAATCATCACGGCTATCAATGGCGGCACGATCGACTTGATCAACCATTCCTATACTCTTTATCTGATTGCCTTATTAGGTTTTGGCGTGAAGCAAAGCATGTTTGTATTCGTTTTTCGCCAATTCTTTAAGGGATTGCCGAAGGAATTGGAGGAGGCTGCTTATATCGATGGCTGCGGTTTTTATAAGACTTTTCTGAAGATAGGCATTCCGAATGCGATACCGGCGATTATGACGGTCGGGATTCTCTCCTTCGTATGGAATTACGGGGATACTTATTATACTGGATACTTCCATCCGGATGGTCCGTACCTCAGTATTAAGCTTGCGGCAACATTTGCACCGGCTAACGTCAACAACATTTTATACGCTGTCCGGACATGGTTTGACGTACCGGGTGCTACAACATTTGCGTTTGATGCGGTAAAGCAGGCTGCGGCTATCATCTATCTTCTGCCTTTGCTCATTATTTACTTCGGTGTACAGAAACGGATTGTGGAGAATTTCGAGCAGTCGGGCATCGTGGGTTAAATGAAGGAATTGCCGGGTAAAACGGCGAAGAAATTTGATGCGGAAGTTCTTTCCAAGGCTACAGTTCATTAAAAACAGGTATGTTGAGGAAAAGGAGGGATGGAAATGGTGCAGATCCGAAGATTGACGGGCGCTGAAATGCAAGAGGCTATCCGCTTGTCAGACGCAACATTCCGGGACGGCAATCAGACGTCGATGGGCCAATTGTTTCCGTTCCTTTTCTCCGAAGCGGCGTTGCACTTATCCTACGGCGCATTTGAAGAAGACGGCAAATTGGTATCGTTTATGGGCGTTGTCCTATGGACGATCCGGATTGGCGAGGCTGCGCTGCGCGTAGCCTCACTTGGTTCGGTTTGTACGGAACCGTCGGCAAGAGGCAAAGGGTACGCGAGCCTGCTGTTGGAGCAAGTGCAGTCATTCACGCGGGATGCAGGTGCATCTTTGCTGCTCGTATCCGGTGACCGTTCGTTGTACACGCGCGCAGGCTGCGCGTTGTTCGGAAGAATAAGCAAATACCGCATGGATGCGCTGCACGCAGAGTCCTTTATGGGTGGATCGGAAGCAAAAGGCGAGATCCGGGAGATGCGGCCGGACGATTTGTTTGCCTTGCAGGAGGCTGCGGAAACCCGGGAGGTACGCTACCAGGTTGGCGTCAATGAGTTAGGCACGCTGCTCAAGGCGGAAGCAATGGCAGGCGTGATGCGGATGAATCAACGGGTACTGGTAGAAGGAACCAAGGGGATAGGAACAAGCTTTGCGGTAATTGGCGTCACGTCGGAGACGCAGCCAAAAGGGACGGTTCTTGAGTATGCCGGAGATTCCGATAAGGTTGTAAGGCTGTTCGCCGAAGCCGTAAACCGATTCGGCCTGCAATCCTTGGAGATTCCAATACCTTGGCATGAAAAAGACATTCATGAGCGGTTGAGTGCAATTCCTTCAACCGAGGATGGTCAACCAGGTACCGTCAAGATTCTAAGCGGTGAAGCTTTAATGGATCAGTTATCGCCTTGGCTAGAGAAGCGGGGGGATGTGAGCGGCCTCCGGTTGAACAGGATGGAGAACAGCGGATGGGAATTGTCCGATTCTACTGGGCGACCTTCCGTCACATTAAACGACGAGGAACTGATCCGACTCCTATTCGATCGTATCGGAACGGATGCTGTACTACTGCCCGCTGAAGCGCAAGCCTACCGGGAACTTTTCCCGATTCCGTTTCCGTATACGGCAGGCTTATGCTTTGTATAAGCTGTTAGATTAACAAATTGTTTTGTTTATTTGAATAAAGCTGCCGAAACCGGCAGCTTTATTTTTTTGGAATTTTAAGAGTTCTCCAAGGACGGCGGTAGCCGTTTCACCTTATGTTAACCATAAAAAGATGCGTTTTATAAATAAAACAGGTATTATTAACTATAAACGAATAATAAATAAATCCAATTTTGCGGGGGAAATCTTTGGAAACGCTCAGAACCTTTTTTACTCATCCGATTATCAAAAGAATTGTGTTTATCCTGCTGGTTGTTGTTCTGCTCTACAGTCTCCGCGATATGTTGAATTTGCTGCTGCTGCTGTTTATGGTCACGTTTGTAATGATGCGGCTGCAGAGCTTTATGACCAAGCAAATTCGCAGGGTGATTCCGGTGTCGCCCGTTGTTGTGACTTCGGTTTTGTATGTCGCGCTTATTGTTGGCCTCGTTTACGGTCTGGTTAATTACGTTCCAAAGCTAATTAACGAAATTGTCGATATTGTCAACAACGTTCAAAAGTTTTTAGGGACCTCCCAAAACGATCAAATCGCCCAAGTGATCGTCGATACGCTTGATAAGATCGAATACAAAACCTTTTTGAACAGTGCGCTTGCTTACGCCAAGATGATTGGCGGCTGGCTGGAAGTTATTTTGCTGGTTATCTTGCTTAGCTATTTCTTCCTGCTGGAGAGACGCAAAATCGTTCAATTTACCGAGAAGTTCAGCAAAAGCTCAATAGGCTGGCTGTATCTCGAATTCCGGTATTTTGGCGGCAAGTTTATTGCTTCCTTCGGCAAGGTGCTTGAAGTACAGCTGATGATTGCCTTATTTAATACCGCGCTTACGATAGCCGGTTTATGGGTTATGGGATTCCCGTACCTGTTCGCGCTTACCATCATGGTGTTTTTGCTCAGTCTTATTCCGGTTGCGGGCGTAGTCGTTTCCTTTGTGCCAATTGGGATTATCGGCTACCAGATTGGCGGATTTAAGACCGTCATTTGGGTTATCGTTCTGGTTCTGCTTATTCATGCTCTTGAAACGTACTTCCTTAATCCAAGATTATATTCGCACAAAACAAATCTGCCGATGTTTTACACGTTCTTTATCCTTATTTTGTCCGAGCATTACATGGGCATCTGGGGGCTGCTCATCGGTATTCCGATCTTTATGTTTATGCTGGACGTGTTAAAGGTGGAGCAGGCTGATTCCTTGGAAGAGCAGACGAAACCGGCGAAAAGCGATTGATAATCATCGGATCTGCATTCCTGAGAATGAGGCAGTTGGTCATTAAGACCAGCTGTCTTTTTTGATTTTTAGAGCTGGTTAACGTAACTTTCCAATCGTTGGAAGCGTATATATTTTAGCTAATAACGAAGAAATTCTTTGGTGAGGAGCGTTGATTAATTGAGACCAAACAGGCAGAATATATATTGGTTTTTAGCCGGAGTATGCAGCAGCGCCGTTGTTTTTATCGTTGTAGGGCGGATTCATTTATCCCATTTAGTCGCTGTCCTGCTGACTGCCGTAATCGTTACTTTGGGCGGTGGCAGCATTAGGAGGGCTTTTAGGGTTACGGAAGAGAGGAGCTTTCACCCGCTTTTTTTCAGCGCGGGGATGCTATTGTTGTTTATCGGTTTCAGCATTATCGGCGTTATCGTTTAATATGGCAAGGTGCGAATAGGAGTATGGACTGAAATGGAAGTAATAAAAAATCTTGATGGTTTACAGTCACACAAAGGCATTAAATTTCGAAGGGATTTAGCTATTCTTATTGCGGTCTGTGTGTTTATCTTAATTCTTTTCATTGGGATAACTCTTACCTCTCAAAATGATTCCCAAGGCAAAGAGCTTTATCCGCCAGAGATTGAGTTTCCACTAGCTGAATACACGATGTTTATGAGCGGTGTACCTGGTTTCCCGATAAAAGTCTCAAATATTGAAGCAACGCGGATTATAGTTCACTCCTCTGACGGTAATTTGCTATTTTGGAAATCTTCAAATGGAAAAATGAATTCGCAAGGGAAAAAGGCCGAAATTAAGCCAGGTGAAACGATGTACTGGTCACCTTTAACGGGAGCAAATAAAGTGCAATATAAAACTATAATTAAGTTTACGGCATTCAAAGGTAATAAGAAGCTAGGAAAGACCAGTATCGAAATATCTTCCGACGACAACTTTATCTTTAGAGGAAAGTTAGTTGAGGAGTAATTTAATATAGTTACTGACTGAATGGAGGAGATGACTTGATCGTTATTCACCATTCCAGAATCAAGAACATCACCACAAACGGGTTATCCTACATAGATGATCAGCACGAGGAAGTTTTTATCGATTTTAATGAATGTAGTAGGAACTGGGTCCATTATTTAAATAGCTCAGAATTATTTGAAGGTGAAGGTCGAAGCATTAATTCTACAAGCTGTGTTGGCTGGAGAGATGCTTTCGAAAATCCGATGTACGTAGAATTGTTTACGGAGCCGAGGACACGTTTCGTTTATCCGTATGGGAAAAGTTTTTTGAAAAGGATAGAAAACATGAGAAGCAGGAGGGTTTATACCCATTTTAGGGAAACAAACGATTCGATCATCAAATATGGTTGGACTACTTTTGATAGGGGTTAGTCATTTCCTGCATGAGGTGGATCACAGTGAAAGCTATAACAAATAAGATTCTAAGAACAAGTCTTTGGATGTTTATAGCTTTGGTGATTATGATCTTTGTCCTTATGTGTATGTTTGGAATCTTCTTTATTTTAGGGGTTTGGTACAAGGATGTTTTCATGAATTGAGTTCTATGTTGAAGAGCCGGCTGTGCATATTGCACAGTCGGTTTTTTTCTTATAACAGGATAGTTGAAACAGATTTCGTATGATGAACGTAAAACTATTATCGATAAGCTAATGAGATTGAAGCAAGCTAATAAATTTATTCCTCTGAATTGTACGCAGTCATGACGTATGAAATGCCATTATCAGAAGGAGAAGATCGTTGTGATTAAAGATTGGAGACAAGCTGAAGAAGCGTTAAAGAGCATAGAGGTCGTTGGACATGAAAATAACAAGCCGGTTTCCGTCGCCCGTTTCTCGGAAGAATTGCGTTGCATCGGCATTGGAACGGATGCTGCAGTCTTTTATCATTCTGACACCCCTAATTACGCATATAAAGTGTATACCGCCCAGTCATTAGAAAAAAAAGACGTGGAAGCAGGCATCTATGAACGTTTGCAAGGCTCTCCCTATTTTCCCTATTGTTATGGTGCCGGATCCAACTATTTGGTGTTAAGTTTTGAACAAGGAGTTACATTGTACGATTGTCTCCTGCAAGGGATCCCTGTTTCAGAGCAAGTGATACAAGACGTAGAAAATGCCCGAGAGTTTATTCGAAGTCAAGGAATGAACCCACGAGATATTCATCTTAAAAATGTACTCCTGCAGGATGGAAGAGGAAAAGTTCTTGACGTATCGGAATATCTCAAGGACGGAAACGATAATCGGTGGGAACATTTAGTATGGTCATATAAACATTTTTATCCTATGATTAGCGGAGTACAGATCCCTTTATGGATCTTGGAAACGATAACGAACTGGTATAACCGGATTGACACGGCAAGTTTTGGAATTGAAGAATTCTCTAAACGGGTGAGTCAACTTTTCTTTGGAAAACGCAAATAAAATGGAGCGCTATATCTTGTGAGATATAGGCTCAGTTAGTGATTAAGGCAGATGGTCAATTAGGTGACCATCTGCCTTTTTATTGAAAAGGTGTTGTTTACTTAATGGATTTGTTAACAAGGTTAATATGATTTAAGCCTGTTCCGCTCGTACCGTCAAAGATGAATTCGAGTTGGTATTTACCTCGGACGTAAGTAATTTTCTTTTGTACGGTCTTGCCCGACTTAATCAGGACGGACTCATACGGAGTGCCCCAGTGTTGAACCAGCATTTTAACGGAGATTCCTCCCAAGTTAGTCTGCCGCTCCACATTTGTTCCGAAGTAGCGCATTTCCTTGATTTTACCTAGCTTGTAGCTAATCGCATATCCAGGGTGCCCCATTTCGGCATGATATACATCAAAACCATCGGAATCCTTTGCTGGAGATTCAGCTTCTCCAATAGCTTTGATAACCGACTCATGCGTAGTTGAACCAATCGTAAAACCGTGGAAATTAGGGAACTGGCCGTTAAGGGCCGGCTTATAGAAGCTCATAAGCGTTTCATACGCTTTCGTATGTGCATCGACAGGAGCAGCGGCACTCTGAGCAGCAGCTGCTTGCGATGGGACGGCTCCCGTGGCAGACAATACTAAAGTTCCAGCGGCCACTGTAGCCACCGCGATTTTTTTCATAGATTTATAGAATTTCATTTATTTTACCTCCTCGGGATGTCGGGATATGTTCCCCGTTCAAGTTGCATTAGCTTTGACGCATGTACTTCGCAAATTGTTGCAGGCAGGATTCGATGTAAATAAATACCTCGAGATTGATAGGGCTATTCCAATATGTGGTACAATTCATTTAATCTTACTGTGATTTACTGTAGGAACATTAATTACTCGAAAGAATGGAGTTAGTTTAGGAAGAATTAAATAATACAAAGAGAGGATGAAGGATTATAGCTGGTGCGAAAAGATTTTTTAAGTTGTTTGCCAAAAATCTTAAAGAAGCCAAGGGACCTGGCGAATATAGCGCTAACGGAATTACTGTCCTTTGCGTGCATTGCCATAATAATAAATTCAAACAAAGCTATGCGCAATTAAACACAGCGTTTATGAGTTTCCTTAACCTTGATTTCGCTAACCGTTCTGCGAATATATTGACCTGTGAGCGTTGTGGTTATATTCACTGGTTTAATAAAGAAATTACAAGAGTGTATAGATAAATATACAAACTTAAAGAGACTGGGAAGAAATAACTAGTCCAATCTACTAAATTTTGCTATGATTCCAATAGGAAATTTTTTACTAACGAGGGGTCATAGACAAATGAGAAATATTATTTCTACATGTTTGATGGGAATCGGAATACTGCTGCTCGTCATTGGGTTTATAGCAGGCCTTATTATAGGGATTGATCATGATGGATTCCACATGATCATTGCCTTATATTGGTGGCTGTCGGGAGTTACAGCAGGCTTTATTTTCATAGGTTTATCGGAAATCGTTAATCTGCTTCAGAAGCTGGTGAATAGATTTGACGCGAATCATATCCCGCAGAATGCAGGACCTTCTTCTCGAATCGAAGAGGATTCCATTGCTGAAGTAACGGACACCAAAATAAAGGATCTGACGATCCTGATAGACGATGTGCGTTTCAGAGGATTCTTTGTAATTTCGGATGCCGTTGTTAAAGTCATGAAAAAATCGTTGTTCCAGGCAGAGTCGGAAGCCGTGCTCATCAAGGAAATCAGCAAGAATAGTCTTTCGACAGATTTCGAGAGGGATGGTGATTATGTCATCTTTCATTTCGCAGAAAGCAATAGTAAACATAAATTAGCCTTTAAAACCTTTAATATTTACGACTATGAACGAATAATCAACTTGCTTAAGCCAAGAGAAAGCCGATAATTTATCGGCTTTTTTTGTTATTGCAGGACCGATTTGCGGTAACGAAGCGGGGAAATGCCTTCTCTTCGCTTGAAGCAGGCCGTGAAATAAGGCGCATACCGGAAACCAACCTCTTCGGCAATTCGTTCTATCGACCATTCGGAGGAAACGAGCAGCTTCTTCGCCCGGTCCAGCCGGAATTCAAGCAAGTAATGGCTTGGCGTCATTCCGTATCGCTTCTTCATGCAGCGGACGATGTAATTGGGGTGGAAGTGGAATTCTTCGGCAAGAAGCTCGTTTGTAATGTCTTTTTGGAAATTCTGCTGCAGATAAAAGGCCGCTTTTTCCGCGAGACGCGTAGCCGGCGTGCTGGTTTTGTTCAAGCTTTCGTTTTCGAGCAGCGCGAGAAGCTGTGCCAGCAAGCTTTGTTCCTCCCAAAAGGAATCCCCGACGGTCAGATTCAACAGCTGACGCATCAGCTTGAAGGCATTCTCGGGATCATTAAGGGAAATATGCTTCGGGATCCGGATGGGGTGAGGATTCAAGAAAGATTGCGCCGAAGCTCCTTCATGGGCATGCGATTGCCAGATCAGATGCTCGAAATGAACCCAGTAAAAAACGGTATGCTGTTCGCAAGGCTTCACCGAATAGTGCTCTCCGTCCGGCAGCAAAAGTAAGGTATCTCCTTTTCCAAGCGCCCATTCCTGTCCGTTCTCCCCAATAAATAACTCTCCTTCCGCCACAATAATCAGGTCGAATATACCGAAGTTTCTGCGGTTGGGATGCCGGTCGCCTTCTCGAAACTCGGAGCGGCCAGACTCCCAGTAATAAGGGAGAGGTGGAGTTTGCAGCTCTACGAAGCTCAATGCGATTCACTTCCTTGACTGTGTCATTTTGTATAAGAAAAAGTTCATTCCGTTCCTATTGAATCAGACAAATAAAGCATATACTCGAACTTACAAGGAGTCAATTTTT
The DNA here is from genome assembly GCF_037147795.1 of Paenibacillus sp. MMO-177. Classification (NCBI taxonomy): domain Bacteria; kingdom Bacillati; phylum Bacillota; class Bacilli; order Caryophanales; family Paenibacillaceae; genus Paenibacillus; species Paenibacillus sp. MMO-177. Next base: position 867,665 of record NZ_JBBCUR010000002.1, on the reverse strand, counting down.
ATCGTTTTTAGCAATTAGGTAATTATCTGAAGGAGGATTATGATGAAGGACACGCAGATAAGCATCAAGGATGATTTTTGGAATGAATATACGGAGCTTGTACGCAAAACGGTCATCCCTTATCAATGGGAGGCGTTGAACGACCGGATTGAAGACGCGGAGCCCAGCTATTCGATCCGTAATTTCCGGATTGCCGCAGGGCTTGAGAAGGGCGAGTTCGGCGGATGGATTTTTCAGGACAGCGATCTCTACAAATGGCTGGAGGCGGTTGCCTATTCGCTTGAACGTAAGCCCGATCCGGAGCTGGAGAAAATTGCGGATGAAGCCATCGAGCTGATCGGACAAGCCCAGCATGAGAACGGATATTTGAACACTTATTTTACGATTCAAGAGCCGGGCAGAGAGTGGTCTAACCTATATGAAGCGCATGAGCTGTATTGCGCGGGTCATTTGTTCGAAGCGGCTGTTGCTTATTACCGGGCAACAGGCAAGCGCAAGCTGCTCGACATTTCCTGCCGTTTTGCAGACCTTATCGCAAGCCTGTTTGGTACGGAACCGGGGCAGATGCGGGCCTATTGCGGCCATCCGGAGGTTGAACTAGCTTTAGTTAAGCTGTATCAGGCTACCGGAGAAGAGCGTTATCTGAACTTGAGCTTGTATTTTATCGACGAACGCGGCAGCAAGCCCAATTATTTTATCGAAGAATGGGAACGCCGCGGCCGGACAACGATCTGGGCGCAAGGGGAACCTAATCTCGAGGTTTACCAGAGCCGTCTTCCGGTTCGCGAGCAGCCGGTTGCCGTTGGACATGCCGTCCGCGCGGTATACCTGTATACGGCAATGGCGGATCTGGCCCGCATAACCGGTGACGTCAAGCTACGCGAAGCATGCGAGCGGCTGTGGGCGAATACGACTGGCAAGCAAATGTACATTACCGGGGGGATTGGCGCGACGCATCTCGGGGAGGCTTTTACGTTCGACCACGATCTTCCGAACGACATTGTCTACGCGGAGACTTGCGCGTCAATCGGCTTGATCTTCTGGGCACGGCGGATGCTTCAGTTGGAGGCCAAAAGCGAGTATGCCGACGTGATGGAGCGGGCTTTGTACAATAACGTGCTCGGAAGCATGGCGAAGGACGGCAAGCATTTCTTCTATGTGAATCCGCTTGAAGTGTGGCCGGAAGCAAGCGCTAAGAGCCCGGATAAGTTCCATGTGAAGCCGGTTAGGCAGAAATGGTTCGGGTGCTCCTGCTGCCCGCCCAACGTAGCTCGTTTGCTTGGTTCGCTCGACGAGTACATTTACGATGTGTCGGAAGATGGCTCAAGCGTTCATGTCCATCTGTTTATCGGAAGCGAGGCGGCATTCGAGGCGTCAGGCCGGAAAATTGTTCTGAGCCAGACCTCGGAACTCCCGTGGAACGGCCAGGTTAAATTTAAAGTGTCAATGCAAGAGGATAAAGGCGATATTCCGTTTATGCTGGCGCTTCGCATTCCGAATTGGTTCAATTCGAAAGAGCCGGTGTTAAAGGTCAACGGAGAGCCGGTCCGTTACCATGTTGATAAAGGTTATGCTAACGTATACCGCGTATGGCAAGACGGTGATCAGGTGGAATGGCTGCTGCCAATCGAGACGCATCTGATTGCTGCGAATCCGTTAATCCGAGCGGATGCCGGAAAAGCCGCCATTCAACGCGGTCCGCTCGTCTACTGCGTGGAAGAGGCGGACAACGGTAAACCGCTGGCATCCCTGTCGCTTGCGGAAGAACCGGAGCTGTCAGCAAGAAAAGCTTCGGACCTGCTTGGAGGCTGCGTCGTTGTGGAAGGGAACGGAGTTGTGATTGATTATGCCGGCTGGGCAGATGGACAGCCTTATAAGCCGCTTACCAAGCAGAAAGAATCCGTTCGTTTCAAAGCGATTCCTTACTATTTGTGGGGCAACCGGGAGCCCGGCGAAATGAACGTGTGGCTCCGCTATTCATAAAGTTTTCCGGCACCTTGCATAATGTGGTTGCGGTTGGAGAAATTAATTTCAGCACCAAAAATTACATCACAAACCAACACATTAGGAGGGCTTTTCAATGTCTAGAAGCAACAGCAATACTTTAGTGGTACCACAAGCAGCGCAGGCTTTGGATCAAATCAAATTCGAAGTGGCTTCAGAGCTCGGTATTTCCTTATCGCGTGATGGTTATAACGGTGATATTACAACTTATAATGCCGGAAAAATCGGCGGATCGATTACTCGCCGTTTGGTTGAAATCGCTGAGCAAAGCCTCGGCGGCGCATCCACTAACTTCCGTCGTTAGTAAATACTTAGCCAAAAAGGGCTGCCTACTTGGATAGGCAGCCTTTTTGCTGTTCTTATTTATTGGCTTGCAGAGCCCGTTTGCGGGTCACCTGCCGAACGGATGCAAAGCAGATAAACGTCACCAGCAAGGCCGATACGATAAAGAAGACGGATCCCAAGATGGAGTTCGAGACCGCATGCGCAAACTCCGATACGGAAGGGTGTTTCCCGCGGATCGAGGCATTAAAGACCGTAATGAGAACCGCAAGGCCCAAGGAAGCACCGCTTTGATGGGCGACATTGACCAGACCCGAAGCCGCGCCGCTGTCTTGCGGCTGCACACCGGTCAGACCCATCGCCGTAAGCGGCTGAAAGACCATTCCGGCACCGATGCCCATGATAGCGAGAAGGATAAATAGATCCGGAAAGAACGGCGTCTGCGCGGAGACCATCCGGCTTAACAGAAGCGTACCGATAATCGCGATGATTAACCCGGCAGACAGTACTTTGATATTGCCAAACCGTCGAACCAGCCCCGGAATAATGTACATCATTCCGAACTGCGCAACGGTAAACGGCAGGAAGGCAAGACCTGCTTCAAAGGAGCTGAATCCGAGGGCATTTTGCAAATATTGCGGGATGAAGAAAAAGAGAGAGAAGTTCCCGCCTACCATCAGAAATCTTCCCAAGTAAGCCCCGGAACGCTGGCGGTTCGCAAATAACCGCAGAGGGATAATCGGCTCAGCCGCCCTGGTTTCAATAAGAACAAATACCGCCAACAGGATAATTCCGGCAGCAAGCGGAATCCAAGTTGCAGGATTACCCCAGCCGTAATCCGCCGCTTGAACCAAACCGTAGACCAATGAGGTCATGCCGATAACGGAGGTCAGCGCACCGCCTATATCAAAGCGGCCGGATCTGATGCTAGTAGGTTGAATAAACTTGTAAACCAGGTACAGCAAAACAATTCCGATGGGTACATTAATAAACATGCCGAAGCGCCAGGAGACAAAATCGGTGAAAAATCCGCCAAGAATGAGGCCGATGCTTCCTCCTGCGGCAGATACGGCGCTGTACATGGAAATGGCCCGGGAGCGTTCCTTCGCTTCCACAAAGGTAGCCGACAGCAAGGCAAGCGCGGCAGGCGTGGCGAGTGCGGCGGCAAATCCTTGCAGAGCCCGCGAGATAAGCAGGAATTCAGCCGTTGGCGCTATGCCTGCAAAGAATGAGGTTAAAGAGAACAATCCGATTCCGATGCCTAGCATTCGTCTGCGCCCCAGAAGATCTCCTGCCCGGGCACCAAGCAGCAAGAAACCGCCGAAGGCGAGAATGTAGCTGTTATGAACCCAAGTCAAGCTGGTTGTCGACATGTGAAGCGTCCTTCCGATTTGCGGAATGGCCGTTACCATGACGGACGCGTCAAGCACAACGATGAGCTGGCACGCGATAATAATCGTGAGAATAATCCATTTGGACTGATGCATGTTCACGTTCCTTTCTTGTTCCGTGGTAGTGTTCCTGAAAGCTATTATGAATGGAATCGGCGGTTCGAAGTAGATCGTTCCTGCTTAAAAGTTGCCTAAAGCTGCAATTCAATCATTCTTTTGCTTTCCAATCGTCAAGAATGCTTATATAATCAGGATCAAGGCGGGAGGGATAGCGGATATGCCGGAGCAAACCATGGATTCCCGGTCAGCGGGAGGGAAAAGCATTTCGATTTATAAGAAAACGCTGGATCAGCTTATTGGAATGACGGAGAGGTTGACGCTCGAAGAAGGGCGGAATTCAACGATCGTACCTTTCCTGTCCATCGTCAAACGCAGTCATGATACGGTGCGTTGTCCAGGCGTGTTGACACCTTCTTTTTGTCTAATTCTCCAAGGGGAGAAGAAGCTGTATCTCGGCCAGGATATCTTTCATTACAGCGCGGGGGATTACGTTGCATCGCTGCTGGATATCCCTGCATTTGGCCAGGTTGTCGGAGCAGCCGAAGAGCGGCCTTATATCGGACTGCGCGTCGATTTCACGACGCAGGAGATTGCTTCCGTCGTCGTGGAGGCTGAGATCCTAGCGGAGCCAAAAGAAAAAGATTTAACTTCCGCGGCCTTTATCGGCAAATCGGATGCCAATCTGCTGGACATCTTTTACCGGCTGCTGAAGTTAATCGACAAGCCGAAAGAAGCCCGGTTTCTGTCGGAGCTGTTGAAGAAGGAAATGATATTCAACCTGCTGTCGGGCGATTTTGGACATTTGTTTATGCAGAAGGTATTGTTTGACCAACGGGCGGATGGGGTAGCGAAAGCGATTCACTGGATCCAGGAGAACTACACCCACTCCTTTACGGTGGAGGAGCTGGCGAAGTCATGCAATATGAGCACGTCCGGGCTTCATCATAAATTTAAAGCCATCACTACAATGGGACCTTTGCAATATCAGAAGCAGCTTCGCCTGCAAGAGGCGCGGCGCCTGATGTTGAGTGGACCGGTAGGAGCAACAACAGCCGCACTCACGGTAGGCTATGAAAGCCCATCGCAGTTCAATCGGGAATACCGAAGACTGTTTGGCCAGCCTCCCCTGCAAGATATCAAGGCGCTTCGCAAAGCATCGGGCGGCGCGGAATTCGAGGATCCTATTTAAGAAAATGACCGACAGAAACGGAGCCGCGCGGCAAGCGGGCTCCGTTTTTCCGTTTTTCCCGCTCATATATTATAATGCAGTCATGGTGTTTCAAACTGAAACGAAAAACGAGGTGTCATGATGAAAATTAAAGTTCTAGCTATAGCTCCGTATGTAGGATTGCGGGATTTGCTTTTGGAAATGGTGCAAGAAGAAACAACGATTCATATGGATGTGGAGGTAGCGGATTTGGAAGAAGCGCTTCCGCTTATCCAGCAAGCCGAGGAAAGGGGCTACGACATTATTATCAGCAGGGGCGGTACGGCAAACCTGATTCGCAAGCATTCCTCGCTGCCGGTCGTGGACATCCCGGTATCCGGGTACGATATTTTGCGGGTGCTGACGCTTATCCGCCGCACGAATTCCAAGGTAGCCATTATCGGCTTTCCGAATATATGCAAGGCGGTTGCAGAGGTGTCGAGCCTGCTTGATTTTGAAATTCCGATTATCCAGATCAGCGACCAGACCGAGGTGCGCGGCGCTCTGCGGCAGGCATTTGGCGACAAGGTTCAGATTGTGCTGGGGGATGCCGTTACGGTCCGGGCCGCGCAAGAAATGGGCTATCACGGTATTCTTATTACCTCAGGCAAGGAATCGGTCGGCGATATGTTCCGGGAGGTGAGGCGCGTATACGACGTTTACCGGCAAGGTCAGGAACAAACGATGTTCTACCGGGACATCCTGGACCAGGATACCAGAGCGATTATCGCGCTTGATGACCGTCACCGGATCCTGTTCATGAACCATACGGCGGGAGAGCTGCTTGGCAGCAGCGGTAATACGGATGCGGAGGCTTTGTCAGGCAGCAGCATTCAATATTCATTACCGGCGCTTTACAAGCTGATAAGCGGAGCGGAGGAGGCGGACAGTGCTGCCAAATGGTCCAAGCAGTTCCTCTATTTGAATGAGCAGCAATACAAAGTAAGCGTTAGCGAGGGCCGCAAGAAAGGATGCTTCCGCTATCTGGTTTCCCTGGACTCGATCGAGAATTGGCGCAACGAGCGGAGATTCGCCGTATATATTCCGCCAAGGCTCACTACGTTTAATCAAATGGTAGGCTCCAGCGTGATGTTGAATAAAACGATTGCGAAGGCGCAAAAGTATGCACTAAGCGACCGTAATCTTTGGATTTCCGGAGAGAGGGGAACCGGCAAATCGCTGTTCGCCCAAGCGATCCATTCGGCAAGCAGGCGCCATGCGCAAGGCTTCTATATGATTCCGTGCGAAGGGATGACGGAGCAGGAAACCGATCTTCTGCTGAAAGGAACGGCGGAGGAGCTTGGCTTGCCCGAGACCGGTTTCGGCGGAACGATCTATCTGAACAATGTGGACAGGCTGGACCGCGGAGCGCAGGATCAATGGCTGCAGGCCATACGCCGGTACCCCCAAATCCGGTTTATTGCCTCTTCCTCGACAAGCTTAACCCGCCTGAAAGGGAAAGCGGACTACAATCATGAGCTAATCGCCGCGTTAGGCGAGCTTCAATTAGCAGTTCCTTCGTTAATGGAACGGATGGAGGACATTGATGAGATCATCAGGGTCATGATTGCGAATTATAATTTTCAATCCGGCAAGCAGATCGTCGGTTTCCGCGAAGCGGCTCTCGATGAGCTGCTGCAATACGATTGGCCGGGGAATTTACGCGAGCTGGAGCGCGCCATTCACGAAATGCTTGTCCTTACCCAAGGCAATCATGTAGAGAAGAAGGATGCGGTGACTGTTATTGAACAATACAAAGAGTCCTTGATTGCGGATGCGGATACGGTGTCTACCACGATAGACCTACGGGGAACGCTGGAGGAGATCGAGCGCCGGATCATTACTTACGTCCTTCAAGAGGAAGGAATGAATCAATCCAAAACCTGCAAGAGGCTCGGAATGAACCGGACAACCTTTTGGAGAAAAATGAGCAAAACGTTTAATAATGAAACGTAATTAAGGTTGTCCATCGCATATACTCGCTTTATAATTAGCAATGTAGCGCTTACAAATCGAACATACTGTTTCAAAATGAAACAAAAATGCATCTTAGGGGGACTACTTGTGAAAATTAAAGCGAGCATTGAAAAAATCCCTGGCGGTATGATGATCGTACCATTATTGATTGGAGCTATCATAAATACGGCTTTTCCAACGATTTCGACTTATTTTGGTTCCTTTACCGGCGCATTGATGACCGGATCGCTTCCCATGCTGGCTGTCTTTTATGTCTGTATGGGATCCACCATCGATTTTAAAGCAACGCCTTACATCGTGAAAAAAGGCGGCACCTTGTTGATCACCAAAATCGGCATTGCGATGCTGGTTGGTTTTATCGCCGGTAAATTTCTTGGCAATGGCATGATTGATAACGGTTTCTTCGCAGGGCTTTCCGTTCTGGCTATCGTCGCGGCCATGAATGATACAAACGGCGGTCTGTACATGGCGCTGATGGGGCAGTTCGGACGCAAGGAAGATGTAGGCGCATATTCGATCATGAGCCTCGAGTCCGGCCCGTTCCTGACCATGATTACGCTTGGCGCAGCCGGCCTCGCCGCGTTCCCGTGGCAAACGCTTGTAGGCGCAATCCTTCCGCTGGTAGTCGGCATGATTCTCGGCAATTTGGATAAAGAGCTCCGCGAGTTCCTTTCTAAAGGGGTGCCGGTCCTCGTTCCGTTCTTTGCCTTTGCGCTTGGTGCCGGGCTGAATCTGGGCAATGTGTGGAAAGCAGGCGCGCTTGGCGTGCTGCTAGGCGTTGCGGTTGTTATCATTACAGGCCTGGCGCTGATGGGGACCGATCGGCTTACGGGCGGCAATGGCGTAGCCGGCTTGGCCGCAGCTACTACCGCGGGCAATGCCGCAGGCGTACCGGCGGCCGTTGCCGCCGCAAACTCGATTTATGTACCGCTCGTTCCTTCGGCAACCGCGCTTGTTGCTTCGAGCGTTATTGTGACGGCCATCCTTACGCCGATTGTGACCGCATGGTGGGCTAAGCGTCTGGAAGCTAGAAGCAAATAAAACGACGGAGGATGCAACGTGAAACAGATATCTATTATTGCAGATGATTTAACCGGCGCATCGGACTCCGGCGTTCAATTTGCACGGAATGGCCTAAAGACGCAGGTGCTGTTCGATTGGTCTTCCATTCCCGATGACCATTCGGAGCTGGATGTGATCGTCATCGACACGGACAGCCGCTCGATACCGGGAGAGCTGGCTTATGAGCGGGCGGCTAGCGCAGCCGCGGCGCTCAAAGAAAAAGGGTTTAGCTTTATTTACAAAAAAATGGACTCTACGCTCAGAGGGAATCTGGGGCAGGAAATAAGCGGGGTTATGGACAGCTATAGCTTCCAAGCCGCATTTATTGCGCCTGCCTTTCCAAGAATCGGCCGGACGACCGTAGGGGGAATCCATTACTTGAACGGTACGCCGATTCACGAAACCGAGATGGCGAGAGATCCTAAGACTCCTGTACCGGATTCCCGTGTCGCCCATATTTTGCAAAAGCAATCCGGCCTTGCTAGCGCGAATGTAGAGCTTGCTTTGTTACGCGAAGGTCCGGAGGCGGTTCGTCAATTTATCGAAGAACAACTTCGTCAAGCCGTAAAGCTGTTTGTATTCGACGCGGAGACGGATGACGATCTTGCCGTTATTGCCGCGCTGATGCCGGTATTTCAGGCAAGCGTATTGTGGGGAGGCTCGGCCGGCTTGGCGGAATTCCTGATTACGCCGGATCCGCCCAAGACCGCTGGACGATACGAAAAACAATTTGCGACGGGTGCCGTCATTCTCGTAGCGGGAAGCATATCGGCTATTACCCGGGAACAGGTTGCGGAGGTTAACCGGCAGGCCAATGTTGCCGCTTTGGAAATGGATCCGCTGGCAGCCATCGGGCCCGCTGAGGAACAAGAGCGAGAAATTGCAAGGTGTACGGCAGAGCTGCAGCTTGCTATTGCAGCGGGGAAAGACATTTCGCTTCACGCCGGTTCTTCTCCGGAGCAAGTCAGCGCCGCCAAGGAAAAGGGGGCGGCGCTTGGACTGGATTCCTCGGATGTCTCCAACCGGATCGCGGATACGCTTGGCCGAATAACAAGCCGGGTTGCTGCGGGCAGCTCCGTACAAGGTCTCGTGCTCACCGGCGGCGATACGGCCAAAGCCGTCTGCAGATATTTAGGCGTCAGCGGCTTTGAGCTTCATCATGAGGTGGAGCCGGGTATCCCGTTCGGCACCTTGGTTGGCGGTTCCCGTTTGCCGGCTATTACGAAAGCAGGGGCGTTCGGCCGTAAAGGTTCGTTATGGCATGCCATGCAGCATATACGAGAAGGAAGAGGGGAATAACAATGAAAACGACGATTATTGGGATCACAATGGGAGACGGCGCAGGCGTCGGCCCCGAGATTATTATGAAGGCTCTTGGCGATTCGGCTCTGTATGAGAGCTGCAATCCGTTTGTCATTGGCGACGCGAAAATATTGCAACGTGCGGCGGGTGTCGTGAACAGCGAGCTCAAGATTCGCCCTATTGCTTCCGTCACGGAAGCACAATACGAATACGGTACGGTGGATTGCCTTGATCTGAATCTGCTGCCCGCCGACCTTCCGTTTGGACAAGTGTCTCCGGAAGCGGGGCATGCGGCGTTTATGTACTTGAAGACCGCCATTGAGCTGGCAAACGAAGGGCAGATTGACGGCATCTGCACGGCGCCGCTGAACAAAGAAGCGCTCCACAAGGGCGGCCATATTTATCCGGGTCATACCGAGATTCTGGCCGATTTGACGGGGACGCAGGATTTTGCGATGATGCTCTCCGCTCCAAAGCTGAAGGTCATTCACGTAACCACGCACGTAGGCATCATTGATGCCGTAAGAATGATCGAGCCGGAACGCGTCTACAAGGTGATCCAAATGGCTCATGAGACACTTCGGAAAGCCGGCTACGCGGAGCCTCGCATCGCGGTTTGCGGCATTAATCCGCATGCCGGAGAAAATGGGCTGTTCGGCTACGGGGAGGAAGAAGAGAAGGTTATTCCGGGCGTCGAGCGGGCGCAGCGGGAAGGCATAAACGCGCAAGGTCCGCTCCCCGCGGACACGTTATTCTTCCGTACGACGCGCGGCGACTTCGATATCGTGGTTGCGATGTACCACGATCAGGGACATGGTCCGGTAAAAGTGTTAGGCCTCGAAGCAGGCGTTAACATTACCGTAGGCCTGCCGATTATCCGCACGAGCGTCGATCACGGAACGGCATTCGATATTGCGGGCAAAGGCATCGCGGATGACCAAAGCATCAAGGAAGCGCTGCGCCAAGCGGTAGAGCTTGCGCCAAAGCGTTAATCAAATATATTAATGCATATAAAAGGGACATCAGCCGATGTCTCTTTTTCTTGTTACATTGGATAAAACAAATAAAGTAATTTGTTATAAAAGATATAAATAATTTTATTTTGACATGTTAAATAGGTTGTAATATATTGGGATCTGTGAAGCCTAAAGCTTAGAGGGGGATTGATAGCGGTTCATCGCTTGCGGAGCATAGGAAACAGGGGTAATTCAAGAGACGAAAAGTCAGAAAGAAGAGGCAGGGGAATCCAATGTCTAGTAAAGAATCGGTTTACCGGCAATTTCAAATGTACTGGAACAACAATATGTATTTCCTGGGAATCGCTTACCGCACGGCGCCCCGCCGGGTTATCCTGCAATTTATACTCGCTGTTCTAAACTATGGAATGGATTATCTGTATGCCATATTATTTATCGGGTATGTGTTTGGTGCGGTAGAGAACGGGACGCCTTATCGTTATGTATTGGCTTTTATATGCGCCATGATCGCAACGTATTTTGTTCTGTCAGTCGTCTCCGAATGGTTCGAGAAGCGTTACAAGCCGGTGTGCGATCTCATGATCTCGCAAGAGCTCAACCGGATCTTGTTCGAAAAAGCCGCCGAGGTTGAGCTAGCCTGCTATGAAAATACGGAATTTTACGACAAATATACGCGGGCAGGACTGGAAGCGGACACCCGCATGGCCAGCGTTCTGGACAATCTGACGAATTTCGTGGGGGCGCTTGCTTCATTTATCATGCTGTTAATCACGGTTATTTATCTGGATCCGATTGCCATTGTCTTTATTATTCTTCCGGCCGCAACCAAGCTTACGATTACGGTCCGCCGCAACCGCGCTTTATATGAACTGAACAAAGCCAACACGCCGTCCGTCCGGGTGAGTAAATACGTTAACCGGATTGCTTATCTGGAGAGCTATGCGAAGGAACTCAGACTCTCGAATATATTCCGGGTGATGCTGGACCGCTACGGAAAGGCTGTTGGCATCATGCGCGGCAACTTCCTGACCTTGGGCAGGCAGGTCGCCAAATACCGGGCGCTTGACGATGTCCTGGGCAGAGTTGCTCCGTATCCCCTTGCGATGCTGTATGCGGGATATAGCGTGCTTGTCCTTCAGAAAATCAAGGCCTTCCAGTTTATCGTTCTGCTGAATGCCATTAACAATTTAAGCCACTCGATGGCTACCGTGTCCGGCTTCTTCACCAATTTGCAGGAAAACGGCATTTATATTGAGAATGTGAAGGAATTTCTGCGTTATGAGCCGGTTATTCCTCAAAGCTATGACGGAGTAGCTCCGGACGCCGGAAAACCAAGCCTGGAGCTTAAGCAGGTGAGCTTTGCTTATGACGGACAGTCGCAGCCAATCCTGAGCGGCATTGATCTTCAGGTGAAGCCCGGCGAGAAGATCGCGCTGGTTGGCCATAACGGAGCGGGCAAATCCACGCTGATCAAGCTGATGATGAGGCTCTATGATCCAACGGCAGGCGTCGTTCGCTTAAACGGCAAGGAGATCAAAAACTATCGTCTTAGCGAATATCGGGAGCTGTTCGGAACCGTATTCCAGGATTGCAAGGTGATCGCGATGCCGCTTGCGGACAATGTATTTATGCGCAGAGCATCCGAGCAAGAATATACACGGGCAGCTGAGGTATTGGATAAGGTAGGCGTCTATCAAAAGATTAAAAGCATGGGAGGATCGGTTTCTTCGGTCATGACCAGGGAATTTGACGAGAAAGGCTTGGTGCTCTCCGGCGGGGAGATTCAGAAAATTGCAATCAGCCGATTATTCGCGGATAACAGCCGGATTGCTATTCTCGATGAACCGTCAAGCGCGCTTGATCCGGCAGCGGAAGCCTATATGTTCGAGCTGCTGCTGCAAGCATCGGCGGACCGGACCATTATCTTTATCTCGCACCGGCTATCTTCCGCCGCGCTTGCCGACCGGATCTTCATGCTGGAAGGGGGCAGAATCGTAGAGACCGGCACCCATATGGAGTTAATGGCTGTAAACGGGAAATACGCGGATATGTTCCGCAAGCAGGCGGAGCATTACAGGGAGGAGGCTGCTCAGTATGGCTAAGCGGGGAGACGTTCTTCGCAATAATCTTTTTATGCTGAAGTATGTGTTCCGGATCGTACCGCTGTATGCAGTCATCCATCTGATCATGCAGGCGTTGTTCGGATTGTTTGATGTCATGTGGGGCGTTCTGCTCATCAAACTTGTTGTTGACGCGGTAACGGTTCATCATTCGGTCATCCCCGTTCTGCTTGCCGCGGGAGGTTATTTGATCTATGGGGCGACCATTCAGACTGCGGCAGGTTACGTTTACGAAATGTTTGCGCCAATCCAGCTTCAGAAGCTGAACAAAGCGATGCAGACGGAATTGTACGGGAAAGCCATCCGAATGGATTACGCAAGGTACAACGACCCCGAATATTATAATCAATTCGTGTGGGCGGCATCGCAGACGGAAGGAAAAGCGGCTGATGTGCTTGATCAGACTGCCGAGCTGCTTAAAAGCACGATTACCGTAGCGGGAATCGCCGGGACTTTGCTGGTCTTGAATCCTTTGGGCGTTGCGGTTGTCATTATCGGACTCGCGGCGAGATTCGGGATTACGATTCTATCCAATAAAGCAGAGTTTAAAAGCGAGCTGGAATTAAAGCCGCTGGAACGGAAAAAGAACTACACCAGCCGGGTATTCTATCTGCCCGATTACGCGAAGGAGCTTCGCACGAGCCGAATCGCGGCGCCGCTCATGGAAGATTACCGCCAAGCGAATACGGCGATGCAGCAGGTTGTCCGCAAATACGCACCCCGTTTAATCCTGCTGCGGATATTGAACGGATTTGTATTTCGAACGCTGCTTATGGACGGCATTTATTTTGCCATTACAGCTTATCAGGTTATTGTGCAGCACTCGATAACCTACGGGACGTTTGCGGCTGTAACGAACGGCGTATGGACGCTGGGGTGGAGTCTCAATAATCTGATTGATACGGTAACGAAGTTTCAGAAAAATAACCTTTATATTCGGCAGCTGCGCTCTTTTCTTAACGATAAGCCGCAAATGGAGGAGCCGCTGCAGCCATGCGAAATGCCGCGTTTGCCGAAAGAAATACGGTTGTCCAACGTCAGTTTCACCTACGGTAATAACGATACGCCAACGCTTCGAGGCATCCATATGTGCATTCGTCCGAAGGAGAAAATCGCGATTGTTGGCTACAACGGCGCCGGCAAGTCTACGCTGATCAAGCTGCTGTTAAGGCTGTACGACGCGAGCGAGGGCGAAATCAGTTACGATGGGCGAAGCATTCGGGATTACCGTTCGGAGGACTATCGCGGTCAATTCGGGGTAGCGTTTCAAGACTTTCAGCTGTTTGCGGCTAGTCTCGCGGAGAACGTATGGATGGATCGGGTGGGAGACGAGGATACGGAGCGTCAGGGCGACATCATTGAAGCGCTGCGGAAAGCGGATTTTGCCGGCCGTTTGAGCAGTCTGAATCAGGGCCTGAATACGGAACTGACAAGGGAGTTTTCGGACAAAGGGCAGATCTTCTCCGGCGGTGAAGCGCAAAAGATCGCAATCGCCAGGGCATTCGCCAAGCCTTGCTCTGTCCTCATTCTCGATGAGCCTTCCAGCGCGCTTGATCCGATTAGCGAATACAATTTGAACCGGGCGATGCTGGAGGTCGCGGAGGATAAGACGGTGATCTTTATCTCTCACCGGCTGTCCACAACCCGTCTGGCTGACCGTATTTATATGATGGAACGCGGGGAGATCATCGAATCCGGCAGCCACGAAGAGCTGATGCAGCTGGATGGCAGCTATGCCAAGCTGTTCCGGCTTCAGGCAGGGCATTACCTGTCGGCTTGATCATACGGATAAGTCAAAAGCCCCAAGCGCACATCCGCTGCACGGATTGCGCTGAGGCTTTTCTTATGGTTATTGCTTATGTAAAATGCTATAAACCTTCACTATATCCAAATGTGCGCGGACATGCTCGGCCAGCCGGTCAAAGGCTTCAAGCTGTCTGCTGCGGAAGGGGAGTGTTTCATCGATTGGAGCCAGGTTTTTTCCTGCGCGCACCAGATTGAGGTATTGCCGCCTAAAGGCGTCGTTATGAAAAATGCCGTGTACATAAGTGCCGAAGATTCTGCCATCCTCCGAAATGTTGCCCTCGTCTTGTCCGTTAATGAACAAAAGAGGAAGAATCGGGGCGAGGGGAGTGGTCTGCCCCATACGAATCTCGTAACCTTCAATGGCAAGACCATGCATATCAGGCCAATCGGGGTGCCCGCAGGCGACAATACCGCTGACTCGTTCCGTTCGTTTATTGGTATAAAAGGTTGTAGAGAGCGGAAGAAACCCTAGTCCGTCCGATTCGCCGTATGCGGATTCAACTTGATGCGGATCATACAGCTTTTGTCCAAGCATCTGGTAGCCTCCGCATATCCCGGCAACATAACAGCCGCTTGCGGCGTGATTGGCGATGGCTTCCGCAAGTCCGGTTTTCTTCAGAAAGAGAAGGTCCTCAATCGTGTTCTTTGAACCCGGAATAAGGATAACGTCCGGATGCCCTAATTGTTCTACGCTCTCGACGTAACGAACCATGACATCCGGCTCGGCCTCCAGCGGATCAAAGTCGGTGAAATTCGAAATGCGGGGCAGCCGAATAACCGCTATATCCAAGTCTCCAGTCCCGGCCTGGTCTGTCCGTTTCTCCAGCACAACCGAGTCCTCCGCTTCAATATCGAGCCTTGGCAGATAGGGGATAACCCCAAGAACGGGAATTCCCGTACGCTCCTCGAGCCAATCCAGACCGGATTGCAGCAGGCTGATGTCGCCGCGAAATTTATTGATAATAAATCCTTTTACCCGGCTTCGCTCGTCTTCTTCCAGGAGCTCCATCGTTCCGACAATAGAGGCAAAAACGCCGCCCCGATCAATATCCGCGACCAGCACAACAGGAGCATCGGCCCATTTGGCCATGCGCATATTGACGATATCCCGGTCCTTCAGATTAATCTCGGCGGGGCTTCCCGCGCCTTCCAGCACGATAATATCATGTTCCCCGCGTAGGCGGTCCAATGCGTCTCTAACAATACCTTCGGCCAAAGGAATATACTCCTCGCTGTATCGCCAGGCGCTCATTTCTTCCAGCGGCTTGCCGTGTACGACGATTTGCGCCTTCATCTCTCCGGTAGGCTTGATTAGGATCGGATTCATATCGGTTGTCGCCGCGATGCCGCAAGCTTCCGCTTGAACGCCTTGCGCTCTGCCAATCTCCTTGCCGTCTAGCGTTACATAGGAGTTAAGCGCCATGTTTTGCGATTTGAAAGGCGCTGTCTTCCATCCGTCTTGCACAAAGATGCGGCATAACGCCGTAGTCAGCACGCTTTTTCCTACGTCTGATGCCGTGCCTTGCACCATAATGGTTGATGCCTGTTTCAAGCTTACGCCTCCTTCTTTGCAATTGCTTAAAGTCGATAATAGTCTTGTCTCTCAATATAAACCATGTCTAAAGGTAAGGGAATAATCATGCAATAAGATATATTGAATATATATAATATGGGTGATATAATCTTCAACGAGATAAGCGCTTACATATTCAGGCACATTTGGCATGATTGTGGGGCGCTTATTACGTTTTTATTTCAGTGCACTTCGTAAGGGTGAAGGCAGGTGGTAGGAGGGAAGAAATCGGCAACCGGTAAGGCTTTTGCATAAAAGTTAAACCCAATCATTTTAAGTGGAAAAGGAGACTAAAGATGAAATGGAATAAAAAATTTGGTGCAGTCTTGCTTGCAACCGTTATTATGGCTGCATCTTCTCCGTTCGTGGGACTTCCCAAAGCGGAGGCAGCCGGATTAAGCTGGCCCTCCGAACAAATTCTGCCGTCTTTCTCGGCGCCGGCTTCTACGCTCGACGTAATGAATTTGGTAACGGAGTATAGATACGAGGCGGAAGGCAAAGGAATCGGCCATGGTACCGGTCGTCCGGAAAGCAACGGCTGGCTGGCACAAACATCGATCGATGCTCCCAATAAGCATATGGTTTACGGACCGTACGCTAAGGATATTCCGGCAGGAGAGAATCAGGCTTATTACGATATGATTATTGATAACAATACGGCTAATGATGATCTCATTGTTACGGTTGATGTCAGAGACAATACGACGGGACAGGTATTAGCAAGCCGCGACATTACCCGGAAGCAATGGACGAAGGTAGGCACTTACGAGCGATTTACGCTCAACTACAATAACCCGACCACCGGACATGAGTTGGAATTCAGGGTGTACTGGTACGGCCGGGCTTACACTAAAGTAGATGCCGTGGGCTCCATACAGCAAGGAAAATCGGATGAAACGGTCTTGTTTACAACTCTCAAGGGACTTGTAAATAAAACGCAGCCGAGAATCTATACGTATGATGACAACGTGAGAAACGAAGACGGAAAAGATAAATGGCTGAATGATTTGGGATTGGGACATACGGATGTAGCGGACAACTGGTCCTTAATTACCAAGTATGCCAGCGAGATTAACGGAATCGTCGTTTATGACGATGCCTTGCCCGATACGTTAAACCTGGCTACGACAATCGCTGCGCAATCCGGAGCCATTGTTGCGCCGCCAAGCTTGGTCAGCAAGCTGACTTCCGCACCTTACAATCTGCCGATCCTAGACGATTTACGAGGGGATTTCAGCACAAAGCTTGAAGTCTATCAATATTTGCACGATCATTATTGGTCCTCGCTGTCCCATAATCTCATTATTGGGTTAAGTCCGGGAATTAAAGGCGCGCTGCGCGATTATGCAACGGCAACCGGCGCGGCTGTCATCTGGCTGAATCCTTCCGTCCCGGCAGAGAAGACTCTGTTGCAAAGCTTCTTCGCCGATATGCCTGCCGGCAGCGGAGTTTACATGGGCTGGTGGCCGGATGAAGCGATTGGCGTTCAAGCCGCTTCCGAGTATGGCATTTCTACGATTGCCAGCGACTGGTCCTCCAACCTGACGGTATTCGGCGGTACTTCGAGAACGGTTAACGTAAAGCCGGTGCCGAATAAACCGGTTCTTCAGAACAAAATTTACGTCTCGCTCATTCTGAGCGACGGCGACAACTTGCAGTATATGGAACACCGCTTCAAGAAAATTTGGGATTCGCCTAACCGCGGAGCCGTACCGCTTGGGTGGACGGTATCGCCTGCTATGCTCGATGCGATGCCTGGCGTGTTGAATTATTTGTATGATTCCGCTACGCCAAATGACGCGCTTATAGCAGGGCCGTCCGGGTTTGGCTATACGTATCCGAATGCATGGGCGAATCAAACCTATCTGAATAAATTTGTTGCTTTATCCAATGATTACATGAATCGCGCAGGATTAAAGGTAGCTACAATCTGGAATACCATTACCGGCGGCATTAATCCGAACGTAGGAGAAAGCTTTGCCCAATACGCGCCGTCCTTGTTAGGCTTAACGGGTCAAAACGCCGGCAGTCCTATTACGGTCTACGGAAATTCGCTGCCAACGCAGGGGCTAAGCGCGACTTATTGTTACTCCGAAGCAACGATTATTTCCGAGATTAATCACGCGATTGCAGGCTGGGATGGAACGGCACCTCGTTTTGTCAGCATCCAATCCAATCCGTGGGATGTTAATTACCAGATGATCGTCAATGCGGTAAATAACTTTAGCAGCAATAGCAATATCGTTTTTGTCAGACCCGATACTTATTTCCAATTAATGCGCGAAAACAACCAGCTGCCTATCGATCCGTCTACGGTCGTTAAGCAATACGAAGCGGAAACCGCCTTCTCGCATGAAACAGGATCAGCGAACGGCAGCGACTGGTCGGCTAGCGTAAGCGCGGATAATGCAGGCTACATGCTGTCCGGCAATGCAGATAATACCATTCCTGCAGGCAGCAATACGGCGACCTTCAAAATGAAGATCGATTCCAACGCGGGCACAAACGATAACGTCGTTACGCTTGAAGTTCGCGATAACGCAACCGGGCATAACCTTGCTTCGGTTGATGTGTCCCGCAATCAGTTCAAAGCTAACAATGCGTATCAAGACTTCAACCTGTCCTTTGACAATCCGTCCGGAAGCAGCCTGGAATTCAAGGTCTATTATCGGGATAAAGCGACAATTGGCATTGATAAGGTAACGGTATCAAAAAGAATCGGCAAGTATGAAGCAGAAGGTGCTGTGGTCGGGCATGAAGTGGGACGTGCCAGCGGAGATGGCTGGCAAGCTACGCCTTCGCTCGATGGGACGGGATATATGCTGAACGGTCCGAATGATACGAATGTTCCAATGGGAAAGCATACGATAACTTATCGAATGAAAATCGATAACAATACGTCTGACAAAGACGTAGTGGCTGTTATCGATGTTTGGGATGCGGCAACAAAAACCGTCGTGAAACAAGCGAAGATTACGCGGCAGCAGTTCGCGTCGGCGAATCAATACCAGGATTTCACGTTGTCCTTCAACCAGACGCTTAACCAGAATCTCGAGTATAGAGTCTGGTATGCGGATAAGGCAACGATAACGGTGGATAGCATTACGGTTAACTAGGGCTCTGCCACAGGGAGAGGGACGCATGATCAACATGCGTCCCTCTTTATTTTTTGGGCTTTTTTATTACCTCGACAAAGAAACGGAGCCGTCTCCACTCAGAAGCGGTTCTATGGAAAGAGCAATTCTCAGCCTTAAGCTTTCAATGGGATCCTTCAGCTTAACCCCAAGCAGCTTCTCGCATTTATCCAGCCGGTACACGACGGTATTGCGGTGCACGAATAGCTGCTTTGAGGTCTCCATGAGCTGGCATTGCGTGTCGTAGAAAGCGCTAAGCGTCCGAAGTAGCTCTTTCCGCTCCTGCTCCTCCGTATGTCTCATACCGTAAAAAGTCTCCTCGTAAAATTGCTTCAGTTCGTCATGCGGCAGCATGTGGAACAAATAACCGATATCCTTCGACTGGTAGGATTGCACGAACTTGGTTCGCTTCAAGCGGTAGCCGTATTGGAGAGCCTTGATGGCTTCCTCATAGGAGTGCTTGATTCCAAGAGCATTTGTTGCAGGCTTGCCGATACCTATGGACAAGCTTAATCCGATCTCCTCGTAAAGTCGGTCGGACAGGCGGGCCAGTTGCTGGAGGAAGAAGGATTCATCCCAGCCTGAATCGGAAAGATGCAGCAGAAGTCCAAATGAATCGTTTTTTGTAAACATCGCAAAGGACTGCCCGATAGCGGAAAAATGCCGCTTAATTCTCTCGTAATGCTCATCACGCTCGGATACGTTCCGTTCATCCTGCCGCTCTGTTTGACTATCCCTCTGACCGTTTCCCCAACCTGCCCCATCCCGGCGAGCCGCAAGCATGACCCAAGCTCCGTTTGCTTTTAGTCCGTATTTCTTTCCTCGATGAATAGCTTCCTGCTCGGAGGTGATGTAGCCGTCAATCAGATCGGAGAAAAATTCGTTTTTGTAACGGCGCGAGCGTTCCTTCACCGCTTGTGCTTTTGTCAGCTCCATGCCGATGACATTGGAAGCTTGTTCCAAGGTTAAACCGTACAAATTGGACATTTTCTCTCCGGAATGGAAGGAGAGTAAATAACCTTCGTGGCGGTAGGTGTGAACCGGATACAGCAGCACGTTGCAGCGATTGCGAAGCGAAACGTCAAGAAGACAGAAGGAAGTTGGCGACGACGGTATGGCTGCTCCATCGAGAATGGCATCCGCTACCGCTGCCAAGGCCGGCATAAGAGATGCGTAACCGAGCCTGGATTCCGCAATGGGCTGCAGTTTTCCGTTAAGAAGCAGAATGGGAGAGGAAAGCAGCTTGGTCAAAGCATCGACAATACCTGTAATGCCTTTGCCTTTCATAATCATTTCGGAGAACTGCTTATGGATATGCAAGGCATATTGCAGCTCTTCATTCTTGTTATTCATGATCAGACTTGTGGATCTTTGCAAAATCTCGCCTAAAGACAGCTCTACTGCCGAGATTTCGATAATCGGGAACTGCAGCCGCTCGGCTTCGAGAAGCGCTTCCTCGGGGACATGGAGCTTGAAGCGTTCCGTCTTGACGGCCATGCCCGAGCATTCCATACGCTGCATATCCCGCATCAGCTCCATAAACATGCCTGGTGTCTGCTTCATGAAATAACCGTTGGTCAATAAAAGCTCGCCAGGGCGCAGAAACCGGATGATATCGGGGGCATCCATAATATTGACGGTTTGAACCTTGCGAGTAAGTCCGTTAAACCCGGCAATAACTCGTGCATGCTCGTAAATGTCGTTGGCAAGCAGCTCGCTTAGCAGCAATGGGATCCCTTCCTTTTCAAAAAGAGTTTGGTGTCATGAAATGTAACATGTAATTGGGCGGGTGTAAATCAATATTTGGATCATTCATCCAATTTTCTTATAATTTTTTAGTTGATGCAGCCAATGACTTTCCGTATAGGAACGGCTATTCTGAATTTAGCTTAAATGAAGTCAAGAAACATGACATGGAGGGGGCTGCAATGCTTGAACAAATCATATCGAATGTCAGAGTAATAGGTCATCATCCATTGAAGGATGTAGGAGTAGCAGACGGCAAAGTCGTTTATGTGGAGAACAGCGGGGCTGCAAAGGAATGGACGGCGAATGCCGTTGTAAATGGGGAAGGCGGCGTACTACTGCCAGGTCTGGTAGAACCGCATATCCATCTGGAAAAAGCGTATCTGTTGACCCGGATGGAAAAGGAAGCCGAATCGCTTCAGGAAGCGATAAGGATGACGGCCGACATGAAAATGATTTTTACGAGAAGCGATATGAGAGAGCGGTCCCTGCAAGTGATTAAGGAAGCCGTACGCAATGGCGTAACCCATATGCGTTGTCATGCGGAGGTTGATCCCATTCTAGGATTGTCGGCCATTGAATCGGCGCTCGAGCTGAAGCAATCCGTACGGCATCTGCTGGATTTGCAAGTGGTCGCATTCCCTCAAGAGGGAATATTCAAAAGTCCGGGAACCGCGGAGCTGATGGAAGAAGCTATTCGGCTTGGCTGTGACGTTGTGGGCGGAATTACGTATCAGGATCCGGACTTGGACGAACATTTGAAGTTTGTGTTTGAGCTCGCGGGCAAGTATAACAAGCCGCTGGATTTCCATGCGGATTTCTCCGACAAGCCCGAGGATCTCGCGATCGTTCAAATTGCCAAGCGGACCATGCAATACGGGCTTCAAGGCCGCGTCAGCGCCGGGCATGTCACCTCTCTTGGTTCTCTTGCGAGAGTGGAGGCGGAAGCGGCAGCAGAGCTGCTGAGCGAAGCGGGCATTCATATCATCACGCTGCCGGCAACCGACCTTTATATTAATGGACGGGGTGATGAGGAGAAGCCGCGCAGAGGTTTGACGCCCGTCAAGCTGCTTCAGGAAAAAGGGGTTAACGTAGTCATTGGCATGAACAACGTGCAGAATCCCTTCACCCCGTTCGGCAAAGCGGATCCCCTTGAAACGGCATGGCTGCTTGCCGTTACCGCTTATTTGGGAGGCGAAAGGGATGCGAGCCGCTTGCTGGGGATGCTTACGGAAGGCGCGAGCCGGGTGTTAGCCCTCGAGGGCTACGGGATTCGCGAAGGGGCGCCGGCTGACATGGTGTTGTTCCGGGAGAGGACGGAAAGAGACGTTCTGCTGCATAAGTCCGAGACCCGGACGGTATGGAAAAGAGGCGTTATGGTCGCGGATACAAGAATCGAGAGAGAGATTGTCCATTTTATGAAAGATAGAGGAGAGGGTCATAGATGAGTAAACGTTATAACCTGAAGGTATGGTGTGCGGCATGGATGGCGGTTATGGTACTGATGCTCGCGGGCTGCGGCGGCAACAAAGCGGCTTCGGGCAATGGCGACAAGAGCGATAAACCGATTCTGATCGGCATGTCGACGGAAGCAACGGGCGATAACGCCATGAACTCGATTAATTTGTACCAGGGGGTTCAAATCGCCGTTGATCAGATTAACGCCAAAGGCGGCTTGCATGGCCGAACCGTTGAGCTGGTCGTTCGCGACACCGAGCAGAATCCTACGCGAGGCATTAGCATTATTAGGGATTTTGGGCAGAAGGAAGGCGTGCTTGGAGCAGTTGGGGGCTTCTACAGCACCGTTATGCTGGCGCAATCCCCCATTATTATGGAGGAGAAATTTCCGTTTGTCGTAGCCACCTCCAATGTCCCCGCATCGGTAGAAAGCGGCATGCCTTGGACCTTTGGCGTACGGATGAACGCGAACATTACGGCGCAATACGCTTTGCAATTCATTAATAAATATTTTGCTACCGACAAAATCGCGATTCTTCATGAGAATGGCGGCTACGGCAAAGGCGCCGCTGCGGCGATGACAAAAGCGCTTGAGGAAAAGGGATTGAAGCCGGTAGCCGTGGAGTCGTTCGACAATGCCAAGGATAAAGATATGACCGCGCAGGTCAATCACGCGAAGGAAGCGGGAGCCGAAGTGATCTACCTGTTCGGGCAAGGAGCCGGCAATGGCTATGTGCTTCAAGCGATGGATAAGCTCGGCTGGAAGGTTCCGATCGTTGGCGAGAACGGCATGGCTAACAAAGGCGTACAGGAGGTAGGCAAGCAGCTGGCGGAGGGAACCTATGCGATTCAGACAGCCAACTTTAACGTTGATCAGACCCGGGAGCCTGCGGCGGCATTCCTGAAGGATTTTACGGCGAAATTCGGTCATATTCCAACGACGTTTGCTTCCGCGGCGCAAGGCTATGACGGAGCGATGATGCTGTTCCAGGCTATTGAACGCACGGAGCTGACAGGCAATCTGAAGAAAGACCGCGAGGCGGTCAAAAACACGCTGGAAACCAATCTTGGTCCATACAGCGGGGTTATCAAGGATTGGGATCAGGCGTTCACGAAAGACAACCATGATGCAATCGACGTTCATTCGTATTTGATGTCCGTGTGGAAGGACGGCAAGCTTGTCGTATCCGACAAACAGTAACAGAGCGGAAAAGAGGGATCAGCATGTCGCTTATCTTGCAATTAATCATCAGTGGTCTTGCGGTCGGCTGCCTCTATGCCGTTATCGCTCTCGGCTACAGCTTAACCTATGTCGTAAACGGTACTCTCAATATGTCGCAAGGGCAGCTCGTCATGGTAGGAGGAGTCCTGCTGTTTGGTTTCTCTGAGCACGCGGGGCTGCCGTTTCCTCTCGCGTTTGCTGCTTCAATCCTGCTGGTAGCCTTGCTCAATCTCGTCATCGAGAGGCTGGCCATACGCAAGTTCGATAAGGGTGCGAATTCGGTTGAATGGGTACTCAGCACAATCGCGGTCGGCATTATTATCCAAGACGTTGCCCTCTATTTCAATGGTCCGGATGAAGGGGTTGTCCCTTCTCCGGCAGGCAGCGGAATGCTTCGCATTATGGATGCCGGCATTTATTGGAAGGAGTTTATTTTCTTCCCTATCGTTGGCGTGCTGCTCGCGTTGTTAATCCTGTTTTATCAAAAATCGCATTGGGGCTTGTGGCTTCGCGCAACGGCGGATAACCGGACAGCCGTTGAGATGATGGGCATTAGCAGCGGGCGTGTCGTGGCCGTTGCTTACGTATTAAGCGGATTGCTCGCGGGGATTGGCGGGGCTTTAATGTCTACGAACTATGCCGTATCCGTCGATGTAGGCTTGCCGCTAGGTCTAAAAGCCATCTCCGTGGCCATTCTGGCCGGCGTTAATAATCCCAAGGGAATCGTAGGCACGGGGCTGCTGCTTGGCGTCGCCGAGGTGTTTATCGGTCAATATATCTCGACCGCATTCCGGGAGATGTTCGTGTACGGCATTGTTATTCTCGTGTTGTATTGGAAGCCGATGGGGCTGTTTAACGTCAGGAAAACAGTCGTCAAGGTATAGGGTTAGACTTGCTTAGGGGGAAGCGGAAATGAATGATACCTGGAAAAATATAATCTTCCGCAGGTCAGCTCTATGGGGCGGACTGCTTGCCGCAGCGGCAATTGCTTCCGCTTCATGGACGGCTGATGCCTATATGCTGAACTTGCTTTTTACAATCGGCATTTATGTGATTGCGTGTGTAGGCATGAATATTCTGGTCGGCTATTGCGGGATTGTCTCCATCGGCCATGCCGGATTGATGGCTGCGGGAGCGTATACCTCGGCATATGCCAGCACGCATTACGGATTGAACTTCTGGCTGTCCGCGCTTGCCGGCATTGCGGTTTCACTGATCATCGGCAGCCTGATTGCCATTCCAACGATTAAAGCGGGCGGCGTGTATCTCTCCATGATTACGATCGCCTTCGGGGTAGTTGTGCATGAAGCGTTGATCAGGTGGGATGGGGTTACCGGCGGGCCGCTTGGCATATCGGGTATTCCTAAGCCTAAGCTTGGCGGTTATGCCTTTGATCTGCAGAGCATGTATCTGCTCGTAGCGGCGGTTGCTATTGGGGCTCTTATCCTTGCCTACAATATACGGCGATCGGCTTGGGGGAGATCCATGATCGCCACGAAGGAAAACGAGATAGCCGCTGCTTCCTTGGGTATTCGAAAGTTTAAGCCGCAATACGTCGGATTTGCGGTCAGCGCCGTTCTAGCGGGTCTTGCCGGTACGCTGTATGCCCATACGAACAGCTTTATCAGTCCGGATACGTATCATTTCCAGGCCTCGGTTCAGCTAGTGCTTATTGTAATCTTAGGCGGCTCCGGACGATTGCTTGGGCCCATCATCGGCGCAGTTATACTGGTCTTCCTGCCTGAAGTGCTGGAGATGGAGAAGCTGCGTATGGCGCTGTACGGGACGATCATGTTCGCGGTTCTTTATTTTCTCCCGAAAGGGATTATGGGAACGATGAATGATTGGCTGGAAGCGCGGTTTGGCTTAAAGCTGCGTTCACAGGAAGCGGATCGCAGCGGAGGTAAGGCTGATCATGGCTTACTGTTCGCGAACGATAGGAAAAAGGGCGGATTTCCTGCTGCCGCACTTCGCCTAGAGGGCATTAATAAGTCGTTTGGCGGTCTACAGGCCTTAAAAGAAGTTTCGGTTGAGATTAAATCCGGCACGATTCATTCCCTTGTTGGACCCAACGGTGCCGGGAAAACGACTCTCCTTAATGTAATCTCCGGCTTGTATACGCCGGAACAAGGGGCAATGGAGCTGCATGGAGCTTCTCTCTCCGGTTCGCTGTCGTCGGTATCCGGATTAGGTATTGCCCGAACCTTCCAGCATTCCAGGCTGTTTAAAGAACTGACCGTTCTTGAAAATGTCATGACCGGAATGACTGTAAAGGCGAGGACCGGGCTTGGAGCGGCTTTCCTTCGAACACCGGGACAACGCCGCAAGGAAGCGGAATTGCAGGAGAAGGCGCATCGGTTGCTTGATCTGATTGGTTACGACGGGAACCGGCATATGTCCGCCAGCCAATTGCCTTACGGTCATCAGCGAATGGTGGAGATTGCAAGGGCGCTTGCGACGGAGCCAAGCGTATTGCTGCTCGACGAGCCGGCGGCCGGCATGACGGCAGCCGAAATCAAGCAGCTGGAGGAGCTTCTTCAGAGGCTTGCCGGTTATGGCCTCACGATCGTGCTGATCGAGCATCATATGGATTTTGTTCAGCGCGTATCCGATACCGTCACTGTTCTGGATTTCGGCAAAGTCATTGGGACGGGTAACCCTGCCCAGCTGCTGAGCGATCCGCGGGTCATACAGGCGTATTTAGGCAAAGAGGAGGTTGCTGCGGATGCTGAGCGTTAATGGCTTATCCGTCAGGTATGGTCCGGTTGAAGCGTTAAAGGGCGTGGATATCGAAGTGGAGAAAGGCGAGATTGTAGCCATTATCGGCTCGAACGGCGCCGGCAAGACAACGCTTATGCAAACCATTTTAGGGCTTGTGAAGCCGCATTCCGGCAAGGTGCTGCTGGAGGGGAAGGACATTACCGCGATGCCGGCCAACCGGACCGCAAACCTTGGGGTGTCGCTTGTCCCGGAGGGGAGGGAAGTGTTCGGTACATTATCGGTGCTAGAAAATATGCGGATGGGCTTAAAGCGACGGATTGGCTCAGTCCGAAAAGAGCAGTTCAACAAGGAGCTGGAGCCTTTATTTGACCGGTTCCCAAAGCTGTATGAGCGGCGGACGCAGCTTGCTTACACCTTAAGCGGCGGGGAGCAGCAGATGCTGGTTCTGGCGAGAGCGATGATCAGCAGGCCCAAGCTGCTGCTGCTCGACGAGCCTTCGCTTGGTCTTGCTCCGATTATCGTAAACGAAATTTTTGAAGCGATCTACGGTTTATCGAAGGAAGGGACATCGATTCTGCTTGTCGAGCAGATGGCTCACAAAGCTCTTAATCTAGCAAGCAGAGGATACGTGATCGATAAAGGCTCGGTCGCGATGCACGGGGATTCCGACGAGCTGCTCCGGGATGAGCGGATGGTTGAAGCTTATTTGGGAGCCCATTAGCCAACCAGAGAGGGATGAAGGTGATCAGTGATGGAAGCGAATAAAACGATAGTGCGAAACGTAAAGATCGAAGACCGGTTGTATGACTTGACTCTGGACCTGACGACAGGCTGCGTGGCAGAGATTGAAGCCAGCGGTAAAACGATGCCGTCCGCAGCGGACTTCGCGCGAGTCTGGGATGCTGACGGGCTGCTCTACCTGCCGGCCTTGTCCGATATGCATATCCATCTGGACAAACATTTTCTCGGAGAGCCGTGGAAGCCGCTGCAGCCTTTTGTTACGTTACCCGGGCAGCTAGAGTTCGAAACTCGCATGCTGGAAGCACTGCCAACGCGTGCTGCGGAAAGAGCGCACCGGCTGCTGCAGCTTCTGCTGATGAATGGGACAACGGCGATTCGGACGCATGTGGATGTTGATCCCAAGCTTGGACTTTCTCATCTGGAGGATATCCTGGAGGTCAGAGAGCATTTTAGAGGGCGGATGGCTATCGAGATTGTAGCTTTTCCGCAACAGGGCCTGCTGCGGTCCCAATCCATATCGATTATGAAAGAAGCGCTTCGGGCAGGAGCGGATTACGTAGGAGGAGTTGATCCGGCCGGGCTGGACGGACAGGTTGACGCGAGCCTGGAAGCGATGTTCGAGCTCGGCACGGAGTTTAATGCCGGCGTAGATCTGCATCTGCATGACCCCGGGCATCTGGGAACCTATACGATTAGCCGATTCGCTGACTTGACCTTGGAGGCAAGCCAAAGCGGTCGTACGGCTGTCAGCCACGCCTATTGTCTCGGGCAGGTCAGTGAAGCCGAATCCCGAGAGCTGGCGCAAAAGCTTAGCGCAAGCCAAGTTGCGATTATGACCAGCGTTCCTATCGACCGTCCTATGCCGCGGGTAGATCAGCTGCTTCAGGAAGGGGTTCGGGTTCATGTCGGTTCGGACAATATTCTGGATGCGTGGAGTCCGTTCGGCAACGGAGATTTGCTTGCGCGCGGCTCAAGGCTGGCTGAAAAATTCGGCTGGATTACGGACGAACAGCTACTGCAAACCTATCCTCTTATCTCATCGGATTCGCTTGTTCCGAAGGTTGGAGACCGCGCAAGCTTTTCTTTGGTTAATGCCTTAAATGCCCAGCATGCTATCGCGGCTGTACCTCCCCGCGAAGCCGTCTTTTCCGGAGGGATGCTGGTAGGCGGCCGTTGGCACGTAAGCGTTAGACAAGATCAAATCGTATTAGCTTAATCATTGTGATAAGCAGAGCAGTGTGTCCCGAATGGATGCACTGCTTTTTTTGTTGCTCCGCATTCCCGAACATCCGGCTTGATTATCTTGGAATTACATACATTTTCCGTAGATTTGCATCTTATTCCAATAGCCTTATCCTTCCTATAATTAGTGATATGCCAATGAAAGGAGGACCGTTAAGGGACAACTTGTAATCGCTTCCAATTGAAAGGCCAATCAGAGTTATCATTCGAGGAGGAATAGAATGCGCAACAAGCATATCGCGTGGCTGTTAATTGCTACGCTGCTGATCACAAGCCTGTTAGCATCCATTGGAGAACCCGTATCCGCTGCGGGAGGAACGAATCTCACCCTTGGCAAGACCATTACGGCAAGCGGACAATCGCAAACGTACATGCCAAGCAACGTGAAAGACAGTAATCAGGCTACTTATTGGGAAAGCGCGAATAACGCGTTCCCGCAATGGATTCAGGTTGATCTAGGTGCCGTTGCAAGCATCGATCAGATTGTACTGAAGCTGCCCGCTGGCTGGGGAGCGCGGACGCAAACCCTGGCAGTCCAAGGAAGCGCGGACGGCTCGACGTTTTCGAACATCGTTGCTTCCGCCAATTACGCGTTTGATCCGGCCGTTCGGAACAACACGGTTACGATCAACTTTGCCGCGGCAAGCACCCGTTACGTCCGTCTGAATGTTACGGCAAATACCGGATGGCCGGCAGCCCAGTTATCCGAGTTCGAAATTTATGGAGCGAGCACTCCGGCAGCACCCGGTACATATCAAGCGGAATCCACCGTTTTGTCGGGCGGGGCCAAGGTAAATACCGATCATACGGGCTTCTCCGGTACCGGCTTCGTTGACGGATACTGGACGCAAGGGGCATCGGCTGCTTTTACCGCAAACGTAGCTTCCGCCGGTAGTTATGACGTCGCTTTGAAATACGCCAATGCCAACGGAGCTTCGAGAACCGTCAGCATTTACGTCAATGGCACAAAGATTCGTCAAACAACGCTGCCAAATCTGGCGAATTGGGATACTTGGGGAACCAAGGTAGAGACGCTTACGCTAAATGCAGGCAATAATACGATAACCTACAAATACGATGCCGGGGACTCCGCGAACATTAACATCGACGAGATCACAGTAACAGCGTCCAACTCGCCGACACCAACACCAACACCAACACCAACACCAACACCAACACCAACACCAACACCAACACCAACACCAACGCCAACACCGCCGGCAACCGATAACATCGCGATTGGTAAGACCATGACGGCATCCTCAAATACGCAAACGTTTGTGGCTTCGAACGCTAACGACAACAATACGGGCACGTATTGGGAAGGCGGCAGCAACCCGAGCACGTTGACGCTTGATCTCGGCAAAAACTACGATGTCACCTCCATCGTATTAAAGCTGAATCCGGCGAGCGAGTGGAGCACTCGCACCCAGACGATTCAAGTGCTTGGCCACAATCAGACGACAACAACATTCGGCAATCTTGTCTCCTCGCAGTCGTATACCTTTAACCCGGCTTCCGGCAACACCGTGATGATTCCGGTTACGGCTACGGTAAAACGGCTTCAATTAAACATTGCGTCCAATTCCGGAGCTCCGGCAGGTCAAATCGCGGAATTCCAGGTATTCGGCACGCCTGCGGCCAATCCGGATTTGACGATTACGGGCTTGTCCTGGTCGCCGGCGTCACCGGATGAATCCAGCGCAATTACGCTTAACGCAACGGTTAAGAATGATGGCAATGCCGGCTCCGCGGCAACTACCGTCAACTTCTACCTGAACAACGAGCTAGCCGGTTCTGCTGCAGTGGCGGCATTAGCTGCCGGTGCTTCTGCTCCCGTATCCGTCAATATCGGCAGCAAGACAGCAGCAAGCTACTCGGTCAGCGCGAAAGTAGACGAGAATAATGCCGTCATCGAGCTTAACGACAACAATAACAGCTATACGAATGCGGCGGCATTGGTGGTTGCGCCAATTGCAAGCGCCGACTTTGCCGGAACAACCTCATGGACGCCTAGCAATCCGGTAGCCGGCAATTTGATTGCCTTTACGGTAAATCTGAAAAACCAAGGTACCGTAGCTTCCGCTGGCGGCTCCCATGCCATTACCGTAGCCTTGAAAAATTCGGCCGGCTCCACAATCCAGACGTTTAGCGGCTCGTATAACGGTGCTTTAGCCTCGGGGGCTTCGGCTAATGTAAGCATTCCGGGCACTTGGACGGCCGTCAACGGCAATTACACCGTAACGACAACCATTGCAGCGGATGCCAATGAAGCGGCGTCCAAGCAAGGAAATAACGTAAGCACATCGAATCTGGTTGTTTACTCGGTCCGTGGCGCAAGCGTACCGTATACCCGGTACGATACGGATGACGCAACCCGCGGCGGCGGAGCAACGCTGCAATCCGCACCAACCTTTGATCAATCATTAACGGCATCCGAGGCTTCCGGGCAAAAATATATCGCGCTTCCTTCGAGCGGTTCCTATCTGCAATGGACAGTACGGCAAGGTGAAGGCGGAGCGGGCGTGACGATGCGCTTTACGATGCCTGACTCGGCGGACGGCATGGGTCAAAGCGGCTCCCTTGACGTCTATGTCAACAATGTGAAAGTGAAGACCGTAGCGTTATCCTCTTACTATAACTGGCAATATTTCTCGGGAGATATGCCGGCGGATGCTCCAGGCGGAGGACGGCCGTTGTTCCGCTTCGACGAGGTGCATTGGAAGCTGGATACTCCGCTTCAGCCGGGAGATACTGTTCGCATTCAGAAAGGAAATGACAGCATCGAATACGGGGTAGACTTCATCGAGGTCGAACAGGTTCCGACGGCAATTGCCCAACCGGCTAATTCGGTGTCCGTGACCGATTACGGCGCGATTGCCAATGATGGGCAAGATGATCTTACGGCTTTCAAAGCTGCGGTTAACGCAGCGGCAGCGGCCAACAAAACGTTATATATCCCTGCAGGCACGTTCCATCTCGGCAACATGTGGGAGATTGGCTCGGTCAGCAATATGATCAATAACCTGACGATTACAGGCGCGGGTTATTGGTATACGAATATTCAGTTTACGAATCCGAACGCAGCCGGCGGGGGGATCTCGCTCCGGATTACAGGCAAGCTGGATTTCAGTAACGTCTACCTGAATTCGAAGCTTCGTTCCCGTTACGGTCAGAACGCGATTTACAAAGGCTTTATGGACAATTTCGGAACGAACTCCAAAATCCATGACGTATGGGTGGAGCATTTCGAATGCGGCTTCTGGGTGGGGGATTATGCCCATACGCCTGCGATTTACGCGAACGGGCTGACGATCGAGAACAGCCGAATTCGGAACAATCTGGCGGATGGCGTCAACTTTGCTCAAGGCACCAGCAATTCCATCGTTCGCAACAGCAATCTCCGCAATAACGGCGACGATGCTCTGGCGGTCTGGACGAGTAACACGAACGGCGCTCCCGCAGGCGTGAACAATACGTTCTCCTACAACACGATTGAGAACAACTGGCGCGCGGCGGGCATTGCGTTCTTTGGCGGCAGCGGACACAAAGCCGACCACAACGTGATTATCGATACCGTTGGCGGCTCCGGCGTCCGTCTGAATACGGTCTTCCCGGGCTATCATTTCCAGAACAATACGGGGATTACGGTCTCGGATACAACGATCATTAATAGCGGTACGAGTCAAGACTTGTATAACGGGGAGCGGGGAGCGATCGACCTGGAGGCTTCCAATGACTCGATCAAGAACGTGACCTTTACCAACATTGATATCATTAATGCGCAGCGTGACGGGATTCAATTCGGTTACGGAGGCGGCTTCGAGAATATCGTCTTTAACAACGTGACCATTGACGGTACCGGCAAAGACGGGGTAACGACGTCGAGGTTCTCTGGCCCGCATTTAGGGGCGGCCATCTATACCTATACGGGGAACGGATCGGCAACGTTTAACAATCTGGTTACGAGAAACATCGCCTATCCGAACGTGAACTACGTGCAAAGCGGATTCGCGTTAACTTTTAATTAGAGGAAAGGACCACTCCGATTGACTTGGAGTGGTCCTTTTTCAAGCGCGATTTACACAAACAAAACGTGGCGTTCATACAATCCCTCATGTCCTTTTATATACTTGAGAAGACGACTTTCAAGGACTAAGGTGATAGATACGATGATTAAAAAACGAGATTTGCACGAATGCCACTCCTTGTATCATTTATTGGTTGATCCCTCTGTTTTCCCTTACGTTCGCTACAAACCCCAGTCGTATGAAGAGTATTTATTCGCAACCAAGCAGTTGATCGTCGAAGAGGAGCAGGGCACCTGTATTTCAAGAACGATTCTGAATGAGACGGGACAACCCATTGGCAGTATCGATCTCTACGATATTGTTAACCATACAGGCTTCCTGGCTACATGGATCGGCATTCCTTATTTCGGCAAAGGGTATAACCAGCTGGCTAAGGATGCTTTTTTCACGGAGCTTTTTCTGGAGCATGGGATTGAAACGGTATTTATAAAAATCCGCAAGCAAAATATCCGATCGAAAAAAGCGGTCGAGAAGCTGCCCTATGTCACCTTAGCCAATGAGCTTAATCCGTATATGTATACTCGAATCAATCAGACCGAGCAAATCTATGATTTGTATCAAGTAGAAAGGTCGGTCTTTTTGGATAACAGCCATGTCATTCAGCAGGAGATTGCGACTTAATAGCATTCGTTTTTCTTTCGTCACAAAGCCATCCCTCGCGGGATGGCTTTGTGTGCTTGCTGGATGAGCAATGTCAGGAATAAATGAGGTTGGCGCAAAACTGGCTTAAGCTATGACCGGTTTTCTTTTTAAACATGCGGCCAAAGGTATGGACATCCGAATAACCAACGCTTTCGGCGATTTCGCTGATTGTAAGGTTGGAATGGATAGCCAGCTCTTTGGCCTTATTTATTCGTAGCCAAGTTAAATATTGCATCGGAGACATGCCCATATACTTGCGGAACACGAGCAGCAGGTAGTTTTTACTCCAGCCGCTAAGCACTTCCAATTCCTTGAGTTGCACATCCCGGGTATAGTGTTCGTGCAGATAATTTTTTACGAGCACGACTTGAGGTTTATTCGAGGCATCATTCTTAGCTTGTGCATCTTCCTTGTTACGCTGGGAAGCTTCGGCCAAGATGCGCATCAGCAGGCTTTGGCATCGCATTTGATGTATTAATCCGGGTTGTCTGTAAGAGGTGACCAGGTCGGATAGCATGTTGTTGATGGGATGCTCGGAATAGTTGCCGAGATAATGCTTGCTTTCATACAATTCGGGGATCGGAAATGGCGAGAGGCCAAAGTGAAAAACAATGGAAATGCAAACATACGGCTCCGAGGGATGAGGTAGAATCGAGTGCCGCTCCATGGGACGATGGAAGAGCAGGTCTCCTCGCGTTGTCGTATAAGGCGTGCCTTCGATGGGGTAGTCCGCTATGCCGTCAACGACATATTGAAGGACATACTGCTTCATCTCCCGGTTACGGATTGCCCAATGGCTGGGGGCTGAGAACATATGGGCAAGCGTAATGTAAGGCGGGAAATAGTAATCGGGCAAAACGCCGATCGTTTCATTTGGTCCAAGCCCGGAGAGCTTATAGTAATCCATAACGTATCCAGCTCCTTGTAGAGACGATGCTGATGGAATTATATCAGATCTGACAGGTTGTTCTCTATGGATAGCAGGATAGGTCAGTTTTAACGCAGGATAATGAATTGTTTTCGATGAGGCAACTCCTTAGAATCTTAAGAAAACGAGGCAAAGGGGATCCAATCGACATGAGCACGCAGCCGGTATTAACAGTACGCACGAAGGAACGAGGCGCGGAATTAGGCGACTTGTTCGGGATATTTTTCGAGGATTTGAATCATGCGGCGGATGGGGGGCTTTACGCGGAGCTTGTTCAGAACCGTTCCTTCGAATTTGATCCGATCGACCATCCCGATTACCATGCTTTCATGGGTTGGGAGAAGGTAGAAAGAGGCGGCGGACAGGCGGAAGCAACGATCGGGGAAAGCCAACCGATTAACGCGCGTAACCCTCATTACGCCGTAATTGATATTGCTGCGGAGGGGAATGGCGTTGGACTTATGAATCTTGGTTTCAACAGCGGCATTCCCGTCAAGCAAGGCGACCGTTATTTATTTTCCGTATTTGCGCGGCGTGACGCCAGCTTCCATGAACCTCTGACCGTCACGATTGAAGGGGCGGACGGTACCGTTTACGGCGAGGCGGCCATTGAGGTCCATTCATCGGAATGGATGAAATACGAGGCTGTAATAACGTCAGCCGCGACGGATACGGGCAGTCGTCTTGTTCTTTTGACAAAAGGGCAAGGGAAGCTGTATCTCGATATGGTATCGTTGTTCCCGGAGAAAACTTATCTTAAGCGGCCTGGGGGCTTAAGAGAAGATATTGCGAAGCTGCTTGCCGACCTGAAGCCGAAGTTTATGCGTTTCCCGGGCGGTTGCCTCGTGCATGACGGCTCCTTGAACCCGGATGACCGAAATTCGATGTACCGGTGGAAAAACACGATTGGCCCCGTTGAGCAAAGACCGGCCAGAAGGAACAACTGGCGCTACAATCAGACGCTGGGTCTTGGCTATTACGAATATTTTCAATTATGCGAGGACATCGGCGCCAAGCCAATCCCGATTCTGCCGGGCGGCTATGATCCGCATCACAACCGAATCGTTCCGATCGAGGAGCTGTCGCCATGGATCCAGGATGCGTTAGACCTCATTGAATTCGCTAACGGCGATGCTTCGACTACATGGGGAGCGATTCGCGCGGAGCTGGGTCACCCGGAGCCGTTTGGGCTTGAGTATATCGGAATCGGCAACGAAGAGGTTGGGGAACCGTTCTTCGAACGATACCCGTACTTCCATCGCGCCATCAAAGAGAAGTATCCGGCAATGAAGGTGATAAACTCCTCGGGGCCATTTGCCGCGGGAACGGAATATGAACGCGGCTGGCAATCTGCCAGAGAACATCAATCGGATCTGGTGGACGAGCATTATTACAGTTCGCCGGAATGGTTCCTGGCCAACTACCATCGCTATGACAACTTCAAAGCGGATGACCCGAATGTGTTCCTCGGCGAATATGCGTCTTGGGGGAACACGTATTATAACGCACTTGCCGAAGCGGCTTATATGACGGGTCTTGAGAAAAACGCGCATGCCGTAGGACTTGCCTGTTATGCACCGCTCCTGTGCAACGTCGATTACGTGAACTGGAAGCCGGATATGATCTGGTTCAACAATCATGAGGTTTACGGCACGCCTAACTATTATGTGCAGAAGATGTTTATGCATCATCAAGGGGATCAGCTCATCACGATCGAAGCAAGCGGTCTGGAAGCTGCTCCTTCCGATATAAAGATGCCGATTAACGGAGCTTTATCCCTTGAGACGGATCGCTGCTCCTTCCGTTATTGGGATATCGTGCTGGTGAACAACGACAACGGAGAAGTGAAAAAGCTGAACGGTGGCTTGCCTTGCACGCTTTCCGATACGGAAGAAGACAGACGGAACGGGACGTCGGTCAAGGCAATTGATCTAGGGGAAACGGATTGGGAGAACTACACGATAACCTTGAAAGCGCAAAGAATGAGCGGACCTAAAGGCTTTAATCTCAAGTTCGGGCAAACGGATGAGAAGAATAAGCAAATCTGGGAGTTTGGCGGCTGGCAGAATCAGGATTCGATTATTGCCTCCCATATCAATGGAAGAGGCTCCGTCCTCACTCAAAGCCTTTTTAACGTAGAAGATCATAAAGAATACGACTTGAAGCTGGAAGTGTCGGGTCGTCGGATACGCGCATGGATTAACGGCGAGCTTATTAATGAGACGGAAGATACGCTGCCGGTCATCGAGCCTCTGTATTATTCCGCCAGCTATGATCGCACAACCGGCGATACCATCATAAAGGTTGTGAATGTACAAGGCAGCTCGGTTAAAGCTGACCTGGTGCTGGAAGATTTGCCGAAACCGTTCCTGAATGTTGATATCCACGAGATGTCCGGCCATTCGCTGGATGACGAGAATACATTCGAAGCCCCTGACCGGGTATCCCCGAAGCAGAGCCGTATCCGTGTCCAAGGCAACCGGTTTGCGTACGATTTTCCCAAGCATTCCATTACGGTATTTAGAGTGAAATAAAGCAAGTTTTCGAAAAAATCGCCTAAAAAGCGGTTTTTTTGTTGTTTCGTCTATTTGAGATCCATACAGCTGTTATTCGAAAAGGGGATCGTTATGCTGAACCGGATATGGAAGCCCAGCTTAATGAGGCAGATCTTGATCTTGATTGCGCTTATGCTGGTCACGCTGCTTATTACGTATATCATTACGAACCGCATTGCCCAGCAAATTATCGAACGGAAGGTAACCGCGTCCGTCAATACCATCCTGCAGCAGGTGAACGAGAAGATGACGAGCTTCGACAGCGACATGCAGGGAATCTCGACCTTCTTGTTTTATAGCCCTACCGTGCAGACTTATATCAAAGCGGACGATATGCTGGACCGGGTATTAATAAACCGCGAAGTGCTGTCGGTGTTCGCCAACACGATGTCGATGAAATCCAATATTAGAGGGATTCAGCTGTATGACCGAAGCGGGAAGCTGATGACAAGGCTTGGCGAGGGCCAGGACGAGACGACGGCACCCGTGCAGACGATGTCCTATTCCGGGTTGGTTAATCTGGATGACCGTCCGACGGAGCATTTTTACATCATTACGGCTCCGATCTACGGACTGGACAGCAACCATATCGCAACGGAATACCGGGGCACCGGCCGTTACGTGATGGATGTCTCTAACCTGAGCCCGATTCTGAGAAGCGCAAAAGTTACAGCCAACTCCCGGGTTATGCTATTGGACCGGAACGATCATATCTTAACAAGCGAAGGCAAGGTGTCCAGCAGCGATTCGGTGAACGTAGGCAAGTGGAAGGCGAACTCGAAATTTATCGTCCAGTCGATTACGCTTGCTCCTTCCGGCTGGAAGCTGATCAGTATCATTCCGAAGAGCGAGCTGCTTAACGAGCTGGGAACGGTTAAACGGATTAATATTACAACCTACGCCATTATGTTCGGCATTCTGTGCATGTTCCTGCTTATTTTCTTCACCCGGATACTCAAGCCCATTAAATCGTTGATGGATTTCATCAAATCCTATCCGAAAAACGGAGAGGATAGCCGCTATCAGGTCGTTCATAAAAACGAGATCGGCGTGCTTGGCCAAAAGCTGAACAATATGCTGGACGATATCAGCGAGCTAAGCGACGAGGTCCGATCTACCCAAATCCGGATGCTGGAAATTGAGCTGGCCAAAAAACAAATGGAAATATCGGCCTTCCGGAACCAGATCAATCCGCATTTTCTCTATAACACGCTGGAAAGCATCCGCGCCATGGCCTTTTACCATGATGTCCGCGATATTGCGGATATTTCGGAGTCTCTGTCGCGCATGTTCCGCTATGCGGTGAAAGGGAGCAACTTTGTGACGATTGCGGAGGAGCTGGCCCACATTAGGGAATATGCGAGAATAATAGATTTTCGTTTCAGAGGGCGGTTTAAGATCGTTACCCGCTGCGAAGAGAATTTGCTGAACGAGACGATGCTCAAAATGTTATTGCAGCCGCTTGTTGAAAACGCGGTATTTCATGGGCTGGAACGGAAGCTGGGCGAAGGAGAGGTGTTGATCGATATCCATAGATCCGCCGATTACCAGATCCATGTTCTTGTTCAGGATAACGGCTACGGCATGAGTGAGAGCCAGCTGCAAGAAATAAGGGAAGGCTTTACCGGCGTTCAGGAATTTGTCTCGGGGGAACAAGGGAAGCAAAAGGGGATCGGAATCTCCAATATCTACAACCGCACGTTTTTATTCTATGGCGATGCTGCAACGCTTGAGGTTGACAGCGTGTTAAATAAAGGGACGTGCGTCAGGATTTCTTTCCCACCGCACGTCAACGAGGGAGGAAACGAACATGTATCGCGTGTTAATCGTGGATGATGAGCCTTGGGTCGCTTACGGCATATCAAAGCTTATTGATTGGGAGTCGGAAGGGTTTCAGGTTATTGGCGAAGCTTACGACGGTTCATCGGCTTTGCGGTTTATTGAGGAGCATCGTCCCGAAGCGGTAATATCGGATATCCGGATGCCGGGGCTTAACGGAATTGAACTGCTGAATGAAATAGCCAAGCAAAAGCTCGAGACGGAAGTTATTCTTGCGAGCGGGTATTCCGAATTTGAATATGCCCAGCAGGCGTTGCGGCTTGGCGCATTCGACTATTTGCTTAAGCAAATCGAGAAGGAACAGCTGCTCGAAACGATCGGGCGTTTGAGAGGCTATTTGGAGCAAAAAAAGCTGGATGCCGGCGACCCCGATGCACAGCTTAACGATTTGTTTGAACTGCTGGATGCCGATGGTCATACTACGATCGGTCAGTATATGTTCAATCGGGGGATAAAGCCGGAGCATCCAAATGTTCTGCTCATCAATGCTCTATTTCCGTATGCTACGGCGACGGATTCCTCCGAGAGAGTTGCGGAAATGCCTGAGATGAATGCCCATGTCATGAGAACGGGCTCAAACAAGCTGTCCTATATTTTGCAGTATGATGAAGCCTTGCATGCCAAGGAGCTGTTGGATTTTATAACCGGCAGTCTTAATGATGCGAGCCATATCGGAATCAGTATGCCGGCTGATTTGTCTTATCCGCTTTCAAAGATGTTTCATGCGGCGGATATCGCGTTATTCACTTCATGCTTTTATCCGGATCAACGGATTGTCCGTTATAAAGAGAATGAGGCAATGGCCGCCGGGATCTCGGGAACTATGCTGCAGCTGGAGCTGAGCATGAAAGAACGAAAACTATCGGGTATGCAGGAATGCCTTCAACGGCTGATGGAGCAATGCCGGGGCATGCAGCTGGACCAATTCGCCAGCGTGTACAATCAGATCATTTCGCTTATCCATAAGTATTACAGCCAGGCAAGCTCGCAGCAGGATATAGAATTTCTGACTTACGATCAGCTGGCAAGGACATATTCTTCGATAGATGCCGTATTTGAGAGGTTGAAAAATGGCTTCGAACTGGAAGGTAAGCCTGATCTCCCGGTAATAAGCGGGCAGGTTAAAGCGGTAATGGACTATATCGATTCAAGCTTTACGGAGGATATTATGCTGGGGGCTATCGCCAAACGTTTTAATTTGAGCCTTAGCTATCTTAGCTTCCTGCTTAAAAAGGAGACGGGAACCTCTTATTCGGACTATATTACGGGCAAAAGAATCGCGCTTGCTAAAGAGCTGCTGAAGGAAAGCTCTATATCCGTTCACGAGGTTGTGGAGCGGGTTGGCTACAAAGATTATTTTCATTTCAACAAGCTGTTCAAGAAGCATGTCGGGTTAACGCCAAGCAAATTCAGAAAGTTATGAAAGCGCTATCTACAATCCGCACCAATTTGCAAAATTACAAACATATGGCTGAGGGCTGGATCCAACTATGATGGGAAGGGTAAGAGCCATTATAAGTCTTAAGGGGGAACAAAGGTATGAGAAAGCATTACAGCTTGTGGACGGTCATGCTATTGTCTTGTTCGATAGCGCTTTCAGCCTGCAGTTCGAATCAACCGAATAACAGCCAGGAAGGAATGAATAATGTGCCAGCCAATTCTGCGGAACCGTCCTCCAGCAGTACGGCGGAGAACACGGCTCCGGTCAAGCTGACGTGGTTTTCTGACGTAAGCGGATGGAATCCGCCGTCGCCATGGAATTCGGATCCCAATTCGGTAGAAGGGACAATTACAAGCAAGACCGGCTTATCGTTCGAATTCAACATTCCGGCTCAGGATGCGGGAACGAAATTAAGCCTGATGCTTGTCTCG
Organism: Paenibacillus sp. MMO-177; assembly: GCF_037147795.1. Classification (NCBI taxonomy): domain Bacteria; kingdom Bacillati; phylum Bacillota; class Bacilli; order Caryophanales; family Paenibacillaceae; genus Paenibacillus; species Paenibacillus sp. MMO-177. The sequence continues at coordinate 827,713 of NZ_JBBCUR010000002.1, read as the reverse complement.
TCCAATAAGCTGCCGGACATTATGACGCTGACGGACGGCACGCTGGAGAAGAAGCTGATTGACGCGGGCAAAGTATGGAATCTGGACGAATTTCTGAAGAAATATAATCCATCCTCTCCGCTTCTGACGAATTTTCCGCAGGATTTGAAGCAAGCCTTAATCGAGCGCGACGGCGGCTGGTATGCTTATCCGAGCCATATGGATACGCAGGATGCTAGAGAGATCTACCCGCCTTCAAGCGAATTTTATTCGGATGCCGCAAAGTACCGGAATAACAACTCGATTATGTTTAATCAGGAGATTATGAAGCAAGCGGGTATTAAGGAGGAGGAGTTAAAAACGGAGGACGGAGTCCTTGCGGCTTTCGAGAAAGTGAAGGGGCTGAAAATCGATGGAGCGCCTGTTGTTCCGCTGCTGATTAACGGAAAAGATTATCAAGGTTTATCGGTTGGCGGGACAGGACATGGCAGCACCCTTGGCACGCTGGAAGCCATGTTTGGCGCTATGCCGGTCGATAAGGATGGCAATTACCGCGACGTTATCCTGGCTCCGGAAACGAAGCATGCGCTTGATTTCCTGTACAAAGCGGCAAAAGCAGGCGCATTTGATCCAAGCCAGATGACGGTGGATGATACATCCATAAAGGCATCCGTCAAGACTGGCAGGGTATTCAGCTTCATCGGCAACTCCGCAAATACCGGATTTACGGACGAGAATGCGGTCGGTACATGGATTACGCCAGGCCCGATGATGTCGAATGAGGGGACAAAGCCGGTAGCAGGCCGCTCTCTGAAAGCAGGAACGGGCTGGATGAATACGTTTATTTCAAAGGATGCGCCTAACCCGGAGAGAATTGCCAAGTTGCTTGATTTCATGACCAGTGACGAAGGGCTCATACTCAACTATTACGGCTTCGAAGGAACCGACTACACGCTGGACGCGAACGGACTTGTCGTGCAGACGGAGCAAGGTTTGAAGGATGCGGCCGATTATTCCAAGACAGGCGTATTCGCGTTCTGGCCGTTCCACAATATTGCCTGGCATGATCATGCGACGGTTGCTCCAACCTCCAATAAAGGGGCAGACAGCGTTATGGCGATGCAGGTACAGACGACAATCGGCAAAAACTCCGAGATTTACGATTCTTCCGCGCTGATTATGCCTAGCAATTTCATTGAAGCGGGCAGCAAGCTGGCCAATGATCAACTGCAAATTAAAACCTATCTCGAGGCTCAAATATCCAAGATTATTCTGGCTAAAGACGAGACATCAAGAGATAAGCTCTATGACGATATGATCGCTCAAGTGAAAAAGATGGGACTGGACGATATCAATGCGAAAATCAACGAACAGTTCCATAAGCAGCAGGAAAGCTACGGCACAACGATTAAAGGCATCAATTCTTAACTAAGGAACGAAGGGGATCGTGTCAAAGCCGAATCGGAAGCTTCGGCACGGTCCGCCCTTTAGCAGGAGGGAGTCGGCTGATGAATCCGTCGGATAAAAAAAGGAAGAAGCAAAAGGGCTACGCGCTGCAATCCGACTTGCGAACGCAGACCGAGCTAGCGGTTATGATTGGGCCAGGCGTCATCTCTATTATCGTATTCAGCTTTTTGCCGCTGTTCGGCTTGCTGATGGCATTTAAGCATTACGACCCGATCAGCGGCGTTAAAGGGATATTTACAAGCCCATGGAATCACTTCGATAACTTCAAGCTGATCTTTGATAACTTTCAATTTTGGCCGATGGTCAAAAATACGCTTGGCATTAATCTGATCGGGTCGCTGGTCGGCATACCCGTTACGATTATTTTCGCTTTGCTGCTTAACGAAATCGTCAGTACCAGGTTCAAATCGGCTATTCAGACCATTACCTACTTGCCGCATTTCTTGTCTTGGGTCATTTATGGCGGCTTGTATATTACGCTGCTGAATCCGCAGGAAGGGATTATCAATTATTTGCTGGTTCATCTGCATCTGGTGAAAGAACCTCTTCAATTTCTATCCGATCCAAGCTATTTCTGGGGTCTGGCTATCGTGACGAATCTGTTGAAGGATCTAGGCTGGGGAGCGATTCTGTACTTGGCCGCGATGGCCGGCGTCGACCAATCGTTGTACGAAGCGGCGTCAATCGACGGAGCGGGACGGTTCAAACGAATGTTCCATATTACGTTGCCCGGCATCATGCCAACTTTAATGATCATGATTATTTTCGCGGTAAGCGGCATGCTGAACAATAACTTTACGCAAATTTACGTGCTGCAGAACTCCTTGAACCTGCCTGCGAGCCAGGTCCTCGATACGTACGTCTATCAGACGGGCCTATTGAATTTCCAGTTCGATGTCGCGACGGCTATCGGATTAATGAAGTCCGTGCTAGCGCTTGTCCTGCTTGTGGGAGCTAACTATGCTTCGAAAAAAATTACAAAATCAGGTCTGTTCTAAGGAGGCATCCCGGTATGGTTGGAGGAAAGTCTCTAGGAGACCGTACATTTTCCGTTACGAATACAGTGATCATGGTCGTGATCATGATTGTGACCGTATATCCTTTTTGGTACGCCATTATCAGTTCCCTGAACAGCGGGATCGATCTGCAGCGCGGACCGGTGTTTTTATGGCCTCGTATATTTACTTGGGCGAGCTGGCGAGCGGTTCTGGCCGATCCGGGTCTGCTCAGCGCAGCCTGGATTACGATATCCCGTACGGCGTTCGTAACGATCATCTCGATTTTTTATACGGCGATGTTCGCTTACGCCTTCTCGCGTCCCTATTTAAAGTGGAGAAAATGGTATATGGCGCTTGGATTCACCAGCATGTATTTCAGTGGCGGCCTTATCCCGTCTTTTTTATTGATCAACTGGCTCCATCTCTATGATAATTATTGGGTTTATATTATTCCTTCTTTGTTTGGCGGCTTCTGGAACGTTATTATCCTCAACGCGAATTACAAAGCGATTCCGGATGCCTTGTTTGAATCCGCCAAGCTGGACGGGGCAAGCGAATTCTCGATTTTCCTGCGACTTGTTCTGCCACTGTCGAAGCCGGTATTGGCGGCATTGTCGATCTTTACGGCGGTCGGAATTTGGAACGATTACGGAACAACGCTTTATTTCACGCAGTCCAATGACCTTCAGACCCTGCAGTATTTGATTCTGAAGCTGCTTCAGACAAGCTCGGCGGTGGAGCAGCTGTCCAGCTCGGCCTCGCTGTCCAATCCCGCCGTATCCGAGCTGCTGTCTTTGGCGCAAGGACAAGGCGAAATTACGTCGCGTACGATTGAATTAGCCTCCATGGTCATCGCGTCGATACCGATGGTTGTGATGTACCCGTTTGCTCAGCGGTTCTTTATTTCGGGCGTATTGTTAGGTTCGGTAAAAGGTTAATTCCAACTGGGAACGGAGAGGAACAGCGGCTATGAAAGCACCTTTATTCAGAGATCCGATTTATGACGGGGCAACGGATCCTACAATCATTTATAACCAGGAAACAAAAGAATGGTGGATGGTGTATACGAGCAGACGGGCAACCGCGGAAGGGCCTGGGGTAGCCTGGGTGCATGGCTCGGATCTCGGAGTTGCGACGTCAGCGGATGGCGGACGGAATTGGGTATATCGGGGGACGCTGCCAGGGCTTGATTTCGAGTGGGGGCGCAATACGTTCTGGGCACCGGAAATTTATTGGCATGACGGCATTTATCATATGTACGTCAGCTATATTCAAGGCATCCAGGTGGAGTGGACGGGCGATCGCCGGATCATTCATTATACGAGCAATAACCTGATCGACTGGCAATTGGAAGGACCTCTTTCCCTTAGCTCGAATCGCGTCATCGATGTATGCGTCCATGAGCTTCCGGGAGAAGGCTTCCGGATGTGGTACAAGGATGAAGAGCATGGATCGGCTACTTACGCGGCGGACAGCGACGATTTATACCATTGGCATAGCGCCAGACCCGTGCTCACGCATCGCGGGCATGAAGGACCTAATGTCTTCCGGTTCAAAGGCAGCTATTGGATGATTATCGACGAATGGAGAGGGCAGGGCGTTTACCGCTCCGATGATTTGGACAATTGGGACCGGAACGGGATGATTCTCGAAACCCCTGGCGTCCGTAAAGATGACGAATGGATCGGCCATCATGCGGATGTGGTTGTCTCCGGGGACGAGGCTTATGTCTTTTATTTCACCCATCCGGGACGCAGCGGAATGCAGGAGGGCGGAAAAGAAGGATACGAGCAGCGCCGGTCATCCGTTCAAGCAGCACGGCTCGATGTGCGGGACGGGATTCTCGTATGCGACCGCGACGAGGATTTTGAGATAAATTTGTTAGCAGAATAGAAAAAAGAGGCATTCCCGGACTTCATGCTACGTCCGGAAATGCCTCTTTTTGTAACGGTTGCCTCTCACGTTCACCCCGATTACTCCTCCGAGAATAAGTACGGCTCCCGCGAAATGATGCCAGGCAAGCGTCTCGCGCAATACGAGTATTCCTGCCGATATCGTGACAAGCACCGAGAGATTAATGAATACGCTCATTTGCGAAGCTTGGATATGACTTAGCGCATAGTTAGTCAAATACGAAGTGAGGAGCGAGGATAGAAGTCCCAGATACAGAATCGAAATAACGAAGCGCATATCCGCAAATGGTTCGAAATAGTCCGCGAGCGTTCCCCTAACCGCATGCTGCGAGAGAGAAATTGCGTTAAAAACAACAAAACCAATGCCCATCATTATATAAGTCATTTCGGCTACCCGGTATGTCTGCGTCAGCTTCCTTGCCATGACGTTATACACGGCAGAAGAAAAGGCGGAGAGCAGAATCAGAATATAACCCGTTAATTTAGCGGTTCCCGTACCGGTTTGTTGACCGGACATGACGACAATAAAGCTGACGCCGCCAACAGACATTAGAATGCACAGCTTTTGCCAGCCTGTTGCATGCTCCTTGATGAGCAGTGCAGCAAGCACCATGGTCATAATCGGAATTGCGGCCTGAATAATCCCGGCTTCCGATGACGGGAGTCGAGACAGCCCAAAGGCCTGAAAAACAAAGAAAAGGGAGGGGTAAAAGACGGCGATTGGCAGCAGCTTAATGAACCCGGGGCCGGACATTCGGAACTTCCCCCATCCCATTAAAGCGAGCAGATTCGCCGCTGCGAAGCTTACCGTGAACCGATGGGCAAGCAAACCAACAGGGTCGGTTGAACGCAGGGCGAATTTGACAAATATAAACGAGAAGCCGATGATGACGGCGTACGCTACGGCAGCCGCATAAGCTCTAGAGATTGGTGTGGACAAGGACATTTCTTAACCCTTATAGCTGTCCCGCCATTGCAGCAAGCGGGATTCCAATACGCGCACGAGAGAGTCGGTCAGTTTGCCCACAACGGCAAAAATAATAATGCCGACAAATACAACCCCTGTCCGCATATAAGAGCGGGCATCCTGAATGAGATAACCGATGCCTTGATCGGCACCCATCAATTCGGCGACTACTAGGCAAAGCCAAGCCGTGCTCAGCGATAGCCTCATGCCAAGCAGAATGTTGGGCATTGCCGCAGGCATGACGACTTTAGTCAACTGGTGGAAACGGCTGAATTCCAGCACCCGCGCTACATCAAACAGCTTTGAATCGACGTTGCGCACGCCAAGAAACGAATTGACATATAGAGGGAAGAATGCTCCCATTGCAATAAGCAGCACTTTAGATAACTCCCCGAACCCGAACCATAGGATAAACAGCGGCGTAATCGCTAGAAGCGGTACGGTCCGGAGCATCTGAATCGTAGGATCCAACAATTCTTCGGTTCGTCTGTATAAGCCGTTAAGCAGACCGAAGAGCAAGCCAAGACCGCCGCCAATCAGGAATCCAACCATGGCGCGAAGCACGCTGATTCCGAGATGATGCGTTAACTCCCCGGATCTAAGCATGTCGTAGAAATCGCCGAGAATGGAGGTCGGAGGAGGGAACATTTGACGGGATGCCAGACCGTTTGTGACCGCAAGCTGCCAGGCAACCAGCACAAGGACCGGGATAAGAGCACTTAATAAAAATCTTTTTACTCCTGCTTTTCCAATCATGCGAATAGACAACCTTTCCGTGGTATGTAATTAAATCTCATAGCTGTTGCCCTCTTCTTCGACATGATCCAAAGCGCTTAGAACCTGCGTTCGCAGCTGCTGGAAAGAGGCGCTGACCCGGTTGCGCGGATAAGGCAGATCAACGGGAATAATCGCTTTAATCCTTCCCGGTCTCGCATCCATAACGACAACCCGATTCGATAGGAAAATAGCTTCGTCGATATCATGCGTGACGAGCAGCATCGACGTCTTGTTCTGCCGCCAAATATCGAGCAGCGATTCCTGCATATGATTGCGGGTAAAAGCGTCCAGCGCGCCAAACGGCTCGTCGAGCAGCAAGACCTGCGGGTTGCGGACAAGCGCGCGGGCGATAGCGACTCGTTGCGCCATGCCTCCGGAAAGCTGCTTCGGATAAGCCTTCTCGAATCCTTGAAGACGAACCAGCTCAATCATCTCGTCGACTTTTTGGCGAACCTCGGGATTTTTGAGCGACAGATCGGCGGCAATATTCTTCTCCACCGTAGCCCACGGAAACAACCGATGCTCCTGAAAAATAAAGCCCTTCTCTTTGCTTGGACCACTCACGTCGATGCCGTCAAGCTGCACCAGTCCTTCATAGTCAACGTCAAGCCCAGCCGCAATCTTGAGCAACGTGCTTTTGCCGCAGCCGCTTGGACCGATAATGGATACAAACTCTTGTTTTTTCAGGCTTAACTGGACATTGTCCAGTACATGGGTAGCCTTGTCCGCCGTGCGGAATGTTTTGCTTAACTGACTGATTTCCAATGCTTCAGCAGTCATGAGACAGCCTCCCTGCAATGATGTAAAATTGCGTCCAATGAATTAGGGAGAATATTAGCAGACAGCAAAAACCGTTGTCAATAAGCGATTTCACGAATAAATCGCTTATTAGAAGCTGTTATATTCCCGGATCAAATAGTTCAAAAATTCCTTCTGCGCAATCGAAAAATGTTTATTGGCAAGCCTTGCCCACCCCAAAGAGACGGTAGACGGCTCATGGCCGACAAGAGGAATCATGACAATATCTCCGTTAAGGACAAGCGGGTCATTCTCCATCGCATACTCGATGAACAGCCCGATTGCAGCGCCTTCCGCGATGGTCCGTTTTAACAGCTCAATGTTGTTGGAGGTAAACAGGATATTTACTTTCCCGTATTTGTCCATGAAGTCCTTCAGATACCAATTCGACCATACGCCGTCGATGTTGACAAAGGGCTGGCCAAGAAGCTCCTGCGGCGTCAAGCTTTTGTTCATCGACAGGCTCGAGCGTCTTCCTACGCACACGACCATTCGCGATACGTGCAAGGTCTTCATCTGCAAATCCTTCACATCCGACTGCTTGTGGTTATCCAGATAGATAAGCCCGAGGTCGGACCGGTCTTCCTTCAGATCCTGTATAACCTCTTCCGTGCTTTTCGACGTGATCTCAAGCGTCACGTTAGGGTAATCCCGCTTGAACGCGATAATCGCTTTCGTCAGCACCGCCATGAAATTAGGACCAACCGAGAAGCGCACCTCGCCTTCGGTCAACGAGCCTTTTATCATCGATTGCTCGCGAATTTCCTCCATCCGGGCCAAAATCTCGAATACCTTCTCGATGATGATCTTCCCGCGGTCGGTTGGAACGGTGCCGAGCCGGGACCGTTTGAAGATCGTGATGCCAAGCTCCTGTTCCAGCTTGGACAATGCTTTGCTGATTCCGGCTTGGCTGACATGAAGCTGTTCCGCGGCTATGGTAATGGATCCGGTCCTGGCAATTGCGGCAATATATTCAAATTGCTCAAGGTTCATGTAAACACCTCTGATACATAACTGATAGTTATGTTAATATATTTCATAGTTATTTTACTAGATTAATCGGAAATATTACAATACGTATATCCGACCCAATCGATTGGATAAACGAATACAAGCAAATGAGAAAACAAGGGGATGTACATGATGAACGCTGCAGCAGTAAAACGAAAGCCGGCATGGAAGTACGGCTTGATCATTTTATCCGTTATGATTGGCTTGCTCACTCTTTCAGCCTGCGCGGGCAAAGGGGACGGAGATAAAAAAGTAACGGTAAATATCGCCATCAACGGCGGGTTAAACCTTCTGTCCATTGCGAAGAACAAAGGATTTTTCGAAGAGGCGTTCGGCAAAGTCAATGCCGATGTGAAATGGAATGAATTCCAAAGCTCCGTGCCGCTGCTTGAGGGCGTTGTCTCAAACCGCGTCGACTTTTCCTTTATCGGCGACGGTACCGTCGTAACGGGCAAAGCAGCAAAAAGTCCGTTTACGGTAATTTCCGTTACCGGCGTCGAGGGCAATCAGAACAGCGTGATCGTCAAGCCAGACAGCAAGATTCAATCGGTTGCCGATTTGAAAGGCAAGACGATTGCCGTAGCGAAAGGCTCCTCCGGACATATTTTTCTTATAAAAGCACTGGAGAAAAACGGCTTGTCTGAGGATGATGTCAAGCTTGTGCAGCTTCAACCGGATGAAGCGAATCCCGCCTTCCAATCCGGAAGCGTTGACGCGTGGGCAATCTGGGATCCGATTGTAACGATGGAGACGGAAGCCGGTCATGCCCGCATTCTGGAAAGCGTGAAGACGATGGGCTTTGTTGCTCCGGCCGTAATGATCGGCCGCGATAAATTCCTGAAGGATCATCCGGACCTGACGGCGCTGTACTTGAAAGTCTACCAGCAAACGGTAGATTGGGTGAAGGGGAACATGGATGAGGCGGTTACGATTCTAGCAACCGAGAAGAAGATGGATCCGGAGCTGGTACGTACGCTGCTCGAGAATACGCATTATATCAATGAGCCGGTATCGGGCGAGATTGAAGCAGCCATGCAGTCAACGGCCGATATTCTGGAAGCGACAGGCACGGTGGATACAAAGGTAGACATCAGTAAAGTGTACGACAACTCGTTTCTTAACGAAGCGTTGAAGTAACGGCTAGTCTACTTAACAGGAGGTTTCAGCTATGAGCGTCTCGGCACGAGCAGCGTCAATCGTTAATTATGTAGGAACAAAAGACAAGATTCAGAACAAAGTAAATGATTTGCCGGAGGATTTGCTGGTATGGCAGCCAGGTCCCGGCAAGTGGAGCATAAACGAAATCGTAGGGCATTTGCTGGACTCGAACATCGTGAACTCCTACCGTATACGTAAAATCATATCCGAGCCCGTAACGCCTATCGTTACTTTCGCCCACGAAGGCTGGGTATCTCAGCAGCTTTTCAACGAGACGACAGTAGAGGAGATGCTGACTGCTTATGAAGCCTTAACCGCTTATAATGCGACATTATTGCGGAAGCTGAACGAAGAGCAATGGCAGCGTTACGGTTTAAAAGGAGAAGAGCCGATCTCTATTGCGCATATCGTCGACAGCTTTATATGCAATCATGTCGAGAAGCATATGGGACAGATCGATCGGAACATTGAAGCCTATAACCGAGAGGAGCGATAACGTTGCAATTGGCACAATGGATGGAGCTTGCCGAAGTTCAGCATCCCCAAGTTGTTGCGTGGAGACGTTATTTGCATCAGCATCCCGAGCTTAGCTTCAAGGAGACCGGCACCGCACATTATATAGAAGAAACGCTTCTGGCATTTGGCAAGCTGGCTGTCAGCAAACCAACTGCAACAAGCGTAATGGCAAGGCTGATCGGGAAAAAGCCGGGGACCGTGCTCGCTATTCGCGCCGATATAGATGCCCTTCCTATTCAGGAAGAGAATGACCTGACCTTTGCTTCCGAGATTGCTGGCGTAATGCATGCCTGCGGCCATGACGGACATTCGGCAATTGCGCTGGGAGTTGCCAAGCTGTTAACGGAGCATCTGAACCTTGAGGAGTTGGAAGGGGAAATCCGCTTTATTTTCCAGCATGCGGAGGAGCTTCCTCCCGGAGGCGCCGAGGAGATGATCGCAGCCGGCGTTCTTGATGGGGTTGATACGATTATCGGCGCCCATCTGCAGTCACCGGTCGAAGTTGGCAAGGTTGGCGTGGTCGCGGGACCGATGCTGGCTTCGCCGGACATCTTCACCATTAAAATTAATGGAAAAGGCGGCCATGCGGCTGAACCTCATCGAACGGTCGACTCTATCGCGATAGGGGCACAGGTCGTGACCAATCTGCAGCATCTGGTATCCCGTCACTATAGTCCAACGGAGCCGCTTGTCGTTTCAGTTACGAAATTCATCAGCGGTATGACGCATAATGTCATTCCCGGCAGCGCTGAGCTAGGAGGGACGGTCCGCTGCATAGATCCCGTGCTTCGCGAGGAATTGCCGAAACGCTTGGAACAGATAGTACGTGGAATTACCGATGCTCACGGTGCGGAATACGAGCTGGATTACGTCTATGGATATCGGCCACTAATCAATGATAAAGAAGTTACCGGAATTGTAGCAGACTCTATTAAAGAGGTTCTAGGCGAAGAGGCGTTGTATACGATAAAACCAAGCATGGCGGCGGACGACATGTCGGCGTACATACACCGCGTGCCGGGCACGTATTTCAATATTGGCGCCGGGAATCGGGCAGCAGGAATCACTTATCCTCATCATCATCCGAGATTCACGTTTGACGAGAATTCGATGCGAATCGGCGTTAAAGTATTTATCGCGACGGCATTAAAAATCATGAAGCTGCGTTAATTACTATGAACCGCAACGTGTTCATACTCCATCTTGGAGCACGAATTCAAACATAAGGAAAAGGCAGCCGGTTTCGGCTGCCTCTTTTCATACGCTGATACGCTTACGGAAGGGATTATCCTTTTTTGGTTTGCAGGCGGATCACGTTCCAGGAGGCTTTGTTCAAGAGCGCTTGTACGCTGCCGTTATCTGCCGTAGTGCGGCCTCCGGCATGCGGAACGACATTACGAGGATTGGATTTGGTATTTGTTGCTTTCAAATCCTCGCTTTCCATCACGATATGCTCAATAACGCTTACTTCGCCAAAGCTGCGGAGGTCCAGGCTAAGCTCCATTTGCTCTTCCAGATGGCGGTTAACCGCAAACACCGTGATCAGACCTTTCTCTTCGTCGAAGACGCTGATCGCTTCGAGATACGGAACATCTGTGAAGTCCTTGGAATCGTATTTCGGCGAAGAGATATTGGCTTGCAGCACCGTACCCCGTCCGAAGTTCGAGGCATGCAGGAACGGATAATAGGTCGTTTGCAGCCAGATTGCGCCGTTCGTCTCGGTCATAATCGGAGCGATAACGTTAATTAATTGGGCGATACAAGCCATTTTGACACGGTCAGCATGCTTAAGCAGCGTAATCAGGAAGCAGCCAACCGCAAGAGCGTCCTCGTGGGTGTACACATCTTCGAACTCCGGAGGAGCAATCTGCCAACGCTCGACGGCGCGGCTTGTGCCAATGGTGTTCCATACATTCCATTCGTCAAGCGAGAGCATGATCGTCTTCTTGCTGCGTTTCTTCGCTTTTACATAGTCGCAGATCGCGGCTACGCTGTCGATGAATTGGTCCATATCTAGCGATTTGGCCAAGAAGTTCGCCGTATCGTTATTGTTGTTATTGTAGTACGTATGGAGAGACAGGTAGTCTACTTGATCATAAGTAAGATCGAGAACGGTAGCTTCCCAGTCCGCAAAGGTGCTCATGCCGCTGCTGGAGCTGCCGCAGGCAACAAGCTCGATTGACGGGTCAACCCATTTCATCACCTTTGCTGTTTCGTTGGCAAGCCGTCCGTATTCGACGGCCGTCTTTGCGCCAATCTGCCACGGACCGTCCATTTCGTTGCCCAGGCACCAGGTTTTGAAGCGGTGAGGTTCCTTGTAGCCGTGAGAAATCCGCAGATCGCTCCAATAAGTACCGCCGGGATGATTGCAGTATTCAACAAGATTTCTTGCCGCATCCATTCCCCGCGTACCCAGATTTACCGCCATCATGACATCGGAGCCAACCAGCTTGGCCCAATCCGCGAATTCGTTGGTGCCTACCTCGTTGGTTTCCGTCGTCCACCAGGCCAGCTCGAGCAGTCGTTTCCGCTCGCTCTTCGGACCTACGCCATCCTCCCAATTGTAGCCGGATACAAAGTTGCCTCCAGGATAGCGGATAATAGGTACTTGCAGAGCTTTGATGACTTCAATGGCGTCTTGGCGGAAGCCGTTCTCGTCAGCAGTCGGATGTCCCGGATCATATATGCCGCCATATACGGCACGGCCCAAGTGTTCGATAAAGGAACCGTATACACGGGGATCAACGGGGGAGACGGTAAAGTTCTTGTCAATAAGCATGCTCGAACGAATTGTCATGGAAAAGCCTCCTTTAGAATTAGGAAAAAACAAAATCCGTATGGGTTGAAATCCTATAATATTCGTAACATAATAGGTATTAGTAGACAACAATAAGTTTTAGGATTTTGGAAAAACAAAATCCTGACGAGGTGAAATGATGCTATCAACCAATGCGGAATCCTTAATCGTATATGAAGCGCTGGCAAGCGAGGTGCGATTAAAAATTATCGATAAATTGTTTGAGAGGGAGCGCCACGTGAAGGAGCTCGCCTCCGAGATGTTTCTAAGCAGCGCGGTCATCAGCGGCCATATCCGCAAGCTGGAGCAGGCGGGAATTGTCGGCAGCAAGATGAAGCGGATTGACGGAGGAACTTATAAATATTGTTATATCAAGTCTGAGTTTCTTCAGATCAAGCTGTCTCCCAATGTTTCTTCGTCATTAAGCTTTCATGGGCTGTCCGTGCCAATCGGCCACTACACCGACTACGAGGCATGGCCTACCTGCGGGGTTGCAACCACGGAGAAGATGATCGGGCAGTACGATAATCCCGCCTGCTTCATGGACCCGGAGAGGGTAAACGCGGGAATTCTGTGGCTTGCAAGAGGCTGGGTGGAGTATAAAATTCCTAATTATCTTTATAAGGACCAACGGCTTCACGAGATCGAGATTTCTTTTGAGATTGGCTCCGAGGCTCCTCGCGTCAATGAGAATTGGCCGTCGGATATCCATTTCAGTCTCAACGGCAAATCGCTTGGCGTATGGACAAGCCCTGGAGATTTCGGGAAAACAAGAGGAAGGCTTACCCCGGATTGGTGGTCCAGCGACGTTAATCAATACGGTCTCTTGAAGGTGCTCCGGGTCAAGGAGAGCGGCTCGTATATCGACGGTTTGAAAATATCGGACGTAGGTCTTAAAGATATCGGAACGGGCGCGATCAACTGGACATTCCGCATTGCGGCGGAAGATACGGGGCGCGGACGGGGAGGACTAACCCTATACGGAAAGGGCTTTGGCAATTACGATCAGGACATTGTGTTTAGAAGTTTTTATGTATAAGCAAGCTTATGGAAGAGGCCGCAGCAGGTGCGGCCTCTTTCTCTTTGCCGTTTTGGAGTGATAAATGAATGGACAGGCAATAATAGGTAAAGCCGATCTTTAGGATTCGTTATCAATGTTTAGTATTCGTTATATCGCGTAAACCCGCGATCCAGTAATGTTAAGGATGCTTAATAAAATTTTTCGACGCAAATCGACGTTGCTTGAGGCAAGGCCGATTCCGCTTGAAGGAGAGTAGAGTAAGGCATGAAAAAGCTGCAGCTCTTACAGACCGGATGGGCCGGATTATTGGTCGTTGCAGCATTAGCCGGATGCAGTAACAATCCGGGGAAACAGCCGGGTACATCAGGCATCGAAGCGAAGCCCGGAGAGGGATTGGAAGGCAGAACGATTACGTTCGTGACCGGCTCTCATCCCTGGGTTGAATTCATTAAGCCGTTAATTCCCCAGTTTGAGAAGGAAACCGGCATTAATGTGAGGATCCAGGGCTATTTCGAGGATCAGCTGACACAGAAGCTGACGGTGCAATTCACGGCACGCTCGGAGTCGCCGGATGTGTTCATGTACCGGCCGCTGCAGGAAGGAAAGCTGTTCTTCCAGAGCGGATGGCTTGAACCGCTTGATGCTTATGCCCGTCAGGATGCGGAATATGATTTGGGCGATTTCACGCCGCAATCAATCCGCTCTTCGACGGTAGACGGCAAACTAGCCGGCATTCCGATCGTAACGGAGCAACAAATATTGTATTACCGGAAAGATCTGCTGAAGGAAGCGGGGATTAAGGTTCCCGCTACCATCGGCGAGCTTGAAGAAGCGGCAGCGAAGCTGAATCATCCGGAGCATGGCGTCTACGGCTTTGTAGCCAGAGGACAGCGGAGTCCGCTAGTGACGCAGGTCTCGTCGTTTCTTTACTCCGAAGGCGGAGACTTTATCAAGAACGGCAAAGCAGCCATTAATTCCCCGGAAGCGATTAAAGCCTTCGAGACCTATGGCGGTCTGCTCCGAAATTACGGGCCTCCTAACGCGATCAACATGTCCTGGCCGCAGGCAAGCGCTTTTTTTGCGAAAGGGAAAGCCGCGCTTTATACCGATGCCAATTCGATTTACCGCGCGCTTGATACGGAAGAGTCGGAGGTTCGGGGAAATGTCGGCTTTGCGCCGTTTCCGTCGGGGACAAAAGGTTCCTTGCCGTACAACATTACATCCTGGGGGCTTGCCATTAATCCGAAATCGCCGAATAAAGAAGCGGCATGGGCATTTATCAAATGGGCAAGCGGAAAGTCCGTTATGCTGCTTGCCCAGCAGGCGGGCAACCCTGGACCGAGATCGTCGGTATGGAAGGATCCGAGAGGCACGATTGGCTTCCCGGAACAGCTGGCAGCCGTATTCCGGCGAACGGTTAACGGAGGCATCGATCACGACAGGCCTCAGACCGTTGACGTAGCGGCAGCGCGGGAGCAAGTAGGAAAAATCGTACAAATGGTCATCACGGGAGAGACGGACATCCGGCAATCGGCCGATCAGGCCAATGCGGCTCTGCAGGCCCTCCTGGATGAGGAAGCGGAGCAACCGTGATGCCGCGCCGATTGTCGATTTTCAACAAGATTGCATTCACCATTGTCCTGCTGCTTGTACCCGTTGTGCTGCTGTACGGTTATTCGAACCGAATTGCAACCGGAGTTGTGGAAGAGCAAATGCGTTCGTCCAGCTTGAGCAAGCTTGTTTTCTTTATGGATCAAATGGACGGAACGATGGAAAATTTGTCGATGTTCCCGGTCATCTTAAGCGATGATCCGCATATTCGCGATTTTCTGTCCCCGGCCTCGCGCGTACCGGAAAGCGGCTTGCTGAAGGAGCAGGCCAGAGTAACGGAAAAGCTGGGACTGCAAAGCGTATCCAGTTCATGGTCCAACGATTTGACCTTTGCTTTTCCGCAGAAAAATCTCGTTCTCTCATCGAACATTTACTTAAACGGCACCGAAGTCCAGTCTCCCGGTAGAAACATTAAGAAGGATTGGACTTACGAGCGGGACAGCTCGCGCGGTTATCCGGTCGACACCTTTGTCCGCGAGACCGGAGTTCCTGCTGCTGCCTTAAAGGTTGGGGACGCGGCAGCCGTTATTCAGGTTCGTTTTCCCATCCAGAATATTAGCGACATGCTTGATGTGTACAAGAAGGAGAACCGGGGCGACCCGTTTCTGTTCCGCTCTAATGGGCTGCCTGTACGCAACAGCACGTATGAGGAATCCGCTTCCTCCAAGGTTATTCAGGAGCTAGGTCACGGGAGCCTGGGGCAAAGCGGTCAACGGCTCTTGAAGATGGATGGACAAACCTATCTGGTCAGTTACGCGAAGTCGCGCCAGCTAGGCTGGTATTTGGTTGATTACGTCCCCGTTGAGCGAATTGTGGCTCCTATTATTCAAGCCAGGAACTGGTTCTACGGCTCAATCGCTTTTCTGATACTGCTCGGGCTGCTCGCTTCCGTTCTGCTGTACCGCAATGTTCAAATCCCGCTGTCCAAGATGGTAGCAGGTGTCAAACGGATGAAGGGCGGCGATTTATCCTGGCGGATCGGCTATAAAGCTAACAATGAATTTGACGAGCTGATCCGGCATTACAACGAAATGGCCGGCCAGATTCAGCGGTTGATCGAAGATATTTACAGTGAAAAGCTCAGATCCAGGGAAGCGACGCTTAAGCAACTGCAGTCGCAGATCCATCCTCATTTCTTGTATAACTCGCTGTTTTTTATCATTAACTCCGCAATGATGGATGACCGGGATTCGGTTATTTCGATGTCGGAAAATCTGGCCGAGTTTTACCGGTATACGACCAGGGTGGACAATCAACTGTCAACCGTTGGTGATGAGCTGGAATTCGTCAAGCATTACTTGAACATCCATACGCTTAGAATGGGAAGGCTGGCCTTCGAGATCGAAGTGCCGGATGCCCTGCTTGAGGAGACTCTGCCCCGTCTAACCTTGCAGCCGATTGTCGAAAACGCGATTGTGCACGGGATTGAAGGCCGCATCGGTGGAGGCCGCATTGTCATTACCGGAAGACAGGAAGGGGATTATAACCTTATTGAAATTGCCGATAACGGAGCGGGAATGACAAGAGAGGAACGGCTTCGGCTGGAGGCGCTGCTAGGCGAGAAGGAAATGGGCGACGAGATCGGATGCGGTACCTGGAATGTGCATCAGCGGCTGCAAGGCCGGTTCGGAAAAGCCTCGGGGCTTCGTTTCCGGCATGCGGCGGATGGAGAAGGTCTTGTCGTTACCATAGCCTGGCTGAGGAGAGAAGCAAATGCCAAGACATTGGATGAAAATCGGTTGGAGGGTGAAGCAGAATGGCCCAGCTCTTAATTGTGGATGATGAAGCGCATGTCGTGGACCGTCTGGCAACAACGGTCGATTGGGAATCCGTTGGCATCGATCAGGTGTATAAAGCGTATTCCGGCCAGGAAGCGCTTGAGCAGCTTCATCAATTCTCCATCGATATTGTCATTACGGATATCCGAATGCCGGGTATGTCGGGACTGCAGCTCATTTCCGAGATCAAACGGCAATGGCCAAAGACCAAAAGCATTCTGCTCTCGGGTTATTCCGAATTCAACTATGCTAAGCAGGCTATGCAGTTCCAGACCGAGGATTACCTGCTCAAGCCGGTTAAGACCGCGGATCTTCTGTCAACGGTGGAACGCGTGCTACTCAAGCTGAAGCAGGAATGGGAGGAGGTTATTTCCGCCCAGCGGATGACGTATACGCTGAAGGAGCATCTGCCGCTTTTAAGGGCAAACCTGCTGCAGGAGCTGCTTCAGGGAAAGCTGTGGAGCAGGCAGACGCTCCGGGAAAAAATGTCGCGGTTAGAGCTTGGAGATCGGGACTGGCAGAGATTTTCGCTGATGGCGGTTCGGCTGGATGACCGCTTCGGGGAGTTTTCCGAAGAGGATATGTCCTGGAAGGAATACGCGGTCGCCAATATGGCCGAGGAGCTGTTCGGCGGCCGCTACTCGCTATGGCATGCGAAGGATGCCCATGATTATTTGATCTTCTTGCTTGCTCCTAAGGAAGAAGCGGAGGATGATGATCCTGGCTGGCTTGAGCGCACGGCATCGGTGCTGCAATCCGCCGTAGGCGTCTACCTGAAAGGGAAGGTATCGATCATGGTAAGCGGCACCGGCGCTTTTCCGGAGGATGTTCCCGGCTTCTATAACCGGTCGATTACGGCTTTCCGCAACCGTATCGGGCAGGAGCCGGAGCAGTTCATGCGCTTGGAGGAGAAGGAAAGCGAGCCGGCTGCGATAAGGTCGCTGGACTATCTGTACGAGCCGCCGGCATTGATTCATTTGCTGGAAGCCGCAAGATGGGAAGCGGTAGAAGAGCGGTACAAGCGCATCTTCACGGGAGTGGAGAGCTCGGAAACCGTGTCCGAAGAGCATTTGCTTGAGATTTATTTTACGATGGCTTCCGCCTATGCTTATATCGCCCATAAGAACGGACGTCTTCTAAACGAAACACTTGGTACCGATTACAACCGGATGACAACCGGCATGCCGCTTCGTACCGTACGGCATCTTAGGGAATGGGCCTTCCGCACGCTGAAAGCGTTGCAGGAGGATATGGCCAAGGAAACAAAGGATAACCGCCATTCCTTGATCGAGAGAATAAGAAGCTTTATTGACGACAACGTAACCGGCGATATTTCGCTTCAATCGGTGGCCGATTACGTCAAGCTGCATCCCGTCTATGTATCCAAGGTATACAAGCTGGAAACAGGCGAAAACTTAAGCGATTACATCCAGCGCGTGAAGATGGAAGAGGCCTTGTCCATGCTGCTGCGCAGCGATGAGAAGGTCTATGTCATTGCCGCCCGGCTTGGCTATCAACGGCCGCATTCCTTCATCAGCGCTTTTAAAAAAACATTCGGCATGACGCCGCAGGAATACCGCGACGGTCAGCCGCAATAAATTATTCTTTTTAGGAGGAAATACACCATGTTGCTATTTATTGTACTTGCAGCAATCGTTGTGCTGCTTCTGCTCATTACGGTTGCCAAACTGAACCCGTTTGTCGCGCTTATCATTACAGCGATCGGGACGGGGCTTGCCGCGGGAATGCCTATCGTGGCTACCGGAGACCAGACCGGCATTATCGACTCCATAAAAACCGGGATGGGGAATACGCTAGGCTTCCTGGCAATTGTATTGGCACTCGGCACAATGCTCGGAAAAATGATGGCTGAATCCGGAGGCGCCGAGCGGATCGCACGGACCTTGATCGGCGTGTTCGGAGAGAAGAGAGTCCATTGGGCGATGATGTTTGTTGCGTTTATCGTCGGCATTCCTGTATTTTTCCAAGTTGGCTTCGTCTTGCTTGTACCGCTTATTTTCACGATTGCAAAACAAACAGGTCTTTCGCTTGTCAAAATTGGCGTACCGCTGGTAGCGGGCTTGTCCGTTGTACATGGTCTGGTGCCTCCGCATCCGGCTGCCATGGCGGCAGTTGGCATCTTTAATGCCGATATCGGCAAGACGATTTTGTACTCGCTTATCGTTGGTCTTCCAACTGCAATCGTTGCGGGACCCCTGTACGGCAGCTGGATTGGCAAACGGATTCATAAAGAAGTGCCTAAGGAAATGGGCGAACAGCTGGCGGAAACGGATGAAAACCGTGAACTGCCCGGCTTTGCCAATACCCTGATCACGATTCTGATTCCGGTCTTCCTGATGCTGATTGCCACATTCGCGGACGTATTCGTGGAAAGCGGCTCTCTTACGAAAGATGATACCCTTTTCCTAGCTGCGAAGTTTGTCGGCGACCCGGTTGTGGCGCTTCTGATTGCTACGGTGTACTCGTTCTTCAGCTTAGGCTTTGCCCGCGGAATCAGCCGCGAGAAAATATTGAAATTCACGAATGACTGCCTCGCTCCTACGGCAACGATTCTGCTCGTTATTGGCGCGGGCGGCGCGTTCAACCGCGTGCTGCTGGATTCCGGTATCGGTGACTACATCGCTGATCTTGCAACTTCTTCGCATGTATCGCCTATTCTGCTTGGCTGGGGCATTGCGGCGATGATTCGAATCGCAACCGGTTCGGCAACCGTCTCGATGATGACGGCTGCGGGTATCGTAGCTCCAATCGCGGCAGCAATGCCGGGAACCAACGTAGAGCTGCTAGTACTGGCAACGGGCGCAGGCTCGCTTATTTTATCCCATGTGAACGACTCCGGCTTCTGGCTGATCAAAGAATATTTCGGCATGACGGTGAAGGAAACGCTCCTGACCTGGACTGCGCTGGAAACGATCATTTCCGTTGTTGCGCTTGTACTCATTATGGGACTGAACGCCATCGTTTAAAGATAGAAGCATGGATTGGATAGAGAGAAAGGAGAGTGAGCAGCTATGGCTTCCTCTTACGTAATTGGAACGGATATCGGGACAACAAGCACGAAATCCGTATTGTTTGACAAGGCTGGACAAGTTATCGCGACTCATACCATCGAATACCCGCTGTATTCGCCGAAGCCCGATGTAGCCGAGCAGGATCCGGATGAGATTTTCCGCGCGGTTGTGGGCACGATCAAGCAGGTTGTTGCCAAAGGCGGTGTTGGTCAAGAAGGCGTGTTATGCGTATCGTTCAGTTCGGCGATGCATAGCGTTATTGCGGTTGACGGAGAAGGCCGTCCGCTGACGCGCTGCATCACTTGGGCGGACAACCGCAGCGCGATGTGGACGGAACGGATCAAGAACGAGATGAACGGGCATCAGATTTATTTGCGCACGGGTACGCCGCTGCATCCGATGGCTCCGTTGTCCAAGCTGGTATGGCTCAAGAACACGCAGCAGGATCTGTTCGCCCGCACGCATAAGTTTATCTCCATCAAGGAATACGTATTCCATCAGCTGTTCAGCAGGTACGTGATTGACTATTCGATTGCTTCGGCAACGGGACTGTTTAATTTATCCCAGCTGGGCTGGGATGCCGAAGCTTTGCAGGTTGCCGGCGTTACGCCCGAGCGGTTATCCGAGCCCGTGCCTACGACTTATGCGCTGGAAGGCATGAAGGCGGAATGGGCCGCCGAGATGGGGCTGCCGGCTTCAACTCCTTTTGTTGTGGGAGCAAGCGACGGCGTATTGTCCAACCTTGGCGTGAATGCCATTGAGCCGGGAACCGTTGCCGTAACGATCGGGACAAGCGGGGCTATCCGGGCTGTAACGGATCGGCCCATGACCGACCCGAAGGGGCGGATCTTCTGTTACGCGTTAGCCGAGGATATGTGGGTAATAGGCGGTCCGGTCAACAACGGCGGAATGATATTCCGCTGGCTGAGAGACCAGCTTTGCGCCGCGGAGACCGAAACCGCTAAACGGCTTGGCAAGGATCCGTACGATATTCTGACGGAAATTGCCGCGCGCGTGCCGGCGGGAGCGGACGGTCTGCTGTTTCACCCGTATCTCGCGGGCGAAAGAGCTCCGCTGTGGGATGCCAATGCCAGAGGCTCGTTCTTTGGACTTGGCCTGCAGCATAAGAAGGAGCATATGATCCGCGCGGTGCTGGAAGGCGTCATTTTTAATCTCTTCACGGTGTACATGGCACTGGAGGAGCTGATTGGCCATCCGACGAAAATTCAGGCAACCGGCGGCTTTGCCCGCTCGGAGCTGTGGCGTCAGATGATGTCCGATATTTTCGAGCAGGAGGTCCATGTGCCGGAAAGCTTCGAAAGCTCATGTCTTGGCGCCGCGATCCTAGGCTTGTACAGCATCGGCGAAGTGGATTCGCTTCATGTCGTATCGGGCATGATGGGAACTTCCCACAAGCATTTGCCTGAACAAGCCAACATTGAGCGTTATAAGGAGCTGAGCCGGATCTACGTCCGCATATCCAGACTGCTTACGTCCGAATACAAAGAAATTGCCGCTTATCAGAAAAAGTGGACTTAAACAAGGAAAGAGCCTGCGCGAGCGGGCTCTTTTTTTATGGGTGGATGGCAGAAGTTTCTTCGAATTGGCTGGTTACCGTTTTTCCCTTTGATCCTATTATGGGCTGAAGGAGGGATTTGCCTTGCGATTTTTCACTACGGGAATAATGTCTGCCATGCTTGCTTGTACCGGAGGCGCTATCCTGCTTGTCCAAGCGGCGAATCGGGCCGGAATGTCCGATCATGAGCTTTTATCTTGGTTTTTTGCCGTTTATGTCGCTGGCGGTGTGTTAAATACGATACTCACTCTTAAGTATAAAATGCCTTTTGCGGGAGCCCATTCCATTACTGGGATTGCCTACATCGGGTCCGTTGCCGCCTATTATACGCTGCCGGAATTAGCCGGGGGATTTATCCTGTCGGGAGTGATCATGATTGCGGCTGGCAGTACGGGGATTTTTGGCAGGGCTTTGCCCTTGATTCCCAAGCCCATAATTGATGCCTTGCTGGCCGGGCTGCTGTTATCCTATGTCTGGGGGATGATTCCGTCTTCCGTACAGCTTCCTCTATGCGGCATCCTGGCCGCAGCCGGGTATTGGTTGATTCCTCGTTATACTCGGTTTCTGTCGCCGGCTTTATGGGCAATGATCATGGGATTTGTTGGTTTGCTTCTTCAACAGCGACTTCCATGGGCGGCTGTGCAAGGTTTACCGTTTGAGCTTCCCGCGCCGATCATTCCCGAATTTTCGACTGCCGCTATATTTTCCATTGCAATCCCCTTGTCGTTTATCGTGATGAGCAATGATCTGGCTGTAAGTCTTACTGCCCTAAAAAGCCATGAGTACGATCCGCCGGTCAACCGTATTATCAGCGCTTCGGGCTTGGCTTCTATGGCTGCCGGCCTATTTGGCGGGCATGCGGCGAACGTGGGAGGGATGATGACGGCTCTCTGCAGCAGTCCCGAAGCTGGCAATCCCTCGAAACGTATTGGCGCAGCAATAACCTCTAACGGCTTGGTCATTCTATTCGGACTGTTCTCATCGAAATTGATCGGCTGGATTCAAGTTTTGCCTGCTCCGTTTATCGCTTTGATGACCGGTATTCCTTTGATTGGCCTTTTTATGAAGTCAGTCAAATCGGCCATGCAGCTGCGTCCATACATCGTTCCGTCCACCGTTACCTTTGTCCTGGCTGCTTCGCATCTTAATTGGGTTGGCATATCGGCTCCCTTATGGGCATTGCTGACGGGAGTTGTGCTATTATATGTTAGGCAGAAGTTCGCGAACAGAAAAGGTGGCATGCAAGATGAAGTATGATTTTGACGAAGTGATCAACCGGAAAAATACGAATAGCTTCAAGTGGGATTCGGCGAAGGACAAAGAAGATATTGTACCCATGTGGGTTGCGGATATGGATTTCAAGGCAACGGATCCCATCCTTCGGGCATTGGAGAGCAAGCTGCAGCATGGCGTATTTGGTTATGCCCATTTACCGGATGCTTATTACGAGGCGGAAATCAATTGGTGGCAGAAGAGACATCGCTGTCATATTGAAAAAGAATGGATTGCCTTTAGTCCCGGCGTTATTCCTGCGTTGGCAGCTATTATCCAAGCTTTTACGAGCCAGGGAGACAAGGTACTTATTCAAGCTCCGGTATATAACAGTTTTTATACGACTATTTCCAATAACCACCGCGAGATTATCGAGAATGAACTGATTAATACGGGCGATTCGTATGAGATCGACTTTGAGGATTTCGAGACGAAGGCTTCGGATGAAGCCGTTAAGCTGTTTATTTTGTGCAATCCCCATAACCCGGTAGGAAGAGTGTGGCGGAAGGACGAGCTTGAGCGGTTAAGTGCCATTTGCCAAAAGCATCGGGTTCTTGTTGTAGCCGATGAAATTCACAGGGATCTGGTGTTTGAAGGACAGCCTTATGTTCCGTTTGCTTCGATAGACGCGTTCAACTCGATCACCTGTACCTCTCCGAGCAAAACCTTTAATATTGCCGGATTAAAGATGGCGAACATCATTACCGCCAATAAGGAATACAAGGATAAATTCAAGAAGGATCTGCTTATGAAAGGCGTTCATGAACCAAACACATTTGGGGTGGAAGCATTAATCGCTGCGTACAATAAGGGAGAAGAGTGGCTGGATCAACTGCTGGTTTATCTGAAAGCCAACCGTGACTATTTCCTTTCATATATTCAAGAAAAACTGCCAAAGTTAAAGGTAATCACGCCGCACTCGACGTACTTAATGTGGGTAGACTGCCGAAGTCTCGGAATTGGGTCGGACGAGCTGAGCCGCAGATTATTTGACGAAGCAGGCCTTCGGATTAACGAGGGCTCGACTTACGGGAAAGCCGGAGACGGGTTTATTCGCATTAATATCGGCTGTTCGCGCGCGATTTTGACAGAAGGCTTGAATAGACTTGAAAACGTGATGAAGACAATTGAATAATTGTCGAGCAATGTCATTTGCCGGTTCCAAATTCAAATTGGAGCCGGCTTTTTTATGTTAGCTATCCTGGAATATTACTCCAAAATTGTGACGCAACAACGTTGATGGCTTGCTCGAAAATGTCCGATTTCTAGAATTGACCATTCCTTAATAATCCTTTTATAATGACGCTGTAAGCTACATTAACGATAATGTTAACGTAAATGGAGGTGCAAGAGAGCTCAAAACGCAAAAACTTCATCATGACTTGCAACATTGGTTGAAAGAAAAAGAGTGGGGATCTTTAACCAATTTGAGGGAGGTAAGTCTATGAGAAAAACGGCAGGTATGGCATCGGTAACTTTGTTAGCGCTTTCGGTCTTGATGGCCGGCTGCGGAAGCGGCAACGGGAATAATGGCAATAGCGGGACGAACGGTAATTCGGATGTGAAAGAAACCTCTGGCAATTCCGCAGCAACTTCAGCAAATACTCCGGCCAGCAACGCCGGCGGGGAAGAACCGGTGAAGCATGATCCGGTGACGCTAAAGTATACGTTCTGGGGAAGCCCGAACGAGAAGAAGGTGCAGGAAGCGGCGATTAAATCGTTTACGGAGAAATATCCGTGGATCAAGGTTAATACGCTCCATATCCCGGACTCCTATACGACTAAGCTGACAACGATGGCCTCTTCGAATCAGATGCCGGACATTGGACTCTTGAATGGCGATGTTGCGTTGGAATGGGCGTCGCAAGGCCGAATCTATAACATCATGGATTTCCTTGCGAATGATCCGGATGTCAGCGTAAACGATATTTTGCCAAACACGATGTATTACTGGGAGGAAGGGAAGCTGGCAGGCGTAAACGGCGCGCTTGAAGCCTTCGCTTTGTTCTACAACAAGGAGGCGTTTACGGACGCCGGTCTTCCGCTCCCTCCAACAAAAGCCGACGAGGCGTATACTTGGGATCAATTTGTGGAGACCGCGCAAAAGCTGACGCTGGACCAAAAAGGGCGAAATGCGCTTGATCCGGATTTTGATCCGAAGTCGATCAAGCAATTCGGGGTAACGATGCCTCTCTGGGCCTACATGAACGGAGTTGTTTCAAACGGCGGGCAGTTCGTGAACGAGGACGGGACACAGTTCAAGCTGGCCGATCCGGAAGCGGCTGAAGCGATTCAGCAATGGGCCGATCTGATTAACAAATACCATGTCGCCCCATCGCCAACCCAGTCGAAGAATATCCCATCCGGCGCCAATGCATTGTCCTCACGCAAGGTGGCAATGACGCTTGACGGCCAGTGGAGTCTGGTTGATCTTGGCGCGGCGAAAAAGCTGAACTTCGGAATTGGCGTTGCTCCTGTTATGAAGAACAAAGCAACGATGACTTTGGGCGAGCCGATTGTTATTTTCAAGAATACCAAACATCCGGAAGAAGCTTGGATGCTGTACAAATGGATGATGAATCCGGAGAACACGCTGGAGCTGCAAACAAGCGGACTATGGATGCCGGTTCTGAAAAAATGGTACGAAAATGCGGATCTGGTGGCGAAATGGGCAACCGGTAATCCGGCTCACCCGGAGGGCTACCAGGATGCGGTGATGAGAAATGCCTTTGATAACGGCTTCCCGAACACTTCCTATTACGTGAAGAATTTATCCAAAATCAACAGCATTATCGACCCGGCTCTTGAGCAGGTCTGGCTCGGCGAAACAACGGCGCAGGAAGCATTAATCAAGATCAAGCCTCAAGTGGAGAAAGAGCTGAAAGGGGTTTATACGGAGCGATGATCACCGGGAGGAAGCTTTGGAATAAAGAAGCCCGGGCCGGCATTTTGTTTGCGTCACCGGTTATTATCGGCTTTCTGATCTTCGTCCTGGGGCCGATGATTGCAAGCTTTATATTCAGCTTGTCGGAATACAACGTCATCACTCCCTTGAAGTTGATCGGCTTCTCCAACTATGCCGACTTGTTCGACGGAACGGACCCGTTATTCTGCAAGTCGCTAGGCGTTACGGCCTATTATGTCATCCTGAGCGTGCCTTTGCAGATTATGCTGGCGTTTATGGTGGCGCTGCTGCTTAATCATCCGATTAAAGGGAAGGCGTTCTTCCGCACCGTCTTTTACATGCCAACGATTGTGCCTGCCGTAGCTTCGTCGATGATCTGGCTGTGGCTGTTCGATCCGGATCTTGGTCTGCTTAATCAGCTGCTCAAAGTATTCGGGATCCCTGGACTGCAGTGGATTTATTCGGAGAATCTGGCCGTACCGTCCCTGGTTTTGATGAGCCTATGGACGATCGGGGGAACAATGGTTATTTTCCTGGCCGGGCTTCAAGGCATTCCGAAGCATTTGTATGAATCGGTAGAGGTAGACGGCGGCGGTCCGCTGCATAAACTGTTCTTCATTACGATACCTCTTATGACGCCAACGATCTTTTTTAATCTAATCATGGGGTTCATCGGAAGCTTTCAGGTGTTCGGGCAGGCTTACATTATGACGCAGGGCGGGCCGAATAACGCAACGTTGTTCTACTCTTACTACCTGTACCGCGAAGCGTTCGAGTTCTCCAGTATGGGAAGCGCATCGGCAATTGCCTGGATTTTGTTCCTGGTTATCCTCGCGTTGACCTTGACGGTGTTTAAGACATCCGCCTTATGGGTGTACAGCGAAAGCGAGGGGAAACGATGATTAGAGGCCGGTTATTATCCAAATCCATCATCTATTTGCTGCTCGCTGCCGGAACCTGCCTTTGTCTGTTTCCTTTCTATTGGCTGCTTCGAAGCTCGTTTATGGACCAGTCGGATATCTTTGTCATCCCGCCGATCTGGATCCCCCATGACTGGCTGATCAGCAATTATCGGGAGGCGCTTACGATTCTGCCGTTCAACCGGTATTTTCTGAACACCTTTATTATCGTTGTGCTGGAAGTTTCCGGGGTTGTGCTGTCGAGCTCGATCTGCGCTTATTCGTTCGCCAGACTGCGGTGGCCGGGGAGAAACCTCGTATTTATGGTCATCCTGACGAGCATGATGCTTCCTGGAGCAGTGACGTTAATCCCTCAATATGTGGGATGGGCGAAGCTTGGGGCGACCAACACGTTTATTCCGTTGACGCTGCCGGCATGGTTCGGCGGAGGTGCGTTTAACGTATTCCTGCTCAGGCAGTTTTTTATGACCATCCCGAAAGAACTGGATGAAGCCGCACTGGTGGACGGGGCGGGTTACTTCCGGATATACAGCCGGATTATGCTGCCGCTTCTAGTGCCGGCGCTTGTCGTAGTCGGTTTGTTCTCTTTCCTGAACGGCTGGAACGACTTTATGGGTCCGCTCATTTATTTGAGCGACGAGAAACTTTATACCCTTGCGCTGGGGCTGCAAACCTTCAAGGGCATGTATAATGCGCAGTGGCATTTAATGATGGCAGCGACAACCGTCGTGCTTCTGCCGGCGATGCTGGTCTTTTTCCTAGGGCAGAAATATTTTGTAGAAGGTATCGTCATGACCGGTTTAAAAGGTTAACAAGCTGTTCTCCTCTAGATAATTGACTCCAAAAATTTCAAGTGCTAATCTATTTATCAAACAAGAGAGTCTAGCAAACACATTCTAGTAGCTGGGGGAGAAAGCATGGAAGGCAGGAAAGTGACACTGAAGGATCTGGCCGTCAAAGCCGGGCTTTCGGTCAACACCATCTCAAGAGCGCTGAAGGACAAAGAGGATATCGCAGCCTCCACCCGCCAGATGATTAAGGAATTAGCCAAGGAAATGGGATATGTCGGCAACGCGGTTGCCGGTTCGCTCCGGTCGGGTCTGACCCGCACGATTGCGGTTATCGTCAGCGATGTAGCCAACCCGCACTTCGGCATTATGGTGAAGGAAATCGAGAAGTCGGCGCGCAAGCATCATTACACGATCTTTGTCATTAACACGGAAGATGACTACGAGATGGAAGAGAGGGCCATCTACACCGCTATCGGCAAAAATGTGGATGCGATCATCATCTGTCCTTCCCAGCGCGGAGCCGATAACATCCGTTTTCTGCAGAAGAACGGCGTGCCGTTCGTGCTGATCGGCAGAAGGTTCAAGGATGAGCCGGAATTCGATTACGTGATCTGCGATGATGAGAAGGGCGGGTATCTCGCAACCAAACATTTGATCGACAACGGACATAAGAGAGTGTTGTTCCTGAACGGTCCCATCCGGATTTCCAGTGCGCAGGAGCGGCTTGAAGGCTATAAGCGGGCGCATGAGGAAGCGGGCTTGCCGGTGCTCGAGGAGCTGATTATCGAGGTTGGGGCTTCCGCGGGAGATACAAGGCAGGTAATGAAGCAGCTAATCGAGCAGCAGACGGCGTTTACCGGGATCTTTGCCTTTAATGATGTAATTGCCTGGGAAGCGGCATATGTATTAAGCAAGTACAGCTTCAAAGTGCCGGAAGATTATTCGGTCATCGGCTTCGACAATATCCAGTCGCGGATTTTTATACCGTTCCAGCTGTCCTCGGTCAGCAATTCCAAGGGCAAAATGTCCAAACGGGCCGTCGATATTGTTCTGCACAAGATCAATCATCCGGATTCGAAGCAGAAATTTAACGAGATTATCGATACCAAGCTGGTTTTAAGGGAAAGCACCAGATAAACGCAGATGGGATACGGGATGCGGCCCTTTTTACCCTCATACATGAACGATAATGTGAACGGTTAAGGAGATGGAAGAAGATGAGTCAAGTTATCCATGTACCACAAACAATGAACATTCCGCTTTTTGTAGGCCAAGGTAAAATCGAATACGGCGAGAAGCCGGTACCCGTACCGGGCAAAGGACAGCTGCTGCTGCAGGTAAAGGCCAACGCTCTTTGCGGCTCGGACCGCAGTCAGTTCTATGACGGAAGCGTTACCGTTCCCGGTCACGAAGCGGCGGGGATTGTCGTTGGTGCCGGTGATGGCGCCACAACGGCAATCGGGACGCCTGGCGTTGTGTTCCTGATGGACTTCTGCGGGGAGTGCCGCAGCTGCAAGCTGGGCTTCACGAACCAATGCTTAAATAAGAGAGCGGATTACGGTTTTACGCATGATGGCGGTTATACGCCTTATATCGTTGTTAATGAAAACGTCTTCTTCCCGATCGATCCGTCTATTCCGCTAGCTGACGCAACCATGCTTCTGGATATTATGGGCACGGGAGGACACGCGATTAAGCGCGCGAAGCTGGTTCATCCGGATATTCAGTCCGTTCTTATTGCGGGAGCCGGTCCTATCGGCCTTGGCGTGCTTGCCATGGCAAAGCTGCTGCTTGGCGAAGAAACTCCGGTCTTTATTATGGATTACGTCGATTACCGTCTGGAGCTTGCGGAGAAGATGGGAGCTATTCCGGTGCAGCTGACGAATCAGTCGGTTCAGGAGGTCATCAAGGCTGCCGGTCTTGGA
The DNA here is from genome assembly GCF_037147795.1 of Paenibacillus sp. MMO-177. Taxonomy (NCBI): domain Bacteria; kingdom Bacillati; phylum Bacillota; class Bacilli; order Caryophanales; family Paenibacillaceae; genus Paenibacillus; species Paenibacillus sp. MMO-177. Next base: position 798,501 of record NZ_JBBCUR010000002.1, on the reverse strand, counting down.
GGCACGGATATTGCCATAGATACAAGCGGCAAAACCTCCGGCCGCCGTACGTCCCTCGATGTGCTTAACCAGCGCGGCGTGCTGGTCTGCGTAGGTCATGGGCAAGAGCTGAATCTCGGCGTATCGAATGATCTGATTGCTCCCGAACGCGCGGTGCTCGGAAGCGAATATTTCCAATATAACGAGCTGGCAGAGAATCATGCCCTTATTCTTGAGCATCTTCCTTACTTGCAGCAGATTATTACGCATAGATACGGGCTGGATCAAATTCAGGAGGCTTACGAGCTCTTCTTCCAAGGCAATACCGGAAAGGTGTTAATCGAACAATGAATAATGCAGACAAAAAGCTCAAAGTAGCCTTAATCGGTGCCGGAGGAGCAGTAAGCAGCCGCGGAAGATCGGAAGGTTTCCAATCGGCGGGCAGCTGGGGCCTGCAGCATGCACGGATCTGGGAAGAGAGACCGGACGTGGACTTCTGCGCAATCGTAGGACGCAACGCTGCCCGGACGGTGGAAAAAGCGGAGTTGTTCGGAACCAAAGCTTATACGCGAATTGCCGATATGCTTGAAAAAGAAACGCCGGATTTGGTCAGCATGTGCCTGCCGAATCAAGGGCATTTCGAAGCGACGTTGGAGATTATTCAGGCCGGTTATCCGTTATTGGTCGAGAAGCCGCTGGTGTTCAGCTTGAAGGAAGCCGACATTCTGCTTAATGAAGCGGCTAAGCGGAACGTATTTTTCGCCATCAACTTCAACCACCGGTTCGCCAAGCCGGTACAACTGGCGCATACTGCCATTCAGGGAGGAAAGCTCGGCGAGCTTTCCTTCGCAACCTGGCGCTTCGGCGGTGAAGGAAGCAGCGATCATCCGCATGCCAATCTCATCGAAACGCAGTGCCATGGCTTTGATATGCTGGAATATTTATGCGGTCCGGTTGAATCGGTTATGGCGGAAATGACGGATAAGACGGGCGGCGGCTATCGGACCTTGTCGCTTGCCTTGCGGTTCGAGAACGGAGCAGTGGGCAGTCTGGTCGGTAGCTATGATTCTTCCTATGCCTACCCGGATACGCACCGCGTCGAGATTAACGGCTCGCTTGGCCGCTGCGTCATTCAGGACACGGTGAAGAAATATACGTTTCATGCCGCAGGCAATGAGGTCGGGGAAAGCTGGGAAGCCGGTTATTTCAACGATGCGGACCGTGAGTTTCACCGTACGTTTGATAACCATATTGAAGCGCTGCTTCAGGCTTTGCGTAACGGCGAAGCGCCCCCGGTTCATGCCTCGGCGGGTTACCGGGCGTTGTTAATCGCGGAAGCGGCGATTCAATCCTATGAACTTGGACGCCGGGTACGCGTGGAGAAGTAACAAGGCGAAGAGGTGGATGAACGTTGATTAAGCTCTTTGTATCGGATATTGACGGCACTTTGATGGACAGAAACAAACAGATTCGCAAGGAGGATATCGACGCCATCCGCTTGGCTCACCGGCAGGGCGTCCATATCTGTCTGGCGTCCGGACGGATGCATGAGGAGATCAAGGTTGTCATGGAGCTGCTTGGGGTCCCTTGTTACGCGGTTTGCCAGAACGGGGCAACCATTATGGATCAGGGTGGAGCCGTCATTCGGGCCAGCACGTTCCAGGCTGATCTGGCGCTTGCCTTGCAGCAGCTGACAGCACCGTCCGATCTGGTTACCGTTATTTGCGGCAGCGAGGGCAATTACGTTGCCAGGCAAACGGCAGAGACGGAGTTGGTAGGCACGCGCTTCCTGACACCGTTAATCGAGCGCCGCCAACTCATTGAAGATATGGCAAACGGAATGCCCGTCACGAAGTTTTCCATCTATGGCGAGGTTCCGCTGCTTGAGCGGATGCTTGAGACTTTGGATGAGCGGTTCGCCGACCGGATTACGGCATCGTTCTCCGACCCTGACGGCATTGATGTCATGCCCGGCGGCGTAGATAAAGGCGCGGCTGTTGAAGCTCTAATGCAATTATTAGATATCCGCAGGGAAGAGACGGCATGCATTGGCGATTCGTTTAATGATTTGGCAATGTTCCGCATTTGCTCCCGCAGCTTTGCCATGTCCCATTCCCACGATACAGTGCTGACAACGGCCACCCATCGGGCGGACACCGTTGGTCAAGCTTTAAATGTTTTGCTTGCGGTATGAATACAATTCCATTTCATGCGAAGGGGTGTCCAAGCGTGACTTCCAAAGCAACCCAGCTTAATAAGAAACCAACAACCTACAAGTATCAGACGGTGCACAACATGCCCGTTCAAGCCGTCCGAATCCAGGACGCATTCTGGGAGCCGAAATTAAAGGTGCTGCATGAAGTAACCGCTTATGATGTGCTTCATAAATTCGAGAATGACGGAGCGATGCGGAATTTTGAGTTTGTGGCGGAGGGAACAGGCGGATTCCATTCCGGGGAGCCTTGGTTCGACGGACTCGTCTATGAAACCATCCGCGGGATCTCCGATATTCTAGCCGTATCTCAGGATGAGCGTTTGGATGTTAGAGTCGACGATATTATCGAGAAAATCGTCCGAGCCCAAGAAGCTGGCGGCGACGGATACCTGAACACGTATACGCAGCTGGACCGTCCCGGCCAGCGCTGGGGCGAGAATGGCGGATTCCTGAGATGGCAGCATGATGTCTATAATGCGGGCTGCCTGATTGAAGCAGCCGTTCATCATTATAAGGCAACGGGCAAAACAACCCTGCTCAAAGCAGCGGTTCAATATGCCAACCATATGAGCGGCATGATGGGGCCACCGCCAAAACGGAACATCGTCCCGGCCCACTCGCTGCCGGAGGAGGCAGTTCTGAAGCTGTATCAGCTTGCTTTGGATGAGCCGGAGCTTGGCACGGTGATGAAGGTTCCTTTTGCTGCTTCCGATTATCTGGAGCTTGCTACGTTCTGGATTCACAACCGGGGCAATCATGAAGGCAGATATTCGCATGGCGGGGAATATGCGCAGGATCATAAGCCGGTGCTGGAGCAAGAGGAAGCGGTCGGGCATGCGGTTCGCGCGACGTTGTTGTACACGGGTCTGACGGCTCTCTATTTATGCACGGGTGAAATGCCTTACTTGGAAACCGCAAAGAAGCTATGGGATAATATTTCGTACCAGAAATCGCATATTACCGGCGGTGTTGGCGCAGTTCATCATGACGAGAAGTTTGGCGCAAACTATGAATTGCCGGATAACGGTTATTTGGAGACTTGCGCCGGCGTTGGCATGGGCTTTTTCAGCTGGAATCTGTTCCTTGCTACCGGAGAAAGCCGCTATATCGATAAGCTGGAGACGATTATCTACAATATCGTACTGGCGGGCCGTTCGATGGACGGGCATAAATACTTCTACGAGAATCCGCTCGTCAGCAAAGGCGGCCATAACCGCTGGGAATGGCATAGCTGCCCTTGCTGCCCGCCGATGATCATGAAGCTTTTGCCTGAGTTGGCTTCTTATATTTACGCCTATGACGGCAAGGGAGCGTTCGTTAATCTGTATATCGGAAGCGAAAGCGAATTGCTTATCGGAGATGTACCTGTATCGGTTAAGCAGCAGACGAATTATCCATGGTCAGGAGCAGTTGGAATTGCGGTTACGCCGGAGCGGGATGCCGAGTTTGACATGAGGCTTCGCATTCCGGAATGGTGCGGGCAATATGCGATCCGCGTGAACAATCAAGCAGTAAGTTATGAGTTGGAAAACGGATATGCCGTTTTGAATCGCATATGGTCGGCTGGGGACCGCATTCAACTTGACCTGGATATGCCCGTTCATTTGGTAGAGGTTCATCCGAATGTTACGACGCATGCGCACAATGCGGCTATCCGTCGTGGACCGGTGTTGTACTGTCTGGAGTCGGTGGATAACGAAAAATTGGAAAACGGTAAGGTACTCTATTCTCGCGAAGCACTGCGAGAGAATCATATGGACCGCAAGCTGCCGCCTCAGCCAGTATTCGAAACGGAGCATGACGCAAGTTTCTTCGACGGCGCCGTTATTATCCGGACAACGGATGCGGACGGCCGTCGGATTACGGCGGTTCCGTATCCATACTGGAATAACCGTTCCCGGGGCACGATGGTCCTCTGGCTGCAGCATGAGCATCCCGTCCGCCAAGAAGGCTGGGAGAATAAGCTGTACCGCATAATCGAATAGAATGGAGAAGGCGCCATTGCAATTTAATTGCAAGGATGTTTTACTGCAAGACAGTACGTACGGCTGCTTCTTCCTCCGGGCTTAGAAGGGTGAGAGGTTCGCGGAAGCCGCCGGCGATGATTCCTTGGGCAACAAGGTGATGACGGATGACTCTCACCCAACCAATGTCCCCTAGCAGCTTCAACTTAGGCTGAACACTTTCAAGTTTTAAAGAAGCTTCTGCCTGTTGCCCTGAGCCTAACCGACTAACGATTTCTTTCATTTCTGTAGGGAAGAGGCTGCCTGCGACGCTCGTCAGGCCGTTATAACCTTTTGCGAAATAATCTGCAATGGTAGCGTCGATTCCGGACAACACTTGAAAATCTTCTCCAAGCTTCTCGGTAACGCCTTTGACAACGTCCGGATTGCCGGCTTCTTTTAGCGCTTTAATTTGAGGGAACTTCTTCACCAAGCTTATTAGGGTTTGAAGCTCCAAATTAAATCCCGTTCGTACCGGATTATTGTAGAGCATCATGGGCAACGCCGTTGCTGAACATACCGCTTCAACATATAAAGCGGCTTCACGTTGGCTTGGGCGGACATAAGGCGGAAAGCCAAGCATAATCGCCGCGTGTCCGGCTTTTTCAGCCTCCTTCGCCAGTCGGACCGCGTCACGAGTCCGGATCGCCGCAACTCCCGCGTACAAAGGAATGTCTGCAGGGGCAGCTTGCCTGGTCAGTTGATAGAGAAGTATTCTCTCCTCCAAGGACAAGGAGTGCTGCTCCCCGGTTGAGCCTCCAACTAGCAGGGCAGGAACCTGTTGTTTTACATAATATCGAACCAATTGATGAATTCCTTGTTCGTCAATCGTGTCATCCTGACGGAAAGGCGTAATGATCGCAACGCTATAAGACGAGAAACGGAATGTAGACATATTTGCTGTGCCTCCTTAATGAAGTAAGAACGTATTCTTTTTCGCTATACTAGCATACTGAATGATTGTTAGGAAGGCTGGAATTCGTTATAGTTGGTGATAGATATTATTTCCAATATTAGGGAGGGTGGCGGCGCTGAGCATGCAGCAAACCATGATAGCAACGGATAAGTTTAATCCTCGCAGTTCTCTAATTGCCATTATCACAAGTGTGCAGGAAAGACTAAAGCAACTATATGCTTGGAGCGGGAATCTAACGGATGACGGCAGTAGATGGGAAGCGGATCAATTCTCAGAACGGAAAACAAACGGAGAGTGCTCGACATGCAGCGGCAGTCCGGCAAGGATAGACATTGACCCCCGCCGCATGATTGCCTCCGAGCTGTCGCTTAAGCGCGGAGCCGTACTATTATGGGCAGGCACAAATTGCGGACCGGTCGAAATGATTAAGCAATTAGCCGAGGTACTGGGCATCAGCTATGATCGTCCGTTGGCAGAGCAAGATCCTCTCTTTATCGAGATTTTATTGTACGGTTATAAGAAAGAGCTCCTAACTTATAAACACAAATCTAAACTCAAACAGGGCTTCTACTGGGGCTGCGTGAACGATGTTAAGTTTCTGAGAGACTCCGGCACAACAAGCAAAGGCAATCTAAAAGCTATTGAATATTTTTCAGGTCCGGTTCGTTGCCCGGATTGCAGCCAAAGCAGTCATTACGACACGGAATGCTTGTCTGTTACGATAAATGGTCTGACGATTAAAGAGACTTCGAGATTGTCTATTCAAGAGCTATTGTTGTTTGTCCGTGATCTTATATCTCCTGATAAAGCAAAGGTTTCGCTTCCTATATTGCTAGAATTGGAAAAGCGCCTGTTGCATCTAAATAAAATTGGCTTAAAATATTTGTCTCCCTTTTACCATAACGACCTGGAGGGATCCTGTTGAAAGTCCATGCCGTGTTCTTTGATTTGTTCGAGACCTTAATTACCGAGTTTGAGAACGGCGTACGGAAAGCGCCGCGTTCGAATTATTTTGTCGGGCAGCTCGGGGTAGATACAAAGCTGTTCGAGCAGGAGTGGAGAAAGAGGCAGGAGCACAGAATGAACGGAACTTTCCCGGATTTCCCTTCCGTATTAAGAGATATTATGAGTACGCTTGGGCATGAAGTAGCCGAAGAAATCATAGATAACATTCATAATGAACGAATTGTTTCCAAGTCGGTTCCGTTTAACCGGATAGAGCCGACTATTCTGGACATGCTTGGACAGCTCCGCTCGGCAGGAATTAAATTATGTCTCATCAGCAACTGTGCGCCGGAAGAGGTATCCTCATGGGAAACCAGCGGACTAGCCCCGTATTTTGATGACGTGATTTTCTCTTATGCGGTAAATACCGCCAAGCCTGAGCCGGGTATTTACAAGCTTGCCTGTGAACGTATCGGGGTGTCGCCGGCCGACTCCTTATTTATTGGCGACGGAGGCTCTAATGAATTAGCCGGCGCGTCAATCTCCGGCCTGCAGGCTTATCAAGCAACTTGGTTTCTTTCCGAAGAAAGAGCGGGGAAATGGACGGAGTTTCCCAAGCTAAGAAACCCGTCCCAATTAATTGCGCTGATCTCCAAATAGAAATAAACAAGACCATCCTGCCGTCGGGATGGTCTTGTTCTTTGCTTTAGATTAAAGAAATCGTGAACGATAAGCTGTAAGGCCGGTTGGCGAATAGCTTATATTCCGGATGAATAGGGGCACCCCAGCTGTCATCGCCGCCAACGCCCATTTGTTTGTCGTTTACGCGTACGACCGTTTTGGACGAGACGGGCAGTTTGTACGGGTGGTCGCTAGCTTCAAGCTCATCAGGCGTCCATGGAAGGGCATTGACCTCCATAACGGCAGCGCTGTCAAAGCGAAGGCCGTTTCCATCGGCTCCATTTGTAAGCTCTGCATAACGGACATCGGTCTTATTGCCGCATTCCTGAGGGCGCAGGTATGGGACAAATTGATCTTTAACCATACTACTGTATTGGCCTAATTTAGCGCCCGTTTTACGATCCCAGTAATTATCTTGCGGTCCTAAGCCATACCAGGAGAATGTATCCAGACCGCCGTCAAGAACGAGCAGCATGCCGAACTCCGGGATTTCAGGCAGTTGTTCGCCGCCAGGCAGCAGCTGTTCATGGATATCAATCGAGCCGTTCGAATGAACCGTATAGCTGATCGTAAGCAAAGATACGGGACTTGTTGCCAGCTGATGTACCGTTGTCACATGGCAGCGGTCTTGTGCCATGGTCCAAGTAAACTGAATAAGCTGCTTGGTGCTTCCTGCATTCTTCCAAACCGAGCAGCGCTCCGGCATTTTGTTTCCGAAGTCATTATCGGTAGCCGCGCGCCAGAAGTTAGGACGAATCGGTTCAAGCAAGTTCTCTTTGTCTCCCGAACGGTAGGACACGATATCGCCAGTCAGACGGTTAAAGGTAACCGACAATACGTTGTTGCCGATTTGCAGCGATTCCGGTCCTTCGTTTAATTGCAGCGGAGCATGAACGGCATCGGTAACGTTGCTGTAGACCTCCACCACGCGCGGCGACAATACAAACTGTTCCCAAGCGACTTCATGTTCGGCTTCCGCCCATTTCGACTCCTCCGGAATAACGAAGGAAATCGTCAGAATCGCTTCTTGCTCGCAGAACGAAGGGCTGTATGGTATCGTTACTTCCGTTGTCTCGCCTGGTGCCAAGGACACCTTCAGCACATCCTTCTGAACGGTTTTGCCTTCATGCTGAACTTCCCATTTCAGATCGTATTCGCCAAGGTCCGTAAACAAGTTTTTATTCGTTACGCGAACCGTCCGGGCCGCGAGATTGATATCCGAAATCGCGATGTTCTGATAGCATTTTTTCACTTCCAGCAGCTTTGGCGTAACGGTCCGGTCAGCAAACAGCAGGCCGTTGCCGCTGAAATTGCCGTCATGCGCTTCTTCTCCGAAATCGCCGCCGTAAGCCAGATATTCTACGCCGTCAGCCGTCTTTGTCCGGATCGCCTGATCCACCCAATCCCAGATAAATCCGCCCTGCAAAATCTCGTATTTATCGAACAGCTCCGTGTATTTATGAAGTCCGCCGCAGGAATTGCCCATCGCATGGGAGTATTCGCACAGGATATAAGGCTTTTTCGGGTTATTGCGCGCATAGCTTTCCACTTCGTTAGGCCTTACGTACATGGTGGATTCGATATCGGAAGCAGCCTCGGAAGGACGGTAATGGAAAACGCCTTCGTAATGCACCAGTCTCGTCGGGTCAGCTTCCTTCAAATAATCATGCATGGCTATAAAGTTATCGCCGCCAAACGATTCGTTGCCAAGCGACCAAATGACGATAGACGGATGGTTCTTGTCTCTTTGGAACATCGAGTTACACCGGTCCAGCACGTTCTCGCGCCATTCCGGATGGCTGCCCGGAACCGTATGCGCCGGAAGATCCTGCTGGCCGTAACGCCAGGAGCCATGGGTCTCCAGATTCGTCTCGTCGATGACATAAAGCCCGTATTCATCGCAAAGCTCGTACCAGACCGATTGGTTCGGATAATGCGAGGTACGAACCGAGTTAATGTTATGGCTTTTCATGAGAATGATATCTTTGATCATATCGGCTTTGGACAAGGCACGGCCGGTATCGCAGGAGAACTCATGGCGGTTAGTCCCCTTGAAAACGATTCGTTTGCCGTTAATTTGCATCAGGCCGTCCTTTAACTCGAATACCCGGAAGCCTACCTTGCAGCTATGCGTCTCGATAAGGCCAACTTCGTTCGAAAGCGTGAGAACGAGGGTATACAAATGCGGAGCTTCGGCGCTCCATTTGAGCGGATTGTCTACACGTCCCGCCAACAGCAGCTGATGCTCGCCATCGCCATGAAACGAATCGGCAGCCGCCATCGGTTCAGTCCATACGGCCTGCTGATTGGCATCGTAGAGCTGCGCTTCCACGCGAATCCCGCTCGCAGCGGTATTATAGTAATTTTCCAAAGTCAGATCGATCGTAAGCTCGGCATCGCGGTATTCTTCATCCAGGTTGGTGCGCACGAAGAAATCGGAGATGTTCAACGTTGGTTTGGTGTACAAATAGACATCGCGGAAAATACCGCTGAGGCGCCAGAAATCTTGGTCCTCCAGCCAGCTCGCATCGCACCAACGGTACACCTCAACCGCAAGCTTGTTCTCGCCTTCGATTAAATAAGGAGTAATATCGAATTCCGACGGTGTGAAGGTATCCTCGCTGTACCCGACAAGCTCCCCGTTCAGCCAGACGTAGAAAGCCGATTCCACGCCTTGGAAGCTCAGGTATACCGGCTGACCGTTCCAGGATTCGGGTACCTCGAAGCTGCGGATATAGGAGCCTACCGGATTGTATTTGGTCGGGGCAAAAGGAGGCAGCAAATCAGGCTCTGAGTTCACCCAAGGGTAACGGACATTAATGTATTGCGGATAATCGAAGCCGTGGAACTGCCAATGGGAAGGAACCGGCATGTCGGTCCAGCTGCTCGCGTCAAAATCCGCCTGATAGAAGTTCCGAATGCGTTGCTCGGGGACTTCGGCAAAAGCGAATTTCCAGATTCCGTTTAATGAATAATAGCGTTCGGAGGCGGTTTTATCTCCGATGAGCGCTTCTTCTACAGAAAGGTACGACATGGTGGAAGCGTGTGCAGGAAGGCGATTAAGCTGGAAAATTTCCGGGTTATTGTTCCATTCCGGGTAGCCGTTTGCAGGCGGTTGGTAGTTAAGCTTGGCTCGCAAATTTCTCATCTCCTAAAACTCAATGATAGTATATTCATATTATAGTGAGGAATGTATACTTATAAAATATAAGGATTTTACATTCATCTCTTAAAATATGAAACGAGGTTTTCCTGATGGAAGGTAATTATTTCTTTTGTTCGCAGGATGAAACATCCGGCCTTCCGCTCTTTGCAACAACGGTTGGCTACTGGGAGCATCAAATGGAAACCGAACGCCCGGAAGGCTTTCCCGATTATCAGATGCATCAAGTATTGGAGGGGTTTGGAGAGGTCGTTGTGAACGGCAAGGTGTATAAAGTGGAAGCAGGCGATGTTTTTTTTCTCTATCCGGATACTCCTCATTCCTATAGGCCGTTAAGTCAGAAATGGAAGGTATCGTGGGTTTCCTTCAACGGCCGCGAAGCGGACCAAATGCTGTTGTTCGCCGGAATTAGCGAATCGGGTACGGGCAGGTTAAAGGCCAACACGCTTATTAAATCGCTGGAACAGATGTTGACCTTGGCCATGGACAATGATCAGGAGGCCAACCTCGAACGATCGAAGCTTCTATACGGCCTGTTAATCGATCTTAAGTATCAATTGCTGTCTCCGTCCTATTCGGATCAGGAGTTCGATCGGGTGAAGCCGGTCCTTCAATATATAGAAAACAATCTGCAAAGACCGTTGACGCTTACCGAACTGGCGGATGTGGCGAACGTTACCCCGCAATATTTATGCAGAATGTTCCAGCAGACGATGAACATAAGGCCAATGGAATACATTAATCAGCAGCGCATTAAGCGGAGCAAGCAGCTTATGTTCCAGCATCCCGCGATGCGAATGTACGAGATAGCGGGCAGGGTAGGTTTTGAGAGCTCGAGCTATTTCGGCGTCGTATTCCGCAAGCTGAACGGAATGAATCCCGAAGCGTTCAAGAAGCTTCACGGATTGGTTCCGTAATCGCATTGACGCTAGGGGTGAAACGGCTTAGAGTTGATTTTGCAAGGGCTTACACAATATGGGTTGTCGATGGAGGAATAGGAAATGTTGTATCCGAAGCTGTCCGAATCATTTGTGGTTCAAAGATTAGCCCCGCCACCCGGGAAAGTTCATATCGTTCTCGATACCGATACGTTTAACGAAATTGACGATCAATTCGCCGTAGCCTATTCTTTGCTTTCGAACGAGAAGATGGAAGTCGAGGCTTTATACGCCGCTCCGTTCTTCAACGAATTATCCAGCAGCCCAGGCGACGGCATGACAAAAAGCTATAACGAGATCTTGAAAATAAGAAAGCTGCTGAAGCGCGAAGACGTTCCGGCCTTTCGCGGCTCGGAGCAATACTTGTCTGGGGCCGAATTGCCCGTTGAGAGCGATGCAGCCCATGATCTGATCAAGAGAGCCATGCAGCGTGAGGCAGACGATCCGCTGTATGTCGTGGCTATAGGCGCGATTACGAATGTAGCAAGCGCTATTCTAATAGAACCGGATATTATTGAAAAGATTGTGGTGGTGTGGCTTGGCGGCCATACGTTGGAGTGGGGAGATACAAGAGAGTTTAATTTGTTCCAGGACTTGCATGCTTCCAGAGTTATTATGGACAGCGGCGTGCCGCTTGTTCTTATCCCTTGCATGGGAGTTGCTTCGAATCTGCGGACCACGTTATCCGAAATCCGGGATTACGTGCAGCCGGAGGGGGAGCTGGGGCAATATTTGTACGAGACTTACCGGGATTGCACGAATGACCATTTTGCCTACTCCCGCGTTATCTGGGATATCTCTACGATAGCATGGCTGAATAATCCGGATTGGGCGCCATCGCAGCTGCATTCTAGTCCCCGCCTATCGGATGACTTTCGGTGGAGTATAGATCCGTCGAGACATCTCATCCGTTATGTTCGTTATATTGACCGCGATGCGGTGTTTAAGGATCTGTTCCTGAAGATCAAACAATTCCGTTGATTCCTGATTGGCAAGCAAAGGCGCTTTGCAAGCTGCAAAGCGCCTAATGAACGGACGGGGGACCCGTATGAGCGATGTGCTAAAGAGCGATCAGCATCTGGAAAGCAAACATTTTCTTTTTCATATTGAACCTTACGAGCTCAAGCAGGGCACGATTATCCCGCTGCACCGCCATGAATTCGTAGAACTCGTCTTTATTAGCCAAGGCTCGGGACTTCACGAATACGAAGGACATACGTTCTCTATCGCTGCCGGAGACGTGTTTATCATAGAGCCCGGAAAGGATCATGCCTATAGGATCGATCGGGGCGAAGGGATGGAGGTTGTCTACTACATGGAGCCGTTTTTGCGGTCGGAGGTATCCTTCCAAGCGAAGCTTACCTTGTCTCCCCGGCAAATACTGGAGGTCCGAGGGATACTGGAGCATCCGTTATGCTCGTCCACATCATCCAAGGCAATCCAGATGGACAAAGCGCCGGGCTCGTTCATTGGCCAGTAAGGCAAATCTTGGTGCCAAGGTGTTGGTTTCGAATCCTGCGGCATCTTCAGCAGGGCATGGTCGTGAAAGAGCCGCAGGCCGCTTGCTCCGGACAGCTGCTTGGCAGCATCCGCAAACCGGCGGGACAAAACAAAGCGGGCCATTCCTCCATGATCCCGCCAAGTATTTACCCGTTGATTCAACACTCTAGCCCCTAAGCTCCTCGACTTCCTCCGCGGACAACATGTCATCGATTTGTACGAATCCATTCACCCGGTAATAGCGTACTTGCTCATCGGTCAATACTTTCGTGCGGTCTAACATAAACGTTCACCCCTTCAAATCATGTGATTTCATCCTTAGCATATAGGCTGGATGCCTACTATTCTTGGTGAATCAACCGAAAAACAAGGGGAAATCGCTAAAAGCAAAAAAAAAGACTTTACCGGCAGCTGCGCCTGTATTCCACGGGTGTCATCCCGGTAATCAGTTTAAACTTTTTATAAAAGTAGGATTCGCTTTCAAAACCGCATGACAGGCAAACGGAGGAGATGGTATCGCCCGTCAGCATCAGCTTCTCTTTGGCTAACATGATTTTTTTGATCAGAATATATTCGCTTACGTTCATGCCGGTATGCTGTTTGAACACTCTCGAGAAATGGGCGTACGTTACGGATGCTCTCGAGGATAATTCGGCAAGACTCATCTGCTGCGATCCGATATGAGCGTCAATGTAATCCAGAATCGTCCGTATCCATGGCGGCGGTTCGGCGCTGGAGCTGCGCGGATGCTCGGCAACCGGCAACGCCATCCGGTTCAAGGCAATAAGAAAATCATAGAGCCTTACCGCAATAGCCGCCCGATAGCTCGGAAGCCGGTTAAGCCACTCTTGATTCATAACGTCGATAAGGCTGGAGAAAGCTAATCGTTCGTCATGGGAAGTATCAAGCTTATAGCTTTTGCTTTTCCGGGCTTGCTCGAAGCATCGCAAGAGCGAATGGGATTCGCCGAATTCCATCGGCTGAATGAACCGGGGCGCAAAGAAGATCGCGCTGGAAGTCACGGGCGAGAACTCATCCGGGAACGCGCGATGGACCGTATTGCCTGGAATAAGAAATACGTCGCCGGGATTCATTTCGTAAAAGCTGTGGTTAATGAAGAAGGTTCCTGTCCCGGAATACACAAATACAATCTCGTACCAGTCATGCAAATGGTCGGGAAGCTCCCGTTGCGGAGATTTCGTATCCTGATAGACTAGGCTGAACGGAAATTTATCCGTTTCGTCAAAGCGTTTGTGTATGGTTGGCATGACTTTGTCTTCCTTTCTCCAATAACTACTCCGATGATAACAAATTAGAGCATAAAATAACAGGTTTAGAGCGTTTTCATGTGTGATTATGCTGGTGTAGAATGAGCTTATATTATTTATTAAGAGGTGAGATTCATTGAAATATAGAAAGCTTGGTAAGACCGGCCTGGAAGTGTCGGCACTTAGCTTTGGCGCTTCTTCGCTGGGCTCCGTATTTCGCGTAACCGATGACAACGAAAGCATCCGTACGGTTCATGCGGCCTTAGATGCCGGCATTAATCTGATCGACGTATCGCCGTATTACGGGCTGAAGAAGGCGGAAACGGTATTGGGCCAGGCGCTGAAGAGCGTTCCGCGCGATCGTTACTTTTTGTCTACAAAAGCAGGCAGATACGGGGCCGATGTGTTTGATTTCAGAAGCGGAACCATTATCGCAAGCGTGGAAGAGAGTCTGCAGCGCCTGCATACCGATTATCTGGATATTCTATTCCTTCACGACATTGAATTCGTAGAGCCGTCTATCATATATGAAGAGGCAATTCCCGCCATTCAGCGGTTAAAGGCCGACGGGAAAATCCGCAATACCGGTATTTGCGGACTGCCGCTCAGCCTGTTTGAAGAGTTCCTGCCTAATGCTGATATCGACGCCATCATCTCGTATTGTCATTACTCCTTGAATGACACAACACTGGAAACGATTTTCCCTATAATTGAAGAAAAGAGAATCGGACTCGTAAACGCATCGCCTTTATCGATGGGCTTGCTCGGAACACGCGGCACGCCGGAATGGCATCCCGCCAGCCGAAAGGTAAAAGAGATTTGCAAGCGGGCAGCGGAACATTGCGCAGCGCAAGGCGAGGATATTGCTAAGCTTGCCGTTCAATTTTCTACCATGAACGAGCGCATTCCAACAACGCTAGTGAGCACGGCTAATCCATCGAACATTGTGAAGAATGCAATGTGGGTCAATGAGCCGATAAACCTTGGGCTGCTTGAGGAAATAAGAGAAATTCTTGCGCCGATTATGAACGAGACATGGGCAAGCGGTATACCGTATTACAATGAGCGATAAGGGGAGCGGCTGCGCAATGAAGGGGATTGTATGCGAGCAAGTTGAGCAATTCAGATATGCGGATCTCGAAGAGCCGGTGTTTACACCAGGCGAAGCGATTGTATCCGTTAAACGGGTCGGCATCTGCGGAACGGATCTGCATGCCTATAAAGGAAATCAGCCGTTTTTCACCTATCCGCGTATTCTTGGCCACGAGCTGTCGGGTATTATTGAACAAATCGGGGATAACGAGGAAGGCTTCAAAACAGGCGATCAAGTCAGCATTATTCCTTACCTGCACTGCGGTAAATGCGTCGCATGCCGGCAAGGAAAGACAAATTGCTGTACATCCATTCAAGTGCTTGGCGTACATGCGGATGGAGGCATGCGGGAGAAAATCTCCGTTCCCGTTACGCATCTGCTCAATGCGGACGGGCTCAGCCTGGAGCAAGCGGCCGTTGTCGAACCGTTCAGTATCGGAGCGCATGCCGTCCGGAGGTCGGGACTGGTCGCCGGCGATACGGTGCTTGTGATCGGAGCAGGTCCAATCGGGCTTGGCATCATGGCACTCGCCAAGCATGCCGGCGCGAATGTGATTGCGATGGACGTGAATGACGAGCGTCTGGCATTTTGCAAGGAATGGGCGAAGGCGGATCATACCGTTAATGCGCTGGATGAACCGTTCTCTCGTTTGGAGGGTTTGACGAATGGCGATTATCCAACCATCGTATTCGATGCAACGGGGAATACCCATTCGATGTCGACAGCGGTTCGTTACGCGGCGCATGGCGGAACGCTTGTGTATGTGGGATTAGTAAAAGGCCATATTTCTTTCGATGATTCCGAATTCCATAAACGGGAACTGACGATTATGGGCAGCCGCAATGCAACGAAGGAAGATTGCCTGCATGTATTAGAGGTTATCCGTGCCGGAGGGATTGATGTGAACAGCTACGTGACTCATCTGGTGCCGTTTGACCAAATGGCAGACCATTTCGAATCCTGGCTTGATCCTTCTAACAAAGTGATCAAAGCGATGATAGAATGGCCTTAGGAAAAGGAGGCAGCTCATGAGAATAGATTCCCATCAGCATTTCTGGATGTATAACGAGCGGGATTACGGCTGGATGTCCGGGCAGCACAAGGCGATTCAGACCCATTTTCTGCCGCAGCATTTGAAACCCTTGCTCTTGCAAAACGGATTCGACGGATCCATTGCCGTTCAAGCCAGGCAGTCTCTTCAAGAAACGGAATGGCTCTTGTCCCTGGCCGAGCAATTCCCTGAAATCAAAGGCGTTGTTGGCTGGGTAGACTTGTGTTCGCCGGAAATTAGGCAGCAGCTCGAAAAGTATGGCAATCATCCTTTGCTTAAAGGAGTCCGTCATGTTGTGCATGATGAGCCGGACGACCGCTTTCTTTTGAGGGAGGATTTCAGGAATGGCATAGCCTCTCTGGAAAACTACGGTTTAACCTATGATTTGCTGCTGTTCCCAAAGCATCTTCCTTATGCTGCACAGCTTGTAGAGATGTTCCCTAATCAGCCTTTTGTGCTTGATCATATCGCGAAACCGGATATTGCGAATAAAGGATTCGAGCCGTGGGCTCAGGATCTCGCAAGACTCGCGGCTAATCCCAATGTCTTATGCAAACTGTCGGGCATGGTTACGGAGGCCGAGTGGGGCAATTGGCGGGAAGAAGATTTCGCAATCTATCTCAATACCGTGTTTCAATGCTTTGGAACCCAAAGGCTGATGATTGGCTCGGACTGGCCGGTCTGCACCTTAAGCGGTACCTACGAGCAGACGATAAATATCGTAAAACATTACCTGGAAGCTTTTACCGAAGAAGAAAAATCGCTTGTATTAGGCGGGAACTGTGCTAGGTTTTACGGAATTAAATCGTAACTTTCACCTTTTATCCCTCTATAAAAAGGAGCATGCCTGCTATGAAGCTGCAATACAACCGTCCATCTGTCAGATGGACCGATGCGCTGCCAACCGGCAACGGACGTCTTGGCGCTATGATGTTTGGCGGACCGGAAATGGAACGCATCCAGTTAAACGAAGATACGCTTTGGTCCGGCGGCCCCCGCTACGGAGACAATGACAACGCTGTCAAAGTGCTTCCCGAAGTCAGAAAGCTGATCGAAGAGGGACAATATGCGGCAGCCGACCGATTATGCAAACAGATGATGGGGACTTATACGCAATCCTACCTGCCGATGGCAGATCTCTATATAAAGTTCTTGCACGGAAACGCGATGAAAAATTACCGGAGAGCGCTCCATCTTGATGACGCAACCTCAACGGTTGAGTATCAAATCGGCGACACGACTTATTCAAGACGTCTATTTATATCTTATCCGGATCAGGTTGCTGTGCTTCGTCTTGAAGCGAGTCACCCGGGAAAGCTGAATTTTCTTGCCCGGCTTGAGAGCCCGCTGCGGTATGAGACGGCTTTTGACAAAGATGGCCTGATCCTGCGCGGTGATGCGCCGGAACATGTAGACCCGAGTTACTACGACACGGACATGCCCGTTAAGTATGGCGAGCCGGGCAGCGCCAACGCGATGCGGTTTGAAGGCCGATTGGCAGCCCGGCTGGAAGAAGGACAAGCATCATACAGCCATGACGGACTACGCGTGACGGGCGCGACGGCTGTCACGCTTATTTTCAGCGCGGCAACCAGCTTTAACGGCTATGACCGTTCACCGGGAAGCGAAGGCAAGGACGAGTCGGCGACAGCTTCCGCTTATTTGGAGCAAGCAATGAAGCATTCCTATGACTCGCTCTTGCAAAGACATATTGAGGATCATCAGAAGCTGTTTAATCGCGTGCAGCTTAGTCTTGGCGAATCGGCTGCGCCGCCCGATTATCCAACGGATGCGCGCATCCGGGATTACGGGGCAAGCGACCCGGGACTTGTCGAGCTGCTCTATCATTACGGTCGTTATCTGATGATCGGAAGCTCCCGCAAAGGAACCCAGCCCGCAAATTTGCAAGGGATTTGGAACGAAGAGACAAGAGCGCCATGGAGCGGCAACTATACGCTTAACATTAATGCAGAGATGAATTACTGGCCTGCGGAAACCTGTAATTTGGCCGATTGCCACACCCCGCTGCTGGATTTTATCGAGAATTTGGCCAAGAACGGCCGGAAGACCGCTTCAACGAACTATGGAGCTGCAGGCTGGACCGCCCATCATAACAGCGATATCTGGTGCATGTCTTCGCCTGCTGGCGATTACGGTCACGGAGATCCGAGCTGGGCGTTCTGGCCGATGGGCGGCGTATGGCTCTGCCAGCATTTATGGGAGCATTACGCATTTGGATTAGACAAGACGTTCCTGAGGGATAAGGCATACCCGGTCATGAAAGAGGCAGCGCTATTCTGCCTGGATTGGCTGCATGAAGACAAGGATGGACGATTAATTACTTCGCCATCCACATCCCCGGAGCATAAGTTCCGTACGGCGGAAGGGCTGGCTGCAGTCAGCGCTGCATCTACCATGGACCTGTCGCTCGTCTGGGATCTGTTCACGAATCTGATCGAGGCTTCAACGATTCTTGGCGTTGATGAATCATTCAGAGAGCGGCTGGCGGATACGCGAAGCCGGCTGCACCCGCTGCAAATCGGCGACAACGGAAGACTCCAGGAATGGTCGAAGGATTTCGAAGACGAGGATCCATTCCACCGCCATGTCTCTCATTTGTTTGGCGTCTATCCCGGACGACAGCTGTCATGGGAGGAGACTCCTGAGCTGATGGAAGCAGCTCAGCGTTCCCTAGAAATTCGCGGAGACGGCGGGACGGGCTGGAGTCTAGGCTGGAAAGTCGGATTATGGGCGCGCTTCGGCAACGGCAACCGTGCTTTAGGGCTGCTGTCCAACCTGTTGACTCTAGTAGAGGACGGCAACACGAATTATCATCACGGCGGCGTATATAGCAATCTGTTTGATGCCCATCCGCCATTCCAGATAGACGGCAATTTCGCTGCGACATCGGGCATCGCCGAGCTGCTTGTGCAGTCCCATCGGGGTTATTTGGAGCTGCTGCCATCCCTTCCGGATGCCTGGCCGCAAGGATATGTGAGGGGATTGCGGGCGAGAGGCCATTTCGACGTATCGCTGCAGTGGGAAGAAGGATCCATTAAAACCGGGGATATCGTTTCCAACTCGGGCGGAGTCTGCCGGATCCGTTCTGCTGCTGCGCTTCGTGTGGAGTCGGATGGCATTGCGGTTACAGCAATATTGGACGAGCAAGGCCTATTGTCCTTCAAGACGGTTGCCGGCGGACGATACCAACTGATTAAGGCATAGCAAGGTTATTGTAAAGGAGTTTCCCACTTCAATAACGAATACTCCTTTGGTCATAGAATGCAATTGAGAGTGAAGGAGATTATCAATCATGTTGGATCAGACAGCAGTCAGCCAGATTAAAAAAACGCTTAGGAAAAGCATCGATAACAACGAAATAGCAGGCGCCAACTTTATGGTCATTAAAGACGGCAAAGAAGTCTTTTATCACGAAGACGGATTGGCCGACCGCGAAGCGGGACGCCCGGTAGAACGCAATACGATCTTCCGCCTGTACTCCATGACAAAGCCGGTTACGGCAACGGCAGTCATGATCTTGGTGGAGCGCGGAGAAATTGATTTGTTCGAATCGGTCAGCCAATACCTGCCGGGCTTCAATAATCAGAAGGCCGAGGTGAACGGCGAACTGATGCCGGTGGAGCGGGACATGAATATTCATGACCTGCTCGATATGACTTGCGGCCTTGTATACGGCGGCGATAACGCGGCGGGGCAAGCAACGGAGGCATTGTTCGGAGAGATTAACGAGCGACTGCTCGGAGAATCTCCGATGGGTACCGTGGAAGCAATGAACAAGCTTGGCGAAGGACCGCTTGCATTCCAGCCGGGAACTTCCTGGGCTTACGGCACATCGGCCGATGTGCTTGGCGCTATCGTTGAAGTGGTAAGCGGCATGCGCTTTGGCGAGTTTTTGCAGAAGGAAATTTTTGGCCCGCTTGGCATGAAGGATACGGGCTTCTGGCTGCCGGAAGAGAAGAGAGGACGCCTTGTCAAAACGTACGCAAGCGAGCAAGACGGCATGAGTCTCTTTAGGGGCAATCATCTGGGCATTATTCATCAGATGGACCGTGACCCCGCTTTCGAATCCGGAGGCGCGGGACTTGTCTCCACGATTGATGATGCGGCGAAATTCACCACCATGCTGTTGAACCAAGGAAGCCTGGACGGCGTACAAATCTTGCGTCCGAGAACGGTTCAATATTTGACGTCGGGAACGTTAAATGCCCGTCAGCAGCTTGCGTTTGACTCTTGGCATACGCTGGCCGGTCACAGCTACGGGAACTTGATGCGCGTTGTGACGGACACGCAAACAGCGGGAATTCTGGCAAGCTCGGGAGAGTATGGCTGGGATGGCTGGTTAGGCGCATACTTCGGCAATTTCCCGCAAGAGGGATTGACGATTTTGCTAATGATCCAGAAAAAGGATGCAGGCACAACGCCGCTGACACGGAAGCTCCGCAATATTGTAATGAGCACATTATAAATAGGAACGCCGCTGCCCATTGGGCAGCGGCGTTTTTTAGTTTCCAGGATGGCTTTCCGGATATGTCCGGTTGTAAAAAATATTTGATGCAGTTAACTAAAGTTAATTGGCTCCGAAAATGATTTTTGCTAAGCTTGTCCTGCTCATTCAGTAAGAGGAGGACGAAGGTTGTGTTTCGTAAATTAAGCTGCATTTTATTGCTTATCGCAATTGCATTTGTATTTTTGCCAACGGGAGGTGAAAAAACGGCATTTGCCGCTGTGTCGGTGGAGGAGCTGCCATCGTCTTTTAACCCGCCGGAGCTGCTTCCCGGAGCTACGGCCAGTGCGCTTGGAGGGAACAAAATTCTCTTAACCGGGGGGCAGAGCGGAAGAAACAATTCCTTCTCGAAGAACTCATACGTCTTCGATGCGGGTACTCAAACCTGGTCTTCCAATGCGCCTGCTTTACCGGTGGCTTATCATGCGCAATCCATGCTGCCAAACGGTAACGTGGTTGTCATTGGAGGGGATGCGTTCATGAATAATGTGGGCTACGTCTACAACGATGCTGTCCGCATATACAATCCTTCCGCAAACGCTTGGACAAATGCTGCGAACTTCCCTCATACGGTGTTGGGACAATCTCAGAGCACGCTTCTTGACGGCCGGGTATTGGCCGTAGGCGGAGCAAACGAGGTTTTTTTCGCTAGTCGTTCGATTCTTTATGATAATGCCTACATTTTTAATCCTACCGCCAACCGATGGGACGAAGTCGCCCCTTTGCCTAGGGGGATATATGGAGCCGCACAAAGTACTTTGAAGGACGGACGAGTGCTGCTGACCGGCGGTCTTAGCGGGTATGTATATTCCTTTGATTCCTATATTTACGATCCGGCAGCTAATACGTGGACTAAGGTCGCAAGTCTGCCCTATTCCGGAATGGACATCTTTTTCAGGCATTCGCAAGTGACGCTTGCGAACGGGAAAGTATTGGTCATGGGGAATTATAATTTCTACTTGTATGATCCGGCGACAAATACTTGGACAAGCGATGTTGAAAATCCGAATCATTTAACGAATGCCAGTCTCATCCCTATCGGTTCAGACGTTTATATATTAGGCGGGTACAATGATAGGGATTACACGGACAATACCAAGATGTATAAATTGACCTTCGACTTTAATCCGCCGACAGCCCCAACCATTACGGGGGCCGGCAGCGCATGGAGCGCATCCGCTGTAGACGTGTCCATAGTGCCGGGAACGGATGCGGAAACAGGGGTTAACCGGACGGAGTACAGCTTGACCGGTGCAACAACCTTAAGCTGGACGACTTATACAGGTCCTATTAAAATCTCAAGTTCAGGTCAAACAACTATTTCGGCACGGACGATAGATAACGCTGGGAACATCAGTAAAACGGAATCCGCGGTCGTAAAGATTGACCAAACGCCTCCCGTTACCCCAACCGTTAATTTGTCGGCAAACGGATGGAGCCCGGGTGCGGTAACCGTTACCCTGTCGGCCGCTTCGGATCCAGGCGGTTCGGGCGTGCAACGTAGAGAATATAGTCTGACCGGAGCAACAACCGCTGATTGGACTGCTTTTACGGGGACGCTCATCGTATCCTCGCAGGGTCAGACAACGGTCCATGTGCGGGATATTGATGAAGTAGGCAATATTAGCGCCGAAGGGACCGCCGTCGTAAAGATCGACGCGGCAGGGCCCGCAGCGCCAACCATCACGCCTGCCTCGGGTTCATGGAGCAGTGCGGATGTTGTGGTCGTTATCGTGGCCGGCACAGATACGGGAGGTTCCGGCGTTAACCGGACCGAATACAAACTGACAGGCGCCTCTAACCTGAATTGGACGACCTATAATAGTCCGATCTTACTCGGAGCGGAGGGGCAGACAACCGTTGAAGCACGAACCATTGATAATGCCGGTAATATCAGCACAAGCAAGACCGCAATCGTAAAGGTGGATAAAACCCAGCCAACGGCACCTACCGTAGCACCGAATACGGCGAGCTGGACAAATGCCGCTTCGGTAAAGGTTACGGTTACAGGAGGTACGGATGCCGGATCCGGCGTCAGCCGGACCGAATATAGCTTAAACGGCGCGTCAACGCTAGGCTGGACGACTTATACCGGGCAGGTGACGATCAGTGCGGAGGGGCAAACGACGATAAGTACCAGAACCGTGGATAATGCCAATAACATTGGGCCGGTCTCGACCGCTGTAGTGAAAATCGATCGAACGCCGCCCGAGGCTCCGGTTATTACGCCTATTATCAGCTCATGGACGGCTTCCAACGTAATGTTTACAGTAGCAGCGGGAACGGATACCGGAGGTTCGGGGGCTGCCCGGACCGAATTCAGCCTAAGCGGAGCAACGGTGGTGGATTGGTCCACTTATCCGGGAACTGTATTGATCAGTACGGAAGGACAGACAACGATTCATGCCAGAACCGTAGACCAAGCGGGAAATAAAAGCACCGAACAGACTGCGTTGGTATCCATAGACAAAACAAAACCAACCGCGCCTGTCATTACGCCTTCGGAATTGGATTGGAGCGCATCGGATGTGGCGGTGACCGTCGCAGCGGGTACTGACACAGGTTCGGGTGTAAGCAAAACGGAATACAAGCTTTCCGGGGCTACAACCAAGGATTGGACAACGTATTCCGGGGCTTTGTCGATAAGTGCGGAAGGCCAGACAACCGTTGAAGCAAGAACAACGGATAATGCCGGTAACGCCAGTGCGGCGGCTCCGGTTATCGTTAAGGTGGACAAAACAAAACCAGCTGCGCCATTGGTTGCATCGGACATGCCGTACTGGACGAATGCCGCTTCGGTAAAGGTTACCGTGACGGCAGGAACGGATGGCGGCTCCGGCATCAACCGTACGGAATATAGCTTAAGCGGTGCTTCCTCGCTTGCATGGACGACGTACACGGGGCAAATTGCCGTATCTGCGGAAGGTCAGACCACGATTAGCGCCAGAAGCGTCGATTATGCTGGCAATGTAGGGCCCGTGTCGACAGAAGTTGTGCGGATCGACAGAATTTCTCCTGCTGCGCCTGCCATAAGCCCGGCGGGAGGCGCCTGGTCGAGATCTTCGATTTCCGTGACATTAACCGCCGGGGCGGACAATGCCTCATCGGCGGATCGGGTTGAATATAAACTGTCGGGCGCAACTACGCGCGACTGGACGACTTATTCGACTCCGATCCAAGTAACGGCGGAAGGAAAAACCACCGTTACAGCCAGGACGATAGACAAGGCCGGCAATATCAGCAAAGAGTCGGAAGAAATTCAATCGATCGATCTTACGGCCCCTGGAGCAACGTCGCTGACGACTGATGTGTCGGTCTGGAACGCATCCGATCATGTGACGGTGACCGCTTCGCCCGGTACGGATAGCGGAGGCTCCGGGGTTAAGGGAATGGAATACAGCTTGTCCGGCGCAGTCACCTCAGACTGGAAGCCTTACACGGATCCAATTATAGTTACGGCGGAAGGCAGAACAGAAGTGTATGCAAGAACAATGGATATGGCCGGCAATATTGGAACAGCTGCTAAGGTAACGGTTCTAATTGACCGGACAGCTCCAGAGCGGCCGGATGTGGAAGCATCCGCCGCCAATTGGACGAATTCGAACGTTGACGTAACGATCATGCCGGGGGCAGATCCATTATCCGGGGTAAGCCAAACCGAATATAGCTTGTCCGGCGCGGTTAATGCGGATTGGACGGCCTATGCCGGGAAATTTACCGTGAGTGCGGAAGGCCTGACAACGGTTCACGCAAGAACGGTGGATCAGGCGGGAAATCGAAGCGAAATGACAAGCTTAAACATTTATGTGGATAAAACAGCTCCAACAGCGCCAGCTATACTTATCGGCAAATCGGGCTGGGTTTCGGCGGATAAGGTTAATTTCTCCGTAACAGCGGGCGAGGACCAAGGCGGATCGGGAGGAAGCCGAACGGAGTATCGTTTATCCGGTGCTGTTACGAAAGATTGGACCTCCTATACCGGTGATGTGGATATTGAAGCGGAAGGAGTTACAACGATCAGCGCTAGAACGATCGATCGTGCGGGGAATATCGGTGCCATACGGGAAACGATCGTTCAAATCGACAGATCTTCGCCTACAGCTCCAAGTGTTAAGCCCGAGATTATCAATTGGACAAATGCAAACGCCGTAAAGGTATCGATTACGGCTGGCTTGGACCGCGGTGATTCGGGAATTGACAGGACAGAATACCGCATCGCCGGAGCCGGTGAGAAGGATTGGGCATCGTATGAAGGGGAATTGACCATCACGGCCGAGGGAGAGAGCATCGTGCAGGCCAGATCGATCGATAAAGCCGGCAATAGTAGTCCTATTTCCGAAGAGAAGGTTCGCATCGATAGAACGCCGCCCTTATTACCGGTGGTTTTAACGCCAAAAGATAATGAAACCATAAGCGATAACGCACCGGTGTTCTCGGGAACTGCAGAACCGGACTCTATCATTACGGTAATGCTTGACGGCAGCTTGATGCCTGCCGTAACCGCGGAAGGTAACGGGGAGTGGAAGTACAAACCTGTTCCGGCGCTGACGGATGGGATGCATTATGCAGAGATAGGGATTAAAGACCCCGTGGGAAATGAAGCCGCGCAGACGGTTAATCTTGTTTTTACGGTTGACTCAACAGCGCCTGCAGCTCCGGTCATTCAATCCCCGGTCAATGGTGCTGTAACGGGCATCAACAAGCCTGTGCTGACAGGACTAGCGGAGGCGGATTCGAAAGTCGATTTATATGTGGATGATTCATTGGCGGGAACGGTAAAAACAAATGAAAAAGGTACTTGGAGCATCGCATTAACCGTGCCTCTCCTTGACGGGAATCATATCGTGAAAGCAACTGCCGAGGATTCCGTTGGCAATGTCAGCCAAGCATCGAATGCCGTATCGTGGACGATTGACACAAAGGCGCCGGATGCGCCTGTTATCCTTGCTCCAACAAAAGGAACCGTCACGAATATGAATATGGCCGCCATTTCCGGTACGGCAGAAGCAGGCGCAGAGGTATCCATTTATATCGACGACCAAAAGAAAGGCGAAACAAAGTCAAACGATTCTGGCGAATGGTCGTTTACCCTTACAGAAGCACTGCGGGACGGCGATCATATCATCCATGCTGTGGCCGTAGACGAAGCGGGGAATACGGGATCCGAATCCGTGCAAATTCCGTTTACGATCGACACGGCAGCTCCGGAACTGGCCATCATATCCGCTCCTGTCGAAGGAGCCTTGCTGAATACGGGCAAACCGGCGGTAAGCGGTCGTGCCGAGGCGGGAGCGTGGATTCAATTGACGCTGGACGGATCGGCAATTCAGCCTTTTAAGGTAAATGAAGAAGGGGACTGGTCCTTTGTTCCTGCAGATAGCCTAAATGACGGCATTCATCAGATCAAGGTCAAAGTCGCCGATGCCGCAGGCAATGTGAAAGAGGAGACCGTACAGCTAAATATTGTCATTGATACGACTGCCCCATCGGTGCCGTTGGTCAATAAGCCGAATGAAGGTTCAAAGACGAACCAGGCAAAACCTGAAATAGCCGGAACAGCGGAAAAAAACGCTGAGGTTGCCATTCAGCTGGATGGCGAGCTTGTTGGTAAAGCGGAAGCCGATGACAGCGGCACGTGGAGCTTTGTGCCAAAGGAGGAGCTCGCTATTGGAAGACATCATGTTCAGGCGAAAGCAAAGGATGCTGCCGGCAACGAAAGTGGCCTAACCCATGAATATGGCTTTGAGATTGTATCCAGCAATGCGAGCTTGAGCACCCTCAAGCTAAGCGACATCCAAATAAATGAGCCGTTCAAGGAGGCAACGCTGAATTATACAGCGGGAGTCGCCTACTCGGTATCAAAAACAAAATTGACGGCTGTCCCAAGCGATACGAATGCTAAAGTCGATATTTTGAATGAAAAAGGTGAGCCTCTGGGCGAAAGCATTGAATTGTCGGTTGGCACTCAAACCATTACGGTTCGCGTTACGGCTCAGGATGGGACAACGGTACTTGCGTATACGGTAAAAATTACAAGATACAATCCGGTTAATCCGCCTCAGGTGGAACCGGAGAAGCCCGGCAAGCTTGAGCTTATCGCATGTAAGCCGTCGGCTGACGGCACATTCCAACTCGGCGATATGTCCGGACATTGGGCGGAGAATACGGTTAAGGATGCATACGCCTGCGGTATCGTTCATGGGTTTGACGACGGCACGTTTCGGCCTGAAGGACAGGTCACGAGGGCGGAGTTCGTCACGATGCTTATGAATGCGGTGATTGATAAATCCGCGTCCGCATTAGCGGAATCGGAGTTTTCGGATAAAGACGGCATTCCGGCTTGGGCAGCCGAAGCTATAGCCAGAGCAAAAGAGTTCGGGATTGTGAATGGTTATGCGGATGGCTCGTTCCGGCCGAATGAGCAGGTTACCCGCGCGGAGCTCGTGACCATGCTGGCGAAAGCGGCGGGAATGAAGCCGGTTGAGACGGAGAAGGCGAAGGATTTGTTCTCCGACGCTTCGAATATTCCAGCTTGGTCAGCGGGTTATGTAGCCGCTTTGCAGCAAGCAGGTATATTGCAAGGAAGAGGAGACGGCAGGTTCGTGCCGTCAGGTCAGGCTACTCGAGCGGAGGCAGCAGTGCTGCTGCTGCGAATCATTGATTTTTATCATAATTAATAGAAAGGCGAAAAAACCATTGCCGGCCAGGCAATGGTTTTTTCTGTTTAATCACCCGGCCTCTCCAACTATTTTGAGCAAATAATGTCGAAATTTCAGTATAATAAAGATGATATGTCGGACTTAGAAGGAGATCGTATGTTATTCTCTGAACCTATCCTATTAAAAACAAAAATACGGCTTCCTGTTGTTAAGAAAAATCTTATTATCCGAAAGAGACTGCTTGATTCGCTGGAACAAGGGATGCAGGGCCGAATGGTGACGGTGTGCGCCCCGGCGGGCTCCGGAAAATCCACGTTAATCGCACAGTGGGCGCAATCCGCCCGCATTCAAACCTCATGGGTGTCCTTGGACGAAAGAGATAATGATGCAGCGGGATTTTGGCGGTATGTGTTAAATGCTTATATGGAAACGGGCCCACTCTCTTTAGCGGATTCGCTATCCGCCGTTGGAGCTCTCGTAACGGGCACAACGGTAAACGCGATCATCGATACGCTTCTGAACGAGCTGGCTGCCGCTCAAGATCCAATAGCGCTCGTGCTGGACGATTATCATCATATTGAGCTAGCCGAGATTCATAACAGTTTGTCTTACTTTATAGAATACTTGCCTCCCCATCACCGGATAATTATCGCAAGCCGTGGGGAAATCTCCTTTGACGCGGCGAAATGGCTGGCAAGAGGGGAGCGGACGGATATCGGCCTGCAGCAGCTTCATTTTACCCAGGAGGAGACGCAAGAGTTTTGCAGATCGGCAGGGATTTATTTGGAGCAATGGCATACCCGCAAGCTGTTTGAGAAAACGGAGGGATGGGTTGCGGGGCTTCAGTTGGCCTCTATATCTCTTCGAGCTCAGCAGGATATTGACCGGATTATCGCTGGCTTTGACGGAAGCAACGAAAAGGTCTCGTCTTATTTGTTCCAGGAGGTGCTCGACAAGCTGCCTTCAGACGTGACGGACTTCCTGCTGCAGACAAGCGTGTTCGACCGAATGGATGCGGAGGTCTGCAATCGCGCGTTTGGCCGCTCGGACAGCCGTGAGATGCTGGAGCAGCTTCGAGCACTTAATTTGTTTGTTATTCCGCTGGATAATCATAATGGCTGGTTCCGCTATCATTCGCTATTTGCCGATTTTTTGAAGAACCGCCACCGCTCCCGGAGCCGCGAGCAATGGTTGAAGGATCACCATGCGGCTAGCTTGGCGTTTGCTGTCAGAGGGATGCTTGATAAGGCAATCGACCATGCGATAGCCGGAGAAAGCTACAAGGAAGCTGCCGAGAGATTGGAAGAATATATTCCGGATGCGCTCAAACAAGGCGAGCTTGCTTCTTTGCTTGAACGCATACAGGCTGTCTCGGAGCATATCCCGATACCGGCGAGTTTATTAATGTATCAGGCATTTGCGCATCTGTTGATGGGACAGATGCATTTTTCCGCGGAGACGGTTGAGAAGCTGGAGAAAAGATACGAACAGCCCGAGACCGCGGCTGAGCTTGAACCGCTGCAGGGAGGTATGCTGTTCCTTCAATCGAACCTGCTTTTCTATACGGGGCGTTACGAGCAATGGGATTCGTTTGTCGGATACCGGCTTCAAGGGGTGCTTCCGGAGGATCCTATCTTCTACAACTTTAATTACAATATGATTGAGCCGCTTGTCAGGCGAACTGCATTTGGCTTGAAGGGTATTTTGTCGGCCGATACCGAACGGATCGGTCAGCGGTTCGTATCCGTGCTTGAGCAGCACGGATGGGGGCAGTCGCTCATTAATTTGTATGTCGTTCAAGCCCTAAGCGAAGGTTATTATGAATGGAACAGGCAAAGCGACAGCCTGCAGCTGGTCCGTAAAATCGAGCAATCCGACAGGGCTAGGCATACCGCAGGCTTGTTTGTTCCTAATCGAATTACACTGTCACGCCTTTATGCCGCTAACGGCCAGTTTCGGAAAGCGCATGAAGCAATCGACGAAGCCATCCAAATGGCGGAGCAAAAAGGCGAATATCACTGGCTGTATCCGTTGAGGGCAAGCCGTGCCCATCTCTTCCTGAAGGAAGACAATCTCGCGGAAGCAAAAGCGGAGATTACCAGGCTGCGCATGTCAGACCGCATTCAGCCGGCCTCCAACCGCTGGACCGAATATACCGTCTATGCCAGAATACTGACTGCACAAGGAAAAATAACCGAGGCCTTGAGGCAATTGGAATTAATTCAATCCTCGATCGAACAGGACCATTGCTTCCTTGTTCGTTCAGAGATCGGTATTGTGCAGTCCTTGGCGGAATACCAGCGCGGCAATCGCGGTGCCGCTTTGCAGCTACTTCATGAAGCGCTTGTCATCGGGGAGTCGAACGGTTATATCCGCAGCTTTGTCGACGAGGGGATTCAAATGAAGAAGCTGCTGCAGATGTATGCGGAGCAACGGCAGCGAGAGGCTGGACAAGATGAGTTGCCGCCTGTATCGCCAGCTTACGTGAAGCAGCTGCTGAATTGCTTCCCGCAGCAGGAGAATCTTTCCCAGCCGCAAGCAATATTGGTCGAGCCTTTAACGGAGCAAGAAACCTTTATCCTGCAGTTATTGGGACAAGGAGCTCCGAACAAACAAATCGCGGCCAAGCTGGCTTTAAAGGAAGGTACGGTAAAAGTATACCTGTCCAGAATTTACGCGAAGCTTGGCGTATCTTCTCGGACACAGGCACTTGCGGCAGCCCGCCAGTTGAACGGGCTGGTCGAATTAAGCGGGGAATAAATATGAACGCAGGTCAATTGGCAAGTACGGGCACGTTTGGATTCCGTTTCACAACGCCGGAGCATCTGGCCTTATGCAACCTGTTTGCGATAGGAACGGATGTCATTCGAGACCAGCATTACCGCTGGGACGGATTGACCCGGAACGACGGACCGCTGCTGTTATTTCAATATACGTTTGACGGGGAAGGGATTTACGAGAGAGGGACGGAGACTTTCCGTATTCAGGCTGGTCAAGCGTTTATGACGGAGATTCCCGGGGATCACCGCTATTATTTTCCGTCCGAAGGATCGCACTGGTCCTTTATATTCGTATTGATTCGTCCCTCTCTCATTCTCCCCAACTGGGAGGAGGTAAAGAAGCAGCTGGGCGAAACTCCCTTCCTTCCGGCAGGAAGCCGTCCGATCCGGCTGCTGCAGAGCATGTACGAGGAAGCCCATGCCGGCCGGATCAAGGAGCCATATACCGCTTCTTCCTATGTGTATCAGTTCATTTCCGAGTTATGCCGGTTTGCCCTTGCTCCACGGGAGGATGGAAGGGAATGGCCGCTTAAGGTGAAAGAGGCTGTCGCTTATATGGATACCCATTATGAAAATATGATCAGTCTTGACCAGCTGGCGGATCGGCTTAGCTTGTCGAAATATCATCTGCTTCGCCAATTCACCAAGACGGTAGGCATGTCGCCTAACGACTATCTGAATCGGGTACGGATTAAAGAAGCGATGCGGCTGCTGAAGGATACCGATTGGAGTATTGAGCGGATCGCGGAGCAGGTAGGCTATTCCGGCGGCAGTTATTTTATTAAATGGTTCCGCAAAATAACGGGGGAGACGCCGGGTCATTTCCGCCATGGAGAAGGCCAGCTCGTCTATAACCGGGTTTATTTCGACTAATTGCATCAGCCGGAAGACCGCAATATTTTACTATGATTGAAGTTAGATTACTGTAGATGACCCGTTCTGATAGGAATTAATATAGGAATATAGCAGCAATTCATTTCTATGCATTCTTCAAATACAGGAGGGTCATTATGCAGCATCTTGAATTTTCCCCAACACCGCCGCTAGGCTGGAACAGCTGGGATTGTTACGGCGCAACCGTTAGAGAAGACGAAGTGCGAGGTAACGCCGACTATATGGCGAAGCATCTGAAGGCTTTCGGCTGGGAGTATGTCGTAGTCGATATTCAGTGGTACGAACCGGGAGCCGTATCGGATCTTTACCGTCCCTTTGTCCGGCTCGAAATGGATGATTACTCCCGGCTTATTCCGGCAGTGAACCGTTTCCCGTCCGCAGGAGGCGGACAAGGCTTCAAGCCGCTTGCCGATTATGTGCATAGCCTTGGACTCAAGTTCGGCATTCACATAATGCGCGGTATTCCGCGGCAGGCTGTTCATGATAATACGCCAATCAAAGGCACCTCGGTAACGGCACGCGATATTGCCCATACCTGCTCCTTCTGCGGCTGGAATACGGATATGTACGGGGTAGACGCAAAAAAGCCAGGCGCGCAGGAATATTACAACTCGCTCTTCGAAATGTACGCCGAGTGGGGCGTTGATTACATCAAAGTGGATGATATCGCCGACTCTTGGCTTCATGGCGGGGCGCATCTCGGCGAGATTGAGCTGATCCGCAAAGCGATTGATCATGTTGGACGTCCGATTGTGCTGAGCTTATCGCCTGGTCCCGCACCCGTGAAGCATGCGGATTTCCTGGAGCAGAACGCAAATCTGTGGCGGATGACGGATGACTTCTGGGACCGCTGGCCGCTGCTGCTCGATATGTTCGACCGCTGCAAAACCTGGGAAGGGCGTCCGAAGCCGGGCAACTGGCCGGATTGCGATATGCTGCCGCTTGGCCGCATCGGCGTGCGCTGCTCGCACCCGGACCGCATGACGAACTTCACCCGCGACGAGCAGCTGACAATGATGACTCTGTGGTCGATTTTCCGTTCCCCTCTTATGATGGGCGGCGAGATGCGGGATAATGACGAATGGACGTTATCCCTGTTAACAAACCCGGAAGTGCTGCACATGCACCGTACCAGCAATGGAGCAAGACAGGTATCGCGCATTGGCGACCGGGTGGTATGGACAGCGGAAGGCAGAGACGGGGAACGTTATGTTGCTTTGTTTAATACGGGTGAAGAAGAAACGGAGGTATCCGTGTCCTTCGGGGATTTGGGTATGGACGGAGAAGCAAGCGCGAAAAACCTCTGGACCGGCGAGGCTCAAGGAGCTCCCAACTCTATCTTATCCTCGGTTATTGCGCCGCATGGTGCTGCTTTATACAGACTCGACACCGTTTAGAACAAGGAATGGCGAACTCCAAGGGGTTCGCCATTGTTCGTTTGAGCGTTACTTCAACTGGTCTGCGCTAAGCTCAGTAATCCCCGTATTTATCATGGAATCTACCTTCTCTTCGTTACTTGCCCGGAGCAGGGTCTCCACAATCGACCGTCCCCAAGTCGTCTCGTTCTGCGAGATGACGGCAGCAAGCTGTCCGTTTATCAAAGCATCTTTGTTTGTGGAGGTAATCCCCATCGATATGGCCAGCCGGTTCAACCCTTTCGCCTTCCATATCAAGGTTGAGGCAGAAGCGGAGATATAGTCGAGTCCTACCATCGCATCAAAGTGGGGATGGGCGTCAATCATCGTCTCGATATCGCTCATCGCTTGCTCTTCGCTGCCTTTATTATGATGAATCTCCAGCACGTCTATGGACGATTCCTGCGCCAGATAATCGAGAAAGCCTTCCAACCGCTGCTTCATTCCCAGCATTTCCTCCATGCCATTCTCCACAATGATCATGCCTTTATGGCCAAGAAGACGACTGACCGTCATGGCGCTTTGGCGTCCGGTCATAAAGTTGTCTGCTCCGATATAGGAAGTTCGTTTGCTGTCTGGCGCATCTGATTCGAAGGTAACGACGGGAATCCCGGCCGCCTCTGCTTTATTTATGACGGGAGCAAGCGCCTCGGAATCGACGGGGGATATGGCAATCCCGTCGATTCCTTGCTTGATCATGGATTCCATAATGCGGATTTGCTGCTCGGTATTCGCCTCATCCGGCGCATTAACAATTAACGCCACGTTGTTTTTGGCTGCGGTTTCGTTAGCGTCAAGCGTAATAAGCTCATAAGTCGGATAAGTCATCGGATAAATAATGCCAAAGGTTTTATCCTTGGAAAAGCTGCGGTTTGGCGAAGGGGAGCCTTGAGCGGCAGACAAGGACTGTTCTCCTGTCCCGCTGTTGGAACAGCCGCCAAGCAGTAAGGCAATGATGATAAAAAGCTTAAAAAGTCCCGTCAGCCGTCTCATGCCGTCTCATCCTTTTCTCCTTGGTTGCGATATTCCTTGGGCGTCATGCCCGTCATTTTCTTAAACAGATTGGAGAAATAATGAGGGTCATTATAGCCCACTTCAAAAGCAATCTCAAAAGACTTGCTGCGGGTCGTCTTAAGCAGCTCCATTGCCTTGCCGATTCGGATCTGCGTCAAATATTCGGTAAGCGTCTGACCGGTTTCCTGGCTGAATACTTTGCTCAGATGGCTGGGGCTGACCCTCACATGGGCAGCCATCATTTTGAGCGATAATTGCTCATTATTGTATTGGGCTTGAAGGTATTCCTTCACTTGCTTGATTACATCGCCGTATTTGTCGGAGGATTCCGACCGCCATAGCCAGAGCTCTTGCAGCAGACTATTCAAATAAGAGCAGCAGTCCTCCCAACTAGCTATTTTTTTAATCTCCTGCTGAAGCCGGGGCGCGCTGCAGCCCGGATCCTCACCGGTACGGAAGGTTTGCTTCGCGCAGCGAAGCGCCTCCAAGGTCAGGTCGTTGAACAGATAGAAGCTGTAGCTGCTCTTAAAGGGAAGAGATTTTAACGGAGCCGCAAATTCCCTCACAAAAGCATCCCTCTCGGAAGGGATTCCAATCTTCGCAAACTCCAGGAACCGGTTACGGTTAATGACAATGTCCATCGGCTCGTGAATGTCATGAAGCGAAGCTTGGTTAAGCCGGGCAAGCCGGCTAATATATTTGTCTTCTTCCGCCTCCAAATAAGAAATATGAATGCCTTGTATCCGCTCTTGTTGACTGCCCATTCCGGCGTAAATCTCGCAACCTAACTGCTGCTCGAGCTGTGACCGGGTATATGTGTTGAAGGTATGGAGAAACTCCGTTAGACTTTCCGCGGAATTGCTTTTGAAAATGTAGACGAGCTCTGTCTTGCTTCGGTAAAAGGATAAGCATTCGATCGCTTGTTCAAGCCGTCGATCAAGTTCGTTCCTGACGCTGGTCAAGAGCTGCTGGTCGTTGCCGGCAGAATCAGCGGTTCTCACATCCAGAATAGCGGCGGCATAGAAGCGGGAGGCGAGGGTGAGATTCAGCTCTTTAGCCGTTTCGATCGCTTCCGGTGTACCCATTAATCCGCCGCACAGGTCAGCGAGAAGTCTTTCTTTCGTAACCCCCTGGCCTTTGATCTTCTTCTGCTCCTCATCAATCTTAGCGCTGACCTTCCGGAGAAGCTCAATCAGCTCGGCCGCGCTGACCGGCTTCAAGCAGTAATCCTCGACACCAAGCCGAATCGCATTCTGGGCATAACGGAATTCATCATGGCCGCTCATGATAATGACTTTGATATGAGGCAGCTGTTTCCGGACAATGGCCGTTAATTCAAGGCCGTCCATAAACGGCATTTTGATATCGGTAATCAGAATGTCCGGCTGCTGCTCCTCGATAAGCGGCAAAGCGATTTCTCCGTCCGGGGCGTCGCCGCAGTAAATAAAGCCTTCCTTCGTCCAGTCAACGCAGCTTCGGATATTTTCGCGGATCAATATTTCATCGTCAACGATCATCACTTTTTTCATTGTTATGACCATCCTTATTTTTTTGGAATACGAACGGAAATCTTGCTGCCTTCCCGGTAGACGCTTTCGATCTCAACCCCATAGCGCTGGCCGAAATACAACCGGATCCGTTGATGCACGTTTTGCAGCCCAAACCCGCCTTCCTGGTCATCCTGCTTGACGGCAAGAGAATCGACAGGCAGCTCGAGTTCCTTCTGAAGCTCAGCGAGGCGCTCGGGTCTAATTCCAATCCCGTTGTCTTCGACGGTAAGAACCAGATCGCGGTCCTCCACATGACCGCTGATTCTGATCATTCCTTGGCCGCGCTTGTTTTTGATGCCGTGATAAATGGCGTTCTCGATCAAAGGCTGCAGACTCATCTTCAGAATAGGGTACACCTGCAGCTCGGGATCAACTTCAATCTCGTACTGCAAGATATCATGATATCTCATCTGCTGAATGACCAGGTAGGTATGGGCATGCTCCAGCTCGGTCTTAATCGATATCCAGTCCCGGCCTTTGTTCAAGCTTAATCGGAAAAATCGCGCCAAAGCTTTGACAAGCTTGATAACGCTTTCTTTTTTCTCCGCTTCCGCCATCCAAATAATCGAGTCCAAGGTGTTATACAGAAAATGGGGGTTAATCTGGGCTTGAAGGGTCCGCAGCTCCGCCATCTGCTTCTGTTCCTGCTCCCGCCGGTTTTTCTCCATCAGGCTTTTGATCTCTTCAATCATCCGGTTGAAGCTGTTTCCCAAGTCGGCAATTTCATCCGTTCCGCTTGGCGTGACCTTCGCATCCAGATACCCGCTGGAGGCTTTGCGCATTTTGTTCATCAGAATTTGGATCGGGTGGGTCAGGCGGTTCGTCAGGAAAAAATACAGCGTTAAAGCAAAGACCGCGCTAAGCGCAACGCTTACAATAATAAGCTGTCTGATGCCGTTCGCTTCTGCGATAATTTCCTGAAACGGCGCAACGCCGATAATTTTCCAGCCGGTTATTTGCGAGGTGCTGTACACGATGAATTGGGGCTTTGCTTTGGTCGAGAGAACAAAGCTGTCGCTCGCAGCGGTCATCGGCTCTTGATCGATTTGTTCCAGAATAGCGGGCGAGGACGACGAGGACTGAGGCTGGAACACGGTTGCTCCGTACAGATCATTGATATAGAAGAAGCCTGTCTTGCCGATGACGGTATTTTTGAGAAAATCGTCAATCATCGCTTCATTGAGGTCTATGACGATAAAACCGATCACCTCATGGGTAATCCTTTGTTTGATCGCTGCAATAATGGACAAAGCATTCTGTCCCGGGTAAGTGAACCCGTCAAGGCGGTTCGAATCGGATGCCGATGATTCCGGAATCCGCAGGACCGCATCGGGATATTGCGTTAAATATTGAAAATACGGATTGCGAAGCGGGTTGCGGTCAAGCTGGAAGACGCCTTTCCGTTCGCTGATGCCTTTTCCGTAAAAATTGACCATCGATATGTTCAGTACTTTGTCGTACTTATAGGTTTCGCGGTAGAACTTGAACGTCTGAAGGATGGATTTGGCTTCCTGATAAGTCTCGGATTGCGAATAGAGAAATTGGAGCACCTGCGGATCTTTTCCCATCTCGAGAATTCTCTCGGTATCGCCGAACAAAATATCCAAATTGCGTGCTAATTGGTCGGCTGCCAGCTGGGTTGAAGCTTTACTATGGTCGGAAACCGTGTTGTACGACTTCTGATAGGAGATGAGACCAACCACGAGTAAAGGAACCGCGGTAAGAATAATAAACATGCTCAGCAATTTGGCCCTAAGGCTTGACGTAATCCATTTGATGAGCTTCATTGGCTGCTCGCTCCAATTGAGGATGAAATTTGTTTCCCCATTATAGCATGAAATTTCATTCTTTTAAGAGATTCGCGGTATAGTACACCTTTTGCATAAAAAATTACACTTTCCGATCCCGGGTGTCCGGTAGACGCATAAAGGATTCAACGATTCTCCAAACCGACTCCATATTTTCGCCGTACGGAACGGCTCTATACTTGATTCACGCCAGACATGGTGAACGAAAAGGGAGGATTAACCGGATGAAGCGAAAGAAAAGATGGGGACTTGCGGTAACGCTTGCTGTCATGGTGTCTATTGTAACCGCTTGCGGAGGTAATGGGGGCAATAACGGAAACAGCACGAACAATTCGGGAAATGCGACAAATAAGCCGGCCGAGACGGCTGCAGCTCAAGAAACAGCGAGCGCTACGGGTTCGGGCGGGAAGAAAATTACTCTTGGCTTCTCGCAGGTAGGAGCGGAGAGCGGATGGCGTACGGCCAATACGAAGTCGATTCAGGAATCGGCGAAAGAAGCAGGGTTCGATCTGAAATTCTCGGACGCTCAGCAGAAGCAAGAAAACCAGATTAAAGCGATCCGTTCCTTCATTCAGCAAAAGGTTGATGTTATCGCCTTCTCCCCGGTAGTGGAATCGGGATGGGATACGGTGCTGAAGGAAGCGAAGGATGCAGGCATTCCGGTCATTCTGACGGACCGTGCGGTTGATTCGGCCGATACGTCGCTGTATAAGACCTTTATCGGCTCGGACTTTATTGAGGAGGGCAAGAAAGCCGGTCAATGGCTGCTCGACCGATACAAGGATACGAAGGAGGATGTCAATATCGTCGAGCTGCAAGGAACAACGGGCTCCGCTCCTGCGA
The DNA here is from genome assembly GCF_037147795.1 of Paenibacillus sp. MMO-177. Classification (NCBI taxonomy): domain Bacteria; kingdom Bacillati; phylum Bacillota; class Bacilli; order Caryophanales; family Paenibacillaceae; genus Paenibacillus; species Paenibacillus sp. MMO-177. Next base: position 761,261 of record NZ_JBBCUR010000002.1, on the reverse strand, counting down.
ATGACCGCAAGGCAGGCTTCCAGGACGCAATCGCTTCGAATCCCAAGCTCAAAATTATCGCTTCCCAGACCGGCGATTTTACTCGCGCCAAAGGGAAGGAAGTTATGCAGGCTTTTCTGAAGGCGCATAAAGATATCGACGTTCTCTACGCGCATAATGACGACATGGCATTAGGGGCAATTCAAGCGATTGAAGCCGCAGGTCTTGTGCCGGGCAAAGACATTATCATTATTTCGGTAGACGCGGTTAAAGACGGTATGCAAGCCGCGGCAGACGGCAAGATCAACTTTATCGTGGAATGCAATCCTCTGCTTGGTCCTCAGCTGATGGAAGCCGCTAAAGCGGTTGTAGACGGCAAAGAGATTGATGCGCGCATCGTAACGAACGAAACAACCTTCACATCCGAGCAGGCGAAGGAAGCTTTGCCGAGCCGCCAGTACTAATAAAAAGAAGGGAAAGCCGCCTGGAGCACCAGATTGCCGCTGGGCGGCTTTTTCTCTTGGAAAGGAGAGAGCAGCATGCAAGCACCTATTCTTCAAATGTCCGGAATAACCAAGCGGTTCCCCGGCGTAAAGGCCTTGTCCAATGTGGATTTTCGGCTGTTCCCGGGCGAGGTTCACGCGCTGATGGGAGAGAACGGAGCAGGCAAATCGACCCTCATTAAGGTGTTAACCGGTGTCTACTCTATCGATGAAGGTACGGTTACGATCGAGAATCGGACTGTCTCGATAGGCGGACCGTTAGAGGCGCAGAGAGCCGGAATCAGCACCGTCTATCAGGAAGTGAATCTATGTCCGAACCTGACGGTCGCCGAAAATATTTATATTGGGAGAGAGCCAAGAAAATTCGGCAGAATTCTTTGGAAGAAGATGAACAAGGAAGCCGCACAGCTTCTGAAGGAACGACTAAATCTGAGCATTGACGTTACGCTGCCGCTCCACGCTTATTCCGTCGCTATCCAGCAGCTTATTGCGATTGCCAGGGCGCTAAGCATTTCCGCTAAAGTGCTTATTCTCGACGAACCTACCTCCAGTCTGGATCAAAATGAGGTACAGCAGCTGTTCAGCATCATGCGCAAGTTGAAAAACGACGGATTGGCTATTCTGTTCGTTACCCATTTCCTCGATCAGGTCTATGAAATGTCCGACCGGATTACCGTTCTTCGGGGCGGAGAGCTGGAAGGGGAGTATATGGCAGCCGGGCTGCCGCGCATTGAGCTTGTTCTGAAGATGATTGGCAAGGATCTTAAGCTGCTGGAAGAGCTGCCGAAGCTGTCTGAAGAGGCCGGGGATACAGTGGGGAACACGATGATTACCGCAACCTCGCTTGGCCGAAAAGGAGCAATTAACCCGTTTGATCTTGAGATCCGCAAGGGAGAGGTAGTTGGATTAGCAGGCCTGCTGGGCTCCGGCCGGACGGAGATGGCAAGACTGCTCTTTGGCGTAGACCGGCCTGATCAAGGGAAGCTGCTTGCCGGGGAATCCGGCAGTCCGGTGAAATCGCCAAGAAGCGCTATTGATCTTGGCATTGCTTATTGCTCGGAGAACCGGAAGACCGAGGGTATTATTGACGACCTGACTGTACGGGAAAATATTATTCTAGCCTTGCAGGCAGCAAGAGGCTGGCTCCGGCCGATATCCCGCAAGAAGCAGGACGAAATCGCGGATCGGTATATCCGGATGCTTAACATTAATCCTCCAAACCCCGAACATCTGATTAAGAACCTGAGCGGCGGCAATCAGCAGAAGGTACTGCTTGCCCGCTGGCTGCTGACGGAACCCGACCTTTTGATCCTGGATGAACCAACGAGAGGGATCGATATCGGAGCCAAGGCGGAGATTCAGAAGCTGGTTCTCTCGCTTGCGAAGCAGGGAATGTCGGTTCTCTTTATTTCTTCGGAGCTGGAAGAAGTCATCCGCGTCAGCGACCGCGTGGCTGTACTGCGAGACCGCTTCAAAGTCAAGGAGCTTGGCAGCGGCGAAGTGAACCAGCAGCAAATTATGCAAGCGATGGCAGGGGGATAAGGCTATGGGTGGCAAAATGTACCGGCATCATTTGTTCTGGCCGTTAGTTGTGCTTGGAGCGCTGCTGTTATTTAACCTTATCTATTCGCCGGATTTCTTCTCCCTAGTGATCCGAGGCGGCAACTTATACGGCAGCTTGATTGATATTCTTAATTTCGGGGCTCCTTTAATTCTGGTCTCTATCGGAATGACCATTGTCATTGCAACGGGCGGAATTGACCTTTCCGTTGGTTCCATCGTTGCGATTTCCGGCGCAATGGCTTGTCTAACCATAAGCAAAGGCACGGATCAAAGCTCCATGCTGCTTGTAGTTGGGGCGGTGTTGGCATCCATCGGGTTGTCTATCGTGCTTGGCATGTGGAATGGCGCGCTTGTTACGGTCACGCGTATTCAGCCTATTATTGCGACTCTTATCTTAATGGTTGCCGGGCGCGGTATTGCGCAGTTAATTACCAGCGGGCAAATTATAACCGTATCCAATTCGAACTACGAATATATCGGCGCGGGTTCGCTTGCTTCCTTGCCGTTTTCTATTTTTATCGTTGCGGCCGTTCTGCTCATTGCCTCGCTGCTGACACGAAAAACAGCCATCGGATTGTTTATTGAATCCGTTGGCAGCAATCCGGAGGCTAGCCGGCTTGCAGGCCTTCGCTCCAGAACCGTTATTCTGACAGTCTATGTGTTCTGCGGCTTATGCGCGGGAATAGCAGGACTTATTCTAAGCTCGAACGTATCCAGCGCGGACGGAAACAACGCCGGTCTATGGTATGAGCTGGATGCCATTCTGGCAGTCGTAATCGGCGGCACTTCTCTGAATGGCGGACGGTTTTACTTGATGGGAACGGTTGTTGGGGCATTAATCATCCAGACTTTGACCACCACCATCTATATGATTGGCGTTCCGCCCGAAATTACGCTTGTCGTCAAAGCCTTTGTTGTGCTTGCCGTATGCCTCATTCAATCCGAGGCGTTCCGCCAGACGTTGACTACCCGCTGGAAAAAGAGGAATTACCCTGCTGAACAGGAGGTTACCCGCCATGCTTAACCGAAAATTTGTTCCAGTCCTTGTGACCTTTGGCTTGCTAGCCGTCATGTTCGCGGCGGGATCATTCCGCTACACCGGATTTTTCTCCGCGCAAGTGCTGTATAATCTGCTCATCGATAATTCGTTTCTAATTATTACGGCCGTTGGGATGACCTTCGTCATTATTTCAGGCGGCATTGATCTGTCGGTCGGCTCCGTTATTGCCCTAACCACGATGATTTGCGCCACTTTGGTAGAGAGGCACGGCTGGTCGCCTGCGATTGTTATTCCGATGGTTCTTATCTGTGGAGCTTTATTCGGGACATTGCTTGGGGCCATAATCCATTATTTCAAAATCCAGCCGTTTATCGTTACGCTTGCCGGAATGTTCCTGGCTAGAGGGATCTGTTACATTATCAGTATCGATACGATTACGGTAACAAACGGCTTTTTCACCAAGGTGGCTCAAACCAAGGTATCGTTACCCGGCGGAAATGTATCGATTAACGTCATTATAGCGTTGGTTGTTGTTCTTGCCGCTATTTATTTAGCGCATTACACGAGATTTGGCCGCAATGTGTATGCGATTGGGGGAAGCGAACAATCCGCGCTCTTAATGGGGCTGCCGGTAGCCAGAACGAAAATATTAGTCTATACGTTCAGCGGCTTCTGCTCGGCGCTTGCTGGAGTGGTGTTTACCTTCTACATGTTATCCGGGTACGGATTGCATGCCATGGGATTGGAGCTTGATACGATTGCAGCGGTTGTTATAGGCGGAACTTTGCTTACCGGCGGCGTCGGGTACGTCGCGGGAACCTTAATCGGCGTATTGATACAGGGGGTTATCCAAACTATAATAAGCTTCGAAGGAACGCTAAGCTCATGGTGGACAAAGATCGTTATCGGTTTGTTATTGTTTGTGTTTATCCTCTTCCAGAGGCTGCTCAGTGACCGGCGGGTCACGTTAAAAACATAAGCTATTTCGTAATTTCAAGGGGGCGGTGCGGTAATGAAGAAGCTAATGTATCTTTTATTTGGTTTGTTCATGATCCTCCTGCTCCAAGGCTGCACTTCCCGGGAGGAAGCGCCTGTTTCATCGCCGCCCTTAGACAGCGAAGCGCCGCCAGCTATAAGCGAATGGCTGAAGACCTCAGCTTCAAATATAAATCCCGGGAAGCCTATTACCCTGGGATTTTCCCAGCTGGGAAGCGAAAGCGCATGGCGCCTTGCCAATACGGCCTCTGTCCGGGATGCGGCTGCCGAGTCGGGTATTCGGTTAGTTATGAAAAATGCGGAGCAGTCCCAATCCAAGCAATTCGAAGCCATCCGCTCTTTTATTGAGATGAAAGTGGATGTAATCGCTATTGCCCCGGTCGTGGAATCCGGCTGGGATGATATTCTTCGGGAGATAAAGCAAGCCGGGATTCCGGTAGTCATCTTGGACCGCTCGGTTGACGTAAAGGATACGTCCCTATTCGTCACGACTATTGGCTCTAACCTATACGAAGAAGGCGTAAAGGCGGGCAAATATCTTTTTGACCTGGTGCGCAGCCAGCCCGGTCCGATCCGGATCGCGGAGCTGCAGGGAACCAAAGGCTCCACGCCTTCCATTCAGAGGGGAGAAGGATTCCGCAGCGTTATTAAGGCAAGGAAAGATATGGTGATTACGCAAAGCGCTCCCGCCGACTTCACGGAGGAGAAGGGGAGGGAGGTCATGCGCACCTTCCTGGAGGTTCCGGAAGACGAGCGTCCGCAAGTATTATTCGCTCATAATGACGATATGGCTCTTGGCGCCATTGAGTCTATTGAGGAAGCAGGCCTAAGACCAGGTATCGATATTATCGTGATTTCGGTTGACGGCTCCCGGAAGGCGCTGCAGCAGCTTGCTGCAGGCAAGCTGAACGCCGTGGTCGAGTGCAATCCGCTGCTTGGGCCTCAGCTCATGCAGACGGCCAAAGAGATTATGGCCGGAAGGACGCTGCCTAAGCGAATGGTGCCGCCGGAGGATGTCTTTACGCAGGAGAGAGCGGCGCAAGAGATAAGCAAACGCAAATTTTAGCCAATAGGGATAATCAGACAGAAATCCGCTTAAGGCGGATTTTTTTCTTTTTACCGTGTTTCGTCTCGTATATAATAGATCTGGTTATCTTTGGAAGTTTACCTTATGAAGCTTTACGGAGACGCATCAGGAGAGGAGAGATTGGTGTGCAAGAGAGGTTAGTAAAGGCGAACAAGATTGCATGGGAGACGAAAGCATACGATGCATGGATCAGGCAGTACGGTACTCCTGTTGAATTGGCCAAGACGTTAAGACAGACGGGCGCCTATAATCTGCGGTATTGGTTGAAATACATAGGAGATCCGGCTGGGAAGCGGGTGCTAAATCTGCTGGGTTCGCATGGGAGAAAGGCGATCGCGCTAGCCCTGCAGGGAGCGGAGGTTACGGTCGTGGATTTGTCGGCGGAAAATCAGCGGTATGCGCTGGAGGTTGCCGCTGCCGCCGGGGTTCCGCTGGATTACATCTGCTCGGATGCCTTGTCGATACCGAATGAGGAACAGCTTGGACAATTCGATTTTGTCCTGATGGAGTTTGGCGTCCTGCATTACTTCTCCGATCTGCACGCGATTTTTGATGTTGTTCGCCGGAGGCTGCGTACGAACGGTAGATTTCTGCTGACGGATTTCCATCCTTTTGCACGAGCTTGGGCAACCTCGAGCAATCTCACCAAGCCAAGCGGCAATTACTTCGAGAAAGGGATTAAGGAGGGCGATGTTGCTTTCGCCAAGCTTCTGCCGGAGGAAGAAAGGGAAGGCCTCGGTAAAGTACTGGCTTGCAGCTGGACGGTTGGCGATATTTTGTCGGCCGCTGGAGCTGCCGGTTTATTTATTCGAGCCTTTGAAGAAATTCCGAGTTCAGAGAGCCCGAATGTTCCCGAGTTCTATACGCTTGTTGCCGACAAGATTGATACTGCTTTGGCGCCGCTATATCCAAATCCGAATGGGGAGAAGTGATCGCGTGACCGAAAAGCAATTGGAACAGGTCGAGATTGTTACATTGGAAGAGAAGCATTATGTGGGAGTGGCGGTTACAAATGCGTTCAGGCGCGTAAATCCCAAAAGCATCCAGGAGGTTAATGATCTTTTTCTGTCCAGAATTAAAGAGATTCCGAATGTGATTAATTCAGGCAGTTATGTTTGCTCTCATTTTGCCAACGATTTTCTGTTTACGTATATCTATAGCATGGAAGTATCCCGAATTGACGAAGTTCCCGAAGGAATGATCGGTTTTTCTGTTCCAAGCCAGCGTTATGCAAAGGTACGGTCTGCCGAACAGGATCCGTATGCATTAATCAAAGCCACCTTGGAAGTTATGAGTCTTATAAACAATACAAGATCTCTAGCGCTTGAAGTATTCCGCTTTGGGGAAGAACAGCATGTTCGCAATGCGGATGTGTTTGTTCCGATTTTGTAGCTGCTCTCTGGGAAGAGAGTAGAGTTATAGATTGCAAGAGGCATTACACCATTTTTTGCTAGAGAGCAAACCTAGTAGGTACAAGTCCACAATCTTCTACGCTATCTTCATATGGTATTAAATAAATCCAACTATAGCGGGTAATCCGATCATTAAGTCGGAATGGCAGCCTTCTTTTTGCTGATATTCACCCATAAGGCGTCGGATTTGCGGGAAAAATGAAACATTTTGACTTGTACCAGCGTTATACTTAACATAAATAGGAATAGTCACGGCACGCGAAAGGGGCGACTGAATTGCAATTATTTTTTCGTGAAAATTTTTGGAATGCCGGTGTGACGGAGATTTTAAACGAGCAGGAGCAGCAGGTCGGGCAGCTCGATATGAGAAGCGCTTTTAGCTCTGCCATCGATATCTACGGTGCGAGCGGAGAACTGCTCTATAACGGGAGGTTCCCCTTCTTCTCGGGCAAGTGGGAGGTCAGCGGAGCCGATGGCGAGGAAGCGGGAGTGCTGAGAAGCAGATTGGCGTTTTTCTCGAAGAAATATTCCTACGAAACGATAGGGCGCGGCGATTACGAGATTATTTCGCCGGCCTTCTCGAGAGAATACGATGTAATAGATGAATCCGATAACGTAGTCGCCCAATTCAAACAAGTTAACGGTTGGTTTTCATCCGGTGCTTTCGTGCTGGATAATCAATGCGAATTTCTGGATTCCTACGAGCTTATTGCCGTAATTATCGGCATGCATGCCATGCAGAAGGCGGCAAGCAGCGCGGGAACCGCAGGGACTTGAATGATAGCAGACGCTCCAATTATGGGGCGTCTTTTTTGTTATTCAGATCTATCCATTCCCTAACGTTTATCATATAATTTGGTAAGAATATAGCGAATATTTTATACATAAAGGAATGATCCAACATGCAGCTTAGAAAAATAATGACAATTTTTTTGCTGGTCTGTCTCCTGCTGCCATTGCCAATTAGGCATGCTGCCGCGGCAGGCAATGATGTCAGCGTACAAGCAGTAAGCGTGGGTGGCGAGCTCTATCCGTCGTTTTCGAACAATGTTTCGGATTACGAGGTTTACATGGATAAAAGCTCGAATCCAAATTCCCACATTGCCTTGTTGGTGAACGATAATCAAACGAAGCTGGAATACCGGGTAAATAGCGGTACATGGAATTCGATAGGTAACTGGGTTTCGAGCGGCAATTTATTCATGAACCCGGGGCAGAACTTAATAGAGGCGAAAATTACTTCCGCCGATCAAACGGCCACCCGAATGATCAGCTTCCATGTACACCGGCCGCTGCCAAACGATTCTTCCGTCAGGAAACTAACCGTGTCGGAAGGGGCTTTATCGCCAGGCTTTGATTCCGCTAATACAAGCTACACAGTGAATGTCCCGTATACGACTTCATCGATTGCTCTGACTCCAACTTTTACGGATGGGGATGCTTCGGCGACAATAAATGGCCTTGCTGCGATAAGCGGTCAGGCGAGCGATGCCATTAATCTTAATGTCGGCAGCAACTACGTTTCCATAATGGCGACGTCGGCAGATGGCAGTACGGTAACAACCTACACGGTTAACGTAATCCGTGCAGCGGCAAGCACAAATGCCGATCTATCCCAATTGAATCTTTCTGTCGCTTCTCTTCTTCCGTTATTCTCAAGCGGCACAACCTCCTATGCAGCCGAGGTTGCCAACAGCGTATCGTCAACGACCGTAACGCCAACCTCGGCGGAAGCCCACGCTACGATTCAAGTAAGCGTCAACGGCGGAAATCCTGAAGCGGTCATTAGCGGAACGGCAAGCTCGAATTTGCCGCTCGCTGTAGGAGACAATCTCATTAAAGTGCAAGTAACGGCACAGGATGGCAGCACCGTAAAAACCTATAGCATTAGCCTCCATCGCCGCAGCTCGAATGCGGACTTGTCCGGCTTAAGCTTATCGGCCGGAAGCCTAGCTCCGTCTTTTGACAGCGCAACGACGGAGTACGATGTTCAGGTGCCAAGCACAGCGTCGGATGTGACCTTTAAGCCTAAGCTGGCGGATTCCTTAGCCAAGGTAGAATGGCAATCCGGCAGCGGCTCCTATATCAGCCTGGCCGATAATACGGACAGCCCAGGGATACCGCTGCAAGAAGGATTAAACATCCTGCATATCAAAGTTACTGCGGATGACGGCAACGCGAAAATCTATACCATTCGCATCGAACGGCAAAGCAGCAATGCCAAGCTCAGCAGCTTGACGTTATCTTCAGGGACAGTGGACCCAGCATTTGACGAAAATACTTTCACCTATAACACAAGCGTTGCGTATACGGTTGATTCGATTACCTTAAATCCGGTTGTCGCCGAAAGTCACGCTGCCGCGGAAATGAGCTTGAATCACGGTGCGTATGCCAGCCTTGCAAGCGGAGTGGACAGCGTTCCGCTTAATTTGAATCAGGGCAGCAATACGATACAAATTAAGGTGACCGCCCAAAGCGGGGCGGAACAAATCTATTCGATTATCGTTAATAGAGGATATGCGCCAACTTCGCCGCCTGCTCCTACGCCAAATCCTCCGGCCCAGCCCGTCAGCTTTAACGATACTGCGGGGCATTGGGCAGAGAAGCTGATTATTGACGGAGCCGAGCAAGGCTGGATAAGCGGATTCCCGGACGGAAGCTTCCGTCCGGATCAGCAAGTGACCCGTGAGGATTTTGCCGTTATCGTGACCAAGGCATTAGGCCTGCATGCGGATACGCAAGCCGGCAGCCATACCTTCTCGGATCAAGCCGACATTGCTCCATATGCAGTAGATGCAATAAATCTTGCGTATCAGAAGGGATTGATTACGGGGTATGAGGATGGCAGCTTCCGGCCCAATGCGGAAATAACCCGGATGGAAATGGCGGTCATTCTCATGCGCACCGTTGGAGAGCAGGCAGCAACGGCTTCTACCGGTTTTGCGGACGATAGTCATATTGCTTCTTGGGCAAAACCATTTGTGAAGGCTGCTCGCGACGCCGGCATTGCAAACGGTCGCGGCACAAACCGATTTACGCCTTTGGCTGCGGCCACACGCGCAGAGGCTGTAACGATGGTGCTTCATTTGCTCGAATACAACAAATCGCATTAATGGAAAGCTTCTTCGAATGTTTCTTTTCGAAGAAGCTTTTTTATGTACCGAACTCGAATCATTACCGCTAATTATGAACTGAATTTACATATAAAACCAAGGGTATTCATGGAAATTGATTTCGTTGTACGATAACAGCGGCACAGGAAAGCGTTTACAATTTATGTGCTAAACTATACTTTAACAGAGGAGAAGGTGTAATGAAGAAAAAGGTTGCAGGTATCATTGCTATTATCGCGCTAGTATCTGGTTTATTCAGCAATGGAATTATGGCCTCATCCGGCAGCAAATCGCAAGCTTATGACTGGGGGAGGGTAAAGACGGTTGGCGGAGGATTTGTCCCCGGAATCATCTACAATCCTTCCGAGAAGGATCTTGTTTATGTCAGGACGGACATTGGCGGTGCCTACCGTTGGGACAAGAAAACGAATAGCTGGAAGCAGCTGCTTGATTGGGTCGGCTATGACAATTGGAATATGGCCGGCGTGGAAAGCCTTGCAACCGATCCGGTAGATCCGAACCGGGTTTATATTGCCGCTGGCACTTATTCGAATGACTTTACGGATCAGAACGGGGTTATGCTGCGGTCCACCGATAAAGGGGAGACTTGGAAAAAAACCGTTCTGCCGTTCAAATTCGGAGGCAATATGCCCGGCCGTTCGATGGGCGAACGTCTTGCGATTGATCCGAACAATAACAGCGTAGTGTATTTTGGAGCGCGCAACGGCAACGGGTTGTGGCGAAGCACCGATTACGGCGCGACCTGGAACAAAGTCACTTCTTTTACGGCGGGGCAGAACGTGAAGGATTATTATGGCGGAGAGGTAGGGCCTGTATGGATTGCCTTTGATGCAACAACCGGGAAAAAGGCTGATGCAAAGCATAAGAAATCGGCGCAAACGACGCAGACGATTTACGTGGGAGTTGCGGACACGGAGCAAAGCATTTACAAGAGTACGGACGGCGGCGCTACCTGGGCACCGGTTGCCGGACAACCGCATGAAGGTTTTGTCCCTCATCATGGCGTACTTACGGCAGACGGAAAGCTGTATATTACTTATAACAGCGCGATTGGTCCGTACGACGGCCCGGCCTGGAACGGAACGAAAGCCGGTTCGGTCTGGAAACTCGACACGAAAAGCGGGGCATGGACGGATATCAGTCCGGCTGTCATTGCGCCAACCGATGCCAGTGCGGTACCCTCCTATCCGTTTGGAGGGCTTGCGGTAGATCCTTCCAATCCAAATACGGTTATGGTCGCAACGATGAATATGTGGTGGCCGGATGAGCATATTTTCCGCAGCACGGACGGTGGAGCGACCTGGACGTCCTTCTGGACGATGGGGGAAAGCTATTCGAGGGTGAATAAGTATGATCTGGATTACTCACAATCCCCATGGCTGGATTGGGGCAGAACGTCGAGTCCGACCGATGTCGAGCAGAATCCGAAGTTTGGCTGGATGATCGGCGATCTCGAGATTGATCCGTTTAATCCGAACCGGCTTCTGTACGGAACAGGGGCTACGCTATTCGAAGCGGATAATTTGACCGCATTAGACCTTAATAACGGCGATAAGGTGAAGGTGTCCGTTCACGCGGATGGCATTGAGGAAACGGCTGTCCTCGGTCTGATCAGCCCTCCGGACGGCGCGCATCTGATCAGCGCAATGGGCGACATTGGCGGCTTCCGGCATGAAGACTTGGACAAAGCGCCAACCATGATTACGAATCCTTACATTGGAACAAGCACGGATCTGGATTACGCCGAGCTGAATCCGAACTTAATCGTTCGCGTAGGCAATGCGGAGAATAAAGATGCCCGGTTAGGCGTCTCCACGGATAACGGTGTAACCTGGACACCTGCTTCCAACGCGTGGACAGATGCGGACGGGGATAAAACGCAAGGCGGAACGGTTGCTCTTAGCGCCAACGGAAATATTATTGTATGGGCTCCGAAAAGCGCTTCGGCAGACCAAAGCAGACCGGTAAGCTACTCGAATGACCATGGCAAGACCTGGACAGCTTCGGCCGGCATTCCGGAGGGAGCTGCGGTATCCTCCGACCGCGCAAACTCCTCCAAATTTTATGCTTTTGCGGACGGGGCTTTCTATGTAAGCAAGGATGGCGGAGCAACCTTTGTTAAATCGGTCAAAGCGGTTAACTTGCCATCAAAGCTGAACAGCAAGTTTAAAGCGGTTCCTGGCGTTGAAGGCGATATTTGGCTGGTTGCGGCGAAGGATAATACGAACACGCAAAGCGAATACGGCGTTTTCCATTCTACCGATTCTGGTGCCACCTTTACGAAGCTGAAAAATGTTCAGGAAGCAGCGATGATCGGCTTTGGCAAGGCAGCACCGGGTAAATCGGATATGGCGATATATACGAATGGGCGTATCAACGGCAAGTTTGGATTCTACCGGTCGGATGATGCGGGCCGCAGCTGGATTCGAATTAATGATGACCTTCATCAATACGCGAATGCAACTCAAACCATTACCGGCGATCCGCGCGTATACGGGCGCGTATATATCGGTACGAACGGTTTTGGCATTGTGCGAGGGGATATCGCGGACAACAAACCTAAGAATGGCGGATCGAAACAAAAATAATATAGAGTTGTAATAGACACCCGGTGCAGAGATTGTACCGGGTGTTTTATTTGATAGTTCCTGAAATCGATTTCATATAGGGATCCGCATTGCACTAGGAGTTTTTATATATTTAACGCTATAAAACGGTACTTTTCTCATGAAAGCGGTTAATTTCTTTTAATCAACTTATTGAAATCGATTTCAATTGATGATATTATCCAATTCAGGAAAGCAACAAGACATACATCATGGGGATCAACAAGAGAAATGAGGAGGTGTAACCAACCAAGCTTATTATTAGTCGGCTATTAGAAACAGCATTACTCAGCATTGCAAAAAACTTTCTTGAGAGGGGCTTGAAGCATGGGAGCAAGTATGTGGAAACGGATGGCCGCGCAGACCCTGGTCGCAGGTCTTGTCGTCTCGAGCTTTACCGGTACTTCGTTGCCGGCGGTATCGGCAGCTGCCGGTGATCCGGTTAATGTGTGGATGACAACCGGCGACAAGAGCAATCTGATCGCCAAGCAGCCGGATGTTGCATTCGAAACGAACGGCGCGCCTGCAGAGCTGACGATTGACGTAGACGAGAATACGAAGTATCAGACGATTGACGGCTTCGGAGGCGCTCTAACGGATTCGTCAGCGTATGTCATTTCTAAAATGGATAACGAGGCGAAAAACGCTTTGATGAATAAGCTTTTCAGCCGCGAAGGCGACGGCGTTGGGTTCAGTTATATGCGGCTGCCGATGGGCGCAAGCGATTTTGCAACCAGCATTTATACGTATGACGATATGCCTAAGGGAGAGACGGATCCGAATCTGGAGCACTTCTCGGTTGCTCATGACAGCGCATACATTATTCCGTTCCTTAAACAGGCGCTGCAAATCAACCCGGATCTGAAAATTATGGGCACGCCTTGGAGCGCGCCGGGTTGGATGAAAACAACGGACTCATCGGTTAAAGGGAAGCTGAAAGAGGAGTATTACGGGGTTTACGCGCAATACTTCGTCAAATTTATAGAAGCCTATGAGGCGGAAGGAATTCCAATTGAGGCCGTTACGCTTCAGAACGAACCGCATTTCGAACCGGCCGATTACCCTGGAATGAGAATGGAACCGGAGGATCAAGCCAAGTTCGTGAAGGATTATCTGGGACCTGCGTTTGAAGAGGCTAAGATCGATACCAAAATTGTTGTCTGGGATCATAACTGGAGTGAGCCGGACTACCCGATCGAGGTTCTTAACGACCCGGATGCGAAGAAGTTCATTGCCGGTTCTGCCTTCCACGGCTATTCGGGCAATGTCAGCGCGCAATCGCTTGTTCATGACCAGCATCCGGACAAAGACATCTATTTCACGGAGAGCTCCGGCGGTGAATTCGCGCCTGATTTTGCCGGCAACGTGCAGTGGGATACTCAAAATCTCATCATTGGCGCTACCCGCAACTGGGCGCGTACATCGCTCAAATGGAACATTGCGCTTGACGAGAATCATGGTCCGTATGTAGGCGGCTGTTCGGACTGCCGCGGTATCGTAACGGTTAACAGCGGCACGGGTGAAGTCAAGTACAACGAAGAGTTTTATGCTTTTGGCCAGGCAAGCAAATTTGTTCTGCCGGGAGCACAGCGGATCAAGTCCAATACATTTGGCGCGGGCAGCATCGAGGATGTTGCGTTCGTCAATAAGGACGGCTCCAAGGTACTGGTAGCGCTGAACTCGTCGAACCAGCCGAAGGACTTCAAAGTACGCTGGGGATCAAAAAGCTTCGCGTATACGCTTCCTGCCGGCGCCGTAGCCAGCTTTGTATGGAGCGGAACGCAGGACAGCGCGGCTGCAATCAGCCCATATGCTGCCCTGCAGGCTGAGGATTACAGTGAAATGAACGGCGTAACAACGGCAGTGACCACGGACGCCGGCGGCGGCAAATCTGTCGGTACAACGGCGGATGGCAGCTTCATCGCATTCGATAACGTTGAATTTCTGAATGGCACGGCTAGCGTGAAGGTCAGAGCGCAATCGCAAGGCGACAGCGGCATCGAGTTTCGTCTCGACCGTCCGGATGGGGCATACGTCGGCGGCGTGGATCTCACGGATACAAACGGGGCATGGATTACGAAAGCCGCTCAAGCGGAATCCGTATCCGGCAAGCACAAGCTGTATGTCGTGTTCCGAGGCAAAGTGAATCTAAACTGGTTCCAGTTCTCATATGATTTCGTGCAAAGCAGCTATAACTATTTGAGCATCGGCGGCAGCTTTGAAGAAGGCGGACTTGCCGGATGGAATGGCTGGACGCCCGAAGGTCAAGCATCCGCTCAAAAGGCGGACAGAGATAATCCAAGAACGGGAGCCTATAAGCTTACGCATTATTTAGGCGGCAGCACGCCGTATGAACAGATCACCTATCGTACGGTGAAAGTTCCTAACGGAACTTATAAAGCTTCCGTCTGGTATCAAAAGGGCGGCAACACGAACGTAAGCTTGGAAGCGAAGAAATACGGCGGCGCCGATCTGAGCGTTGCAGCGGCAACAACGGCTTATGTAGGATCGTGGACGCAAATCGTTATTCCTGAAATTCAAGTGACAAACGGACAAGTGGAGCTGGGAATTCATTCCCGCAATAAAGGCGGCGAATGGGCTGCATTTGACGATGCGGAATTGATTCCGGTTATTGCAAAAGCTCCATCGGCAGCACAAGGCGCGAGCGCTCCGGGGACACCTCAAGGAGTCGGCGCCAACCTCTCGGGCGGACATAACATCGAGCTGTCTTGGACGGCATCCGCGGATGTAGACGGTTATAAAATTTACCGTTCCACAACGGATTCGGAAACTTCGGCAAACGGGGTATATCCGGATTACCGGCTGATTGGACTCGCGGCCGGAGAAGCGACCGGCTATGCAGACCAAGGGCTTCGCGGCAGGACGGCCTATTCCTACCGCGTTACGGCATTTAACGCTAACGGCGAATCTGCGGCAAGCGCTTCCGTAAACGCAACAACAGCGGCAGGTGCGGATTCCGTGGCACCGTCGGCACCGGTTGGCCTGACTGCGGAGCCGGGAATCGAACAGGTTAAATTGGCTTGGGAACCAAATGTCGAGACCGATTTCCTGAAGTACAACATTTATGTCAACGGCTTTAGACGGGCATCGGTTGATCCTGCTCCTTCATCCGTCTATACGGTGACCAACCTGAAAGCGGGCACTCGTTATACCTTTACGGTGAAAGCGGTAGACCAAGCAGGCAACGAATCGGCGGCCAGCAATGCGGTCACCGAGACGCCTACGGTGGCAAGCGTTCTGGTACCTTTCCCAGGCAACAATCTCGATTTCGAAACAACCGACAGCAATGGCAAAGCTACCCTTGCTCCATGGCAGGAATGGCATCCGGGTACGCAGTCGAATGCTTCGTCCATCGACAACGATAACCCGCGCGGCAAATATAAAATGACCCATTGGTCCGGTTCGGCTTACCAGCAATCGAACTATCAGACGCTTACCGTTCCGAACGGCGTGTATAAGGTTCAAGTGTGGGTAAGAACAGGCGGAGGACAAAACAAGTTCCAGCTTGAGGTATCGGGCTACGGCGAGAACGCGCCGCAGCTTACGAAAGACATGAGAGGCGCAAGCGGCAGCGTCTACACTCCGTTTGCGATCGACCGTATTGAGGTGACGAACGGCAAGCTGCAAATCGGTGTTTTCTCGGATGCAAAAGCCGGCAATTGGGCGGCTATCGACGATTTCGAGGTCTATCGTTATCCAGATGCTACTGTCGGAGTAACAGGCGTAACGCTCAATAAAGCTGAGCTTGCTCTTGATCTGACCAACACCAAGACGGGCACGCTCACTGCAACGATTCAACCGGGCAACGCGGAGAACCATAATCTGTATTGGAGCAGCAGCAATTCTTCGGTTGCAACGGTAACGGATGGCGTGGTAACGGCAAAAGGAACAGGTACGGCCGAAATAACCGTTACAACGGAAGACGGCGGCTTCACCGCCACAGCAACCGTAACCGTTACAAGCGGCAGCTCAACAACAATTCCATCCGCTGGCGGAGGCGCAACGACCGGACCTGTCGTCACGACTTCGGGAACAGGATCTACGATCAGCGGGTTTACGGCAACAACGGAACCAGCTCCTAACGGAGAGTCGGCGTCTGTTGTAAAAGTGGATTCGGCTATTCTGGCAAGCGCAGCTCAGGGCGGCAAAGCGGATTCCATTACAATCGATCTGACTGAGCTGAAAGGGCAAAGCAATCTGCAGGCAGAATTCCCTGTCGCTACGCTTGCCGAGCTTTTGAAAAACAACAAGTCTTTGACGCTCTCGGTAAAATCCGGTCTAGGAGCGTATGAGCTTCCTTTGCAGGCGTTGCTAAACAGCTCCGTAACAAACGGACAACAGCTTCGCGTGGCAATCAGCGCGGTATCCGATGCGATTAAGCATGCGGGCGAGCTGGCTTTGCAGCAGAAAAATGGTACATTAGTTGGAGCTCCCGTTCAATTTAACGTATGGGTAGGCAGCCATTCGAATTGGCAAGAGGTCAAGAACTTTGGCAAGCAGTACGTAACTCGTACGATTCCGCTTGGCAAGCCTGCCTTGAAGCCAACCGCAGCGGTTGTAATCGGTTCGGACGGCTCTGTAACTCCGGTGCCAACGACTTTTGTTGCCGATGCGAACGGTAACGTAACCGCGGTAATTCGCACGAATCATAACAGCGTCTACGCGGTATTGGCAATAAACAAATCGTTTGCCGATACAAAAGGGCATTGGGCCGAAAAAGAGATTAGCACTCTTGCTTCGAGCTTAATTCTAAACGGTGAAACCGTCGATCGATTTGCTCCCGAGCAGCAGTTGACCCGCGCGGAGTGGGTAGCGATGCTGACGCGAGCTCTTGGTTTGACAGCAGGCAACCCGGCAAACAGCAGCTTTAAGGATGTAACCGCAAATGCCTGGTATGCCGACGCGGTAGCGGCAGCGACAGAAGCGGGACTCATTCAAGGCTTTACGGATGGAACGTTCCGTCCGAATGACAAAATTACACGACAGCAGCTGGCCGTAACCGCTGCTAATGTTCTTGCCTTTGTAGGGAAGTCGCAAGCTGCCGGCGCAGATCAGCTTGCATCCTTGAAGGATGGCAGCGACATCGCCGCCTGGGCAGCTGACGCGGTGGCGCAATCGCTGAAATCCGGACTAATCAAAGGGACGCCGGAAGGCAACTATTACCCGGATAAAACAGCAACGCGCGCGGAAGCAGCAACGATTCTGTTCAGACTGATTTCGACGGTTCAAGGCTAATAAACAGTAAAGAGGCCTGCGTAGGTTGCTATTTAACCCGAACACGAAAGGGGTGTCCCATCGTCATTTTAATGACTAATGGGGCACCTCCTTCTTTTTATTAGAGGATCAGCCCGGATGCTTCGTCAAATCCCAGCATCAAATTCATATTTTGAATAGCGGCACCCGAAGCGCCTTTGCCTAAATTATCGTATCTCGAAACAATCGCAATATGATCGCCCTGTCCGAATACAAATATTTCTAACCGATTCGTGTTCTTGCATTCGTCAATCAGAAAATGACCGTCTTCCAGGTAGGCTTCCGCATTGTAAGGCATAACTTGAACAAATCGCTCCGATTCGTAATAAGCCGCCAATATTTCATGCACCGTTTTTGCGGAGGCCTGTTTAGCCATGCTTCTCCCCGTTAACAGAACGGTCATTGCCAGCCCTTGGGGGAAATTCGCTTTGATAGGCGTGAACAATGGCTCATACTCAAGTCCTGAAAACATGGCCATTTCGGGCAAATGCTTATGTTTACGCAGCAACGAATAAGGCCTCGGTACCCGGAGTTTATTGATGGAATCTGAGTCAGCATTCTCGTATTCGTCAATCCCGCTTTTTCCGGCCCCCGTATAACCAGAGATCGAATAACAGGAAGCGGGATAGTCCTTCTGAAGGAGACCGGATTCTATTAAGGGTCTAACGGAGAGGATAAAGCCGGTGGCATGGCAGCCTGGCACGGAGATTCTCGATGAGGATTGTATCCGTTCCCGCTGTTGCTTTAATTCCGGCAACCCATATACCCAGTTTTTGTCCGTTCTGAATAATGAACTTGCATTGATTAATTTCGTCTTGTCATTTTTGACAAGCGAGATGGATTCTTTGGCAGCTGAATCAGGGAGACAGAGGAATGCGAGATCCGCTTCATTAAGTAGTTTTTCACGCTCCTTGGGGTCCTTTCTTTTCTCGGGGTTAATTTTTAGAACTTCAATAGATGAAAACCGGGATAAATAATCAAGCAGCTTAAGGCCGGTTGTCCCTTCTTGACCATCCACAAATACGGTGTACTTCATTCTTCTTAACAACCTCCACTATAGAATATTAATACATTATAATGAATAAATATACACTCAACTTCTTTAGATGACCAGTCTTTTTCAAATTTATGAAAATCCTGTAACCTTTTGCTGTTACGTTCGTCTATAACCTTTAGAAATAAAGTATAGATTGGAGCTCGAAGGGATGCCTTATACGTTAGCTCATCCGATATTCGCTTATCCGTTAAAAAAGATAAACCGCAAACTTTTGAGCGTTACGGGTCTGGTGCTGGGAAGCATGGGACCGGATATGGAGTATTTCGTACGGCTGGAGCCTTATCAGTCTATCGGGCATACGGCTGCCGGATTATTCCTGCAGGTTATTCCGCTTAGCCTTGTACTTGGCTTCTTGTTTCATTATGTGGTCAAATCCTCGCTTGCTCTTCATCTGCCGTCGTTATTTGATCTGGATAAACGCGCCTACCATCTGATCGACAGCTGGGATATGAGAAGCTTCAAGGCGTGGTTATTTTATTTGCTTTCCGTGATTATCGGGTTCTATACGCATATTCTGGTGGACGGGTTTACCCATGAGAGAGGTTATTTTGTCCATCATTTGGATATTTTGAACCGGATTGTCTTTCTGGATCTGCCTTTATTTAAAATGCTGCAGTACAGCTTTTCTCTGCTGGGACTGGCGGTCATAACGATAACGGTCCTAATCAAGCTGCATAAAAGCAATCCGAAGAATGAAGATATTCTTACCGTGCCTTCCTATCAGAAATGGTTATATTGGATGGTTGTGTTCCTATGGGCGGTGCTGCTCACGGGGTTGAAATTAAATGCAAGCAGTCTGCCGGTTATCAGTATTTTGGCCGTTGCGCCTGTTTCGGGAGTCTGCGTTGGCCTCGTGGCCGCTTCCATGATTTACAGAAGAACGTAGTCCTCTCATCTTAAACGAATTAATTCCTGTCGTTTCCCACTATGTGAGAAAATCGAGTCGAGTCTTACCGAATTCATCTCTACAATTAGATTATAGACAACAGACATGTTTCACACTGGAGGGAATTGGGATGAACATACTGGCGTTTCGGCATTTCGACTTTGACGATACAAGCACTTTCTCGGAGTGGGCGCAATGGGGCGGACATCAGCTTACGGTTGTTAACCCGGCGGTAGAACTGGATGAGAAGTGGCTGGATACAACCGAGCTGCTGCTTATTCTTGGCGGGCCAATGAGCGTCTATCAAGAAGAGCAATACCCTTGGCTTGCGGATGAGAAAAGGTTTGTAAAATCGGCGATGGACCGCGGAATCAAAATATTGGGAATCTGCCTGGGCGCTCAGATGCTTGCGGAGATTCTTGGCGCCAAAGTGTACCGGCATACGCTTAAAGAAATCGGCTGGCACCGCATTGAGCGCATCGGTGAAGAACACCCTTGGCTGAAAGAAATGCCGGCCGAGTTTCACTCGTTCCAATGGCATGGCGATACGTTTGACCTGCCTGAAGGCGCAAGCCTTCTTGCCACCTCGGAGGCTTGCGGGCATCAAGCCTTCTCGTATGGAGATGATGTGCTAGCCCTGCAGTTCCATCTCGAGACTACGCCTGCTTGCATGGAGCAAATGGTAACGCGTTGGGCAAGCGAGCTGGTTGATGCGCCCTATATCCAATCCGCTGAAGAGATTCGCCGCAATATGCATCGCGTCGCCGCTTCCTTCCATATCTTGCATCAAGTGCTGGATCAGGCGGCACTATCGCCTGTCAAAGCCCCCTAATAGAGAACCCTCCCGGCTTCGCAATCGGGAGGGTTCATCCGTTTATTGGCCTAACGCAGCCGGGCCATGTTCGCCGGTCCGAATCCGGATCGCGTCGGCAATTTCCGTGACGAATATTTTGCCGTCGCCAATGGCGCCTGTTCTTGCCGCCTCGATAACGGCCTCTGCCGCTTCTTCATAGAGGTCGTCGCTAACGACGGTTTCGATTTTATTTTTTAATATGAAATCCGTCTGATATTCCACTCCGCGGTATAAGGTCCGTGTTCCTTTCTGAATGCCTTGGCCGCGGACATCGCTGATGGTCATGCCGCTGATTCCGATCGAGTGCAGGGCGGCTGTCACGCTGCTTAATTTTTCAGGACGAATAATAATGGTCAGCAGCTTCATGGTTACACTCCTTTCATCTCGGGACTCGCGGTAAGCACGGTTCCTGCAGGCTGATACTCCGCTTGCGGCCTTACGGGAATGCCGCTGTTCATCGCTTCAAAGGTGTTATAGGCATTCTCCCCGTGAAGACTGAGGTCAAGCCCGGTTAATTCCTGCTCTTCCGACACCCGCAAGGTTGTGAATAAAGAGATTGCCTTCAAGATGACGAAGGTGCCAACTGCCGCAAGACCAATCGCGACAAGCACGTCAACGCATTGAATAAGGACTTGCTTGGCATTGCCGTGGATAAGTCCGTCTGCACCTGCAGGGTTAACCTTGGCGCTGGCGAATATGCCGGTCGCAATAGCTCCCCAAATCCCGCCAATCCCGTGAATGCCGAATACATCAAGGGAATCATCGTATTGCAGCTTGGCTTTGACAACATGAAGTCCCCAGTAGCAAATGACGCTTGCAAGAGCGCCGATTGGAATGGCCGAGAGCACCGATACGAAGCCCGCTGCCGGCGTAATAGCCACAAGTCCGGCAATGATGCCGGTTACGCCGCCAACCATTGTTGCTTTTCCCCTTAATCTCCATTCCATGATCATCCATAGTACGCCGCCTGCCGCGGCAGCAACCTGCGTTGTAACAACGGCAAGGCTTGCTAATCCGCCGGATGCAAGGGCGCTGCCCGCATTAAAGCCAAACCAGCCAAACCAGAGGCACATCGCTCCAATCATAAAGAAAATAAGATTGTGGGGAGGAAGAGTCCGGTTAGGAAAGGAATGGCGTTTGCCTACAACCAGAGCGGCAACCAGCGCGCTTACGCCGGATAAAATGTGAACGACCGTTCCGCCGGCGAAGTCGAGTCCGCCAAGCTTCGAAAGCCAGCCGCCGCCCCAAGCCCAGAACGCCATTGGAGCATATACAAAGGTAACCCACAGAACGGCGAATATGACCCATACGTTAAACTTGATCCGCTCGGCTACTCCGCCGGAGATTAAGGCTGTTGTTATGGCCGCGAACATACCCTGATACATGGCGAAGATCAAATGCGGAATCGTCAGGCCATCCTTGGCATCCATGCCGACATGCTGGAAGCCGAGAAACTCGAATCCTCCGAATACGCCTCCCACCCCTGGTCCAAACGCGAAGCTATAGCCCCACAGCACCCAGACAAGCGTAACAATCACAAAGGCGCTCAAGCTATGCATGACGGTAGACAGGATATTCCGCTGGCCAACAAGTCCGCCATAGAACAAAGCGAGTCCCGGCATGAACATAAACATGACGAGTACGGTTGCGACGATAATCCAAGTCGTATCCCCGGTATCGATAGCGGCGGTTTCTCCTTCCGCGAAGGCGGTTAAGGGTATTGCGGTGAAGAGCAGAGTCATCAATGAAGCAATTGATAAGTACTTTTTCCAGGATGTCAGCATGTAAGTCCCTCCTATATTTATATGTTATCTTTCTTGACGTAATTATGATCGGAAATCCAAATAGAGAGAACGGGAGTATCCCGATATGTGAGAAAATCGAAAAATTCGGATAAATCAAATTCTAATTTTCTCAATATTCGGGAAACAGAGGTTTGACAGAGATGAAAGACGGGATATCATTGTCACATAAGTTAACATTAATCAAACGAAGAGAGGCGATTGAAATGACACCACTTACTTTATCGTTAGCGAATCACCCGCTGGAGCCGCTTAGCCGGGAAGAAATAAGCGCCGCCGTACGCATTCTGAAAGAGCAGCAGCAATTAACCGAATCCGACCGGTTTGTGCATGTTGCGTTGAAAGAGCCCAAGAAGGAGATTGTCATGGAGTTTGACGGCTCCAAACCGTTTGAAAGAGAAGCGTTTATTATTATTTTGAACAGGAAAGAGAATGCAACTTATGAAGCGGTGGTCTCTCTTACCGGGCAAAAGGTTGTCTCCTGGGTGCATGTGCCTGGCGTTCAGCCAACGATTATGTTGGATGAGCAGGCGGAATGCGAGGTTGCCGTCCGCAAGAGTCCGCTGTTTATTGAAGCGCTGGAGCGGCTCGGCATCCACACGCCGGAGCTCGTTATGGTAGATTTGTGGTCGCCGGGCAACTGGGGAACGGAAGAGGATGCGACCTTACGGTTAGCCAGACCTTTATGCTTCCTGCGCAGCGATGAGAAGGATAACGGATATGCCCGTCCATTGCCGCTTGTTCCAATCATAGATTTGAATACGATGGAAGTGCTTCGGGTTGAAGAATATGAATATACGAAAATTCCCGAGAAGGAGTTCAACTATACGCCGGACCGGGTAGGGCCGCTGCGGAGCGGGATCAAGCCGGTTGAAATTACGCAGCCTGAAGGTCCAAGCTTTACGATTAACGGGCATGAGATCGAGTGGCAGAATTGGAAGTTCCGAATCGGCTTTAACGCCCGCGAAGGTCTAACGCTGCACACCTTGTCCTATCATGATCAAGGCCGCGACCGTCCGGTGCTGTATCGCGGCTCCTTGTCGGAGATGGTTGTGCCTTATGGCGATCCGGGTCCAATTCAGAACCGGAAAAACGCGTTCGACAGCGGGGAATACGGCATTGGCCAATTGGCGAACAGCCTGGAGCTTGGCTGCGACTGCGTAGGATATATCAAGTATTTCGACGGGGTTATGACGGATAGCAAAGGGGATTTGTTTGTTATCAAAAACGCCATCTGCATGCACGAGGAAGACTTCGGCATTCTATGGAAGCATACGGATTGGCGGACAAACGACGTCGAAGTTAGGCGTTCCCGCCGGTTAGTCATCTCCTCTATTTCAACGGTAGCCAACTATGAATACGGATTTTTCTGGTATCTCTATCAGGACGGCAATATTCAATTCGAGGTGAAGCTGACGGGGATTCTGTCCACGGCTGGACTGCACCCGGGAGAAACGCCGAAGTACGGCAATATGGTGGGGCCGGATCTTTATGCGCCTAACCATCAGCATTTCTTCAACGTCCGTCTCGATATGCAAATTGATGGCAACGAAAATTCGGTCTATGAAGTCAACGTCGTATCGGAGGAGCTAGGCGAGAACAACCCTAGAGAGAACGCTTTTTATGCCAAATCCACCTTGCTGGAGACGGAGCTTCAGGCGAAACGGGACATTAAGCTGGAGACGGCGAGATATTGGAAGTTTGTTAACGATAACGTGAAAAATGAGCTTGGCCAATCCGTCGGCTTCAAAATCGTGACGGGGGAGAACTGCTTCCCGTTTGCTTCGGACAATTCCAGTCTCATTAAACGTGCCGGCTTTATTAAGCATCATCTGTGGGTTACCCCATACGATGAAGATGAAATGTACGCCTCCGGCAAATATCCGAACCAGCATCTCGGCGGAGACGGCTTGTCCGCTTGGGTGGAGAAGGACCGGGATATTAAAAATACCGACGTTGTCGTATGGTACACGATGGGTCATACCCACGTACCCCGTCCGGAGGATTGGCCGGTCATGCCTGCCGCTTATATCGGCTTTATGCTGAAGCCGGTCAGCTTCTTTAATCAAAGCCCGGCGATTAATCTTCCTCCGCAGTCGAAGAAAAAATATTGCGGCAGCGCGGTGAAGGCAGACGGCTGCCAGAGCTGAGCTGGCATAGAAGGGAGAGGCATATCTAATGATCAAACTTCGGCATTTGAGTTTGGAGTCGAAATATTCGGTGCTGTCGATGGTGTCCGTGTCCGGCGTGCTTATTCTGCACCTCGTTCATTGGCTGACGATGCCTCTCATAATGGGGACGGTCAGCGAAATGCATCATCACCATCAGGAAACGGGTGCCAATAGCTCTTTTCTGATGAGTACCGTAATGATGGTTTTATTCCTTATTAATCTGGCAAGCATATATTTTGCTGTCCGGCAGCTGATAGCGGCCGTTATGAAGACTGGCAGTCACACGGGACATTCGATTGTATGTGCAACGATTTCTTTAGCCGTTCTTTGTGTGGGGATATATACCATACTATCGTTTTAAAGCTTCGGGAGAGCTGATGTGTGTCAGGAAGCATCAGCTTTTTCCCCGTGAAAGAATGAATTGCCAAACGATAAACGTCCATTCTACAATAAGAAGTGTTAGGGATGTTCGAAAATATGACATGGAGGCGAAGCTCATGTCCGTGATCTCGAAGGCGATACATATACTGGATTATCTAGTTCCGCAGGGGAGCGAGAAGGAAGTCAGCGTGACGGAGATCAGCCGCGAACTGGATATGCCGGTGCAGAGCGTACACCGCATTCTCGCTTCCTTGTCGGAGCATGGCTTTGTCTCCCAGAACAGCAAAACGAAGAAATACAAGCTTGGCCTATCGATTATGAAATACGGGTTTCTAATGTGGGACAGCTTGCGGTTCCGCTCGATTGCGAGGCCCTTTATGGAGGAACTGTCGAAGCAGACGAAGGAAACGGTCTACCTGGCTACCCGCGAGAACACCGAAGGCGTATATATCGACAATATTGATTCTCCCCAGCTGCTCAAAATATCCGAGCCGATCGGGCTTAGGCTGCCACTTGTCATCGGAGCCTCCAATCGGGTAATACTGGCTTACATGACATCTTCTTCGAGGGAATCCATTCTGAATCAGATTGATTGGGAGGGACTGCCTTCCTTGCGGCCATTGACCAGGGACTATATTGCCAATGATCTGGAGCAGATTCGCAAGCGCGGGTATGCGATTACCTCCGGCGAAGCAACGGAAGGGACAACGGGGATAGGCGCTCCTATCTTCTCCTACGAGAATACGGTGATCGGTTCGCTCAACTGCGCTGGCCCGACCTTGCGTTTTACGGCGGAGAACATCGAGAAATACAGCTATTACGTGAAGAAATACGCGGATCTGATCTCTCAAGAGTTAGGGTACCGTCATTTGTACCGAATCAGCGAGTAATGAAGAATCGGCGATTATTCAATAAAAATCCCCTTAGGCGATTGGCTCGCTCAAGGGGATTTTGTTTGCGTCGGTCAGCTGCTTTCTGAGCTGGGAAGGGGCAACGCCTTTGTACTTTTTGTACATCTTCGTAAAATAATTGGAGTTGTCGCAGCCGACGCGCCCCGCAATCTCGGTAATGGAAAGGTCTCCGGCAAGCAGCAGCCGTTCCGCTTCATTTACCCGGCATACATTGACGTAGTCGATAAATGTCCGGCCGGTCAGCTTTTTGAACATTTTGCAGAAATGATGGACGTTCAGGTTCATCCTTCTTGCCGCGTCGGCGACCGTCTGCTTGTCCGCGAAGTTAACTTCGATGTACTCGATTAATGTCTTGAACTGTTCGCGGTTGTGTACATATTGATGGGTCGCCTGCTCCGGAAGCTGCTGCGGCAGAAATTTGCGGGACAGCAGCGTGAGCAGCATGTGAAGCTGCGATTTCACCAACAGCTGATAGGCGGGCTGCTTCGCCGTAAATTCCGAATTGGCCTGTTCCAGCAAGTAATAATAATCCGCGCAGGAGGGATCAAGCCGGGTCGGCTTGACCGGCAGCTGTACGCGGCCCTCCAAATAAGGCAGGACATATTTCGTATGAAGAGAATCCTGCATCCAATTCTGGAAGAGGGAGCTGTTATAGACGATAGCCAGATAGGATAGATCTCCTTCGCAGAGGCTATAGCCGACATGAAGCGCTCCGGCGGGCACAAATAAAACATCCCCCGGATGAGCCTCGTATGATCCGCTGTCGATATGAAAGACGGCGCTGCCCTGCTGCATGAAGATAATTTCGAAATGCTCATGCCAATGCAGATAAAGAATCAGCTCGCCCGGCTTCTTCTGAAAAGCGCGGTTCTGAAAAATTTGAACCGGATGCATTTTCTCGTCTATTCGAGTATTCTCGCGCAGTTCCTTCGGATAGCTCATGAAAGACTCAACTCCACAATATAGGACTAGTAAAACACAAGAATGGTCGAGAATCGTCCGTTTTCCCGCGTTATACTGAGGTTGCATTCAAAATTAATCCACCAAAATAGGAGTGGTAATGATATGACGAATATACTTCGGATCGGTACATTGGTTGGAGGAGGCGACGCGGTACGCGTTATTCCTCAGATTGCGCCTCACGGCTTCGAATCGTATAGCTTGACGTTCTGGCAGACAACGGGCGATACGGATCTGGTTGAGACGGCGAAGCGGGTTCGCGAGCTGTCCGATGAATACGGTTTCATTATATCGACGGTTGGCATCTTTGGCAATCCGTTGACCGGAGCGGGCAATAACGCGGATACCCTTGCAAGCTGGGAAAGACTGATTGATCACGCGCATTTGTTCGGGACGGACATCGTATCCGGGTTTACCGGACGCTTGACCGGCGAATCGATTGACAGCTCTATCCCGCGGTATGCGGAGGTATTCGGTGAGCTGGGCAAGCGAGCGGCGGATAAGGGAGTCCGAATCGCGTTCGAGAATTGCGATATGGGCGGAACGTGGGAGAGCGGCGATTGGAACATTGCGCATAACCCGACGGCTTGGGAAATGATGTTTAACGCGATCCCATCCAACAATATCGGTCTGCAGTGGGAGCCATGCCATCAGATGGTTTCGCTGATCGACCCGATTCCGCAGCTCCGCAAATGGGTGAACAAAGTGTTCCACGTTCATGGAAAGGACGCAACCATCGCATGGGATATCGTCAAGGAATACGGCATTCATGGTCCAAAGGAATTCGTGTGGCACCGGACGCCGGGCTTTGGCGATACGAACTGGACGGATATTATTACCATTCTCAGACAAGCCGGCTATCAAGGAACGATCGATATCGAAGGCTGGCATGATCCGGTCTACCGAGACGAGCTGGAGATGACGGGACAAGTCCACGCCTTGAATTATTTGAAGCAATGCCGCGGCGGACAGTTTGTGCCGAATCCGAAATAAGGGGTGCATAGGAATGAGCGCAACATATAAAGTTGTAGTAGCGGGCTGCGGGGGCATGTCGAACATCTGGATCGATACGGCCATCGAGCGTGAGGATACGGAGATTGTCGCTTTAGTCGATATCAAGCAGGAGTTTGCCGAGAAAATGAGGGAAAAGAAGGGGCTGAACTGCCCTACCTTCACCGATCTTGCCGAGGCGATTCAGCAGACCGGCGCTAATCTTGTTTTTGACGTGACGATACCCGCGAGCCATCACCGGATCGCAAGCACGGCTATGCAGCTTGGCTGCAATATTTTTGGAGAGAAGCCGCTTGCGGAAACGGCGGAGGAGTGCAAGGATCTGATTCGGATTGCGGAGGAGACGGGAAAATCGCATGCCGTCATGCAAAACCGGCGGTTTGATCCCCGTATTCGCGCGCTGCGTCATCTGCTGGACTCGGGTACGATCGGCAAACCCGGCTTTGTAAACGCAGACTTTTTCCTGGGGCCGCATTTCGGCGGATTCCGGGAAACGATGGCAAGTCCGCTGCTGCTCGATATGGCGATCCATACGTTTGACCAGGCGCGTCTTATACTGGGAGCAGATCCGGTGTCGGTGTACTGCCACGAATTTAACCCGCCGGGGTCTTGGTACGAAGGGGCAGCCGCGGCAGTCTGCATCTTCGAAATGTCAGACGGCTCGGTGTTCAATTACCGCGGGTCCTGGTGTGCGGAAGGTGCCAATACATCCTGGGAAGCAGACTGGAGAATCACGGGCGAGAAAGGTACGGCGATCTGGAACGGGCATGATGCGCCGTATGCGGAAGTGATTGCGCCGGAACCTCAGGAAGGGAAGTTCATTAAATCGTTTGTCCGGGTAGAGGCGGATTCCGCGGTATACAATGCCCATTCGGAAAGAACCGGGCATCCGGGCTGCCTGGACGAGATGTTCCTCTCCTTGGAGGAGAACCGCAGGGCGGAAACCGACAGCCGGGATAACCAATACAGCATGGCTATGGTTAATGCGGCGCTGGAAAGCGCGCGGACGGGGCAAAAAGTAACGATTGCGGATTTTATTCGCAGGTAGCCGATTGGCAGGAGCGGGGAGCGGGAGCTTTCCCGCTCTTTTAATTTTTGAATATATTTGTTTATGCCCGAAATATTTTTGTTTTCAAATATAAACAAACATGTTACTATCAAAACATAAAGATAAAACAACGTATTCGGAGGTAAACAAAATGGTACAAAGCTTATGGCAATCATCTCAAGCATCTGAATTCACAAACGGACTTGATCAATTGGTTTATCGCTCTAACCTGATCGGTGCAGACCGCCGCGTGTGCAATATCTTTGGCGGCAATACTTCAACGAAAACGACGGTTAAAGATTTCCGCGGCCGCGATATTGAAGTGATGTACGTGAAAGGCAGCGGTTCGGATCTTGGTTCGATGAAAGCGGCGAACTTCACCGGTCTTCGCATGGAAGATATCCGTCCTTTGTTCGAACGCGATGCGATGACGGACGAAGAAATGGTTGCTTACCTTGGCAACTGCATGATTGACGCGAAGCATCCGCGCGCTTCGATCGAGACTTTGCTGCATGCCTTTCTGCCATTCAAGCACGTAGACCATACGCATCCGGATGCGATTATCAGCCTGTGCTGCGCGGATAACGGCCGCCATCTGGCGGAAGAAATTTTCGGCAACCGCTTCGTATGGGTGCCTTACGTGCGTCCCGGCTTTACTCTCTCGAAAATGATCGCGGAAGGCGTATTGGCTAATCCAAACGCAGAGCTGGTTCTGATGGAGAAGCATGGCCTTGTAACTTGGGGCGAAACGTCCGAAGAATGCTATGCTCAGACGATCAAGATAATTAATGAAGCAGAAGCTTTCATCGAATCGCGCGTTAATGAAGACAAATTGTTCGGCGGCGTGAAGCATGAAGCCCTTCCGGCCGAGGTTCGCCGTCAAATCGTATCGCAGGTGATGCCTACGATCCGCGGTGCCGTATCCGACGCGAAGAAAATGATCCTGTCGTTCGACGACCAAGACGATGTGCTTGCTTTCGTTGGCGGCGCGGACGCTCCGCAGCTGTCTCAGGTAGGCGCCGCTTGCCCGGACCATCTCGTTCATACGAAGGTTGTTCCGCTCTTTATCGATTGGACGCCTAACGCGGAGGATATCGACGGCCTGAAGTCGAAATTGATTGAAGGCGTTGCCGCTTATAAAGAGCAATACAAAGCTTATTTCGAGGAAAACAAAAACGAAGGCGACGTCATGTTTGAAGCGGCTCCGCGCGTAATCCTCATTCCGGGTCTTGGCATGATCAACACGGGCAAGAGCTGGGCGCTGTCGCAAGTGAGCGGCGCTTTGTACCATCGCGCGATTTCCGTTATGCGCGGCGCTACGGCGCTTGGCAGCTTCGTATCGCTGAGCGCGAACGAATCGTACAACGTAGAGTACTGGCCGCTTGAGCTTTACAAGTTGTCGCTGGCTCCGGCTGAAGCCGAATTCTCCCGCAAGGTTGCCTTCATTACGGGCGGTGCCGGCGGCATCGGCAGCGAGACGGCCCGCCGCCTCGTATCGGAAGGCGCGCATGTCGTGCTGGCCGACTTGAATCTCGAAGGCGCGCAGAAGGTTGCGCAAGAAATTAACGACAAATACGGCGAGAACCGCGCTTACGCCGTGAAAATGGACGTTACGGACGAGCAGGCGGTGCAGGCTGCCTATGCGGAAGTAGCTCTCGTCTACGGCGGGGTGGATATTATCGTCAACAACGCAGGCCTGGCAACGTCCAGCCCGTTTGACGAAACCTCCCTCAAAGAATGGAATCTGAATATTAACGTGCTTGGCACCGGCTATTTCCTTGTTGCCCGCGAAGCGTTCAAGCTGATGAAGCAGCAAGGCCTTGGCGGCAACATGGTATTCATCGGCTCCAAAAACTCGATCTTCGCAGGCAAGAGCGTTACGGCTTACAGCTCGGCAAAAGCGCTGGAAGCTCATCTGGCACGCTGCATCGCGGCGGAAGGCGGCGAATTCGGCATTCGCGTCAATACGATTCTGCCGGATGCGATTCTGCAGGGCTCCGCGATTTGGAACGGCACATGGCGCAACGAGCGTGCCGCGGCTTACGGCATCGAGCCTGACCAATTGGAAGAGCACTACCGCAAACGGACTACGTTGCTCGTCAATATTTATCCGAGAGACATTGCGGAAGGCATCGCCTTCTTCGCATCTTCGAAATCGGATAAAACAACCGGCTGTATGCTGACGATTGACGGCGGTGTACCGGCTGCATTCACACGCTAATAAGGAGGGTACCCATACAGATGGATCAAAACGTAAAGCAAGCTTATGAAGCGGCAAAAGCATTGTACGCCCAGCACGGGATTGATACGGATGAAGTATTGCGCAAGCTGGAGGAGGTGAAAATCTCCATGCACTGCTGGCAAGGCGATGACGTAAAAGGCTTCCTGAACGCGGATCAGGAATTGACCGGCGGCATCTCGGTTACCGGCCAATATCCGGGCGCGGCAAGAACGCCGGAGGAGCTTCGCTCCGATCTGGAGAAAGCCTTCTCCCTTATTCCGGGCAAGCATAAAGTAAACCTTCATGCGATCTATACCGATACGAGCGAAAAGGTTGAGCTGGATCAGCTTGAGCCGCGTCATTACGAAGGCTGGGTAACCTGGGCGAAGGAGCAGGGGCTTGGACTCGACTTCAACCCAACCTGCTTCTCGCATGAGAAATCGAGCGACGGCTTTACGCTTAGTCATCCGGATCCGGAGATCCGCCAATTCTGGATTGACCACTGCAAGGCTTCCCGCCGCATCGGCGCTTACTTTGGCGAGCAGCTGGGCCAGACTTGCGTGACCAACGTCTGGGTTCCGGACGGCTTCAAGGATAATCCGGTTGACCGAATGACCCCGCGCAAACGTCTGAAGGCTTCGCTTGATGAAGTGTTTGCCGAGCCGCTTGATCCTAATTACAACCTGGATGCGGTGGAGAGCAAGCTGTTTGGGCTTGGCTCGGAAGCGTATGTGGTTGGCTCCCACGAATTTTATATGGGCTACGGCTTGCAGAATAACAAGCTGATCTGTCTGGATGCGGGGCATTTCCATCCGACGGAAGTCATCTCGAATAAATTGTCTTCCCTTGCTCTCTTCACAAGCGGCATTCTGCTTCACGTAAGCCGCCCGATGAGATGGGACAGCGACCATGTCGTCATTATGGACGATGAGCTGCTGGAGATCGGCAGAGAGCTGGTTCGCCATGATCTGCTGGGCACAACCCATATCGGCCTTGATTTCTTCGATGCCAGCATTAACCGCGTGGCGGCTTGGGTAGTCGGCACGCGCAACACCATCAAGGCTTTGCTCCGCGCGATGCTCGAGCCGGTGGAAACACTGAAGAAAATCGAGCTGGAAGGCGATTACACGACCCGCCTTGCGCTCACCGAAGAGTTCAAGTCGTATCCGTTTGGCGCGATCTGGGATTACTATTGCGCGACGAAGGGTGTTCCGGTCCGAGAGCAATGGATTAGCGAAGTGAAGGAATACGAACAAAACGTATTGCTGAAGCGCGGTTAGGAGGACGACCGGTTGTCGGACATATTAGCGTTTGACCTCGGAGCAAGCAGCGGAAGAGCGATTCTAGGCAGTCTGAAGGACGGCAAGATCGTAACCGAAGAGCTCCACCGCTTTCCTAACGATCCGGTGCAGACGGGCGACCGTCTGCACTGGGATATTCTGCGGTTGTATCACGAGATCAAGCAAGGCCTGCTTAAGGCCAAGCATAAGGGGATACGGCCGCTTAGCATCGGTATTGATTCCTGGGCGGTTGATTACGGATTTATCGCTGCTGACGGGAGTCTGCTAGGCAATCCGCTTCATTATCGGGACCGCTCAAGCGCCGGAATGATGGAGAGACTTCAGGAGGAATTAACGCCTGCGGAAATCTTCAAGCGGACGGGCATTCAGTTCCTGCCGTTTAATACGATTTACCAGCTCTATGCGGCCAAGCTGAATCAATCTCCGCAGCTTGCCGCAGCGAAGCATTTCCTGATGATCCCGGATTTGCTGCGGTATTTCCTGACGGGCGAAATGTACAACGAGTTTTCCAACGCAACGACGACTCAGCTGTACAACCCGCTCAAGCAGCAATGGGATGAGGAGCTGCTTCAGTATCTTGGCCTGCCGCAGTCCTTGTTCGGGCAAGTGCTTCAGCCTGGTTCGCCGGCCGGGAATTTGCAGCCATCCGTTCAGGAAGAGCTTGGGCTTGGCCCGATAGCGGTTCATGCCGTTGCGGAGCATGATACGGCATCGGCCGTTGTGGCGGTTCCGGCGCTTGAACGTTCCTTCGCTTACTTAAGCTGCGGAACCTGGTCGCTTCTCGGGACCGAGATTCAGGAGCCGATTATGACGGCGGAAGCGGAGCAGCTTAATTTTACGAATGAGGGCGGCTTTGGCGGCACTTACCGTCTGCTGAAGAACATTATGGGCTTGTGGATTCTGCAGGAGAGCAGAAGAGAGTGGGAGCGTTCCGGAGAGGATTACAGCTTCCCAGAGCTTGTTAAGCTTGCCGGAGAAGCCCCGGCGTTCACAGCCTTTATTGACCCGGATTGTCCGGTATTTATGGCGCCTGGGGATATGCCGGCGAGAGTCAAGGAATATTGCCGGAAGACGAATCAGCCGGTTCCGGAGAATGTTGGCACGCTCGTTCGCTGCATTCTGGAAAGCCTCGCCTTCAAATACCGTTATGTGCTTGAACTGACGGAACGGTTGTCCGGCCAGCAGTTTAACGGTCTTCATATGGTTGGCGGCGGCATTCATAATACGCTGCTCTGCCAGTGGACGGCAAATGCAATCGGCAAGCCGGTATGGGCGGGACCCGCGGAAGGCAGCGCGATCGGGAATCTGGCGGTTCAATGGATTGCAAGAGGCGAGTTCGCGGACATATGGGAAGCCCGGCGTGTTATCAGGGATTCTTTCCCGGTTACGATTTACGGCCCCGAACAAGGGGAAGCATGGTATGATGGATTCGGACGATTCCTGGAGATTACAGCGCTCCGATAAAAGTCTATCCACCAGTGACCTTGTGTAAGAGCATGTATTTACGGGCAGCGGTACTGCGGGGATTCACTCGCTGTGCGTGCTGCCTTTTCTTATGATTTAATACTTGCGCATGATGACTGGGGGGGATACATCTTGAGGCAGGGGTTATTAGCTTTCTATTATAATTTGCGGATCAAGTATAAAATAATCGTCCTGCTAGCTTTTATGATGGCGGTTATCGGCATTGCAACCTTTGCGGTGATGAAATACGCTTTCCACGCTTACGACGAGGAAATCTATAAGCAATCGGCCAGCGCTCTGAACAGCGCTTCTCTTGGCGTCGAGAAGGAACTCCGCAATATGGAGAAAATCTCCTTCAAGATAGCGACGGACAGCTACATTCAGGATTACCTGAGCGAGATCAAGGCAGGCGGCTCCGAGTACAGCAACTACCTCACCGCGGTTAATATACGCCAGCGGCTCTTAACGTTCACCAGCAACGAGAAATATATTTTGTCGTTTCATGTGATGGATGTTTTTTCGAAGCAATATGGAAACGGATACAAAATGATAAATCTCTCCAAGGAGAGAACCGATCAGGTCGTGCATGAGACCAATACTAAGTTTGGCGGCATTCAGTTTGTCTTTCCGGATTACGGGGATAACGCTCTGATCGCCGGCCGGGAAATCCGCAGGGTGGACGGGCTGGAGCTGGACCATCTGGGCAATATGGCGGTCAGGATCGACATTGACAGGCTTTATAGCGACCTTGTAACCTCGGCGGATAACTCGAAAGCCTATTTTGCGATCATGCAGAAGGACGGCCATCTTGTCTATCCTCATGACCAGCCGGGCGGCATGGATTTGACCTCTCTGCAGCTATCGGGGCAGCAGGGCTTCAAGATTGTCTCGTTATCCGGCAAAAAATACTTCATCACCTATTATTCCTCCGGCTATCTGGATTGGATGTATGTCAACGTAATGCCTTACGATCAGATATTCCATACAACGGAATCGGCTAAAACAACCGTTATTATCGTTTATATTTTACTCTCCGTTTTAATTTTGGGGGCTGCGCTCAGCTTCTCGCGCTCCATAACGGGGCCGATTGAACGGCTGAATCAGAGAATGAAGCGGATCCAGCTCGGGCATTTCGAATTTGCGGAAGAACCGGAGGAGCGCAACCTCGCGAAGGATGAAGCCGGCCAGCTGCAGCGCAACTTCCGGATGATGGTGGGACGGATTGACGAGCTGATCAACGAAAATTATGTAAAACAGCTGACGATCAAGGATACGGAATTCAAAGCGCTGCAGGCGCAGATTAATCCGCATTTCCTGTACAACACGCTGGAGTCCATTAACTGGTCAGCCAAAATCGCCGGACATAAGCAGATCTCCATTATGGTTGAGTCACTGGGTTACTTGTT
Source organism: Paenibacillus sp. MMO-177 (assembly GCF_037147795.1). Classification (NCBI taxonomy): domain Bacteria; kingdom Bacillati; phylum Bacillota; class Bacilli; order Caryophanales; family Paenibacillaceae; genus Paenibacillus; species Paenibacillus sp. MMO-177. Next base: position 726,235 of record NZ_JBBCUR010000002.1, on the reverse strand, counting down.
GCGCAGCACGATCAGCCACAAGCAGCCAACCGTGACGCTAGAGGATGAAATGAGGCTGGTCAGCCATTTTATCGCGATCCAGCATATCCGGTTCGAAGAACGCCTTATCTTCGAGAACCGGATCCCGGACCGTCTGCTAGGGATTTACGTGCCGAAGCTGAGCCTGCAGCCGCTTGTCGAGAACGCGATCCATTACGGGCTTGAGCAAATGATCGAAGCTTGCGTAATCACGATTACGGCAGAAGAACATGAAGGCGGCATTGCGATAACCGTAGCGGATAATGGACCGGGGCTTGCCCCGGATGTCCTTGATCAGCTTAGAAGCGGAGAGATCCAGCCAAGAGGAACGGGAATCGGCCTGCGCAACATTGAGGACCGTATCAAGATGTTGTTTGGGGAAGCATACGGCATTCGGGTAGAAAGCGTTCCGCAGCAAGACACGCGGATTACCTTGTATCTGCCGATCGAAATGGGGGAGAGAACATGAAGTATAAAGTGCTGTTGATTGACGATGAAAGGATTATTCTGGAAGGTATCGCGTCTCTGATGGACTGGGATAAATACGGAACGCAGCTTGCCGGTACGGCGCGCAACGGTTTGGAAGCCCTTCAATTTATCGAGACTCAGCCGCCGGATATTATTATCAGCGATATTCGCATGCCGGGCATGGACGGTCTCAGCCTGGTGAAGCGGGTGAAAGAGGCTTATCCGCATATTGCCTGCATTATGCTGAGCGGCTTTGGCGATTTCGAATATGCCCGTCAAGCGATGCAGTATGGGGTTAAGCATTATTTGCTCAAGCCTTGCAACGAGAATACAATCGCCGAAGCGCTTGCGTCCGTCGTAGAGCAGCTTGATCGCGAGAGGCATACCGATGCCTTCCTGCTGCGGATGCAGGAGGAGTTGAAGAAAGTGCTGCCAAGCGCAAAGGAGCAGTTTCTGAAAGAGTATGTAACGAACAAGCGATACGGGCGCCGCGAATGGGACGAGTACGGCAGGCTGTTCGGCATACAGCTCGAGAATCTGGAAGCCAGGCTGCTGCTGTGCCAGCTTGAGGGTCCTTTTGAGTTCGATCATCTCTTTGCGCTGAAAAATATCGCCGAAGATATTATCGGAAAGCCTACCATTCTGCTCAGCACCACGATAGGCAGCCAGCTGCTTATCCTGATAAGGGACCAGTATCCGGAAAGCGAGCTTCTCAACATTTTGGCGGAGGTTAAACGGACCTTCACGGGATATTTCAAGCTGGATACAACCATTGCGATCAGTGACGCCGGCGAGCTGGCGGAAGCCCGGAAGATGTACATGGATACGCGAAGCTGTCTGAACCATCGCTTCTATCTGGGCGGGGGAAGCCTTATTACGGTCCGGGATATCCAGCAGCAGGATGAGCACGAAGAGCAGTCCTTTTTGTTTGACGATACGCAGCTCTGCATGGCTGCCAAATCAGGCAACTGGGAAGAGGTAAACAAGGAGCTCGAGGAGGCATTCCGGATTTTGGCGGAGCTTAGGCTGGATAACTCCACGGCCAAATCGTACGTGATTCCTCTGTATGTAGCTTTAATCCGGCAGGCGGAACCAAAGCGGATGAACGAATATTTGCAGCTGCTGGCCAAGCTTGAATCCCTCAGCACCCTGCAGGCGCTGCAAAGCTTTGTGGAGGATGCCGCAAAGAGGATCTGCCAGGAGAATTACGAGATTCAATCCTGCCGGCACTCCGGCATCATTCAGAAGATGATGAACATTGTCGGCGAGCATTTGGGCAATCCGGCCCTTTCCCTGCAATGGGCGGCAAGCGAGATTTTGTACATGAACGCGGATTATTTAGGCAAGCTGTTCAAGAAAGAGACGGGGGATAAGTTCTCGAATTATGTCATGAAAACGCGAATGGACAAAGCGCTTGAGTTAATTGAGGCAGGCAGCGACGTTAAAGTATTTGAACTCGCGGAGCAGCTGGGCTTTGGCGATAATCCCCACTATTTCAGCCAGGTCTTTAAGAAATATACCGGGAAGTCACCATCGGATTTCAAGAAAACGTCCTAAGCAAGATGTCTGTTTTTTGACGAAAAATCACTGGTTATTCGATTCCGGGCTCTCCTTTTTAACTGTACTATAGGAAATGTAAACACTTACATGGTTTGAGGAAGGGGCGCTAGAAACATGGGAAAGAAGCTATCAGCGGCAATCGCACTCATCTTGGCTACGACTCTTACGGCATGCGGCGGAGGCAACAATAACAACGCAAATCAATCTGCCAATGCGGGTGCAAGCACTTCTGCAAATGCAGGCAAATCGGACGCGGGGAAAAACATTACGCTGCGTATCGCCTGGTGGGGCTCGCAGCCTCGTCACGATTACACTCTGGAAGTTATCAAAATGTACGAGGCTTCGCATCCAAACGTAAAGATTGAAGCCGAATACGCCAACTTTGATGATTACTGGAAGAAGCTTGCTCCTGAAGCGGCTGCAAGCGAACTGCCGGACATTGTGCAGATGGATATTTCCTACCTGTCGCAGTACGGTTCCAAAGGTCAGCTTGCCGATCTTACGCCTTACCTGAACAACCAGATTGACACGACGGATATTTCGGAGAATGCGATCTCCGGCGGTAAATTAGGCGACAAGCTTTATGGCTTTAACCTTGGCGTCAACACCGTAAACTTCCAATACGATCCCGAGCTTCTGAAAAAGCTGGGCGTAGACAAGCCGGCGGATGACTGGACTTGGGATGATTACTTTGCTCTTGCATCGAAAGCGAAGGAAGCGGGTCTCTATTTCGATAATGGCTTCCGTCCGGAAGTATTCTTCGGCTACTACCTGCGCACGAAAGGGCAGCATCTCTACAACGCGGAAGGCAATGCGCTTGGTTACGAGGATGATCAGCTGTTCGTAGACTTCTTCAAGCCGCTGGCCGGACTCGTGAAAGACGGAGATACTCCACCGCCGGACGTAAAAGCACAAATTAAAGGCCTTGAAGACGACCTGATGGTAAAAGGCCAGCAGGTTGGCATCTGGCAATGGACGAACCAGTTCGTCGGCATTCAGCAAGTGGCTAACCGTCCGCTCGAAATGGCTAATATGCCTGGTCCGGATCGCCAGAAAGGTCTCTATCTGAAGCCAAGCATGTACTTCTCGATCGCTCAGAACTCCAAGCAAAAAGAAGCGGCTGCCGACTTTATCAACTTCTTCGTGAATGATATCGACGCCAACAAGCTGATCAAAGGCGACCGCGGCGTACCAGTCAACAGCAAAGTTATTGAAGCCATCAAACCAACGCTTGAACCGGCTCAACAGCAAGTATTCGATTATGTGGCTTGGGCACAAGACAACAGCTCGCAAATGGATCCGCCGGATCCGATTGGCGCAGCAGAGATTATTACATTGTTCAGCTCGCTTGCGGAGCAAATGGACTTCCAGCAAATTACGCCGGAAGATGCCGCTAAGCAATTCCGCGAGGAAGCCAATGCGATATTAGCCAAAAACAAATAAGAATGACAGGCAGGAATGGCTGGCCGTTGGCGGCCAGCCATCCTTTATAAAAGGCTTATATTTCACCGCGAAACGTGTGCTGCTCCTCCTGGGCGCCAGCCGTTTCACCGGTAGCGAATCTTGCGCAGGAGTTGGTCCGAATGAAAGCGATCTTTAAAAGAGATTTGACGGGTTACGCGTTTATCAGCCCCTTTGTTGTCGGCTTTCTTGTATTTACCTTTGTCCCGATTTTGGCATCCCTCTATTTGTCGTTTACCGATTACGATCTGTTCACTACCCCTTCTTGGGTTGGCTTTGATAATTACCATGACCTCTTCACGAGCGACAAGAAGTTCTGGAAATCGTTAAAAGTTACGTTCCTGTACGTATTTATCGGAGTTCCTCTTCGTTTGTTTTTCGCCCTTATGGTTGCCATGCTGCTTAATACCGCTTCGAGAGCGGTCGGCGTGTATCGGACCTTGTTTTACCTTCCATCCATTATCGGCGGCAGCGTAGCCGTATCCATCATGTGGCGCAACCTGTACGGCGATAAAGGGATTATCAACGGATTGCTTGAAGCCGTAGGCCTGGATGCGGTCAGATGGTTTGCCGATCCGATGGCAGCGCTTTGGATGCTGATTACCTTGTCGGCGTGGCAGTTCGGTTCTTCGATGCTGATCTTCCTTGCGGGCTTGAAGAACATACCGGTCAGCTTATACGAAGCCTCAAGCGTAGACGGCGCAAACGGATTTAACCGATTCTTTAAAATAACGGTGCCTATGCTGACACCGATCATATTGTTTAACGCCATTATGCAAACAATCGGAGCTTTCATGACGTTTGTTCCGGCTTACATTATTTCCAAAGGAACAGGCGGACCGCTGGACGGCACCTTGCTCTATTCGCTGTATCTGTTCCGCCAAGGCTTCCAATTCTTCGATATGGGTACCGCATCGGCAATGGCCTGGATCATGCTGATTATCGTATCGGTACTGACAGCCGTGCTGTTCCTGTCATCTAAATACTGGGTTCACTACGAGTCGAAGGAGGGGTAAGCCTATGCTGGCGAAAAAATGGAAATGGCCTATTTATCATATCGCAGCTGCCGGCGGCGCTATTTTGATGATCTATCCCGTGATCTGGCTTCTTATGAGCTCCTTCAAGAAGAGCGAAACGATCTTTACCACCTCCGGCAGTCTGATTCCGGACAAATGGATCTGGACGAACTATTCGGACGGCTGGGCAGGAATTGGCGGCCATTCGTTTGGTACTTACATTACGAACACGCTTGTGCTTGTTGTTCTCGCAACCATTGGCGCGGTAATATCCTCCGCGCTTGTAGCGTTTGGCTTTGGCCGGCTCCATTTCCGGGGGAAAAAGTTCTGGTTTGCGATTATGATGGTGACGCTGATGCTTCCGCATGACGTAACGCTAGTTCCGCAATATATTCTGTTCTCCAAGCTTCATTGGCTTAATTCGATCAAGCCGATTGTTATTCCGGCGTACTTCGGAGCACCGTTCTTTATCTTCCTGATGGTGCAGTTTATCCGGACCCTTCCAGGCGAGCTGGACGAAGCGGCCACCATTGACGGCTGCGGCAAGTTCCGGCTGTTCTACCGCATCATTCTGCCTCTGATTATCCCAGCCATGGCAACCGCCGCGATCTTCTCGTTCTACTGGCGCTGGGAGGACCTGATTGGTCCGTTGCTCTATCTGAATAAGCCTTCGATGTACACCGTATCGATGGCCCTTAAAATGTATCTCGATGCGGAGACGCTTTCCAACTGGGGCGCCATGTTCGCGATGTCGATTGTCAGCCTGCTTCCCGTATTCGCGGTATTCTTCTTCTTCCAGAAGCATATTGTCGAGGGGATCAGTACAAGCGGTTTGAAGTAGGAATAGGGAATCGGACTCCATATAGGGGTGTCTCAATAGTCATTAATATGACTTAGGGACGGCCCCTATTTTTTTGGTCCAAACGGCGTCTGATCGATTATACATAACCAAACTCTTTTCGTCTTGACAAAGAAGGTTTATTGCAATAAACTTCTTGTATAAGGTTTATTGAGATAAACCTACTGGGAGGCGATGGGGCTGGAAGCCTATAAGTTATTTGACGCGGAATACAAGTTTGCATGTTTGATTTGGGACAATGAACCTATTAATTCAACGGAGCTTGTGAAATTGAGCAAATCGAAGCTGGGCTGGAGCAAATCAACGACATACACCGTCCTGAGAAAGCTATGCGAGCGCGGTATTTTACAGAATGAGCAGGCCGTTGTGACGTCCCTTATTAAGAAAACGGAAGCACAGAAGTATGAAAGCCAGACGGTTGTCGAAAAAGCGTTTGACGGCTCTTTGCCGCAGTTTCTGACGGCGTTTCTTGGCGGGAAGAAGCTGTCGAGGAAGGAAGCGGAGGAGCTGAAGCAGATCATTGAGGAGTCCACGCAATGACGGGTATGTTTATTACGGTTGTTAATATGAGCATTACGGCGGGGTATGTGGCTGTCGCTGTCATGCTGGCGAGATTATTGTTCAAGCGTCTGCCCAAACGATTTTCCTACTTTCTCTGGTTGGCTGTAGCATTAAGACTGCTCGTTCCCGTCAGTTTTACGGCCGGCTTCAGCTTGTTGCAAGTCGTACGGCCCCGGAGCAGTTCCGCGACAGGTCTGATGGAATATGTGCCGCAGGATATCGGGATGCAAAAAAGTCCGGTATTGGATATCGGAATTCGTAGCCTTCGGCAGCTTGTTCCTCTTCCGTCTGCCACGCCTTTGGCGAGCGTAAATCCGATGCAGCTTATCTTATGGCTGGGAAGCCTGATCTGGGTAACGGGCGTTGCGGTTATCTTGCTGTACAGTATTGTCATGTACCTTAGACTATGGTCCATGCTTAGAACGGCAACGCTTGTACAGGATCGGATCTTTGAAACGGATCGGATTCGATCGCCGTTTGTATTTGGTTTTTTGAAGCCAAGAATTTATATCCCGACCGGTATATCTAAGGAAGAGCTTCCTTATATCGTTGCCCACGAACAGGTTCATATCAGTAGACGGGATTATTTGATCAAGCCTGCTGCATATTTGCTGCTGGTTATCCATTGGTTTAACCCTGTCTTATGGATTTCCTATAAATTGATGAGCAAAGACATGGAGATGTCCTGTGATGAACGGGTGATGAAGCAGATGGGGGGCGGGGAAAAAAGAAGCTATGCTTCCACGTTGTTAACCATATCCATGAACGGAAGCAGATGGCCAATGGGCGGGCCCCTTGCTTTTGGAGAAAGCGACGTGAAAGCAAGGATTACGAATATTCTTGCCTACCGCAAGCCTACTTCCTGGGTTATAGCAACTTCCATGCTTGTTGTTGCCGTGCTTGTTACGGGATTCACGGCCAATCCAAAGCCGTTGCAGCAGTCGATGCTGCCCGTAACCCCGGACAAAGAGACGTATTCCGGATACGACCTTGATAAACTGATGAAAAATAAAACCCTGTATGTCGGAAATCACGTAAAGGTAGGCGGATTGATTGGGGCTATGCCTAAGCCGGTTGGCCTGGAAGGGAAGGGGATTTCTCTTCAAACCAAGTCGCAGCCTTACGGGGTTACGGTTAATTATGATAGAACGGATGACTTACATCCGGAAGAAGAAATGGAAGCAAACCAAGACGGTTTTTACCGGAATGCCATTATGCTGCTTAGTCTGATCGATAACGTGGATTCGATCACGTTTACCGTAACTAATGCTTACAGCGTCACCATGACCAGGGGGGAAGCCGAGTATCTGCTCGGAGGAGATGTCAGGCAATATGCCGAAGATGAATCCAGCCTTAAGAATCTGATCGATCGAATTAAACAATTTCAAAATGCATGAACAAACCCAGTACCGGCGAGGTACTGGGTTTGTTGTCATTCTGAAAGGGCTTTCGATGCCGCTGGGAATCACTATGATTTAAGTGCTTAAAACGGCAGCGGTAAGACCAGCAAAGTTTATCGTGATGTGTTGCCCTCCGGTCAACCCTGTCCCTGTAACTCGCAGAGAATAGGTATGAGTGCCGGTCAACGGCGCTTCATCACAAGTAGTGAGAGCAGTCGTAAATGCACTGTTAGCCATCGATGGCGTATCGATTGCAGTAGCAATGACAGCACCATCATCACGAACGATGGTTACAATTAAAGTTACATTGTTAGCACTCGGTGTCCATGTTACATAGCCGGTCAACCAAACTATGTTTAATACAAGCATTTACGACAAGGTTTGTTTGTCGCAAGATCTATTCAATCAGCTATATTCACCCGATACAGCCGATCGCATTACTCGTTCAATCCACGACCTCAGTTTAAGATGCGCTGAAATAATGGACGAAAACAACACTTATCATTTGGGAGAATTCAGCGTTGATTTTGCGTTGGACAACAAGGAACGCGCTTGGATCATTGAGCTTAACGGAAAGCCGCAGAAAACGCTATATAATAGCATTGGCAAGCAAAGTGCGGTGTATATGCGGCCGATGCAATACGCGCATTATTTGTGCAAGCATGGATCTTGACCGATGGTTTAATATACGGATAGGAGCTTGGCAGGGTTACTCGCCTTAAACTGTCGGGCACAAATAAATACGGAAAATAAAGAAAAACGAGCCTTTAGAATCGCTTCTTAGGCTCGTTTCGTATTTAGGAGGATACTTTAGCGTGCCATCCAGCCGCCGTCTACATTGAGGATATGACCGCTCAAATAGTCGGATGCAGAGGAAGCGAGGAAAACAACCGGACCTTTCAGATCATCCGGCGTCCCCCAACGGCCGGCAGGTATCCGTTCGGTAATTGAGTTCGTGCGGGCTTCATCCTTCAGGATTGGAGCCGTGTTGTTGGTGGTCATATAGCCTGGGGCGATTGCGTTTACTTGTACGCCTCGGCCGGCCCATTCGTTCGCTAATGCTTTTGTTACGCCGGCAACCGCATGTTTGCTTGCCGTGTAGCCGGGAACGTTGATACCGCCCTGATAGCTGAGCATCGATGCGACATTGATAATTTTGCCGCTGCCGCGCTCCAGCATATGACGACCAGCCAGTTGACTGAGGAAGAAGACCGAGTTCAGGTTCAGGTCGATCACATCATACCAGTCTTTCGCCGCATGGTCGGCAGCTGGCGTGCGGCGGATAATACCGGCATTGTTAACGAGAATATCCACTTTGCCATAGAAGCCGCAGGCTTGGTTAAATACATCTTCAAGAATATCGGCGTTGCTGAGGTCGGCGGAGATTTCTTCCGCTTGCCCGCCAAGCTCGCGGATTGCGGCGACGGTAGCGTTGCTGTTCGAGGAAGAGATCGCAACGATGGATGCGCCTGCTTCTGCCAGACCAAGCGCCATGGCTTGGCCAAGACCGCCGGATGTACCGGTTACAACTGCTGTTTTGCCTGTCAAATCAAATAACATCGATTAGTTCATCCTTTCATAAATCGCAAGATTTGCACCGGTCTGCCGGTATTGCCTAGCGGTGTCCGATGTTATCCCCGAGTCGGTCAGAATCGTATTAATCTCATGAAAGTCCGCAAAGGTAAACAAAGCGCCTTGGCCGAATTTATGGTGATCAACAACCGCATACGAGATTTGCGCCGTATCGAGAAGGGCTCTCTTGAATGCAGTCAGGTCGCCTGTATATATCGTGAAACCAAATTCCGCGTGAACGCCTGTAGCGGACAAAAAAGCTTTCTTAATATTCAGCTTCCGGATGTAGGCTTCGGCTTCCGAGCCTGCAAGCATATTGCGGACACGGTAACCGCCGGGCACAACCAGCCGGATTTCATCCTTCCGGGACAGCTCGGCGATGATGTGTACATCGTTCGTTACGACGGTAAGCGGCTGATTTCGAAGCTTCTTCGCAATTTCGAGCGTTGTGCTGCCGCCGTCCAGTGCGATAATATCGCCCGGATCGATAAAAGTAAGCGCCAGCTCCGCAATCTCGGTCTTCTCGGAGGAATGCCGCACAAGCGGCTCTTGCTGAGACAATATGCCAAGCTGGCCCGTTTGGGCAAGGACTGCTCCCCCGTGTATGCGAAGGAGCAGTCCTTTTTCTTCAAGCCTTGCCAGATCCTCGCGAATCGTCTTGCCCGTCACGTTCAGTCTCTCGCTTAACTCCTGAACGGTAACTTCGCGGCTCGCCAGCAGAGCTTCCATAATTAATTCATGTCTGCGCACGGCATTCATGCTATCTCAGTTCTTGAGGTGCAACCGCGTCCATATCTTCGAAGATTTGGTTCTCGCCGGCCATACCCCAGATAAACGTATAAGCGCTTGTGCCTACACCACTGTGGATCGACCAGCTAGGCGACAGGATCGCTTGCTCGTTGCGCACGACCAGATGGCGTGTTTCCTGCGGCTCGCCCATGAAGTGGAAGACATTGCCGTCTTCTTGCATGTCGAAGTACAGGTATACTTCCGAACGGCGGTTGTGCGTATGGCAAGGCATTGTGTTCCAGTTGCTGCCCGGCTTCAGCATCGTAAGGCCCATGACCAGCTGGCAGCTTTGAATTCCGCCAGTATGGATGTAACGGTAAATTGTGCGTTCGTTGTTTGTTGTGAGAGCGCCGAGATGGTTAGGGGAAGCTTCGCTGATCGACGCTTTCACCGTAGGGTAGTTTTTGTGAGCAGGAGTCGAGTTCAGGTAGAACTTAGCCGGATTAGCCGAGTCCGCGCTTGTGAAAACAACTTCCGCCGCGCCGAGGCCGATGTAGAGGCAGTCTTTGTTCTCCATATCGTAAGCAGTGCCGTCAACGGTAACCGAACCGCGGCCGCCAACGTTAATGATGCCGATCTCGCGGCGCTCCAGGAAGGTTGCCGCACCCATGGTTTTGGTATCGGCTTCAAGCTTGATTGGCTGGCTTACCGGTACGGCGCCGCCAATAATAAAGCGGTCAACGTGCGAGTAAGTAAGGGTCAGCTGGTCTTGAACAAAAAGAGTCTCGAGCAGGAACTCTTGACGAAGACGTGTTGTATCAAATGCTTTTACCTCTTGAGGATGCGATGCGTAACGGATTTCCATGTAAAATAACCTCCATTGTTCAAATATGTTTATTTGAGTTCGTATAAGTTCATTTTAAGTTGGGGGAGGTGGATTTGCAACCCTAAATTTGAACGGAAAGTTTATTTTTAATGAAAGAAGGCAATGTGGAGGAGGCCGCTGCTTGCTATAGTGGGGAAAGCAGAGCATTGGGGGAGATAGTTATGAGCCAAATCCGAATTGAATGTCCAGCTGTTTATTTAAGGGAGTATGCGATAGATGATCTGGAAAGCCTGCATGCCTTAACCTGGCAGCCGGAAATTTATGAGTTTCTGCCGGGCTGGAACGTGTCCAGGGAGCAAAGGGAAGAATGGTTTGTTCATTATGAACTGGAGGAGAATGCAAGGTTCATTAAGGCCGTGTCCGAAGGCGGGGATGTAGGTGACCTGAGATTAAGGCTGGGGATTATAGAGAAATCGAGCGGCGAATTTATTGGCTGGTGTTGTACGGGAATGAAAGACGAGCTGCCCGTTCCGGAGCGGGAAATCATGTACGCGATTTCAAATAAGCACCGGAATAAAGGCTATACGACGCAAGCGGTGAAAGGAATGGTGGAGTACTTGTTTCAGCATACGAAAATCGACAGTTTAGTGGCGCTGGCCATTATCCGCAATACGGCCTCCATGAGGGTGATTGAGAAAAGCGGATTTGTATTTAAGAAAAAGATTAAGATCGAGGATGAGAGCTATCGTTATTACAAGAAAACCTCTGCTGAAGCCTCTCAAAGATAAGCGACAGGTTTGGACCAACCATATAAATCATGATAAGCGATAATTAATCCAATTTGAACAATAACAGCTCATTCATGACCCTTATATTGGAGTGAAACCAACGTAAACCTCGGAATCGTTTCCCTTATCCAGATTTCATTGGAGGGAATCCAACGTACGATGAAATAATAAGGACTGTTCCAGCTTTTGGAACAGTCCTTATTATTTATACCGTTTCCGGGTACGGATACAAATCCACGACGCGGTCCGTATGGCCGTTGTCGGTCATAAACACGACATGCTCCCGGCGGAACTCGCGCGGACTGTTCAGGCCGCAAGCAGCGGCCAGGGAGAAGAGTCCTTCCCGCATCTGGAGGATATAGTTCATGACGCGCCATTGTTTTTCTTCCGGGGCGAGCGCTTCCTGGTACTTATCGTCCGTAGTGGTTACGCCTGCCGGGCATTTGCCGGTATGGCACTGCAGCGCCATAATGCAGCCGTTCGCCATCATAAAGCCGCGGGCCGAATTAACGGCATCGGCGCCAAGCGCAAGAGCGATAGCCACTTTGTCCGGGGTAATAAGCTTGCCGGAGGCGAAAATTTTGAACCGGTCCCGGACGCCGAATTTTCGCGCCGTATCGTCAAGGATGAGCAGACCGGCGAATAACGGAAGCCCCATGCCGTCCGCCATTGCTTTGAAGGTAGCGCCGGACCCGCCTTCGGAGCCGTCAACCGTAATAAAGTCCGGATAGATATTCATATCGATCATGGCTTGGAAAAACGGCTCAAGCCGCTTTGGATCGCCAACGACGATTTTTACGCCAATCGGTTTTCCGCCTTCCCGCTGCAGCGTTTGGATAAATTCCAGCGCTTCCTCGGGTCTAGTCAGAAACTCGAAGCGGTTTGGCGAATTGACGGTTTTGCCGACGGGAACAAGGCGAGCCGCAGCTACCTTTTCGTTTACCTTGGAGCCTTCCAGATGTCCGCCCCGAATTTTCGCGCCTTGGTGGAATTTCAGTTCGAAGGCTTTAATGTTGGAATGGCTGGCTTTCCGCTTAAACGCTTCGATGGAGAATTTGCCCGTCTCGTCCCGGAAGCCGTATAGACCCGGTCCGATCTGGGAAACGACATCCACGCCGGTAGCCAGATGGACATCGGCCACGCCGCCTTCCCCCGTATTAATCCAGGAGCCTCCCGCCATGTTGGCACCGCTGCCGGTCGATTGAATGTAGTTCTCTCCAACCGCGCCAAAAGAAGTAGCGGAGGCGCCAAACAAACCTTTCAGCTTCCACGGCTGCTCTCTGTCTTCACCCACGATTAGCGCATCGTCATCATGAAGGAGCCAAGGCCTCACTTGTTCGGAAATAAACTTTTCCTGGCGCGTGAAGACGCCTTCGTCCGTGATGACATATTTTTTTCCCGGCAGCATGGTGTCGTTATCGATCTTTAGTTCGCTCGTCAGCTTCGGAAACATGGCGTTGGACAAGTAAAAGCCGGGTTTCTCATAATCCCGGCGGCCGCCGAAGGAGATCAGATCCGTACGGTATTTGGCCGCGTACACCACACCGACAAAATCAGCCCGCGAGAACGGCTTGCCCTCCGTATCGTTGTCAAACCAGTATTGCCGGAATTCGGGCCCCAGCTTCTCTAACAAGTAGCGGAGCCAGCCAAGGAAAGGATGCGAACGAATAATGGAATGCTTAGGTTTCTTTGACAGAGCGTACATGTAACTGAAGAAGATAACTGGAGGCAGCACGATAATGGCAACCAAAATAAGTAAAATGGAAAGCAGCATAGATGGTATACCCTCCCGGTTGGAGAAATAACGTCATAGGTCTTCATTATATCACAGCGGGATTGGGGATGCTTTCCGGATGAATACAACCCGTACAAAAATAACCGCCGTACAAACTCAGCGAATGTCCCGCCAGCATACAATAAAAAGTATATCGATGCAGAAGGGGACGATGCTATGAACAGACGGACGGCTTTGCTGATATCCCTCATTCTATATGTAGTTCTGGCAATAGTATTGATCTTAAGCGCAGTATTTCATTTTGGCTGAAAATAGTTCTTTGTCCGATGCCGAGGCGGTTTGTCCTGTCATACCATATGGAAGATAGCAGGACACCGACCTGCTCAATACGACGACGACGGAGGGAACCATGAATAAGGTCGCCTTCATTACAGGGATTACCGGGCAGGATGGGATGTATCTGACTGAGCTGCTGCTTGCGAAAGGATACATCGTACACGGACTTAGGCGCCGGAGCTCGCTTGCGAATACCGGGCGGATCGACCGCCTTGCCGACGAAGCGAATAAAGACGGCAAGAAGCTGCTGCTTCATTACGGAGATTTAACGGATTCCACAAACCTGGTTCGTTTGGTCCAGCAGATTCAGCCGGACGAGATTTATAATCTGGCGGCAATGAGCCATGTTCATGTCAGCTTTGATTCACCAGAGTATACGGCTAACGCGGACGGTATCGGAACTTTGCGGCTGCTTGAGGCGGTCCGGATTGTGGGGCTGACGGAGAAGACCAGAATCTATCAGGCTTCTACCTCTGAGCTCTACGGTCTGGTGCAGGCGGTGCCTCAAAGCGAAACGACGCCGTTTTACCCAAGAAGTCCTTATGCGGTAGCAAAGCTGTACGGGTATTGGATTACGGTGAACTACCGGGAAGCGTACAATATGTATGCCTGCAACGGGATTTTATTCAACCACGAAAGCCCGGTTCGCGGAGAAACCTTCGTAACCCGGAAAATAACCCGTGCCGTTGCACGGATCGCGTACGGGCTGCAGGACGTGCTGGCGCTTGGCAATTTGTCGGCAAAACGCGACTGGGGTCATGCGCGTGACTATGTCGATGCGATGTATCGGATTCTCCAGCAGGAAACCGCGGAGGATTACGTCATCGCTACCGGCCAAACAACGGAGGTAAGAGAGTTTGTGCGCCTTGCTTTTGCGGAAGCGGGCATCGAGGTAGCCTTCGACGGAGAAGGGGCGGAGGAATACGGATACGTGGTAGCCTGCGTCAATCCGGATTACCGGATTCCGAATGGTACGACCGTCGTCAAAGTAGACCCTCGATTTTACCGGCCGTCCGAAGTGGAGCTTCTGATCGGGGATTCAACCAAAGCACGGACCAAGCTGAACTGGCAGCCCGTAAGCAGCCTGAAGGATCTCGTCGGCGAAATGGTCGCGGGTGATCTGGAGGATGCGCGGCGGGTTGTCAATCTGCGCAAGCTGGGATACGACGTAAGTCTGGATACGGAATAAGCGAAATAACAAAGCCCATCTACAATCCTCGGGGATAAGTAGATGGGCTTTCTTCATTCTATATACGCGTTACACGCCGCGAACGCGCGATTTGATCCGGTTGCAGATATGCTGGATATCCTGTTCGGTTAGTCCGCCGTAAGTAGGGACGTTAAAGCCTTGCGCGGTTATGCGGTTTGCAACGGGGAAATCTTCATGCGGCTGCATGCCTTGATAAGGCGGCAGTACATGCATCGGGTAAAAGAATGGCCGAGTCTCGATGCCGTCATCCTTAAGCTGAGCCATTACTTCATTCCTTCGGGCTTCATCGGCATCGTTCAGAACAATGCTGAACATCCAATATACGTTTTTTGCCCAATTCATTTCGACGGGCAACGTGAGTGAAGGTTCATCTTTGAGATTCTCGTAATAAAGTCCGGCAACCCTTTTTCTCTCGCTAATATGCCAATCCACGTTTTCCAGCTGAGCGCACCCGACAGCTGCTTGCAGATTCGTTAAGCGGTAGTTGTACCCGACAACCGGGAACCAGTATTTGCGCACAGGATCGATGCCTTGGCCGCGAAGCGTACGCATCTTGTTCGCCAGATGCTCATCGTCCGTTGTAATCATGCCGCCCTCGCCGGTCGTAATGATTTTGTTGCCAAAAAGGCTAAACGTTGCGATATCGCCAAGGGATCCCGTCCGTTTCCCTTTGTACTCCGCGCCAAGCGCTTCCGCAGCATCCTCGAGAACAAACAAGCCATGCTTCTTGGCGATGCTGGCGACGGCATCCATGTCGGCCGGATGGCCATAGAGATGAACCGGAATAATGCCTTTGGTGCGAGGCGTGATCAAGCTCTCGATCTTCTCGGGATCAAGGTTCCATGTCTCGGGCTCGCAATCAATAAAGACGGGCGTTGCGCCGCAGTAGACAACGGCGTTTGCGGTAGCGATAAAGGTGACGGTCGGTACGATAACCTCGTCGCCCGGTCCAACACCAAACGCCAGAAGCGCCAGATGAAGGGCGGTAGTGCCATTGCTGCAGGAAATGGCATATTTGGTGCCGCAATAAGCGGCGAAATTTTTTTCGAAGTCGTTTATATATTTTCCGGCAGAAGAGATCCAGGTCGAATCGATGCAATCCATGACATATTTCTTTTCATTTCCGTTAAATACGGGTACGGCAACCGGATAAAATTTGTTGACCATGAAATTATGCCTCCCTCCGAGTTACCTTCATTCTTTAACTAAAGTCCGTTTGACAACGGCGGGCACGCCAACAGCCAGCGAAAACGAAGGAATCGGCCGGATTACGGCCGCTCCGGCTCCAATCATGCAGCCTTCTCCGATTCGCATGCCGTCGATCACCGACGTACCGGTGCCAAGAAAGGATTCGTCGCCAACCGTCACGTTGCCGGATAAATGGCAGCCCGGCGCAATATGGCAGGCAATGCCGATATTCCCGTCGTGATCAACGGTAGCTCCGGTATTAATGATGCTATATGAGCCGATTCGGGTATCCGGCTGTATGACGCATCCCGGCATAATCGCTACTCCCGTGCCGAGAGTAACGCCGGAAGCCAAATAGGCATGCGCGCTAATCGCATTGACCAGCTCGAACCCGAGAGCTTCCGCATGCTTCGCAAGAGCATGCCGCCTTGCGTTGTTTCCGATCGCCACAAAGGCATGACGGATCCCTTGCTTAAGCAGCTCAGGCAGCAGCTCGTCACCGCCAAGAACGGGCAAGCCGAGTACGGTTGCCGCCCGGTCATGGCCGATGCATCCAACCAGCTCCACATGCGGGTCAAGCCGCAAAATATCCACAATCGCTTTGGCGTGTCCGCCGGCACCGATTATGACGGTTTTATTTGGCAGGGCATGATGAAACAAAACGATCGACTCCTTTTACGCATATCCCCATCATATTCAATCGCCAATAAAATGCTTCAATTTCGGCTAGACAGGCGTCTAATTCGGCAAATATGGTTGAAATCCCCAGAGGGCTCGGGCGTGAGCCGTTGCTTTTTCGGGCCGTGACAATACTCTATCTACAGATGAATAGTGATGGGAGGCCAGGCCAATGAAGCGAAAGAAGAAACGCAGGTCGGTCAGACGCAGCTTGCGCAGCCGAACAGCACGAAGCAAACGGCGGAAGAACGGAAAGCCGAGGAGACTTGCAAGAAGAAGAGGAAGAAGGCGTCTGCGCGGCAAAAAAACAAGCAAAAGAAAGAAGAAAGCCGTGCCGGCAGCCGTCGCTTCCGATGAACCTTCCCTTTCGCCGGAAGATTTAGCCCGCCTAAGATCGAATAATACGAGAGTTCGGGCAAGTCTCGCGGCTGGAAGCCGGATGATCGATTATTTGCATTTCGCATTTAAACTGGATAATGAAGACTTTTTATGGGAGCTGTATCGGCAGTTCCTGCAGCGCGAGCCGGATGCAGCAGGTTTCTACGAATTTAAAGGCAAGCTTGAAGCAGGCAATTTGACGAGAACCGCCGTTGCAGCATCCATTATGCAGAGCGGCGAAGCCGAGCAGGTATTCACGAGAAAACCGTCCGGAGAGCATAACACATCAGCCTTTAATCTGCAGGGCTTATACCCCGCCCATACTTTGGACTTTATCCACGGTATCTATGCCGAGCTATTAGGCCGCGAACCGGAGGACGCGAATGTCGCAAACGATGTTCTCGCTGTCCATCAAGGAGTGTCCAGGCAAGGACTGCTGGCACGGCTGCTGATGTCGGAGGAAGCGCAGAATTTGCTGCATTCCCTAAATCCGCCCGCCCCAAAGTCCAGAGCTGCGGTAAACGCTAGGGCTGCAGGTAATTTGAATATCGGCCTTTTCCTATGCTTCGGCGCTCAAATTGCGATGGACGGAGAAGGAATCGGACGTTTCTTCGTCCGTCTATCAGAAGGCCTGTTAGGCTTGCCAAACGGCTTTAATCTTCATATCGCAACAACGGAAGCCAATGTGAAAGAGACGGAAACCATCTTCGCGCCGCTCAAGGCCATGTATCCGAGCCGTTTGTACTTTTACCGTTCCGACAGCATGGCGACTATCAACAGGGTTGTGCCGGCGGATGTCTGGATTGTGCCTTACGTCGGCATGGGGCTGGCCCAATACCTGCACCGGCCTTACATCGTTTGTCTTCATGACCTGGTTTATATGCATTTCCCGGACCTGTATTCGAAGGATATGGATCATTTTCAATACATTCATTCTTTGGCGGAAAAAATAACGAGGAATGCTGCGATTGTTGTGTTTGATTCCGAGTATATCCGCAATCATGAAGGCCTAACGTATTTGAATCTTCCGGTTCATCAGACGGAAGTGGTTCGATTTGCGGCGCCTCATGAGGAATATTCAAGCTTTGGCGTTAAAACGGAGGTAGAATTCCGCGTCAAATACAATTTGTTTGGCCCGTATGTGACCTTCCCGTCCGTTATCAGGCTGCACAAAAACCATGAGCGGCTGATTGACGCGTTCCACCGTTTCCGGCTTACGGACCTGGGCAGAGCCTCCGGTTTAAAGCTTATATTTACGGATGACTTGATTAACCGCCCGAGGCAGCAGGAAATAACAGAAGCGTTAAACGCTATTGCTGATCCTGCTATTCGAGCATCTATCGTCTTTATAGGCCGTATTCCGTCTGCCGACTTGCCATCGTTGTACAAATATGCCTCAGGGGTCGTTGTGCCAACCTTGTTCGAGGGTAGCTGCCCATTCCCGATCGTTGAATCTTTGCTGATGGATACCCCGGTTGCGTTCGGCCGGTTGTCAATTGTCGAGGAGGTTATTCCGGATATGAGCAGCTTTGCGACCTTTGATCCTTTCAATCCGGTCGAGATGGCTGAATCCATCGGCAGACTGTACTTGCAAGGGAAGTCGGTTGTACCCGAGCAGAAGGCAGCCGCAACAAACCTTCTGCATAGGAGATGGGCGGATGTTGCTCTGGATTATGCGGCGATCATTAGCCGAATCTAATTCATATTAATAGAGAATCTTGCCGTAGTAGCGCCAGAAGGTAATCCGGAATACTTCAATATACTGCTTGGCAATATCGTCCCAGGTTTGCGTGGCGTCATGGACGCCCTGCAAGGCCGATAATTTATAAGTGTCGTAATCGTCAAACAAATCATCCAGCGCTTTGGCAATGGAATCCGGATTATGCGGGTCAAACCAGGCAATCTTGGCGCTATGCCTGGACAGATGCTCCCGCATAACCGGAATATCCGAGCAGAGCACCGGCGTGCCGAGGCGTAAAGCTTCTTCAACCGGATAGCTGCCGCCGCCTTCCGAGAGACTAGGCATAACAAGAGCTTTGGCGTTTTTGATCAAGGCCGGAATGTCGTGGTCCCCAACGAATCCAAGCGGGTAGACTTGCCGGTCGAGAAGAAGACCAGTCCGCTTCATGGTGGATACAAGCGTCGGTATCCAGTTCACTTCGGACGTGCTGTCAGGGAACGGAATCCGTAATTTATCGGTCAAATACCCGGTTAAGACTAACGGGTATTTTCTTTTGTAACGGGACTTGGCAAAGCCCATCAGCAGGTTGTTATGGTTTTTGTGGGGAGAAGTATTCGACGGATAAATAATATAGTCGGTTGGAATTCGGGCCTCTAATTCCGGCGATACCTTGCGGTTGTAGATATTTGGAATCGGAGTGATCGCATGCGGGATCACAAAGGCCTGTTCCGAACGGTTGCCGAAATGGGCGATAAGTCTGTTCTTGACATGCTGGGATGATACAACTACCGAAGACGTATGATCGATCCACTTCTTGGATAGTCTCCAATGAAACGACAACTCGTCGCCTTTCATAAACGGCGGAACGAAGTCAAAGATCGTTGTATCATGGAAGGTGCAGACCGTAGGTCGGTCAATGGATTGAAATTGTTCGGTGTGCGGCCAGAAGAAATATACCACGTTCATATTCGCAAGCAGGTAGCTGGAATGGGGATGGTTAATCGGATAGTTATTGTAGCAGATTTCAATATTCCCCGTTTTTTGAAGCTCCGCATAATTCCGAAGCGGCGAATTTGGTGCGACGACTAGTCTGACTCGCTCTACTCCCGGCTGGCGGGCAATGGCTGCTGTCAGATTGTACAAGAGGCGCATCCCTCCGCCGATCGAGAACTGATTAGACCATATCAGGATATTCATGCTTTATCCTCCTGTAATTTAAGAATACGTTTAAGCATTTACGATGCCGTTCAGCCGCATGTAATGATCCAGCTTTCCGATATCGACAATGATATTGTCCGCGCCGACATGCGCCTGGGGTTCAACCTTGCATAACAGCTCGTAATAATCCAATCCCGCATGGCAGCATAGCTTCCAGAAATAGTTGTCTACAAAGGATACGGGAGCCAGTTCAATCAGGGATGCACCGGGTTCGCAAAAGGCAACGTTAATGCTGCCGCTGCCAAACGGGGCCACTATGACTTTGGCCGAAGCAAAGACTTCGATTTTTTCCTCTGTCGTCATTGGAGTGAGCACAATCTTCTTAAATCCCTTTGTGTGCAGGTAGCGGAGCACTTCGTCTTCGTTCACCACGTGCCGGGCTTCGGCATCCTCACGCGTGATATAAATCCGCTCGTAACCATTGCGTTTGCGGATTTTGCGCTTGTTCTTCATTTGATCCGCGATATAATGCGAGGCCCAGGGCGGACATTTTCCAATCATTAACGGTACAGCCGGTACAATCAATGTCTTTGCTTTCAGATGGAAATCCGTTTGATCGGCCTGAATGATCTTCTTGTAAGGAATGCCAAGCAGCTTTAATGACTCGTATTGAAACGAATAGGTAAGCTTGGGCAATACGTATTTGTCAATCGATATTCCGCTTTTCTCCAGCAGATGAATGCGGGGCAAAATATCAAAGAACCAGTGCCCAAATACCGCGTGCGTGCCGCGGTTCATGGGCGTTGGAAAGTTCCAGCCCCAGAACAAGGAGGCTACGGTTCCGGCATAATAGTCAGGTTCTTCAAGAACCATGTTCTCATAGCCGATGTCATATAGCTCCAGATCGCCAAGCCGTTTGTTATCCGGCGTGATCACGTACAGGTGGCTTGTCATAAGCCTTCCTTCGGGAATGCTGACGACAAAAGCTTCATCATACTGGCAGGTTGAAATCCAGCGGTGAGGGTCAACGCTTCTTGGAGATGGCAATTGAATCGTTTCGGCTGGATAAATCACTTTGTATCGTTCTTTGGCTTCGTTTGCGGGAAGGGTTTGCGCCCAATCCTTTGCCTTCTTGTAACTTTCTTTGGGTATGGTGTATTTCATGATCTTTACCCTCTGGCATAACGAAGAATGAGCTTGTGCTGCTGGGCAAGAACACCTTGGAATTTGTCCGGCACGCCTTTCGGAAAGAGCACGCCCAAGCCGTTGGAATGTTGAAACTGCATGTGGGGATGGATGGCTGCAAGCTGATCCCACAAAATATGAACGCCAAAATCCATGATTTTGACTGCCGTGTCATGAAAAAGGACGATGCCGCTAGGCGCCAGCTTCGGCAGCCAGCTCGCGTAATCATGAAGCACCGTATGATAAGCGTGATAGCCGTCGATATGAAGAATATCGATAGCATTGTTCGGGAACTTAGGCAGCGCTTCGTCGAAGGTGGCCCGTACCAGGGTGCCGACATTCGGAAATTCCCTGTTTTTGAACGATTGAACCGCTTGATATATGCCGTCATTGATTTGCCCATACATCCCTGTATGAGGATCGCCCTGCCATGTGTCCACGGCGTAGCAGGCGGTTTCGAGAGCGGAATCCTTAATGGCCTGACAAAAGCTGAAAAAAGAAGTTCCGTATAGGGTGCCAAGCTCTACGATTACTTTCGGTTTGGAGAAACGGACGAGATCGTACGCGAAGCGGCGGTGTCCGGACCAAGCTCCTTCAGTCATCATTCCCGCAGGTATTTCCGGTGCATGGTCGGCTGCGAATTCTGGCCTGTAAAACTTCCAATCCATATGTCAACTCCCCATCTATCGTTATAGAAGCACAAGAATTGCAATATTTTATGTTCGTCTGCTATAAGAGGTCAGGGACAAACGTGCAGGCGAAATACACATTTATGAAGCGGGAGGCCGTACATAAGCCGTTACTATTCTATTGTCCGTACATACAATGTCAGAGGCAGACGCTAAGAAGATTCTATTGGCAGGAACATAGAAGGAAACAATCAGAAAGACACAATCAGAGTAACGAGGTGTTAATATGAAAAGCCTCGCCAGGAAAAGAAAAGCAGCCTACTCTGGCAAACCGGCGACATCCCGGCAGAGGCGGCGCACGACACCGGCCGGCACGAGGAAATCCAAGCCTCAAAACATCAAGCGGGGACTTGCGGATAGGGGAAAACCTTCTTACATGCAATTACCCACATTGGCCTGGGAGCGCGGCAGAAATGCTGCTCAAACTTCTTCATTTGATGAAGAGGCGGACCTTCAGCAGCATGTGCAGGAACTTTGGCTCAAAGAAAGCGGATTAATTAGAAAAGCGACTGCCGCCGGCAAATATATTCCGGTAATGAAAGCTTTCGTTGACGGTTGTTTTTCCGCGCATCCATTAGAAGCGACCCCTAATTGGGTACTGCTTCCGACGAATAAGAAAGTGGCCGCCGTTGTTATGGCCATGAACGAGGAATTGTCCATTCTGTCAACCATTCGGGAGCTGGAACGAATGCCCCTTCATGAGATTGTCGTTGTCGTGAACGGATCGACCGACTCGAGCTTCATGATGGCGAGAACAAGCAGCAAAGCGATTATTCTCCACTATAACGAAGCTTTGGGCCATGATGTAGGGCGAGCGATCGGAGCGAAAATCACAACCTCGGATGTTGTCATTTTTCTTGACGCGGATATCCCGGTTGCCGCTGAGCAGCAGCTAAGCTTTGTCACAGAAGTAGATCGGGGCCTAGATGTCGCTTTAAATGATCTTTCCCGTTACATCGGCATGTTCTCCGACTGGGATGAAGTTTCGATTATGAAGTATTTTCTGAACCGCTCCAATCGACGGGATGACCTGAATGTGAATTCCATGACGGCGGTTCCGCATGCCTTAAGCCGAAAGGCAATTGAGGTAATCGGTTCCGCCAATCTGGCCGTTCCGCCCAAAGCGCAAGCCATCGCTTTGCAGAGAGGCTTGCGAATCGGAATTGGCGGCAGCATCGATGTATTCAAGAAGAACAGGCACCGCAAGGATAATGTCGGCGCAAACAATCCGATCTCGAGGTTGATTATGGGCGATCATTTGGAAGCGCTGGGCTGGGCGATGCGGGAGGAAAACCCGCGTCTCAAATATACCGATCATTTGCGCAAAAGGGAGCGTGCGAAAGGTGTTAACAAGCATCATTATACCGACCTGTAACGCATTCCCCCTTCTGCGCGAGACCATAGCAACCATCCGGAAGCATACGAAGGACCCGTACGAGCTTATTGTTATTGATAACGGCTCAACGGACGGTACGCTTGAATACTTGAAGCGTGAACGGATTATTGCCATTTCCTTGCCGATCAATACGGGGTTTCCGGCCGCCTGCAACTGGGGGATGAGACTAGCAAGAGGAGAACGGCTGCTTCTGCTTAATAATGATGTTCTTGTTACGGACGGGTGGTTGAGCAGCATGCACAGCGTGCTCGATTCGGATACTTCCATCGGGCTGGTCGGACCGATGACAAACTATGCAAGCGGCAGGCAGCAGACCGCAATGACTGGCCGTTATGACGAATTCGCCGCGCAATTACAAATCGATGAGAATGGGCAACGCGAATTCGTAAAAAGAATCATCGGCTTTTGCATGCTGTTTACCCGCAGCTTGATGCAGACGATCGGGGTACTCGATGAACGGTTCTCGCCCGGACATTTCGAGGATGATGATTACTGTTACCGGGCATATCTCGCAGGGTACCGGGTTGCTATCGCCAAGGATGCATTTGTCTATCATCACGGCAGTGCTTCTTTTCGCAGCTATGCAGGAGAGGATCTGGAGGATTTAGTAAGACGGAATCGGCAGCTGTTTACGGATAAATGGGGAATCGACCCGCTTGAATTACACGATGAGAACAGCAAGGGGGAACGTCATGCGCAACAGGACGCCTCGCAAAAAAGGTAGACCAAGGAAACGAAAGAAACCGACAAGAAGAAAACGGCGTACAATCCATGCCTTGCCCAAATTTAACGGGACTCCGGCAGAACTAGGCGCAACAACACCCCCCTCTGACACGGCCCAGCAAGCAGAAGCGGAGGGAAACAAAACGGAGTCCAATCTGCAAGCCAGCTGTCTGGAAGATTACGAGAAAGGTTACCGGGAGGGGAAATATGCAGGCGGAGAGGAATTGGTAGATCAGCTTCTGCCGCCAAACATGATTTTTCCGGAGCTTTCCCTTAAGCAAATAATAGCAACCGGGTTAAGCATGCATACGGAGCATGCCATTCCTCTTTTGCTTCCGGAACAGGTCAGCGATGCCATTCTTCATGCCATGGAGAAGAAGCAGCCGTTATCTGTCGTGAGGCTGGGGGACGGAGAACTGCTTACCATGGCTCAAGAAATCGTTATGCCGGTTGATCAAGTAAGAAGGGAAGGGAAATTTCTGGAATATGCCGGAGTTAGTGTGCCGGATCTTGAAATCCGCAACCAATTGGCGGAGGCGGTTATCCGAGCCGATATTGTTGGCATACCGAGAACAAGAATGCCTAATTATCAGCTGCTTGTTTCGCCGGTTTTTAAAGCCTATGGCCTGTCATTCCGGGAGCGCCAATGGACGGATTCCCTTATTAATTACAGTTTATGCACAGCAGGCTGCCTCCTGCCGATCCTTCAGAACAGGCGTGTTCTTCTGATCGGCAATTTGGCGGAACAGCTGGCCGCCGTTCTTGCCCGGCATGGCATACACATCGCCGGGATAGTCGCCCCGGTAAACGGTGCTCGCGATGCTGCCAGAGTTACGGCGCTGGCCCGGCAGTACGATTTCGATATCGCGCTTGTCTCCGCAGGTATCGCAGCCGTGTTAATAACCGAGGAGCTTGCCCGTCTAACGGGAAACGTGGCTATCGATTTCGGGCATCTTGCCAATGCGCTTATCAAGGGGGATGCCTCCCTCTAAACAATATGTAGAGGAACAGCCTTTCCGTTGGATGCGAAAAGGCTGTTTGGGTTTTGGTTAGACGCCGATCGAAGCTGCAAGCGAGGAGTATTGAACCGAAGCAGTAGCACCAGTGATCGCTACCGAGATCGAGTTAACGGCTACTTCAAGCGTGTATTCGTGAGCGCCGACCGACAGCGTGTCGAAGTAAGTGATAGGAATCGTTACTTCAAGATCGAGAACTGCGGCAAGAGCTACCGTTGCGAAAGTAGTGTTTGTAACCGAAGCTACAACAACGCCGTCGCGAAGCAGATCTACGGTGATCGTTGGGTTGAGCAATACGCCAAGAATTGTACCGGACAGCGCAACGTCAACAACCCCGTCGATTTTTACTTTATTGGCTGCTACCGAAGTCACCGTAACGGGGACGGCAAGAATTTCAACCGGCGGAATGACCGTTCCGATGATCCCGATTGCACCAAGCGGGAAGACACCTCCGTTAGCTCCGTATACCCCAGCACCTGGACCGGCAGGGCCTGTAGGACCTGTAGGACCTGTTGGGCCAGTAGGACCTGTAGGGCCGGTAGGACCTGTAGGACCGGTGGCTCCAGTCAGACCGGTAAGGCCTGTCAAACCTGTTTCTCCCATATCTAATCCTCTCCTTTCAGTTAATATACCCTATCATATGTTGCGAGATTCATAGAGAAGACGGTATTTGCCTTGAACGACTGTCTATTTTGCTAGATTAGGATTAGCTCGATTCAGATAGTTGGGCGGAGTCATATGCCTGATTTCCGTCCCTTTTGGCTATTCGTCCATTAGGATTGCTCTATCAAAGCATAAGTTGTAGATATGTAATTTATCAATCCGGCACCGGTTAAGGAAGGAGCTCCGGCTTGACTAGAAGAGAGGTTTCAATAGAAGAAGATTTACCGTTTCGAGGTGAAATTCTATGATCGCTGTTATTATGGCAGGAGGTAAGGGTACGCGCTTTTGGCCAAGAAGCACGGTTGCGAAGCCAAAGCAGTTTCTGACATTAGCTTCGGAAGAGGCCACGATGCTGCAGCAAACCTATGCTCGGTTCCGTTCCTGTCTGCCCGAGGAAAAGGTGTACGTCGCCGTAAGTGAGAACTATTTGCCCATCGTGAAGGAGCAGCTTCCAGAGCTGGGGGAAGACCGTATTATTTTGGAGCCTGCGCAAAGAGACACAGCGCCTTGCATTGCATTGACAGCCAGTTACTTCATGAAGCTGGAGCTGGATGACGTACTGGTTACGGCGCCTTCGGACCAGTACATTCCGGATACGGAGGAATTGATGGATGCACTGCGGGCGGCGGAACAGGCAGCCAAGGCGGACGGCGTAGTCGTAACGCTTGGCATCGTTCCCTCTAGAGCCGAAACGGGGTACGGTTATATCGAAACGATGGAAACCGAGGAACATGCCGACCGGTTTGGGGGGCGGATCAAAGAAGTTAAAGCATTTATCGAGAAGCCAACCAAGGAAAAAGCGGAGAAGCTGATAGAGCTTCCGAATATGTATTGGAACAGCGGTATTTTTATATGGAAGCCTTCAACGATCGCCGGTTACATGATGAAGTACCAGCCGCAGATGTGGTCGATATTTGATCTGGAGGATGAAGAGTTCAGGCATTCGTATGCCCGTTTGCAGAAGCTTTCTATCGATTTTGCCCTGGTAGAAAAGCTAGAGCGCCTCTATACGATCCCTATCGAATTTATTTGGGATGATGTAGGAACTTGGACCTCGCTAGAGAGGATATTCAATACCGACGGCGACGGGAACTTGCTGCTGGGGCAAATATACCCGTTTGCTACGCGCAACAGCATTATTTATTCGGAGCAGCAGCAGGTTGTAGCGATCGGCATTGAGGATTTGATTATTGTTTCGACTGAAGAAGGCTTGCTGATTTGCCGAAAATCGGACGAACAAAATGTCAAGCATGCCATCGCCGCGCTCACTGCCGATCAAGAGGGGCGGCAGGGATGAAAGCACTAATTACAGGGATAACCGGGTTTGTAGGCAGTCATCTTGCCGAGCATTTGCTCGGCGAGGGGATTGAAGTGACAGGAACCATGCGGAGTCACAGTTCGCTGCGCCATATTCGCCATCTGCTGCCGGATATGTGCCTGTATGAGTGCGAGCTGATGGAACCCGAAGCGGTTGAGCGCATGATGGCCGAGGTACGGCCGGACCTGGTCTTTCATTTGGCGGCGCAAAGCTTTGTGCCGCTGTCATGGGAATCTCCGGCTGAGACAATGACCAACAATATTATGGGGCAGGTTCATTTGCTGGAAGCAATAAGAAAGCTTGGCATATCCACCAAAGTGCTAATTGCCTGCTCCAGCGAGGAGTATGGCCATGTGGAAGCGGATGAGGTGCCGGTTAAAGAGACTAACCCGCTTCGACCGATAAGTCCGTACGCGGTAAGCAAGATCGCACAGGACTACTTGGGCTATCAATACTTCAAAACCTATGGACAGCATATTGTCAGAACGCGGACCTTTAACCATCATGGCCCCCGCAGAGGCGAGCAGTTCGTAAGCTCGAATTTCGCCAAGCAAATTGCGGAGATCGAGAAGGGACTAAAACCTCCGGTATTGTATGTGGGAAATCAGGAGGCTAGCAGAGACTTCACCGATGTGCGGGATGTCGTAAGAGCCTACCGGATGGCGCTGGACTATTGCGAAGCCGGCGAAATTTACAATATTGCATCCGGTCAATCCCATATGATTCGCGAAGTGATTCAAACGCTGCTCAGCTATAGTACGGTGGATATTACGATAGAAGAAGACAAAACAAGGCTTCGTCCCTCCGATGTGAAGGTGCTCGTAGGCGATTATGCCAAGTTTTATAAGCAGACCGGATGGAAGCCGGAAATTCCGTTCGAGGAGACGCTGAAGGATTTATTGAATTATTGGCGCAATGAACTGGCTTGATAAGACCTGACTCGGCGGGGAAGAGCAATCTCTCTCCCGCCGGGCAGGCCTTGTATTGCATTAGATCAGCTTCAGCTCTTTTAACCGGTTTTTGATCCGTTGGCCAATAACGGCAGGCGAGAAATCATTATGAATGGTCCTCATGCCGCTTGCGGCAACCGATTCCCGCCAGCGCGTATCGGATACGAGACGCTGCATGTATTCCGCGGCGTGACTTACATTAGGCTCCGCCCAAATCTGATGGCTCTTGTAAGGTCCCCAATCCTGGCCGATATTAACGAGCTGGTAGGATACCGGGCAAGAATTGGCAGCATTCATAAATTCCGTATTGCCGGACCAATTCGTCGCGATGACCGGCTTGCCCAAATACATCGCTTCCGCTAGGCCAAGACCAAAGCCCTCGGCACGGTGAAGGGAGACATAGCTGTCCGTGCACTGCAGCAGGGCGTTCACTTCATGCCTGGACAACACTCTATCGATTAAATACATGTTGCTCCGCTCCGCAATCAGCTTCTTCAGCTCGGCGAGCTCATTTGGGCGGAAGTCCGCATTGTTTACTTTAAGGACAAGTCCTGCACGTTGATCGTTCTTATCAAAGGCCAGCTTAAAGGCTTCGATTACCGCCTTTGGGTTTTTGCGCAAGGTCGAGCTCTGAACGTCGTACATCATAAGAAAAAGAAACCGGTTCTCCGGCAGCCCGAAGGAAGCGCGGTTAATATTGGGCGCAACTTGTACCTGGATACAGTGGGGAATCGTGATAACGGGAACGGAAGCCCGTTTGGAGACGGACTCGGCTACGAATTTGCTGCACACCCATACCTCGTTCACATGGTTGAAGCCCTCCGCATGCTCTTCCGGAAACTCCGGCAGCTCCCAATGCCAATACCCGATGTTGTACCGGCTGTTGAACAATTCGTCCCCGAAATGCTCGCGCGCAGGACGCATAAAGTCGGCGTTCATATGAAAGATATTGGTATTGTACCGGGCTTTGTCCAGCAGCTTATGCGACCAGCTGTAATCGGACATCCTCGAGGCTACGGCAAGCGGAAAATTAAGCAGGCCAAACGGAATGGCTGCCGTATCGACCGCTTTTGCCGCAAGCCGCGAGGATTCGCCGATTCCCATCTCCGCGTGAACAAAACCGATAATATTTACGCCTGGCTCCCGGGAAGCGTCGGATGGAGGCATTGCCCGTTTCGCTTCGGCAGACCGCCCGGAGCTGCGCTTTTTGGAGCGGCGATGTTGCTTTCGCCTTGATTGCGGCTTGTCGGTTCGTCTGCGGTATGATCTGGACCGGCCTCCCGGTCTTCGTCTTCTGGACTTCGATTTGTTCGGCCGCTGCGGCTTTTTGCCCGTCTTGCGTCTTCTTTTCACCCCGGTTCAATCCTCTCGATATTAGCGGATATGCACTCGACTACATACTATTCAAGCCGGTCACCCGACTATAAGGACAACAACCCACCAGGCGCAAAAACGGCGTATGTCTAAACCTAAATCTACGATTCTTTAAAAGGAAGCTGGCTTTTTCGAGCAAAAAGGGTATAATGAGGTTTACTGACGTAAGTGAATAGCACCGGGGAGCTGGTTGAGGCCAGCTGAGAGGGAATTCCGAAGAAAATTCCGACCCTTATACCTGATCTGGATAATGCCAGCGTAGGAATTGTTATTTAGGTGTGCCTTTTATTGAAGGAAACAGGCAGACCTGTAATAAAGCTGACGAATTGTATGGCTCTCCGGAAATCGGAGGGCTTTTTTTATTTTCAGAAGGTAGTCCGGCCGTAATAGCAAACGTCAAAGTGAAGCAGAGAGGGAGAGAAAGAAAGATGAGATCGGGTGCAAAGAGAAGGTATGCTGTTGTTGCCGCCATGCTGGCGGTCGTTGTGCTGCTGGCCGCATGCGGCTCGAACAGCAGCAAGAATACGGAAAGCGAGCCTGCGGGCAATGGAGCGGACAAGCCGTTGACCAAAGTGAAGGTGGTTCTGGACTGGACGCCCAACACGAATCATACCGGCTTGTACGTGGCGCGGGATAAAGGTTATTTCAGAGAGCAAGGCCTTGATGTCGAGATTATTCAGCCCGGCCAGGACGGCGCGGATAAAATGGTAGCTTCCGGCGGAGCGGAGTTTGGCGTCGGCTACCAAGAGTCGCTTACCATGGCGCGTATCGCGGGTGTGCCGCTTGTATCCGTTGCTGCGGTGATCCAGCATAATACCTCGGGCTTCGCTTCGCCGGCTTCCAAGGGTATCGACTCTCCGAAGAAGTTCGAAGGCAAAACCTACGGCGGTTGGGGAGCACCGGTAGAACAAGCGGTAATCGGCTCTCTGATGCAGGAAGAGAATGCGGATGTATCCAAAGTGAAGATGCTCAGCATCGGCGACACGGATTTCTTCACGGCCGTGAAGCGCGACATTGATTTTGCATGGATCTACTATGCTTGGACCGGCGTTGAAGCAGAGCTGCGCGGCGAGAAGCTGAACATGGTTTATTTGACCGATTATAGCGAAAAGCTTGATTACTATACGCCGCTTCTGGAAACTAGCGAGAAAATGATCGCCGAGAAACCGGAGATTGTTAAGGCGTTTGTTGCAGGTGCCGCTAAGGGCTATCAATTTGCGATTGACCATCCGGAGGATGCGGCGGAAGTGCTGATCAAGGCGGAGCCGGATCTGAATGCCGACCTGGTTCGCGCAAGCCAGAAGTGGCTTAGCCCGAAATATACGGATGACGCTCCTCAGTGGGGCGTGCAGAAGAAGGAAGTTTGGGTTAACTATTCCGGGTGGATGTTCGACCACAAGCTGCTGGAGAAAGAGCTGGATGCCGATAAAGCGTTCACGAACGACTTCCTGCCGAAAGCTTAGAAAAACAATAGGATAAGAGGAGCTGACGATGATGGCTAACGCGCTTGTAAGTATTCAAATCCTGCCAACAACACCAAACGGGGAAAGCGTTATTCCGTACGTGGACCGCGCTATCGAGATTATTAAAGCATCCGGTGTGCCTTACCGGGTAGCTCCGCTGGAGACAACAATGGAAGGCGAGCTTCCGCAGCTGTTTGAAATCGTGCAATCCATGAATGAAGCCATGACCGAAATGGGCTGTCCTTCCGTCATCTCGCAGGTGAAAGTATATTTCAATCCGGCTAACGGGGCTTCCATGGGCCGGCTGCTGGAGAAGTATCCGGATGGGCAATAAAGGCTGGTATCATGCGGTCTGGCCTTCTCTGCTGCTCGTCATCCTTATTCTTGCTGCGTGGCAGCTGTCGGTTGATGTCGGCGTTGTTCCCGAGTGGCAGCTCCCATCGCCGACATCTATCGTAAAAGAAATGCTAGACGTCTGGCCGCGCTTGATGGACAATGCCTGGTCAACGGTAGAGCTGGCGCTTATCGGATTTGGCGGAGGCGGGGCAGCCGGCATCATCCTTGCCGCTATCCTTCATCTTATACCTTTTGTACGGAGAGCCGTCTATCCGCTGCTTGTCGTAACGCAGAACGTGCCGGTTATCGCGATTGGCCCGATTCTAACGATATGGCTCGGTTACGGCGTTCTGCCCAAGCTTATCCTGGTCTGGATCGTCTGTTTCTTTCCGGTATCCGTCGCTATGCTGAATGGCTTCAAGGACACCGACCCGACCCTTCGCAATTACATGCGGATGATTGGAGCAGGGGATTGGCAGCTGTTTACGCGGCTCGAATTGCCTAATGCCGTTACCCATTTATTCTCGGGCCTCAAAATCGCCGCTTCTTACGCCGTATTAAGCGCCGTTGTTGCGGAATGGCTCGGAGCGGACAAAGGATTAGGCCACTATATGATTCTGTCGTCCAAGGGTTATGAGCCGGCAAGGGTATTTGCTTCCGTATTTTTGATCGTGGCGCTAAGCCTTGCTTTGTTTGGTCTGGTTGCCCTCATCGAGAGATTGGTCATCCGGTGGCGTCCGGCGAAAGGAGAGGGAAGAGCATGACGGCTCCAGCGCTTGAACTAAAAGGGATCCATAAAAGCTTTGATTCCGGCCGGAAAAATGTTCTGAACGGCTTGTCGCTAAGCGTGGCCGAGAACGAATTCGTCTCCATCATCGGTCCATCCGGAAGCGGGAAAACAACGTTGTTCCAGCTGATTGGCGGACTCGAGCAGCCGTCAGCCGGCGAAGTCTGGATTGAAGGCAAGCAGGTAACCGGCAGCCGGGGGCATATTTCGTATATGCCTCAGCAGGCCTCCCTGATGCCTTGGCGTTCGGTGTCGGCCAATATTGAGCTCGCGCTTGATGTTGCGGGCGTGGAGCGCAGGGAAGCGGGGCGCCAGGCGCGGGAATGGCTGGGACGCATCGGTCTTGAGGAATACGCCGATTCTTATCCCCATGTATTATCCGGCGGGATGCAGCAGCGGGTATCCTTCCTGCGGGCGCTGCTGTCCCCCCATACCTTAATGCTGCTTGATGAGCCGTTTGGCGCGCTTGATGCATTAACGAGACAGCAGATGCAGCAGTGGCTGATGTCGATTTGGGAGCAAAACAAACGAGCGGTACTCCTTGTTACGCATAGCATTGAGGAAGCTTTACTGCTGTCTGACCGGATTATCGTATTGTCATCTGCGCCGGCGGTCATTTTGGAAGAAATTAAAGTGCCTTTCGAAAGACCGCGTTCCCCGCAGTTATGGCGGGAACCGTTGTTTAATGAATTGAAGCAACAGATTCACGAGCTTCTTCATTAAGCGGAAGGAGGAGTGATTATAATGGAACCGGGAAAAGCAATAGATGCGCATATTCATCTTGATTCCTATGAAGAAGCGGATCGGCAAGCTATGCTGGAGCAGGCTTTTGGAGCGGGAATCGAAGCGGTTGTTGCGGTATCGATGCATTTGGATTCCTGCAGGACAAACGCATCGCTTGCCGCGCGGTTCACGGGGCGGGTGTTTCCCGCATACGGCTATCATCCCGAGCAGCCGGTGCTTCCGGAGGCGGAACAGGATGATCTGTTTGCCTGGATAAGGGACAAACATGCAGCCGGAGAAGCGTTCGCCATTGGCGAAGTGGGCTTGCCTTATTATTCCCGGACTTCTGCGGAAGAGGCGGGGCAGCCTTTTGACGAGGCGCCGTATCTCGTATTACTTGACCGATTTGCAGGGCTTGCGGCGGAACTCGGCCGTCCGATCATTCTGCATGCGGTATATGAAGACGGGGCTAAGGCTTGCGATATCATGGAGCGTCATCAGGTGAAGAAGGTCCATTTCCACTGGTTTAAGGGAGATGAAGCCACAATCCAGCGGATGGTTTCTCTCGGCTATATGATCTCGCTTACGCCGGACGTTGCCTACGAGCAAGAGATCAGGTCGTTGGTTGAGCAATATCCTTTGGAACAAATGATGGTGGAGACGGACGGACCATGGCCTTTCGAAGGCTCATACGAGGGCCGTATGACCGTGCCGCAAATGGTTCATGATGTTTGCGCGCATATCGCCGCGATCAAGCAGCTTCCGGAGCGGACAGTGCGGGAGCAGCTGCTTCGGAATACGCGTGAATTTTATAGTCTGTAAAATCAAGCAACTCCGTTTAGTCCCGATGATGGGCATAACGGAGTTTTTTGTTACTAATGCGGCTGTTACCGTTACAGACTGGATCGGGACGCCATAAACTGGGAGGGACAGCTTCTATGATAGTTTGATAGAAAAGGAGGAGGTCGGATGGCGATTCTTACAAGGTCGCAGTTTATTGCTGCGCTTGTCCCGACTGTTCTGCAGGTCAGACGCGAAGGATCATCGATTTTTCCTTCCTTGCGGCTTGCGCAGTGTATGTTGGAAACGGGCGGCGTCATTCATCCTTGGTACAATCTCGGAGGTATTAAGGTCGGATCGGGCACTCCCAATGCTTATTGGCATGGCGAAGCGGTGGTAAAAGGAACCTGGGAAGTGGTTGACGGAACAAGGGTCAGCATGAATTCCTCGTTCCGTGTTTATAACAGCGTGTATCATTTCATGAAGGATCAGGATCTGTTGTTTGCGACGCCTCGCTACGTCCGCGTCCGGGCAGCCGTGACACCCGAACAACAAGCAAACATGCTGTATGTGAGCGGTTATGCGACAGATCCTGCTTATCCGGGTAAGCTGGTTGCGCTCATTAACCAATATTCCTTGAAGCAGTATGATACGGCCTTTGCTTCCTCACCTTCGACAACGATGTTCCGATCTTCGCAGACGGTTCCCATTCTCGTAGACGGTCTAGTTGCCGCGGTCGGATACTTAGAGGGAGGAACAACCTGGGTTGCTGCCCGGGCGCTGGGAGAGTCGCTTGCAGCCGTCATCGGCTGGACCGGAGGCGAGGTAACGGTTAATGGCCAACCGCTTGAATCCCGGCTCGATATTTCAACCGGCTATGTAACGATGAGAGACTTGGCGGCGGCATTAAACCGCAAGGCGGTGTGGGAACAGGCGACCCAGACGGTCACTTTGCAAGCGGCAGCCCTCCCTTAAGAGACTGCCGCTTTTTCTTGCTTTCAGGGGCGAATCGTGACCCGGGTTCCAATCGGCACAAGGTCGGATAAAGCGAGCACATCCTCGTTGTACATACGGATGCAGCCATGCGATACCATTCTTCCGATGGAGGAAGGGTCGTTTGTGCCGTGAATGCCATAATGCGGTTTGGACAAACCCATCCATAGCACGCCAAAAGGTCCGCCCGGATTTTCCTGTTTGTTAATAATCTTATACTCCCCAGAAGGAGTCTGAGTTACCATCTTGCCTATGCCAACCGGATAAGAGTGCACGACAACATTTCCGTCAAGCAGATGAAGCATCCGGTCCGACAAATCGACGATTATACGGTAAACGGCCATGTTGCAATCCCCTCATCATCATTTTTATTGCTTATGGCATGATATTCGTGACAAGCCGCAAGGTTACGATTATAGGTGCATGAAAAAAAGCGTTCCCGAAGGAACGCTTCTTTAGCTTACCGCCGCTTTCTCGTCGCTCTTGCGAAGGATAAACGTATAATAGCCGATATAATAAGCTACAAGCAGGAAGAAGGTTGCCGCGGTCAGCGGATCATTCGTATACTGCTGCATTTGGGCCGTTTCGTTGTTTAACGCCGGATTGATGGCGATTGAGCCTCCGGTGCCGAACATCTCGATGATCCGGAAGGCGATTCTTCCGATGAACAGCAGGACGACCAGCGTCTCGATGCCCACATGCGTACGGTAATACAACGTATCCTCGCGCTGTTCGAAGCGGCTGTGCTTGATTGCATAATAAGCGATGACCGCGCCGCAGGCGATACCGATGGCATCGGAAATGTAGATCGCGGGATGCGGGAAGCCGGAGGCCAGCAGCAGAACGCCAATGATGCTGAAGATACCGATGCGCATTTTCAGCCTGCCCGGATTGAAAGGCTGAAAACCTACCGAACGCCTCAAGCGCCGGTACACGACAAACAGAATAATGAGTAAGGGAACAATATAGCTGCCGATTTGGTTCATAGGACCGTAACCCCCCGTCTATTAAAAGTGGTACTGTAACTATATACCAAAATGAATGGATTTAGCAGTGGGGAAACAGCCTGTTTTACAAAAAAACGGACGCTCATTTCTAAGCGTTCTTTCACCATTAATCAATTCCGGCATTGACATACCCCAGGGGGGTATTGTACGGTAAGTTTCAGGTATGAGGTGATCATTCGAGGGCCGCATGCGTGAAGAGTAATGCGCTTGATGATCCTTCTTTTTAGGGGGTAAATAAGATTGAAAACGATTTTGGTCGTGGATGATGAAAGTAAAATTCGTGACGTTGTTGTGTCTTATCTGCAAAAAGAGGGCTTCAGGACGATGGAAGCTGCCTCGGGGAGCGAGGCACTAGAGGTGCTGCAACGCACTTCCGTACATCTTGTCATCCTGGATCTCATGCTTCCGGATATGGACGGGGAACAGGTCTGCCTGAGGATCAGGAAGATGAATTCAATGCCTATTCTGATGCTAACTGCCAAGGTCTCGGAAAACAATCGTATCAAGGGGTTGTCGGTCGGCGCTGACGATTATTTGACTAAACCGTTTGATCCTCGCGAGGTGATAGCCAGGGTCAGGGCAATCTTGCGCCGTACGGACGACAGTCAACTGCTTGCCGACCGCTTATCCTTTAACAACGGCCATTTGGAAATCGATTCGCTGAAACAAATGGTTTTGTGCCATGGGGAACCCATTAATCTGACACCGAATGAATATAAGCTGCTGCTTGCTTTAGCCAAATATCCACAGCGTCATTTCACTCGCGATGAATTGATTGATAAAGTGCTGGGTTATGCATTTGAAGGCGATATCCGCACAATAGATCAGCATGTAAAGAATATCCGTCATAAGATTGAACCGGATCCTAAAAAACCCCGGTATATCGTTACGGTCTACGGGTCTGGTTATCGTTTTTCAGGTGCGCAGCATGAATAAAAGGCTGCATACTCGTCTTGCGTTCATTATTATTGGTACGGCTGCGTGCATTTTACTTATCTCGACGTTAAGCGTGTTATTGGCAACTCATTACCATATTTCGATGTTCCATAACCAAGCAGAGGGGATGAACCATGATGCGTCCGGATTGGATTACCACTTAGAACAAGCTTTAATACAATCGATCATATGGACATTTGCCGGTTCCATCGTTCTTGCTGTCTTTGTAGGCTTTCATATTGCAAAACGAATATCGAAGCCGCTTGTGGACATGAAAAAGGCCGCCGAGCATATGACCAATGGGCAGCTCGATATGCGGATAGCGATCAGCGGGAATGATGAACTCGCTGAACTTGGGTTGTCGCTTAACGAACTGGCTGCTCAGCTTCATCGACAAGAGCGGCTCCGAGTGATCATGACCGAAGATATAGCCCATGAACTAAGGACTCCGCTAGCCACGCTTAAAAGTCATATGAGGGCTTTCGAGGATGGCATATGGGAACCAACGCCAGAGCGTATCCACGCTTGCTATGAAGAGATTGAACGTTTGACAAATATGGTAGCCGAACTGGAAGACTTGACTCAGTTGGATTCACCGGCATTTCAATTGGAACGAAAACAAGAAACCCTGAAAGCTTTAATTCAACAGGTAGTAGAGCTCCTTTCCGCTGCCTACCTTGAAAAAGAGGTGAAACTTTCGTTTCAATGCGATCCGCATATCCGAATATTTGTTGATCACAATCGCATGATTCAGATATTGGTCAATCTACTCAGCAATGCTCTGAAATTTACGCCTGCAAACGGACAGGTGCATGTAGAAGCCTTCGAAGAAGGGCGTGATGTGCTGATTCGTATACACGACACCGGAAGCGGGATTGAAACAGAAGATATACCTTATATTTTTGAAAGATTTTATCGGGGTGACAAGTCACGAAACCGAAGAACAGGCGGCAGCGGCTTAGGGTTATCCATAGTTAAGAAACTAGTCACCGCACATGGGGGACAAGTATGGGCGGACAACAAGGATGGGGCTGTCATTACGATCCGGCTTCCGAAAAAAATCTGATCTTTCCTAATATGGCTTTGGCACTCTACATCGGATCTTCACAAGTACAGGTTACACTTGTTATATGAATTGCGGAGTCCATAATACTCTAGCAGATCTGTGCTATTGATTATCTCTGGGAGGCTAGGTCAGAATGAAAAGAACATGGATATTGATCATTGTCGTTGTAATGATTGCCGTATTTAGTGCATGCGGAAAAAACGCCGGGGATGCGAACAATGCGTCGAACGGTAACAAGCAGGCCGAGAATTCCAATAGGGAACATTCCGAAATGAACCATTCCGGTTCCGGTAAAGTACCCGCCGGTTTAAAAGAAGAAACAAACCCTGCTTATAAACCTGGAAGTCAGGCTGTGATACAAGATGATCATATGCCCGGGATGAAAGGTGCAATAGCAACGATTGTTGGCGCTTATAAGACAACAGCGTACACAGTGGATTACACGCCAGCAAACGGCGGGGAAAAAGTAAGCGGTCATAAATGGGTCATTCAACAAGAAATTAAAGACGCCGGAGAAAAAGAACTGCAACCAGGTGCGCAAGTTATACTTGATGCTGATCATATGCCTGGCATGATGGGGGCAACAGCTGAGATTGTGTCTGCTGAGCAAACGACCGTATACATGGTTGATTACACACCAACTAATGGCGGGGCTCCGGTGAAAAATCATATGTGGGTAACGGAAAGCGAATTGTCTCCGACAGAATCAAAGTCGACTAGCGATAATAGCAACAACAATGCTGGCGACATGCAGGGAATGAACCGCTAATTAGCTTTATACGTTACGTACAGCAGCCGACAGTGTAGGCTGCTGTTTTTTTTAGTGTTCAAAATAGTATTCAAAAAAAATCGGACGCTCATTTCTGAGCGTCCTTTCATGGGAGAGGAGAAACCGGACGAAGAGCTTATGGGGAAACGTAAGTCTTCTCCGCGGTTGTCTACGGCATCTTCCGACGCCGATGATTTTATCTTGTCCGGTTTGTGGGCGATTATACATTTTACGCCAAAAAAAATATTAAGAGCTCCCGGCATCCTCATGAGGTGCCTTTATAATCCAAGGGAAAGTGTGGTACGATAGGCAACGATAGTAGAGGAAGGGAGCAATAAGCAGTGAGAGTCATTGCGGGAGCGGCAAAAGGCCGCACGCTGAAGGCGGTGCCAGGCATGAATACTCGCCCGACGACCGATAAGGTGAAGGAAGCGATATTCAGCATGATTGGGCCGTTTTTCGACGGTGGACTGGCACTTGATTTATTCGCCGGCACCGGCGGGCTCGGTATTGAAGCTTGGAGCAGAGGCATCGAGCGGACGATCTTTATCGACCGGGAAAAAATAAGCATTGATATTATTAAATTAAATACCGAAGCGGCAGGAATGGGACGGCATGCGGAAATTTACCGCAACGACGCGGAGCGCGCGCTGAAGCTGCTGGAGAAGCGGGGGATCGCGTTCTCTCTCGTCTTCCTAGACCCGCCTTACCGCTTGACCCATATGGACGAGCTGATGGCCGATCTCGCTCAGCGGTCGCTGCTGGAGGATGGGGCGACCATTGTGGTGGAGCATGATTCCGGGCATGAGTATCCGGACGAGATGGAGCATTTTAGTTTGCTTAAGAAACAAAAATATGGCGATACGGCAGTTACAATCTACCGATATTCGCCCGGCAGCGCAGACGGAGGAACAAGCCATGCAGATGAATGAGAACGGACGAGTAGCGGTTTACCCTGGGAGCTTCGATCCTCCGACATTGGGACATCTCGATATTATCCGCCGATCGGCCAAGCAATTCGACCACGTCATCGTGGCGGTGCTGAACAATACAAGCAAAAGCCCGTTGTTTACGCTCGACGAGCGGAAGGAGATGCTTCGCGAAATAACGGCCGATATTCCGAACGTATCGATCGACAGCTTCCGCGATCTGCTCGTGCGGTTCATGAAATCGCGCCGGGCCAGCGTTATTGTCCGCGGTATCCGTTCGGTGACGGACTTCGAGTACGAACTGACGCTAGCTTCGACGAATCAATTGTTGGATCAAGAGATCGAGACGATCTTTATGATGACGAACCCGAAATATTCGTATCTAAGCTCCAGCATTGTGAAAGAAATCGCGATGTTTGGCGGACCGGTTCATGAGCTTGTTCCGGCTCCCATCGAGACTCGTCTCGTAGAAAAATATAACGCGAAGCGGTCAAACAGCTAACTAGCGCTTCTTCAGGTCGGGAGTGCGGGGTGCGGCTGCCCGCAACAGCAGCAACGAAATAGCAAGAACGGCGACGGCCGTCAGCGCATACGGCCACAGCGAGGGGAGGCCAAGTGCGGTGACGGCCTCGTATGCGTTGGAAGGGCGCTGCCAGTGAGCGCCATCCTGCAGCATGGCTGCCGTTGCGCCGGTCAGCCGGCTTGGCAGCATTGCAAGAACTGCCTGCGCGGGTTTCCACAGCAGCAAAGCGAGCGCACCGGCATGCAGCGCATGCAGCAGTCTGACGCCGATGAGCGGCAGCAGCTTCAAATCCGTGCCGGTAATGGCATAGCCGGACTGCAGCAGCGCGCTTAAACCGCTCCAGGCAAGGATTGCCGCGACCGCAGCAGCGCTTATAGCGGTGGTGATGCCGGGACCTTGCCATACGGCAGCCCCATAGGCGCCGATATGACTCTCGAGCAAAGCAGGCAGCACTAACTCGGCGATACCGCTTGGCAGAGCGAATTGGATGAGCGGCAATGCCAGCCGGGCTGCGACGGAAGCGAAAATCATAAAGCCGCCGACAACCAGCAGCTTTTGAACGCCGGAAGAGACCGCATCGCCAAGTACCTTGCCGAAGCCGCGGCCGTCACGATCTCGGCTTGTCGTTATCGCTTGTGCCACGTTTTCCATCAATCCTCGGGGTGCAACGGCCGCATGAGGGGTATCTGGCGGATGCCACGGAGACTTCCGCCGGCTAAACAGCGAGAGCCATCCCGCCGTACAAAGCGCGGAGAGCCAGACCATAAGAGCGATAAATAAACCAAGCTCCGGCCGATGAAAGAAGCCTGCTCCAATGACAACCAGCATAAAAAGCGGGCTCGGCATATGGGACAAGGCGAGCAGTCTTTGTCCTTCGCGTTTGGTAACGAGCCGATCGCGGCGAAGTGCGGCCGTCGCTTCCGCACCTGCCTGATGCCCGGACAGCCATCCAAAAAGCAGCGGCAGCGCAGCTTCGCCGGGCAGCTTGAACAAGCCCCGCATCAGAGGACGAAGGAGAGCGCCAATTCCGTGAATAAGGCCGAAGGCGGCGATTAATTCAAACAAGACAAGGAAGGGCAGCAGACCGGGGAAAACGATATTCCACCAGATAGTCAGCCCCTGAAGGGAAGCCTGGAACGCTTCATCCGGCTGACGTATGATAGCGGCAACCATCAGAATCGAAATTGCCGCATACATAATCGTTCGTGCCATATCTATCAACTCCATTGGGATTAGGATCATCGATTACGCAAGAGGCCCGGACGAACCGGGGTCTGTTCCATTGTACGCTCGTCTAGGGCGGGATAGACCAAGCCCTTGCGGGAAGGGAGGCTTCAATGAGCAAGTTCAGGCTGAACGGCAGGATGAGGCAGGCGGCCGGGATTTTTTTGATTGCCGTTATACTGTGGGTCATTGTGTATGCTCCGACACCGCTTGTTGTCTATGAGCCTGGTCTAACGTTCGAGACCGCGCCGTTAGTCCAGCAAAGCGGTCGGGGCGCAGGAATCCGGCAGACCGATTCCGGGACGGACAAGCGGGGCGTTTTCCTGGTTACGACCG
Source organism: Paenibacillus sp. MMO-177 (assembly GCF_037147795.1). Classification (NCBI taxonomy): domain Bacteria; kingdom Bacillati; phylum Bacillota; class Bacilli; order Caryophanales; family Paenibacillaceae; genus Paenibacillus; species Paenibacillus sp. MMO-177. Next base: position 685,427 of record NZ_JBBCUR010000002.1, on the reverse strand, counting down.
TCAAGTTAAGCGATGCGAAGTATTGGCAGGCGATTCAAGCAATCGGGAATAAAGACTTTCAAATATTGAGCAAGGGCTCGGTAATGAAAGGGCTGTCGGAGAAGGATTATATGGCGCAGGTATCCAAGGACATGCTTGCATCCCAGAACCTTGCGGTGGAGGCTGCTTACCGCTATGCGGATATTCCGTACAAAATAACGTCTGTCGGGCCTCAGCCGGACGATGACAGCAAGAAAATTAAGATCGCGGCCAGTAACGTTGGAGGACCGTCTGCCGGTCTAATGTTTGCGCTGCAGTCTCTTAATCTTCTATTGGATGAGGACTTTACCCGGGGGTTCAGAATCGCGGGAACGGGAACGATCGATAAAGACGGGAACGTGGGAGCAATCGGCGGGATTTCCTTGAAAATCGTTGCGGCGGACCATGCGGGGGCGGAGCTGTTCCTTGCTCCTAAAGATAACTATACGGAGGCTGCGGCCAAAGCGAAGGAGCTTCGCAGCGAGATGAAGGTTGTTCCCGTCACCTCGCTGGGCTCAGCAATTGCGGCAATACAGGATGAAGCAGGCATCAACCGATAATAACAGGCCTGTCCGTAAAATCGCGGTACATCGCTGCCGCCGATTCATGTCCGGGCTGACCCAGCATATAGACGGCCGAAGCTTGCGTATCCAGCTCGAGGTATCTGGACTCAACTGGAGCTCTGGCAGCGCTTAGCAGGACGGGAAGCTTCGCTTCCTTCTTCATCCGGCGCAGTAGCTCCCGTCCTTTGCTTGTGAAGCCAAGGACGCGGATATATTGCACGCCGGAAGCCAGTTTTTCCGGCGTGAAATCTTCTTTCTTGTGATGGAGCAGAATAGAAAGAAGGGAGCGCTGCAACTTGGTCCGCGTGTAGCGTTTCGTCTTAAGGACATCAAGCAGCGGTTCAAATCCGGTATGGGCAAGCCTTGGAAGCGCCTGAAGAAGTCTGTATTCGAGCCCTTCCGTCATTTCCCGGTAACCGGCAAGCTGCTCAGGCGTATGGGTAACGGCGGCATGGAGCAGCTGTTGAACGAAATTCGCCCAGCTTACAGGGCTTCTTCCGGAGGACCATTCCCTCCGCATCACATCAAAAGTACCGGCAGGCACCAGCGTCCTGCTCGCTTCAAGCTCGCCGCCTTCCAACAGCAGCTTGCGGATCGCGGTGGCGCTTGCTATCGCGCTGTCGGTAACCGTCGTTTGCCCGTACTCGGATTTTTCCCGGCGGATCGTGTAGGGCAGCATCCGCCCGCCAATCCGTTCCAGCGCGATTAAATAATGAAGCCCCAGCGTATGGTTCGGCTGGGCGAAAGGAAAACCAGCCGCATCCGTGCGGCCGACCGAAGCAAGATAAGTGGCTATTGCGGAGCTGTAGGCGCTAGGATAGCTGCTTCCGTTCTCCAAGGCTTCCCTAAGCAGATCTTGAAAGGCCGGCGGCTCGTGAGCAACAAGCTTGGCCGCTTCATGCAGCACTTCGATCTCGCCGCTTTCCGTACCGAAGCAAAAAGCGTCTACGACGCCTGCCGCCTCCAGAATGGAGACAGCCCCGTAAGCGAACCATTCGGCTGCTTGCGTAGCGTACGCAACCGGCAGCTCCAGGACCAGATCGCAGCCGCCGCGCAGCGCCGCTTCCGTCCTGGCCCATTTATCCATGACGGCCGGTTCTCCGCGCTGCAGAAAATGCCCGCTCATAACGGCTACAACGGCGTCGGCTTGTGCTATTTTGACCGATTCGCGCAAATGATATTGATGACCGTTGTGAAATGGGTTATACTCAACAATTAGTCCTACCGTTCGCAATCTGACATCTCCTTATTTCGGATGGATATATGTCCCATCATAGCACATGGCCATCTATTTATTCACGAAATAACACGAGAAAAGATGAAAAACAGTGTGAAAATGTTGACAAAACCGCTCGATAATAGATATAATAATTTTTGTTTGTTTGGGGTGATCACATGCAGTTTCATGTACAAGAAACGATGTCCAAAGGCATTAAGGCAAAGATTGATGAGAATCTGGATGTGTCGGCGTTATTCAAAGACAGATCGGATGTCATCAGTCACGGTCCGCTTCATGTGTCGCTTCAGGTAACGGGCAATGAAGGCTCGATTACGGTCGAAGGCGAATTGACCATTGATTGGGAGCTCGCCTGCTCAAGATGTCTTGACCCCGTGAAGCTTCATACCGTTATCCCTGTGTCCGACCAGTTCAAGCCGGCGTCCGAAAAGGACGGGGAAGAAACCGAAGAGGACGAGGATGACGACGTTATTGCCGTAACAGGGGACAGGCTGGATTTGAAGCCTTATGTGGAAGAAGTGCTTCAGCTGTTCATGCCGTTCGCTCCGTTATGCAGTAAGGATTGCAAAGGACTGTGCCAGAATTGCGGACAGAACTTAAATGAACAAAAATGCGGCTGCTCTACCGAGAGAATTGACCCTCGTATGGCAGTGCTCAAGGATTTATTCAAAGACGAACAATAAAGCATTACTGATTGATTCTGTGAAGGAGGTGGGAAACATGGCAGTACCTCAAAGAAGAACATCCAAAACTCGCCGCGACAAACGTCGTACGCATTTCAAACTGGCGGTACCAGGTATGGTAAAATGCGAGCAATGTGGAGAGCTGAAACTTGGCCACCACGTATGCAAAGTGTGCGGATATTACAAAACGAAAGAGATTATTTCCCAATAATCTCGGGGTTTCCCACAATAGCACTTCATTACGATGAGGTGCTATTTTTTTGTGTCCGTTGCCTACATACTCTTTTTTTTATATACTTTATTAGTACCAGGTTATAATATCAGCCATTATTCGAGTAAAATCAGACAAGGGTCACAATACTGTTAAGGTGGTGCCGAAGATCGAACGAATGCCTAAGCGACAGCGGCATCAGCTGCTCGCGCAATTAATTGACGAAAATCCGTTTATGACGGACCGGGAGCTGACGAGACATTTGAAAGTCAGCATTCAGACCATAAGGCTTGACCGGATGGAACTGGGCATTCCCGAGCTGCGCGAGCGGATGAAGCTGATGGCTGAGCGTTCTTACGATTCCGTTCAGTCCTTGCCGCTGCACGAAGTGATTGGTGACATCGTAGATCTGCAGCTGGACAAAAGCGGGATCTCGATATTCGAAATTCGAGAAGAGCATGTTTTCTCGCGTACGGGGATTGCCCGGGGCCATCATGTATTTGCCCAGGCGAACTCGCTGGCTGTTGCTGTTATTGAAGAGAAAATCGCTCTGACGGTCACGGCGGACATCCGCTTTATCAGACCGGTGAAGCTGGGCGAGAAGTGCATTGCTAAAGCTTATGTACGTTCGATATCCGGCGAGCGCCACAAGTCGAAGGTGGAGCTCTTTACCTATGTCGGGGATGAAATGGTGTTCCAAGGGAACTTCGTCATTTACCGGTCGGCTGGTGAAGGAGAGAACGAGGCATAGGCTTTTATGTTAGCGCTTTGCCTTTCTTGCGAGGCAGAGCGTCTGGGAGGTAAAAAAACATGCGGATCGCCATAGATGCGATGGGAGGCGACCACGCCCCTGGACTTATTGTGCAGGGCGTGCTGGGAGCTGCGGCGGAGTGGCCGGACACGGAATTGGTTCTTGTTGGAGATACGGCGGCAGTCGAGCCGCTGCTAAAAGGACAGAAACCGGCCAATGTGACGTTATGCCATACCGATGAGGTGATCGGTCCGGATGAAGAACCGGTCAAAGCGGTTCGCCGAAAAAAAGGCTCGTCCATGGTCGTTGCCGGCCAATTGGTACGCGAGAAACGCGCCGATGCGATGATTTCCGCGGGCAACACCGGAGCATTGATGACCACCGGACTGCTCGTGGTAGGCAGACTGGACGGAATCGAGCGTCCCGCGCTTGCGCCAATGCTTCCGACAATGGACGATGTAGGAGTTCTAGCGCTTGATCTTGGTGCCAATATGGACGCCAAGCCGGAGCATTTGCTCCAATACGCTATCATGGGCAGTATTTATCGTGCAAAGGTGCATGGTTTTGACAACCCTCGCGTAGGCCTTTTGAATGTCGGTACAGAAGAGCGAAAAGGCAATGAGCTGACGAAAGCGGCTTATGATCTGCTCGAGCAGGCACCGATCAATTTTATCGGCAACGTTGAGGCGCGGGACTTGCTTAATCGCAGCTGTGACATTCTCATTTGTGATGGTTTCGCGGGGAATATTATGCTTAAAGCGATGGAGGGGACAGCGGGATCGCTGATGACATTCCTGAAAGATGCTTTTGGCGAGACCCTTATGACGAAGCTTGCGGCAGCGATTATGATGCCGAGACTTCGCGCGTTGCGTAAAAAGATGGATTACAAGGAGCATGGGAGCGCTCCGCTGCTTGGCTTGAACGGACTAGTGATGAAATGTCACGGTTCCTCGGATGCTAAGGCTGTGAAAAATGCGATCCGGCAGGCCCGGACGGCTATCAAAGCCCAGCTTACGGAGTCTATAGCCGCGGAAATAGGCGGGAGGTCATGATGAAATTGCATCCTGTTGGCATTATTGGTACGGGCAAATACGTTCCCGACCGGATTTTATCCAATCAAGAACTTGAGCAAATGGTGGAAACCAACGATGAATGGATCGTAACGCGCACGGGTATCCGCGAACGCCGTCTGGCGGCAGCGGAGCAGGCGACATCCGATCTGGCTTATCAAGCATCGCTGAAAGCAATCAAAGCGGCGGGTATTACCATTGAAGACATTGACCTGATTATCGTATCGACAATTACGCCGGATACGTTCTTCCCTTCAACGGCATGCCTGCTGCAAGAAAAGCTTGGAGCGAAAAAAGCGGCTGCATTTGATTTGTCGGCGGCCTGCTCCGGATTTATATACGGTCTGGCAACCGCTTCGAATATGATCGCTACCGGCATGTACAAGCATGTCCTTGTTGTCGGGGCGGAAACCTTGTCCCGGATTACGGATTATACGGACCGCAATACGTGCATCTTGTTTGGCGACGGCGCAGGTGCCGTTGTGCTCGGACAAGTAGAGGAAGGACGAGGCTTCAAGTCGTTCGAGCTTGGCGCTGACGGCGGCGGCGGAGATCTCTTGAAAGTGAGCGGCGGCGGTTCGCGTATGCCTTCAACGGCGGAAAGCGTTGCGTCGAAGAAGCATTACATTCATATGGCCGGCAATGAAGTGTTTAAATTCGCGGTGCGCATTATGGGCAATGCGGCGGAGGAAGCTCTTCGCAAAGCCGGGATGAGCAAAGAGGATATCAATCTGCTTGTACCTCACCAAGCCAATGTCCGTATCATTCAATCGGCTCTTAACCGACTCGACCTGTCGGAAGAAAAGTGTATGGTTAACTTGGACAAATACGGCAATATGTCCGCTGCATCGATTCCGGTTGCGCTGGCTGAAGCTGTAGAGCAGGGAAGAGTTAACGCTGGGGACTGCCTTGTGTTCGTTGGCTTCGGAGGAGGCCTCACCTGGGGCGCTTCCGTATTGATCTGGTAATGGAGGGAATTCGTTTGAGCAAAACTGCATTTGTGTTTCCCGGCCAAGGCGCTCAAGCCGTTGGCATGGGCAAAGACGCGTACGAAGCGTTTGAAAGCTCCCGCGCTGTCTTCGAGCAAGCGGATGAAGCACTGGGCTTCAAGCTGAGCGATATTATTTTCAACGGTCCTGACGATGTGCTGAAGCAGACGGTTAATACGCAGCCGGCACTTCTGACGGTAAGTGTTGCCTTGCTGAAGACACTTGAAAGCCGCGGACTCAAGGCCGATTATGTAGCCGGTCACAGCCTTGGCGAGTACAGCGCGCTGGTTGCTGCAGGCGTACTCGGCTTTGAAGATGCGGTCCGCACGGTTCGCGCGCGCGGCGAGTTCATGGAGCAGGCTGTTCCTAGCGGACAGGGCGCAATGGCTGCCGTGCTTGGAGCGGAACGCGGCGTTCTTGCCGAATTATGTTCGAAGATCACGGAAGAAGGAAATACGGTTGAACTGGCGAATGTTAACTGTCCGGGACAAATCGTTGTTTCGGGTTCCGCAGCCGGCGTTCAAGCGGTTGTTGAGCGGGGCAAGGAAGAAGCGGGCGCGAAGCGCGTCATTCCGCTGGAAGTAAGCGGCCCGTTCCATTCCTCGCTGATGAAGCCGGCAGCCGAGAAGCTGTCCGGCGTTTTGTCGGAAGTGTCGATGAACGATGCGGCTATTCCGGTGGTGGCGAACGTCACGGCTGCACCGGTGACGGAAGCGGCCTCGATTCGCAATCTTCTGGTTGAGCAGGTTTATTCCCCTGTATTATGGGAAGATACCGTCCGTTATTTGGCTGAACAAGGCGTGGATACTTTCGTTGAGATCGGTTCGGGCACCGTGCTTGCGGGTTTGATCAAGAAAGTCGACAAAAATCTGCGCGTCATCTCGGTAAACAGCATTGCTGCACTCGAAACACTGTAGCATCGTGCTCATGCAAAACTTGGAGGAGGTATACCATGTTTGCTAGTCTTGAAGGCAAAAAAGCGCTTGTAACGGGCGCATCCCGCGGTATCGGCCGTGCTATTGCCGTTGCGCTTGCGGAAGCCGGCGCCGATGTAGCGATCAACTACTCGGGCAGCGAGGCTGCTGCGGCGGAGACGGCCAAAGCGGTTGAAGCGTTTGGCCGCCGCGCTATCATTCTGAAAGCGAACGTTGGCAAAACCGACGAATTCGAAGCCATGGTCAAAGAAGTTGTTGATCAATTCGGTTCAATCGATATTTTGGTGAATAACGCAGGCATTACAAGAGATAATTTAATTATGCGTATGAAAGAAGAGGAATTTGACCAAGTTATTGAGACGAACTTGAAGGGTGTCTTTAACGGGATCAAAGCGGTTACGCGGCCAATGATGAAGCAGCGTGCCGGACGCATTATTAATATCTCTTCGGTAGTGGGCGTGCTCGGAAATCCGGGTCAGGCGAACTATGTCGCGGCGAAAGCAGGCGTTATCGGCCTCACGAAGTCGAGCGCGCGCGAGCTTGCATCCCGCGGCATTACCGTAAATTGCATTGCTCCAGGCTTTATTCAAACGGATATGACGGACAAGCTGTCCTCCGAGATGAAGGAATCGCTTTCTTCGCAAATTCCTCTTGCGCGCCTTGGCGCAGCCGAGGATATTGCGGCAGCGGTACGCTTTCTCGCATCCGATGCTGCTTCCTATATGACAGGTCAAACCGTCCATATTGACGGCGGCATGTACATGTAAGATAGCATCACGCCGCAATGACCGGAAATGCAACGGTTATGTATGGCGTTTTGTCTTAAATTCTCGTATAATACCCTAGGAGGAGGTGAATCGGATGTCCGAAGTAGTAGAACGTGTAAAACGTATCGTCGTCGACAGACTTGGCGTAGACGAAGCGGAAGTCACGCTGGAAGCTTCCTTCAAAGATGACCTCGGCGCTGACTCTCTTGATGTCGTTGAGTTGGTCATGGAACTGGAAGACGAGTTTGATATGGAGATCTCTGATGAAGATGCAGAGACCATCACCACGGTGGGAGAAGTAGTCAATTACATACAATCTCATACGTAAGGAAACAAGGGTCCCGTTGTAATAGACGGGACTTCTCTCCATCTGAGGCACGGAATCATTGATGACATTATGAATGAGCTTGTACGCTTTTTATTATAGAAGATGTGACGCACGCATCTAAATTGCAGTCCACTTTGAGGTGAATCTTACAATGAAACAAAGAGTTGTCGTTACCGGCATGGGGGTCATTACCTCGCTCGGAGCAGACCTGGAACAGTTTTGGGGTAATTTGATGGAAGGGAAATCGGGCGTATCGCATATCGAAGCGTTCGACGTATCCGAATATCCGACTCAAATTGCCGCTGAAGTAAAGGACTTCAATCCGGAAGATTACAATCTTGATAAAAAAGAAGCGCGCCGCATGGACCGTTTCGTCCAATTCGCGTCCGTTGCCAGCTTAAACGCGGTTAAAGACGCCGGCCTTGAGATCGGCTCCAATGTCGATCCCGAGCGTGTAGGCGTTATCGTGGGCTCCGGAATCGGCGGTCTCGGAACTTGGGAGGACCAGCATAACATTCTGCTTGAGAAGGGTCCTAAGCGCGTAAGCCCGTTCTTCATTCCGATGATGATCGCGAACATGGCATCCGGACAAGTCTCGATGCTGACCGGCGCGAAAGGCCCGAACAGCACGGCGGTTACCGCTTGCGCGACGGGTACCCACTCGATCGGCGATTCGTTCAAGATGATTCAGCGCGGCGATGCCGACGTCATGATCTGCGGCGGCGCGGAAGCAACGATCCGTCCTACGGGTCTTGCGGGCTTCTGTTCGATGCGCGCGATGTCCGTGCGCAACGACGAGCCGGAGAAAGCAAGCCGTCCGTTCGATATCGGCCGCGACGGGTTCGTCATGGGCGAAGGGGCGGGCGTTCTGATTCTTGAATCGCTCGAGCATGCTCAAAAACGCGGCGCTCAAATCTACGCGGAAGTTATCGGCTACGGCATGAGCGGCGATGCTCATCACATGACGGAGCCGGATCCGGACGGAGCCGCACGCTGCATGACGAAAGCGTTGCGCGATGCGGGAATTGCGCCTGAAGCGATTGATTATATCAACGCACACGGTACTTCCACGCCGGTAGGCGACCGTTCCGAAACAAGCGCGATCAAAAAAGCGTTTGGCGACCATGCTTATAAGCTAGCAGTCAGCTCGACAAAATCGATGACCGGCCATCTGCTCGGCGCTGCCGGCGGCGTAGAAGCCGTTATTCTGGGCCTTACGCTCAAGAACGGCATTATTGCTCCAACCATTAACCTGGAGAATCAAGATCCTGAGCTTGACCTGGATTACGTGCCGAATACGCCGCGTAAAGCGGATGTCAGAACGGCGCTGTCCAACTCGTTCGGCTTCGGCGGTCATAACGCGACGATCGTGATGAAAGTCTATGAAGCGTGATTCCATTAACGAGCTGCAGACCCGTCTGCAGCTTCGCTTCAAACAGCTCAAGCTGCTGAAGCAGGCTTTTACGCATACTTCTTATGTCAATGAACATAAGCATGGGACGATCGAGCATAACGAACGCCTGGAGTTTCTGGGCGATGCCGTTCTGCAACTGCTCGTATCGGAATATTTGTTTGCGGCGTATCCGAACCGGCCGGAAGGCGAGCTGACCCGTATGCGCGCGTCTGTCGTTTGCGAGCCGTCGTTGGCCCAATTCGCGGAGCGGCTGGAGCTTGGCGCCCATATTCAGCTTGGCAGAGGCGAAGAGCAGCTTGGAGGAAGACAGCGTCCCGCGCTGCTCGCCGATTTGTTCGAAGCCTTTGTTGGAGCGATATTCCTTGATGCCGGTATCGAACGGACAAGAGCCTTTCTCGAGACGCATATGTTCCCTTACATTGAATCCAATGACTACGGCCTGCTTGTGAAGGATTTCAAGTCCAAGCTGCAGGAGCGCGCCCAGCACAAAGGGCTTGGAGCCGTAGAATACCGGATTATGGAAGAGCGTGGACCTGCCCATGACCGCGAGTTTGTCGTCGAGGTTTGCATCGGCGAAATTCCTTACGGTAACGGCAGCGGCAGAACGAAGAAGGAAGCGGAGCAGCGTGCTGCGGCAGTTGCTTGGCAATCGCTAACGGAATAATGGAATAAGCCTGTTGCGGACTCAAGTAAGGGATCTGCGGCAGGCTTTTTTTAATTCGCGCTTCGCTGCCTAAAGGACGGTTATAGCCGTTTCGCTTGACCCGCCTTGTCTGATTTTACAACGGGTAAAAGGTTAACGAGCCGCGTTAAGTTGTGTTACAATAGGCGATGAGGTGAAAGCCAGGTTATGTTCCTGAAACGGATAGAATTATCGGGATTTAAATCGTTTGCCGACAAGACGGAAATGGAATTCGTCACCGGCATTACGGCTGTCGTTGGACCTAACGGCAGCGGTAAAAGCAATATTTCGGACGGCATCCGCTGGGTGCTGGGCGAGCAAAGCGCCAAGAGCCTTCGCGGCGGCAAGATGGAAGATATTATTTTTGCCGGAAGCGACGCGCGCAAGGCTGTTAACTACGGCGAAGTATCGCTGACGCTTGATAACGGCGATGGGGCACTGCCGCTTGAATACAATGAAGTGACGGTTACCCGCCGAGTCCATCGGAGCGGCGATAGCGAATATATGATTAACAAGCAGTCTTGCCGGCTGAAGGATATTACCGAGCTGTTTATGGATACGGGTATCGGCAAAGAAGCCTATTCCATTATCGGACAAGGCCGTATTGAGGAAATATTAAGTACCCGATCGGAAGACCGCAGGGGTATTTTTGAAGAAGCGTCGGGCATCGTTAAATATAAATCGCGTAAACGCGAAGCTCAGCGCAAGCTGGAAGACACGGAGAACAATCTGCTCCGGATCCATGACCTTGTGACAGAGCTGGAGGATCAGGTAGAGCCGCTGCGCGTTCAATCGGAGAAAGCCATCCACTTCAAGCAGCTCAGGGAGCAGTTGAAGACGCAGGAGATCTCGATGTACGTACATAATATTGAGAATGTGTACGGCTCTTGGTCCGAATCGAATGCCAAGCTGGAGCGTTTGAAGCGTGAACAGCTGGAGCTGTCTACCGTTGTCAGCAAGCATGATGCCCATCTCGAGAAGGACCGCCAGGCGCTTCGCGAGCTGGAGGAAGCGCTGGACCGACTTCATGAGGACATGCTTCACTACAGTGAAGAGTACGAGAAATGCGAAGGCTACGGCGAGGTGCTGAAGGAACGGAAGAAGAACCTGGAGCAAAATAAAAAGCAGCTCGAAGAAACGATTTCCGCCCAGGATGAGAGAATCGCAGCGCTGACCAGCGAAGAAGCGGAATTCCGCAATCGCGCCGCGGTATTGGAATTGCAGCTGGCTGAGCTCAAACAGAAGCTAGCTGTCGAAGAAAATAACCTAATCGGCGTATCCGGCGGTACAGCGGCGGACGCCGAAGAAATGCTGAAGGGCGAATTGCTTGAGGTGCTCAGCACGATGGCTCAGCTGCGCAACGAGATCCGTTACGCTGCCCAGCAGCAGGAAGCGGTACAGCGCCGCATGGAGCGACTCAGCGATGAGGAAGCAAAGTGGGCAGAGCAGCAGCGTAAGCTTAATGCCCGGAGAGCAGAGCTTGAGAAGCAGCTTGAAGCTACTCTTGATGCGATCGGCAAGGCGCGCACCAAATATATCGATCAAGCGGAGAAAGCCAAGGAGCTTGGCCAAATAGCGGAGGATGCAACGGCCGCGCTGCGCAAATGGGAGCAGAAGCTTGACGCTCAAGTCTCGCGGCGCGATACGATGAAGGAAATGCAGGACGCCTTGGACGGATTTATGCATGGCGTCCGCGAAGTCCTTAAGGCATCCCGCAGATCTTCAGGCTCCGGAGGTATCAGCGGTGTGCATGGCGCCGTGGCTGAGCTCGTCCGTGTGCCCGAGAGAATTGAGACTGCTGTAGAAACCGCGTTAGGCGGCGCCCTGCAGCATATCGTTATGGAAGACGAGAAGACGGCGCGAAGCGCGATTGCCTTCCTGAAGCAGCGTCAGCTTGGCCGCGCGACTTTCCTTCCGCTTGACGTTATCCGGGGTCGTCATGTTCCCGAGCATGATAAGCGGATGGCGGAGTCGGTTGACGGCTTTGTAGGCGTTGCGGCGGATTTGGTGTCTTGCGAACCGCGTTACGAAGCGATTATACAAAATTTGCTCGGCAACGTGCTGTTGGCCGAAACGCTGGAGCAAGCCAACCGTATTGCATCCAAATGCCAATACCGCTACCGCGTCGTAACGCTGGAAGGCGATGTTGTAAACGCAGGCGGTTCGATGACAGGCGGCAGCCTTCAGAAGAAGGGGGCAAGCCTGCTTGGCCGTCAGCGCCAGATTGAAGCATTGGATCAAGAGATTGCGGAAGGCGAGAAAACAATCGCCCAGCTGCGGGACAAGTTAAGCGATATCCGCAAGAAACAGTCCATCCTCTCGCAAAATATGGAGGAGCTTCGCTCGCAGGCGGAGCAATACCGGATTGACGAGCAGCAGGTCCGTGCGGAGCTGCAGCAGCTGAACAATGAGGCGAAGCATCTCACCGAACAAGAACAGCTGTTTACGGCAGACCGCACGAATCATACGGCTGAGCACCAGTCGATGCTGGATATGGCGGCTGAGGCCGAGGTGAGGCTTGAACAGCTGACGGCGGACGAAGCCCGACTGCAGGAAGCGATCAGGCTTGCCGAAGAGCGCCGCAAGGCAAGCGAGACGGCCAAGGAAGAGCTGCAGGTTCAGCTTACGGATTTGAAAATCTCCGTAGCGAAGACCGATCAAGAGAAGCAATCCTTCGAGGATCAGGCAGCTCGCGTTCGTGCCGATATTCAACGCGCCAAGCAGGAGCTTGCAAACTACCGCAATCTATACAGCCAGCAGGATGCCGAAATGGAGCGTCACGGCGAGGAGACCATCGCCCAGATCGAGCAGCTGAATCATCTGCGACTGAAGAAGCAGGAATGCGCGGAGCAGACGGATTTGAAGCGATCAGCCCGTGCTGATCGCTTGAAGGAGCTGGAGCAGGGCGAGAGCGATACGAAGGAACAGCGCGGACAGCTCCGCCAAGTGGAAGAGCAGATGCGCCAGACCGAAATCGCGGCCAACCGTCTCGACGTGGAGCTGGACAACCTGCTCCGCAAGCTGAGCGAAGAGTACGAACTCAGCTTCGAACTTGCCAAGGAGCAATATCCGGTGCCGGAGGACATCGTTGGCACGCAAAACGCGGTCCGCGACATCAAGCGCCAAATTACGGCGCTTGGCGACGTGAACCTAGGCGCGATTGAAGAGTATGAACGCGTAAGGGAGCGTTTCGAATTCCTTACCGAGCAGAAGGATGACCTGGTGGAAGCCAAGACAACCTTGTATCAGGTTATCCGCGAGATGGACGAAGAAATGTCCAAGCGCTTCCGGTCAACCTTCGAACAGATCCGCAGACATTTCGTGGTTGTATTTGCGAAGTTGTTTGGCGGGGGCCGAGCTGACCTGGTTCTGGTTGATCCTGAGCGGGTCTTGGATACGGGGATCGATATCGTCGCACAGCCTCCGGGCAAAAAGCTGCAAAACCTTCAACTGCTTTCCGGCGGGGAGCGGGCGCTTACGGCAATCGCGTTATTGTTCGCCATTCTGCAGGTGAAGCCGGTGCCGTTCTGCGTGCTTGACGAGGTAGAAGCGGCGCTTGATGAAGCGAACGTTGCCCGTTTTGCCCAATATCTGCGCGAGTTTTCCGGACTTACGCAGTTTATCGTCGTAACGCACCGTAAAGGAACAATGGAGGAAGCCGATGTCCTGTACGGCGTAACGATGGAGGAAGGCGGCGTATCGAAGCTGGTATCCGTGCGCCTGGAAGAAGATGCGGAAGAACAGGAATCCGCTTAAACATTGGCCTAATAGGATGGAGGACTAGAACCCGTATGAGTTTTTTCAAAAAGCTGAAGGAAAGCATCGCTTCGAAGACCGAAGCGGTAACCACGATATTTAAAGAAGGCCTGACCAAAACGCGCGTTGCCCTTGTCGAGAAGGTCGAAGAGCTGATTACGCGCCGCAAAAAAATCGACGAGGAGTTCTACGAGGAGCTTGAGGAAATTCTCATCGGCGCCGATGTTGGCGTCAATACGGTGATGACCTTGATTGACGATCTCCGCGCTGAAGTGAAAAAGCGGAAAATCGAGCAGGCAGCCGAGCTGCAGCCAATCCTCTCGGAAAAGCTGATCGGTCTGCTGAAGGGGGAGCAAAACCCCGGCCTTCAAATGGCGAAAAGCGGCATTACCGTTATTTTGTTTGTTGGCGTTAACGGCGTAGGCAAGACTACAACGATCGGCAAGCTCGCCCATAAGTTCAAAAGCGAAGGCAAAAGCGTGCTTCTGGCAGCGGGCGACACCTTCCGTGCGGCGGCTATCGAGCAGCTTGAAGTATGGGGTCAACGCGTAGGCGTCGACGTGATCAAGCAGCAATCCGGTTCAGATCCGGCTGCGGTTATGTTTGATGCGGTTCAAGCGGCAAAGCAGCGAGGCGTTGACGTCCTTCTCTGCGATACGGCCGGCCGGCTCCAGAACAAAACAAACCTGATGGAAGAGCTGAACAAGATTTTCCGCGTTATCCAGCGCGAAATTCCGGATGCTCCGCATGAAGTGCTGCTTGTGCTTGATGCGACAACAGGCCAGAACGCTCTCAGCCAAGCGAAGCTCTTCGGAGAGAAGAGCGGCGTTACCGGTCTTGTTCTGACCAAGCTTGACGGTACGGCAAAAGGCGGTATTGTCATCGCCATCCGAAATGAACTGAATCTTCCGGTGAAGCTTGTTGGCCTTGGCGAGAAAATGACGGATCTGCAGGAATTCGACTCCGAGCAGTTCGTTCACGCCTTGTTTGCCGGGCTGATCCAGCGCGAAGAAGAACAGTCCGAAACAAATGAATAAGTGACAAGGACAAAAGCTTGACAGTGCCATCAGCGATCGTGTAAGATAAGAGACGTTGTGACACTGTCAAGGCTTTTTGCTTGACGGATGATGTTGAAAGGGGCTTAGAGCGGATGACCATACACGAACCGGATGCCCTAGCCAAGACAACACGCATCAACTTATTGTTTGATTTCTATGAGCCGCTTCTCACGGAGAAACAGCGGACCTTCTTAAAATATTATTTTCACGACGATTATTCGCTTGGCGAGATCGCAGCCGAATCCGGCATCAGCCGGCAGGCCGTCTATGAACATGTGAAGCGGGCGGAGCAGGTGCTTGAAGGCTATGAAGCCAAGCTTAATCTGCTGGCGAAGCATGAAGCCCTGCAGCAGCTTGCCGCAGGGCTGGAACGGAAGGTTGCCGAGCTGCCAATCGATCCTACTTATAAGCAAGATCTTCTTAAAGACATAGAGCAATTAACGAAGACTGATAGTGACGGAGGTGACGAATCATGGCGGCATTTGAGAGCTTAACGAACCGATTGCAAAATGTGTTCAGCAAGCTGAGAGGCAAAGGCAAAGTAACGGAAGAAGATTTGAATGAGGCAATGCGCGAGGTGCGTCTTGCGCTGCTCGAAGCTGACGTTAACTTTAAAGTCGTCAAAGATTTTATCGCCAAAGTAAAAGAGAAGGCGCTTGGCCTTGATGTTTCCAAGAGCTTTACGCCAGGCATGGTCGTCATCGACATCGTTAACAAAGAGTTAACGGAACTGATGGGCGGCACGCAAAGCAAGCTTGCGAAAGCGAACAAGCCTCCGACCGTCATTATGATGGTTGGTCTGCAAGGCGCGGGTAAAACAACGACAACAGCCAAGCTGGCCAAATTGCTTCAAAAGGGCAATAGCAAACCGCTCCTCGTTGCGTGCGACATTTACCGCCCTGCGGCGATCAAGCAGCTGCAAGTGCTTGGCGAGCAGATTAACGCGCCGGTATTCTCGCTTGGCGATCAGACCTCGCCGGTTGAGATTGCGAAAGCAGGCTTAGCGCATGCCAAGGAAAACCATAACGATTACGTCATCTTCGATACAGCGGGCAGGCTGCATATCGATGAGGCGCTGATGGAAGAGCTGAAGCAAATCCATCAGAACGTGAACCCCGATGAAGTCTTGCTCGTCGTTGACGCAATGACCGGCCAAGATGCGGTAAACGTTGCGCAAAGCTTCCATGAGCAGCTTGAGCTGACGGGTGTCGTTCTGACGAAGCTTGACGGCGATACGCGCGGCGGTGCGGCATTGTCCGTCAAAGCGGTAACCGGCAAGCCGATCAAGTTCGCGGCAATGGGCGAGAAGATTGACGCGCTCGAACCGTTCCATCCGGACCGGATGGCTTCCCGCATTCTCGGGATGGGGGATATGCTGTCGCTGATCGAGAAAGCGCAGGCGAACATTGATGCCGATAAAGCGGCAGAGATGGAACGCAAAATGCGGACCGCCGAATTTACTTTCGACGACTTCCTTGAGCAGATGGCGCAAATCCGCAATCTGGGCCCATTGGATCAGCTTATGGATATGCTGCCCGGCATGAACAAAATGAAGGGCAACATGAAAGATCTGAAGGTGGACGAGAAGCAGATCAACCGCGTTGAAGCGATTGTCCGCTCGATGACGAAGGCAGAGAAGCAAAAGCCAGAGCTTCTGAATCACAGTCGCCGCAAACGCGTAGCCGCGGGCAGCGGAACGTCGATTACGGAAGTCAACCGACTTATTAAGCAGTTCGAAGACATGCGCAAGATGATGAAGCAGTTCTCGTCCATGATGGGCCCTAAAGGTCCAAAGGGCGGAATGAAAGGTCTGAAAGGCATGCTTGGCAAAGGCGGAAAAGGGTTTAAATTCCCGTTTTAATTGATTTAAAAGTGCAGTTGATTAACCGAAGGAGGTGAATTTCCATGGCAGTACGTATTCGTCTGAAACGTATGGGTGCTCACAAGGCTCCATTCTACCGCGTTGTCGTTTCTAACTCCCGTTCCCCACGTGACGGTCGCTTTATCGAAGAAATCGGTACTTACAACCCGGTTGCTCAACCGGCTCAAGTCTCGATCGACGAAGAGAAAGCGTTGAAATGGCTGCAAACAGGAGCTCAAGCTTCTGATACCGTTCGCGACTTGCTTTCCAAAGCAGGTGTCCTGAAAAAGTTCCATGAGCTTAAGCAACAGAAATAACTGTTGAGTAGCGGAGGGCCTTGAAATGAAAGAATTGATTCTTGTCATAGCAAAGGCATTAGTGGATCATCCAGAGGACGTGCGCGTGAATGAGCGAGAGGATGATCGCGGTACGGTGTACGAGCTGTCGGTTCACGCCGATGATATCGGCAAAGTAATCGGCAAGCAGGGACGGATTGCGAAAGCTATACGTGCCGTCGTTACATCAGCGGCCATCAAATCCCAGAAGCGCGTTATCGTAGACATCATATCGTAAAAGCATACGATGCAGGGTTAGGATAATTATCCTAGCCCTTTTTCGTACAAATAGAGACGGGTGGTTACTTACGATGAGCAATAAATATTATAATGTCGGCAAGCTGGTCAATACGCATGGTCTGCGCGGCGAAGTTAAAGTATTGCCCCAGACGGATTTCGCCGAATCCCGGTTTGCGAGCGGTAGCAAGCTGTCCCTGCAGCATCCTGACAACGGTCAGAAGCTTGAAGTGGAAGTAACCGGCGCCCGGGAGCATAAAGGGATGTTTATCCTGAAGCTGAAGGGCTATAACGATATTAACGAAGTTGAGAAATATAAGGGCTGGATGCTGAAAATCGGCGAGGAAGCATTAGAAAAGCTCGAAGAAGGCGAATACTACTACCATGAAATCCTGGGCTGCCGGGTACTAACGGAAGATGGCGAAGAGCTTGGCACCGTCTCGGATATTTTGCGTCCAGGCGCAAACGATGTATGGGTTGTGGATATGCCGAAGAAAAAGCAGCTGCTCCTGCCGGTTATTGACGATGTCCTGCTTAAGGTCGACGTGGCAAACAAAACGGTAACGGTGCGGTTGCTGGAAGGGCTGATCTAATGATGCGTATCGATGTGCTGACGCTGTTCCCGGAAATGTTCGACGGCGTATTTGGCGCGAGCATCCTGGGCAAAGCTAAAGAAAAAGGGATTGTATCGCTTGAAGCGATTAACTTCCGAGAGTATTCCAACAACAAGCATAACACCGTTGACGATTATCCGTATGGCGGGGGCGGCGGCATGGTCCTTAAGCCTGAACCGGTATTTGCTGCGGTAGAGGATCTGATGGCAAAGAAGGAGAGCGGAGCGCGTCCCCGCGTTATTCTGATGTGCCCGCAGGGTGAGACCTTTACGCAAAAGAAGGCCGAAGAGCTGGCGAAGGAAGAGCATCTTGTGCTAATCTGCGGCCATTACGAAGGCTACGACGAACGTATCCGCGAGCACTTGGTAACCGATGAGCTGTCGATTGGCGATTATGTGTTAACCGGCGGAGAAATTCCGGCTATGACCGTCATTGACAGCGTTGTCCGGCTGCTGCCCGGCGTGCTCGGAAACGAGACTTCCGCGGTAACGGATTCATACAGCACGGGTCTGCTGGAATATCCGCATTACACGCGCCCGCCCGTATTTAGAGACTGGGCAGTACCCGATGTGCTTGTATCCGGCAATCATGCCAAGATTGACACTTGGCGACGCGAGCAGTCGCTTCTGCGGACGCTTAAGCGCCGTCCCGATCTGCTGGCGAAGGCAGAGCTGACGGATAAGGAACGCAAATGGCTGACGCTTCAGGAACAAGATCAATCCACGTAAAAAAGAACCGTCGCACAGCCTATATGGCCGAGCAGGCGGTTCTTTTTACTATTGGGGCGCTTAACGAATTCTTTTTCCTTTAAAACGCGTGGAGCAGCCTTTTAGAATCACGCCGCCGGAGACATGGGATGAAGCAACGAGTTTGACTTTGTCTCCCTTGCGGAGCTTTTTGACAGCAGCTGCCGTAATAAACTCGCGGTCCGAATTAATTACTTTACTGCCGGCAAAAACCACAAAATCGTTGACGGTAAGAAGAAGCAATACCTCGTCAGGCTTCAGCGAGCCTCTTTTGTAAAGAATACTGCCAAATAAAGAGTAGACGCCGTCATGTTTTGGTATAAACGTGGAAGTATCGGGGTTGTATTCGTTCCCCGCGTCAAAGATCACTTTGCCATACTTGACGGTAACGCCGAATTCCGGTCTGCCGATGGACTGATTTTTGTTAGAGACGGCTTTGAAAGCAGACTTGAATGGCCGCGGCCGGCAGATCCCTTTTTTTACTTTGCGGATCGTCATAAAGACATGACCTCCTTTCCAAATCTATTATTGCTGGTCTAGCAATACTTCAAAGTATGCAGATTGCCATTTGATAGAAACGGCGGATGCGGCGAATCTATCAGCAAAATAGAATTCGGCAGAAACGGCTTATAGCCGGAAGTCCATGAAACAGCGGTTCATAAAGGAATAACGTGTATAAAGCGAATCTTTTGGATATAATGAAGAAATAATAGAATTTTTGCGGGCAATACGTGATATTAGGTTGAAAAAAGTTCAATGCTGTGTTAAAATTTCAAATGTTGTTCGTATTAATCGGGCGGTCCGCTAATAGTGATGACGCTGCTCAGAAGAGCAGAAAGAGCTATTAAGAACGTCTATGGTGGAAGGAGTGAAACTACAATGAATCTTTTACAAACGATTGCTCAGGAACAGCTTCGTCAAGACCTTCCTAGCTTCCGTCCAGGTGACACGTTGAAAGTACACGTTAAAGTTATCGAGGGCACGCGCGAGCGTATTCAGTTGTTCGAAGGCGTTGTAATCAAACGTCGTGGCGGCGGAATCAGCGAAACTTTCACAGTTCGCAAAATTTCGTACGGTGTTGGTGTGGAAAGAACTTTCCCGCTGCATTCGCCAAAACTCGAGAAAATTGAAGTTGCTCGTCGCGGTAAAGTGCGTCGCGCGAAACTGTACTATCTTCGCGAACTGCGCGGTAAAGCAGCGAGAATTAAAGAAATTCGTTAAGATCAAACGACAAGAGGGGCTTGCTCAAACAAGCTCCTTTTCGTTATTTTGACATGACTTGCTATGTACGAATAGGGACACTATAGAATGGAAAGAAGGCGTACTGGTGAATTCACAACAACATAATGAAGATTCGAATCAACAAACAGAAGCAATCGATGGATCTGTACTGAATACATCAGGACCCGCTGACGCTAAAAAAGGCGGACGAGCGTACAAAGAAATTGTGGATTGGATTAAAGCGCTCGCGATCGCGGTCATTCTCGTGTTTATTATCCGTACGTTTCTGTTCTCGCCATTTATCGTTGAAGGACCTTCCATGGAGCCTAACTTCTATACGGGCGAGCGGCTGATCGTCAACAAGCTGATTTTCAAAATCCGCGAGCCGCATCACGGAGAGGTCGTTGTATTCCACGTTCCTGATCAAGGACGCGATTTCATTAAACGGGTCATCGGCGTGCCTGGCGATACAATCAAGGTAGTCGGCGACGATGTGTTCGTTAACGATCAGAAGGTTGATGAGCCTTATATTAAAGAAGCTATTGAAGCGGCGCATGCGAGCGGCGAGCTGTACAATACCGGCCCGGACTTCCCGAACGCGAATGTTTCGGAATCCGTTGTTCCGGACGGCAAGATTTTTGCAATGGGCGACCATCGCGGAAACAGCCAGGACAGCCGCGATATCGGCTTTGTGTCTGAAAAAGAGGTTATCGGCCGTGCGGACGCCATGTTCTGGCCATTAAATAAAATCAGCATCATTAAGCACTATAAAGTGCACTGGTAATGTTGCAATGAGGTGAGGAAATGACCATTCAATGGTTTCCCGGTCATATGACCCGGGCAAAACGGCAAATTCAAGAGAAGCTTAAACTAATCGATATTGCCATTGAGCTATTGGATGCGCGTATTCCGCTTTCCAGCCGCAACCCTATGGTTGACGAAATCCTAGGCGGCAAGCCGCGGCTGATTGTTTTGAACAAGTCGGATTTAGCCGATCCGAGGGTGACGGAGCAATGGATCGACTATTTCAAATACGAAGGTCATGAAACGGTAGCTGTCGATTCGTCGACAGGAACGCGCGTCGGAGATATTCCGGTGAAGGCGAAGGAAATCCTGCAGGAGAAAATCGACCGTCAACTGGCAAAAGGGATGAATCCCCGCGCCGTTCGGGGGCTGATCGTCGGGATACCGAATGTCGGGAAATCAACGCTGATTAACCGTCTGGCAGGACGGAATATCGCGATTACCGGCGATAAGCCCGGTGTTACAAAGGGGCAGCAGTGGATTAAAACAACTTATGACATGGATCTTCTGGATACGCCGGGTATTCTGTGGCCAAAGTTCGAGGATGAGTTGGTTGGCTACCGTCTAGCTATGACGGGTGCGATCAGAGAGCAGATTCTGAACGTGGAGGATATCGCGTTTTTCGCGGTTCGCGAGCTTGCCGAACGTTATTGGCCGGCGCTGCAGGAACGATTTAAGCTTGATAAAGCTCCAACCGATCCATCGGAGTCGGATGAAGTGGTACGGATTATGGAAGAAATCGGCCGCCGAAGAGGCTGTCTTGTAAGCGGAGGACAAGTGGATCTGGAGAAAGCGTCCGGCATTATTTTGCGGGAGCTTCGTTCCGGCAATCTTGGCCGCATCACGCTGGAAGCACCGTTTCCGGCAGCTGCAGGCAGACCGGGGGAGTAACAGAAGTGCTGGAATATGAACAAAGACTATGGGATGAGGGATATTCCGCCATTGCCGGCGTGGATGAGGTAGGCAGAGGCTGCTTGTTTGGCGACGTAGTTGCCGCAGCGGTTATTTTACCGCCTCATCTCGTGCTTGAAGGGGTTAACGACTCTAAGAAGCTGTCGGAGAAAAAACGGAACGAGCTCTACGACATTATTGTTGATCACAGCGTTGCGTGGGCCGCGGCCCGCGTGGATGCCGAGACCATCGACCGAATCAACATCAAGCAGGCTGCGAGGCTTGCGATGAAGATTGCGCTGGAATCGCTGAAGACGCAGCCGGATTATTTGCTGGTGGATGCGGAGAAGGTAGATCTGCCGATGCCGCAGCTAGCGATAATAAAAGGGGATGCCACCAGTCAATCGATAGCAGCCGCCTCGATCATCGCGAAGGTGACAAGAGACCGGTTGTGCGAAAAAGAGTGGGAGCAGCTTTATCCGGAATATGGAATTGCGATACATAAAGGCTATGCGACCAAGCTGCACCGGGAGCGGCTGCTCGAATACGGAGCAAGTCCGCTTCACCGCAAGTCTTTCTTGGGTAAAATTTTCGTGGAACAACAACAGCTATTTTAAATAAATTCCTTAATATTGTGTTAAAAGAGACAGCGTACTGCTTGTAACGGAGCGATACGCTGTCTTTTTTGTTGGGGGAAAGGCGGACGGATCAAGAAAGAGCCGCGAGCTTGGATTAATTTAGAGCAAGCGTGAGCAGAAAGTCGCCGCGTTGTTCTTCAGAAGGAGCGGTCATCTACCGATAAATAGGGTAACAAATGGCGCGTTGTGACGTTTCAAGCTTATGCACAGCGGAAGAAGGTGACCAAATGAATATTGGACAGTTGGTAAAAGGGTTGTTAGGAGAGTCGTCGGGCACCGGGGATACCCGAAAGCTGGAGCTGAAGCCGGGGCAGGTTGTCCGGGGCGTGGTTCTGCAGCTGCTCGAAAATAATGAGGCAACGGTTCAAATAAACGGCGTACAGGTTCGCGCGTTTCTCGAGCTGCCGCTTGAGCCCGGGAAGTTTGCGATGCTGCAGGTGCAGCCTCAATCTGCTGGCGGTCTGCTTGTGCTTAAGCAGGTGGAGAATCAGGCGGGCTTGGAAGATGCCCTAAAGGATTGGCTGAAGCAAAGCGGACTGCCCGATCAGGAGTGGGCGAGCAACATCTTAAAGGATCTAAGAAAAGACGGCGTCACGATGAGCCGTGACACGTTTGCGTCGCTTAAGGCGGCTGCCGGGGCAATGCCGCAAGGTGCGGACGCCGAGCAGTGGATGCAAGCGGCGGCGGCGGGGTTGAAGCGAGGGCTGCCGATGTCCGGCGGCACGATTGGAGCGCTGCAGCAGGTCATGTTCGGGCGTCCGGCGCACGAACTGCTGGATACGCTGCAGCAGCAGCTTGCTGCCATCGCCGGCGGCAGCACGCCGCAGGCGCTGCCGCAGCTGGCCGCGCGGCTGGCGGCGCTGCTCGCCGAAGGCGCAGCGCTGCAGAGCGCCGCGGCCACGGCGGAGCAGCCGCCCGCGACAGCCGCGCCGCAGGCGCCGGCAGCGGCCGGCGCAGGCGCAGCTGCGCAGCGCGCCGAAGGCACAGGCGCGGGCGGCCAAGCCGCGCCTGCTGCGGCAGCGCAAGCGTCCGCGGCGGAGCCCGCGGAGCAGGGCGCAGAGCCGCAAGGCGCCCGCCCGGGCGTTGCCACGGGCGGCAGCGGCACGGCTGCATCAGGCAACTGGCTGGGCCAGATGATGAAATGGATGGGCGTCGACTATGAGAATCAATTGTCGAAGCAATTGCCGGTCCCGCCTGCGCAAGGGGCTGTTCAACCTCAGGAACAGGATGCTTCAATGGCGGTCAGTGGCAATAGTAATGACAGCGGAATTGCGGATGATCCAACCGCCACACGCAGCCCAAATGGCTCTGTCGATGCGCCTACACGCCAACAGCCTGCAGAAGGACGTTCAGAGGCGCGCCAAAGCTCGAATACGCAGCAGGCGGCAGGACAGCAGCCAGACCAAGCTGACGCCGCTGCCCCTCACGAAAAAGAGCAGAGAGCTGTCCATAACGAGCGATCCCGCGAGCTGCAATTAACCCCGCAGCTGCCAACAACAGACCGTGCGGGGAGCGCTGACGAGGTCAAGCCTGCAGCGCAGGAATCGTTAAAAAGCACGCTGCTTGCCATTGCCGCATCCAGCGAAGCACCGCCTGGTTTGCGCGAAACCGCACAGCAGCTCGTTCAGCAGATTACGGGACAGCAGCTGATGTTATCGCCGGAACGCAACGGTGCTGTTTTCTCGCATCTTACGATGTTTGTGCCGCTTAAAGGTCCGGATGGGAATCAGACCGCTTCCGTACACATTCAGACGAGAAGAGGGCGGCAAGGCCAACTGGATGCCGAGAATTGCCGGCTTTTGTTTGATTTGTCGATGAAGACGCTAGGTCCTACCTTGGTTGACGTTAATGTCATGGACAAAATCGTCAGCCTTACGTTGTGGAACGATCATCCGGCGATAGCCGCACTTGTGGATTCCTCCCGGACCGAAATCGCGGCAAGCCTCAACCAGGCAGGCTATCAGCTGCTTTCGCTTCGGGCTACGCCGACAAGAACGGACGGCGCTCTGGGAGAAGGCGTCAATCGGATTATGCCGGACCCGGCTCAATTCGTGAACACGCGTTATAAAGGAGTCGACATAAGGGCATGAGTTCGGAGCAGAAGAGCGGTAAGGAGAAGAGAACGGTCAAGAAGGCCGTAGCTTTGAAATATGAGCCTGGCGTGCACAAAGCACCGGTCGTAACCGCCAAAGGGAAAGGTTATTTGGCGGAACAAATATTGGAGCAGGCGGCAGAGCATCATGTGCCGGTTCAGCAGGACTCTTCGCTTGTGGAGGTGTTGTCCAAGCTGGATGTGGATCAATCGATTCCGCCCGAGCTTTATACGCTGGTCGCCGAGATCTTAAGTTTTGTTTATCGTTCCGATCAGAGAGCGAGGGATTTGAATGAGTGAGGACCGCAGAAGGCATACCGGTCAAGCCGGCGAAACGGCTGCTTGCCTATATCTTGAGAACGAAGGGTATACCGTCATCGAGCGGAATTGGCGTTGCCGCTCCGGAGAGATTGATATTATCGCAACCATCGATCACATGCTTGTTTTTGTTGAAGTAAGGACGAGAAGAGCGGGAGGAAGATTCGGTACCGCGGCCGAATCCGTAGACCGCCGCAAGCAGCAGCAGGTGGCGCTTGTCGCCCAGGTTTATTTACGGATGCGGCAATTGACCTATCCGCCCATGAGGTTTGATGTTATCGCGGTAACTATGAGCCGTGATGATGCCATCAGTGAAATCAAACATATCAAAGCGGCTTTCTAACCAGCAGAAAGCCGCTTTTGCCTTTTATATATCGAGTCTCCGGTATTGAATGGCTTCCGCCGCATGCACGTCTTCCACGTATTCGCTGCCTTCCACATCCGCAATGGTCCTCGCCAGCCGCAAAATACGGTCATAGGCGCGCATGCTGATATTTAGCACCGTAAGCGCGTGATCCAGCAATTCAAATGCTTCCTTTTTCATTAAAATAGAGCGCCTGAGCGTTGCGCCGGACAGTCGAGCCCCGGGCTTTAGCCCCAGCTCTTCATCCCGCCGTTCTCTTCTTGCTCTTGCCGCCAGCACAACCTTCCTCATTTGGGCCGAACTCGTTTCGGCCGGGCTTTCCGACCCGCCTTCCAGTTCAATCGGCCTAGGAACTTCGAGCTGGATATCGATCCGGTCAAGAAGAGGGCCGGACATCTTGCTTTTGTATTTGGCAATCGCGGAATCGCTGCAGCTGCAGCGTTTCTCGGCCGTTTCATGGCCGGCATAACCGCAGGGGCAGGGATTGAACGAAACGGCTAACATTAGTCTTGCCGGAAAATGAAAGACGGCTCTCGACCTTGCTATGGTGACGATTCCGTCCTCCAACGGCTGACGCAATACCTCAAGCACGGTCCTGGAGAACTCCGGCAGCTCGTCCAGATAAAGCACGCCATGATGGGCAAGGGTCACCTCGCCGGGCTTTGGCACCGAACCGCCGCCAATGAGTCCTCCGGCGGAAATCGTGTGGTGCGGTGAACGGAAGGGAGCGATTCGGATCAGGCCTTTCGCGTCTGTAGACAGCTTGCCTGCCGCGCTGTAAATCTTGGTGACCTCAAGCGCTTCTTCCTCGGTTAGAGGAGGAAGGATGCCGGGGAGACGGCGGATCATCATCGTTTTGCCTGTTCCCGGCGGCCCGGCGAACAGGATGTTGTGTTTCCCGGCTGCGGCAATCAACAAGGCGCGTTTAGCCTGCTCCTGACCGTATACATCGCTGTAATCTCCTATATCGAACGCATGCCCATCCTCGTCTGCCGCGGAAGCAAGTTCCCTGCTGGCAGCCGCGTCAAACCGGATATCGGACCAAGGTTCAGAGCCTTTATTTTGGGTTAAAAGCTCTCTTAGGTGGGTTATCGCATAAAGCTCCATCTCCGTAATCCAAGCGGCTTCTTTGGCATTTGCAAGCGGCAGCAGCACCTTCCGGATGCCGGACCGCTTAGCTTGCTCGATCATCGCCAAAACGCCGGGGACGGGACGGATATCGCCATTCAAAGACAATTCTCCAATCAGCATCGATTGCTCGAAAGGCTTTGCTTCGAGTTGACCGCTCGCAGTTAGAATTCCCGCAGCGATCGCAAGATCGAAGGCAGTGCCTTCCTTGCGCAAATCCGCGGGAGCCAGATTGACGGTTATGCGTTCAAGAGGGAAAGCGAACCCGCTGTTCTTGATCGCTGCACGGACCCTTTCGACGGATTCTCTAACGGCAGGATCGGGGAGGCCAACGACGCTGACCTGCGGCAGCCCGCTGGCTATATCGACTTCCACGGAAATTCCTTTGCCTTCAACTCCAAGAACGCTGCTGCTATGCATTAAACTGAACACAAAAAAAGCACCTCCAAAAATGGGATGAAGGTGCTTCCTTACGTCCGAATCTCGCAAATATAAAGTTATCGTTAAAGTCATCATAGTGTAAAAAAGACAAGTCTGTCAATATTGGAAAAACAAGTATGAATTCTTCAAGAAAATAGGGCATACTACTGTAGTCCGTCGGTAATTTAATCTCATTTTGAGATCAAATCCATATCAAAAAACCGAAACCCGAAGGGTCGAAATATGGCATAAATAATGCTACAATGATTAAGGTTTGTGTACATATGACTGAAGTTGAGTCTGTGAAATGGAGGATTTCTAACAATGAATATCCATGAGTATCAAGGCAAAGAGGTCCTGAAACAGTACGGTGTTGCTGTTCCAGAAGGAAAGGTAGCTTTCTCCGTTGACGAAGCGGTAGAAGCGGCGCAAGCACTGGGTACACCGGTGGTAGTTGTAAAAGCGCAAATTCACGCTGGCGGCCGCGGTAAAGCGGGCGGCGTTAAAGTAGCGAAAAACATCGATGAAGTTCGTGCGTATGCCAGCGAAATTCTTGGCAAAGTGCTCGTTACTCATCAAACAGGCCCTGAAGGTAAAGAAGTTAAACGTCTTCTTATCGAGCAAGGCTGCGACATCAAGAAAGAATACTATGTAGGCGTTGTTATTGACCGTGGCACTGGCCGCGTAACCATGATGGCTTCCGAAGAGGGCGGCACGGAGATTGAAGAAGTAGCAGCTCATTCGCCTGAGAAAATCATCAAAGAAGTCATTGACCCGGCAATCGGTCTGCAAGTATTCCAAGCGCGCAAGCTTGCTTACGCAATCAACATTCCTAGCGAGCTTGTTAACAAAGCGGTTAAATTTATGATCGCTCTGTACAATGCATTCGTTGACAAAGATTGCTCGATCGCCGAGATCAACCCGCTTGTTGTAACTGGCGACGGCAACGTTATGGCGCTTGACGCCAAGCTGAACTTCGATTCCAACGCTCTGTACCGTCACAAAGATATCGTGGCTCTGCGCGACCTGGAAGAAGAAGACGCTAAAGAGATCGAAGCATCCAAATACGACCTGAGCTACATTGCCCTTGAAGGCAACATCGGCTGTATGGTTAACGGCGCCGGTCTTGCGATGGCTACAATGGACATCATCAAATACTACGGCGGCGACCCTGCGAACTTCCTGGACGTAGGCGGCGGCGCTACGAAAGAAAAAGTAACGGAAGCATTCAAAATCATTCTGTCCGACGAGAACGTAAAAGGTATTTTCGTTAATATCTTCGGCGGCATTATGCGTTGCGACGTCATCGCAGAAGGCGTTATTGCAGCTGCGAAAGAGCTTGGCCTGGACCGTCCTCTGGTTGTTAGACTGGAAGGCACTAACGTTGAGCTTGGCAAAAAAATGTTGAACGAATCGGGATTAAACATTGTTGCGGCTGACTCGATGGCAGACGGCGCGCAAAAAATCGTTAATCTCGTCAAATAGTACGAATTCATTAACGGGGATGTGAAATTCGATGAGCATTTTGGTCAATAAAGACACAAAAGTAATCACTCAAGGGATTACAGGCGCAACTGGTTTGTTCCATGCGAAAGGCGCATTGGACTACGGTACGCAAATGGTAGGCGGAGTAACTCCTGGCAAAGGCGGCACAAACGTCGACATCACTCTGGAGAACGGTAACGTTGTTTCTCTTCCGGTATTCAATACAGTTGAACAAGCGGTAGCAGCTACCGGCGCAACAGCATCGGTAATCTATGTACCGCCTGCATTCGCGGCTGACTCGATCATGGAAGCGGTAGACGCTGGCCTTGATCTGGTTATCTGTATTACGGAAGGCATTCCTGTTCTGGACATGGTAAAAGTTAAACGCTATATGGAAGGCAGCAAAACGACTCTGATCGGTCCTAACTGCCCAGGCGTTATTACTCCAGGCGAGTGCAAAATCGGCATTATGCCGGGTTACATCCACACTAAAGGCCATGTAGGCGTTGTTTCCCGCTCGGGAACACTGACTTACGAAGCGGTTCACCAGCTTTCCACTCGCGGTATCGGTCAATCGTCCGCAGTAGGTATCGGCGGCGACCCTGTTAAAGGCTCCGAGTTTATCGATATCTTGAGCCGTTTCAACGAAGACCCGGATACTTACGCCGTTATTATGATTGGCGAGATCGGCGGTACGGCAGAGGAAGAAGCTGCCGAGTGGATCAAAGCTAACATGAAGAAGCCTGTTGTTGGCTTCATCGGCGGCGCTACAGCGCCTCCGGGCAAACGTATGGGTCACGCTGGCGCTATTATTTCCGGCGGTAAAGGTACTGCTGCCGAAAAAATCGCTACTTTGGAAGCATGCGGAATCAAAGTTGCTCCAACGCCTTCCGACATGGGTTCCACGCTTGTATCCGTGCTTCAAGAAAAAGGCCTGCTTGAGAAATGCACAACAGGCGTAGCTCAAGCTTAACAACAAAATAGCATATTAATGAAGGTAAGCAACCTTTCAATGCCCGTTTGGGCTTGAAAGGTTGCTTTTTTTTTCATAAAAATTCGGGTCGACTTGCATTCTTTTGCCATGTAACGCACAATAGGAAGGAATGCAGGCTGACCTCCCCAAAGGAGAGGCGGCAAGAATGACGCTAAATGTTGATAAATGTAAGCAGATGGTTATTATGCTCCACGAATGTTCCGGCATTGGATGGCATACCGTTCAGAAAGCGGTTGCCCATAAAGCTTGGGAGAGCGTGGATGGCAAGAGCGCTGCAGATTGGATGGCAATCGGTTTTGGACGCGCGCAGGCAGAGACGGCGGCCAGGCGATGGTCCGAGCCCTATGATTGGGCCGAGTCGCCGTTTCTCCGGGCGCTGGAGCTGGGTGCGAAACGGATCACTCCTTATGACGAAGAGTATCCGGAAGAACTTCGACGGATCCCGCAGCCGCCTTGGGTGTTATATGCTCTTGGACGGATCGAATTGCTGAAGAGACCTTCGATAGCTATCGTTGGAACCCGAAACCCCAGCGCCTATGGCCGGCATACCGCATTAGCGCTGTCTGAGGAGCTGTCTAGGCGTGGTTTGACGGTCGTGAGCGGTCTTGCCAGGGGGATTGACAGCAAGGCGCATGAAGCGGCTTTGCGGGGCCAAGGAAGCACGATTGCCGTACTTGCTAGTCCGGTTGATCTTTGTTATCCGCCCGAGAACCGTTCGCTCTACCAGCAGATTATCCGGGAAGGGCTCATCCTATCGGAGAATCCGATTGGCTCGCCGCTTCATCCGGGAATGTTTCCGCTTCGAAACCGGATTATAGCGGGTTTATCGCTCGGGACGATCGTAGTGGAAGCAGCGAAGGGCAGCGGCTCGCTTATTACGGCAGATCAGGCGCTTGAAATGGGGCGGGACGTATTTGCCGTACCCGGACCGATCTCATCGCCCAAGAGCGAGGGGCCAAACAGTCTGATCCGCGAAGGCGCGAAGCTGGTCAGCAGTGCCGGTCATATTCTCGAGGAATACAGCTGGCTGGGAGAGAAGCTTGCGGCTTTGACAAAGCACGTACCGACGGTGTCCGTAGCGGCAAGCATGAATGCCGAGGAGCAGAAAATTATCGATTTGCTGCGCGATCGTCCGCTTACAATTAACGAATTGCACCAGCTTACGATGATCCCTTTTGGACATTTAAGCGCACTTCTGATAAATTTATGTATAAAACGGAAAATCGAACAACAGCCAGGGGCAGTTTATATAGCGTTGTAACATGTAGTGAGAGAGGGGGCGCCTAAAGTGGCAGATTCATTAGTAATCGTAGAATCACCGGCCAAAGCAAAAACGATCGGCAAATATTTGGGCAGCAAATATATCGTTAAAGCATCGATGGGCCATATTCGCGATTTGCCAAAAAGTCAGACTGGCGTCGAAGTAGAAAACGGCTTCCAGCCGAAATATATTACGATCCGCGGCAAGGGCAGCGTATTGAAAGAGTTGAAGGATGCAAGCAAGAAGGTCAAACATGTCTTTCTTGCAGCCGACCCCGATCGCGAAGGAGAAGCGATCGCTTGGCATCTGGCTCATTACCTGGAGCTGGACGAGTCGGATACCTGCCGTGTCGTATTTAACGAAATAACGAAGCAAGCCGTTAAGGATGCTTTCAAAACGCCTCGCAAGATCAATATGGATCTTGTAAATGCCCAGCAGGCAAGACGTATTCTTGACCGGCTCGTCGGTTACAAGATTAGTCCGTTGTTATGGAAGAAAGTAAAGAAAGGGTTGTCCGCCGGACGCGTGCAATCCGTCTGCGTGAAGCTGATTATCGACCGGGAGAATGAGATTGAGGCTTTTGTCCCGGAAGAATACTGGTCTATCACGGCAAAGCTCAACCAGCAGGGTGTTCCGTTTGAAGCCAAATACCATTCGATAAAAGGCGAAAAGCGGGAGCTTCATAACGAAGAGGAGATGCAAGCGATACTTGCAGCCCTGTCGGGCAATCAATTCAAGGTAGCCGAGGTAAAGGAGAAAGAACGTCTCCGCAATCCGGCACCGCCGTTTATTACGAGCTCCCTGCAGCAGGAAGCGGCCCGCAAGCTTGGCTTCCGGGCTTCCAAGACGATGTCCGTCGCCCAGCAGCTGTATGAAGGCGTTGAACTGGGCAAGGAAGGAACCGTTGGTCTCATTACCTATATGAGAACGGACTCGACGAGGATCTCCCCGGTCGCCCAGGAAGAAGCGAAGGAGTATATTGAAGGAAAATACGGCCCATCGTTCTATCCGGAGCAGCCGCGCGTCTATACGAAGAAGAACAGCAACGCGCAGGACGCCCATGAAGCGATTCGTCCAACCTCGACGCTTCGCGATCCGGAATCGATGAAGCCGTTCCTGTCCCGCGATCAGCTTCGTTTGTATAAGCTGGTATGGGAACGTTTCGTGTCCAGCCAGATGGCTTCCGCGGTACTCGATACGATGACGGTGGATTTGGCATCCGGCGACGTGACTTTCCGTGCAAGCGGATCAAAGATCAAGTTTGCCGGCTTCATGAAGGTTTATGTGGAGGGCAACGACGACGGCACGGAAGAAGAGCATAAATTCCTTCCGCCATTTGCAATCGGCGATGTCGTAACCTCGGATTCCATTGAACCGAAGCAGCATTTCACCCAGCCGCCGCCGCGTTATTCCGAGGCAAGATTGGTCAAGACGCTGGAGGAGCTTGGCATCGGACGTCCAAGTACGTATGCGCCAACGCTCGAAACGATCCAGAAGCGCGGATACGTAGCGATCGAAGAGAAAAAATTCATTCCAACCGAGCTTGGGGATTTGGTTAATCAGATGATGGAGGAATTTTTCCCTGAAATTCTGGATTCCGAATTTACGGCGAAGATGGAAACGGATCTCGACCATGTTGAGGATGGGGTGGAGGACTGGGTTAAAGTTCTCTCTACCTTCTACGAATCCTTCGAGAAGCGCCTTGAGGTTGCCGAGGAGGAAATGAAGGAAGTCGAGATTCAAGATGAAGTCTCGGATGAAATATGCGAGAAGTGCGGACGCCATATGGTGTACAAGATGGGGCGCTTTGGCAAGTTCCTTGCCTGCTCCGGATTCCCGGACTGCCGCAATACGAAGCCAATCGTCAAGGATATCGGCGTAACTTGCCCGAAATGCGGCGAAGGCAAAATCATTGAGCGCCGCAGCAAAAAAGGGCGTATCTTCTACGGCTGCGATACTTATCCGACCTGTGACTACGTGTCCTGGGATAAGCCGACAAACAAGCCATGCCCGAATTGCGATTCGATGCTTGTCGAGAAGCGCAACCGCAGCGGCGCGAAGCTGCAATGCCCGAATTGCGATTATTCGGAAGAGATCACGGAAGACGAGCAAGAACAAGCCTAAACTAAAGAAACAGACGCGGCCATACTAAGTCCTCCCTTATGCAGGGAGGACAGCTGTGTTTTCACTGCCGTGTTAGCATATATTGGAGGTCTTTACATTGTCAGTTCAACAACCAGTCATCGTAATCGGAGCAGGTCTAGCAGGAAGCGAGGCAGCTTGGCAGATTGTATCCCAAGGTGTACCTGTCATTTTGTACGAAATGCGCCCCGAGACCAAAACGCCTGCCCATCATACCAAAAACTTTGCAGAGCTCGTGTGCAGCAACAGCTTGCGAGCCAATGGCCTCTCGAACGCCGTAGGCGTGCTGAAGGAAGAGATGCGCCGCCTGAACTCCCTTATTCTCGGAAGTGCGGATCGTCACGCCGTACCTGCGGGCGGGGCGCTTGCCGTTGACCGCGACGGTTTTTCCGGGGAAGTCACTCGTCTTCTTCATGAGCATCCGCTTGTAGAGGTTCGAACGGAAGAAGTAACGGACATTCCTGAGGACAGCATTGTCGTTATAGCAACAGGCCCACTGACTGCGCCAGCTCTGTCCGAGAAGATCCGTACCTTGCTCGGCGAAGAATATTTCTACTTCTATGATGCGGCAGCTCCGATCATCGAGAAAGACTCCATTGATATGAGCAAGGTTTATCTGGCATCCCGTTACGACAAAGGCGAAGCGGCTTATCTGAATTGCCCTATGACCGAAGAGGAGTTCGAGATCTTCCACGAGGCGCTTACGACCGCGGAGACGGCAGCGCTGAAAGATTTCGAAAAGGAAGTTTATTTCGAAGGCTGCATGCCAATCGAGGTTATGGCCAGCCGCGGCAAGCAAACCGTGCTATTTGGACCGATGAAGCCGGTTGGCCTCGTTAACCCGCATACGGGCAAGCTTCCTCATGCGGTTATTCAGCTTCGCCAGGATAACGCGGCAGGCACCCTCTATAATATGGTCGGCTTCCAAACGCATTTGAAATGGGGCGAGCAGAAGCGGGTATTCTCCCTTATCCCGGGCCTTGAGAATGCGGAGTTCGTGCGTTATGGCGTTATGCACCGCAATACCTTTATCAACTCGCCGCGGGTAATGGAGCCGACTTACCAGCTCAAGAACCGCAGCACCTTGTTCTTTGCGGGTCAAATGACGGGCGTGGAAGGTTATGTTGAATCCGCTGCTTCCGGTCTGATTGCCGGCTTTAATGCCGCGAGACTTGCACGCGGTCTTGAACCTCTCGTATTGCCGGAAGATACCACGCTTGGTAGTATGGCGCATTACATTACTACTGCGGATTTCAAGCATTTCCAGCCGATGAACGCGAATTTCGGCTTGTTCCCGCCGCTGGAGAACCGGATCCGCAACAAGAAGGAAAAGAACGAAGCGATCGCAAGCCGTGCACTGGACAGTCTGGAACGTTTCAAGAAGGAACATTTCGATCATCTGAACGTATAAACCAACACAGGCTGCTCCACCTTAGGGCGGCGCAGCCGTTTATTATTGAACCTATTAAATTGCAGGCTATAGGAGGGCGAAGAGATGGAGATGGAATTTCACGCCACCACGATTTGCGCGGTGCGTCACGAAGGTAAAGGTGCAATTGCCGGAGATGGCCAGGTAACCTTCGGGAACAGCGTCGTGATGAAAAACAAAGCGAAAAAGGTTCGCCGTTTATACCGCGGGCAAGTTATTGCCGGCTTTGCAGGCTCGGTTGCGGATGCCATTACGTTATTCGAGAAGTTTGAAGCGAAGCTCGAGGAGCATCACGGAAACCTTCAGCGTGCGGCCGTTGAGCTGGCGAAGGACTGGCGTTCCGACCGCGTTCTCCGCAAACTCGAAGCTCTGATGCTGGTTATGGACCAGACCGGACTTCTCCTGATTTCCGGCAACGGGGAAATAATCGAGCCGGATGACGGCATCTTGGCTATTGGCTCAGGCGGCAATTATGCTCTCTCCGCGGCAAGAGCGCTGCAGAAGCACGCTTCACATATGGAAGCTAAGGATATCGCAAGAGCGGCGCTGGAGACGGCTGCCGACATATGCGTCTACACGAATCATAATATTATTGTAGAAGAAATTGGTTGAAGCGGAGGAGATATCAAATGGTGAATCAAGCTTTTACCCCTCGTCAAATCGTAGCCGAGCTCGATAAATATATTGTGGGCCAGAAGCCTGCGAAACGATCCGTCGCCATTGCACTCCGTAACCGCTATCGCAGAAGCATGCTCGACGAGTCGCTTCGCGACGAGATTGTTCCGAAAAACATTCTGATGATCGGCCCTACCGGCGTGGGCAAAACGGAAATCGCGCGCCGTCTGGCCAAATTGGTGAAAGCGCCTTTCATCAAGGTGGAAGCCACCAAATTTACGGAGGTAGGTTATGTCGGCCGTGACGTAGAGTCAATGGTACGGGACCTGGTAGAGACAGCAATCCGGATGGTAAAAGCGGAGAAGACGGAGGCTGTTCAGGATAAAGCGGAGAAACTCGCAAATGAACGTCTCGTATCGCTGCTTGTTCCGTCCAAAGCAAAAGAGAAGCAATCCAAAAACCCGTTTGAAATGTTGTTTGGCAATCAGCAAAACAACAAGGAACCGGTGGAAGAGCCGGAGCAGGATGCCGTTATTATATCCAAGCGCTCACAGGCGCGCGACGACCTCGCGGCAGGCAAGCTCGAGAACGAAACCGTTGAGGTTGAGATTGAGGATAATACCCCAACAATGCTTGATATGCTTGGCGGTCAAGGGCCGGATGGCCTTGGCGGAATGAACATGCAGGAAATGCTGGGGCAATTCATGCCGAAGAAGACCAAGAAGCGCAAGCTGCCTGTGAAGGAAGCCCGAAAAGTACTCATTCAGGAAGAAGCCAACAAGCTGATTAATATGGATGATGTCATTGCCGAGTCGGTATCCCGCGCAGAGCAGTCCGGTATCATTTTCATCGACGAGATTGATAAAATCGCCAGCCCCTCCAGAGGCAATGGTCCCGATGTGTCCCGCGAAGGCGTACAGCGCGATATTCTGCCGATTGTGGAAGGATCCACGGTCGTGACGAAATACGGCCCGGTAAAAACGGACTATGTCCTGTTTATCGCAGCCGGCGCATTCCATGTAGCGAAGCCGTCAGATCTGATTCCCGAGCTTCAGGGGCGGTTCCCGATCCGGGTAGAATTAACGTCGCTGAGCCTGGAGGATTTCGTCAGCATTTTGACGGAGCCAAAAAATGCTTTAACGAAGCAGTACGCAGCCCTTCTGCAAACAGAAGGCATAACGATTGAATTTTCCGACGAAGCGATTAAAGAGATTGCGTCGATTGCAGCCGATTTAAACCGCAATACCGAAAATATAGGCGCCCGCAGACTTCATACCATTTTGGAGAAGCTGCTTGAGGATCTCTCCTTCGAAGCACCTGATATTACCCTTGACCATATGGTCATCACTCCCGAATATGTGAGGGAAAAAGTGGGAGGCATTGCGAAAAATCGCGATTTGAGTCAATATATATTGTAGTTGAAATGTAGTTGGGATGAGCTTTGGGAGGCTTTGGAATGACTTTACTTACAAAAACAAGAACGTTGAACCGGCTGCTGCAGCGAGCAGCCGGCAAAGCGCTCAATTTCAGAGAGATGGCTGAGGTATTGTGCAGCACAATACAGACCAACGTGTTTGTGGTCAGCCGCAAAGGGAAGGTTCTGGGCTGCGCAGCCGTGAATCCTTACGATCATGACACGCTTCGTTCGATGTCTGTTGAAGAGCTGCGCTTTCCGCAAGTGAGCAACAGCCTATTTCTGGACATGCAGGAACCCGTAACAAACGTTGCTCCGGATACGGGGGTTTATGAGACTTTCCCGGCGTTAGGCGAACAAGAAATCATGACCGTAGTACCCATTACCGGTGGCGGTGACCGTCTCGGTACGCTTGTGCTGACACGGACCAACGGTTCCTTCGATGATGACGATCTTGTGCTGGCCGAATACGGTTCGACAATTGTCGGCATGGAAATTTTGCGCGAACGCGCAGAAGAGGTTGAACAGGAAGCTCGCAGCCGCGCGGTTGTTTCGGTTGCGATTGGATCGCTTTCCTTCAGCGAGCTCGAAGCGGTAGAGCATATTTTCGAGCAGCTGGAAGGGAAAGAAGGACTGCTTGTTGCGTCCAAAATTGCGGATCGAGTAGGTATTACGAGATCCGTTATCGTCAATGCCCTGCGCAAATTGGAAAGCGCTGGCGTAATAGAAACGAGGTCGCTTGGCATGAAAGGGACCTACATCAAAATTTTAAATACCCAGCTTCTTCAGGAGCTGGAAAAAATTAAGCAATAATTTCCTGGGACTACCATCCTATCGGAAAATCATCGCAAAGCCCTATCTTGAATTCAAAGATAGGGCTTTTTTCTTATTGTAATATTTTGGACAATTGTTGAATATTATCATGTCGGCAAAACTCGACAGTTTCGTCTCATTTTTTTCATAATTTAATGTCGAACAAAGAAGGAATGATTCGCAATCTGTTGAATACTTTACTAAGATCTTCTAACTGAAAGTGGTGACACAGGAACGTGAATCTATTGAATGGCACATCATTTGGGCGATTGGAAGGCGCGCTCAAGGCTTCAGAATTGCGACAAGGCGTTATAGCCAACAACATCGCAAATGTCGACACTCCAAACTTCAAACGTTCGGAGGTTTTGTTCGAAGAGCTTCTCAGTCAAGAAATGGGAGGAAAAGCCGGGCTTCAGGGCAAGCGGACAAACGAGCGTCATATTCCGATAGGCAGGACCAACGGAATAGTCCCAACCGCTCAGATCCAGACCGATAACTTGACCGAAATGAATAACAATGAGAACAACGTCGATATCGACCGCGAGATGTCATTGCTCGCTAAAAATCAACTCAGCTACAATTTTTATATTCAGCAAATCAATCATGACGTGAAGATGATGAAGACAGCCATTGAAGGGAGATAACAGGAAGTGAGAATTTCTAGCAGCTTTGACGCCAGTGCTTCCGCACTAACCGCACAGCGTTTGCGAATGGACGTTATTTCCTCAAACATCGCAAATGCCGAAACAACCCGCGCCGGTTATGTAAATGGCCAATTCGTACCGTATAAAAGGAAAATGGTCGTACTTGAACCGATGACGCAAAACTCCTCTTTCTCCGATCTGCTGAACAAGCAGCTTGAAGGGACTTCCGGGGCACAAGGTGTAAAGGCAACCAGAATTATCGAGGATCAGTCGCCTACCAAGCTTGTCTATAATCCAACTCACCCGGACGCGGATGCGGACGGATATGTACATATGCCCAACGTTGACGTGGCGAAAGAAATGGTCGATATGATTTCGGCTTCCCGTTCTTACGAAGCTAACGTAACTGCTCTTAATGCGTCTAAAGCCATGTTTACGAAGGCGCTGGAAATTGGAAAGTAAAGTAAAATAACGATGACGGAGGGAAGGGCATGATTCAACCGTTGCAACTTAATCCCGCACAAGCCGTTAACAAGCTGCTTGAAACTGCGAAACCGCAGCAGCAGACAACACCTGCTGAGTCGATGAATTCTTTCGGGCAATACTTGGAGAGCGCGCTGAATAGCGTGGATGCACAGGAAAAAGAGGTACATAAGTTAAACGATAAATACTTAATTGGCGAGGTTGATGTTTCACAGGTCCTCATCGCAACTCAGAAAGCGGAGCTTAGCTTACAGCTGACAACACAAATTCGCAATAAAGTGATTGATGCGTATCAAGAAATTATGCGAATGTCAGTGTAATAGGTCTTTCGAACTAGACAGAAGCTGGGTGAGGTGACAACGTGAACGAAAGAATCGCCCAATACCGCCAGAGACTTACGCAGTTTTGGGGGCAGATGGGCAAAAAACAAAAAATAGGGCTGGGGGCATCCATTGGTGCATTGTTGTTAACAATCGTGATTTTGACTTACATATTCACAAGAACGGATTACGAGGTAGCATTTCAAAATCTTGACACCACAGATGCAGCAGCGATTATGACCTACTTGGACGGAAACGGCATTCCCTATAAATTAAGCGCGGACGGTCAAAGCATCTCCGTACCAAGCGCGGTAGCGACAAAAACCCGGGTTGATGTTGGTTCACAGGGTCTTGTGCAGAACGGATCGATCGGATTCGAGGCATTCGATGGCGGAAGTGCTTTCGGACAAACCGAAAACGAATTTAACGTGAAGTACATTAATGCCCTGAACGGTGAAGTTCAGCAATTGCTTAACCGGATGCAAGGCGTTAAGAGCTCGAAAGTACTCATCAACCTTCCGAAAGAATCGGTATTCCTGACTCCGGAAGAGAAGGAACAGGCATCCGCTTCAATCATGATGAACTTTACGCCGGGTTACCGGCCAAGCCAGCAAGAGGTTGACGGTTACTACAATCTGGTGAAAACAGCGGTTCCGAAGCTTGCGATTCAGGATATTACGATTTCTAGCCCGCAAGGCGAGCTGGTGTCCTCCGAAATCGACGGGAACAAGATTGGCGCGGCAACGGATGCGGCTGAAAGCCATTTCATGATTCAACGGAAATACGAAGCCGAAGTGAAGAAAAATATTCAGCAGTTCTTGTCCCCAATGCTTGGAGACAATCTGGTGATAAGCGTTGCCAGCAGCTTTAACTTCGACAAGAAGGTCACGCAAGAGAACCTGGTCAGGCCTCTGGACAACAACAATAATAACGGAATTATCGTAAGCGAACAGCAAGACAACAGCACAACAACCAATGGTGCGGCAAATGCAGGCGGGGTAGCCGGTACGGGAGAAACGGACGTGCCGGGCTATACAGCAACCAACAATTCGAATGGCTCCTCCGAGCAAAGCTCGCGGGTAACCAATTACGATTACGACCGCATTAATAATCAGATTGAATCAGCACCTTATCAGCTGAAGGACTTGTCGATCAGCATTGGCGTTGAGCAGAGCAAACTCACGAATCAATCCCGGCAAGAGTTAACAAATTTCCTTAGCTCGCTTGTTCGCGCGCAGCTGGCTGATTCCGGTCAAGATGTTAATAATGACGCACTGATTGCGAAAAAGGTTACCATTCTCGGTCAGAACTTCGCGGCAACGGATGCGGGAACCTCTTCCACCGGTCTGTCGATGCAATGGGCGATTGGACTTGGCGCGGCAGCGCTTGCTCTGATTGGCGGTCTTGGCTTCATGCTTGTCCGCAGACGCAGAAAACAGGCTGAAGAAGCGGCAGCTGCCGAAGCAGCGGCAATGATGGAAACGCCGGCCAAAACGGAATTCCCAACGATTGATTTTGAAACAGTTAACAATGACAGTCAGGCACGTAAAAATCTTGAAACACTCGCCAAACGCAAGCCGGAAGAGTTCGTCAACTTGCTCCGCACCTGGCTTGTGGATGAATAGAGGTGGCTCCCGTGGCAAAACCGCTTAATGGATTAACCGGTCGGCAAAAGGCGGCGATTCTGCTTATTACGCTCGGGCCAGAAGTATCCGCCCAAATTTTTAAACATTTGAGGGAAGAAGAAATCGAACAGCTTACTCTCGAGATTGCCAATGTCCGCAAAGTTGACAGTGCGGAGAGAGAGCAGATATTGAGCGATTTTCATCAAATCTGTCTGGCGCAGGAATATATTTCGCAAGGCGGCATCTCGTATGCGAAAGAGATCTTGGAGAAAGCGCTTGGAGAACAAAAGGCAGTTGAAGTCATTAACCGTTTGACGGCGACGCTTCAAGTGAGACCGTTTGACTTTGCCCGGAAGGCAGAACCGACGCAAATCCTTAACTTTATCCAAAACGAGAACTCGCAGACAATCGCGCTCGTTCTATCGTATTTGCAATCCGAGCAATCCTCGCATATTTTATCGTCCTTGCCTCAAGAGAAGCAGGCCGACGTGGCCCGCAGAATTGCCTTGATGGACAGTACGTCGCCTGAAGTTATCAGCCAGGTTGAACGCGTTCTCGAGCAAAAACTCTCTGCTACGGTAACACAGGACTATACGAATGCAGGCGGCATCGACTCTATCGTTCAAATTTTGAACGGCGTAGACCGCGGTACGGAACGGACCATTCTGGATGCCCTCGAGATCGAAGATCCGGAATTGGCGGAAGAAATCAAGAAGCGCATGTTCGTCTTCGAAGATATCGTCAACATCGACAACCGTTCGATTCAGCGCATCATCCGCGACGTGGAGAACGCCGACCTTCAGCTCGCCCTCAAAGTGGCAAGCGAGGAAGTGCGGGAAGCGATCTTCCGCAACATGTCGAAACGGATGTCCGATACGTTCAAGGAAGAAATGGAATTTATGGGTCCCGTCCGGCTGCGTGACGTTGAAGAAGCTCAGACCCGTATCGTCGCTACGATCCGCAGGCTAGAAGAAGCCGGCGAGATTATCATCGCCCGCGGCGGAGGAGATGATATCATTGTCTAATTTGATAAAGTCTTCAAGCGTAATCGCGCTTGATCAGCTGAAACAGCTATATTGGCTAAACAAACATGCTGCTGAGCAAGTATCGGTGACCGAAGAGATTATTGAAGAGACAGGGCCGGATGAAGAGACCATCTCCATTCGCGACCAGATCATCTCGGATGCGCAAAATTTCGCTGAAGAACGTATTCGCGAAGCCGGCGAACAATGCGAGCAAATGCTGGCAAAAGCGGAAGCCGATATCGATGCCTGGTGGCTAGAGAAACGGCTTGAAGATGAAAGGCATTCCGAAGCTTCCCGTCAAGCTGGTTTTGAACAAGGCTATGCCGAGGGGAAAGCCAAGGCTGAGCAGGCATTGCAGCAAGAATGGGAGAGTCGCTTGGAAGAAGCGAATGCCGTTCTGAAATCCGCCTATGAAATGCGCGAGCAGATTATTCAGGAGGCTGAGCCTTTTCTGGTAGAGCTTAGCGTCTCTATCTCGGAAAAAGTAATCGGCAGACAGCTGTCGGAAGCACCTGATATGGCACTTGAGCTGATCCGCAAAGCATTGTCTAGACGAAGAGAACAAGGCGTGATCGCCCTTTGCGTTGCTCCGGGGCAGCTAGCTTTTGTCCAGGCTGCAAGGGAAGAGCTTAATCTTGTTATCGATTCGCAGGCAGAGCTTCAAATTATTCCCGACGCAACGGTCAAAGATTTCGGCTGTGTCATCCGTTCCGCTTACGGAAGCATAGATGCAAGGATTGATACGCAATTGTCCGAAATCAAACGCGAGCTTGTGCAGCTGGCCAACCAAAGCCATGAAGAACGGAGCATGCCGGATGAACGGTTTTAAACTGGACAGCTCCAAATATACGGACCAGCTTCGTCATCTTGACCCTATCCGGGTGAATGGGAAGGTTACGCAGGTTATCGGACTTACCGTGGAATCCGAAGGGCCGGATGCAAGCATCGGCGATGTATGTCTGATCTACCCGGCAAAGGGCGTTAAACCGATTAAAGCCGAAGTTGTAGGGTTCCGCGACAATAAAGTTATTCTTATGCCTTTGGGAGAGTTGCATGCGATAAGCCCGGGCTGCGATGTTGTCGGAACCGGGAAGCCTTTATCGGTTCAAGTTGGCTCCGAACTGCTCGGCAAGGTGCTTGACGGTTTGGGTCAACCTCTTGACGGATCGTTTCTGCCGAGCCGCATGCAGCATTACTCGACGCATAACGAACCCAGCAATCCGCTTGCGCGTCCCCGGGTACAGGAAACCTTGAGCATTGGAGTCCGCGCGATTGACGGTCTTCTTACTGTTGGCAGAGGCCAGCGCGTTGGTATTTTCGCAGGCTCGGGCGTTGGCAAAAGCACGCTTCTTGGGATGATCGCCAGAAATACGTCAGCTGACGTAAATGTCATTGCTTTAATCGGCGAGCGCGGCCGCGAGGTGCTTGAATTTATCGAAAAGGATCTTGGTCCCGAAGGACTTGCCCGCTCGGTTGTCATTGTAGCGACTTCCGATCAGCCTGCTCTTATCCGAATTAAGGGAGCGCTTATCGCAACTTCCATTGCGGAATATTTCCGCGACCGCGGACTTAACGTCATGCTGATGATGGATTCGGTTACCCGTTACGCAATGGCGCAGCGCGAAGTTGGACTTGCTATCGGCGAGCCGCCTGCTACTAGAGGCTATACGCCTTCCGTATTCGCGACTCTCCCCAAGCTTCTGGAACGGGCGGGAACA
This sequence comes from Paenibacillus sp. MMO-177, assembly GCF_037147795.1. Taxonomy (NCBI): domain Bacteria; kingdom Bacillati; phylum Bacillota; class Bacilli; order Caryophanales; family Paenibacillaceae; genus Paenibacillus; species Paenibacillus sp. MMO-177. The sequence continues at coordinate 643,328 of NZ_JBBCUR010000002.1, read as the reverse complement.
GGGCCTAACGGCTCGATTACCGCGTTCTATACCGTTCTGGTAGACGGCGACGACATGAACGAACCGATTGCCGACGCGGTGCGCGGCATATTGGACGGTCATATCGTGCTAAACAGGCAGCTTGCGAATAAAGGTCATTTTCCGGCGATTGACGTTCTGGCGTCTGTCAGCCGCGTCATGAAGGAAATCGTAACGGAAGAGCATCAGGAAGCAGCGAATCAGTTAAAGATGTTACTCTCTGTTTATAGAGATTCGGAGGACCTGATCAATATCGGGGCGTACCAAAGGGGTACAAACGAAAAAATTGATACGGCAATCGAAAATATTGACGCAATCTATGAATTTACAAGACAAAAGACGAATGAAAAGGTCACCTTGGCAGATTCAAAGGAAAGATTATTACAGGAATTCCACGGGAGATGACGACGGGTAAATGGCAGCCTTTCGATACGCTTATCAAAAAATCGTAGACTTGAAGTCAAGCGAGAAGACGCAGGCCGAGTGGCAGCTCTCTTCCGCAATTGGTGTTCTGCAGGCGGAAGAGCTAAGTCTTTCGGAGCTGCGGATGAAACGGGCAGAGTGGGAAAACAAGCAGCACGAGAGCTCAAACGAAGCGGTTTCTCTCGCAGAGCTGCAGCTGATGCAGCATTATCTGGAATACTTGGATTCCTGCATTGCAAGCAAGCTTACGGATGTCAGGCAGGCTGAACGAAAGGTTGAATTTAACCGGACAAATCTTGCGGACCGAATGAAGGATGAGAAGGTTTGGCTTAAAGCGAAAGAGCATGCCAAGGACCGGTTTCGGCATGTAATGCAGATCAAGGAACAAAACGAGCTGGATGAAATGGCTACCAACCGCTTCAAGGTATCCCTTCCATCATGATCTGCGGCGCAAGGTAAAGGGAGTGGATGAAAGTGTCGGATATGGAAATGGAGAAGCAGGGGTACAGCGGCTTCGAACGGTTGATGTTTTTTATGACGCCGATCTTGTTTACGATAGTCCTTTTAGGCGCGTTATATGTTTTGTTTAATACGGAAACCCGCAATCAAATGCTGGAGATCGGCAACTCGATTCCCTATCTGAAGGATGTGCTTCCCGATCCCAAAACAGCTGACGGAAAAGCTAACGACGATCAGCTGAAATCAGCCAACATGAGCCGCAAGATTGATGAGCTCCAGGCGCAGCTGCAGGAGAAGGAAACCGAGCTTGCACAGACCAACCAGCTTAAGGCAACCCAAGAGCAAGAATTAAAAAGCATGCAGGATCAGATTGATTCTCTTAAATCTTCTAACGAACAAAAAGCCGCGGACGATGCCGCTTATCAGGCGAAAATCCAAGAGCTCGCAAGCATGTACAGCAAAATTACCCCAAGCAAAGCAGCACCGATTCTGCAAAGCATGACGTTGGATGAAATGGTGCTTGTCCTGGATTCGATGAGACCGGACGACAGGGTTCGGATTTTGGAGAAAATGAACCCTCAAACGGCGGCTGACGCAACGATGGCGCTTAAGGATACCGTAACGGCGAAGGATAGGCAAATTGCCGCGCTGCAGGCCGAGCTGAAGAAGGCCAAACCGGCTGCAACCAAACAGCCGTCCTCGCAGCTGAGCAGCAATCAACTGAGCGCGACGTTTGCGGCAATGGACGCGAAAAGCGCCGGGGAGCTTTTGATTAAGATGGCGGATATCAGCCCAAGCAAGGTTATCCGCATTCTAAATTCCGTGGACGATAAGACTCGCTCCGGAATACTGGCGGAAATGTCCGGTATTAATCAAACGATAACCGCCCAACTCATGTCTAAGCTAATGGCTGGCAACTAACAGAGAGGAGGTGAATCAACTATGGAGATGATCATTCCTCAAATCGCAACGCCGGCACCGGCCGCGGCAACCGGCAACGCTTCCGCTCAAGCGAAAACAGGCGGAAATGACAAATTTCAAAAAACGCTTGCCACTCAGATGAAGGGTGATAAAGGCGCTTCGGATAAAACCGGAACAGCTTCATCTGGAGCGGGAAAGGCTGATGACGGGCAGCAAGCTGCTGCCGGTAAGGAAGTGACAACAGCAAAGGATGCATCGGCAGTTACTCAGGCTGCCGGCGATGCGACAGCTGCGGCAAGCAGCGCGGTAACGGAATCGAATGCTCTTACCGACGCAACAGCCGGCCTGATGGAAGTCATCGATCAACTGCTTGCCGATCTGGAAAAGATCAAATCGGATCTATCGGAGCCGTCCGCGGACAGTCAAGATCAGGATATGTCGGAGCCGTCTTCGATGCTGGATCAACTGCAGGCTTTGCTTGCTATCTTAGGGATTCCGGTGCCGGTACAGCTACAGACTCAGGCAAGCGACGCATCCAATCAGGCGGAGACCGGGAATCAGAATACGAATCAGCAGCTGGCGGCGATCGTGGGCAAGGTTCAGGATTCCTTGCTGCAGCTTCAAACGGCAATGCAGGAAGGAACAATGAAGCACATCGGGCTCCAGGAGCCCGTTCAACTAATCGGACAGCAGCTTGAGGCTTTGCAGCAATTTGTTCAAAAGAACAAGGATTTGAGCATGCGTGCTGAAACGCCGGTTATGTCTGCAGAGCAAGCACCGGAAATCACGGTTACAACTACTGCACCTGCGGTATCCGTTCATTTGCAGCGATTGACCGAGCGAGCGGTGCATCCGGTTGCGCTAGCAGCGACAACCGATCAGCAAGTAGCGAAGGACGAGACGGAAGCATCAGGTGAAACGGACGAGCAGGTACCGGCAGCAACAACCGGTCAGTCGTTTGCGGATGTCATTCGTCAAACAGCGCCCCATGCGGCGAAGCTGGCTCCCGTCGTCCAAGCATCCGTTCCGGTTGCCGATTTTGCGGACAATATGAAGGATTTTATTCAGAAGCTGGATATCAAGCATGGCAACGGCATGTCGGAAGCAACCATTCAACTTTTCCCTAAAGAGCTTGGGCAGGTTGACGTACGCATAACGATGCATAACGGGCAGCTTACGGCTTTGTTCCATGCGGATAACGCAAGCGCAAAGGATGCGCTTGACAATCAAATGGCTCAGCTTAGAGTAGCTTTGCAGCAGCAAGGCTTGTCTGTAGACAAGCTCGAAGTAACGTACGGCCAGTCCGCGGCGCATTTATCCAACGGCCAGCATGGCCAAGGAACCGGGCAGCAGGCGTTTTCCAATCAAAATAAATCCAAAGGCGACGGATTGCAGGAGGATTTCGAGTCTGATGTTGCCGAGCAGCAGGCGATACAAGATTTAGGCTACGGACGGGCTGTCAATGTGACGGCTTAATAAAATGCTCCTTAGACGGTACGCGCGTAGGATGGAGGTGAGTTTATGGCGACAGTATCTTCCAAAGTGATGTGGCCGAATTACAGCGCTTCGAACGTGAAGGCCGCAGGCAAGGATACCGATAAAAATGCGCTGGGCAAGGATGCATTTCTGGAATTGCTGGTAACGCAGCTGAAAAATCAGGATCCGTTGCAGCCGCAGGATAACGCCGCATTCATTACGCAGATGGCGCAGTTTACATCTGTCGAGCAGTTGATGAATATGTCGGATCAGCTTTCCCAACTCAATCAAAACCTGGGCACGGCTTCTTCGATTATCGGCAAAACCGTTTCCTGGTATGAGCTGGATAACGCGGGTCAAACCAAACTGTTGTATGACACGGTAAATTCGATCGTTTCTCAGGGCGGTGCTTTGTATGCCAAGTTTGCGGATGACACGATGATAAAGCTTAGCGATGTCGTGACCGTATCCGATAAAGCACCTCAATCTAATCAACCTGACGGCAGTGAAGAATCGGCCGGGAATGGCGAAACGGCGGGAACGGCAGATACAAATTCAAGTTCAACCGAACAGGAAGACGGTTCCGTATGAGTGACGGAGTGAAAATCAGCCATCTGTTTCCTGTAGGCGCTCCGCCTCTGACCGGTGCCAAAAATACGGCTCAGCGTACGCAGCAAGCCGGCGGCTTCAAGGATATGCTTGATGCCAAGGTGCTCAAATTCAGCCAGCACGCGGAAGTGCGGATGAAGCAACGCGGAATAAAGCTCCAGCCGGAATCGCTGACCAAGATTATGAATGCGGTGGATGAAGCCGAGTCCAAAGGCGCAAAGGATTCCTTAATTGTAATGAAAGACATTGCGATGATTGTCAACGTTCCTAGCCGAACGGTAGTTACTGCGATGGACGGCAAGCAAATGCAAAGCAATGTATTTACGAATATCGACAGTGCGGTGATCTTAAGCTAGGGCTGGACCGATAAGGAGGCCCTTGGCTGCCGACCGACTGAAGCAGCCATTAAAGCATCATCACAATTGACCGGACATTCTTTTTAGGCGAATGCTTACGAAGCAAGAATCGTCACAAATGGTCGGTCATAAGTCCAATTGTATGATCATTCTTTTTAGGAGGAGTTATATAAATGCTTAGATCCATGTATTCCGGCGTATCGGGTATGCGCGGTTTCCAAACAAAGCTCGACGTAATCGGCAACAACATCGCTAACGTCAATACGGTAGGCTTCAAGGGCGGCCGGGTTATGTTCAGCGATATTCTTAGCCAGACGACTTCCGGCGTTACGGCATCTTTGGAAGGAGAGCAGGGGGGCGTCAACGCGAAGCAGATTGGTCTTGGCGTAACGATCTCTTCGATCGATACCATCCATACACCGGGAAGCGCGATGACAACAAACGTGCCAACCGACCTTCGCATTGACGGTGACGGATTCTTCGCGGTATCCGCCGGTGGCGATTCTCCCACTTATCTGACACGCGCAGGAAACTTCACGCTGGATGGCAACAGACAGCTGGTTAATTCCAACGGCATGTTTGTACTGTCCTCCGACGGCGAGCCGATTGTGCTCGGAGAAGACGTAACCTCCTTCTCGATTGGACAAGACGGTTCGATTCTGGCGGTAACGGCGGACGGTACGGAAGCCGTTGCGCAGCTTGGGGTCGTAAAAGTAGTTAATCCGAGCGGTTTGGAGAAAGTAGGCGGCAACCTGTATCGGGTAACGGCTAATGCCAATCCGGACGGCCAGTTCGAGATTGTGACGGCAAATGATTCTGCTCTTGGCACAGGAGCAGTTATCGCGGGTCAGCTGGAGATGTCGAACGTTGACCTCACGAACGAATTTACGGAGATGATCGTTGCGCAGCGCGGCTTCCAAGCGAATTCCCGTATCATCACCACATCCGATGAGATATTGCAAGAGGTTGTTAACCTGAAACGTTAATAGCTTCCGGCAATAGCTATCGGTCATGACTGAAGGGGGCTGCTATCAGCCCCCGAATCAGCGAGGGGGGAGCTTATGATAACCGTAACTCGATTGAATGGCTCGAAGCTGATGATTAATGCTCTTCTAATCGAATTGATAGAAGAAACTCCGGATACGATTATTACGCTTACTACGGGTAAAAAGTTTATCGTGACGGAGAGCGCAGCCGAGCTGGTACAGCTAATTCAGAGTTATATTCGTTCAATCGGCGTTCTTGCAGCGACCCAGAAGATCGAACAAACGGAGGGTCCATAGAGATGAAAAAAATGTTGCCATGGCTAGTCACTACCTTGCTAGCAATTACGCTGATCGCAATCGTATCCATCATCATGTACAAATCATTTTTTAACGACACGGATAAGCCTGATCCGGAAAAGGCGTCTGTTACGGTGAAGCATCTTTCCGCAGACGAGCTGGTGTCCGTTACCTCCGAGCTGAAGGATTTCAAACGCAACCTGAAGGATTCGGACTATGTCGTCGTTATGAGCTTTGCGTTCCAGCTGGACAGCAAGAAGACGAAGGAAGATTTCGACAAGATCCTCGAGATTGAGGTGCGGCCAATCATTAACCGTACGGTTGCTGATTTGACAGCTGCCGAGCTTAACGGCTCGGAAGGCGAGGATATGCTGGAATCGAAGCTTCTGAATCTCATTAATCCTATTTTGCCTGAAGGCAAAAAGCTGGTTAAGGTAGAAATTACGAATTTTATCATGCAGCAGTTATAAGCTTGTTGCCGACATTCCTTGAAGGGGGTGAGAGAATTGGTTGATGTATTATCGCAGAATGAGATAGACGCGCTGCTGGCCGCTTTGTCATCGGGTGAGATGGATGCGGATGAACTGAAAAAAGAAGAGGTTACGCGAAAAGTTCGAGTCTACGATTTCAAGCGCGCTACTCGATTTTCGAAGGATCACATAAGAAGCTTAACACGCATACACGAAAACTTCGCGCGATATCTGACAACCTATTTCTCAGCGCAGCTTCGTACATTCGTTCAGATCAATGTCGTGCAGGTCGAGCAGCTGCCTTACGATGAATTTATCCGCTCGATACCGAAGATGACGATTCTGAACATATTTGAAGCGGAGCCGCTGGAAGGGCGCATGGTGCTCGAGGTTCATCCTAACGTTGCTTATGCCATGCTCGACAGAATGCTCGGCGGGCAAGGGATGGCGCCTTCCAAGATCAACAATCTGACCGAGATCGAGACCATTATTATGGAACGTATCTTCGCCAGGGCGTTCGAAAGCCTGCAGGAAGCATGGAAGACGATCATAGATATTTCACCGCGCCTGGAAGCGTTGGAGACGAATCCGCAATTTATGCAAATTGTCTCACCAAACGAAACAATCGCATTGATCTCGCTTAGCACAAAGATCGGCGATACGACGGGGATGATCAATCTGTGTATCCCTCATGTCGTCATTGAACCGATTATGCCGCGGTTGTCTGCCCACCACTGGTTCGTCTCCCAGAAAAAAGAGAGGATTCCAGAGGAAGTGGAAATGCTGGAGCAGCGCGTAAGCAAAGCGAAGCTTCCAATCGTGGCCGAGCTTGGCGAATCCGTCATTACGATCAAGGAATTTTTGGGTCTCGCGGTTGGGGACGTCATTTCGTTAAATAAACCGATAGATGACGGCCTTCGCATCAAGGTTGGCGAGAAGCTGAAGTTTATCGGAAGCCCGGGCTCCGTCAAGGATCGGATAGCCGTGCAAGTGGATCAAGTTGTCAGCGAAGGAGCGGAAGAAGAAAATGACGAGTAAAGATTATTTATCGCAAGAGGAAATAGACGCGTTGCTTAATCAGACAGCCGGCGAGCTCGCCTCATCGCAATCGCAGGCTTCCGAATATCAGCTGTCGGACTTCTTGTCTTCGATCGAGCAAGATGCCCTGGGGGAAATCGGCAATATCACGTTTGGCAGCGCTGCTACGGCTTTATCGACCTTGCTTGGCAAGAAAGTCGATATTACGACGCCTCAGGTTACCTTCATTAAACGCGAGGATCTTGCAAACGAGTTTCCCAAGCCGCATGTTGCGGTCAGCGTACAGTACGTAGACGGTTTCCAGGGGATTAATTCGCTTGTTATCAAGACAAAGGACGCGCAGGTCATTGCGGACCTTATGCTCGGCGGAGAAGGGGACGTAACGCTTCAGGAGCTGAACGAGATCCATATCAGCGCCGTTCAGGAAGCGATGAACCAGATGATGGGTTCTTCCGCCACATCGATGTCGACGATTTTTAACCGATTCGTAAATATTTCGCCTCCGGGTATCGACATTCTCGATGTAGACAGCGGCGGCGGAATGGGACAGCTCCCGCCTGAAGACGTGTTTATCAAAATTTCTTTCCGTTTGACGATTGGCGATTTGATAGATTCCACCATCATGCAGCTTTTGCCTGTTCCGTTCGCGAAACAGATGGTTGCAATTCTGATGGGGGACGTGGAGGAAGAGATTGCAGCGGCTCCGGCTGCACCGGCTCCTGCGCCTGCTCCAGAGGCACCGGCGGCTGTTGCTCAAGCGCCTGCACCGGCTCCGCAGCCGGCTTATCAAGATCCGTACCAGCCAGCACCAGCGGCAGCGGCATCGCAATTTAATCAGCCATATAATCCTTACCAGCAAAGCGCAGCATTCGATATTCCGATGCAGCCACAGGGACCTCAGACCTACGGTCACGCGGCAAGCCGAAACGTAAATGTTCAGCCTGTACAGTTCGCAAACTTCAATCAAGCGCCATATGTGCAAGCGGATGAGACAAACCTCAATTTACTTCTCGACATACCGCTTAAAGTTACCGTAGAATTAGGTAGGACCCAAAAGCAAATTAAGGATATTCTGGAACTGTCCCAGGGCTCCATTATCGAGCTGGACAAGCTGGCCGGCGAACCCGTTGACATCCTTGTGAATAACAAGCTGATCGCCAAGGGAGAGGTAGTCGTCATTGATGAGAACTTTGGTGTACGGGTAACGGATATCGTAAGCCAATGGGACCGCATTCAAAAATTGCAATAATACTCTAGGAGGAAAAAAAGATGGCAAACCGCATTCTAATCGTAGACGACGCAGCATTCATGCGCATGATGATCCGAGACATTCTGACTAAAAACGGCTACGAGGTCGTCGGGGAAGCGCAAGACGGCGCACAGGCGGTAGAAAAGTACAAGGAGCTTAAGCCTGACCTGATTACGATGGACATTACGATGCCGGAGATGGATGGCATTTCCGCATTGAAAGAAATCAAAAAGCTCGACGGAAACGCAAAAGTTATTATGTGTTCCGCGATGGGCCAGCAAGCGATGGTTATCGACGCGATCCAAGCCGGCGCAAAGGACTTTATCGTTAAACCATTCCAAGCTGATCGCGTAATCGAAGCGATTAAGAAAACGCTTGGCTAAGCTATGCTTACATATGTTACGAGATTAACTTCCTTGACTGCGGTTGGCGTTGCTGTACAGCCCGCCTTCGCCGCGGCAGCGGGCAGCGGGAATGACGAGAGTCCAATGGCCGGCAGTACCGGCAGCTACGCAGGAAGCGTGATCTGGGTCATTGTCTCTCTATTCATAGTTATCGGCTTAATCGTGCTACTAATTAAATTTTTGTCTCAGCGTAATCGCATGTGGGGAACAAACCGGGCGGTACGCTCCCTCGGTGGGGTTGCGCTGGGGCAGAATAATTCGCTCCAGGTTGTTGAGCTGTCAGGCCGGTTGTATGTGGTGGGTGTCGGCGAGAATGTGACGCTCCTCGACAAAATTGACGATGAGAAGCAGGTACAGGCTATTCTTGCTTCACTCGACAGACAATCCCATGCAGCCGGATGGTCGGCAAACACAATTACCGATTTTCTTAAGAGGTTTCGTAAAGAAGAGCCGCAAAAGGGAGAGGACCTTACGGATGAGCAATGGAACCTGCAGGCGTCCTCCTTCCAAAGCTTGCTGAATCAAAACCTCAGCAAGCAGGCTGACCGCAGAGAGCAGCTGGAGTCGCTTCTGAAGGAATCCAAACATGATGGGGATGACAATGAAAAATAAATGGTGGATTTCGATCGTCACCGCAGCGCTGGGGGTTATGCTGCTGCAATCGCATGCGTTTGCGGCTAATCCGCTTCCCAATGTCGATATCAGCATCGGTAATGGAAGCGAAGAGCCGGGAACAAGTGCCTTGTCGCTCCTGCTTCTAATAACGGTATTAAGCATTGCGCCGGCGATACTGGTACTTATGACAAGCTTTACACGCATTGTAATCGTACTTGGATTCGTGCGTACATCGCTTGGCACGCAGCAAATGCCGCCTAACCAGGTTCTGATCGGGCTGGCGATGTTCCTGACCTTTTTCATAATGGCTCCAACCTTCTCCCAAGTGAACGAAGTGGCATTGCAGCCTTATCTCAAGGGTGAAATTACGCAGACCGTGGCGCTGGAGAAAGCAGCGGATCCGATGAAAAAGTTTATGGTCTCGCATACGAGGGAGAAAGACCTGCTTCTGTTCCTCAACTACACGAAGACGGAGAAGCCGGAGAAATATCAGGATATTCCGATTACGGTTCTGGTGCCTGCTTACGCGATTAGCGAGCTGAAGACCGCTTTCCAGATGGGCTTTATGATATTCATTCCGTTCCTGGTCATCGATATGATCGTCTCCAGCACATTAATGGCGATGGGGATGATGATGCTGCCGCCGGTCATGATATCCCTGCCGTTTAAGCTTCTGTTGTTCGTGCTGGTGGACGGGTGGTACTTGATCGTCAAATCATTGCTGTTAAGCTTCAACACGTAATTATGACAGGGAGGAACGTTCAATGAGTGCTGATTTCATCATCGGATTGGCCGGACAAGCCATCAGTACCGTATTGAAAGCCAGCGCGCCGATGCTCGTTCTCGCTCTAGTCGTCGGATTAATCATCAGTATTTTTCAAGCGACTACCCAAATTCAAGAGCAGACGTTAGCTTTTGTGCCTAAAATCGTAGCGGTCTTTGTATCCCTGATTATATTCGGGCCTTGGATTCTGAATGTAATCGTCGATTTCACTTACAATCTGCTGAACAACTTGTATAAATACATCGGATAGGTTGTGAACGGAAATCATGGATCAGATCGTGGAGTACTTCCCTATTTTTTTACTTATTTTTTGTCGAATGACATCGTTTTTCGTCGTAGCTCCACTGTTTAACATGCGTGGAGTACCAAGCACCTTCAAGATTGGACTTGGCTTTTTTCTTTCGCTTATTGTCTTTATGACCTATGGGTTGAAAGAGAAGACGGTACCGATGGACGCAGAGTATATTTTGTACATATTTCGGGAAGTTCTGATCGGGCTCCTGATGGGATACATCGTTTATCTCTTTATGACGGTTGTGCAAACAGCCGGCGCACTGATGGATATGCAGATCGGATTCGCCATGTCCAACGTTATTGATCCAATGACGGGTGTCTCGGCCCCGCTGCTGGGCAACTTCAAGTACATGCTTCTTATTATGGTGTTTCTGGCCGTTAACGGACATCATTATCTGTTAACCGGATTGATGGACAGCTACAAATGGATGCCATTGTCGAATGAATTATTCAGCAGGATTTACGATGGCAGCATAACCGATTTCCTGTCCAGGGCGGTAGGTAACGCATTCCTGCTGGCGATGCAGGTTGCAGCCCCGCTTGTCATTGCGATGTTCCTGACGGACGTAGGCCTTGGCTTTCTGGCAAAGACAGCTCCTCAGTACAACGTGTTTGTTATCGGGATTCCGCTTAAGCTGCTGCTTGGACTCGGGTTATTGATCCTGGTGCTTCCCGGCATATCCGCGATATTCGAGCGACTGTTTGCCATCATGTTTGACAACCTGGAGCAATTGTTTGGCATTGTGCAACAAACCGCTAACAAATAAGGAGGCTGCAACGTTGAGATCTTACTACCTAGAGCTAGACTTGCAGCTGTTTAGTCAGGAAAAAACGGAAAAAGCGACGCCCAAGAAAACGCAGGAGGCCCGCAAGAAAGGGCAGATCGCCAAATCCAACGATTTGCCAAGCTCCATGATTTTGCTCTTTACCTTTGCTACCTTTGCGGCATTAGGAAGCTACTATAAGACGAGGATTATGGGCGTATTCCAGGAGCTGTTTGATAACTGGCTGACGATGGATGTCACAACGGCTAACATCATGCCGTTGTTTGGCAAGCTTGCGGTCGATATGCTGATGTTCCTGGCGCCGATTTTCTCCATCGTGGTGATCGTAGCGATTTTGGGAAACGTTATGCAGTTCGGATTTCTGCTTACGGGCGAATCGCTTAAGCCCAAATTCACCAAGCTGAATCCGATTAACGGTTTTAAGCAGATATTCTCTATGCGAACGGTAGTTGAATTTCTAAAGAGCATATTAAAGCTCTTAATCATCGGCATTCTGGTCTATCGGGCGATTTGGGGCGATTGGGACAAGATTCTTATGCTGTCGAGTTTATCCGTCCAGCAGATCTTCGCCTTTACTGCCGGATTGACGGTCAAGCTTGGTCTGGAGACAGGAGCTGTTCTTGTCGTACTGGCTTTCGCCGATTATATGTACCAGCGTTACGAGCATGCAAAGAGTTTGAGGATGTCCAAGCAGGACATCAAAGACGAATACAAAAAGTCGGAGGGCGATCCTCTTATCAAAGGCAAAATCCGCGAAAGGCAGCGCCGGATGGCGATGCAGCGGATGATGCAGGAGGTACCAAAAGCCGACGTAGTTATTACGAACCCAACCCACTTTGCCATTGCATTGCAGTACGATGCTTCCAAAATGGAAGCTCCGCTCATTATTGCAAAAGGGATGGATCACGTGGCGCTCCGCATTCGGGAGGTTGCCAAGGAACACGGCGTTGTCATGATGGAAAACAAGCCGCTTGCCAGAGCGTTATACGAACGGGCCGATATCGGTGATTCAATACCTGCCGATTTGTTCCAAGCTGTGGCGGAAGTATTGGCGGCTGTCTATAAAATGAAAGGCCGAGTTCGTTCATCATAATTGAGAGGGAGGAGACAACATCATGAAAGTGAAAGATATTGCTATCTTAGCTGGGATTATCGGCATCGTACTCATGATGGTCATCCCTATACCGACACTGCTGCTAGATATATTGCTTATCCTGAACATTTCGATCGCGCTCATGATTCTGCTGATTGCGATGAATACGAAGGAAGCTCTCGATTTCTCTATCTTCCCTGCGATTCTGCTTGTCACGACCTTATTCCGGCTTGCGCTTAACGTCTCGACAACACGCAATATCTTGTCGCATGGCCATGCGGGTAAGGTTGTACAGACGTTTGGATCCTGGGTAGGCGGCGGGGAAATCGCGATCGGCTTCGTCGTTTTCCTCATCCTGGTCGTTGTCCAGTTCATCGTTATTACGAAAGGTTCGGAACGGGTGGCGGAGGTTGCAGCCAGATTTACGCTCGACGCGATGCCCGGCAAGCAAATGAGTATTGATGCCGACCTGAATGCGGGACTGATTAATGAACAGCAGGCGCGTGAGCGCCGCTCGAAAATCGAAAGAGAAGCGGACTTTTACGGCTCCATGGACGGTGCAAGCAAATTCGTCAAAGGCGATGCCATAGCTTCTATTATTATCTTGCTTATTAACCTCATTGGCGGGTTCATTATCGGTATGGCCATTCATGGGGACAGCTTTAGCGATGCTTTGCAAACCTACTCGATTCTTACGATTGGCGACGGCCTGGTCAGCCAGATTCCGGCCTTGCTTATCTCCACGGCAGCGGGCTTGATCGTAACCCGTGCCGCATCGGACGGAAACTTCGCGCAGGACGTAACAACGCAGCTCCTTAAATATCCGAAGCTGCTCTATATCGTAGCCGGAACTCTCGCATTGCTCGGCTTATTCACTCCAATTGGCATTTTACGCACGCTTCCTTTCGCGGCATTGCTCCTGTTCGGTGCCTGGAAGATGCAGCAATCCATCAACAAGAAAATGCAGCAGGAAGAGCTGATGGAGGAGGAACAGCAAATCGAAGAGGTGCGCAGTCCCGAAAGTGTTATCAGCTTGCTGCAGGTGGATCCGATCGAATTCGAATTTGGCTATGGCCTTATTCCGCTGGCGGACACGCAGCAGGGAGGAGACTTGCTTGACCGGATTATAATGATCCGCAGGCAATGCGCGCTGGAGCTTGGACTTGTGGTGCCGGTCATTCGGATACGCGATAACATCCAGCTAAAGCCTAACGAGTATGTCATCAAGATTAAGGGGAATATCGTTGCGCGCGGCGAATTGCTGCTTAACCACTACCTTGCGATGAGCCCCGGCTTTGAAGACGAGTCTGTTATCGGTATCGAGACCACGGAACCGGCGTTTGGACTTCCGGCGCTCTGGATTGACGAACAGATGAAGGAGAGAGCGGAAATCTCCGGATACACCGTTGTAGATCCGCCTTCCGTTGTGGCGACGCATTTGACCGAAATTATTAAGCGTCATGCGCATGAGCTGATTGGCCGCCAAGAGACCAAGGCTCTCGTAGAAAACGTGAAAGAGTCGTACCCGGCATTGATCGAAGAACTTATTCCTTCTATATTATCGATTGGCGATTTGCAAAAGGTGTTGGCTAAGCTTCTGCGGGAAAAGGTTTCGATTCGGGATCTGGTTACGATCTTCGAATCGCTGGCGGACCAAGCCCATTATACGAAGGACCCGGATATTCTTACGGAATATGCCCGTCAAGCCTTGTCGAGGCAGATTACGCAGCAGTTTACTTCAACGGGCAATATGCTGAAGGTAATCACGGTAGGTCCGGCCCTTGAGAAGAAAATCGCGGAGTCGGTTCAGCAAACCGACCAGGGAAGTTATATTGCGCTTGATCCTGTTGCAACGCAGCAAATCTATCAGAAGCTCAATGAGCAAGTGTCGCGCCAAATTCAATCCGGCCAGCATCCCGTGGTATTGACTTCGCCTACCATTCGCATGTACCTGAGACAAATCGTCGAGCGGACCATGCAGGATGTACCGGTACTGTCGTACAGCGAGCTTGAGCCTAACATTGAAGTTCAAAGCGTAGGGGTGGTGAATTTATGAGAGTAAAGCGTTATGTGGTGAATGCCTTGCCGGAAGCCTTGCCTATGATTAGGAGCGAGCTTGGCAAAGATGCCGTCATTCTGAATACAAAGGAAGTCCGGATTGGCGGATTTATGGGGATGTTCCGGAAGAAAAAGATGGAAGTTATAGCTGCGATCGAGTCGGGGGCAGCCGCACCTGCCCCAGCAACCCAGCCGAAAAAAGCGGCTGCAGAGGTACAGCGTGTCGTTCATGCGATTCAAGAGTCAAAAAGACAAGCAGCTGCGTCTACGGCGGTTCTCGAACCTCCGGCTCCCGCGCCTGTGACGGCTGTTCAGCCGCCCCCGCCCGTTATGCCGGGTTCGCCTCCGTCACAGACGATAAACCGGATTAACGATGATCTGTTAGAAGAGATCCGGTTTATCAAGCAGTCTTTGAAGCAGCTGTCGATGCATAATCCGGAAAATGCCCGGCCGCTTGCGATTCAATCCTTGTATGGTCGGCTCGTCCAGCAGGAGGTGGAGCCGGAGCTGATTGACCGGTTAATCGATGCGGTAAACGAGAAGCTCGCGGAACATAAGGAAACGCCAAACGGGGCGGAGACCTGGCAAATTGCCCGTGAGCTGCTGTTGGAATGGCTGAATCCGTACAGTCGCGAGTCCATAAGCGATTCGGCAAGAATTGTTCATTTTGTTGGTCCCACAGGTGTAGGCAAGACCACAACAATCGCAAAGCTGGCCGCGGGACAATCGATTAAATTCGGGCGGCAGATTGGTTTCATTACATCGGACACTTACCGAATCGCCGCGGTTGATCAATTACGGACGTATGCGAATATCCTGAACGTGCCCATGGAAGTTGTATTTTCGCCAATGGACTTGCCTAAAGCCTTTAAACAGCTGGAAGACCGTGATCTGATCTATATGGATACAGCCGGGCGGAATTTCCGCAATGAGCTTCATGTATCCGAAGTGAACAGTCTCCTTCAGTCCAGTGAACAGAGCGAGACCGTTCTGGTGCTGAGCTTGACGGGCAAAACCAAAGACATGATGGCGGTGGCGGACAATTTCGTGAAATACGGAGTCCGCAAGGTGCTGTTCACGAAGCTGGATGAAACCTCCGTATACGGATCGATCCTAAACCTGGCGCTGCAGAATGAATTGCAGCCTGTGTTTGTTGCCAGCGGCCAGACCGTGCCGGACGATATTGCCCCATTTAACGCGGAGCGATATATTGATTCGCTGCTGGGGGCTCCTGCCGATGAATGATCAAGCAGAGGCACTTCGCAACATGGTGAAAATGAGGATGGGTCAAGACCCTGCCCGTCCTACCCGCATCGTGACGATCACGAGCGGGAAGGGCGGCGTAGGCAAATCCAACTTCAGCTTGAATTTTGCCATTTCGCTGCAGCGCCTAGGAAAAAAAGTGCTCGTGTTTGACGCGGATATCGGCATGGCCAATATCGATGTCCTGATGGGGGTAAGCTCTTCCTATCACCTCTATCATCTGTTGAAACAGGATAAGACTATCTGGGATATTATCCAGATTGGACCGTCAGGCGTACATTTTATAGCAGGCGGTTCAGGGTTTCAGGATCTTCTCGACTTAACCGCGGAGCAATTGGACTGGTTCTCGGATCAGATCGGCAAGCTTCAGGGGGAATACGATTTTATTCTCTTTGATACGGGAGCGGGACTGTCGAAGGAAACGGTCAAGTTTATATCCGCGGCGGAAGAAACCTTTGTAGTCACAACGCCGGAGCCAACAGCGATTACCGATGCATACGCTCTGGTAAAGATGGTCAAGTCGATGGGGATTAACGCTGCTTTTAAGTTGATTATTAACCGCGCCACAGACCGCAAGGAAGGCATCCAGACTGCGGACAAAATTAATCTTGTGGCAAGAAGATTCCTTCAAGCCGAACTTCCGACATTGGGCGTCATCCTGGATGATCCGAATGTGACGAAAGCGGTAAAGCGTCAAACGCCGTTTACTGTTGCTTTCCCCGGAAGCGATGCTTCTAAAGGAGTTGACGAAATTGCACGCCGATACTTGGAGATGTCCATTCCGGAGCAAACCGCTGCAGCTGGGGTAAGAGGTTTTATACATAAGATGTTTAGGTTTAACCGGTAGTTATACATACATAAGAGGGGGGAACAGGATGGCTCCTTATCGCGTGCTTGTCGTGGACGATTCGCCTTTCATGAGAAAGATATTTAGCGATTTGATCGTTCAAGATCCCCAATTCACGATTGTGGCAACCGCTTGTAATGGTCTTGAAGCCATTGAAGCCGTACAAAAGTGGAAGCCCGATGCAGTAACCCTTGATCTCGAGATGCCCGAGCTTAACGGATTGGATGCTTTGCAGCGCATCATGGTCGAACAGCCGACACCCGTCATTATGTTGTCCGGCATCAGCGAGGAGAACACGAGAGAAACCATTAAGGCATTGCAGCTAGGGGCATTTGACTTTATCCGCAAGCCAATGGGCGCCTTCTCCAATGATATTGTCCGGGTTGGCGAGCTATTGCTGGAGAAGCTTAGAATTGCGGTCCTGACCAGAAGGTATTCCGCCTCTGTTACGGAACCCGATAAGAAGAAATCTCCCATTAAACGGGACAAGACCAACCAGTCCAAGCTTACAGGGTCCGTTAAACCGGTGGAAGAAGGAAACAGCCGCAAACGCGGGCTGCTGCGACCGGAGCAGCAAGCAGAGGCAAGAGATGCAGCTGCTTCTGCGTTTGAGAGGAAAGACAAGCCAACAGGAAGCTTGAGCAATCCAATGAAGCCAATGGCCGATAGCGGCAGATCTATGGAGGCAGTCCCGATTATACCGGTGGCGCCAGTCGCAGCGGCACTTGAGGAGAACAAAGAACAAAAGAGGTTCAGACAGAAGCCGGCTGAGGGCAGCTTCGACCAACTAATTGCCATCGGAACCTCCACTGGCGGTCCGCGCGCCCTGCATGAAGTGATCACATCGCTTCCGGCCCAGTTGGCAGCGCCCGTATTGGTCGTCCAGCATATGCCCCCCAAGTTTACGAAGTCGCTTGCCCAGCGACTTGACAGCTTTAGCGAGCTTGAGGTAGTGGAGGCATCCCAAGGTGACCGGTTGAAAGCCGGGGTTGTCTACATCGCTCCGGGCGGGCATCATATGGAACTGGCGAAGGACCAGGGCGGCTACTATGTTCAGCTTACCCAAAAGCCGCCGCGAAACGGTCATCGTCCTTCGGTGGATGTCCTGTTCGAATCACTAACCCCATTTGACGAGCTGAAACGTCATGCCGTTATCATGACGGGAATGGGAAGCGACGGAGCCAAAGGGATGAAGGCTCTCGTCGACAGCGGCGCGGAATCGGCGATTGCCGAATCCGAACAGACCTGCGTCGTTTATGGAATGCCGCGCAGCGCAATCGAGACCGGCTGCGTGAAGACGGTACTGCCTCTGCAGCAGATTGCTGCCGAGCTGCAGCATGCGGTTTTGAAAGGATAATAGATGATATAAAGTCCTATCAGGAGGTGCGACAAAATGGATATGAACGCCTACTTATCGATGTTTATCGACGAGTCCAATGATCACCTGCAAGCTTTGAACGAAAATTTGCTTCGCCTGGAGAGCGAACCGGAGGATCTGACGATCGTCCAGTCAATTTTCCGCTCTGCCCACACCCTTAAAGGGATGTCCGCAACGATGGGGTATGAAGATCTTGCCTCACTAACGCATGAGATGGAAAACGTGCTAGATCTTGTACGGAACAGCAAGCTCAAGATGGATGAATTTATTTTCGATACCTTGTTCAAGGGGCTTGATGCGCTTGAGTCCATGGTTCAGGATATCGTTGGCGGGGGGACGGGCAAAGCGGATGTTACCGCGATTGTGGCTTCGTTGCAATCCATCGTCAAAGGGGACTACAAAACAGCCGGAGCTGCTGCAGCCGCATCGTCAGCTCCATCCGTATCCTTACAACAAACCGGCGGAATGCTGGATGAGTTCCAGACTTCGGTTATCCAGCAATCGATCGACAGCGGGCATAACGTCTACTATATCGAAGTGGATATCCGGGAAGATTGCGTATTAAAAGGCGTGCGTGCCTATATGGTGTTTGACCTGCTGGGCAAGAACGGCGACATCGTAAAATCCGAGCCTTCCGTAACCGATTTGGAGCAGGAGAAATTCGACCGCTCCTTCTCCGTGTTTACGATCTCTACCTTATCCCAGCAAGAACTGGAAGCTCAAATTGCCGCAATCTCGGAGATCGAGAAAGTATCCGTGGCGCTGCTTGATCTTGAGTTGCTCGCGATGCTGAATAACGCGGCAGCCAAGGAGCAGGCTCCGGCTGCGGCAACTGCGCAAGCCTCGCCGCAAACGGAAGCCGCGAAGGAAGAGGCTGGCAAGCAGGTTGGCGCAGCACGCACGCAGGCGGCAGCATCCTCTGCGCCTGCAGCCGTATCCAGAACGATTCGCGTTGATATCGATCGTCTGGATGCCTTGATGAATCTATTCAGCGAACTGTTGATTGACCGGGTAAGGCTGGAGCAGCTCTCCAGCGAGATCCGCCGCAACGATCTGACAGAGACCGTCGAGCATATGACCCGCGTCAGCTCCGATCTGCAGAATATCGTATTGAAGCTGAGAATGGTTCCGGTAGATTCGGTATTTAACCGGTTCCCGCGCATGATTCGCGATTTAGCCAAATCGCTCGACAAGAAGATCGATCTGGTCATTACGGGCGCAGATACCGAGCTTGATCGCACAGTCATTGACGAGATTGGCGACCCGCTCGTTCATTTGCTCCGGAACTCGGTGGACCATGGCATTGAAACGACCCAAGAACGGATCGCAGCGGGCAAACCGGAGACGGGTACGATTAATTTGCGGGCTTATCACAGCGGCAACCATGTCTTTATCGAGGTTGAGGAAGACGGCAGGGGCATTAACCGCGAGAAGGTTCTCAAAACAGCGATCAAGAACGGCGTTGTGACCGAAGATCAGGCGAAGCAGCTGTCTGACGAGGATATCAACATGTTGATATTCGCTCCCGGCTTCAGCACGGCCGATAAGATTTCCGATATTTCCGGCCGAGGCGTTGGCCTTGATGTAGTGCGCTCGAAGATCACTTCGCTTGGCGGCAATGTAACGGTAGATTCCGCGCTTGGACGCGGAACGAAGTTTGCCGTTCAATTGCCTCTTACTCTATCTATTATTTCGGCGATGCTTATTAAGCTAGGTTCAGAGAAATATGCGATTCCGCTTACGTCTATCGTGGAAACCGGCATTATCCAGAAGGATCAGATTCTGAACGTTCACGGCAACCGGATGATTCATTTCCGCAACGCGGTTATTCCGCTCGTTTCCTTAAGCAAGGTGCTCGATTCGCCCGACTTTAACGAGCAAAGCGAGTCGGAGACCGAAATTGTCGTTATCCGAAAAGGGGATAAGTGGGCGGCAATTACCGTTGACGAGTTTATTGGACAAAGCGAGATTGTATTGAAATCGCTAGGCAAATATTTGACCAATATTGAGGCTATATCCGGTGCGACCATTCTTGGCGATGGCCAAGTGGCGCTCATCATTGATCCTAACGCACTTATCAAATAGGGAGGGCTTAACGATGGGAGAAGAATTAAAAGTAATCGTATTTTCGCTGGCACATGAGGAATATGGCATTGAGGTGGATAAAGTCCGTACAATCGAGCGTTTATCCCCAATTACGCGCGTTCCGAAAACTCCTTCCTTCATTAAAGGAGTAATTAATCTACGCGGCATCGTCGTTCCTGTTATCGATCTTCGCGGCCGCTTTGGCCTCGAAGAGTCGGCAACAACGGAGAACAGCCGGATCATTGTCGTTGCGGTAAACGAAATGGAAGTTGGCTTTATCGTTGATTCCGCCAATGACGTAGTGGATATCGACGCGGATACCATCGATTCGCCGCCGGAGATTGTCGGCGGCATTAAAGCGAAATATTTGAGAGGCATTGCGAAGTTCGGAGATAACCGGCTGCTTATTATGCTGAATCTGTCCGAAGTGCTGAACAAAAACGAGATCATTCAGCTTGAGCAGTTAGAGGTGTAGGTGTGGACGCCTTTAACCGATTCAAAGCGTTTGAAATGGATGTTCTGAAGGAAGTTGGCAATATCGGGGCGGGTAATGCGGCAACCGCATTATCCCGTCTACTGGACAAGCCCGTAGACATGGCGGTCCCGAAGGTCAGCCTGCTGCCCTTCGAGGAAGTGGCAGACCGAGTCGGCGGCTCGGAGCAGGTTGTCATTGCCGTGTATCTTCGCGTAGAAGGGGAAGCGCCTGGCAATATGTTTTTCATCATCCAGGAGGATGCCGCGAAACGCCTTTTGGGACAGCTTCTGTCCCTGGAATGCGATTCGACGGACAGCTACTCGGAGATGGAGATGTCCGCCCTTTGCGAGATCGGCAACATTTTGGCGGGATCCTATTTATCTTCCCTTGCCGACTTCACGCATTTGTCCATGGCGCCTTCCGTGCCTTCCGTTGCCAGGGATATGGCAGGTCCAATCCTGACTTACGGATTAATGCAATACGGCGAGATGGGGGATTCGGCCCTGCTTATCGAAACCACGTTTCTTGAAGACAGAGAAGAGCTGGAGGGACATTTCTTCCTTATTCCGGACCCGGATTCCTTCACTAAAATATTTCAATCCCTGGGAGTACTGACCGAATGATCCAACAAGATGTGATCAAGGTCGGCATGGCAGATTTAAAATGGGCTGCGGGCGGAGCACATCTGAGGACAACAGGACTAGGCTCTTGTGTCGGACTGACGTTATACGATCCAGTTGCACGAATTGCGGGCATGGCGCATGTCATGCTGCCATCTTCGGATATTGCCAGAGAGTCGACCATGAATATTGCCAAATATGCGGATACGGCAATTCCAGAGCTTATTGGGCAAATGAAAGCGGAAGGCGCCGTTGTCGGGCGTCTAGCAGCTAAAATGGCCGGCGGAGCGCAAATGTTTGCCTTCTCCGGCCAATCGGATTCGATGCGAATCGGACCCCGGAATGTAGAATCCTGTTTGGAAATTCTCGCGAACTATTCGATCCCCGTGGTGGGACAGGATACAGGCGGGAATTACGGCCGCACGATTGAAATTGACAGCAGCAGCGGTGTATTGACCATTAGAAGCGTGCAGTTTGGAATAAAGGAGATTTGAAATGGTTGGAAACTGGCGATGGAATGTCGGCTTGGGGATTGTTGGCGCGGGATTAACCCTATTATTTTCGATTGGTAAAAACCCGCTGTCTGTCATGCTGATGCGCAGCATGTATGCTTTCATCGCCTTTGCTGCGATTGCATTTGCAATGCGGTTTGCACTGGCCTTTATACTTCAACCGCCAGTGATGCATCAAGCTGAGACAGTCGGAGAAGAAGGAAAAGGAACGCAGCTGGATCTCCAAACTCCCGATGAGAGCGAAGACCTAAATCAAATGCTCAAATCACAGTTGGACGGTCATAAGTCTCAGGAAGCGCAACAACAGGAACAAAGTCAGTTTAAGCCGTTAACGCCGCCAAAGCTGGTATCAACACAGAATAAAGAGCCTGAGGAATTGGCTAAGGCCATTCGTCATCTGACTGGAGGGTGAGGGGCATGATTGCGACTGCGAATTTGGATTTGTGGCGAGCGTGGAAAGAGGAAGGCGATCTTGAAGCCAAGAAGCGTCTCATCGAGCAATTCTTGCCTTTGGTCGATTATGTAACGAACCGTATGGCGATTGGATTGCCCAAAAATGTGCTTAAAGATGACCTCGCCAGCAACGGAGTCATGGGACTTATCGATGCGATCGAGAAATTCGACTACTGCCGGGGCTTGCAGTTTGAAACCTACGCATCCTGGAGAATTCGCGGGGCTATTATCGACGGGCTTCGCCAGGGTGACTGGGTACCCCGTTCGGTAAGGGAGAAGGCGAAACGCATCGAAGAAGCTTATCAAAGCCTGGAGCAAAAATACCTGCGTTCCGTTAGCGATTCCGAGATCAGCGAATACTTGAACGTCAGCGAGAAGGAATTCACCACGATGCTTCATGAAATTGCGATCACGACGGTATGCTCGCTGGAAGATCCGATCCGTGAAGAAGAATCGGAGACAAGACTGTCGCTGCTTATAGACGAACGGGCCAAAAACCCGGACCATAAAGCGCATGAGTTTTTCCTCAAAGACTCTCTTATCAGCGGAATCGAGAAATTAACGGAAAAGGAACGAACCGTTATTTCGCTCTTTTATTATGAAGAATTATCGTTAAGCGAGATTGCGGAAGTCATGTCATTATCCCCGTCAAGAATTTCCCAGCTTCATTCGAAAGCTATTTTACGGCTGCGCGGAGCGTTAGCAAAGCATAAAGATCAACTACTGCAGCATTAGAAGGGAGTAGGCAAGGTGGAAGACCATTTATTGGAATCTTACTTGCGTATCCAGATATCAGCTGACAAGCTGTCTGCCTTCCTGACCTTTAACCGGATCACCGAAGATTTCGACTGTACTCCCGGTCAAATGGAACGATTTGTACGCAGCAAGGGCGTTGTATATGGGATACGAACAAGTCTGTTAAATGAAATTTGCAGCAATACGCTGGCGTATTGCAAAGAGCAAACATTAATTGCTGTTGGTAATCCGGCTTCGCCAGGTAAGGACGGATCTATCCGTTTCGCTTATGATATGCAGGAGCAGATGCAGCGTCCTGCAGAGCTGGAAGACGGAAAGGTGGATTTCAAAGAAGTTTCCCGGCTAAAAAACGTAAAGCGCGGTCAATTGATTGCAGAGCGGATCGACGCTCTCTTCGGTTCACCCGGCATGATGGTAACGGGCGAAGAGATTCCCGCCAAGCAAGGCAAGCAGGCAAGGTTTAAGGTTGGCAAGAACGTTGTCGTAAACGAAAACCAGACGGCCATGTATGCCTTAATTGACGGTCTTATTACGATTACTGACAAAGAGAAAGTAAACGTTTTCCCGGTATACGAAGTAAACGGAGACGTTGATTATAGAGTCGGCAACATCGATTTTGTAGGAACGGTAGTTATTCGCGGCAATGTTCTCAGCGGGTTTCGGGTAAAAGCCTCCGGCGATATCCGCGTTATAGGCGGAGTGGAAGGAGCCGAGCTGGAATCCGAGGGTTCGATTGAAATCACGGGCGGAATCATGGCGGGCAACAAAGGCTACGTCAAAGCGCAAAAAAACGTAAAGAGCTCCTTCATCCAAGACAGCAATGTTATTGCCGGCGAGGACGTTCTAGTGTCTCAGAGCATCATGCATTCGTATGTTCGAGCTGGCCGCAACGTAATTTGCCAAGGTTCGAAAGGCTTGATTGTTGGCGGCTCCATACAAGCGGTTGAGCAAGTGTCGGCACGGGTGATCGGCAATACGATGTCAACGGCGACGGTTATTGAAGTGGGAGTACAGCCGGAGTCCCGTTCCGAGCTGCAGGAGCTGCGCTCAACGCTCCGCAATCATATGGATGCGATCGACAAAACGGAGAAAGCATTAGCGATTCTTGATCAGCAAGCTGCGATGGATCAGCTAAACGATCAGAAGATGGCCATGCGGATCAAACTTAGCGCAACGAGACGCCAGACAATGGCCGAGATCGATCGGATCAGAGAGCGTATACTGGAAATCGAGAAAACGCTTGAGGACACCGATAAAGCCAAGGTGGATGTCAGCCATACGGTATACGGCGGCATCAAGATTGTAATCGGACGTTATACGCGTTTCATTAAAGATCCGGTACAGCGCGTTTCATTCCGTTATACGGACGGGGATATCGTACAATTACCTTTCTCGTAGGAAGGAGGCTTGCAAATGCCGTTTAAGCCCATTGATTTGCAATGGTCGATCCCTCGTACCCCGGAAGTGGGAGGAATGCAAAGCCAGTCGAATCATAAGGCGAATGCGGAGCTTACGCGATTGGCCGAGCTGGCATCCAAGCAAACCGAGCAATTGCGCAGCAAGAATACCGGCGTTGAACAGACTGGCGGAACGAACGTTCGAAATGACCGAGATCGCCAGAACGGAAATCCTTATCCCGCCAAGAGAAAGCAGAGGCAGGTGCTGGAGGAATCCGCGAATACGGAGGAAAAGGCCGAGCATCCCTATAAAGGGCATCACGTGGATATATCGCTATAAGAACAGCAATGTTTGTAGAGGGTGTGAATGATGTCAAACTGGACTTATATCGTACTGCTAGGAGCGGTTGTAGCCGTAGCTTCGTTATTTCTGCCCAGAAAACAGCAGGTACAGGCAACTAAAGATACGCAAAGTATGGAAGTAGCGCTAGAGCAGTTTATGGAGAATACCGAACTGGACCATCAAGAGCTGGTGAAGCTTGTTTCGGCATTGCGGGAAGAGGGAAAACAGCAGACGGAAGCAAACAAGCAGAGAATGGCAGAACTCGAGAACAAATGCAAACTCCTGGAGCAGCAGCTTGTTTTCCTTCAGCAGCAGCGTCAGAACGATCTGCTGGCTGCGCAGCCAAGCGCTCTTCAAGGGCAGGTTAAGTCCGCTCCTGCGGTAGAAGAGCCGTCTACCGCCGAAGCGGGGCTTCAACAACCCGTGCCGGGGATTCAGCTTCGTTATCCGGATCTGTTTGATTTATATAATCAAGGCAAGTCCATTGAAGCCATCGCCAAAAAGCTGAGCATGAATAAAGGCGAAGTCCAGCTTATCTTGCAGCTGGCGAAGCAGGAGGAGAAGGCTTATGTTTAAGAACCGCTCCTTTGTCGCAGGATTGGGTGTCGGCATTATTGCCGGCGCTATTTTGCTGCAGCTAATGCAAATAGGGGACGAGAGCCAGCAGAAGCTTTCGGACGGATTCAAGGATGGGGAGCCCAAAATGTATACGCAGGCGGAGCTGGACGAAAAGCTTGCGGAGGAGCATGCTAAAGCAACCCGGAATGCGGCAGCAACGGCCAAGCCGGAAGCGGTGAAGCCGGAGGAGTCGCCTGCTGCTGCGGCAACAGAACCGCCGGCAACTAGCGTCAAGAATAACGATAAGAAAGCCGAAGAAGCGGTAAAACGGCAGGTTCGCATTACTGGCGGAATGAATTTAACGGATACAGCGGACCTGCTCGCCGAGCAGCAGCTGATTTCGGACAAGGACGCTTTTATCAAAGCCATGAAGAATAAGCCTGTCCGTGCCGGTTATTTCATTTTTGAAGGGAATCCGACGGTAGCAGACATCATTCGTATACTGACAAGCCAGCCGCTAACGAAGTCCGAATTCGAGAAGCAAATGAAAAGCTAAGGACATCCTGCAAAATTTCGACAATCATTTGTTGCACCATGTAGGCAGATATGTTATAGTAATTGACGGTGTTAAAAACACACGCCTATTAATTCCGTTAATGGTGCTTCCGGTCGCCGGAAGTTTTAGCGGAAGATGCGATGGGCGGAGGTAATCACTCAAAAACCATAACAGGAGGTGTGTTGAATATGGCGGTTATTTCCATGAAACAGCTTCTCGAAGCTGGGGTACACTTCGGTCACCAAACTCGTCGTTGGAACCCTAAGATGGATCGTTATATCTTCACAGAAAGAAACGGAATTTACATTATCGACCTGCAAAAAACAGTTAAGAAAGTCGAAGAGGCTTACAACTTCGTGCGTTCTGTAGCTGCTGAGGGCGGCACTATGCTGTTCGTAGGTACGAAAAAACAAGCTCAAGACTCGGTTAAAGAAGAAGCTGAGCGTTGCGGCAACTTCTACATCAACCAACGTTGGTTGGGCGGCACGCTGACTAACTTCCAAACGATCCAAAAACGTATTGACCGTCTGCGTCAACTCGAAAAATGGTCGGAAGACGGTACTTTCGAAGTACTGCCTAAAAAAGAAGTTATCATCCTTAACAAAGAAAAAGACCGTCTGGAAAAATTCCTCGGCGGCATCAAAGGCATGAAAGGCCTGCCTAGCGCGCTGTTCATCATCGATCCTCGCAAAGAGCGCATCGCTGTTGCAGAAGCACGCAAGCTCGGTATCCCAATCGTAGGTATCGTTGATACAAACTGCGATCCGGACGAAATCGACTATGTAATTCCAGGCAATGACGACGCGATTCGCGCAGTTAAATTGCTGACGTCCAAAATGGCTGACGCTATCGTGGAAGCTAATCAAGGCGAGCAAACAACTGCTTAATCCGATATAATTGCTACAACAAAGGGTGGTCAGAAGGTGAAAGCCTCTCACCGCCCTTTTTTTGAACGTAAAAACTAAAAATGGAATTTCCAGGAGGGCTAATCATGGCGGTATCCGCAAGCGCAGTAAAAGAACTTCGTGAAAGAACTGGAGCAGGTATGCTCGATTGCAAGAAAGCATTGGACGAAACAAACGGCGACATCACAAAAGCAATCGAATTGCTTCGTGAAAAAGGTCTGTCCGCGGCTGCTAACAAAGCTGGCCGTGTTGCAACTGAAGGCGTAGTTGAATCGTATATCCATGCAGGCGGCCGTATCGGCGTGCTGGTTGAAATCAACTGCGAAACTGACTTCGTTGCTAAAACGGATCAATTCCGTACTTTCGCTCGTGACATCGCAATGCACATTGCTGCAGCGAACCCTAAGTTCGTGAAACGCGAAGAAGTTCCTGCTGAGGAAATCGAAAAAGAGCGCGAGATCTTGAAAGCTCAAGCCCTGAACGAAGGCAAGCCTGAGAAAATCGTTGAAAAAATGGTTGACGGCCGTATCTCCAAATACTACGAAGAGTACTGCTTGATGGAGCAATCCTTCGTTAAAGATCCGGACAAAACCATCTCGGCTCTTCTGAACGAGAAAATCAGCGCTATCGGCGAAAACATCTCGATCCGTCGCTTCGTTCGTTACGAACTGGGCGAAGGCTTGGAGAAAAAAGTGGATAACTTCGTTGAAGAAGTTATGGCTCAAGCAAAACTGTAAACCGAACGCACAGGCGGGGCGGGGCGTTCGCCCCGCTCTTTTTTTCTAAATAATAGGATGTTACCTCGCCCGCGAGGTACAAGATGGAGGTAGGGACGATGGGACAGCCTGTTTTCAAAAGAATTGTTCTAAAAGTAAGCGGTGAATCTTTGTCGGGGGATCAAGGCTACGGCATTGAAGCTTCGGTCATTTCGGAAATCGCCGATCAAGTTAAAGAAGTAGTTGCACTCGGTGTTGAAGTCGCTATCGTTGTAGGCGGTGGCAACATCTGGCGCGGTATTGCAGGTACGGCTAAAGGCATCGACCGAGCGACGGCAGACTATATGGGCATGCTGGCAACCGTAATGAACTCTTTGGCCCTGCAGGATGCGTTGGAGCAAATTGAAGTGCCTACCCGCGTTCAAACTTCGATCGCCATGCAACAAATCGCGGAGCCTTACATAAGACGCCGCGCTATCCGTCACCTGGAGAAAGGCCGCGTCGTAATCTTCGCAGCCGGTACAGGAAACCCGTTCTTCTCGACCGATACAACCGCAGCTCTTCGCGCAGCCGAGATTGAAGCGGAAGTCATTCTGATGGCTAAGAACAAAGTAGACGGCGTATATTCCGCCGACCCGTTCAAAGATGCCACAGCGGAGAAGTACGAAGAATTGACTTACATGGACGTACTGAACAAAAACCTTGGTGTTATGGATTCGACGGCATCGTCGCTTTGCATGGATAACAATATTCCGCTCGTCGTGTTCGCGATTACCGAAAAAGGGAATATTAAGAAAGTCGTGCTTGGTGAGAAGATTGGTACTATTGTGAGAGGAAGTGCGAAATAATGCCGCAAGCAATTAAGAAAAATGCAGAAGAGCGTATGGAGAAAGCAATCGGTGCTTTGAAACGTGATCTGGCTACACTGCGTGCAGGACGGGCGACGCCTGCTTTGCTCGACCGTGTTCAAGTTGAATATTACGGGGCGCCAACGCCCGTTGCGCAATTAGCGAATATTAATGTTCCGGATTCCCGCACGCTGTTCATCCAGCCTTGGGATAAATCGTCGATCGCAGCGATCGAGAAAGCGATTATGAAATCCGATCTCGGCCTGACTCCATCCAACGATGGTTCGGCTATCCGCATCACTTTGCCGCCGCTGACAGAAGAGCGTCGTACAGAGCTTGTTAAAACGACGAAGAAGTTCGGCGAAGATGCGAAAGTTGCAATCCGCAATATCCGTCGCGATGCGAACGACGATATAAAAAAGCTTGAGAAAACGACGATTTCCGAAGACGAATCCCGTCGTCATCAAGAAGACATCCAAAAAGCAACCGACCGTTTCATTGCGGAAGTCGACAAAGTATTGGTTGCTAAAGAGAAAGAGATTATGGAAGTATAATTGCGCCTACAGCCCCTCCGTCAGGTGGGGTTTGGTTTTTTTGAATTTCGGGTGGGAGGAACAAACATGATCAGTCGACTTTGGGCTAAACTTGGCAAATCGTCCTCGAATGCGGCTGAACCGTTGGCTGCCGACAATGTCCCGAAGCATATCGCCATAATCATGGATGGCAACGGACGTTGGGCGAAAAAACGTGGACTTCCACGGATCGCCGGCCATCATTCTGGTATGAAGACGGTGAAGCGGATCGTAATGGAGGCAGATCGTCTTGGTGTCAAATATTTGACATTGTACGCTTTTTCCACGGAAAACTGGAAACGGCCCAAAGACGAAGTCGAGTTCCTGATGAAGCTTCCCCAGCAATTTTTGGAAATTGAGCTGGCAGAGCTCATTGAAAAAAACGTTCAAGTACGCATGATGGGGCATAAAGAAAATCTTCCGTCGTTTACGCTTAGCGCTGTTGAGGAAGCAATCACGAAGACGGCTCATAATACTGGACTCGTACTCAATTTTGCTCTTAATTATGGCGGCCGCAGGGAAATGCTTGAAGCGATCAAGGAAATTGCCGCCGATGTGCAGGACGGACGTTTATCGACCGAGCAGATTGACGAGCAGCTGATCTCCAGCCGATTGTTAAGCGGAGACATTCCCGATCCCGATCTTTTGATCCGTACGAGCGGCGAACTTAGGCTTAGTAACTTCATGCTGTGGCAGGTAGCTTATAGCGAAATGTGGTTTACGAACGTTTATTGGCCGGAGTTTACCGAAGCTCATCTGCAGGAAGCCATTCGGGAATATCAGCGGCGCGCCCGGCGATACGGCGGTTTATAGCATCGATAACGGAGAGTGACCATCACTTGAAACAGAGAATCATTTGGGGACTGCTTGCCGGCGCGGCATTTGTTGCTTTGCTACTAGCCGGCGGATGGTTTTATGCAGCTGCGCTAGTCTTGCTCGCTTTGCTTGGATTTAACGAGTATACGAAGATGAACGGGCACTCGTGGAATGAACCGGCGTCTCTGCTTGGTTATGCAGGCGTGCTCATGTTCGTTCTGCCGTGGAAACTCATGGACGTAGATTCGCCTTCCGCGATTACCGTGCTATGGGTGTTGGCGTTTCTGCTATTAGCGGTAACGGTATTCAGCAAAAATAAAATAACCATCGACGGCGCCTCGCTTATGTTGTTAGGCGCTTTATATGTAGGTTACGGCTTTAGCTCTATGAATGCCGTTCGCGATCTTGACCATCACGGCATTTTCTGGTCGTTTCTTATTATTACTTGCAACGTTGCGTCCGATGCAGGAGCGTATTTTGTCGGGCGGGCGATGGGCAAGCATAAGCTGTGGCCGTCTATAAGCCCTAACAAGACAATTGAAGGTGCTGTCGGCGGTGTTGTTCTTGCGGTAATTGCAGCGCTAATATTCGCGATCTGCGCTCCTCATGTTATCGACATCGGGACTTCCTTGCTGATCGGCCTTATCGTTGCGGTAGCCGGTCAATTGGGCGATCTCATTCAATCGGCTTACAAACGCGTCCGCAACATCAAAGATTCCGGCTCTATCTTGCCGGGGCATGGCGGTGTTCTGGACCGTTTCGACAGTTGGATTATCGTGTTCCCTTTGTTGATCCTGACGGATTTGATCCCTACATAAACAAAGTGAGAGTAGAGGTATCCACTAATGGATAACCCTTAACATGGAGCTTTCGACATGTTAATAATGTTTTTCTGCTCTCCATCTTTTTTCTTTGGCATTCCGACTTGGAAGGAGTTCCGAGTCGTATATTGCTCTTAAGTGTGAGCGGAGCGAAAGTGTCGTGGTGGAGAAACGGAGTGTTCGCCTTTGTCTCTGAGTTACAACCGCAATATGCGGATTGGAATCAAGAAACTCAGGGATAACAGCGATCGGAAGCATGACACTTTCGCGCAGCGAATGCTTTCCCAGAGCAATACAGCATCAAACGTGTTCCAGGAGGAATCCATGAAAAAAATCACCATATTAGGCTCCACCGGTTCCATCGGCACTCAGACGCTTGACGTCATCGCCAATGATCCGGAGCGCTACCAAGTTGTCGGCTTATCGGCTGGCAATAACCTTCAGCTGCTGCTCGAACAGGCCAAGCAATTCCGGCCTTCTGCCGTCTGCTTGGCAAACAAGGAGTTGGCAGAGCAGGCAAAGCCTGAATTGCCTTCGGGTACACGGGTGCTGTACGGCGAAGAGGGGCTTGTGGAAATCGCGGCGAATAATGATGCCGATGTCGTGGTAACCGCGATTGTGGGCAGCCGCGGGCTTCCCGCAACTCTTGCCGCTATTGACGCGGGCAAGACGATTGCACTTGCGAATAAAGAAACGCTTGTAACCGCCGGCCATATCGTTATGGAACGTGCGAGACAAAAAGGCGTCTCGATTATTCCGGTGGACAGTGAGCACTCGGCGATTTTCCAATGCCTGAACGGAGAAGATCTTAAGGCTTTGCAGCAGCTAACTTTGACCGCATCGGGTGGATCGTTCCGTGATCGTACCCGCGAGCAGTTGGAGGGCGTATCGGTTGCGGAAGCATTGAACCATCCGAACTGGTCTATGGGCGCCAAGATCACCATTGATTCCGCTACAATGGTGAACAAAGGGCTTGAAGTCATTGAAGCACGATGGCTCTTTGACGTGAACTATGATCAGATCAAAGTGTTGATTCATCCGGAAAGCATCATCCATTCATTTGTGGAATTCAGCGACAACAGCGTAATCGCTCAGATGGGCTTGCCGGATATGCGGGTTCCGATCCAATATGCGCTGACTTATCCGAATCGCCGTCCGACTCCGACGGGACGGCTCAATCTGGCGGCAATCGGGAAGCTGCATTTCCGCGAGATGGATTTTGCCAGATACCCGTGTCTCAAGCTTGCCTTTGACTGCGGCCGTGCCGGCCAATCGGCGCCAACGGTGTTTAATGCAGCCAACGAAATTGCGGTGGCACGTTTCTTGAACGGAGAAATTGATTTCTTGGGCATTGAGCGAGTGCTGGAGCGCGTGCTCGAGCGCCACTCGGTAACAGCAGTAAATGATTTGCAGGCTATTGCGGAGATAGATGCTTGGGCTCGTAAAGAGGCGGCAGTCGTCTAGCTTTTGCCGTAACCTGCGGTTCTCTTGTATCGTACGGGAGAATAATGATAATCTATGTACAGGCCGTTACGAACAGGAGGCTCGCTATGGAGATGATTCGGGTCATATTTATGACCGTGCTCGTATTTTTTGTCATTGTCACCATTCATGAATGGGGACACTATTTTTTCGCGAAACGCGCCGGAATCTTGGTTAGGGAATTCGCTATCGGCTTTGGGCCCAAGCTATTCTCGATCAAACGCGGTGAAACCCGGTTTACGCTAAGACTTGTGCCAGCCGGCGGTTTTGTTCGCATGGCAGGCGAGGATCCGGAAATCGTCGAGGTTACTGTAGGCCAAACGGTAGCTGTTCGGGTAAAAAATGATCAGGTTACCCGGATTTACCTCGACCGGCTCGATGAGCGCAGCGGTGTAATTCGCGGTGAAGTGACTGGAATTGACCTGGAGAAGGATTTGTTCGTTTCCCTTGACGTTGAAGGGGAGAACGACCGATTCTCCGTTCATCCTGCGGCACTTCTTATTTCGAGAGGGAAAGAGACGCAGATTGCTCCGCTTGACCGTCAATTCGGCAGCAAGTCGGTTGGCGCGCGCGCCATGTCCATTTTTGCAGGCCCTTTGATGAACTTTGTGCTTGCGTTTGTTTTGTTTATGGCATACATACAGCTTGCAGGTACTCCGCAAGGCTTGCTTGTTGATGAAGTAACCAAAGGGATGCCGGCCGAGCAGGCGCAGTTGCAAAAAGGCGACCTGATCGATACCGTCAACGGTGTCAAGATCGGTACCGATTATGACAAAATGATTGACATTATCGGCGCTTCCGCAGGCAAGCCGATTCAACTGAACGTGATCCGCAACGGCTCGCTGCAGCCGATAAAGCTGACGCCGGTAGCGGATAATCAAGGCGTTGGCAAGGTTGGCCTCAGAGCGGCTTATCAGTTCCGCAGCGCAACGGTGGGCGAGACCATTACGGGTGCCGCGAAGCTGATGAAAACGATGACGGTCAGCATTTTCGAAGGCTTCAAGAAGATTATCATTGGAGACTTTAAGCTGGATGACCTAGGCGGACCGGTCCGTACAGCGGAAATGACCAGTGAGATTGCCCGCAAAGGGATTACGGATCTGACGTCATGGACGGCTTTGTTAAGCCTGTATTTAGGCATATTCAACTTGCTGCCGATTCCCGCGCTTGATGGCAGCAGGCTTATCTTCCTCGGTCTCGAGGCAGTTCGCGGGCGCCCGGTTAATCCGAACCGGGAAAGCATGGTCCACTTCATCGGTTTTGCCTTAATTATGCTGCTGATGCTTGTGGTGACTTACAATGATATTTTGCGATTGGTACGAGGGGAGCCATAAGTCGGTTATGTCCAAGGATAAACAGTTTGTTACCGAAATTACGCCACAAGGCGAGGATTTTTCAAGATGGTATATCGATGTCATTAAAAAAGCGGAGCTCATGGATTATTCGCCGGTACGCGGTTGTATCGTGTTCCGTCCGGAAGGCTATGAGCTTTGGGAAAATATTCAGCGCGACCTGGACCGCCGTTTCAAGGAAACCGGCCACCGCAATGCTTATTTCCCGCTCTTTATCCCGGAGAGCTTTTTCCAAAAGGAAAAGGAGCATGTCGAAGGCTTTAATCCGGAGCTGCCTTGGGTAACGGAAGCAGCAGGAGAGAAGCTGGAAGAGCGTCTGGCTATTCGTCCGACATCGGAAACGATGTTTGGCCATATGTATGCGAAATGGATTCAATCGTACCGCGATCTGCCGCTCCTTATTAACCAATGGGCAAACGTTGTGCGCTGGGAGAAGCGCACTTTACCGTTCCTTCGCACAAGCGAATTCCTTTGGCAGGAAGGCCATACGGCCCACGAGACCGAAGATGAAGCTCGAGAAGAAACGATGAGGATGCTGACGGTATACCGCGAATTCGTGGAAGAGTTCCTGGCAATCCCGGTTATTGAAGGGGAGAAGACGCCATCCGAGCGTTTTGCCGGTGCGGTTAACACTTACTCCATCGAAGCGATGATGAAAGACGGCAAGGCGGTTCAAGCCGGTACGTCCCATTATCTGGGCACCAAATTTGCCGTTGCGTTCGACATTAAATATTTGGACCGCGAGAACACCCTGCAATTCGCTCATACCACATCTTGGGGCGTGAGTACGCGGCTCATTGGTGCTATGATTATGGTTCATGGCGACGACCGCGGTCTGGCATTGCCTCCGAAGGTTGCGCCAACTCAAGTGATTATGATCCCAATTGGTCCGGCTAAAACCCGCGATCAAGTGGTTGGCCGGGTAGACGAGCTTTATGCGGAACTGAAAAAAGCCGGCGTACGCGTAAAAGTTGACGACCGTTCCGACGTAAGTCCGGGCTGGAAGTTCAACGAATACGAGATGCGCGGCGTACCGCTTCGTCTTGAGCTGGGCCCTCGCGATATGGAAAACGGACAAGTTGTTCTTGTATCGCGCATTAGCGGCGAGAAACGGATCGTCCGCCAGGATAACCTGATTGCGGAAGTGGAAACGATGCTTGCCGATATTCAACGCGATATGTATGAGAAAGCGAAAAAATTCCGTGAAGATAATTTCTACGACGTAGAGACGCTTGACGAGATGAAAGCTTCAATGGAAGAAAAACGCGGATTTGTACTGGCTGGCTGGTGCGGTTCCGCCGCTTGCGAGAAGCAAGTGAAGGAAGAGACTGGCGCAACAAGCCGCAACATTCCGTTCGAACCGGAGAAGAAGAAAAGCAAATGTCTCGTATGCGGTGATCATGCGGAGCACACGGTCGTATTTGCACGTGCCTACTAAAAGCATCGATCGGATTGGATCGTACAGGAGTGATTGATTGCCATGAGCCAAACCGGAGACAACCGGCAGCGCTTTGAGCTGCTTATGCAGCAAGCGGGGCTGCCGCTCGAAATTATAAATTCCTATTACAAAGACGGTTACATCGAACAAGTCATTGTAGGGAAAAGCAACAGAAAATGGACGTTTTGCATTCGCAAAACGTCTTTAGTTCCTTATAAAGCGTTTATGGCTTTAACCCAAGCCGTAAACATGAAGTTCTCTCATATCGCCGAAACTTCTTTTAAGCTGGTTTACGATGATACTGTTCCCTCTGCAGACATTGCGCGAGAATATTGGCCTCTGTTCCTGGAATGGGTCCAGCAGGAGAACGCATCGGTTAACGGCTGGCTTAGCAAAGCCGGCATGGAGCCGACTGACGAGATGATTGCCGTATCGCTTCTGGACGGCATGGGACTCGAGCTGGCGAAGAAGAAAAAGATCGACGAAGCGATCAGCAGCTTTTACGAACGGACCTTCAGCCGGAATTACCGGGTTAAGCTGGAGGTTGGCGAGCAAGTCAGACAGGATGCTTACGAGGAATTCCAGCAGAAGCGGGATCAAGCGGAGAGGGAAGCCGTCATTCAGATTATGGAGAGCGTTGCGGAATCGAATGAGGCTGAAGGCGATGAAGAGCCTGTCAAGTTGGCAATGGGCTACGACATACGCGATGAGCCTACCCCGCTCATGAATATCCGGGAGGAAGAGAAGAAGGTCACGGTTCAGGGGGCAGTATTTGGCCTTGAGGTGAAGGAGCTTCGCAACGGAATGACCTTGTTCACCTTTAACGTAACGGACTTCACCGATTCCATGGCGATGAAGATGTTTGCCAAGAATAAGGAAGATGTGAAAATTCTCAGCCTGCTGTCGAATGGCAAATGGGTGAAGGCGCGCGGCAAAGTCGATTATGACCGCTTCATGCAGGAACCCGAGCTGGTGATGATCCCTAACGATCTCCAGGAAATCTCTTCGCCGCCGGATCGTAAAGACAATGCGGAGGAGAAACGCGTTGAATTCCATCTTCATTCCACCATGAGCGCGATGGACGCGGTAACACCGATTGGCGAGTATGTGAAGATGGCAGCCAAGTGGGGACATAAGGCGATCGCGATTACGGACCACAGCAATATTCATTGTTATCCGGAAGCATTCAAAGCTGCAAAGAAAAATAACATCCAAGTTTTATTCGGCCTTGAAGCTAATGTTGTAAATGACGCGGTACCGATGGTGCTGAACTCAAGGGAAGACCAGCTTGCTTCTGCCGTGTATGTCGTATTTGATATTGAGACCACAGGCTTATCTATTATTAATAATAAGATTATCGAGCTTGCTGGCGTAAAAATGCAAAACGGCAAAGAGATTGACCGGTTTTCCACCTTTATCAATCCGCATGAGAAAATTCCTTATCATATTCAGCAATTGACAAACATCAATGATGATATGGTCAAGGACGCGCCGGAGCTTGAACCGAAGCTTCGAGAATTTGTCGATTTTATAGGGGATTGCATTCTTGTAGCCCATAACGCAAGGTTTGATATCGGATTTATTCAAGCCAATCTCAAGTCCATCGATATGCCGGAATTAACGAATCCCGTGCTTGATACGCTGGAGCTCGCAAGATTCCTTCATCCGACGCTTAAGAATCATCGTCTTAATACGTTATCCGCGAAATATAAAGTTTCTCTCGATAATCATCACCGTGCCGTAGACGACTCCGTTGCTCTCGGCGGTGTTTTGTATGGCCTTATCAATGATGCGGCTGAACGCAATATTACCGGACTTCATCAATTAAATGATTATGTTGGACTGGACATATCCAATTCACGGCCATTCCATTGCAATATTTACGCGTTAAATGCTGTTGGCAAGAAAAATTTGTTCAAGATGGTATCGATCTCCCATACCGAGCATTTCAAACGTGTTGCTTGCATACCGAAGAGCAAGCTTGTTGACATGCGTGAAGGCATTCTTGTGATTTCTGGCTGTGAGAAGGGTGAATTCTTCGAGACGGTGCTTAATAAATCTTATGAAGAAGCTCTTGAGGTTGCCCGGTTCTACGATGCGCTCGAGATTCAGCCGATTGACTTCTACATGCATCTTGTGGATAAAGGACTTGTTGGCAGCCGCGCCGAGATTGAGCAGGCCATGCGCCGGATTTGCGAGATAGGCGATGAGCTTGGCAAGCCTGTTATCGCAACTGGCAATGTCCATTATTTGAACCCGCGGGATAAGCTGTATCGCGATATCGCCATTCACGGCATTACCGGATTTAGCCCGCTGAAGGACATTCGGAAGCCGGACGCCCATTTACGGACAACCGATGAGATGCTTCGCGAGTTTGCCTTCCTCGGGGAAGCGCGGGCATACGAGGTCGTAGTCAAGAACACAAACGAACTCGCTGAGCGGTTCGAACCATTTGAAATGTTCCCGGACAAGCTGTTTACCCCGATTATCGAAGGGGCAGAAGAAGAAATCCGGAGTACATGCTATAACACGGCCAAATCCATGTACGGCGATGATCTCCCGCAGGTTGTTATCGACCGGCTTGAGAAGGAACTTGTACCGATTATCAAATTTGGCTTCTCCGCCAACTACTTGATTTCGGAAAAACTCGTTAAGAAGTCCAATGCCGATGGATATCTCGTAGGTTCACGGGGATCGGTAGGCTCTTCCGTAGTTGCAACCTTCTTAGGCATATCGGAGGTTAATCCGCTGCCAGCGCATTATTTGTGCAAGAATTCGGAATGCCGCCATAGCGAATGGTTCCTTGACGGCAGCGTCCCGAGTGGTTTCGACTTGCCGGACAAGAATTGTCCGAAATGCAATAGGCCGATGAAAGGCGAAGGACAGGATATCCCGTTTGAGACCTTCCTTGGTTTTAAGGGCGATAAAGTTCCCGATATCGATCTTAACTTCTCCGGTGAATACCAACCGACGGCGCATAACTTTACCAAGATCATGTTCGGCGACAAATGCGTATTCCGTGCCGGCACAATTGGTACGGTAGCCGAAAAAACCGGTTATGGATTTGCCCGCAAGTATGCCGAAGATCACAGTAAAACATGGCGCAGCGCGGAATTGTCGCGCCTTGCTTCCGGCGTAACCGGCGTAAAGCGGAGTACAGGCCAGCATCCGGGCGGCATCGTTGTTGTTCCGGACTATATGGAAGTAGAAGACATCACTCCGGTGCAATACCCTGCGGATGACGTGAACGCCGAGTGGAAGACGACGCATTTCGATTATCACGCCTTTGAAGCCAACTTGCTGAAGCTTGATATACTGGGGCACGACGATCCGACCATGATGCGGATGCTGCAGGATTTGACGGGTGTCGATCCGACGACTATTCCGATGAACGACCCTAAAGTGATGAGCATGTTCAATTCGACGAAAGCGTTAGGCGTAACGCCTGAGCAGATTCGTACACCGGTGGCGACATACGGCGTTCCGGAGATGGGGACGAAGTTCGTTCGCCAGATGCTTCAGGAGACCCAGCCGTCGTCGTTTGCCGACTTGCTTCAGATTTCGGGATTGTCGCATGGTACCGGCGTGTGGCTCGGCAATGCCCAGGAACTGATCAAGAAGGGCACTTGCAACATCAAGACGGTTATCGGCTGCCGTGACGATATCATGCTGTATCTGATTTATAAAGCGGGCATGGATGCCGGACTTGCGTTCAAGATTACGGAAAGCGTACGTAAAGGCAGAGGTCTCACGCCGGAATGGATCGAAGAAATGAAGCGCTGCAAGGTACCGGCCTGGTACATTGATTCCTGTCTCCGGATCGAGTACATGTTCCCGAAGGCGCATGCCGCCGCTTACGTTATTTCCGCGGTGCGGACCGCCTACTTCAAACTGTATTATCCCATTCATTACTATGCGACTTATTTCACGGTTCGAGCGGAAGACTTCGATCTCGAGCTGCTCTGTCAAGGCTACGATGCTATTCAGAAGAAAATCATCGAGATCGAGGACAAGGGCTTTAATGCCACGACTAAAGAAAAGAACAGCATTTCCTTGCTGGAAATGGCTCTTGAGATGACCGCCCGCGGTTTCTCCTTCAAGCCGATTGATCTGTATCGTTCGGATGCAACGAAGTTTATCGTTGACGGAGAATCGCTTATTCCTCCGTTCTCGGCCATTGCCGGTATCGGCGAGAATGCCGCGCGCAACATTGCGGCTGCCAAGAATGACGGAGAGTTCCTGTCCATCGAGGATTTCCAGCAGAGATCCAAGGCGAGCAAGACCATTATCGAGGTACTGACGGGCATGGGCTGCTTCCGCGGATTGCCGGAATCCAACCAGCTGTCCTTGTTCTAGACGCTGCGTGTTAGAAAACATTTCTTGTCACCCCTATGCGGTTATGATATAATTTTTGTGGCAATGATGTGGATAGAGACTTGAAGCAGAGAGTGGGGAAACCCACTCTTTACGTTTTGTAAACGGCTTTTTTCGCATACGAATTAGCCGCTTGCTTACGTATGAAGAAACAGGAGGTTACACCGATTGAGCACATCCAAAATCAAAACCGTCGTTGAGGCTATGGTTACTCCCTTCCTCAACAGCAATGGATTTGAACTTGTTGATATTGAGTACGTCAAGGAAGGCAGCAACTTCTTCCTTCGTGTGTTCGTAGACAAGGAAGGCGGCATCGATATTGACGAATGCGGCAGAATCAGCGAATTTCTGAGCGAGGAATTGGATAAGAACGATCCGGTCTCCGATGCTTACTTCTTGGAAGTATCATCCCCGGGTGCGGAGCGTCCGCTTAAAAAGCCGGAAGATGTCCGAAAAGCAGTCGGCAAGCATGTCTACATAACGACTTACGAGCCAATTGACGGTTCGAAGGAATTTGAAGGACAGCTTACGGCGTTTGACGGCGAGCAGGCTACCGTAAAAATCGGCAAGAAAGAGCATGTCATTCCTTACGCCAAGGTCGCGAGCGCTCGTCTTGCGATAGTGTTCTAAATAGCGTTTTATTTTTGAAAGGGGGAACTCCATTCCAATGAGCATGGATTTTATTGAAGCATTGTCGGAAATCGAGAGGGATAAAGGGATTGCAAAGGAAGTGCTGTTAGAAGCGATTGAAGCGGCTTTGATATCGAGCTACAAGCGCAACTTCAATACGGCGCAGAATGTACGCGTAGACATTAACCGCCACAGCGGCGTTATTAAAGTATACGCCCGCAAGACGGTTGTAGACGAAGTGCTCGATCCGCGTCTTGAAATTACAGTTGACGCTGCGCGCGAGATTAACCCTCACTACACTCTTGACGATATCGCCGATATCGAGGTTACGCCTCGTGATTTCGGCCGGATTGCTGCCCAGACCGCGAAGCAGGTCGTTACGCAGCGTATCCGCGAAGCGGAGCGCGGTCTGATCTACAACGCGTTTATCGATAAGGAAGAAGATATCGTTAACGGTATCGTGCAGCGCCAGGATACGCGCAACCTGTTTGTTGACCTCGGCAAGGTCGAAGCGGTGCTTCCTCTAACCGAGCTAATGCCTACGGACAAATTCAAGCACGGCGACCGCGTAAAGTCGTACATTACCAAGGTAGAGAACACGACGAAGGGGCCGCAAATTATTTTATCCCGTACTCATCCGGGCCTGCTTAAGCGTCTCTTCGAGCTTGAAGTGCCGGAAATCTACGACGGCGTTGTCGAGATCCGCTCCGTTGCCCGCGAGGCCGGCTATCGCTCGAAGATTGCCGTTTATTCGCGCAATGAAGAGGTTGATCCGGTAGGATCCTGCGTAGGCCCTAAAGGCATGCGCGTTCAAACCATCGTTAACGAACTCACCGGCGAGAAGATTGATATCGTCCGATGGTCCGAGAACGTGGAGGAATATGTAGCGAATGCGCTCAGTCCGTCGAAGGTGCTTGAGGTTATCGTATTCGAACAAGAGAAAATGGCCCGCGTAATCGTGCCTGATTACCAGCTGTCTCTTGCCATTGGCATTAAAGGTCAGAATGCGCGCCTAGCCGCGAAGCTGACAGGCTGGAAAATCGATATTAAGAGTGAAACTCAAGCCGAGCAGGAGTACGGCCGTCCTAAAACGTCGGCAGGCACTATGCATCAGGATTCCGTTTCTATCGATTAATAGCAGGCTTGCATCTTGGGTCCATTAACGGGCAAAGGAGGGGTGTGCGGTGAGACCGAGAAAAGTGCCGCTTCGCAAGTGCGTGGCATGCCAAGAAATGAAGCCGAAGAGAGAACTCATCCGGGTTGTTCGGACACCAAACGAAGAAGTGCTTATAGACCTGACGGGGAAAAAAGCCGGTCGCGGCGCCTATCTATGCGGGCAGGTCAGCTGTTTCAAGCTGGCTAAGAAGTCCAAG
This sequence comes from Paenibacillus sp. MMO-177, assembly GCF_037147795.1. Classification (NCBI taxonomy): domain Bacteria; kingdom Bacillati; phylum Bacillota; class Bacilli; order Caryophanales; family Paenibacillaceae; genus Paenibacillus; species Paenibacillus sp. MMO-177. The sequence goes on along the minus strand of NZ_JBBCUR010000002.1, from coordinate 602,423 downwards.
GCGCTTGACCGGGCATTAAAGCAGGCAGTCGACGCATCGATTTACGACCAGCTTGAACAGGATTTCATTGCGGTAGAGGACGAGTTTCTGGCAGGCAAGGAGCGGGAAAGCGATGAAGATGAATAAAGGCTTGTCTTCGCTCGGAATGGCCATGAGAGCCGGAAAGCTTATTACCGGAGATGAAATTGTGCTCAAGGCGGTTCGTAAGGGTGAAGCACAGCTCGTGATTATAGCGGGCGATGCTTCTCCGAACACGAAGAAGAAGTTTCGCGACAAATGCAACACCTACGGGGTACAGCTCGCCGAAGCATTTGACCGCGATCAGCTTGGAAAGGCCATCGGAAAGCCGGAACGAGTCGTACTGGCGGTAACTGACGCAAAGTTCGGAAAAATGATTGCAGGTCATCTGAGTCAAAATTCGGAGGTGGATAATATTGAGCAAACAACAGGACAACAGCAAGGACAATAAAGATAAAACCCGCGTATACGAATACGCAAAATCGCTAAACATGAGCAGTAAAGAAATTATAACGATTCTTAAACGGCTTAATCTGCCCGTTAATAATCATATGAGCGTTATGGAAAACGAAATGGTTCAAAAAGTGGAAGGCTTCTTCCGCGATATTAAGCAAAATGCGGCAGCTAAGCGCGCCCAGGATTCCGGCAGTGCTACCGTATCGGCGGCACCTCAGTCACAGGCACAGACCGCAAGCAAACCGCAGCATAATCAAACGGTACAAAAAAATCTATCTCAGGACAGACAGGGGCCTATGAATTCTATTAAAACGACATCTGAAACCAACCAATCGCAACAAGAACAACGTCCGCAAAGTCAGCAAGAAACAACAAGCAATTCGGCTTCGAGCCAAGCTAACCCTACTGCTAGCGGAAGCAGCTCCAGCAATAATAACAGACCGCAGCACAGCGGTAACCGTCAAGGTTCTTACCAAGGCAACCGCCCGCAAGGTCAAGGCGGTCAGGGCGGCAATCGCCCGCAAGGTCAAGGCGGCGGCGGTTACAACCGTCCGCAAGGTCAAGGCGGCCAAGGCGGCAATCGCCCGCAAGGTCAAGGCGGCGGTGGTTACAACCGTCCGCAAGGTCAAGGCGGTCAAGGCGGCAATCGTCCGCAAGGCGGCGGCGGATTTAACCGTCCGCAAGGTCAAGGCGGCGCACCGGGCGGCAACCGTCCACAAGGCGGCGGCGCACCAGGCGGTAACCGTCCGCAAGGTCAAGGCGGCGGACAAAACCGTTCGTTCGATTCGTCCCGTCCGGCACCAACTTCGCGTGGTACTGCGGCAGGCGAAACAAACAACCGTAAAGGCAACAATGCGGTAAACAAAAACAGAACGAATAACAACAACGGCAGCCAAAAGCGTTTCGACGATGGCAAGCCGAACTTTAGAACGAATCCTAACGGTCGCGGCAAAGGCGGCAGAAATAACCGTAACCATTCGCAGCAGCCTCCTCGCGAGAAAATCGACAATACGCCTAAGAAAATCATTGTGCGCGGTACGATGACAGTAGGCGATTTGGCTAAGCTGCTTCATAAGGATGCGTCAGAAGTTATCAAGAAGCTTATTTCTCTTGGCGTAATGGCTACCATTAACCAAGAGCTTGATATGGATACCATTCTTCTGATTGCTCAAGAATTTGGCGTAGAGGTTGAAGTGAAAATTCCGGTTGAAGAAGATACCTTCGAAACCGTGGAAGAAGTGGATGATGAAGCAGATCTGACGACTCGTCCACCGGTTGTAACGATTATGGGTCACGTTGACCATGGTAAAACAACCCTTCTCGACGCTATCCGTCATACAAACGTAACGGGCGGCGAAGCAGGCGGTATCACCCAGCATATCGGTGCTTACCAAGTTGAGATCAACCATAAGAAAATTACGTTCCTCGATACACCGGGTCACGAAGCGTTTACGCTTATGCGCGCACGCGGTGCTCAAGTAACGGATATTACGATCATCGTTGTAGCAGCCGATGACGGCGTTATGCCTCAGACGGTTGAAGCAGTCAACCATGCGAAGGCGGCTGGCGTGCCTATTATCGTAGCGGTTAACAAAATCGATAAACCGGAAGCAGATCCTGACAAAATCAAACAGGCGCTTACGGAATACGAACTCGTTCCGGAAGAGTGGGGCGGCGATACAATCTTCGTTAACGTATCGGCTAAGCAACGCCTTGGTCTGGAAGAGCTGCTCGAGATGATTCTGCTCGTGGCCGAAGTTAATGATTACAAAGCAAATTCGGACAAACGCGCACGCGGAACAGTTATTGAAGCCGAACTCGACAAAGGTAAAGGTCCGGTAGCACGCGTTCTCGTACAACACGGCTCGCTTAAGATTGGCGATGCTTTCGTAGCCGGCAACTGCTTCGGTCGTGTCCGCGCTATGGTGAACGATAAAGGCCGTCGTATCAAAGAAGCAGGTCCTTCGACTCCGGTTGAGATTACCGGCTTGACGGAAGTACCGCTTGCAGGCGATCCGTTTATGGTATTTGAAGACGAGCGCAAAGCAAGAGCTATTGCAGACCGTCGTTCGATCAAACAACGTCAGTCGGAGCTTGGCGCGAATTCCCGCGTTACGCTTGACGATTTGTTCAAGCATATTCAAGAAGGCGAGATCAAAGATCTCAACATCATCATCAAGTCCGACGTTCAAGGCTCGACAGAGGCTCTCAAAGGCTCCCTTGCGAAAATTGACATCGAAGGCGTTCGCATCAAGATCATTCACAGCGGCGTAGGCGCAATCACGGAATCCGACATCAACTTGGCTGCGGCATCCAACGCTATCGTAATCGGATTTAACGTTCGTCCAGAGCCGCAAGCTGATCTTGCTGCACAGCAGGAGAAAGTAGATGTTCGTCTGCACCGCGTTATTTACAACGTAATCGAAGAGATCGAGCAAGCGATGAAAGGCATGCTGGATCCAATCTTCAAAGAGGTTGTTCAAGGCCAAGCGGAAGTCCGCAACATCTTCAAGCTCAGCAAAGTTGGCGCTATCGCCGGATGTATGGTTATTAGCGGCAAAATTACGCGTAACTCCGAAGTTCGCGTCATCCGCGGCGGTATCGTTGTATTCGAAGGCAAAATGGATACCGTTAAACGCTTCAAGGATGATGTGAAAGAAGTTGCTCAAGGCTACGAGTGCGGTATTACGATCGAGCGGTTTAGCGACTTCAAAGAAGGGGATATTATTGAAGCCTTCGTAATGGAGTCCGTAGAGAGGTGATTAACGCATGGCAAAAATTCGTGTAGGACGGGTCGGCGAACAGATTAAAAAAGAGCTGAGCCAAATTATCCAGACCGAGTTGAAGGATCCTCGTATCGGATTTATTACGGTAACAGGTGTTGAGGCGACAAGCGACCTTTCCCAGGCGCGTGTCTACCTCAGCGTGCTCGGCAGCGAAGAACAAAAAGAAGAAACCCTTAAAGCGCTTGGCAAAGCAAACGGATATCTCCGTTCTGAGCTTGGCAAGCGGATGCGTCTCCGCCACACGCCGGAGCTGCTGTTCAAGTTCGACAGCAGCATCGAGTATGGCAGCCGTATCGAAGGGCTGCTCGAAGAAATTAACCGTGGGAACAAAGGCCAATGACGGCCGGCGTAAACTACGGGCACCAGCTTGAAGCTGCACTTGCATTTATGCGGGAAGGAGACGACTTCTTGGTCGTCTCCCATGTGCAGCCCGATGGGGATGCAATCAGCTCCACCTCGGTTATAGGCTGGATGCTTGATCAATTGGGAAAAACAAAAACGCTGATTAATGAAGGGGAATCTCCTTCACGGCTTAATTACTTAAGAGGCTTTGATCAAATCGTCAATTACCGCAAGGAGAAGCCGGGGCAGACGTACACGCATGTTATTGCGGTCGATTGCGCCGATTTTCGGCGTATTGGCGAGGTTTCAGCCTTGTTTGCGCAGGATGCGAAAATACTTAATATCGACCATCACCCGACCAATGACGGGTTTGGCGTGGTTAATGTCATCCGTCCCGATGCCGCGGCTACGGTTGAGATCCTGTTTGATCTGATCGAATTGTCAGGTTTGAACATCGATGTGGATTGCGCGACGGCTATCTATACGGGACTGCTTACGGATACCGGAGGATTCCGTTATTCCAATACCAGTCCAAAAGTGATGGATGTTGCTTCCCGCATGCTTTCACTTGGCGCGCCGGGACATCAGCTAGCCGATCATTTGCTTGAGAAAATGACGATGGCGAAGCTGAAGCTTCTTCAGCGCTGCTTAGCGAGACTGACCTTTACGGAGGATCAGCAAATCGGCTGGCTGTATGTAGGCAAGGATGATATGAAAGAGATAGGCGCTGTACCTGATGATTTGGAAGGAATCGTAAATTACGCGCTTAATATTGACGGCGTGGAAGTCGGGATTCTTTTCAAAGAAACGGAAGACGGCGGGGTTAAGGCAAGCCTTCGGTCTGCGGGAAAAGCGGACGTAGCGGCCATTGCTCAGGCTTTGGGCGGCGGCGGACATGTTCGTGCGGCCGGTTGCCGAATGCAAGGCACGCTTACGGAAGCGATGCAGGAGCTTGTTGAAGCAGTTAGAAAGGCGTTGAATGAATAGATGGACGGAATTATTGCCGTATGGAAGCCTGCCGGTTGGACGTCGCATGATGTAGTGGCGAAAGTACGGCGAATCGTTCGTATGAAGCGTATCGGGCATGCGGGAACTCTGGATCCGATGGTTACCGGCGTATTGCCGCTGTGTCTCGGAAGATCAACGAGAGTGGTTGAATATTTGCAGGAGAGACCTAAAGCCTACGAAGCCGTCATTCAGCTCGGCACAGCTACGGATACGGAAGACTTGACGGGGACAGTCCTTGAAGAGCAGACTGGAATCAAGGTAACGAGAGAACAGGTGCTGCAGGTGCTGCAAAGCTTTGTTGGCGAGATCGATCAAGTTCCGCCGATGTTCTCCGCCGTGAAGGTAGACGGCAAGCGGCTCTATGAGCTGGCAAGGGAAGGCAAGACCGTCGAGAGGAAGTCACGCAAAGTGACCATCCATCAGATTGACCTTCTGAATGCGGATCTTGATGCGGATAAACCGCGATTTGCCTTTTCCGTTATCTGCTCCAAAGGTACCTATATTCGAACCTTATGCGTAGATATTGGCCGTGCGCTTGGCGTACCGGCTGCGATGGCAGAGCTCACTCGGACGATGTCCGGGGGGATTGCAAGAGAGCAATGCGTCACGCTTGAAGAGCTGGAGGAGCTGCAGGCAGCGGGAAGGCTGGAGGAGAAATTGCTTCCGGCTGATATCGCCATTGATCATCTTCAGCGGGTTCAAGCAAATGCAGCGGTTACCGAGATGGCGCTTCGAGGGCAGAAAATACCGTACAAGCGGATTGCCGCTTCCTTCGATTCCAGCAGTCTCGTACGCCTATATGGCGAGAATGATGCTTTTATCGGAATTTTTGAGGCCGATGATCAAGCATTGGCGCTTAAACCGGTGAAAGTATTTTCCTAACCGGGATTATATAGAGGAATTGCAGGTGTATCAGCATGGAAATTATATCCCTTACTTATCCTTTACACGAAAGTCCGGCTATGCTTCGGAACAAGAAGCTTGCTGTGGCAATCGGGCATTTTGACGGTGTTCACCGCGGTCATCAGAACGTGATTACTCAAGCGGTACGAATTGCGAAGGACACCGGAGCTTTGTCTGCCGTAATGACCTTCCTTCCGCATCCGAAAGAGGTTCTTGGACAAGGCGATCAATATTTCAGCTGCTTGACACCGCCGGAAGAGAAGCAGGCTCTGTTCGCCGAGCTCGGCGTTGACATTATGCTTGTCATGAATTTTGATCTGACCTTTGCCGCAATCAGCCCTCAACAATTTGTAGACGAGGTATTGCGACCTCTGCATGCCGAACATGTTGTCGTCGGTTTCGATTTCACCTTTGGTTCCAAAGGAAAGGGAAATCCGGAAACGATGAGGACGCTAGGCAGTCCCGATATCACGGTTGATATTGTTGAGCCGCTTTACGAGAATGGCGAGAAGGTAAGCAGCACGTATATCCGTGCCGCACTCGAGAAGGGTGACATTGCGCTGGCAACAACTCTTCTTGGCCGGCCTTATGAAGTGGATGGCATGGTTGTGCACGGAGATGCGCGCGGAAGAACGATCGGTTTCCCGACAGCCAATGTAGGTTTATCCAAGCCATACGTAACCCCTTGTCTTGGGGTGTTCGCCATTAAAGCAAAGGTGGCGGGAAAAACTTATTACGGCGTGCTCAACCACGGAATGAAGCCTACGTTTAACAAAGAAGAGATTCGTCCCGTACTGGAGGCGCATCTGTTCGATTTCCATCAAGAGATATATGGAGAGCCGATCACGCTTGAGTTCCACTCCTTTATCCGTGCGGAGAAACGTTTTGGTTCCGTGCATGAATTAATCGAGCAGATTGGGGAAGACGCGAAGCAAACCAAGCTATTCTTTGGTCTGTCCTAAGCGGTGGCATTTACTTGCCTTCTTCATTGTGCTATACTAAGTAACGTTGTGGGCGAGAACGGCCTGTCCGGTATCGTACCGCATTTGAACCTTAGCTTGGAAATCAGCTCTCACCGGCGGTTTCGAGGCTAATGGCGATTAACTGAAACAGGAGGTGAACGAGGATGGCAATTACACAAGATCGTAAGCAACAACTGATCGAGACTCACAAAACACACGCGAGCGACACGGGTTCCCCGGAAGTTCAAGTGGCTATCCTGACGGAAAACATCGTGAACTTGACGCAACACTTGCGGGAGCACAAGAAAGATCATCATTCCCGCCGTGGTCTGCTGAAGATGGTAGGTCAACGCCGTAAGCTGTTGGCATACCTGAAAAACAAAGATGTTAAACGTTATAGCGCATTGATCGAAAAACTCGGCCTTCGCCGCTAGAACAAGTTTCATGAAAAGCAACCTGGTTGTCTTGCCGTCCGGGCTACCGGAGCCGGCAGAATCGGGTTGCTTTTTGTAATATCACAACATTCAGCAGGATATACCATCCCTGTTCACGAATGTAATGAAAACCAATGGTTACATAACGATGACTTTAAGCACATACTTGCTTACGAAGCAAGTATTGCTTCATAACTTTTTTAGGAGGGAATACGTTTGCAACGAGTAGAGATGTTATTAGGCGGCAGACCGCTTGTTCTGGAAACAGGCCGTTTGGCGAAGCAAGCTAATGCAGCAGTAACGGTACGTTACGGGGATACCGTCGTTCTTTGTACGGTAACGGCTTCGGCTGAACCGAAAGACCTCGATTTCTTCCCGCTTACCGTGAACTATGAAGAACGTTTATATGCGGTTGGCAAAATCCCTGGCGGATTTATCAAACGCGAAGGACGTCCAAGCGAGAAAGCGATCTTGAGCAGCCGTTTGACGGACCGTCCGATTCGTCCGCTGTTCCCGGAAGGCTTCCGTAACGATGTTCAAGTTGCGAATATCGTCATGAGCGTAGACCAGGACTGCCCGCCGGAAATTGCGGCTATGATCGGTACTTCCGCGGCGCTTACGATTTCCGATGTTCCATTCAACGGACCAATCGGCGGCGTGAGCGTAGGTCGCATCAATGGCGAATTTATTATCAACCCGACAGTCGAGCAAGAACAACTGACGGAAATCTTCGTTGTGGTTGCCGGTACAAAGGACGCAATCATGATGGTGGAAGCGGAAGGCAATGAAGTATCGGAGGACATTATGCTTGAAGCCATCATGTTTGGCCATGATGAAATCAAGAAAATCGTCGCTACGATCGAGGAACTTCAGGCTGCCGCAGGCAAACCGAAAATGGAAGTGAAGCTTCATGCGGTTAACGATGAAGTTAACGCTGCCGTTCGCGCTTTTGCTTCTGAGAAGCTGGTTGCAGCTATCCGTATTCCGGAGAAGCATGCACGCCAAGATGCGATTGACGCCGCAAACAGCGAGACCGTTGCTCATTTCGAAGAGGTGTATGCCGAAACTCCCGAGCTTCTGGCAGACGTAAAAGAAGTGCTGTACGACATCGTAAAAGAAGAAGTACGCCGCTTGATCACGCATGACAAAGTACGCCCGGACGGCCGTGCTCTTGAAGAGATTCGTCCAATCGAGTGCGATGTTGCATTGCTGCCTCGTACACACGGTTCCGGCCTCTTCACGCGTGGACAAACTCAAGCGCTTAGCATTTGTACGCTTGGTGCGCTTGGCGATGTTCAAATCCTGGACGGTATCAGTCCGGAAGAGACCAAACGCTTCATGCATCATTACAATTTCCCGCCATTCAGCGTAGGTGAGGCACGTCCGCTTCGTCCTCCTGGCCGCCGCGAAATTGGTCACGGCGCACTTGGCGAGCGCGCACTTTCGAAGGTTATTCCTTCCGAAGCGGAATTCCCGTACACCATCCGCCTTGTATCCGAAGTTCTGGAATCGAACGGTTCGACTTCGCAGGCAAGTATTTGCGCAAGCACGCTTGCTATGATGGATGCCGGCGTACCTATTAAAGCACCTGTAGCGGGTATCGCAATGGGTCTGATCAAAGACGGAGATCATTTCTCCATCTTGTCTGACATCCAAGGCATGGAAGATCACCTCGGCGATATGGACTTCAAGGTTGCGGGTACCGCGCAAGGCGTTACGGCTATCCAAATGGATATTAAAATCAACGGTATCGACCGTGCGATCTTGTCGCAGGCATTGGAACAAGCGCGTATTGGCCGCATGCACATCCTCGGCAAAATGACGGCTGTTATGTCTGAGTCGCGTTCGAACCTATCGAAATACGCACCTAAGATTCTGACTCTCCGCATTAACCCCGATAAGATCCGTGACGTTATCGGCTCCGGCGGTAAAATCATCAATAAAATTATTGAAGAAACCGGCGTAAAGATCGATATCGAGCAGGATGGAATGGTCTACATCGCTTCCTCGAACGAAGAGATGAACCAACGCGCGAAGGCGATTATCGAGGGTATCGTAAAAGAAGTCGTTGTTGGCGAGGTCTACCTCGGAACCGTAAAACGGATCGAGAAATTCGGCGCGTTTGTTGAAATTCTTCCGAACAAAGACGGTCTCGTTCACATTTCGCAGCTTTCGACCGAGCGCGTAGCGAAGGTAGAAGACGTCGTTGCGATTGGCGATCAGATTACGGTAAAAGTTACGGAAATCGATCAGCAGGGTCGTATTAATCTGTCCCGCAAAGCTGTTCTGACTCCACAAGTTCCAGCGCAGTAAACCTACTGCGCTTCCATATCTGTTAAAGCAAAGAGCCAGATTCGATCTGTCTCTTTTTGTTTTGTTAGAGACGGATCCGTGACTGTCTTCATCTAAATCTCTGTGACATAATCTCGTCCAGCTCCACATACCTATTAGACAAGCGCAGGCGTATGGATAAGCTATGCCTGCATTCGCCATAATACGTGGCCTATATCGATAAGTAGGAGCTGGAATGATGCGTATGCGGAATAAAATCATTGGGCTTTGTGCTTCCTTTATCGTACTATTTGTCTTTATCCGTCTGAATGCCGGAGGCGTCATGGATTATATTCAGGCAGTAAAAGGGAAGGAAGCGGTTGTTACGGGGGCGGAATCGGCCATCTCCGATGAGGAAAAGGCCAAGCTGCGGGAAACAATAGAAGCGGAGGCACGACAACGCTATGTTGAACCCGTTGACGCTCGGATCGATCGGGTATGGAAAGCGATTCCCGGGTATAATGGTCTGGAAGTGGATGTCGAGAAAACCTATCAACAAACGCTTGCAAGCGGTAAAACGTCGCCGATTCAGTTTGTATACAAAGAGATTCCTCCGAAAATTTCCTTGAAGGATCTGGGGCCATGGCCGATTTATAAGGGCAATCCGAACAAGAAGATGATTGCCATTATGGTTAATGTCGCATGGGGGAACGAGTATCTACCGGCTATACTGGACACATTCGACAAAGAAAAGGTGAAGGCAACCTTTTTCCTGGATGGCTCTTGGTTGAAGAAATATCCGGATGTTGCGAAGCAGATTCAAGAACGGGGCCATGAAATTTCAAATCATGCGTATTCGCACCCCGATATGAAAACCCTAAATAGACAATCCCAGTACACGCAAATTTCCCGTACCGAGGATTTGATTAAGGGTACGCTTGGCGCACAGAACAAATGGTTCGCTCCGCCTTCCGGCTCGTACAACCAGACTACGGTTCAGGTTGCCAGCGAACAAGGTTTAATGACGGTGTTGTGGACGCTTGATACGGTGGATTGGCAGAAGCCGTCGCCGGATTGGATCATCCGGAAAATTTCCTCCAAGCTCGAGCCTGGCGCCCTGATTCTCATGCACCCGACCTCGTCGTCGAGGGATGCGCTTACCGGTATGATACGCGAAGCAAAGCGCCAGGGTTATGCGCTTGGCACGGTTAGCGAGACGCTGTCGTCAAACCGACTTCCTTCTGCGGTTGAGCAGTCTCCCTAAATTTGTTATAGTGAAATCATTCATCTTCAGCTCATGCTTACGAAGCATGAATCACCACAAACGGTTAATAATCAACCCTTTGTGTGGCAATTCATTTTAGGAGGATACGAAGTGAATAAATACACGCTCAGCAATGGCCTCCGCGTCGTCGTGGAATATTTGCCGACATTTCGGTCGGTATCCTTCGGCATTTGGGTAAAGACGGGTTCACGGAATGAAACGCCGGAGAACAACGGGATCTCCCATTTTGTCGAGCATATGCTGTTCAAGGGCACTAACGGCCGCACGGCAAAAGACATTGCCGATCTGTTTGACGGAATTGGCGGCAACGTGAATGCTTTTACGTCCAAGGAATATACCTGCTATTTTGCAAAGGTGCTGGATGAGCATCTGCCGCTCGCGGTAGACGCCCTTTCGGATATGTTCTTCGATTCGAAGCTGGATTCGGAGGAACTGGCGAAAGAAAAAAACGTGATTCTGGAAGAAATCTCGATGTACGAGGATACGCCGGACGACAAGGTGCATGATGAAGCTTCCCGTGCAGCCTACGGAGATCATCCGCTTGCGTATTCCATTCTTGGTCTGGAAGAACGGCTTGCAGCCATGAACTCCGATTCGCTGCGCGGATATATGAATGATACATATACGATTGAAAATACGGTAATCAGCGTGGCCGGCAACGTGGAGGAAACCAAGCTTCTGGCACTCCTTGAGCAATATTTCGGCCGCTTTCAGAATAATGGGAAGGATGGTATCGTAACGGCTCCAACGTTCCGCGGCGATTATGTCTACTTCAAGAAAAAGACCGAGCAGAACCATCTCTGCCTCACATTCCCTGGTTGTTCCAATTCAGACCCGCAGCTGTATGCCATGATCTTGCTGAACAATGCGCTTGGGGGCGGAATGAGCTCGCGGCTGTTCCAGGAGATCCGCGAAAAACGGGGCTTGGCCTACTCGGTTTACTCGTATCATACGTCTTATGCGGACAGCGGTTTGTTTACTGTGTATGCCGGAACCGCGCCGAAGCAGACGAAAGAAGTGCTTGATCTAACGCTGGAGCAGATGGAAGAGCTTGCGGTTAAAGGTCTGAGTGACGAAGAGTTGCACCGCGGGAAAGAGCAGCTGAAAGGCAGCCTGATCTTGAGTCTTGAAAGCACAAGCAGCCGGATGAACCGTCTTGGCAAGAACGAGTTGATGATCGGAAGACATTTTACGTTAGACGAAATGCTGCAACGCATCGATAATGTCACGATGAAGGATGTACGAGAAGTAACGGAGCGGATGTTGTCCGTACCGTTTGCCGTTGCCATGGTTGGAACAAACGATAAGGCTGCAGCACAGATCGGGAGGGATCGTTTTGTTTCAAATTCTATTTAAACGGCTGCCGGGCAATGAAGACATCGCGTTGCCTGGCAAAATGTCAGAATGGGCTGCAGGCTTTGACCTTCAGGCCGCAGTAACCGAGCCTGTCGTGCTGGCACCGGGGGATCGCAAGCTGATCCCGACAGGATTTGCCATGGCAATGCCGCCGCAAGTCGAAGCCCAAGTTCGACCAAGAAGCGGGCTGGCATTCAAGCACGGCATTACTTGCCTGAACTCGCCGGGTACCATTGATGCCGATTACCGCGGAGAAGTTAAGGTCTTGCTCATTAACCTAGGCCAAGAGCCGTTCACGATTAACCGAGGAGAGCGCATTGCCCAAATGGTCATCCAGCAGCTTCCGGAGATTACGATCGCCGAGGCGAGCGAACTCCCGGACACTGTCCGCGGAGCAGGCGGCTTCGGGCATACCGGCGTGTAAGTTGGTTTAACAATGCTTGAGGGGCATAATGGGACGGGGTATCTCCTTACGGCCGCTGTTGTCTAATCATTGTTTGATTGATATTTTAGATGACGCAATGATTAGACAAAGGCGAACATTAACATTCCTGCAGGAGATACCCCTTACCCAAGCCGCCTTCAAGCACAATTGGAAACCAAAAATATCCGGTCTGCACTCAATAGAACCATCTTAGCACCAAAACCAGGTTAACCTGGTTTTGGTGCTTTTTTGCGTTCCGAAATATTGGCTTTCACCATTCTGGGCGCAGGGCATAAGATGGTCTATAACTAGTGCGCAGAAAGGAGTGAAGCCTACATGCTAACAGGCGTTCAAATACTGCTGCTAGGAGGCGATGCGAGACAACTGGAAGTTATTCGCAAGTTAACCGAGCTGGATGCAACGGTTACGGTATCCGGCTTTGACGGACTGCATTCATCCTTGGACGGCGCAGTGCAAGCCGAATTTGACGAAAGCTTGTTTGACGATGTTGATGCACTGCTGCTGCCTGCAGTAGGCACGGACGATAACGGCTTTATTCATGCTGTATTCAGTGACCGCCAGATGCAGTTGGAGGATCGACATATCGCTAGGCTGCCTAAGCATAGCAAGGTATATGCCGGGATGGCAAAGCCCTATTTGAGGGAGCTTTGCGAGAAGCATCAGATTGGTCTTGTCGAGCTGTTTGACCGGGATGATGTTGCGATCTACAACTCCATTCCGACGGCAGAAGGGGCCATCATGATGGCCATTCAGAATACGGATATTACGATACATGGATCAACAAGCATGGTATTGGGATTTGGCAGGACCGGGTTTACCATGGCCCGGACCTTGCAGAGCTTAGGTGCGAAAGTACTGATAGGAGTAAGGCGGAGCGAGCATTTTGCAAGGGCGGCCGAGATGGGTTTTACGCCGTTTTACACAAGTCAACTCCTCCAAAATACGGGTAATATTGACTTGCTTTTTAATACAATTCCGACTATGATAGTCACAGCGCAAATTATAGCAAATTTGCCCTCGCGAACCGTTATTATTGACCTTGCCACGAAGCCTGGCGGAACTGATTTCCGCTTTGCCGAGAAGAGAGGCATTAAAGCGTTGCTCGCGCCCGGACTGCCCGGTATCGTCGCACCCAAAACAGCTGGACGAATCATAGCGGATTGCTTGACTCAGTTGATTACGGACGATTCGATAAAGCGGGGGAATGGGTAATGGATTGGACAGGGAAAACAGTCGGGTATGCGCTGTCTGGCTCGCACTGTACATTGGCTGAAATTATGCCTCAAATTAAACGGTTTGTAGATGCTGGCGCTAATGTGGTGCCAATCGTATCGCAATCCATTATGACAACAGACACGCGATTCGGATCGTCTGAGGAATGGCAGACGCAGCTGAAGGCGATAACCGGTAACGAAATTATTTCGACGATTGTGCAGGCTGAACCGCTTGGGCCGGCGAAGCTGTTCGATGTGCTTCTGATCGCGCCGTGCACGGGCAGCACAACCAGCAGGCTTGCCAATGCGATTACCGATAGTGCCGTGCTTATGGCGGCGAAAGCTCAAATGCGCAACTTAAGGCCTCTGGTGCTGGCGATCTCAACAAATGACGGCCTCGGGCTGAATGCTGCTAATATTGCAAAGCTGTTAGTAGCCAAAAATATTTATTTTGTGCCGTTTGGCCAGGATAACCCGGTACAAAAGCCAAACTCGCTTGTCGCGAGAATGGATCTGGCGTTGGAAGCATGCGAAGCAGCCTTGCAGGGAAAACAGCTGCAGCCGTTACTGATTGAGCGGTTTAACTATTAAAATGCTCTTATAGGTGTATCATCTATTACAAGCAGGCGGCGACGTATTCGGGACGCTGGCGATTCAGCCGGCAACCTTGGATTCGAATACGCCGCTTGTTTTGCCTTCATTTGTTCATCCGAATTGTTCGACTAGTGCAACAACAACAACGATCGGGAAGATGTCTGCCTTAGGCTTATCCGTTCAGACATCTTTGTATCGGTTACGGAGGAAAGACAGCAATGCGCATCCTGGTACAAAAGTTCGGGGGCACTTCACTTTCGACCGATCATGCTAGAAGCTATTGTCTTCAACATATTGCAAGAGAGCTCGCAAATGGATACAGCGTAGTAGTCGTTGTTTCGGCAATGGGGCGCTCGGGGGATCCGTACGCTACGGATACTTTGCTCCAGCTCATCCGAAACAACGGCGATAAGCTGCCGGCGCGGGAGCGGGATATGCTGCTGGGCTGCGGAGAGATTATTTCGGCCGCGGCGTTATGCAGCTTGCTTTGCTCTGAAGGTATACCATCCGTCGTATTAAACGGCGGCCAAGCAGGAATTATTACAGATGATCAATATGGCCACGCCCGGATTAAAGAGCTGCGTCCCGAGAAGATTTTGCAGCATTTACGGGATGAGAAGGTCGTAATTGTAACCGGTTTTCAAGGAAGTACGGAAAGCGGCGATATGACGACTCTAGGCCGGGGCGGGAGCGATACATCGGCTACCGCTTTAGGCGCGGCGCTTCGTGCGGAAATGGTTGATATCTATACGGATGTAAACGGGATCTTGACCGCAGATCCGCGGATAGTGGAAAATGCCAAGCCTCTCCAGGTTGTCAGCTATGCAGAGATCTGCAATATGGCGCGTCAAGGCGCCAAAGTCATTCATCCTCGCGCAGTGGAGATTGCGCAGCAGGCAAGAATTCCGGTACGGGTAAGATCGACCTTCTCCATGGAGGAGGGTACTCTCGTCTCCGATGCGGCATTTACCCCGGTAACTGACCGTCAGGCTACGGGGATTGCGCATGTATCGGGAGTAACGCAGATCACGGTAAAAGCAATCGAAGGCAGAAGCGATGTACAGCTTCAAGTGTTCCAGACGATGGCGAAGCATCATATCAGCGTTGATTTTATTAACGTAACGCCAAGCGGAGCGGTGTATACCGTATTCGACCAGGACGCTGATCGGGCAGTTTCGGTTCTTCAAGAATGCGGATATGATCCGCTGGCCGTTCGAGGGTGCGCCAAAGTATCCGTCATTGGGGGCGGGATGAACGGCGTGCCGGGCGTAATGGCCCGCATCGTGGAAGCTTTAACCGAGGAAGGTATTACAATCATGCAATCCGCCGACTCCAATACAACGATTTGGGTACTGGTCAAGGCTGAGGATATGGTGAAGGCCGTTAGGTCGCTTCACGCGAAGTTTGAACTTCATATATAGTTTCACGATACGCTTTCGAAGTGAAGTACTTTTCAGGAGGTCATAACAATGGATTTTGGTAGATTAATTACTGCAATGGTCACGCCTTTTGATGAGAACGGTCAAATTGACTGGGACACGACCGGTCGTTTGATCGACTATTTGATTGAAGAACAGCAAAGCGATACGCTTGTTGTATCAGGCACAACGGGGGAATCTCCGACTTTGACGGAAGAGGAGAAGGCGGAATTGTTCCGTTATGCCGTGGAACGTGCCGCCGGCCGCTGCAAAATTATTGCCGGTACGGGAAGCAACAATACGGCGCATTCGATTCATCTGACCAAGGTTGCGGAAGATGCCGGTGTAGACGGAGTGCTTCTGGTTGCGTCGTACTACAATAAGCCGAATCAAGAAGGTTTGTATCAACACTTCAAAGCAATCGCTGAATCTACCAAATTACCTGTCGTGCTCTACAACGTTCCAGGGCGTACAGGTATCAATATTTCCGTAGAAACCACGCTGCGCCTAGCAGAACTGGATAATGTGGTAGCAACCAAAGATTGTGCTTCCTCCGATCAATTGTCGCAGATTATTGCTGCAGCTCCGGACAGCTTCCGGGTATACAGCGGCGATGACAGCGCAACGCTGCCGACTCTTGCGATCGGCGGTTACGGAATTGTAAGTGTGGCCAGTCACATTATTGGCGCAAAGATGAAGCAGCTGATCGAATCGTATCTGGGCGGCGATGTGAAGCAGGCAGCCAAGCTGCATGCGGAATGCTATCCGGTGTTCAAAGGCCTCTTCGAATGTCCTCATCCGGTTCCGAATCCGGTTGCCGTGAAATACGCTCTTGGCCTGCGCGGTATGCCGGTGGGCGGCGTAAGACTCCCTCTAGTTGCGGCTAGCGAAGCCGAGGCGGCTTTTATTAGCAAGCTGATTTAATAAGATCTTTAGTACGACCCCAACAAGCAGGCGGAGAGCAATCTCCCGCCTGCTTGTTTGCGTTTAAGCGGGATACAAGCGGACGATTGTTTCACCTTGTTTTCCTTCTTTTTCATCATGTATAATGAGGTCAAGTGAAACGGACGGAAAATTCATACAATTGGCTGGAACGGAGAATGGTTTCATTCGAAGGAGGTAAGCGCTTGTCGAAAAAAAATCAGGATAAGCTGCTCGTATTTGCTCTTGGCGGAGTTGGCGAAATTGGCAAGAATATGTATGTTGTTCAGTATTCGAACGATATTGTCGTCGTGGATGCGGGACTTAAGTTCCCCGAAGAAGATATGCTGGGGATTGATATTGTTATTCCTGATATTTCCTATTTGACGGAAAATCGGGATAAGGTCAGGGCCATTCTCATCACGCACGGTCATGAAGACCATATCGGCGCTTTGCCCTATGTACTGAAGCAGCTAAATGTACCCGTGTATGGAACCAAGCTGACATTAGGCTTGATTGAAGGGAAACTGAAGGAAGCAGGTCTTCTAGGCGAGACCAAGCGGATCGTGATCGATGCGGATTCCGAGGTACAGCTTGGGACGATCCTGGCAAGCTTTTTCAAGACGAATCACAGTATACCCGACTCTATAGGCGTTGCGCTTGACACTCCGGAAGGCACCATCGTTCATACCGGTGATTTCAAATTTGACTATACGCCGGTCAATGACCAATACGCGGATTTGCAGCGGATGGCGGAGATCGGAAAAAAAGGCGTGCTTGCCCTATTGTCGGACAGTACCAATGCAGAAAGGCCAGGCTTTACGCCATCCGAGAAAAACGTCGGGGAAGAGCTTGAAGATATTTTTCATAAATCCTCTCAACGTGTCGTTGTCGCGACCTTTGCTTCTAACGTGCATCGCATCCAACAGGTCATTAACGCGGCAATTGCAACTAATCGATGCGTGGCCGTTGTCGGGCGCAGCATGGTTAACGTCGTTACCATTGCATCGGAGTTGGGTTATCTGCACATTCCGGAAGGTATGATTATTGAGCCCGAGGAAGTGAACAAGCTCGCAGCGGACCGTGTGGTAATCCTGTGCACGGGCAGCCAAGGCGAGCCGATGTCGGCTTTGACGAGAATGGCGCGGTCGACTCACCGCAAGGTTGATATTTTGCCGGGAGACACCGTTATCATTGCCGCTACGCCAATACCGGGCAACGAGCGTTATGTGGGCAGAACGGTAGATGAGCTGTTCCGTTTGGGCGCCCACGTCATTTACGGCCCCGGTTCCATCTCGGGAGTACATGTATCGGGTCACGGAAGCCAGGAAGAATTAAAGCTGATGCTTAACCTAATCAAACCGAAATATTTTATACCCATCCACGGGGAGTACCGGATGCTAAGGCAGCATGCCCAGCTTGGCGAAGCCGTAGGTATGGACCGGAGTCATATTTTCGTCATCGAAAACGGGGACACCGTTGAGTTTCAAGGCGGTCAGGCCCGCAAAGGCTCCAAGGTGCAAGCCGGCAATATAATGATCGACGGGCTTGGCGTGGGAGATGTCGGAAATATTGTACTGCGCGACCGCAAGCTGCTGTCCCAGGATGGCATTCTTGTCGTGGTGGTAACCTTGAGCAAGCAGGATGGAGGCACTATCGTTTCCGGACCGGATATTATTTCACGCGGCTTTGTTTATGTGCGGGAGTCTGAAGGCTTGCTGGATGAAGCAACCAAGATCGTTACTTCGACGCTTAACAAGCTGATGCATGACAAAGTGAATGAATGGGCTTCGCTCAAAACGAACGTAAAGGATGCGCTCGGACGTTTCCTTTATGAACAGACGAGACGGAGGCCAATGATTCTTCCGATTATTATGGAAGTATAACCATTTCTAAAAAGAACGTTCTAACGAGGAGAGGGCAGGCTCCTGACGGGACGTTCTTTTTTGCTTGCGATTGCCGTATAAATTCGCCATTCCACCTCATACTATGACGAGCATTTACGTTAATGAGGGGGAGCACAAATGAATTACATGAATGAAGATCAGCCGCAGCAACCGGATCCGGCAGAGAGCGAAAAGAAGAAGCAGAATTCGATCGTGGAGACGATTCAGCAATTAGGGCAGACGGCTACGCCAGCAACGGAGTCGAACATTTTTTGCATGACCATTATCGGGCAGGTAGAAGGGCATATCGTCCTGCCGCCGCAAAATAAAACAACGAAATACGAGCATCTCATTCCACAGCTTGTTGCAGCGGAGCAAAATCCGAAGATCGAAGGCATTCTGATCGTCTTAAATACGGTTGGCGGCGACGTGGAGGCGGGTCTTGCCATCGCCGAAATGATCTCATCGTTATCCAAGCCGACGGTTACGCTTGTGCTTGGCGGCGGGCATTCCATAGGCGTTCCGATTGCGGTAGCGGGCAATGTATCCTTTATCGCGGCGACGGCAACGATGACCATCCATCCCATCCGTCTGAACGGGCTTGTTATAGGAGTTCCTCAAACCTTCGAATACCTGGATAAAATGCAGGAGCGTATTTTGAAATTCGTGACCATGCATTCCAACGTTACGGAGGAGAAATTTAAAGAGCTGATGTTTAAGACCGGAGAACTGACAAGAGATATCGGCACAACCGTTATCGGATCGGATGCCGTGAAGTATGGGCTGATCGATGCCGTAGGCGGGCTTGGCGACGCGCTTAGGGAGCTCAATCGACGAATTGCGGAGCGCAAGCCTGCAGCGCAGACTGGGGTGTATAACTAATGACGCTCTATACGATTATGCCTCTTGAGAATGTCCTCGACGGCATACACGGAGAACCGGAGCCTTCTCAGGAAGTATGGGTAAACGGAGTATTTATGCAGGTTCAGCCGGTGGCCCCGGGAATGGGGAAAATCGTGCGCCTGCTTCATTGCAGCCTCAACGATTACTTGAAGCCGGAGCTGGCTCCGGGTAATGTCGTCATGTTCGGACAATCTCCCGGTTCGTAAAAATACGCACAAAGGTTCTTATGTCCAATAGGAACCTTTGCCTGGATATGGTATAATGCTAGGCAGAGGTGACGAATCATTGGCTAAGAAAAGACGGAAGAAAAAATCGATAACTACGCAATTAAAATATGAAGTATACGGTATTTTGCTTATTACGGTATCGGTAATTGCTTTATCAGGAGAGGCTACGGTTGGACGCTCCTTGTCCAAGCTGTTCGGCTTGTTCCTGGGCAAGTTTTATTTTGTATTGGCATTGGTCGGCATTTACGTCGGACTGGTTGTCATGGTCAAAAGGGCTTGGCCGCGCGGTTGGACCAATCGTCGGACAGGCCTGCTTGTATTTGTGCTGGCTCTTACGTTATCCAGCAGCATAGCCGAAATCGACCGCAAGCTGCTTCCTTCATCATCCGACCTGACGGGAGGAGCGATTCTCCACCAGCTGGGCCAGGATATGAAGGACGAGCTGCTGACCTTCGACGGAACGGATGACAGGCCGATCAGCCAACGGGCGATAAGCGGAGGTTATATCGGCGCCATCGAATATTCGATGCTGTTTTCGCTGTTTGGTTATTTCGGCTCCAAGCTGATTGCAGGCGTTATGTACGCCATCGCGATTATGCTGCTTACGGGCAAATCCTACGTGGAGCTTGCCCGTATCGGCCGGGACAAGAGCATACGGCTGTTTAAGCTGCTGGCCGCCAAATGGTCGAAAGGTGCGGCGCTTCGGAGCGCAAGCAAATCGAATAAAACCGTCAAACCGCCTGTTTTTGTACAATCCGATGCAATTGACGACGATGACGATGATGATGATTACGCGGCAGCATTGCCGCCAAGGCGCAAAAAATCCCTGTTCTTCTCCTGGAGACATCAGGAGCAGAACAACCAGCAGGAAACTCAAGGTGCCCACGACGATTGGTCCATGAACGAAGAGCATTACAACGGAGGACATGAGAACGGCGCGAAGCCGCATTGGGCGAACGCCCAAGCTTGGGATGACGACGAGCAGTGGGACCGAAACGGCGAAATTAGTGCCGATACCGGACATAACCAGCAGGAGGACGAGCTTCCTCCTTGGGAGGAGAAGCAGCCTGAACGCGGCAATGCTTCTTCCACCGATTCCGTATATCCTCCATATAACGAGTTTGAGGAAGAGGAAGAAGGGGAGCCGGCAGTTATTACAAGAATCGTTCCGCGTGCAGATACATACGGTGAGGAAGAACCAGAGGACTACTCTGCACCTGCGGCTGTTGGAGCAGATTCAGCGCGATACCCGGACGATTACGAGCAAGACGAAACCGATTCCGAACCATCTCTCGAGAAAGAAGCAATCGACGATCAGGATATTCATGGTGATATTGCCGAAACGGATAAATCCGCAACGACGGGGATCCATCAGCCGGCGTCGGATGCACCGGTTAAGAAGCCATACTTGCTGCCGCCTTTCTCCCTGCTTGCCAAGCCAAGCCTGATGGCAAGAGGCGGCGACAGTGCGGATGCCATGGATTCGAAGCGCAAGCTGGAAGCCACGTTAGAAAGCTTTGGCGTTAAGGCTAAAGTGCTTGACGTGGTACGCGGCCCTGCGGTGACGCGTTATGAGGTTCAGCCGGCGTCAGGCGTGAAGGTAAGCCGGATTGTAAGCCTGACAGACGATATCGCCTTGGCGTTAGCAGCAAAGGATATTCGTATGGAAGCGCCCATTCCGGGCAAATCAGCCATCGGTATCGAAGTTCCGAATATGGAGGTATCGATGGTGACCATGCGCGAAGTCATGGAAACCGCCACCTTCCAGAATGCTCCTTCCAAGCTGTCGATCGCTTTTGGCCGGGATATTTCAGGTCAACCGATTATCGGCAACCTGGCAAGAATGCCCCATCTTCTCGTAGCCGGAGCTACGGGTTCAGGCAAATCGGTATGTATTAACGGCATCATTACAAGTATTTTGTACAAGGCTGCTCCGGATGAAGTAAAGTTTCTGATGGTCGATCCTAAGATGGTCGAATTAAATGTATATAACGGCATTCCGCATTTGCTTGCGCCGGTTGTAACCGACCCGAGACGTGCGGCGCTTGCCTTGAAAAAGATTGTTGTGGAGATGGAGAAGCGCTATGAGCTGTTCTCCAAATCGAGTACGCGCAATATTGAAGGCTATAACGCTTTAATGGCCGAGAATCCAAAAGCCGTCCTTCCTTACATCGTCGTTATAGTCGACGAGCTTGCGGATTTGATGATGGTTGCCTCGAACGACGTTGAGGATTCCATTGCAAGGCTTGCCCAAATGGCGCGTGCCGCGGGTATCCATCTTATTATCGCCACGCAGCGTCCGTCGGTAGACGTTATTACAGGGGTTATCAAAGCGAATATTCCGTCCAGGATTGCCTTTGGCGTATCTTCGCAGGTAGACTCCCGTACCATTCTGGATATGGTTGGCGCTGAGAAGCTGCTGGGCAGGGGGGATATGCTGTATTTGCCCGTCGGCATGTCGAAGCCGATACGCGTACAGGGAGCTTTCTTGTCCGATCAAGAGGTCGAGGCGCTTGTCGATTACGCGAGAGGCCAGGCCGAAGCGGAATACAAGGAGGATCTGGTACCTGAAGTAGAGGAAGATTCGGCAGATCCCGATGAAGTTCTGGACGAGCTTTACGATCAAGCCGTGCAAATAGTTCTTGAGGCCAAGCAAGCATCCGTATCTTTGCTTCAGCGGAGGATGCGGGTTGGTTATACCCGCGCGGCAAGGCTGGTGGACCAGATGGAAGCGCGGGGCATTGTGGGTCCTTATGAAGGCAGCAAACCGAGGGAGGTCTTGATGTCGCTGGAGCAATACCAGGCCAGCCGCATTCCTTCCTGATCCGCCTCAGCCTTAAGCAATCCGCAATGATGAATAGAAGCAGGATTCCCTTCTCATACTAGAGTTAGGTAACGCAGCTAATCGCGGACTAACTTGCAAGAGAAAGGCAGAATCCTACATGAAAAATCGATTAATTGTCGTGACTACCATCATTGTAACGGTATTGTTCGGAATGCATTCCCTCCAGCGATATTCGCAGGATGACGCGAAGGCAACTTTCAGCAATGCTACTTTAACGGTAGGTTCCTCCGGTTCGGATGTATACGAGCTGCAGGGTAGGCTTAAATATTTGGGCTATTACGATGGTCCGATCGACGGCAGCTTTGGTACCAGCACCAAAAATGCGGTAACATGGTTTCAGTGGAAATTCGGGATGAAATCCGACGGCGTAGTTGGGGCAAAAACCAAACTTAAGCTGTGGGAAGCTACGAAGAACTGGAAACCGACAGCAGCGGACACCGGCACTTCGTCCGGAGGTACCGGAAGCAGCAATAGCGGCTCGAATTCAGGTACTTCGGGTGGCGGTGCGCCTGCGAAGTCCAATAACCTTGGACTTTCGGAGAGCGATTTGAAGATTATGGCTAATGCGGTATACGGGGAATCTCGCGGTGAACCGTATGAAGGACAGGTAGCGGTAGCTGCAGTTATTTTGAACCGCTTGAAATCGCCTAGCTTCCCGAATACCATTTCGGGCGTCATTTTCCAGCCTCTTGCGTTTACGGCGGTGGCTGACGGCCAGATCTGGCTGACACCAAACGATACGGCAAGAAAAGCTGTGCAGGACGCCATCAACGGATGGGATCCGACAGGCGGCTGCACGTACTATTTCAATCCCGAGACGGCAACGTCCAAATGGATCTGGTCCAGGCCGCAAGTGAAGACGATCGGGAAGCATATTTTCTGTATGTAACCTTTAAAGAAGCAGCCTTTCTGCCTTGGGCAGGCAGGTTGCTTCTTCCATTTCGTATCGGTTAGAATGGTATAGGAAGCATGAAAATGGAATACATTTACTATATTCCATTTTACTCGGAAGGAGCAAACGGAAGTGACATTATTCGAAAGAGGGCAAATAGGCCGGATCAGGCTGCATGTAATGCCAACCAAACGGTTCAAGACGTTTGCGATATCGCTGTTCGCCGGACTGCCTTTATCTGAAAACGCTGTAACAAAAACCGCGCTCGCCCCGTTTGTATTGCGCCGCGGGACGGTATCCACGCCCGAGACGAAAGCTTTCCGCGAGAGGCTGGATGATTTGTATGGCGCCGGATTCGGCTTTGATGTATATAAAAGAGGCGATTCCCAAATCGTTCAATTCCGCATGGATGTTATTAACGATCATTTTGTATCGTCCGATGTGCCGCTGTTAAACTCGTCCTTGCGTTTCCTTGGCGAGGTCGTAACCGAGCCGGTGACGGAAGACGGTGTCTTCCGCCGCAAATACGTAGATGCGGAGAAGCAGACGCTTACGAAGCGGCTGGAATCCATCGTTAATGATAAGATCCGTTACGCGGCGGAACGCTGCATGGAAGAGATGTGCGCCGGTGAGCCTTACCGTCTGCACCCTCTCGGCAAGCTGGAGGAAATAGGCTCCATTACGCCGGAATCGTTATATAGTCAATACAAACAGTGGCTAAGCGAAGCCGCATTTGATTTATATGTTGTTGGCGATACAACAATGGGGGAAGTGGCCGCGCTTGCGAAGGAAGCTTTCCGTATCGAGGCTGGCAGCCCGGCCAGCTATTCCGTGCCTTCAATCGCCCATGAAGTTGGCAATGTCAAGACCGTCGTTGAACGGATGGATGTCAATCAGGGCAAGCTAAATATGGGACTGCGTACGAATGTCGGCTATGGCGACGATGACTATGCAGCTTCGTTGATGTATAACGGCATTCTGGGCGGTTATCCGCATTCCAAGCTGTTCCTGAATGTCCGCGAGAAAGAAAGCCTTGCTTATTATGCGGCTTCCAGGCTCGATGGGCATAAAGGCTTGCTCACGATTCAATCGGGCATCGAGATTGCCAACTACGAGAAGGCGGTCACCATCATCAAGGAACAGCTCGAGAGCATGCGTCAAGGCAAGCTTTCCGACCTGGAGATGAATCAGACGAAAGCGATGATCGCCAATCATTTGCGGGAGCTGCAGGATTCCGCCTATGAGATGATCGCTTATGACTTTAATGCCGTGCTTTCCGGCAAAGAAAGAACGGCACAGCAGCTGCTTGACCAGATTGAAGCGGTAACGGCAGAGGACATCGTCCGCGTTGCGGGATTAGCGCAGCTTGATACGATTTACTTTTTGCGTGACCAGAAGGAGGCATAACGGCAATGGAGACACTCGACTACAAAGGCGTTCAGGAAACGCTATACCGCGAAGTGCTGGATAACGGCCTCGAAGTGATCGTCCTGCCGAAGGAAGGCTTTCAGAAGACATACGCCACCTTTGCGACCAAGTACGGCTCCGTCGATAACAAGTTTGCCGTAGGCGATCAAGAACCTGTCCGGGTGCCGGACGGGATTGCCCATTTTTTGGAGCATAAAATGTTCGAAGAGCCAACCGGCGATATCTTCGCCACTTTTGCTTCGCAAGGGGCATCGGCGAATGCTTTCACCAGCTTCGACCGTACCGTGTATCTGTTCTCCGCAACGGAGCAGATTCCCGCCAACCTCGAAACCTTGATCGATTTTGTTCAACATCCTTATTTCACCGATCAGAATGTGGATAAGGAAAAAGGGATTATCGCTCAAGAGATCAATATGTATAAAGACAATCCGGATTGGCGCGTTTATTTCGGCCTGATTGACGCCATGTATCACACCCATCCGATTCATATCGATATTGCCGGTACAGTCGAGTCGATTTATCAGATCGATAAGGAAACGTTGTACCGCTGTTACGAAACGTTTTACCATCCGTCCAACATGCTTTTGTTTGTGGTCGGAGGGGTAAAGGCGGAGGAAGTATTCGAGCTTGTGCGCAACAACCAAGCCCGCAAGACCTTCAAACCGCAAGGCGAAATTAAACGTTTCTTCGAGCATGAACCCGAGAGCGTTAAGGTTCCAAGGAAAGTAACAAAGTTGCCGGTATCGCTTCCGAAAGTGATGTTTGGGTTCAAGGAGAAGAAAACCGGGCTTACCGGCGAGGCGCTTCTGAGCCACGAAGTGACTTCCAAGCTGATGCTTGACGCCTTGTTTGGTGCCAGCTCGGCCTTGTATCAGGATTTGTATGAGCAAAATTTAATCTCCGATTCCTTCGGAACGGAGTTTAATGTAAGCACGGATTATGCTTTCTCGGTTATCGGCGGCGACTCGCCGAACCCGGATGAACTGCTGAGTCGGATCCGTACGGCTGTTGAAGAAGCGCTGAGCACGGGGATTGAGCCTGCCGCCTTTGAACGGTCGAAGCGGAAAAAAATCGGCGGATATTTGCGGATGCTGAATTCCCCTGAAGCGATTGCCGGCGAATTTACTCGTTACCGGTTCCGCGACAGCGACATGTTTGATCTCTTGTCCCTGTACGAGAATTGCACGCTGGAGCAAGTAAACGAAAGGCTCCGTGAGCATTTCGATTTCCGGCAGCTAGCGATTTCAATCGTTGAGAAGCCGGACGGTCAGCCGGTTTAATGAAACCATTTAAACAGATGACGGTGTTAATTACCGGGGGAAGCCGCGGAATCGGCGCTGCGATCGCGCAGCGCTTTGCCGCGGAGGGACTTAACATCGTCATTCATTACCGGGAATCGCATGAGGCGGCGAACGAAACCGCCAGAGCTTGCATGCGTCTTGGAGCCAATGTCATGACCATATCAGCCGATCTTCGTTCGAAGGAGCAGCTCATTAGGATGAAGGAGAAGCTTGAGGCTCACGACATGCTGCCCGATATCCTAGTTAATAACGGGGGAATTTCCCATTACGGCATGCTAATGGATGTGACGGAGCAGGAATGGGATGATGTAATGGCCGTCAACCTGAAGGGCATGTTTTTGTGCAGTCAGCTTTTTATGCCGAGTATGATATCGAACCGTTTCGGCCGAATTATTAACGTATCGTCGATTTGGGGAATGTCAGGGGCCTCCTGCGAAGTGCTGTACTCTACAACCAAAGGCGGCATGAACGCCTTCACGAAGGCCTTGGCCAAGGAACTTGCTCCATCCGGAGTGACTGTCAATGCGGTCGCACCCGGAGCTGTCGATACGATGATGATGAGCGGATTTAACGATGAGGAGAAGGCAGCGCTCGAACAGGAAATTCCGCTTGGCCGTTTTGGACAACCTGATGAAGTCGCTTCGCTCGTGTATTTCTTGTCGCTGCCGGAATCCTCGTACATAACCGGTCAAATTATTAGTCCTAACGGCGGCTGGCACACGTAGCGGTTGTCCGTATAATTCGTTTCGCCTCTACGCAGAATAATATTTGTTGAGTGCTACACTCTTCCAAAAATGTACTTATTCAGGAGGCGAAATAAAATGTCTAACGTTATTTCCAATTTCGACAATTGGAAAGAGTTTTTGTCGGACCGCGTTGCGCAAGCCAGAAACAACGGAATGTCTGAAGAGACGATTAAAAATTTGGCTTACGAGATCGGTTCCTTCCTCGACGAGAAGGTTGACCCTAAAAATGAGCAGCAGCGTGTTCTGAAGCAGCTATGGGATGCGGGCGACGAGAATGAGCGCAAAACGGTAGCCGGTCTGATGGTTAAGCTGGTCGAACAAACTTAATTGCCCGCATCTGAAGAAAAGCCTCCCAATTTGGAGGCTTTTCTGCAATGTCTGCGAATAGGTTGCAGGAATGTGACGAAAATTGTAGAATAAATTTTTATAAGCGAGTCAATCAAATGGGATTGGTGACAACAAGGGACGGTGTGAAATGGGATCAAAGCAGCAATACTACATGGAATACAAAATACATAAGAACCGGCCGGGACTGCTCGGCGATATTGCGTCGCTGCTCGGTATGCTTGAAGTGAACATTATGACGATTAATGGCGTAGAGGACCGTACTCGCGGCATGCTGCTCCAGACGGATGACGAAGAAAAAATCGTCCTGCTGGGCAAAATGCTTCAGAAGGTTGACAACATCACGGTTAACAAGCTTCGTACACCTACGATCGTTGATATATTGGCCGTCCGTCACGGACGTTACATCGAACGCGATTCGGATGACCGCAAAACCTTCCGTTTTACAAGAGACGAACTGGGTATTTTGGTTGATTTTCTTGGCGAAGTGTTTAAGCGGGACGGCAACCAGGTTATTGGTTTGCGTGGCATGCCGCGCGTAGGCAAGACGGAATCGATTATCGCAGGCAGCGTATGCTCGAACAAGCGTTGGACCTTTGTCTCGTCCACATTGCTAAGACAAACCGTGCGCAGCCAGCTGTCCGAGGATGAAATGAACGACAACAACATCTTTATCATTGACGGCATCGTAAGCACAATCCGTTCCAACGAGAAGCACTATTCGCTGCTGCAGGAAATTATGGCGATGCCTTCAACGAAGGTCATTGAGCATCCGGATATCTTTATCAAGGAATCGCAATATGATTACAGCCATTTTGATATGATTATTGAGCTGCGAAATACACCTGACGAAGAGATTACATATGAATCATTTACCGCCAATTATTCGGATAATGAATTCTAGCAGAGAGGAGTAGACACCATGTCAGATTTAGGAGCGTTGCTGCGTAAAGCAAGGGAAGAACGCGGATTAACGCTTGACGATGTTCAGGAGATAACGAAAATACGCAAGCGCTATTTGGAAGCGATCGAAAGCGGCGATCATAGCGTGCTGCCGGGAACGTTCTATTTACGCGCTTTTGTGAAAAATTACTGCGATGCCGTCGGCCTTGATGCGGATGAAGTTCTCCGGCTGTACCAGCATGAGATTCCTGCTTCCGTAACGGATCAAATTGTAGAAGCGGTTCCCGCGAGACAGCCAAAGCGGGTTCGTACCCGTTCCTCGGAACGGATCAGCAAGCTTGGCTTCAACATCATGATGTGGTCATTCCTGATCCTCATCGTAGTTGTGGTTTGGGTTTATTTCGTCAATCAGAAAGCCAATAATCCGAAGGAAATCGACAATACGAATATTACGGATCAGGCTTCGCCGGCTCCGCCTAGCCAATCGCCAAGTTCCTCGAACGGAGGCGGAACAACAACAACACCTACGGCAACGCCTACGCCAACTCCAAGCCAAGCGCCTACAACCGTCACGTTCTCGTCGAAGGTGGGCAAGGTCGACCATTATGATGTCGCGCCTGCCGGCATGGTGCATAAAGTGGAGATCAAGATTTCCGGCGGGCCAAGCTGGACTGAGGTGCGTTCGGGTGGCTCTTCCGGCAAAGCGATTATTTCGGAGACGGCCCCGGACGGCTCGGCCTTCACATACGATTTGGATCAGCCGCTGTACATTAATGTCGGGCGTGCCGACCTGAGCTCAATTAGCGTCGACGGCGTTCAGATTAACGACGGCGACCGTGCAGGCTCGAAGAAAATCCAGCTGAATCCTGTGGTGGGCGCTGGCGGAACGGATGGAACGAATCCGGATATTTCATCCACGCCAGGGGACACGACAGGCACGGAGAATCAGTAGAGAACGGAATAGATATAAAGGGAGAGTTGTAAAACGATGAGTTCTGAAAGTTCATTTGACATTGTTTCGAAGCTGGATATGCAAGAGCTGAACAACGCGATTCAGCAAGCGGAGCGGGAGATTGAAACACGTTTCGATTTCAAAGGCAGCAAGAGCAGCATCAAGCTGGAGAAAGAAGAGCTTGTTGTGGTTTCCGACGATGACTTCAAGCTGGAAAGCGTTCTTGACATTTTGAAATCGAAAATGGTCAAGCGCGGCGTACCGGTTAAAAACCTGGAATACGGCAAGGTTGAATCGGCTTCGGCGAACACCGTCCGTCAGCGCATTAAGCTAAAATCGGGGATTGATCAAGACAATGCCAAAAAAATTAATATTCTGATCCGCGATTCGAAGATTAAGGTGAAAAGCCAGATTCAAGGCGATCAAATACGCGTAACGGGTAAAAGCCGCGACGATCTGCAAGCGGTTATCGCTCTGCTCCGCGGGGCGGATTTGTCCGTCGAATTGCAGTTTACGAATTACCGTTAATAAGCCTTTTCCGGCCCTTCGCTGCCTTATCCATTCCGGCAGAAGAAGGGCTTTCGCTCTATGAAGTCCGACATTTTGACATAGGAAATGGCATGTATTATACTTGGTTAGATAGTTTTGGAAACGATCCGGGGGACATACAAATGACAGTACAAGCAATCATGCATCAATGCAGGAAAACGGCTAGACGGTCCGGGGGTGTGAACGAATGAACCTGGCAAATAGGATTACGCTGGCGAGAATTATTTTAGTACCGATTATTATGGTATTTTTGCTCGTCAATATTGATATTAAGCCTCTTGCGTTCGGCGATGACTATTCCATTACATACAATCAGATTATAGCGGCTATTATCTTTATTGTAGCAGCAAGCACAGACGGGCTGGACGGCTATATCGCAAGAAAGAACAAGATCGTAACCAACCTGGGCAAGCTTCTCGATCCGCTGGCGGACAAGCTGCTCGTGGCGGCTGTTCTGATCTCGCTTGTCCAAATGGATAAGCTGGCGGCATGGATGGCCATCATTATTATCAGCCGCGAATTCGCGGTTACGGGTCTTCGTCAGATTGCTTTGCTGGAAGGCAGCGTAATGGCGGCTAGCAAATGGGGCAAATGGAAAACGGCCGTACAAATTACGATGATCATTTCGCTTCTGCTCAATAACTTCCCGTTTACGTTTATCGATTTTCCGTTTGACGTAATCGTAAGCTGGATTGCCGTTATTATTACGGTATATTCCGGATTCGACTATTTCTTCAAGAACAAACATTTGATTCCTGTGCAATAATCAGGATCATATAAGTAACAATAAAGCATCTTTCCCATCGCGGAGGGGTGCTTTTGCTTCCTAATGCTAAGGATTCGAAGGGGGAAATCGTATGAAAGCCGAAATTATCGCAGTGGGTACCGAGCTTTTGCTTGGTCAAATCGTCAATACGAATGCACAATTCTTGTCCGGAAAGCTTGCATCGCTTGGCATTGATGTTTACTTCCAGACGGTTGTCGGCGATAACCCGAACCGGATCCGCCAAGCCATCGAGATTGCCCGCCAGCGTGCCGACCTGCTTGTATTTACCGGCGGGCTTGGTCCCACGCAGGATGATCTGACGAAGGATGTTCTCGCGGCCTATCTGAACCGCGGGCTGTCCCTTCACCAGCCTTCCATGGATAAAATCGAGCAGATGTTCAGTTCCCGAGGCATTCATATGGTGGAGAGCAACCGGAGACAGGCGTTGATGATTGACGGAAGCGCTCCGATTGAGAATGAAGCGGGTCTTGCCGTCGGCAACGGTCTGTCGGAAGACGGGACGCATTATTTGCTGCTGCCGGGGCCTCCTCGCGAGATGAAGCCGATGATGGAGGGACCCGCGTCGGAATGGCTTCGGTCCATTCTCGGGGCGGAAGAGCCGCTCTATTCGAGACTGCTTATGTTTGCCGGAATTGGCGAATCGACGCTTGAAGCAAAGCTGATGGATCTGATCGAAGCCCAGTCGGATCCTACCATAGCCCCTTATGCGAAGGAAGGCGAGGTCGCTATCCGGGTATCGACTAAAGCGGCGAACGAAACCGATGCAACTGCCAAGCTGGATCAAACCGTCGATGCGATTAAGCAGCGGGTGGGCGACTACTTATATGCGCAGGACGAGATTACGCTGGAAGCGCAGGTCGTGCAGCTGCTTCGGACATCCAGAAGAAAGCTTTCGACCGCCGAAA
This sequence comes from Paenibacillus sp. MMO-177, assembly GCF_037147795.1. Taxonomy (NCBI): domain Bacteria; kingdom Bacillati; phylum Bacillota; class Bacilli; order Caryophanales; family Paenibacillaceae; genus Paenibacillus; species Paenibacillus sp. MMO-177. The sequence continues at coordinate 571,341 of NZ_JBBCUR010000002.1, read as the reverse complement.
GCATCAGCGGAGGACTGCTCGCAGAGCTAATCACCGGCATTCCCGGAAGCAGCGGCGAATATTCGGGCGGCGTTGTAACCTATACGAACGAGATGAAGCATAAGCTGCTTGGCATCCCGATGGCCCAACTTGAAGGTGAAGGTGCACCGGGAGCGATCAGCGAGTCGACAGCCGCAATGATGGCCGAGCGCGTCAGACAGATCGGGGATTCCGATTTTGGCGTGTCGCTGACGGGGGTGGCCGGCCCGGCGCAAGCCGAGGGCAAGCCTGTTGGGCTTGTCTATTACGCAGTCGCCGAGAGAGGCAAACCGACAGCCGTATTTACCGGCCATTTCTCCGGTACCCGCGCCATCATCCGCATCCGTGCGGTAAAGGCGGCCTTATATCAATTGTGGTTGAAGCTCCGCGAACAATAATTTGTCGGATAAACGCGAAAAATACTTGCCTGTTTGTACCATTTCCGCTATAATTGGTCTCATGCGGAAGAACCGTGGCGAAGATTACTTTGCTGCGGTTTTTTTATGCCCATTTTTAGATTCGGGACGAATCGCGCATTGTTGCCCAAGATGGCAAAAGCCGTTTCGCCATGCGTCTGGAAAGGGCGTGGAAATAAAAAGACGAATGTATGTTCGAAAAAAAGCTTGGCATTTGATCAGAAAAAAGGTATCATACAATTATAAATAACGAAGGATGTGAGTAGCTTGTCGGATCGTCGTGCTGCTTTGGAGATGGCTTTACGTCAAATTGAGAAGCAATTTGGTAAAGGCTCCATCATGAAATTAGGGGAATCCACACATATGCAAGTTGAAACCGTACCAAGCGGTTCAATTGCTTTAGATATTGCTCTTGGAATCGGCGGTATGCCAAGAGGCCGTATTATTGAATGCTATGGACCGGAATCTTCCGGTAAAACAACCGTTGCGCTTCACGCTATTGCAGAAGTACAACGGATCGGCGGACAAGCCGCATTTATCGATGCGGAGCATGCGCTTGATCCATTGTACGCGAGCAAGCTGGGCGTAAATATCGATGAGCTGCTGCTGTCGCAGCCGGATACGGGCGAACAGGCGCTTGAGATCGCAGAAGCGCTTGTTCGCAGCGGCGCGGTCGACATTATCGTTATCGACTCGGTAGCAGCGCTTGTACCGAAAGCTGAGATTGAAGGCGATATGGGGGATTCCCACGTTGGTCTGCAGGCACGTCTGATGTCGCAAGCTCTGCGTAAACTGGGTGGCGCAATCAGCAAGTCGAAGACAATCGCTATCTTCATTAACCAATTGCGTGAGAAAGTCGGCGTTATGTTCGGTAACCCGGAGACTACGCCTGGCGGCCGTGCACTGAAGTTCTATTCCAGCGTGCGTCTGGAAGTACGCCGTATTGAAACGATCAAGCAAGGCAACGACATGGTTGGTAACCGTACGCGGATTAAAGTCGTGAAGAACAAGGTAGCTCCTCCGTTCAAGCAAGCGGAGATTGATATCATGTACGGCGAAGGCATTTCGAGAGAAGGCAGCCTCGTAGATATTGGTGTAGAGATGGATATCGTTCAGAAGAGCGGAGCTTGGTTCTCCTACAATGGCGACCGTCTTGGTCAAGGCCGTGAAAATGCCAAGCAGTTCCTGAAGGATCATCCGGAGGTGGCTGCCGTTATCGAGAGACAGATCCGGGAGCAAAGCAACTTGTCCGCTTCCGCGCAGCCTGCTAACTTCTCGCAGGATGATGACGATGACTTTGACGAGTCGGAACTTGACGATTAATAACTGAACTTTCGCAGCAGCCATATTCAAGCTGCGAAAGTAGTAAATAAGGAAGAAGCAGCGCCGTCCTTTCGAGGGCGGCGCTGCTTCTTTGTAATGAACGGGGTGTAGCCAGTATGCTAATCGAGATTTCTGCGGTAGAACAAGACCGCAAGGATCGCAAACGATACCATATCTATGCAAACGGCTTGGAAGAGCCTTTGTTATCTGTACATGAGGATCTTCTTATTAAATACCGGCTGTTAAAAGGGAAGGAGCTGACAAGCGAAGCTATTGCGGAGATCGCCGTTGAGGACGAAAGGTACCGTGCTTACGCTCTTGCCATCACCTATCTAGGGATGAAAGCAAGAACCCGCAAACAGATTGAGCAATATTTGCAGCGCAAGGAATTTGAGCCTGAGCCAATTGCTTATGCTCTTGAACGTTTAGAATCCGAACATATTGTTGATGATGGAGAGTATGCGAGGCAATTCGCCATGCAGCGTATCCGATACAGTCAGAAGGGACGCCGCTGGATCAAGCAAGAGCTGCAGCAGCGCGGAGTATCGAAGCAGGCCGCTTCCGACGCGCTTGATGCGATCGACAAGGAAGACGAACTTTCATCCGCCGTGCTTGCGGCCAAGAAGAAATGGCGTTCTCTCAAAGGAGAGAATAGAGAGAAGCGCCAGAAGCTGATGGCCTTTTTAATGCGCCGGGGCTTTCCGTCGGATGTCGTTAAACAAGCGGCAAAAGCGGCTATAGATGAAGCGGAAATCGAGCAGGCGGATGAGGATGAAGGGCTTTTGCTTGACAATTGATTTTGCCAAAAGATAAAATAAAATTGTATTCCTTTTATATCAAATCAATTTTCCTTCCAAAAGTTGATTTGAAACGATTATTTTCGTCAATAAGTTAGAGAATCAATCGGTATGGAAACCGGCTAAAAACCTAATATCATCCCAAGCTTGCCTTGGTGAATGCAACGAGGAGGTGAACAAGATGGACCCTATTTGGACGGTGTTGATCTGTCTCGTTGTTGGCGTTATTTTCTTTGGGATTGGTTATTTTATTCGCAAGTCGATTGCCGAGGCCAAAATTTCCAGCGCTGAGCAAGCTGCTATTCAAATCGTAGAGAATGCGAAGAAGGAAGCAGAAGCCCAGAAGAAAGAAACGGTGCTCGAAGCAAAAGATGAAATCCACAAACTCCGTACGGAGGCTGAAAAAGACATCCGTGAGCGGCGTAACGAGTCCTTGCGTCAAGAAAGACGCTTGCTCCAGAAAGAGGAGTCGCTGGATAAAAAGATAGAAGCGCTTGAACGCAAAGAAGAGTTAGTGGCCAACAAAGAGAAACGGATCGATGAAACACAAGAACAAATTGAATCCATTTACAAGCAGCAGCTAAGTGAATTGGAGCGTATCTCCAGCTTAACGATGGAGGATGCGAAATCGATTATTTTGTCGAATGTGGAGCAGGAAGTGCGTCACGAAACGGCACAGATGATCAAGGAGATCGAGCAGCAAGCGAAAGAAGAAGCCGATAAGAAGGCACGCGATATTATTTCGCTCGCTATCCAACGTTGTGCGGCAGATCACGTTGCAGAGACAACGGTATCCGTTGTTACCCTGCCTAACGAAGAGATGAAAGGCCGCATTATCGGGCGTGAGGGCCGTAATATCCGTGCACTCGAAACATTGACCGGTATCGATCTGATTATCGACGATACACCGGAAGCGGTCATCCTGTCAGGCTTTGACCCGATTAGACGCGAAATTGCCCGAACTTCCCTTGAGAAGCTTGTTGCGGATGGACGTATTCATCCGGCTCGAATCGAAGAGATGGTCGAGAAGTCCCGTAAGGAAGTGGACGAGCGTATCCGTGAATACGGTGAGCAGGCTACTTTTGAAGTTGGGGTTCATGGTTTGCACCCTGATTTGATTAAAATTCTGGGACGTCTCAAGTATCGGACAAGCTATGGTCAGAACGTATTGAAGCACTCGATGGAGGTTGCTTATCTGACTGGGCTTATGGCTGCAGAGCTTGGCGAGGATATTACGCTTGCTAAGCGCGCAGGTCTTTTGCACGATATCGGCAAAGCGCTTGACCACGAGGTTGAGGGCTCCCATGTCGAGATCGGCGTAGAGCTGGCGAAGAAGTACAAGGAGCATCCTGTTGTTATCAACAGTATCGCTTCCCACCACGGCGACGTGGAGGCGACTTCCGTTATCGCGATGCTTGTCGGCGCAGCGGACGCCTTGTCTGCCGCGCGTCCGGGCGCACGCCGCGAGACGCTTGAAACGTACATTAAACGTCTGGAGAAGCTGGAAGATATCTCGGAGTCGTTCGACGGCGTCGAGAAGTCTTACGCGATCCAAGCAGGACGCGAAGTACGCGTTATGGTTCAGCCTGAAAAGATTGACGATACGGAAGCATTCCGGCTTGCGCGAGACATTACGAAGAAAATCGAGAGTGAACTCGATTATCCGGGACATATTAAAGTTACGGTTATTCGTGAGACCCGTGCAGTTGAATATGCGAAGTAGATCACATGCGAAATGGCAAGGTGAAACGGCTATCCCCGATTAGGCGGGAAAGCGCGTTTCAATCCGGTGAATTCTAAGCCATGTTTATGAGAAAAAACTTATAAACTCTTAGAATTCAAGAACGAAAAGTGGCTGCTTGTCAGCCACTTTTTTTGCATACTAAAGGAGTGGCAGAGTGAACGTATTATTTATTGGCGACATCGTAGGAAGCGTAGGACGAAAAGCATTGAAGCAGGTGCTGCCTGCGCTCAAAAGCAAATACAGTCCGCATATCATTATCGTGAACGGCGAGAACGCTGCTGCAGGCAGAGGCATTACGGCTGCGATTGCCCGCGAATTTTTCGAATGGGGCGTTCACGGCATTACGATGGGCAATCATACTTGGGACAATAAAGATATTTTCGAATGGATCGACGAAGAGCCGCGAATGGTGCGTCCGGCCAACTTCCCTGAGGGGACGCCGGGCCAAGGTCATGCGTTTATCAAAGCCAACGGAAAGCAGCTGGCTATCATTAATTTGCAAGGCCGGACATTCCTGCCTCCGATTGATTGCCCGTTCCGGAAAGCGGAAGAGCTGATCGCGCTGGCGAAAGAAAAAACGAAAAACATTCTGGTGGATTTCCATGCGGAAGCAACCTCCGAGAAAATTGCGATGGGCTGGCACTTGGCCGGTCAAGCTTCAATCGTCGTGGGTACCCATACGCATGTGCAAACCAACGATGACCGGATCCTGCCGGGCGGAACGGCTTACTTAACGGATGTAGGCATGACAGGGCCTCGCGATGGCGTTCTCGGAATGGAGCGCAACGCTGTCCTGCACAAATTCTTGACCCAGCTGCCAACACGCTTTGTAGTGGATGAAGGCGACTGGCATCTGCATGCGGTATCGGTTCAGATCGACGATGCAACGGGACAGGCGACCAAAATCCAGAAAATCCGCCTAACCGAAGACGATTGGCTGCTCATGCAGTAGTTATATGAATATTCTAAAAGTTTAGTCAATTCTGAATTGATATGAAAGTTATTGCGGGGATAGCAGGAATTTTTTAACCTCTCTCGAATACTATCTAAATAGTGGAATCCATCCATCATTCCCGAGGAGGTCCTTTTTCATGGAAGTATTAAAAGTTTCAGCAAAGTCCAATCCAAATTCCGTTGCAGGTGCGCTAGCCGGAGTTTTGCGTGAACGCGGCGCCGCTGAATTGCAAGCCATCGGGGCGGGTGCTCTCAATCAAGCGATCAAAGCGGTAGCAATTGCTCGCGGATTCGTAGCTCCGAGCGGGGTGGATTTGATTTGTGTTCCGGCATTTACTGACATTGTCATTGATGGAGAAGACCGAACAGCGATAAAACTGATTGTTGAACCTAGGTAATATCTAACCATGCAAGGCTGGATGGTACCGGGTATTGGAACCTGTTTACGAAGTAGACAGGTTTTTTGCTTTGTTGATGCTGGCGGAGTAAAGGGAGTGTGATATATCGTGTCCTATGGCATTGCGGATTTTCATTGCGATGTATTAAGCAAGCTGCTCGTGCATCCGAATCTGACTTTTCAAAAAAGCGAACCGGGATTGCTGGACGTAACGTATGAACGGTTAAAGGAATCGGGGGCCGTGCTTCAAACGTTTGCGGTGTACATACCGGAGAAGCTGAACGGTTCTATCGAGCCTATCCTGGCATGCATTGATCATTTCTACGAGAAGGTGCTGGCTTGTCCGGATATGAGACTGATCCGCAATCGATCCGATCTGGAAGAAAGCCTCGCTGCGGGCAAGATTGGCGCTTTGCTCTCGCTGGAAGGCGTTGATGGCCTGCAGGGCAGCATACCGATTCTAAGGCTCCTTCACCGCCTTGGCGTGCGTGCGGCAGGATTAACCTGGAACCATGCGAACTGGGCCGCAGACGGCGTTATGGAGCCCCGTGGAGGGGGACTGACAGCCAAGGGAAAAGACTTTGTCGCGGAATGCGACAAACTGGGCATACTCGTAGATGTATCCCACTTGTCGGAAAAAGCATTTTGGGATGTCGCGGATCTGGCTTCGAGAACGATTATTGCCTCCCATTCCAATGCAAAGGCGCTTCTTAATCACCCCCGCAATCTGACGGATGACCAGATAAAGGCTATTATCGCGCTGCAAGGTCTCATCGGCATTACTTACGTGCCATGGTTTGTAGCGGAAGGGGAGCAGGTATCGGTTGACGATGTATTACGGCACATCGATCATGTCGGCGGGCTTGGCGGGGAGCATCATATTATGCTTGGTTCCGACTTTGACGGAATCGACAAATATGTGAACGGCCTGACTCATCCCGGAGAAGTGTACAGGCTGCGCGAAGCGCTGCTGAAAAACTATTCGGAAGAGCAGACCAAGCGGTTTCTGTCGGGTAATGCGCTTTCATTTTTAAGCGTAAACCTGCCGGCGTAGCAAGCGATTCGCAACGAATCTGAATACGGTATACAAACAATCGAAAATCATTATCATTCATTAAACGTTTACATCTTGCAATTTTCAAACCGCACCTTTACACTTGGTTTGACTGTTCATTCATTATATAAATTATTGTTGGATATTGCCTTAGTAATGTACGCGGCTTAAGCCATCAAAAAGAGGAGATGGGCGTTTTGATTAGTCAATTGTCTTGGAAGATCGGAGGGCAACAAGGGGAAGGCGTCGAAAGTACGGACCGTATTTTTTCCACGGCGCTTAACCGGCTTGGGTATTATTTATACGGATATCGTCATTTCTCGTCTCGGATCAAGGGCGGACATACAAATAATAAAATTCGAATCAGCACATACCCGATCCGGGCGATCTCCGATGATCTGGACATCCTCGTGGCGTTCGACCAAGAAAGCATAGATTTGAATGCAAAAGAGCTTCGCAGCGGCGGCGTTATCGTGGCAGATGCGAAGTTTAATCCCGTTGTGCCGGAAGGAATCGATGCGCGTCTGTTCGCTGTGCCGATTACGGCAATGGCGGAAGAGCTTGGTACTTCCCTGATGAAGAACATGGTTGCTTCGGGGGCATCCTGGGCATTGCTCGGTTTGCCTCTTGAGGTATTTAATAAAGCGGTAGAAGAAGAGTTCGGACGCAAAGGTCCGGCAGTCGTCGAGAAAAACATCGAAGCGGTTAAACGCGGCGCCGAGTTCGTATTGGAGCAGGCGGGCGGACCGCTTAACGAGTTCAAGCTGGATGAAGCGGACGGCCGCCAGAAGCTGTTTATGATCGGCAACGAAGCGATTGGCCTCGGTTCTTTGGCTGCAGGCTGCCGCCTAATGTCCGCTTATCCGATTACGCCGGCATCCGAAATCATGGAATACCTGATCAAGAAGCTGCCGGCGCTTGGCGGTACCGTCGTGCAGACGGAGGACGAAATCGCGGCGGTTACGATGGCGATTGGCGCCAACTATGCAGGCGTGCGTACGATGACGGCTTCGGCAGGTCCCGGTCTCTCTCTGATGATGGAGGCGATTGGCCTTGCCGGCATGACCGAAACTCCGCTTGTTATCGTGGATACGCAGCGTGGCGGCCCATCGACGGGTCTGCCAACCAAGCAGGAACAATCCGACCTTAACGCTATGGTCTACGGCACTCATGGGGAGATTCCGAAGATCGTGATCGCTCCGGCGTCTATCGAAGACTGCTTCTACGATATGATCGAGGCTTTCAACCTGGCAGAGCAATATCAGGTGCCGGTTATCGTGATGACCGACCTGCAGCTGTCGCTTGGCAAGCAGTCCTGCGAGCCGTTTGATTTCAACTCGATTCAAATCAACCGCGGCAAGCTCGTTCTGGAAGCGCCGGAGCTGGAGGCCCAGCAGCTGTTCAAGCGTTACGAATTGACGGAAGACGGCGTATCGCCGCGCGTATTGCCAGGCGCTAAGAACGGTATCCACCACGTTACCGGGGTTGAGCATGACGAAACGGGCCGTCCTTCCGAAAGCGCGGTTAACCGTCAGAATATGATGGATAAACGTCTGAGCAAGCTGAACGGTTTGCAAATTCGCGACGGTCTTCGCATCGATGCGCCAAACGATACACCGGATCTTCTGATTATCGGCATGGGTTCTACAGGCGGAACGATTGATCAAGCCCGCGAATGGCTGGCTAACGACGGAATTACTTCGAATCATATTACGATCCGCCAAATCCATCCGTTCCCGACCGAGCAGCTGATACCTCACCTGCGGCAAGCGAAGAAGGTAGTTGTTATCGAGAACAACGCAACCGCCCAGCTCGCCGGCCAAATTAAGATGCATGCAGGCTTCGCGGAGAAAATCCGCAACCTGCTGAAATATGACGGCAATCCGTTCCTGCCATCCGAAGTTTATAAAGCGTGCAAGGAGTTGGACTAATCATGGCAACATTTAAAGAGTTCCGAAATAATGTGAAGCCGAACTGGTGCCCGGGCTGCGGAGACTTCTCCATCCAAGCCGCCATTCAACGCGCAGCAGCTAACGTGGGCCTTGAGCCGGAAGAACTTGCGGTAATTTCGGGTATTGGTTGTTCCGGCCGTATTTCCGGTTATATTAACGCTTACGGCCTTCACGGGATTCATGGCCGCGCGTTACCAATCGCGCAAGGCGTTAAGCTTGCCAACCGCGAGCTGACCGTTATCGCATCGGGCGGCGACGGCGACGGCTTTGCGATCGGGATGGGCCATACCGTCCATGCTATCCGCCGTAACCTGAATATTACGTATATCGTAATGGATAACCAGATCTATGGTCTGACCAAAGGCCAAACATCGCCCCGCAGCGCGGAAGGCTTTAAAACGAAGTCGACGCCCGAAGGCTCGATCGAATCCACTTTGTCGCCGCTTGAGATCGCGATGTCGGCCGGCGCAACGTTTGTTGCCCAATCGTTCTCGAGCGATTTGAAGCAGCTGACGGCTCTGATCGAAGCGGGCATCAAGCATGAGGGCTTCTCCCTGATCAACGTGTTCAGCCCATGCGTTACCTTCAACAAGATCAACACCTACGACTGGTTCAAGCAAAACATCGTGAACCTGGAGCAGTTCCCGGATTACGATCCTTCGAACCGCATTATGGCGATGAACAAGATCATGGAAACAGAGGGCATGCTGACGGGTCTGATCTATCAGAACACGCAGCGCAAATCGTATGAGGACATGATCAGCGGTTTTGGCGCTGACGCGCTTGCGAAGCAGGAACTTTCCCTGTCGGAAGAACAGTTCAATAAACTTGTAGCCGAATTTAAATAAGTGTATGATGGGCATACGGCATTTTTATCAACTGCCGTATGTCTTTTTTTTTTACCATACATAGATACAAAGGAGTAGAAACATATGGAACAAAAAATGGTGCCCGTAGGCGTATCGGCAAGACATATTCACCTCTCTGCGGAGCATGTCGCTATATTGTTTGGAGAAGGCAGCGAACTGACGGAAGCCAAGCCGTTGTCTCAGCCGGGGCAATACGCGGCCAACGAGACGGTTGCGGTGATTGGTCCAAAGGGCTCTTTCCCGAAAGTAAGAATTTTGGGTCCCGTACGCAAAGCTACCCAGCTGGAAGTATCGCGCACGGATGCTTTTGCCCTGGGCATTAACCCGCCTGTCAGAGAATCCGGCAACATTCAAGGCTCTGCGGGCATCACGATCAAAGGTCCGGCCGGCGAAGTCACCATTGAAGAAGGCGTGATCGTTGCGGCCCGCCACATTCATTTCCACACAAGCGATGCGGAAAAATGGGGAATTGCCGACAAGCAGCACCTGAAGGTTCGCTTCCAAGGCGAGCGCGGAGTTGTATTCGAGCAGGTTATTGCCCGCGTATCTCCGGATTTTGCGCTCGATATGCATATCGATACGGATGAAGCGAATGCGGCAGGCATCAAAAACGGCGATACTGCCGAAATCATCGAATAGAAGCCTGCCATAGGCGGATTCAAAAGGCTGACATGCGGTTCCGTACCGCTGTTGGCCTTTTTCAATTCTAAGCGTTAATAAGTTTTTTTATAAACATTGCTTAGAATATTCCGGATTGAAACGCGCCCCCCCACCAAGGACGGCGATAGCCGTTTCACCTTGCGCGATCTACAACAAATGGATATCCTTGCTATAGTTGTGCTATAATTTTTTATTGGGCAAAGGTATGATTTGATAGACAGGGGCAAACAAACCGCAATATTTCATGTAGAGGGAAGTGTGAACAACCATGTCAAAGGGGAACCCGAAAACTCAAACCGACAAGGTTAAAGACTATTCCAAATACTTTGACTTCTCGGATGCTAAGGTGCTAAGCGAGGAGGACGGGGTAACAACCTACCGCATTAAAGGCAGGAACGTACAGATAAACTCCACTCCGAACTATAAAGAAGAAAAGAAACGCGGTAAAGAAGACATAGAGGTTCATTACGATTTCTCGATTCCCGAAGAGCTGCAAACCATCGGCAAAGGGAAATTTTATTTAATACAAACATACGGCTGCCAAATGAACGAACATGACACGGAAGTGATGAAGGGCATGTTCGAAGAGATGGGATATACCGGAACCGAAGACCGCCTGCAGGCGGATGTCATTCTTCTCAATACTTGCGCGATCCGCGAGAATGCCGAGGATAAAGTGTTCGGTGAGCTTGGACATCTCAAAACGTTGAAGCTGCAAAAGCCGGAGCTGCTGCTGGGCGTATGCGGCTGCATGTCGCAGGAAGAGTCGGTGGTGGGCAAAATTTTGCAGAAGCATGCTTTTGTGGATATGATCTTTGGCACGCATAACATTCACCGTCTGCCTCAGCTGCTGCAAAACGCGTATTTCAGCAAAGAGATGGTTGTTGAGGTATGGTCCAAGGAAGGCGACATTATCGAGAATATGCCGAAGAAACGTGACGGCATGCGGGCATGGGTAAACATCATGTACGGCTGCGACAAGTTCTGCACGTATTGCATCGTACCTTACACGCGAGGCAAAGAAAGAAGCCGCCGGCCGGAGGATGTTATTGCGGAGGTACGCGAGCTGGCCCGTCAAGGCTTCAAAGAGATTACTTTGCTAGGTCAAAATGTAAACGCCTACGGGAAAGATTTCGAGGACATCTCTTATCGCTTCGGCGATTTGATGCATGACATTTCCAAGATCGATATACCGCGTGTTCGTTTTACGACAAGCCATCCGAAGGATTTCGACGATCATCTGATCGAGGTGCTGGCGCAAGGCGGCAATCTGGTCGAACATATCCACCTGCCGATTCAGTCCGGCAGCACGGAAGTGCTGAAGCGGATGAGCCGGAAGTATTCCCGGGAGCAAATTCTTGAGCTTGCAGCGAAAATCAAACGGGCAATTCCGAATGCGTCCCTCTCTACGGATATTATTGTCGGCTTCCCGGGCGAGACGGACGAACAGTTTGAGGATACGATGACCCTGGTCGGCCAGGTTGGCTTTGATTTTGCCTATACCTTTATCTATTCGCCGCGCGAAGGGACACCTGCTGCCGGAATGGAAGATAACGTTCCGATGGAAGTGAAGAAGCAACGCCTGAAGCGGCTGAATGAGCTGATGGCCGAGCTTGGCCGCAGAAGCAATGAGCGAATGGAAGGCGAGATTGTGGAAGTGCTCGTGGAAGGCGAGAGCAAGAACAATCCGAATATTCTGGCCGGCCGGACGCGCACGAATAAGCTGGTGCATCTTGAAGGTCCAAAAGAATGGATCGGCCAATTTATACATGTTCGTGTAACGGAAGCAAAAACATGGTATATTAAAGCAGAACCTTTGGCGAACTCCGCCAGCAACGTATCCTAGAAGCGACTCAAATTAGTGGGAGAGATGATAGATGTCCGAACAACAGACTGCAGTTAATTCGCACCACCATCATGACCATGACCATGAACATGGTTGCAATGTTCCGAAATTCAATACCCGCGATTTCCTGGTCCGTGAAGATATTATGCACAAGGCGAAGGAACTGGCGGATCTCATCTTTACATCCGAGGAAGTCCAGCAGTATCGGCGTGCCGAGAAGCAGATTCAAGGCAATGATCGCGTTCAATCGCTGATCGCCCTTATTAAGAAGAAGCAAAAAGAAGTCGTTGCATTCGAAACAACGTTCAAAAACGAGCAAATGGTGAAGAAGATCGAAGGCGAAATGGAGACTCTTCAGGACGAGCTGGACGGCATTCCGATCGTATCGGAGTTCCAGCAAAGCCAATCGGACATCAACTATTTGCTGCAGCTTGTTATTTCGATCGTGCGCGATACGGTATCCGAGAAAATCAATGTCGAGGACGCTACGGTAGAAGCGCCGGCTGAATGCGACTAGAATAAAGAGAGAGGCGGTCTGAATCAGAACGCTTCTCTTTATTTTTCCCTATTGTTTTTGGCGGAGACGCTCATAATATAGACGGGATTGTGCCAAAATGAATTGTCGGAACATTTGTGCCTACAAACCAATTAGAAGAGGAGAAATACGACATGAATCCATTTACATACTATAATCCGACCCGCCTTCACTTTGGCGAGGGACAATTGAAGCAGCTTCCCGCAGAAGCGGAAAAGCTGGGCAAACGCGTTCTGCTTGTTTACGGCGGAGGAAGCATTAAGCGAAACGGTCTATACGAACAGGTACTGGCTAAGCTGGATGAAGCGGGTTGTACGGTTACCGAATTAAGCGGGGTTGAACCTAACCCGCGTCTGTCAACCGTGCACCGCGGTGCCGAACTATGCCGCTCCGAGTCGATTGACTGGGTGCTGGCCGTTGGCGGCGGCAGCACGATTGACTGCGCGAAAGCCATTATTATTTCGGCGAAATACGAGGGCAACTTCTGGGATGTCGTAACGCGCAAAGCGAAGCCGGAGGCAGCACTTCCGCTTGGCACCGTGCTTACGCTTGCGGCAACGGGCTCCGAGATGAACTCCGGCTCGGTTATTACCAATCAAGATACGCTTGAGAAGCATGGCTGGGGCAACGTACTGGCTTATCCGACGTTCTCCATCCTTGATCCGGCATTTACGGCCAGCGCACCGAAAGACCATACGGTATATGGCATGGTGGATATGATGGCTCACGTATTGGAGCAATATTTCCATCATGATGCGAATACTCCGGTGCAAGACGGCTTCTGCGAAACGATTCTGCGCACCGTCATAGCGACAGCTCCGGGTCTTGTGAACGATCTGACAAACGTGAAGCTGCGCGAGACGATTCTGTATTGCGGCACAATGGCGCTGAACGGAACGTTGTCGATGGGCGTTATCGGCGACTGGGCGAACCATGACATGGAGCATGCGGTGTCCGCGGTTTACGACATTCCTCACGGCGGAGGGCTCGCCATTCTGTTCCCGAACTGGATGAACTATGTGGTGGAAGACAACGTAGGACGCTTTAAGCAGTTCGCCGTTAATGTATTTGGCGTTAACGCCGATGGCAAGGGCGACCTTGAAGTAGCTCGTGAAGGAATTGCGAAGCTGCGCGAGTTCTGGAATTCGATTGGCGCTCCGTCGCGCCTCGCTGATTACGAGATCGACGACAGCAGGTTGGAAGAGATGGCGGAGAAAACAACCGGAAGCGGTACCCGCGGCAACTTCCGCAAGCTGACGAAGGAAGATGTCGTCGCGATTTATCGTTTGTCGCTGTAAGGAATAAGGCAGACAGGCAGATCACGAGAACCTGGTCTGCCTTTTTAGTTTCGGCCGATTGGAGGGATTGTCCGGACGGAGCCTACGCGGAGATTGAAGCGGGTAACGGAAAAGGAAAGGTAAGGCAGGTTTTTATTCCTTAACGGGGTTAAATAGTGATCATGCAAAAGCGGCTGCGCAGGATATTACCTGGCGCAGCCGCTTTTGTTTTAAGTATTTTATTATATCGTTGTATGAAGCTGGTTCTCGTTCTGTCCGGAATGGATTGACGATTGAATTCTAAGAATGTATGGTTTGAGAGACAGCACGATAACGGCCGCGACAAAGGATTTGATAGCGTCTCCGGGCAGGTAAGGGTAGCAGCCGGCTGTCATCGCCTTTCCGAAGTTCAGACCCGTTACATGCATCAGCCATGGTACGCCGGGTACATAAGTGAGGAAGGAACCAAACAGCTCAAACACGATAAATAACGCGATAAATCCGACAATCCGGTTACGCATAAGAGCTTTGCTGCGGAAGAGAGCCTGCGTTGCAAAACCGACCAGCAGAGCGCAGAAAGGGAAAGCAAAGATAAATCCGCCGGTTGCTCCTGTTAGCGTCTCAAGACCGCCTCTGCCGCTTAATAGAGGAAGGCCGGTAGCCGTAAGGGCTATAACAATCCAAAGCGAGATAAAGCTTTTGCGGGGGCCCAGAATGGCTCCGGCAAGCGTGACTGCAAGCGTCTGAAGGGTAATGGGCACATAGGAACCTACCTTGATTTGAATGGCGCTCATTACGATAAAGAGAGCGGCGAATAAGGCGATAAATACGGTGCTTCGATTATTGCTGCTGGTGCGCATAGTGGATCGACTCCTTTGATGATTGCTTTTTAATTGTTAACCATTTATAGTTGATGAAGGTTAACAAATCGGATTTTAGCACAGCTTTTTCATTTGGGGAAGAGGTTGAAGGAATGTTTTCGGAAAAAAATTTGGCAGAGCTGTCCAATGTGTCGGTCAAGCCTCTTACATACGGGGAGCAAATGAAGGCTCAGCCATTTCTGTTGCGCAATGTGTCATTGACGATTGCGGAAGGGGAATGGATTAACCTTATTGGCAGAAACGGAAGCGGGAAAAGCACGCTGGCAAGGCTAATTGCCGGTTTTGGAGCTTTTCAGGTTGACGGCAAGGTGGAGAAGGATCAATCCCGGTTCTTAACGGGTCAGGTTCCGATCGTGCTTCAGCAGCCCGATGCTTCCATGGTGGGGTCTACTCCTTGGGAAGATATCGTGATGATGCTGGAGCAGCATAGCGTTGATGGGAACAGGATTGCGAGTCTTTGTGAGGATGCTCTACTTCAGACCGGTCTGCATGCCCGCATGCATCAACCGGTAGAAACGTTGTCCGGCGGGCAGAAGCAGCTAACGGCGATTGCGGGCTGCCTTGCCGTGCAAACGCCGATGCTCATTCTGGATGAAGTAACGGCTATGCTGGATCCGGAAGCTTGCCTATATGTTATGGGGAAGGTTAGAGAGCTGAACAAGCGCGGGGTAACGGTCATTTGGATTACGCAGAAGCTTGAGGAGCTTGCTGCCGGCGACCGTGTGCTGGCGCTGGAGCAAGGAGAGCTCCGGTTCGATGGAGCCTCAGAATGGCTGTTCGAACGGCGTTCCTCCGAGGGAAGCAGTCCTTGCGAGGAGCTGGGCTTTTCCGCTCCTTACGTTATTCAGACGGCCTGGGAGCTGGAGAGGCTTGGGGTAAAGCTTAAACCGCTGCCTATGACACCCGAGATGCTTGCCAAGGCGGTGACAGCGGAATGACGGACGATTGGAAGCTGAAGCAGGTATCGGTCGCCGCGGCCCATGAGCCGGACAAGCTGCTGTTAAACGGAATTAACCTGACCTTCCGTAAAGGAGCGATTACTTTGCTTGTTGGTCACAACGGTTCGGGCAAATCAACATTGCTGGAGACAATGGCGGGTTTGCGGCGTTTAAACAGCGGACAAATCGATCAGGGCAATGAATCTCTCTGGATCAACAGGGGAAAAAAGCAACGTCTGAATAAGCCGATTGTGATGAGAACCGGAATTGCTCTTCAGCAATCCGAATCGCAATGGTTTGCTTCGACGGTAAGGGAAGAGTTCGACTATTCCTTGAAGCCATACGGATTAAATTCAGAAGAGAAGGAAAGAAGAGTAGAACAAGCAATAGTGCAGGCGGGACTGCCAAGGGAGCTGCTGGAGCGCGATCCTTGGACGCTAAGCGGCGGTCAGCAGCGGAGGCTTGCCATGGCTTGCCTGATGGCATGCGAGCCGGAATGGCTGCTGCTCGACGAGCCGACGGCGGGGTTAGACGCCGACGGCATCCGCCGCTTATGCGCGATGCTTGACGCGCATAGGGCGGCGGGGCGCGGAGCGGTCGTGGCCACGCACGACCTCGACGCGCTGCTGCCGCTCGCGGACGAGGTCGCCGTGCTTGCCGGCGGTTCCGTCCGCGAAGCGGCTCCCGCGGCGTCGTGGGCGGAGCACCGCGCCGACGACGCCGCCGCGCCGCAGGCGCAGCGCGCGCTGGCGCAGCTGCGCGCGGCCGGCTTTGCGCCGCCGGCTGCGCCAGGCGGCGCGCCGTGGCCGGCGCCGCGCGAGCTCGCGGCGCTGCTGGCGGCGCAGCGCGCCGCCCACGGCGCAAGGACGGCGGAACGCCCGTCCTTGCAAGCCGTCGCCGCAAGTGCGGCTGCACAAGCCCCGGCAGCAGCACTTGCGCAGCCGCAGGCTTCGCCCGTTGCAGCTCCGCCTGCAGAGGCTTCGCCCGTTGCAGTTCCGCCTGCAGAGGCTTCGCCCGTTGCAGCTCCGCCTGCAGAGGCTTCGCCCGTTGCAGCTCCGCCTGCAGAGGCTTCGCCCGTTGCAGCTTCGCCCGCGGCAGCTTCGCCCGCTGCAGCTTCGCCCGCGGCAGCTTCGCCCGCTGCAGCTTCGCCCGTTGCAGCTCCGCCTGCAGAGGCTTCGCCCGCTGCAGCTTCGCCCGTTGCAGCTCCGCCTGCAGAGGCTTCGCCCGCTGCAGCTTCGCCCGCTGCAGCTTCGCCCGTTGCAGCTCCGCCTGCAGAGGCTTCGCCCGCTGCGGCTCCAACCCAAGGGCTCGCTGCGCGATTTGATCCGCGGGCGTTAATCGCCGCGTACCTCTTGCTCGCCACAACCATCCTGCTCCAGCGAAGCTGGGCGGGGCTGGCTGTCGCAGCGGCCATCTCCCTTGCGGTGCTTATCCCGCTGCGGGCGCAAATAAGGCCCTGGATGAAAGCCATCCGGGCCTATGCAATCATGACTGTGATCTTTGCCGTTATTTCGGGTATCCATTTTAACCCCATAGCCTTCGAGACGAATGCCGCCCTCCAGACCATCCAGCGTTTCTGCGGTTTGCTGCTTGTGATGATGCTGGGCTTGCCGCTTATGGGGCTCGTGACGCCGCTGCGAGTACAGCGCAGCCTGGAGCAGACGTTTGGCTGGCTGAACCGGTTCAAAGTTCCCGTGATGTCCATCGCGCTTACCGTGACCTTGATTTTCCGCTTTATTCCGCTGCTCGCGGGGGAATGGGAGCGTTACGTCAAGATTGCGCATGCGCGTGGGAAAGTAACAACAGGCGCAGGTTCGCTTCCGTTCCGGATGCTGCTGCCCGCCATGGTGCCATACATCCGTTCCTTGCTGCGCATGGCCGAGCAGATGGCGGATGCTCTTGAAGCGCGAGGCATCGGTCATCCTCTTGCGAAGCCAACGCAAGGCCTGCGCCTGAGGTTCAGCCGGGAGGATACCGGTATCGTCATTACTGCGGGTATCGCAGCAATCATTCTTCTTTTTATAAGATAATAGCGTTAATTATTAATGGCCTTAATTTTATTCCGATCAGACCGATAATAGACGAAACAAAGCACGGCGGCGATAAGTCCAAACATACCGCCAAGCGCAAACCCGCTGTTTAACCCCCAGCTTTCGTTCAGCCAGCCCGCTAGGAATGGCCCGGCGAACATGCCTGCCGCGTATACCGCCTGGTACAGTCCCATGGCGGTAGCGCGGCCGGGAGGATCCACGTCGCGGATAGCAAGCCCAAGCAGAAGGGGGATATGCAAGCCTTGCGCGAATCCGTTAATCATTTGCGTAAGCATGAGAACCCAGATGGAATGCACATAGCAAATCGAGACGGTGCAGACGGCGCTTAGAATAAATCCGGTACCGATCGTCGTCCAATTCCCGAAGCGCGGCGCAAACCATCTGGCCGTAAACATGGAAGCGAGGGCATGCGGCGCCATAAAAGCGAAGACGAGTAACGTAAGCTCGAGACCGCTGCTGCCCATGTCCTCCGCTTTTAACGGCGTAAATCCGAACATCGTAATGAAGAGCACGCAATGCGCGAGCAAGGAGAGCAGAGCAACCTGCAGCAGCAGCTTCGTCCGGATTACGCTTTGAATCTTCGAGAACGATATTCCGCTCCGCTCATGAAGCGGTTTCGCCGGCTCGTGAATAACGAGCGCTAGCAAAAGTCCCATTCCTCCAATAACCGCCCCAAGCACGAAAGGAGCATCCGCTCCAAATCCATCGGACATCCAGCCGCTTAACAGCATCCCGATCATTTGGCCCGACACGGTCATCACGCTGATATTTCCCATCGCCTTAGTAGCATCCTCAGCCGCAAAATAGTTCGCGTACATCACCGTAAAAGCAACCCATGTCGATGCGCATAATCCCGCCATCGCCCGACCCGCTAACGGCCATAGCCAGCTCCCCGGAATGATAAACAGAAGACAGCTGACGCATGCGGCCAGCATGCCGAGCAGGATAAAAGGCTTCCTTTTTCCGTAACGGTCCGACAGCATCCCGAGCGGAAAACGAATTAGCAGCTGGACGAAGCCGTAACTGCCAAGCACCACTCCGATTAAATCGAGCGAAAGCCCTCTTGAGCTTAAATAAGGCGACAACGTCGGCACGTATGTATACATCGCAATCCAGAACATTAACGTTACCGTCATAAAAAGTAGTCGCTGCGATCGTGTTGATGGTTCCATTCTCGCTACCTCCCTCATATAAATCTACTTTATAAGACATGCCACGCACCTGTCACGGTATTTTTAGGCCGCAGGTAACTTTTTGCCGGGCGACAGCGTTATAGGTGATGGTTATGTTGAATTCCTATTTCTTCAAGAGGTGCAAAGGAATGGATAATCAACAAACCGGGAAGAGCAAGGCGCTTCGCGAGCTAAGAGAGTGGCTGATTTCGATTACGGCTGCAATCCTCATCGCATTGCTGTTCCAAAACTATGTTTACGCGCAGGCAGAGGTACATAACATCTCCATGCAAAAAACGCTTGTGGAAGGCCAGCGTCTGATCGAAAACAAATGGTCGTACCGTTTCAAGTCGCCGGAGCGCGGGGATATCGTCATTATCCATGGACCGGAAAGCCCCCTGCGTTTGGTGAAAAGAGTAATAGGCGTGCCTGGCGATGTCATTGACGTCCGGGACGGAGCGGTTTTCTTGAACGGGAAGCAGCTCTTGGAGCCATACACGGTGGGTCTGACGACACCCGGCGGAATGCAATTTCCTTACACGGTAGCGCGGAAGGAGCTCTTTGTTCTTGGCGACAACCGCGAGCATAGCGTGGATAGCCGGTCAATCGGGCCGATTGCCTTTTCCAGCATTGAAGGGAAGGCCGTGTACCGGATATGGCCGCTGAGCAAAATTGGACTTCTGTAAAGGAGAGAATAAGGAAGTTGAATAATCTGATGCAGCATCGGCCAGTCAAACGTTCGTTCCTGCGCTTGCAGGCGGGAAAATGGTGGTTTACGAATAAAAGGCGGTTAAAATGGCTGTTCAGCTCCAGCAAGCTGGCCCGGATCAATAAAGAGCTGTCATTGCCGTATGTGGTTTTTACCCATGCTACTCCTCTGATGAGGCAGCTTCGAAATGTAGACATGTGGCTGCAGACCAATAAGGTCATTAATTTGCGGCTGGCGGCAGAGAGGCTGAACGGTATCGTATTAATGCCAGGCGAAACCTTCTCCTATTGGCGGGCTATAGGCAAACCGACAAGAAGGAAGGGCTACGTGGACGGCATGGTTTTATTTTATGGCGGATATAAGTCGGGAGTAGGCGGCGGGTTATGCCAAATGTCCAATCTCATCTACTGGATGACGCTGCACACCCCGCTGCAGGTCATTGAACGGCACCGGCACAGCTACGATGTTTTTCCGGACGCCGGGCGGACGCAGCCATTCGGGAGCGGTGCAACCTGCGCGTACAATTATCTGGATTTGCAGATCCATAATCCGACGCAGCAGCCTTTTCAGCTGATCGTAGGTCTTACGGAAGAGAAGCTGGTTGGCGAGTGGCGATCGTCTCTGCCGGTGAACTACAGGTACGAAGTTGTGGAAAAGGATCACCGGATCGAGCTGAAGCCATGGGGCGGTTACGTTAGAAGCAACTCGATCTACCGCAGGAAATATGCATTGGATGAAGGGGAACTGCTGGACGAGGAATTCATAACAAGCAATGAAGCCGTTATGATGTATGCCCCTATGCTTGAACCGGTTTGAATAGTTATCACATGTATGCCTGCCGCCAAGTACAGCCACACTAACAGGAGTACCAAGTTAGGGAGGTGGCAATATGGTATTCAAAAAAAGCAGGCTTTTGATCTATATGCTGATAATCGCCGTATTAGCGTTTGCAGTGCCATCAATTGTAAATGCGGAGCCTTCATATGCCAAATACGGAAGAATCGCGGTGCAGGAAACTGCAAACAAATATCCGAATGCCGATATTATCGATTACAAATATGAGGGACATTTCAGCGCTGACGGATCAAGGGCGGAAGAGCGCTTTAAGTTGTGGCTAAGGGGCAGCGGAGCCGAATTTGGCGTACGCGTCCATATTTTTGTGGCAGCCGACTCCGGCAAAATAAGAGATATTCGGATCGAGGAGCTCAAGGGCTAAACTGCGGGCAAAGTTCTTTTTTTACGGAATGAAACGTTCTTTACTCCATAACGTATTCCTTCTTATCATCCGCTTTACTATTATCGGGAGGGGTCATATTTATGTTAGTAACAACAACGGCAGCGATTGAAGGACGTCCGATTATCGAATATTCCGGGATTGTAACAGGCGAAGCGATTATGGGGGCCAACGTCGTCCGCGACTTTTTCGCATCGATTACGGATATTGTAGGCGGTCGCTCCGGTGCTTACGAGAGCAAGCTGAAGGAAGCAAGGGATGTTGCGTTTGAAGAAATGAAAAACCAGGCTTTCCGCATGGGAGCAAATGCTATTGTTGGCATCGATATCGACTACGAGGTTGTGCGCGACGGTATGCTGATGGTGGCTGTCAGCGGTACGGCTGTTCGTATTTAATAGAAGATCAGGGAAAGAAGCTTCTCATTGCCGGGAAGCTTCTTTTTCGTTACAATGCTTAGAGAAAGCGCTACGGATGACGGGCAATGACAGGAGGCGGAAGCAAGCATGGATTTTATGTCCTCGCTAGTAGAGCAGCGGATTAAGGAAGCGATGGCGAAAGGCGAGTTTGACAACCTGAAAGGGAAAGGCAAACCGCTCGAGCTGGAGGATAACTCCCATGTGCCGGAGGAGCTCCGGGTCGCCTACAAGCTTCTAAGCAACGCCGGAATGATTCCGGAAGAGATGGTTGTGAAGAAGGAAATCGTCGGCCTCCGCGATATGATCCGCCTATGCCGGAATCCGGATGAACAAGCCGTTCTCAAGAAGAAGCTGACGGAGAAAGAGCTGAGGTTCAAAATGCTCATGGAAGCACGCGGACTCCAGCAATCGCCGGTTTTTCAGCAATATGAATCGAAGATCCTGAAGAAATATGAAGGAGTGGAATGAAATGTACCCAGAGATTACGCCAGCCGAAGTAGAAGAGCGCCTGAAAAACGGCGAGAAGCTGAATCTGATTGACGTGCGCGAGGATGACGAGTGGGAAGCGGGACATATCGCGGAAGCGGTCAGCGTTCCGCTCTCGCAATTCGGCGAGCGTTACGAGGAGCTGCCGAAAGATCAAGCCCTGATCATGGTTTGCCGCAGCGGCGGACGCAGCGGAAGAGCTTGCGATTTCCTTCATGCGCAAGGCTACAACGTAACCAACATGACCGGCGGCATGCTCGTCTGGACCGGCGATGTCGCATACGGCAAATAAAAGGTAAAGCGTGCTTGTCAGGCGGCAATTAGCCTCCGCAAGCACGCTTTTTTAATTCTACATCCCCCATTCGAATCATATAGATTAACGCAGGAGCTTGTTCAATTGCGGCAGTAGAATGGACAAGCAGAAGGCGGGTGAGGCTGTATGGACGAGAAGGGAATTACGATCGATTTATCCGTGCAAGGGATGAGCTGCACCGCGTGCGCAGCCCGAATAGAGAAGAGTGTTGGAAAAATGCCAGGCGTTGAAGCCGTAGCGGTCAGCTATTCGGCACGTACGGCCTGGGTGCAATATAAGCCTGGTATGATTGAGCCGTCAGTTATTATGCAGCAGATCGCCAAGCTGGGCTTTAAAGCTGATCTGCCCGAAAATGCGAAGGAAGGCTTCGAGAAAGAACGAAGCCGGCTGAGGCTGAGACTGATTATCTCCTTGATTCTTACAGCGCCTCTTCTTTCGGCGATGGTACAGCATCTGGCTCCTTTTGCCCGGATTGAGCTTCCCGAGCTTCTGACCAATCCGTGGCTTCAGCTTGTTCTCGCGACCATTATTCAGTTCGTCATAGGTCTGCCGTTCTATATCGGGGCTTACCATGCCATTCGGTCACGGGCGACCAATATGGATGTCTTGGTGGCTACCGGCACTTCGGCCGCTTATTTGTACAGTCATTTTCTCGTGTTTAATGCGGATCGAACCGCTTTGTATGCCCATGAGGTTCCCCTGTATTTCGAGACATCCGCTGTGGTCATAACGGCCGTGCTGCTTGGCAAATTTATCGAAGCCTCGGTTACTTCGCGCGCGCAGCAGGATGCCTCGGGATACAGCAAGCTGCTGAACACAGTAGTAAAAGTGGAGCGGGCCGGCGTGGAAATGGAGATCAAGACGGAGTTTGTCCGGGAGAACGATTATGTTCTTGTGCCTTCCGGACAGATTATTCCCGTTGACGGCGTCATCACAAACGGGGAATCGGAAGTGAATGAATCCTTGCTGACGGGCGAGAGCGTTCCGCTTGCGAAGCGTCCGGGCGACCAGGTCTGGGCAGGGACCCGGAATGAAAGCGGCAGCCTGCGCATTCGCACAACGGCTGCAGGCTATGCAACCATGCTGAGCCGGATTGTTGATCTGGTCAGGCAGGCACAACGTTCGAAGTCGTTGATTCAGCGCCAGGTCGACACGGTATCGGCATGGTTTGTTCCGGCGATGCTGTTTCTTTCGTTAGGCACGTTTGTTATTTGGGTTACGGCTGTGGATCCGGGCAATTGGACGACGGCCTTCCGTTGTGCCGTTGCGGTTGTGCTGGCCGCTTGTCCTTGCGCTTTGGGACTAGCAACCCCGATTTCTCTTGTTGTGGCATCCGGGCGGCTGGCCAAAAGAGGAATTGTGGTGAAGGAAGCCGGAGCGCTAGAACGGCTGGCTCAGCTTAATATGCTTGTTTTGGATAAAACAGGAACGTTAACGGAAGGAAAACCGAAGATCGGCAGCATGCACGTTGTACAGGGGAGCAAGCAGGGACTCCTGAGGCTTGCCGCCGCCGTAGAGGCCAATTCGACCCATCCCCTTGCCGTCGCCATCCGGGCGGAGGCTGTGCAGACCGGCCTGGTTCCCCCTGCGGCAACCGACTTTTCCTATACGACGGGCAAAGGGGTAGAAGCATTGGTAGAGCATCGCAGAATCGGAATTGGCAATGCCGGGTTTGCCGCACTGAAAAAGTGGGGCTTTGGCAGTCCGACTATTCAAATATTCGCGGAAGAACGCCAGAAACTTGGGGAAACGGTACTGTATGTTGCGGATAATAACCGGGTAATCGGAGCTATTTCCTTCATCGATGCGGTAAAGGCTTTTGCGAAACCAGCCGTAACGCAGCTGCGGAAAGCCGGAGTTACCGTGGTTCTGGCAACAGGAGATCATCCTGCGCCTGCTTTGAGCGCGGCCCAAACGGCGGGGATTGATCCTTCCAAAGTTTATGCCAATATGCTGCCCGAGGATAAATTGGAGCTGGTTGACCGCCTGAAGGAGCAGGACTACAAGGTTGGCATGGCCGGGGACGGCTGGAATGATGCTCCGGCTCTAGCCGCGGCGGATGTGGGCCTGGCAATGGGAGACGGTACGGATGCGGCGTTAACCGCCGGACACATTACGCTTCTCCAGCCCCGGATGACCGCTATTCCTGAAGCTTTGCTGATCAGCCGTCTAACGGTTCGCAATGTCCGGCAAAATCTGACGTTTGCTTTTATCTATAACGCGCTTATCATTCCATTCGCCGCATGCGGCATGCTTCAGCCATGGATGGCCGGTACGGCAATGGCGTTCAGTTCGGTTTCGGTGGTAGGCAACGCCATCCGGCTTGGGGCTAGATTAAAAAGAGCTGCTGGACAATTCTAGAATATGGGTGGTATAGTTACGTTGGTCGAAAACGAATAAATCATGGAACAGGTGCTGCAGGAGCCGACAGGCTGTTGCAAGCTTAATAGGGAAGTCCGGTTCAAATCCGGCACGGACCCGCCACTGTAAGAAGCGGTCTTAGCTTAAGCTAAAAGACCAATGTGCCAGCTTACGTCACTGAATGCAAAGATTCGGGAAGACGCTGGCGCTAATGCTTCAAGTCAGGAGACCTGCCTGTTCGCATAACGCTGTACCTACGTGGAATTAGGGAAGTGTTGGAATGAAGGAACCCGTCTTTCTTTGCGCGCATGCAAAGAAGATTTCCGGCATTTCCGGCACCATTGCCGGGAATGCCTTTTTTTGTTTTCGATCCAAGATAAACAACAAGGGGTGCTGGGAAACAATGGTTGAAAGAAACAAAAGATTGTCGAAGTTCATGCTGGGCGTGCTGCTGGCTGCCATGCTGGTCTTTATGGCCGCATGCGGCGCTAATAAAGCGAACACGAATGACGCGGCTAATACGGGTAATGCCAACGCGTCGGCATCGCCGGTTCAAAGCGAGCAGCCTGCCGAAAGTCCGGCAGCCGCAGCAGAGACGGTATATCCGTTTAAGGTTACGGATGCTACGGGAACGGAATTGACGTTTGAGAAGGCTCCGACGAAGGTGGTATCTCTCGCGCCAAGCGAGACGGAAGTTCTTTACGCGGTTGGCGCAGGCGAAGAAGTAGCCGGCGTTGACAGCTACAGCAATTATCCGGAAGAAGCGGCGTCCAAGCCTAAGGTAGGCGACATGACGACCAATATTGAAGCAGTCGCGGCTCTTAATCCCGATCTTGTCGTGGCTTCCTCTTCGATGAACGCCGATGCGGTCGAGCAGCTTCGCAAGCTGAACATTACGGTTTTAGCTACGGATCCGAAAACTTATGATGAAACAATTGCCAAAATCGAGACAATCGGTAAAATAATGAATAAGAACAGTGATGCGGCAAAAGTTGCAGCGCATATGCGCGATGTGAAGCAGCAGGTGACGGATGCCGTCAAGGACGCGCCGAAGAAGCTGGTTTACTTGGAATTCTCGCCAGGCTGGACGGTTGGTTCCGGTACGTTCCTGGATGAACTGCTGACGATCGCCGGCGGAACGAATGTAGGCGCTTCGCAAGCAGGCTGGTACGAAGTTAGCGCGGAAGAAGTCGTGAAGCAAAATCCGCAAATTATCCTTTATCCTGATCTCGGAGAGGATCCGAATCCAATCGTTACCGGCATTAACAGCCGTCCAGGCTGGGACGCGATTGACGCGGTGAAGAACAAGCAGATGTTTATGGTGGGCAATGACGAGACTTCGCGCGTAGGTCCGCGTCTTGCTGATGCTCTGCTGCAGGTTGCGAAAGCTCTTCACCCGGATTTTGTGAAGTAAGATGAAAAGAAAATTAGCGGTCTACGGAGGAGCAGCTTTGCTCCTTCTTGCTGTTTCTATCGTTCTAAGTTTGTCGATCGGATCCTCCATGATACCGTTTGCCGAAGTATGGGGAATCCTCTGGCATCAGCTGCCTTGGACGGATGACGCCGGAAGTCGCTGGAGTGCCGGAGAAATTGCGATCGTGACGCAGGTCAGGCTGTCCCGCGTGCTGCTTGGCGTGCTTGTCGGCGCGTGTCTCGGGCTTGCCGGGGCCGGCTTTCAAGGCGTGCTTCGCAATCCGCTTGCCGACCCGTATACGTTAGGGGTATCATCCGGCAGCTCGGTAGGGGCGGCTTTTCTTATTTTATTTGGTTATCAGGCTATGCTTGGCGAATGGACCATTCCGGTTGTTGCTTTTATAACGGGAACGCTTACGCTGCTTGGCGTGTTTTTCCTGGCGCGCAGCAGGGGCGTCATGCAGATTGAGACATTGATCCTATCGGGCGTCATTATTCAATCCTTCTTGGGCGCGTTTGTATCGTTTATGGTATCGATGTCGGACGAAGTCATTAATCAGATTCTTTTTTGGCTGATGGGATCATTGGCGATGAAAAACTGGGCGGACGTCTATATCGTGCTTCCTTGTTTAGTAATTGGTCTGCCGCTTCTGATTGCTTACGGACAAGCGCTGAACCTGTTTGTGCTTGGCGAGCGGCATGCGGCGCATCTGGGAATCCGGGTTGAGCGGACAAAGCTGATCGTCCTGATCGGCTCGACGCTGCTTACCGCGGCAGCGGTATCGGTCAGCGGAGTTATCGGCTTCGTAGGTTTGGTTGTGCCGCATCTCATTCGTTTAATGATTGGTCCGGATTACCGTCTGCTTATTCCTCTATCGGCAATCGGCGGAGGGATATTCGTGTTATGGTCCGATACGCTCGCAAGGATAGCCCTTGCTCCCAAGGAAATTCCGCTTGGGGTCGTAACCGCTTTGCTAGGCGCGCCTTTCTTCGCGTATCTGCTGTACCGGCGCAAAAAAGGACAGGAGGGCTTCTAATGATCTCGGTTCATCAAGTGAGCAAGAAAGTTAACGGCCGTTCTGTGTTGGAGAATCTCTCGTTCAAGCTGGAGCAGGGCGGATTTCATGGCATTATCGGGCCAAACGGAGTAGGGAAGTCAACGCTGCTGCAGCTGTTATCCGGCGTGACAAAGCCTTCTGCGGGTGAAGTCAGTCTATCCGGCGTTCATCTGTCGAATTATTCCCGCAAAGCGCTCGCGAGGCGGTTGGCCGTGCTGCAGCAAGGCGGGTTGCCGCCTGCGGGCTTTACCGTCCGTCAAGTGGTCGAGATGGGACGTTTTCCTTATCAGAACTGGTTCGGGGATGAACGGGAGGATCATTCGGCGCTGATCGATTATGCCCTGGAATCGATGGGTCTGACGTCCTTGTCGAACCGGCCGCTCGATCAATTAAGCGGCGGGGAGCGTCAGCGGGTCGCGCTGGCCAAGGTGATGGTGCAGGAGCCCGAGGTTATTTTGCTGGATGAGCCGACGACTTATCTGGATATCGGTTTTCAAGTGCAGCTGATGGATACCGTGCGGCAGTGGCAGCAGCAGCGGGACTTGACCGTTGTTGCCGTTCTGCATGATTTGAATCTGGCTTCCCTTTACTGTGATCGGATACTCGTCTTGCATAAGGGCGGAATGGCGGCAATAGGTGCTCCTTCGGAGGTGCTAAGCGCCGACTTGATCCGGGAAGTATATCAGACGGAAGCTTCCATCGTGAGGCATCCGTTGACCGGTACTCCGCAAATATTGCTGCAGCCGAAGATACAAGAAGCTGGCAGTTTGATTGAAATGACTTAGAACACTGAAATAGAGGAGAAAACATTATGGCAAATGAATTAGCTGCCGAGCTCAAACAGGTTATCGAACGGATCAGACCGTTTCAGGAACAGGCTGTCCTTGAAGCCAAGGCGCATTCCGATCAACTTACAAAGCCAGCCGGCAGTCTCGGGAAGCTTGAAGAGATTGCTTTTCGGTTAGCCGGGATTTCGGGCAGTCTGTGGCCGGATTTGAGCCGCAAAGCGGTCGTGGTGATGGCTGGAGACCACGGCGTATGCGAGGAAGGAGTCAGTGCTTTCCCGCAGGAAGTGACTCCTCAAATGGTTCTTAATTTCTTAAGCGGCGGAGCGGCGGTAAACGTCCTCGCGCGACAAGCGGGAGCCGATGTCTATTGCGTGGATATTGGCGTAAACGCCGAGCTTGAACATCCGGGGCTGATCAGCCGGAAGGTGGTTCACGGAACAGCCAATATGGCAAAGCAGCCCGCGATGAGCAGGGAAGAGGCGCTCCAGGCCATTATGGCGGGCGTTCAGGTAGCTAATGAATTAGCGGAAAAAGGCTACCGGCTGTTCGCAACGGGAGAGATGGGCATCGGCAACACGACCCCAAGCGCCGCCCTGACGACCGTATTGACGGGGTTATCGCCCGAATTGTCCGTTGGCAGAGGAACGGGCATTAACGATGAAAGCTGGCGGCATAAGATTGAAGTCGTGAAACGCGCTATTGCCGTCAATAAGCCTGACGCCTCGGACCCGCTTGATGCACTCGCCAAGGTAGGCGGTGCGGAGATTGCGGGCTTGGCCGGATTTATCATCGGCGCGGCAGCAAACGGGTGTCCGGTAGTCGTTGACGGGTTTATTTCCTCGGTTGCGGCTCTTGCAGCCGTTCGTCTGGCGGAACAGGCGAAGCCTTATTTGTTCGCCTCCCATTTGTCCCAGGAGCAGGGGCATGCGGTTGTGCTGGAGTCGATGGGGCTGTCACCGATGATTCAGCTGGACATGCGGCTTGGCGAGGGAACAGGCGCCGTATTGTGCTTCCATTTCGTTGATGCGGCCTTAAAGCTGATGCAGGAAATGGCGACCTTCTCAAGCGCCGGAGTTTCCAGGGAGTAGGTGCGTCGAAGATGGCCATGTTGGTAACCGGGGGAGCAAGAAGCGGCAAAAGCTCCTTCGCCGAGAAGCTTGCAGCCCGGCTTGGGGAGCGAGGTGTCTATATCGCAACCAGCCGGATTTGGGATGAGGAAATGGCGGAACGGATCGCTTTGCACCGGCAGAACCGGGAACAAGGCGGCTTTCGTTGGACCACAATTGAAGAGCCGATGGAGCTTCCGGGCAGGCTTCGGCAGCTGGCGAAGGAAGCCTCCGAACTGGAGCTGCGGGAAGGGAAGCCGCCCGTGGTTTTGGTTGATTGCCTAACGTTATGGCTGACAAATGCGCTGATGGAAGCGGAGGAACGGGAAAAATCCGAATCTATAGAGAAAGCGCAGGATTGGCTGAGTGAACAGGTCAATGAACTGGCCGATGCCGTTCGGGAATATAACTACCCGCTTATCCTTGTGACCAATGAGGTTGGGGACGGCATCGTGCCGGCTTATCCGCTCGGCAGAAAGTTCCGCGATGAAGCCGGAAGGCTGAATCAAAGGATGGCTGCCTTGTCGGACAGAGTTTTCCTTGTGACAGCGGGAATTCCGATCGAACTGAAGGCTTTGCAATTTCGGTGGGAGAGCTTATGATCTTTTATTCTTTGCAGGAAACGCTGCTGCTTGTTGCGGCGGCTATCGTCATAGACTGGATTATCGGCGATCCGAAGTGGCCGACCCATCCCGTTATTTGGATCGGTCGGCTTATTCGCGTACTTGAGAAGCGTCTTCGAAGAAAGGAAGAAGGACGGGATGCCAGGCGGATTAAAGGCACCGGCATTATTTTGACGATCGTTACTTTAGCCTTATCCTATGGCATCATGTGGGGAGTTACGGCTGTTGCGGCCTGGATCCATCCATGGCTCGGATATGCGGTTAGCGCCTGGTTCATCTCGACCACGATAGCGGTAAAAGGGCTGAAGGATGCGGCGATGCTTGTCTACCGTCCTCTTAATGCCGGAAATTTGGATGATGCGCGCAAATTCGTTGGATATATCGTTGGGCGAGATACGGGCAACCTGACGCCTCCCGAAGCTTCCCGGGCAGCTGTAGAGACGGTAGCGGAAAATACGGTAGATGCGTTTGTATCGCCTATTCTGTTTGCCATCCTCGGCGGTGCACCGCTTGCCATGGTGTATCGGGCAGCGAATACGCTCGATTCCATGGTTGGTTACCGTAATAATAATTATGTAAACTTCGGCTGGAGCTCGGCCCGGACGGATGATGCGTTGAATTATATTCCGGCACGCCTAACCGGTTTTTTGCTCACGCTTGCCGCATTTCTGAACAGGGGAATGTCGGCTGCCCGGTCATGGGCTGCCATTCGCCGTTTTGCCCGTTATCATCCAAGTCCAAACAGCGGTATTCCGGAGTCTGCCGTGGCCGGAGCACTTGGCATTGAGCTTGGCGGACTTAATTATTATTTCGGACAGCCAAGCGAACGGGCCAGGATGGGATGGCCGACCAGAGCCATGGAGCCTTATGATATCGTCCGTTCCGTCCGGCTCTTGTACACGGTTAGTATTCTTATGATGGCTGGAGTGTTGGGGTTATGGTTATTGCTGCGTTAAAACGCCATGCGTTGGCAGCCGCTGCGGCTCTGCAGTTTCTTACGCGGATTCCCGTACCGGTAACGGTACCGTTTGAACCGGTGACTTTGGCACGGACGGTTATTTATTTTCCCGCGGCAGGCTTCCTCATTGGGGCGATATTGGCAGGAGGATTTGCCGTGCTCAAGCTGTTCTCGCCCGATATGCCGTCGGCCGTAATGCTGCTGGCCATATGGACAGCTCTTAGCGGAGGTCTGCACCTCGACGGCTGGATGGATACGGCTGACGGCGTGCTTAGCCACCGGTCCCGGGAGCGGATGCTGGAAATCATGAAGGACAGCCGCGTTGGGGCAATGGGCGTCATTGCGGCGGTGCTGCTGCTGCTCTTTAAATTTTCCTTGCTTGCGGAATGGTTTGGTCAGCAGAACGGCGTCCGCGGATTATCCCTTCTTGCCATCATACCGGTCTGGAGCAGATGGTGGATGGGAGCAGCCATCGCGGGCTGGCCGAATGCCCGGCAAGGGGAAGGAATCGGAGCTCTATTCCATTTGGCATCGGGCCGGCAGGTAACGGCCGGCTTTATGGCGGCTGCCGTAATAACGGTGCTGAGCTTGACCGTTAACGGATTGGCTTGGCACGAAACGCTGCTGCTTCTTGCCGGATGTATCGTATTAACGATTATTACGGGATCACTATTCGCCGTTTGGCTCAGCCGCAAGCTTGGCGGTTTGACGGGAGATACCTACGGCGCGCTGAATGAAGCCGTAGAGGCCGTCTTATTATTTGCGGGAATATTGGTTATTCACGTCATTTAGCAATGGGAAGAGGGGAACATCCATGCTTGAACGCTATGGACATGGGGGAGATTTGCGGACGGCGGAAGAAACCTTCGGCTTCCCGGCCAGGCAATTTATCGATTTCAGCTCGAATATGAATCCGTTTGGCCCGCCGGATGGAGTGAGACGCGCTTTGGTGCACTATGCCGAGCAGATTGACCGCTATCCCGATCCGGCTGTTCGCGGTCTTCGGACCAAGCTGGCGCAGCTTCATCGCGTAGATGAGCAATCGATTCTGATCGGCAACGGCGCCGCCGAGTTGATCGATTTGGTTGTGAGGGCGCTTCGCCCGGCCGTTACGGCGTTGGCTTATCCATGCTTTACGGAATACGGCGACGCGGTTATGAAGACCGGCGGTTCGATTACACCGGTAATGTTGTCAGCCGATAACGGATTTGTATTGAATTCATCGATGGTTGAAGATTCGGAAGCAGCCTTTTATATGATCGGTTCGCCTAACAATCCAACCGGTCAACTGGTGGATCCTGCGCTTATCATGAAGCTGGTGTATAGCGGCGCAACGGTTGTGGTTGACGAAGCCTTTATGGATTTTGTGCCGGAGGAAGAGAAATACACGCTTCTGAAGGAAGCTGCGGTGCACGAGCGGTTATTCGTCATCCGGTCGATGACCAAATTTTATGCCATACCGGGTATTCGTCTAGGCTATATGGTTGGAGCTCCTTGTAGAATCGCGGAATTGCGCAGACTTCAAGTGCCTTGGAGCGTCAACTCCTTGGCCCAGCAGATCGGAGAAGCCGTGCTGGAAGAGAAGGAGTATGCCGCGCGCACGATGAATTGGCTGCAGGAGGAGCGTCCTTGGCTGATCGGCAGGCTTGAAGCGCTTGGCTTCGGGGTTATTCCAGGGAAGGTGAACTACTTGCTTGTTCGGCTGCCGGATATTCCGGGATTAACGGCTGCAAGTCTGCAGTACGAAATGGGACGAATGGGCATTCTTATCCGCGATGCCTCGCATTTTATCGGGCTTGATGAATCGTATTGCCGCTTTGCGGTTAAGCTCCGCCGTCAGAATGAATGGCTGCTGGAGGCGCTGGAGCGCTCTTTGTCCAAGTTCCGGGAGGCGGCAATCCGATGAGCCAGCCATTCAGGCAAGGCCAGCATTATTGTTCGAGGTTATGGGACGGGGTAAGCATTACCCTTAGGGAAGAACGGCTGGAAATAGGTTGTCCCGGAAAGTTAAGGACGTTAAGTAATGCGATTCATACCGGTGGCCTGGCCGAGGCGAATGTTATCGTGAACTGGAAGGTGCCTCTGCACTACAGCGGTACAGATCCTGCACGTGATACGTCTGATCAATTGAGGCAATGGGGCTATGACCCGGGGTATACGATAGGCCTGCTGACCGCGGCGAAGCTGACGCATGCTTCCGTAGTGGAGCTGGAAGGGGATTGCTTCAAGCTGCTGTGCCTGACTACGGCGGGGACCCGGAATGCGGCCAGAGCGGGCTTGCCGCGGGAAACGTTCTCCGCGTATTCTGCCGGTACCATTAATACGGTGCTGCTTGTGGATGGTCAAATGACCGATTCGGCGATGACAAACGCGATTATTACTTACGCCGAAGCGAAAGCGGCGGCTCTTGCCGATCTGCAGCTTACGGATCGGGAGACAAACCGGATTGCAACCGGTACAACGACGGATGCCGTCGTGGTTGGTGTCAGCGGCAATCCGGCCTATCGAGCCGTACATGCTTACGCGGGAGCGGCCACAACCATAGGCAATGCTATCGGCCGTCTTGTTTACGAGACCGTGTACGAGGCCTGCCGGACGCAACACGAGAGCTGAATCCGCCAGTCACGCCTTGCGTGAGGGGCTGGAGCCAGCTCTCGTGTTTTTTGCCGATCCATTTAATTGTACAGCTGCTTCATCAAGTTCTCGCGGATCGTAACCGGTTCCTTTGGAACCCGGTTCTGATCGAAATAACCGATAAGCTCGGTTGCGGAAATAGGCTCGGAGCTGTCCGTTTGCCCGGCCAGAAAGGCAAGCCAGCCTATAATCCGTTCAGGCCCAACGCCAGCTTCTTTTAAACCTGCAATTGAGGTGTCGCCATGCCGCTTGGCCAGCCGTTTGCCGTCCTCGCCCATCAATAGGGGCACATGGGCGAAACGGGGAGCGGGAAGGCCCAGCGCTTCGTATAAGAGAAGCTGGCGCGGGGTGGAATCCATGAGGTCTGCTCCGCGTAGTACATCGGTTATGCTCATGGCAGCATCATCGACAACAACCGCCAGCTGATAGCTGACAATGCCGTCCGCGCGGCGGACCACAAAGTCGCCGCCAATCCCGGGAGGGAATCTTAACGTCCCTGCAATACCGTCTTCGTAAGTAATTACCCTATCCTCGTCCACTTTAAAACGCAGGGAAGGGGTCTTGACCTCGCCCCGTTCCCGCTGCTGCTCGGGCGTCAAATGCCGGCATGTACCGGCATAAGCGGGACCTTCGGAGGATAACCCGTGCGGGGCGCTCGCAACCGCAAGCAGCTCCGCTCGGCTGCAGAAGCAGGGATACAGCCTATCGCTTGCAAGCAGCTTAGCCAATGCCTCATCGTAGAGCGGCATGCGCTGGCTTTGCGTGTACGGAGAATAGGGACCGCCGATATCGGGTCCCTCATCCCAATCAAGACCCAGCCAGCGAAGATCGGCAAGCGCCTGCAAAGCCAGCTCCGGGCGGCATCTCGGACCGTCGATGTCTTCCATTCGCAGCACGAACTGCCCGTTTTGGCTGCGGATCTGGAGCCAGGCGAGCAGCGCTGCCCAGGCATTGCCTACATGCATCAGACCGGACGGAGTAGGAGCGAAGCGTCCGCGTATATTCGACATATCGATCGACTCTCCTTTATTGACACCGATGATAGCATGACTTTTTTGAACGGCGCAACTTTTTTACAGAATGGCTGTAACACGTTAGAATAAGAGAATCGGTGATCACGTTGGAGGATTCGGCTATGATTCGGATAAAAGGGTATACGAAAGAAAAAACATGGGTGAACGACGTCGCGTTAGACGATTTGAAATCGCTTGATCTTGATTGGTATTGGGTCGATTTCAACGAGCCGGAAGCTTCGGAGACGAAGCTCCTCGATACATACTTTCATTTTCATCCGCTGGCGATTGAGGACTGCTGCCATCTGCTGCAGCGGCCAAAGCTGGACCACTATGACGATACGCATTTTTTTGTGCTGCATTCGGTCAACCCGCGCAGCCTGGATGTGGAGGAAGTCAATTTATTTATCGGTCCCCGATTTATTGTGACCTATCACGTAAAAAATTCGGAAGAGATTAACGAAGCGTGGGCCAAAATACAATCGGCCTCCAAGCTGGGAAACGACGGCTATTTGTTTGCGGCTTACATGGTTATCGACCAGCTTGTTGATGAGTACTTCCCTGCCGTACAGGAACTGGAGGAGCAGGTGCTTGATATGGAGATCGGAAGCGGCAGCGAAAGCACGAATCAAATGACGATGGACGAAATCTTCAACATTCGTTCAAGGCTGCTGCGTCTCCGCAAGACGATCCTGCCAATGCGGGACCTGCTCTACCGAACGCTGAATACGGAACGGATTGAAGGATTAAAAGGTTATCTGGCGTTCTATCACGACGTGTACGACCATCTTCTGAAGCTGACGGAAATGACCGACGCATCGCGCGAAATGACCGCGGATTTGCGCGACAGCTTTATGTCGTACAACTCGAACCGGATGAATGCCATCATGAAGACGTTAACGGTAATAACAACGATCTTTATGCCGCTGACGTTTCTGGCCGGCATTTACGGCATGAACTTCGAGAATATGCCGGAGCTTAAATGGCATTGGGGATATTTTGGCCTAATCGGATTTATGGTCATGATTGGCATCGGCATGTACATCTGGTTCCGCAGAAAAGGCTGGTTCGATTAAAGAATAATTTCAAAGGATTGGGGTCTTTCATGGAGAATCGATCTCTAGCGGTCTTGGATGGGAAAAGAAAGCTGCAAATTGCCGGCATCATGGCTGGCATCATTCTTTTATTAGGACTGCTGTTTGCGGGGATGATGTACGCCATCCAGGCTAAAAGCGAAGGGTCGAAGCGTGATGCCCATGCTCCGTCTGCCTATATCTATGAAGAGCTTGAAGCCTCAAACGGCATGAAGCTTCACGTGCTGGAGACTAGACCGTCGAACATCACTTTGGCTTCCATTCAAGACAATATCTCTTTAACGCCTTATTACGGAGTAAACGGCGGATTCTTTTATGAGAATTCGCTTCTCAG
The DNA here is from genome assembly GCF_037147795.1 of Paenibacillus sp. MMO-177. Taxonomy (NCBI): domain Bacteria; kingdom Bacillati; phylum Bacillota; class Bacilli; order Caryophanales; family Paenibacillaceae; genus Paenibacillus; species Paenibacillus sp. MMO-177. The sequence continues at coordinate 535,917 of NZ_JBBCUR010000002.1, read as the reverse complement.
CATTGCCGTAGTAGACGGATTGCCGGTCAATGGGGCATTGGAGGATTACGGCTCGGGCGCGGAGAATGTGAAGTATGCCCGCGGCACCTTAGTCTGGGACGGAGCCTCGGACAAGCTGTCCGTGCAGGTGGTGCGCCAAGCAGCCGATTTGAAGGTTATGGACCACACGAGGTTTTGGGCGCAGGGCGGCATCAGCATGAGTCTCGGACAGGATCGGAACTGGCATGAGCAGATAGAGGCTGAGCAAGCGCCTTATCCGGACGATGATCGTTTGCGTTCGGCGGCTGTCTATGACCGTGAAGGAATTCTCTATTTGGTTGTCAGCAGCTCGAAGGGTTCCCTGCAGGCCTTTCGGGATGCCATAGTGGAAAAGGTGGGCAGTGGCATGCTGGAGGACGGAATCTTTCTTGATGGAGACGGTTCGTCCCAGCTTCGGTCAGCGGAGAAAACATTAACCGGGGATAACCGGCCGGTTGTTCAAATGATCAGACTTGTTAAATAATTTATGCCATTAATTAATGTGGTTAACGTCATTAAACAATAATTAATTAATGAGATTAAATAAATATGAAGGAATGTATACACTATGAAGCAACTGCCTATCGATGCCGTACTGCCGGAGCTGTTGCAAGCCTTGCGGGACGGAACAAACGCGGTGCTTGTCGCAGAGCCCGGAGCCGGCAAGACTACCCGCGTTCCGCTGGCGCTTCTTCAGGAGACTTGGCTGAACGGGCGAAAAATCGTGATGCTGGAGCCGCGCCGGCTTGCCGCGCGATCCGCGGCCAAATATATGGCTGCCGCGTTAGGGGAACAAGTAGGAGAGACCGTAGGATACCGTGTAAGACTGGATACGAAAGTAAGCGCCGCTACGAGAATTGAAGTGGTTACGGAAGGCGTCTTGACCCGAATGCTGCAGGAGGATCAGGCGCTTGAGAAGGTTGGGGCGGTTCTGTTCGACGAATTCCATGAGCGCCATCTTCACGGAGATCTTGGACTGGCGTTAACCCTGCAATCCCAGTCGCTGCTGAGGGAGGATCTCCGTCTTCTCATCATGTCAGCTACGCTGGACGCGGAGCCTGTGGCTGAGCTGCTTGGCGGGGTGCCCGTGATCCGGAGCAGCGGACGCGCGTATCCGGTTGAGACCGTCTACCGGAGCACGAGAGTTGAAGGCAGGATTGAACAGCAAGTCGCGACTGCAATAGTAGAAGCGATTCGAGAAAATGAGGGCGACGTCCTGGTCTTCCTGCCCGGCGTTGGAGAGATCAGGCGAACGGCTGCCCTTCTTGCGCAATCCGGACTTTCTTCATCTGTCCGCATCGCCGAGCTTCATGGCAATCTGCCGCTCGAGGCGCAGGATGCTGCCGTTGCGCCCTGCAAACCGGGAGAACGCAAGGTTGTCTTGGCGACTTCCATTGCGGAATCGAGCTTAACCGTCGAAGGGATTCGTATCGTTGTGGACAGCGGACTGATGAGGGTTCCGAAGTTTTCTCCCCGGTCCGGAATGACGCGGCTGGAGACGGTGCCTGTCTCGCAAGCCTCGGCCGATCAACGCAGAGGCCGGGCAGGACGGCTTGCGCCTGGCGTCTGTTACAGGCTATGGACGGAGCAGGAGCATCCTTATTTACCGCAGCATAATACACCGGAGCTGCTTGAAGCGGATTTGGCTCCGCTCGCTCTGGAGCTGTCTGCATGGGGAGCTGCTGAACCTGGCGAACTGATGTGGCTGGATGCTCCTCCGCAGGCTGCTTACCGTCAAGCGCTTGAGCTCTTGAAGCTGCTCCAAGCTCTTGATGCGGATGGCCGCATAACAAGCCGGGGAACCCGAATGGCCCAGCTTGGCGTTCATCCAAGACTGGGGTTCATGCTGCTAAAGGCCGAGGAGTTGAATTTATTAAATGAAGCCTGCGAACTGGCCGGTTTGCTTAGCGAACGCGACCTATTGCCTCAGGAGCGGAATGCCGATGTTGTCCTTCGACTTGAAGCTTTACGCGGCGCTGGCGGCAGATTGGAGGCTGACCGCGGTGTTGTGCAGCGGATTAGAGCTCAAGCAAAGCAATGGCAGCAGATGGTGACGTATAATTCCTCAGTGGATAAGGGCAAGCGGGATTGGAAGGGGACTTCCTATGCGGGGCTGCTGATTGCTCTGGCTTACCCGGACCGGATCGCGCAAAGACGGGCGGATGGCCGTTATTTGCTGGCGAATGGCCGCGGTGCCGTGCTGCCCGAGCTTCAACCTTTGTCTCGTTCTGCCTTTTTGGCTGCGGCAGAGCTTGATGATGCGGGCAGCGAAAGCCGCATACGCCTGGCAGCCGAGCTTGATCTGGAAATGCTGGAGCAGGCGGCCAGCGAACAGTTCCAAGCCGTAGAGAGCGTGGAATGGGATTCCGGGGCGCAAGCGGTGCGCGCGCGAAGACGATTACGGCTTGGCGCGATTATATTAAAGGAAACGCCAATTCAGCAGCCATCGCCGGAGCGGATTGCAGCGGCGCTAGCCGACGGTATCGCCGCTGAAGGTCTTGGACTGCTCTCGATGTCGAAGGCCGCGCGGCAGCTGCAGGCAAGAATGCAGCTGATGGCGCATCATAACAGCGGATGGCCGGATGTATCCGAAGAGGCGCTGCTGTCAACCGTTCACGATTGGCTGCTGCCGCATTTGTACGGCATGAAGAACAAGTCGGATTTGCAACGGCTTAATATGGTTCAAGTATTGGAAGGGCTGCTCTCTTGGGGGCAGCGGCAGGAGCTTGACGAACAAGTGCCAACGCATATGACGGTGCCTAGCGGCTCGCGGATTCCGATTGATTACAGCGATCCGGATGCGCCTTTTATTGCCGTAAGGCTTCAGGAGCTGTTTGGGATGCAGGAGACGCCGCGTCTTGCGGGCGGAAGGCTGCCATTGACGCTTCATCTGTTATCGCCATCCCAAAGACCGGTGCAGGTGACCAGAGATTTAAGAAGCTTCTGGAACGAAGCCTATTTCGAAGTCAAGAAAGACCTGAAGGGACGGTATCCGAAGCATTATTGGCCGGATGATCCGTATGCGGCGCAGCCAACGAACCGAGTGAGGCCGCGTACGTAAACGGTTGGAAGAAGGGGATACGATTATGGAACTGTTGATTATTTATTTTCTTGTCATTAATATTATCGCGTTTGCGATGATGGGAATGGACAAAAGCTATGCTAGACACAAGAAACGGCGCATTCCGGAGAAAAGGCTGTTTGGAGTAAGCGCAATCGGCGGAGCGTTGGGCGCCTGGATCGGCATGCAGGTATGGCGGCACAAAACGAAGCATGCCTCTTTCCGTGTTGGAATTCCGTTGTTATTCCTCTTAAACCTTGTCGTGATTTATTATTTGGCGGGTTTGATCGGGATGAATTTCAATTTCGTTGCTTAAGGCAATTGTCCTGTGGTATATTGGTAATCCGTTTTTTGCAAACTAACATCTTATTCTAAGTCTAGCTTTCGGGGTAAGAATCACAGTAGTTGACTGTATCGAAGTCTACTGTGCAGTAATTCTTTTTAGGAGGTAACTGACATGACCACGGTTCAAAGTGCCTATCAAGAAGAGCAAGAGAGGCTGGCTCGATCGCTGGACGATATCAAGAGTCAGCTGGCAGGCATAGGTCCCCGTTATACGGGCGATGATTTTACGGAGCAGATGCTCGATTTGCAGCGCGAGGAGCGCAAACAGCGTCTGGAGGTTGCATTTCGCGAGCCTTATTTCGGGCGGATTGATTTCGAAGAGCTGCCGGATGGCGAGAAGAAGCCGCTCTATATCGGCAAGGCGGGCGTTGCCAAGCAAGGCAGCAACGAGCTGCTTGTCATTGATTGGCGCGCGCCGGTAGCCAGCTTGTTCTATTCATTTACGGGCGGGGAGGATGCGGCTACATATACGGCGCCGGAAGGCGACATTGAAGGTTATGTGCATCTGAAGCGTAATTTTATGGTGCGGCAGGGCGAGCTTGTCCGCATGGTTGACAGTTATGTGCGCGGGAAGGAAGAAGAGTCCGTTACGGATGAATTCCTCTTATATCGCCTGGGCGAGAACAAAGATAATAAATTGCGGGATATCGTATCGACGATCCAGCATGAACAGGACCGGATTATCCGGTCGGAACGGGGCAAAGCGCTGTTCATTCAAGGGGTAGCCGGCAGTGGCAAGACGACGGTTGCCCTTCACAGGCTTGCGTTCCTTCTCTATCAATACGCGGACAGGGTGAAAGCGGAACGAATGATTATATTCGCTCCTAACCGGATGTTCCTGGACTACATTTCCGGCGTTCTTCCCGAGCTTGGCGTTGGCGATATTTTGCAGACGACGTTTGCGGACTGGTCGCTTGAACTGTTGGGGCACGAGGTGAAGCTGAGAAGCGCATCGGATGCCTTGGCTTACTGGTTCGAGCAGCATCGTTCGGCGGCAGAGATGGCTAATGCGCCGGGACGGATCAAAGGCTCGCTTGCCTTCAAAGAAGCGGTCGATTCCCGGATTGAAGAGCTGGCTCAGCGGATCGTTCCGGTTATTCCGTTTGAACCGCTGCCAGGACTAGTGCTGAAGCCGGAACAAATGAAAGAATGGTATGAGACGGATTACGGCGACGAGACTTTGATGCAGAAGCGCGACCGGCTCGTGAACCGTATCCGTCGCTGGTATGAATCGGAGCTTAAGCTTCGCAAGGTCGCGGATAAGAAGCTGCGCGCCAAAGCGCAGACCAAGCTCACCGCCTTTGCGAAAAAGATCCCTTCCTACACTGCCCCGCAGTTGTATGCTGCCTTATTCCAAGGCAAGCAAGCCGTGTCCGTCATTCCGAAAGGTATCGCGACCGCTACGGCCGCTGCCTTAAAGGATGGCGTGGTTGAAGCGGAGGACCTGGCGCCTCTTGTCTACATTCATCTGCGGCTGTACGGACTAAAGATCCCGGCTTACGATCATATCGTCATTGACGAGGCGCAGGACTACTCGCCGTTCCAGCTGGAAGCCCTGAAGCTTTGCCAACGAACGCCGTCCATGACGGTACTGGGCGATCTTCAGCAAGGGATTCATGCTTATGCGGGAATTAACAGCTGGAAAGAGCTGATCCAGCTATTTAACGAGGGGCAGACCGGCTTTTTCGAGCTGAACCGCAGCTATCGTTCGACGATGGAAATTATCGAATTCGCGAACCGTATCCTAGGCGCGATGGGCGGCGGCGTAAAGCCTGCCGTGCCGGTGTTCCGGAGCGGCGACCCGGTTGAGGTCGAACAGGTTGACCAAGCAATTTGGCAGAAGCAGATTGCGCAGTCGATCCGTGAATGGCAGGCTGACGGCCAATTCCAGACGATCTCGGTGATCGGCCGAACCGCGGAGCAATGCGCGGAGCTGCATGATTATCTGGTTCGCGAAGGGCTTGAAGCGTCGCTGGTCCAAAGCAAACAGCCGGAGTACGGCGGCGGTCTGTCGGTCGTTCCGGTATATCTGTCCAAGGGATTGGAATTCGATGCGGTATTAATCGCGGACGCCGGAGCGGATATGTATACGCAGGATGATGCCAAGCTTTTATATGTGGGCTGTACGCGTGCCCTGCATAAGCTGAAGCTGCTTCACCGTGATTCGTTAACGTCATTAATCAATGAGCAATAGCCCGTCAAATATGACAGTATTTCGTCATGTCAAGCTTGTTATTGACATTAAAGCCCGTTGTAACTACACTGGCTACAAGTACAGGCATATCCACAGCACCAGGCATTGGGAATTGTGTCTGGTGCTGGATACGGCCAAGGACATTATTCAAATGCCGGGGAGGAATGGACAAGTTTGGGCACTCAAGCAAAAGCAAAGGCCAAGCAGCAGCGGCCAAGACAAGGCACTTACAAGCAGCCGGTAAGAAAGCAATCCAATAAATCTCTTATTGTTTTGACGCTGGCGATCGTGGCCGTAATCGTAGTGATCATTTTAGGCATTAATCATCAATCGAAGCAGCAAGCCGAGCTGGCGAATAAGGTATACGATATCGATTATACCGGCCTGCCGGTTAAGGGTAATACGGAAGCTCCCGTCAAAATTGTCGAGTTCGGCGATTACAAATGCCCGGTATGTCAGTATTTTGCGCAAAACGTGGAGCCGCAGCTGGAGAAGGACTTTATCGATACGGGAAAAGCGGCTTTGTATTTCGCGAACTATACGTTTATCGGTCCTGACTCAACAACTGCAGCATTGGCTGCCGAAGCCGTACAACAGCAAGGCGGCGACGAAGCGTTCTGGACTTATTACAAAACGATTTATGATAATCAGAAGGACGAGAAGACCCAGTGGGCAACCTCGGACTACCTTGTGCAGCTCGCGAAGGATGCGAAGCTTACGCTTGATTTTGACAAGCTGAAAAAGGATATCGACGATAAAACGTACCAAAGCGAAGTAAACAAAGACAATGCAAAAGTAGGACCGCTTAATGTGACGGGTACGCCAACTCTCTTTATTAACGGAGTCCAATATGCCGGCAACCTTGATTACGCTAGTATCAAAGCGGCAATCGACAAAGCTGTGAATAAGGAGTAGGGAACTTGACAACGACAACCGAATCCGAAATCTATGAAAGCTGGTTTCAGCGATATGGTTTATATTTGGCTTGGCTTGTCGCTTTAGTCGCTACCGGCGGATCCTTGTATTTTAGCGAAATCCGCGGATTTATTCCTTGCGATCTGTGCTGGTACCAGCGGATCTTTATGTATCCGCAGGTTATTCTGCTAGGAATCGCGGCTTATCGCGGCGACCGCCGCATCATCGGATATGTTCTTCCGCTTAGCATCATCGGAATGCTGATCTCGATCTACCATAACTTCGAAATCTGGTTTCCGAAGGTAGGCGATATGATGCCATGCCGTTCAGGTATTCCGTGTAACTACGATTATCTGAACTGGCTTGGCTTCATCACGATCCCGTTGATGGCGCTGACCGCTTTTATTCTAATTACCGTTCTTCTGGTGCTTGGGCGCCAAAAAAGCGAATATTGAGATGACTAAATCGCCTGTTTCCCTCTCGGGCAGGAAGAAGCTTACTCCAGCTTTTTCTTGCAGCAAGGGAGAAGGCGATTTTCTTTTGAAATTAATCCTTTCAAACCAATTGTGACAAGCCGGTTAAATGAAACCATGAACAATAAGTGAACGCGCCATATTCGCCCACGGCAAGGTGGCATGCTCCTTCAAAATACGTTATCGTAAGAAGAAAGTTGTTGGATAGAGAGCAGGTGCGAGCATGATTGCAACAGAATTATATAAAGAGGCGGAGCAGTTCATCGGGAATTGTTATAGCGAGCTGGGCAAGACGGAAGCAGAAGCATTGGACCGTCTGAAGGAAATCGAGCAGTCGATTGAGAGTAAGGGTTATTACGTACATACGTTGGAAGAGCTTCGGCATGGAGCAAGGATGGCCTGGCGGAACAGCAATCGTTGTATCGGCCGGTTATTCTGGCAATCGCTTGAGGTCATCGATGCGCGTTCGTTACAGGACGCGGATCAAGTGGCAGGGCAGATATTTAACCATATTAAGTATGCGACAAACGAAGGGCGAATCCGTCCGGCCATTACGGTGTTCGCTCCGCAATACGGGGATCGGCAGATCCGGATTTGGAACCACCAGCTGGTGCGGTACGCAGGTTACGATACGGAGAGCGGAATCCTGGGGGATCCGGCATCTTTGGAGTTTACCCGGGTGTGCATAGCTTTGGGCTGGAAAGGGGCGAGAACCGCATACGATGTGCTTCCGCTTGTTATTCAGGTGAATGACGATCCTCCAAGCTGGTACGAGCTGCCGGAAGGACTGGTGAAGGAAGTACCGTTGTCTCATCCCGAAATTGAACGATTTGAAGAACTCGCGCTGAAATGGTACGCGGTACCGTTTATTTCGGATATGAAGCTGGAGATCGGCGGTATCACGTACACGGCCGCGCCGTTCAACGGCTGGTATATGGGGACGGAGATCGGAGCGCGCAATCTTGCCGACTTCAACCGATACAATAAGCTTCCCGAGGTTGCCAGACTGATGGGACTGGATATGTCGACCAATACATCGTTATGGAAGGATCGTGCGTTAACCGAGCTGAATGTCGCGGTTATACACTCGTTCAAGAAGCATGGCGTCAGCATTGTGGACCATCATACGGCGGCTGAGCAGTTCATGCGGTTCGCCCAGCAGGAGCAAAATAACGGACGGCCGCTGACCGGCCGATGGTCCTGGCTCATCCCGCCGATGTCGCCTTCCACGACTCCGGTATGGCATCGCGGATTTGACAATACGGAGCTGAAGCCTGCGTACGGCTATCAGAAAGCTCCATATTCGAAATAATTAATAAGCTTAGGTCATGGGGGAAAATGAAAAAGTGGATTTCAGAATGGAATATCTTTCTTTCTTCGTTATTGTAACGGATGGCGAGGACAGTTCTTCGACGAAGCGGTATAAGCATTTTCAAACGCTGGAGGAAGACGACTACGAAGACAGCGAGATCAAACGTTTTCTCGACGGGGAATTTACGCGGATTGTCAAAAGAAAAGTAGAACGCAACCCAAATACGGAAAATGCGCCTACGAAAATCGGCCGTTTCATGGTTGAGCCGGGTTACGAGCTGGGAAGCAACCAGAACTATAACCTGTTCCAACGCTTGCGGGAGGCTGACTCTAAAGAGCGCTTCATCGGAATCGCCGACGAGCTTGTACATATCTATATGGATACGACGGCCGTACGGGGCGGAGCTTTTATCATTGCGCGGGCAAAGCTTAATACGTATTTCGACGAACCGTTCCTCTTCCTGCTTAAATGCGATTTCGAGCCTAAGATTGCAAGGATATCCGATGAACGGAGCCTGATCTCCCATGTCGAAATGGCAATCAGCATACGCGGGATGAAGTCGATTCAATATCCGCATATGCCGGAGGAAGGGTCGCTTGACCATTGGGAGCTCAAAATCCATCAGGCCTCCCATGCTCGTTATTTCGAGGATTTCCTGAAGTTTGTATCTTACGAAAAGCCGCTTCCCGAGGTTATGGGCGAGCAAGTGTTGGGCATGGTCCAGCAGTACATGGAGGATAAGTGGCAGGCTGAGCCGGAAAGCACGGAAAGACGCGAGGAAGAGAATGCGATCGAGGTATGGGCAGCCAGCGAGAAGCGCGAGCTTCAGGAATATTGGACCCATGAGCAGGTGAGCACGGCTTCGGCAGCGCTTGTCGAGCAAAAGCCGGATCTGCCGTTTTCGTTCAAGCTTGGCGGCGTAACCGTTAAGGGGCTGCTGGCGGACTTCGGAATCACGCTGCATTTTGCTAAACATAATGGACGTTATGTTGCCGTAATTGAAGGAGATGCCTTCCAGTTCGAAAAAGGGGTCTCGCCTGTCGAATTGCTCCTGCCTCCGGATCTGGAGCAGCTCTTGCCCATTATCGGCACTAACGTCAAGGAAGAAGAACCGGCTATACAGCCGTATGTTGAGGAATCATCTGCTCAAGATGATGACGTACCTTGGTAACGGAGGGGAAGATAATGGACAAATTATTTTTTATTGAGATCGGGATGGGTTGCGACCTGCACGGACAGAACGTAACGAAAGCCGCGGTAAGAGCCGTTCAGAACGCGATCCATCATAATTCGATGCCCGGACTGCGCTCGGTCCTGCCGGGTGGGACTTTGGACAACATGAAGGTCCATGTCAAGCTGGCGGTGCCTTGCGACAAGGAGCTGCTTGACGTGGACCAAGTGAAAGCCGTATTGCCTTACGGTCAGGTCACGGTGGAAATTATGGATGGCGGTATGATGACGACAAGCGGAGTTGTTCTGCCGGACAAGGATGACAAAAACGATCTGATCTACATCGTTAACGCGTCAGTGGAAGTTGGGTATTAATAAGAATCGCTAGTCGAACCGTATCCGGATCTTGCTGATCTGGATACGGTTTATTTTTTCAGGATTCATGAACGGCCGGGAAGGGTAAAATACATGTAATTACGAACAGTGCCGAGGAGAGACGCTTATGGTTCTGAAACTGATCTTGTTTGCGGTGCTGCTGTTTTGTTCTGCATTCTTCGTAGCAACAGAATTCGCAGTTGTCCGTCTCCGCCCCAGCCGGGTGAACCAATTGGTCGCGGAAGGTGTCCGGAATGGGGCAGCGGTACAAAATGTAATTACGCATTTGGACAGTTATTTATCCGCTTGTCAGCTAGGCATCACGATTACTGCGCTGGGTTTAGGTTGGCTTGGCGAGCCAACCGTACATGACTTGCTGGATCCTTTGTTCCACAGCCTGCATATTGTCGGGAACTTGGTTAATGTGCTGTCCTTTATAATATCCTTCGCAGTCGTGACCTATCTTCACGTCGTGCTCGGCGAGCTTGCGCCAAAGACGGTTGCTATCATTAAACCGGAGCAAATCAGTTTAACGGCAGCTCCGATTATTATCGTTTTTTACAAAGTCATGTTCCCGTTTATTTGGCTGCTTAACGGCTCTGCCAACAGCATCGTCCGATTGTTGGGCTTCAAGCCGACGGGAGAGCATGAGGCTCATTCGGAGGAAGAGATCAAAAGCATTATGTCGGAGAGCTTCGAGAACGGCAAAATCAACCAAAGCGAGCTCAGCTATGTGAACCGGATCTTCGAATTCGACGAGCGACTGGCACGGGAGATTATGGTACCGCGCACCGACATGGTATGTTTGTTTATCGAGAATTCGAAGGTCGATAACATTTCGATTATCCGTCGCGAGCAATATACGCGGTTCCCGGTTGCGAAAGGCAGCAAGGACAATATTATCGGCATTATCAATACGAAGCAATTCTTCATGCAGTACTTCGGCAATGATGAGACCGATGTGGCTACGCTTCTGCAGCCGGTTATGTCGGTTCCGGAAGTGATGCCAATCAAGAAGCTTCTGCGGAAAATGCAGCAGGAGCGGGTGCATATCGCTATATTGCTCGACGAATATGGCGGGACCTCGGGGCTAATTACCATCGAGGATATTCTGGAGGAGATCGTTGGCGAGATCCGTGACGAATTTGATGCTGATGAAGTGAAGGAAATTGATGCTATCGAGCCGAATCGTTTTATTGTAGACGGCAAAGCATTGATCAGCGAGGTGAATGATGCGCTCGGCTCCCGCTTGGAAAGCCATGACGTGGATTCAATTGGAGGCTGGCTATTTAATCAATACCCTGATCTGCAGGTTGGGGTGCCTCAGGACTATGAGCATCTGACTTTTATTATCCGCGAGAAGGAACGGCATCGGATCCGTAAGATCGAAATCATCGTTCATGTCGTTAGCCCCGTTAATGAATAAGGACTTACGAGCCGTATTCCGTTATCGGGGATGCGGCTATTCTCCTAAAACGTTGGTTGCTTTCGCTTGTCTCGTCCATGTGCTATGATAATAAGGTTGGTTAATCAGAAAAATAAGCGAAAGAAAATTTAGGAGATGGAGGACTACATTTGGGAGATTTATTTAATGCCATTATTATGGGCATCATTGAAGGCCTTACGGAATTTTTGCCTGTCTCTTCAACGGGCCACTTGATTCTGACAGCAGAGTTGTTAAACTTCCAGGATAACCGGGCGAAGGTCTTTGAGGTTGTTATCCAATTAGGCGCCGTACTTGCCGTCCTCGTGTTGTACTGGAGAAAGTTTCTAGGCTTGCTGAAATTCGATTTCAGAAAAGGATCGGGCGTTAACGCCATTCACTTTGTTCTTGCCATGATTCCTGCCGGAGTAATTGGCGTTTTGTTTCATGATGTTATCAAGGATTATTTATTCAGCTCCGCAACGGTGCTTGTTGGTCTCGTAGCAGGCGGTATCTTAATGATCGTAGCGGACCGGTTGAAAAAGAAAGTTACTGCGGAAGAGCTGGATGACATTACATACAAGCAAGCTTTTGCAATTGGTATGTTCCAGGTTCTCGCATTGTGGCCAGGCTTCTCCCGTTCCGGTTCAACGATCTCGGGCGGCATGTTCTTTGGCGCAAGCCAAAAGGCCGCGGCTGAATTTACGTTTATGGTATCGGTGCCGATTATGGCGGGGGCCAGCGGTATCGACTTGATCAAAAGCCGCGAGTTCCTTACGGCATCGGATGCGCCGCTCTTTATTATCGGATTCGTTGCTGCTTTTATCGTTGCGATGATCGCGATTGTAACTTTCCTGAACCTGATCAAGCGTCTTAGCTTGTCGTGGTTCGCGTATTACCGCTTTGCTCTTGCGATTGTATTTGCCTTTATTATTTTGTAAACAGCAAAAGGATGATCCTGATGGCTATGCGCCAAAGGGATCATCCTTTTTATGATTAGACTAAGAACATCGCTACAACCGTAGTAACGCAGAGACCGATAATGACGGGCTTCAGATTGCGGCGCGCCAGCTCGAACGGGCTGACTCCGCAAATGGCCGCGGCAGGGATAAGCGCCCACGGTACAAGCGTACCGCCGCCTACCCAGATTGCCGCAACCTGGCCGAGAGCGGTCAAGGTGGCTACGCCGGAACCGATGGCGCTTCCGAACAGCTGGGCGATGGAGCCAGCCAGCGAAATGCCGGAGAAGCCGGAACCGTCAAGGCCGGTAACAGCGCCAACCAATGTCAGTGTAACGGAGCCAACCCCGACATTCACCGGTACATGATTCGCAAAGGCAACGCCAAGGTCGTTGACGATGCCTTGAGAGCCGGCAGGAAGCGTATCGCCAAAGATGGCGGTGAAGCCGGAATCACCCAGATAGAAGAATGCCGCGATTGGAATGACGGGGCCAAACACCTTAAAACCGAATAAGAAGCCTTCGATCAGATAATTCGTTGTTTTCTCCAAGCCTTTACTCTTATGAGCGAGCATCGTGATGAGGAGCAGGATGAAGATTGCGGTACCGCCGACAAGCGCTGTTGCATCGCCGCCCTGCAAATCCATGACGAACATGGTGACAACGTCGACGGCAAACAGTACAGGAATCAGGATAGCCAGCGTTAGTTTGGTGCCGTGGGACAGCACATTTTTGAAAGCAAGATCATCTTCCCCGGTCAGCTCTTTATCGCCTTCCACATTGGAGATAATGCCATCGTTCCATTTACCGGTCTTCATATCGCGGCGCATCATCCAGAAGGCCGTGACAGTCGTGACCAAACCCATTACGATTATTAGCGGAACACTTGCTTCCATGACATCGCTAACCGGCAAGCCGGCCGCATCGGCCGTCAGCTTTGGAGCGCCTTGAATGATGTAATCGCCGGACAACGCAATGCCGTGGCCAAACAAGTTCATCGCCATTGCGGCTCCTAATGCGGGAAGGCCAACTCTTAACGCAACCGGCAGCAACACGGCGCCAATCAAAGCTACGGCGGGAGATGGCCAGAAGAACCACGAGGTGACCATCATAATGAGGCCGATTCCCCAGAAAGCCAGGGTAGGCGTCCGCAGGAAGCGGGCAAACGGGGAGATCATCACTTCATTTATGCCAGTCCGGATCAACACCCGGCTCATTGCGACAATTATGGATATAATGAGGATAGTGCCCATTAGTTCTTTAATGGCATAAATAAAGCTGTTAAACACACCGCTGACGGAATCGCTCAGCGATTCGGTTGCCAGTAGGCCTAGCAAAAAGATGCCGACGATACAGATGAGCGACGTATCGCGCCGCATCACCATAAAGCCGATTATGGCGACGATAAAGACGAGATACACCCAATGCAGCGCCACTAAATCAATGGCCATAGAATCACCCTCTCACGGGATACGCGGCTTCGGTAACCGCTGCCGTAATGTACAGTATGCAAGGCCGTCTATAGGCGTTCATCACGGGTCCATGAAATGTGCTTAACCGCCTTGAACATTTGTTGACGAATGCGGCAAACCGTATACAATTAGAGGGCAGGCTATTTTTAGCAAATACAAACGGAAAAATTGAATGACCGGAAGGAAGTTTAGAACAGATGGATAAGGTTAAAATTTTGGATGCTTCGATGACTTATACGAAGGAAGAAGGTTATGTTGGCCGTATTCAATTCGAAATGACCGGCCAGCCGAATCAATATGAAATGACCATTCATAGCCGGAAGAGAACGGAATGGGGGTATGGCCTCTTTTTCCTTCACGAATCGGGCGACGAGGACCAGCTGCTGGCGGTAGAGGACCTGCTCGAAGAGGATGACGAGCTGTTTGATTACCTGGTGAACGCGGCGGAAGAAAAATTAGACCCGAAGTTCAAATAAAAAAACCTCCGGTTTCCCTTTAATAAGGGGTTCCGGAGGTTTTTTACTCCTACATCGGACGTTCAGCTTTTCCGTTCTTCTTCGCCGAACGGTTCCTGAAGTACAGCCAGGCTCCCGCGCCTGCCGCAACGGCAAGCAGGGCGTAGACAACAAGCATTCCGTTATTCGTTATCGAATCGCCTATTGCTTGCACTTGGTCGCCTACAAACGTACCCAGGATAAAATAGATAAGCGTCCAGACAAAGGCGCTTGGGTAAGCAAACAAAACAAAGCGTTTAAAAGTCATCTTGTTTGTTCCTCCTACAAACGGCATCACATGCCGCAGCACGGGAAGAACGAGGCCGATGCTTAGCGCAAAGCCGCCATACTTATCGCTCATGTTTTGAGCCTGATGAATAAATTTATCCATATTCTTTTTTTTCATGAACCAGTCGAATACTTTACTTCCCGCGAACCGGCCGATCGAGTAATTAAACGTCATCGCCGAGCATATTCCAAGGAATACCATCAGGTAAGCAGGCACGGGACTTAACAGACCCGATGCAACAAACGCGCCGCCCGTCATAACGACAACCTCGTTCGGAACGGGAAGCCCGATTAAGCCTAGGCATAGAACCAAAAAAAGCGAAACATAGCCGAACTGATCGATAATGGATATTAAATAATCGTAACCCATTTGTATATTCATCCCTTACATCAACAACGTTATTTGATTAAAAGAAGCTTTAATAAAGCTAACATAAAAAAAGGTTTTCCGGTAGGTCAAAATGGCTGTGTCCTTTGCCAAAAACCTCAAAAACCATTGATCTTTTCCGCAAACAAGTATCATAATAGATTGTTTCGCATTATTTTACCAAGTCATAAGACGTACGGAAAGGAGAAATAATGAGTACAACAACCAATAGACGTACCGTAACCGTTGCCTTGTATGTCGCGACTTTCCTGGCGGCGATAGAAGGAACTATCGTAAGCACGGCAATGCCGAGCATTACCGGTGAATTGCACGGAATCCAGCAGTACAGCTGGATTATCTCGATTTATCTGCTCGCCACGGTGATCACAACGCCGATTTACGGCAAATTGTCCGATCTGTTCGGACGCAAAAAAATGTTTATCGCCGGAGCGGGCATTTTCCTTCTGGGCTCCATGCTGTCCGGGCTTGCCGCCTCCATGCCGCAGCTGATTGCTTTCCGGGCGGTTCAAGGGCTTGGAGCGGGGGCGTTGACCACGATTCCTTACACCATTATCGGCGACTTATACCCTTTCGAGCAACGGGCTAAAGTCCAGGGCTGGATGTCGAGCATTTGGGGCATCGCCGGCATAACGGGACCGCTTGCAGGCGGACTGCTTGTCGATTACGTGTCTTGGCGGGCCATCTTTTATATGAATCTTCCGTTTGGCATCGTTGCGCTTGTGCTTCTAATGATGTCGATGAAAGAGGTGTCCGTGAAGCAGAAGCGGTATATCGATTATCCCGGCATCGCGGCTTTTGCGGCGGGAATGTTCGTTTTCTTGTATGCGCTGACGATTCTCCGCGAACCGGATGCCGCTCAATCTAGGATCGAAATTATATTGCTCCTGGCGGCAGCGGCGATCCTCCTGACGTTGTTCTACTTTATTGAAAAACGATCGCGCGAGCCGATCATTCCGCTGCAAATTTTTAAAATCCGGACGATAAGCGCCGTAAACGCAATCAGCTTTTTGATATGCGTGATAAATGTTGTTGCGATCTTTTACCTCCCGCTGTGGATTCAAGGCGTGCTTGGCGAAAGTGCGACATACTCCGGCATGGCAATGATTCCTCTGTCCATCGGTTGGCCGCTTGGGGCTATATTGGCCGGCAATTTTATTGCCAGGTTCGGCATGCGCCGCATTGCTGTAACGGGTTCGCTCTTTCTTATTGCCGGAAGCGCGGGCTTCATGCTTATGAACGCTCACACCTCCATCGTTTTGTTTATGATCTACACGTGCTTATCCGGCCTGTCGTTTGGCCTTTCATTAACAAGCTTTACCGTGGCGGTAACTTCGGCTGTCAGCTGGGAGCTGCGCGGAGCGGCGGTTGGCAGCAACAACTTTATCCGTACCCTTGGACAGACGGTGGGGATTGCCATGTTTGGTTTATTGCTGAACACCGGAAATACGGAAGCGATTGATGCGCTTAAGCTGGAGCACAGCCTTCACCGGATCTTTATGATTCTGGGCGTCATGTCGGTTATGGTGCTGCTGTCTATGTTTATGCTTCCGAAAGCAGGCGCAGAAGGCGGCCATGCCGCATCGGATACGGCGGATGCTCCTTCATAGAACCGGAAAGGCTGATTAATAGCATGTCTACATTAATAAATGATCCTTATTTACGTATCGTAGCGCCATCCGTTGCTAATCTGGATGAGTCGAAGCTGGAGCAGATGAAGGAATGGCTGGAGCCATGGAAGATGACTTCGGTCATCATTATGCGTGATGATGCAATAGCTTGGGAGTGGCATGCCAAGGGCGAGGATTCGGTAGGGCCGCTCTTATCCTGTACCAAAAGCGTGTTGTCCGCGCTTATCGGAGTTGCCATAGCAGACGGTCATATTCAAAACGTAGACCAGCCTATTGCGGATTATTTTGAAGGAGTGCCAGACGCCTCCATACAAATCAAGCATCTGCTGACGATGACCTCGGGCTGGGACTGGCCGGATTTCGATAAGCCCTACAAAGCGATGAAAAAAGCGGCAGATCCTATCCGGTTTGTTCTCGGGAGATCGATGATAAGCGAACCGGGGAACGCCTATCTCTACAATTCCGGAGGCTCCCATCTCTTATCCGCTATTCTGACGGCAGCAACAGGCCAAACCGCGCTTGAATATGCCACAAGCCGGCTGTTCCGGCCAATGGGGTTCCGGCAAGCGAAATGGACCTCGCATAAAGGAATTAATGAAGGGGGTACCGGTCTTCAATTATTCGGCAGGGACTTGGCGAAGCTGGGGCTTTTGCATTTAAGGGAAGGGGATTGGTTCGGCAAGAGGCTGCTGCCATCTTCATGGGTTCAAGAGTCGACGAAGAGGCATCACAGAGGACTTCTTCACTATGATCCGCCGATTTACGGGGCTTACGGGTACCATTGGTGGCAATCGCCGGCCGAGCATAACGGAGCGTTTGACTGCTATTTTGCTTTTGGACACGGCGGTCAATATTTGCTTATTGCGCCTGAAGAACGACTGGTTATTGTACTGCGAAAAGCATTGGCGGGACGGAACGAAGCCGTCAAATCCCGCAACCTTATATTTGAACATATTGCGGGAGCCTTAAAAAAGTAGGCTGTCAGGTGCAACCTTTTGCTCTGGGATGCGTTTAATCTATGTCTGTTCAAACCATCCCAAAGAGAAAAGGAGAATCCAATGTTTAAGAAAGTCAGCTTAGTTGTCCTTGCGGCATTGATGCTGTTCGCTATACCAGTAGCGGCGCAAGGCGCTTCCAATGGTCAGAATCAATTAATTCTTCTTCAAAAAACAAAGCAAATGTACCATAACGGCAAGCTTTACATGGCTGCACAGCCGCTTACCGAATTGAAAGGCACGACTTATATTTCCGCTACTGCCATTGCAGGCAGACTCGGGGGATCCGTGCTTTATGACGCGAACAAGAAGGAGTATGTACTTCGCAGCGCAATGAGCGAGCTCCGTTATGCGGTAAACAAGTCATCCTATACGGTAAATGGTACCCGCGCAACGTTTACAGGTGTGCCTTTTGTTCAAAACGGAAGTCTGATGATCCCGCTTCGTTCGGTGCTTCAGCCGTTCGGAATGTCGTTGTCTACGATTCCGGCACAAAAGAAGATCGTCTTGACTTGGACAACTAAGCCGGTAGCCAAGTTTAACATCGCGACTGGAGTTGTGTATGCCGGCCAGACCGAAGTGACCTACGGCGATTTGTCCTATTCGCCAAGCGGCGCAGCCATCGTGGGCGAACGCTGGCAAGGCAAACAAACCGTGTTCGAGGCAGCAGGTACGTATACGGTAACAAAATGGGTCCAAGATGCAAACGGCGTATGGAGCGATCCTTATTCGGTGACGATTAACGTACTCCCTCCGAATCTTCCGCCGGAAGCACGTTTTGCAACGGACAAGTCCTATTACAAAATGGGCGAACTCATTCAATACAATGATATCAGCACCGATGACGAGAACAAGATCACAAAGCGCGAATGGGTCAATAACGCTAAGGCTTTCTTCGAACCAGGCGAACAGACGGTAACGTTGAAAGTAACCGATGCGCATGGACTAACAAGCGAGTTCTCGCAGACGATTACGATTACTAACGAAACGCTGTATACCAAGCAGGAGTTCGATCAGCTTTACACCGATCAAGGCGAGAAATTCTCGATTGACGGCGCAAGCGTGCTTAAGCTTCCTACACAGCCATACACCGTTGTTTCGAACGGCCAGCAAACGTTCATCCGCAGCAACAGCCCCGAGATGATTAACGACGAGGGGATTTATTACCAGGATACGGCAAACGGAAATGTCCGTTTCTTGATTCACAACCAGAATAACCGTCCTAATCCGGTTAAGGTTTATATTGTAGCAACAAATGAAAATTCCACGGCAGCTACCGTAACCGATGAGCGTATCGGGCTTGGCGGTCCGGCACCTTACGTAACACAGTCAGGCAAAGCCGCTACGGCGAACTACCTGTTGTCGAGAACCGTTAATCCGGTTGGAACGGTGACTACCATTCCCGCGGGACAAAGCCGTGTTGTACTTAGCCCGTTAAGCAGCAAGGAAGTTGTGAACGGCCGCGTCATTACGATGTATGCGGATGTAACGACTTCCGCGCCGATCAAATTCAGCGTTATCGTGGTAGACGCAAGCAAAGACGTGCTGCAGGCACTTGCGCAGCTTCCGATTCTGCCTCGCGACGGCAAGCACGTACGCGGTACCTTCGAGCAAGCGAACCGCAGCATTAACGTTCTGCAGACGATTGGCGATGTTCCTTCCCGTATGATTCTGGCCGACAAAGTGGTAGATACCCGCTTGTCCGGTTATGACGTACTGACAGGTGACGCGATGTCCAATGACGGCAACAACGGTGCTTTGTACGTTCTGAATCTGTGGCACGTGCAGCCACATACGCTTATTGCCTTGAATCCGCGCGGCGGTCATTACGGCGGCGCATTCCTGATTAACAATAAGCTGGTCTACGCTACAAACACAACTATTCTGAGCAATGCGAACGAAGCGGGCGTCCTTTACCGGACGGGCGATTCCGAAGAGTCGGTATCGATCGTGTTTACGCCGGCATCCGGAAGCAACCTGCCGATTAACCTTCTGTTCCTGCCATTGCCTCAAGCGAAATAATAATTGGATGTAAAATGAAATGCCGATAAGAGCAAATTTGCTTTTATCGGCTTTTTTGCGTTCAATTACGTTAAATACATGTTAGGTATTCGAAGTGATCAACCAGAAAATAGGATTGTATTGCAAGATTAAGAGTTTATATGGTTAATTATATTCACATAACTATTGATTAAAGGAAATCTCTGATTTATGATGTTATATAAAGTTACACCAATGGGTGTTTACATGGTGAGCGGAGGTGCGCTATGCATTTGACAGTGGAACAGGCGCTAAACGTGTTTCCCTTATCGGAAGGGAAGCTGGTTGCCGGAACAGCAGGGCGCAATCGGATCGTGAAATCCGTCAATGTGATGGATGCTCCGGATATTACCGATTGGATCAAGGAAGGGGAAATGCTGTTTACGACCGCCTACCTGATCAAGGACCACCCGCAGGATGCGACGGAGCTGCTGGCCAAGCTGAACCAGCGCGGCTCGTCGGGTCTCGGGATCAAGCTGGGCCGTTTCTGGGACGCGATTCCCGAGCAGTTGATTGCTTTTGCCAATGAGCTTGGTTTTCCTCTTATTGAGCTTCCTTATCAATTCACGTTCTCCGATCAGATGAGCGGCTTGTTTAAGGAGGAGCTTAGGCGCAATACGGGGGTGCTGCAGGATATATTCGATAAGCAGGTCCGGCTGATGAGGATGGCACTCAAGACCGATCATATTAACGAATTGTTTGATGCGGTTGCGGATATTATCGGATTCCCAATGGCGATTGTCGGGTCGAGAGGCCAGATCGTATACAACAGCTCGCTCGTGGCTGATACCGAATTAACGGGCAGCTGGCCATGGCCGCAGCAGCAGAAGTGGATGAAGAGCAAGCAGTGGCAGGCGTTCCGGATCCCTCTTATGAAGCAATCACGCTGCACGGGATTTGTTTTGTTTTTTAACCCGCAGCTATTTCTGTCTACCATTGAAGAAAGTCTCTATCTGCAGGCCGCGGAGCTATTGTCCTATCAAATGAATTTTAATTACGAGGATTATTTCGAACTGTCGGTGCAAAAGGATTTTGGCGTGCTGATCAAACGTTACCTCAGGAACGGCCTGCCGATTGATAAGGTCGTCGAATATGCGGATCGGTGGGAGCTTGAAGTGTTCCAAAGCCATTATGTCTGCGTGTTGAGCGATATTTCTCATGCTTCCGCTCTGCAAAGGAGCGAGAAGCTCGAAAAGCTGAAATCGGATTTTTTAAGCCATGCGAAACTTCAAGAATTGAAGGGCATGCATATTGTAATGGAAGAGGGTCTTTTATCCGTTTTTCCGGTGGGTGAAGGACAGGTAGAGGGTAGTGTGGAATCCGCATTAAACGTATGCTTTGCGTCTATCCTGCGGGAGAGCGGCGAAAGTCCGCGGGCGGCGGTCAGCAGCCGGAAGAAACGGGCAGACCAGCTTTACGAGGCTTTTGACGAATGCAGGCAGACCCAAAGGCTTGCTTCCGAATGGGGAGTCGGGCAATCGATTACTTCCTTTGATACAATGGACTTGGCAATCGTATTCGAGCATGTATCGAGGGATCGGATGGAAGCCTTTTGCAACCGTTGGCTGGGCGGACTTGTAAATAAGGATCCGGATTATGCCAACGAAATGCTTCGTACGCTTGAGACGTATTTGGAGCAGGACGGCCAATTAAACGAAACGGCGAAGAAGCTGTATATCCACCGGAACACGGCAACTTACCGGATTGAGAAGTTAAGCGAAATTTTAGGGGTGGATTTCAAGAAAATGAATGATCTTCTTAGGCTCAAGATCGCTTTCTTATTCCGTAAGCTGTTAATAAACGAACAATCATAAACAGCCATCATCAATCCACTGTGCTATAACAAAGGAGCGGTACGCATGAGTTCGACTTTGATCCGCAATGCCGTCATTATGACGATGAATGCATCAGATGACATATTAATTGGCGATGTGCTTGTGAAAGACAATAAAATCGCTCAAATAGGTCCGAATATTCAGAAAAATGAAGTTAACCGCGTCATAGACGCTGGCGGTAAGGTGCTGCTGCCCGGTTTTATTCAGACGCATATTCACTTGTGCCAGACTCTGTTCCGCGGAAGAGCGGATGATCTGGAATTGATTGATTGGCTGAGACAACGGATTTGGCCGCTTGAAGCCGCGCATAATGAGGAGTCCGTCTATTATTCGGCGCTGCTGGGCATTGGGGAGCTAATCCGGAGCGGCACAACGACCATTCTCGATATGGAGACCGTTAATCATACGGAATCGGCTTTCCAGGCCATTCTCGAGAGCGGAATCCGGGCTGTCTCCGGCAAGGTGATGATGGATTACGGAACAGAGGTTCCGCTTCCGCTGCAGGAGAGGACCGAGCAGTCGCTGAAGGAAAGCGTAGATCTGCTGGAGAAGTGGCACGGTGCTGCCGGCGGACGAATCGAATACGCTTTTTGCCCGCGGTTTGTTGTCTCCTGTACAGAAGAGCTTCTGATCGGCGTGAGAGATTTGTCCGAGCAATACGGCGTAAAGGTACATACCCATGCGTCGGAAAACAGGGAAGAAATTTCAATCGTCGAGTCCGAACGCGGCATGCGCAACGTAATTTATCTCGATCATATCGGTTTAGCACGTCCGAACCTAATATTGGCGCACAGCATTTGGCTGGATGAAGAGGAAAAACGAATTATCAAGGAACGGGGCGTAAAGGTTACGCATTGCCCGGGCTCGAACCTGAAGCTGGCATCCGGCGTTGCGCAGATTCCCGAGCTGCTGCAGGAGGGGATTAACATTGGCATTGGAGCAGACGGAGCGCCTTGCAATAACAATCTGGATATGTTCCAGGAAATGCGGCTTACGGCCTTTATCCAAAAGGTGAAGCATGGTCCAACCGTCATGAACGCAAAGACCGTGCTTCGCATGGCGACAATGGGCGGAGCTCAAGTGCTAGGTCTGGAGGACAAAATCGGCAGCATTGAAGTTGGAAAGCTAGCGGATCTGCAGCTGCTTGATCTGGAAGACTTCCATGTCTATCCTTCCTTTGATGCGGACTGGTATTCCAGAGTGGTCTATGCGGCCACGCGCGGCGATGTGGATACCGTGATGATTGACGGGCAGATCGTGATGGAAAGCAGAATCATGAAGACGGTTGACAAACCGCTTGTGTTGCGCGAAGCGGACCGGACGTTGAAGGAGCTGCTTGCAAGACTGTAATTAGCTGGTTATGAGATTGTTTTTTTTAGCCAATGCTTACGGACTAAGTGGCTTCGCAAAACTTTAAGCTTTCAGGAGGGGTTGCCGATGGATATGATTAACATCTTGCGAACGATCCGGCAGCTTGATCGGCCGGCAGTCCTGGCAACCATTATCGGGGTTGAAGGACACGCGTACCGTAAGGCGGGAGCGGCCATGCTGCTCCCGTTAAACGGAGATACCGTCGGCACGGTTAGTCCCGGCTGCATCGAATCCGATCTCTTGGAGCGGGTTCCCTCCATTTGGGAAGCAAGCCGGTATGAGGTTGCGGAATATAACATGGACCCGGAAGACGATCCCATCTGGGGAGAAGCCGTGGGTTGCGGCGGAGTTATCCGCGTTCTTCTGGAGCCAATAGAAGGAGCGCTTCGGGGGATTCTGATGGATGCCCTGGATCTGCTTGATGCAGGCAAGGAGGTAAGGTTTATGCGCGGGCTGAAGGGAGAAGAGCTTTTCTATGAGCTTGCGACGGAGGAGACGGTTCGGTTCCCTTCCGATGAGTCCTATGATTGGCAGTTTAGTATCCGCCTGACGAATAGGCAGCGGGTCATCTTGTTTGGTGCCGGTCCGGATGCGGTCCCTATCTATCAACTGTTGATGCAAAGCAGCTTTCATGTCATTGTCGCAGACTGGCGTCCGCGTTTGCTGGCTGCATATCCGGATGCCGAGCATTATCTCGGCACGCCCGAACAGCTCAAAGAGAAACTGCAGCTGAGCGCCGAAGATGCTGTTGTCGTCTGCAGTCATCATCTCCATTACGACCGGGAAATGATTAAGTGGTCATTGACTTCTCGGCCAAAGTATATAGGGGTTATGGGTTCGACTAAGCGGATTGGCATGCTGTTTAACGGGGAAGTCCCGCCTGCTACGGTGAAGGCTCCTATCGGTTTATCCATTGGGGCTGAAGGCCCTTATGAGATTGCTGTAAGCATTGCCGCGGAATTAATCGCTTTGCGCAATCAATGGCGGAATAAGCAAAAGGAGGTACGGCATGAACCTATCCGCAATTTATTTGGCGGCGGGACAGAGCAGCCGAATGGGCAAGCCGAAGCTGCCGCTGGAGCTTTCTTCGGGCGTAGCGCTCGGCAGTATGGCGCTTCGTGCTCTGCTCACTAGCGGGATCGGACGGATTCACATTGTGGTCCGTCCGGATGATCCGCTTGCTTGGCTGCGGGATATAAGGAGAGATTCACTATACGATTCTCAATTAAATATCGTCGTCTGCGAA
Organism: Paenibacillus sp. MMO-177; assembly: GCF_037147795.1. Lineage (NCBI taxonomy): Bacteria > Bacillati > Bacillota > Bacilli > Caryophanales > Paenibacillaceae > Paenibacillus > Paenibacillus sp. MMO-177. The sequence goes on along the minus strand of NZ_JBBCUR010000002.1, from coordinate 511,916 downwards.
GAAGCAAGTCTTGGCATGTCTTATTCTATTCGTGCCGGTGTAGACGCCGCGCTATCCAGCCTTCCGGTTCCCGATGCTATCGTGATCGGGCTTGGTGACCAACCTTTTGTCACGGCTGCTATGGTGCGGCGTCTTCTTGTTGTAATGGAGGAAAACCCGGCTTTGGATTTCGCTGCATCTTCCATGCGGGGGATCGTCATGCCTCCTGCCGTTGTCCGCCATACCATGTATAAGGCGCTCCGCGGTTTGAAGGGGGATACGGGGGCGCGCAAGCTGTTTGGGTCGCCGGATTACGCGGGAGAAATCATTGAATTCGGGGAAGAGGGTGAGGAGCTGCTGCTTGATGTAGATGATGAAGACAGTCTTGGACAGGCGATCAGGCGATACCGCCAAATTCGTGACCGGAGATAAAATGTAATCTATTGTTACATAAATGACGCTAGACGTGCATCGTGCACAATGAGTTTTTGTTATTTTATAAGTCTTTCCAATCTAATGTTAGATATATTGACGTGGTAATGACGCGGAAGTATATTGAGACTACATCACCCGTTACGGTCATGGTGATGATAGAGAGTTGGGGAGGAACGATATGACACATCTTGCAAAAGCACGCAAAGTGGGGTTGGCATTACTCGTATTCATGGTCGTTATTTTGTCCGCTTGTTCCAGTAACAGCAACAACAAAGCAAACGAATCCGCAAGCGGCGGAAATACGCAGACATCGTCGGAACCGGCAGCAACAGACAGCGGCAAGAAGCTGCCGCGGGTCGCATTCGTTTATATCGGACCTCCTGGTGACGGCGGTTGGACCTTCGAGCATGACAACGGCAGGAAGTACATGGAAGAGAAGCTTGGCATTAAAGCTGACACGGTAGAAAACGTACCGGAAAGCGCGGACGCAGAACGCGTCATAACGGAGCTGGCTCAAAATCATGACATTATTTTCACGACAAGCTTTGGTTACATGGATCCGACGTTAAATGTAGCGAAGAAGTTCCCGAATGTGAAGTTCATGCACACGGCCGGCTACAAAACAGCGAACAACATGAGCACTTACTTCGGCAAGAACTATGAAGCCAGCTACCTGACCGGTATTGCGGCAGGGAAAATGACGAAGTCGAATGTCATTGGTTACGTAGGCGCATTCCCGATTCCTGAAGTTATTTACAACATCAATGCGTTTGCGCTTGGCATTCAAAGCGTTAATCCGGACGCGAAGGTAGACGTCGTATGGAGCAACACCTGGTACGATCCGACGGCAGAGCGCCAAGCGGCAATCAGCCTCCTGGATAAAGGCGCGGATGTCCTGCTCGCTTATCAGGATTCTCCTGCAACCCTGCAGGCGGCTGCCGAACGCGGCGCGCTGGCAGGCGGCAATGACTCCGACATGACCCGTTACGCACCGGATGCATACTTAACGAACCCAACTTGGAACTGGGGTCCTTATTATACGAAAGTCGTGCAATCCGTGATCGACGGAACGTGGAAGAGCGAGCAATATTCCGGCGATATGGTAGACGGCATGGTTGGTCTTGCTCCGCTTGGACCTAGCATTCCGGAGGATGTGAAGAAGCTGGTAGAGGATGCAAAAGCGAAAATCATCAGCGGCGAGCTGAACGTATTCAGCGGTCCGATAACGGATGCATCCGGCGCTTCCAAGCAGGAAGCCGGCCAAACGATGAGCCTGGAGCAAATTCTGGAGATGAACTGGTTCGTCAAAGGCGTAGACGGAACGATTCCAAAATAGCCTTGAGCCAGCCAAAACGGCCGATCAACAAATCCCTTGCTTAAGGGATTTGTTGATTTATTGGCCACCATCATAATTCTTTAAGCCAAATGCTTACGAAGCAAGAATTATCACAAGCGGCTGGGAACAAGCCTACTTGTGTGATCATTCTTTAAGCCAAATGCTTACGAAGCAAGAATCATCACTAGCGGCTGGGAACAAGCCTACTTGTGTGACAATTCTTTTGAGGAGGAAGCGGAATGCTCGAAACCTACTCCGTGGAAATGCAGCGTATCGTCAAGCAGTTCGGCTCCGTTGTCGCGAATGACCAAGTCGATTTCAAGGCGAAGGCAGGAGAGATTCACGCCTTGCTAGGGGAGAACGGAGCCGGCAAAAGCACGATGATGTGCATGCTCTCCGGCGTCTATCGTCCAACAAGCGGCGAGATCTATATTCACGGCGAGAAAGCAAAGATCCGCTCGCCCAAGGATGCCATGAAGCTGGGCATCGGAATGGTATTTCAAAACTTCCGTCTCGTTCAGACCTTAACGGCTGCCGAGAACATTATTTTAGGCGAACAATCCTCTTTCTGGCGCGGCCCGGGCTGGATGAAGAAGAAGCAGGAAGAGATTGAAACGATTGCGGTTAAATTCGGGTTAACCTTCCCGATTGACCGTCCGATCTGGCAGCTGTCCGTCGGCGAGCAGCAGCGGGTGGAGATCGTCAAGACGCTGTATCGCGGCGCCGATCTGATTATTCTGGATGAACCCACTTCAGTGCTTACGCCAGGCGAAGCGGAGCAGCTGTTCGCAACGCTTGCGCAAATGAAGGCGGAGGGCAAGACCGTTATTATTACGACTCATAAATTAAAGGAAGTCATGGCGATCTCCGACAGCATCTCGATCATGAGGAAAGGTAAACTCACTCATACGATGATGAAAACCGAAACGAACGAACGCGAGCTTGCAAGGTTAATGGTTGGCAAAGAGCTGACCGTTCAAAAGCCGCTTGCTAGCCGTCCGAAAGGCAAGCCGCTCCTTACCGTCGATCAACTGGACGTATTTGCGGATCATGGACGAAAAGCTTTGGATCAGATGGAGTTCCAGGTGCATGAAGGCGAGATCGTGGGGGTTGCCGGCGTAGCGGGCAACGGGCAAAAGGAGCTGGCGGAGGTGCTGACGGGGCTTCGCCCATGGCGCAAAGGCAGTATTACCTTTAACGGCAGTCCGCTGAAGAACGCTTCGGTACGCGGAGCGATCGAAGCCCGTATTGCCCATGTGCCGGAGAATCGGATGAAGAGCGGCCTTGCCGGAAGCCTGGGCATTGTCGACAATCTGCTGTTCAAATCCTACCGCACGAGCGATCGCTCCCGCTTCGGCTTCCTACGTTCGCATGCGAATCGCAGCTGGTCGCAATCGCTTGTGGAGCAGTTCGACGTAAAGACTCCCGGGCTGGATGCTCCCGTAAGGCAACTATCCGGCGGCAATCAGCAGAAGCTGCTTTTTGCTAGGGAAGTCGAGCAGGACCCGCTCTTTATGGTGGCCGTTCATCCCACGCAAGGGCTGGATGTCGGAGCAACGGAAGGCGTTCACCGGCTTCTGACGGAGATGCGCGGACAAGGAAAGAGCATCCTTCTAATATCGGAGGACCTGGATGAGGTTATGCAGCTGTCCGACCGCATATTAGTAATCTATAACGGCCGAATGGTCGGCGAATTGGCGCGAGGAGAAGCGACCCGCGAGCAGATCGGCTTATACATGGCCGGCGTTCGGGATGCGGATGACTCGGAGGAGGAGAAAGTCGTATGAGCAAGCAGCCGGTACAAAGCACTTTAGCCATCGAACAACCGGATACAGCAACGCGTCGCAGCAAGCTGTTGTCTCTTCGAATCGAGCTGGATCCATCCAGAAAAGAAAGCCCATGGTGGATGACCATCGTCTCTATCCTGCTTGCTTTAGTCTTCTGCGGCATCTTTATCGCCGCTAACGGCATGAACCCGATTACGGTCTATTCGAAAATGATCACCGGGGCGTTTGGGACCTCGTTTGGCATTACGGAAACGCTCGTGAAGTCAATCCCGCTTCTGTTGTGCGGTATCGGGGTTGCGATTGCTTACCGCATATCGGTCTGGAATATCGGAGCGGAGGGGCAATTTCTCGCCGGAGCGATGGCGGCGACGGCGGTAACGGTCTATTTTCCGGATATGCCCGTGTACCTCGTGATCCCAGCGATGATCGTGTTCAGTATACTAGGCGGCGGGATATGGGGGTTGTTAACGGCAATCCCGAGGACGTATTTCCAGGTCAACGAGCTGATTACGTCACTTATGCTTAACTACGTGGCACTCCTGGCTTTGAACTACTTCGTCTTTGGTCCCTGGAAGGATCCAAAGGGCTTTAATTTTCCGGGTACTCCGGTATTTACGGATGCGCAGTCGCTTCCGGTGCTTGGGGATACAAGGCTGCATCTTGGACTGATATTTGCCATTGTTGGCGTTCTGCTGTACGCCTTCCTGATGAAATATACCCGATGGGGTTACGAGCTTCGCTTGATTGGCGCTAACCCGGAAGCGGCGAAAAACGCAGGCATCAAGATCAGCCGTCATATTCTGCTCGTTATGCTGATCAGCGGCGGTATGGCCGGACTCGCCGGAATGGCGGAAGTATCGGGCGTTACTCACCGGCTCATGTACGGAATATCTCCGGGCTATGGGTATACGGCGATTATCGTTGCTTGGCTTGCGAAGCTGAATCCGCTTGGTCTTGTCATTTCATCGTTTCTGTTTGGCGGACTGATCGTGGGAGGCTTCAGCGTTCAAACCATTGGCCTTCCATCCTCCATCTCTTCGATGATCCAAGGGGCGATCCTGTTCTTCCTCATTGCAGGCAGCATGGCCAGTAAATTCCGTATCCGTAGAAATGCATAGAAGGGATGGTGTAGACCATGGATTTATTCGTACAAATCATAGTAGCTGCCATCTCTTCCGGCACACCGCTCTTATTCGCCACGCTTGGAGGCATTCTGATCGAACGGTCAGGCATTATCCAGCTGGGCGCGGAAGGTCTAATGCTGATGGGAGCCGTCATAGCCTGTATGACATACCTGCATACCGGCAGCCTGGCATTAACCTTGCTGGCCGCCTGCGCAATTAGCGCGGTGCTCGGTATCGTGCACGCCTTCATGTGCGTGACGCTTCGGGCCAATCAGATTGTCAGCGGCCTCGCTTTAACGTTATTTGGCACTGGTCTCAGCGCCTATCTTGGCAAAAGCATTACCGGACAGCCGGTAGCAGGCGCGGTTCCGAAGGTGAACCTGAATTGGCTTGAAGATGTGCCTGTAATTGGCGGAATTTTCGCGCATCTCGATATTTTAACCTGGTTCAGCTTTATTCTCGTTATCGTCTTGCACTTCTATATTCACCGTACCTCATGGGGACTTCACCTCAGGGCGATCGGCGATAATCCGCCAACGGCCGATGTAATGGGCATCCGGGTACAGACGTTCCGTTATGGCTATATCATCGTTGGCTCCATGCTGATCGGCCTCGCGGGCGCGGATCTGCTGATGGTGTATTCGCCAACCTGGATTGAAGGGATGACGGCAGGCAGAGGCTGGATCGCCGTGGCACTCATTATTTTTGCAAGATGGAATCCAATCCGAGCTTTGTTCTGCGCTTATTTCTTCGGCGCGCTGGATACCATCGGCTTCCGCATCCAATTGATCGGCAGCGAGATTCCATCCTATTTCCTGAAGATGATTCCTTACATTGTAACGATTCTGGTTCTGATGTTCCTTGGCTGGCGCAATCGCAATAAGCCATCGGGCTCGCCGGAGTCGCTAGGTACACCGTATATTCGCGAACAAAGATTTTAACGGAAGGGGATGGCGTTATGGCTGCAAATGCACAAGGAGTGGCGGAAGCACCTTTCGTCTGGCATCCGGCAACCGCCGAGGAGGCCTGGCAGCTTAAGTCAACGCTTGGCTCGGAAGGCGTGTTTACCGCAGGAGGCACGCTGCTGCGGACGCAATGGGAATCGGGGCTGGCGGCCATGCCGAACCATCTGATCAATATCGGGGCAATTGAAGAACTGCATGGACTTCAAACGGACAGCGAGACCGGAACAGTCTCCTTCGGAGCCATGATGACTCTATCAAGCATACGGACCAGCTCTCTTGTAAATACGAGTTTTCCGCTTCTGACGGAAGCAGCGCGCAGCATCGCCGCTCCGTCTATCCGCAATCTGGCAACGATCGGCGGCAATGTGCTGTCTATGGTTGGCGACTCCATACCGGCCTTGCTTATCTACGATCCGGTTCTGCATTGGCATGACGGCGCAAGCGGGTTTGAGGAGCCATTATCGGATTGGATGACCACCGCAGCGGTGCATCCGGCATGGAAGGAGCGGCTGCTCCTCGCCGTTGAGCTGGCACAGCCAAATTTGGATTCGAATACGAAGCGATTCGTCGCTTACCATAAAGTCGGCAGAAGGGATGCTTTTACCCCTTCCGTCGTAACCGCCGCATTCAGCATACAGCTCGATTCGGACAATCGGCTGAGAGACGTTCGGCTCGCGCTTGGAGGCGGGCAGACCATCCCGCATCGCCTGGAGACGGTAGAACGATTTTTGACCGGGAAGCCGGCCGACAAGAAGACTATTACGGAGGTTTATTCCATGATTCTCGAGCATTATGAGCCCAAAGGAGATGCTTTTGTCCCGGTCAGCTACCGGAAGAAAGCGGCGGCGAATCTGATTGCTTCGGAGTTGTGGAAAGCGGCAAAGTGATGCCGCGGCTAAAGAGAGGACGGGTGGTCAACTATGCTCTTGAACAAAAAAGGAAGCGGGGCTCGCTGGCGAGTTCGTCCCGACGGGCCGGATAAAGTAACCGGCAAGCTGGCTTATCTGACCGATATGACGGCTCCGGATATGCTGATTGGCCGTGTACTGCGAAGCCCTCATGCGCATGCGCGGATAACGGCCATCCGAACCGAACAGGCTGCGGCTTTGGATGGCGTGCATGCCGTTATTACTCATAAAGACGTACCGGGACTTAACCGGTTTGGAATCGCGCATCCCGATCAGCCGGTTCTATGCGAGGACCGCGTGCGGTATGTCGGAGATGCGGTTGCAGCCGTAGCGGCCGATACCCTTGAGATTGCGGAGCATGCGCTTCGGTTAATCGAAGTCGATTACGAGCTGCTGCCGATTGTGGAGGATGCGGAATATGCCCTTGCGGACGAGGCACCGCAGCTTCATCCGCAAGGCAATCTGCTTCACCGGAACGGATTTCAGCGCGGCGACGTGGCTACAGGCTTTGAGAGCTGCGCCCATGTCGTAGAAGAAACCTATTATACGCCGCGGCAGATGCATACGTACATGGAGACTGAAGGCGGCCTGTTTCTCCCGGGAGAGGACGGACGGCTTACCGTTTATTCGCCAACCCAGCATGGCTTTATGGACCGCATGCAGCTAGCTCGCATTCTAGCGATTCCGCAAAGCGAGATTCGGATCGTGTCCAGCCCAATCGGCGGTTCCTTCGGCGGAAAAGACGAGCTTAACGTTCAGCCGTACGGAGCGCTGCTCGCCCGGATAACCAAACGCCCGGTTAAGCTTCATAACTCCAGGTGGGAATCGGTTCGGGCCGGCCTTAAGCGGCATCCGATGAAAATTACGATGAAGACCGGCGTTGACAATAACGGCCGGTTGATTGCCCACCAAGTCCGAATTATCGCGGATACCGGTCCTTATGCCACGCTTGGCGCGGAAGTACTTAACTTCGCGGTAGAGCATGTAATTGGTCCATACCGGTACGAGCATCTGGACGTGGAAGGCTTCTCGGTCTACACGAACAACGGAATGTCAGGCGAATTCCGGGGCTTTGGCGGCAATCAGGCGATATTTGCCCTGGAAGGGCAGTTCGACCGGTTGGCGGAAAAGCTTGGCATGGATCCATGGGAGCTCCGTCTAAGGAATATGCGAAGAGCCGATGATCCCGGCCCGTTTGATCAGCCCATTGCCCTGACGGAAGGCGCAAAACAAGTCTCGGCCGCGATGACGTCCAGCCAGCTATGGCAGGAGCGCAGCAATCCCTCAGCCAGGGCCGAACAAGAAGAACCGTGGATCCGTACGGGAATCGGAGCGGCATTTACGATGCATGGAGCGGGCCTAGGCTTCGGGATTCCCGATCCGGCCGGCGGACGTTTGACGCTCGCCTCGGACGGCAAGATTGAAGCGGTATTCGGCTACGAGGAATTCGGGCAAGGCCTGATCGCTTCCCTGGAGCAAATGCTGATTGAGCAGTTCGGCTTCGCAGCCGAAGACATCCGAATCGTTATCGGCGATACGGATGTCGTGCCGGACAGCGGATCAACCACCGCATCCCGCGCCACAAGCATGATGTGGAAGTCGCTGCAAAATCTGCGTCCGCTGTTCGAGGAAGCGGTACTCGGCAAAGCCGCCGTTATTTTGAAGCTTCCCGCAAGCCGGTTGAGGTTTGGAGAAGGCGGCGTTTACGCCATTGAAGCCAGTTCCGAGTCTGGTAACTCTCATTGCCTCATGACCTATCCGGCACTCGCGGCGGCTTGCGGGGAACCAATCACCAGCACAACGCAATTTCATTTCCCTACCTCCGCAACGCAGAAGGTGGGAGCCCATTTCCTCTATACGTATTCGGCGGTTGCCGTAAAGGTAGAAGTGAACCAGCTGACCGGCCGGGTCCGGGTGCTTCATCAATACCATGCGGTAGCAGCCGGACCGGTGATCAACCCGCAAGGATTTCTGGGGCAGATCGAAGGCGGCAGCAGCATGGCCATCGGCTTCGCCCTTACGGAAGACGCGGTGATGAGCGGCGGGCAATATTTGACGAAAAACCTGGATACGTACCTGGTCCCAACGATAGCGGAGCATCGCGGAACGATTGACGTTCATCCCATTGAAGAACTGCCGGAAGAGGACAATTACGGCCCCCGCGGCATTGGCGAGGTAGGATCGGTAACGCTGGCACCGGCCATCGCCGCAGCCATCTATGACGCAACTGGCGTTCGTGTAACTAAGCTTCCGATAGATTCGGAGCAGTTGCTCGCGCAATCTTTTGATTCATTCCTAGACAAGGCGGTGAGCGGAGAATGAAAGATTCGGCTAAGTCTGTTACACCGCTTGCGGCAAGCACGATTCCGTGCATGATTAACGGTCATGAAGTCAGCTTGAACGTACCGCCTGCCAAGAGGCTGCTTCATGTGCTGCGCGATGACCTGGAGATGACGGGAACCAAACGTTCCTGCGATATCGGCCGATGCGGCGCATGCATGGTTATGGTGAACGGAGTTCCCGTTAACTCCTGTCTCGCGATGGCCTATCAATGCTCGGGCAAATCTATCACAACCATTGAAGGTATCTCGGCGGCAGCCGGCGGCATCGACCCGATCCAGAAGGCATTTCTCGAGGAAGGCGGGTTCCAATGCGGCTATTGCACGCCGGGAATGATTATATCGGTCAAAGCGCTGCTCGACCATAATCCGGACCCGACGCCGCTGGAGATCGAAGAAGCGTTATCCGGCAATATATGCCGCTGCACCGGCTACGGAGGCATTAAGAGAGCCGTACAAAAAGCGATAGAGTGGAGGAAGGAAGCCTATGAATCTGAATCTATCCGCGATTAACGAGATGCCGAGAGAGCCATTTATCGAAGCGCTGGGCGCTATTTTCGAGCATTCGCCTTGGGTCGCCGAGTTAGCTTTTGATGCCCGTCCCTTTCGCTCGGTGGATGAGCTGCATGACGCAATGGTAAAGGCGGTTGTTCATTCTTCGGAAGAGAAGAAGCTTAAGCTGTTCCGCGAGCATCCCGATCTGGCCACCCGAATCAAGATCGGCGATTATTCGACGAAGGAGCAGCAGGGAGCGGGACTCGACAGGCTGACGCCGGAAGAGTTCGAGGAGTTTACGGCAAGGAACCGCGAATATACAGGCAAGTTTGGCTTTCCTTTTATCCTGGCTGTCCGCGGCAAGGATAAATCCGATATTTTGGCCGCAATGGAAGCAAGAATCAACAACAGCTTTGATGAAGAGGCCGACGAGGCTCTATGGCAAATCGCCCGCATTACGAAATTCCGGTTGCAGGACCTTATTACAGAATAGAAGGGATTGGTATTCATGCTTAAACTCCGCAGCGGTCGTACTCTTTATTATGGAAAAGGCGATGTTCTCACTTACCGCACTTATGCTAAACCGTTATCCGTAGCTGCCGTTCCCGAATCCTCCTATACCGGTGACAGCAATGTCATCTTTGCCCATAACGTGACGTTTGCCGTTAGCGGCGAGCAGCTCCTCACTTCGTTTACAGAAGGCGACAACTCGCTTGTCGTGGCTACCGACTCGATGAAAAACTTCATTCTGCGCAACACGGCCGCTTACGAAGGGAGCACAACGGAAGGTTTGCTTGCTTTTATCAGCCGGAAATTTATGGACCGTTACCCTCATATCGATGCCGTGGAGCTGAGCGCGGACCGGATCCCGTTCCATACGCTGGAGGTTGCCTCCCAAGCAGGCGAAGGACTGGAGCCAAGCCCCCTCGTCTACCGCCGCTCGCATAACGATCATGCCAGCGCTTCGATGAAGCTGGTTCGGAAGGACGGAGCTCCAATCATTGAATCTCATGAATGTGCCATTACCGACCTGCAGCTGATTAAGGTAAGCGGGAGCTCGTTCTACGGCTTTGTCCGCGACGAATATACGACGCTGCCCGAGAGCTACGACCGGCCGCTCTTTATCTTCCTGGACATCTTCTGGAAATATGATCGAGCAGACGATGCCGTTGATGCCGGATTAGGAAATTATGTTCCCGCCGAGCAAATCCGGGACATCACCCATAACGTCTTTCACGAAATGAAGTCTCCGTCCATTCAGTTCCTGATCTATCAAGTGGGCCGCCGGATTCTAACCCGCTTCCCGCAGCTCGCCGAAGTCCGATTCGAGTCGAATAATCGGACCTGGGAGACCATCGTGGACAACACCGAGAGCGATCCGGCCGGTGTCTATACCGAGCCTCGCCCGCCGTTTGGCTTCCAAGGCTTTACGATGACGCAAGAAGATCTGATATCGGACGGAGAGTGAAGAAGCCTATGAGCGGAGGACGCATTACAACCCATGTGCTGGACACATCGAAAGGCAAGCCCGCCGTAGGCATAAAGGTTGAACTCTACCTGATCGAGGCAACCGAAAACTCTTCGTTGACCGAAGGACGCACCTTATTGCGGACGGCAGCCACCAATGAAGACGGACGGCTGGATGCTCCGCTGCTAGGCAGCGAGGAGATGCTTGCCGCCGTCTATGAAATCGTCTTCTGCGCCGGGGACTACTTCCGCGATGAGAAGAGACGCCATATTCTCGATTCTGAACCGGTATTCGACCGGATTCCGATCCGATTCTCCGTAACGGATGCCAGTTCCCACTATCATATCCCGCTGCTTGTCGCTCCGGGCGGCTATAGCACCTACAGGGGAAGCTGAACAAAAGGAGGCTGGAGGATGAACCAGGCATATGATCGCATCATACGAAACGGGCAGATTGTTCTCCCGGACGGTACTTATCGATTGGACATAGGCATTATCGGTGGAAAAATCGCGGCAATCTCCGAATCGCTGGCAGATTCCGCAGCAGATGAAATGCTGGATGCAGAGGGCAAATACGTCCTTCCCGGCATGATCGATATCCATGTTCATTTCAATGAACCCAATTTCGGCCATTGGGAAGGCTTCGCGACCGGTTCTTCCGCACTTGCCGCCGGCGGCTGCACCACTTATGCCGATATGCCGCTGAACGGCAACCCGCCGACGGTTACCCCGGAGGCTCTTGCCTTAAAAGGACAGCTGGCCGAAGGAAACTCGGCCGTCGATTATACGTTCTGGGGAGGTCTCGTTCCGGGCAAGCTGGATCAGTTGGAAAAGCTCGCGGCGGAAGGCGTCCGCGGCTTCAAAGCCTTTATGTCCAATCCCGGCGGAGAAGGCGAAGGCCGCTTCCGCGAGGTCGACGATCTAACGCTATATGAAGGAATGAAGAAGATCGCGGCATTGGGAGGGTTTGTTGCCCTCCATGCGGAGAGTGACTCCATTACCTCTGCGCTGGCGGAACAAGCCATTCTGGAAGGACGGACGGATGCGCGCGCATTTGCAGCCTCCCGTCCGGTTATCGCCGAGCTGGAGGCGGTCAATAAAGCGATCCTGTTCTCCGAGCAGACGGGCTGCGAGGTCCATTTTGTCCATATTAGCAGCGTGGAAGCGGTGGAGCTGATTGACCGGGCGAAAAAACGAGGCATTTCGGTCACCGTGGAGACTTGCCCTCATTATCTCTTGCTGACGGATGAGGATATGGCGGATATAGGACCTGCCGCCAAGTGCGCGCCTCCTCTTCGAAGTAAAGAACAGAAGGAAGGATTGTGGCGGCAGATTGCGGAAGGCAAGCTGGATGTCGTCGCTTCCGATCATTCCCCTTGCCCGCCGGAGCTCAAGCTCGACGAATCCCTTTCTTTCTTCGAAGCTTGGGGCGGTATTGCCGGCGCGCAAAGCAGCCTCGAACTCATGCTGGACGAAGGCTTTATAAAGAGAGGAATTCCGCTTCACAAGCTGGCTGATCTCTTGTCTCTAGGACCTGCGAAACGGTTTGGACTATACCCGCAAAAAGGTCAAATAGCCGTTGGCGCTGATGCGGATCTGGTTCTCGTGGATGCAAGCCGTTCCTATACGCTGACGGAAGATCAATTATGGCAAAGACATAAAGTCAGCCCTTACCTCGGAAGGGAAATTGCCTGCAAGGTGACAACCACGCTTGTACGAGGCATTCCGGTCTATACCGATGAACTAGGCGTAAACCCGGTGAAGCACGGTCAACTGTTGCTGCAGCGTGTTCATGCGCCTCAACAAACCCCATAACAGGAGGCTGTTACGATGAGGATTCCGATGGAACAAGAAGCGGCCTCTTTTGTATCCCGCCTTCTTGATGAGCTTGCCACATTTGGGGCCGATGAACAAGGAGGCGTTACGCGGCTGTTATATACGCCGGAATGGCTGCAGGCGCAGCTCTTCCTGGCTGAGAAGATGAAATCGCTCGGCATGGAGGTAAGGTTCGACCGGGTAGGAAATCTGTTCGGTCGGCTTGAAGGAAGCAGCAAAGAAGCACCGGTTGTTCTGACCGGCTCGCATATCGATACGGTGCGTTCCGGTGGCCATTATGACGGTGCGTACGGCATAGCGGCGGGAATAGCGGCTGTAACCTATCTGAAGGATACGTACGGCCAGCCGGTTAACACGCTGGAGATTGTCTCTTTCTGCGAGGAAGAAGGGAGCCGATTTCCGCTTACCTATTGGGGCTCCGGCAATATGACCGGCGTCTACGATTGGCAGAGCGGCGGGATCGTGTTTGATTCGGAAGGCGTCAGCCTCCAGGAAGCGATGGAAGCCGCGGGCTTCGGCAAGCCGGAGCAGGATGCAAGCAAGCGTGAAGATATCGGAGCCTTTGTCGAGATTCATATCGAGCAAGGTCCGGTGCTGGAGCGTCAGCGCAAACGAATCGGTATTGTCGAAGCGATAGTCGGGCAGCACCGGTATGTCGTAACGGTGAGGGGAGAAACGAATCACGCCGGTACAACGCCAATGTCGATGCGCCATGATGCGCTCGTTGGAGCGGCGGAGATGATTCTTCAGCTTGAAGCCGATGCTCTCGTGTTCGGGGAACCGCTTGTCGCTACGGTCGGGCGGATTGAATGCATCCCGAATACGCCAAATGTCGTGCCGGGCGAAGTAAGCTTTACAGTAGATGTCCGCCATATCGATGAAGACGTCATTGCGAAATTCTGCGATCACGCGATCGCCAAGTTTAATGAAATTGCCAAATGGCGGGGACTCGAGCTCTCGATAGTTCCCTGGCTGGAAGCAAGGCCTGCGCCGATGAACAAGGAGCTCAGTGATAAGCTTGAACGGATCTCCAATGACTTGTCTCTTCCTTACCGCCGGATGGTAAGCGGTGCCGGTCATGATGCTCAGATGTTCACTGCCAATTGCCCAACCGCGATGCTGTTTGTGCCAAGCCAATCCGGGATCAGCCATTCGCCGCAGGAATATACATCGCCTGAAGAGCTGGCCGAAGGGGTATCCGTATTGGCCGCTTTACTATACGAGTTAGCTTATGAGGGGATATTGCCATGAAACGATACGCCGAACTAGCCCCATCCCAGCGGACGATTATGACCCCCGGTCCGGTAGAAGTGGATCCAAGAGTGCTTCGAGCGCTTTCCTATCCGATTCTTGGTCAATTCGATCCTGAATTTACGTCTTATATGAACGATACGATGGAAATGCTTCGCTCCTTGTTCCGTACAACGAATCATTGGGCCTTCCCGATCGACGGAACCTCCCGCTCAGGGATAGAAGCGGTACTTACCAGTCTGATCGAGCCCGGAGATAAGGTGCTTATTCCGATCTACGGCCGGTTCGGCAATCTTCTCTACGAAATTGCGGAGCGGGTTGGCGCCGAAGTCGCTTTTATCGAGACGGAATGGGGGACGGTCTTTGATCCTCAGGACGTAATAAGCGCCATTCACCGGGAGAAGCCGGCGCTTGTGCTGATGGTTCACGGGGAAACCTCGACCGGACGGATGCAGCCGCTTGCCGAGATTGGCAAGGCATGCCGCGAGCTGGGCATTCTCTTTGTGGTAGATGCGGTTGCTACGATCGGCGGCGTTCCGGTGAATACGGATGAATGGTTTATTGACGCGGTAATCGGAGGAACGCAAAAATGCCTGTCCGTACCTTCCGGGATGGCTCCGATTACGTACAATGACATCGCGGCAGCCAAGATTAATGCCCGCAAATCTATTGAACGGGGGCTGCGGACAACGCAAGAGCTCAGTCTCAATAACATGTCTGCACGCCGGCCCGTCATTCAGAGCAACTACTTCGATCTTGCCCAGCTGCAGGATTACTGGAGTCCTGCCCGGCTTAACCACCACACCGAGATGACCTCCATGCTGTATGCGCTGCGCGAGGGTCTGCGCCTGGTGCTGGAGGAAGGTCTGGAGGAGCGTTTCGCCCGCCACCGGCTGAACGAATCCGCTCTTGTAATCGGGCTTGAAGCGATGGGTCTTGCTTTGTACGGCGATCCGTCCTGCAAGCTGCCGGTTGTCACCTGCATTTCGATTCCGGATGGTATCGACGGGGAATCCGTACGCGGCATGCTGCTGAACGCCTTTGGCATCGAAATCGCGAGCTCCTTTGGCAGCTTGAAAGGGAAAATATGGCGGATTGGCACAATGGGCTATAGCTGCCGCCGGCAAAACGTCCTTCAATTGCTAGGCGCGCTTGAGGCCGTGTTAATTCGTCACGGGGCGAAGCTTCATGCCGGAGCGGGCTTGCAGGCTGCGCTGGATGTTTACGATCAAACATAGTAAAATGACGGAACAACATAAGTTTCGAGAGCTGAACGATTTGTATATGTTGAGAAACGGTGTCCACCTTTTTGCTTGCCGCAGAAAGGGAGATGCCGTTTTCACTACTTGCCGATATCCATAATCGTCCCGGAAGGAAGGTGTGTGCAACATGAATCAACTACTAACCGAACAAATTAAAGAGCTTCCCAAGATCGATCTGCATGTGCATCTGGACGGCAGCGTAAAGCCGGATACAATCCGGGAGCTCGCGAAGGAACAAGGAAAATCGCTTCCCGCGGGCGCGGACGGCGATCTGACGCCATGGATGCAAATTGACGAGACCTGTACCAGCCTGGTCGAGTATTTGAGCAAGTTTAGTTTCGTGCTGCCGTTTATGCAGACGGCCGAATCGCTTGAACGCATCGCGGAGGAGGTTGTCGAGCAAGCGGCGGCTTCCGGCTGTCTTTATATCGAAGTCCGCTTCGCCCCTTTACTGCATACCCTTGAAGGTTTAACGGCAGGAGAAGCGATATTGCATACGATTGCCGGATTGCAGAAGGGCGAACAAATGTTTGGCGTCAAAGCTAGAGTCATCGTTATCTGTATGCGCCATGATTCGGTTGAGAGAAACCTCGGGGTTATCGAAGCCGCCCGCGAGTATGACGGAAAAGGCGTTGTTGCCGTCGATCTGGCTGGCGACGAAGCGGGATTCCCTCCGGCCCTCCATCAAGAAGTGTTCGAGCTGGCGAACCGCTACGGGCTGCCAATCACGATTCATGCCGGAGAAGCGGGCGGCGCCGCTAATGTAAGAGAATCGATTACTAGACTAGGTGCGCGCCGGATTGGCCATGGCGTTCGCATGACCGAAGACCCGTCGGTCATTGAATTGGCAAGAACAACCCAAACTCCGCTTGAAATGTGCCCGGTCAGCAATATTCAGACCAAAGCGGTAACGGGCTGGGATACCTATCCGATCCGAAGTTTCCTGGAAGAAGGGCTTCTGGTTACGGTGAATACGGATAACATGACGGTATCCGGCACGACGATGAATCTCGAATTCGAGATGCTGGCGGAGCATTGCGGCTTTACGATTGAAGAGCTTGCACAGCTGACGGTTAATAGCGCCGAAGCAGCTTTCCTTCAAGGCGAGGAAAAGGAAGAGCTCAAAGCGGCCGTTCATAACGCTTTGCAAAAGCTTGGCTACACCCTCTAATCTTTTTTGCGCTTATCGGCAGGGATCATAGAAAGAATGGCGAACCTCCCAATATAGGGAGAAAACGTTTTCTATTCGCTTAACTCCTAACCATTACAGCGTCCGGAAAGAAAGGGGTATTAAGATGAGCCAATCGGCAATCGGAACAAAAATGATTACCCAAATCGGGATTCTCGTGCATGATATCGAGGCGGTAAGCGAAGCGTATGCGAATTTCTTCGGAGTAGAGAAGCCGGGGTGGAACTGGACGGATACGCCGGACAAAGCCCAAACCGAGTTTCAAGGCGAGCCTTCGCAGGCACGGGCCAAGCTGGCTTTTTTCGATATGGATTCCCTTCAGCTCGAGCTGATCGAACCGGACTTGCACCCAAGCACCTGGCGGAATCATCTGGAGGAGCATGGAGAAGGACCGCATCATATCGCGTTTGTGGTTGAAGGCATGAAAGAGAAAATCGCCATCATGGAAAGCAAGGGCATGAAGCTGCAGCAGAAAGGCGAATATACCGGCGGGCGTTACGCCTATTTCGATTCCATCCCGCAGCTTAAAGTATTAATCGAACTGCTGGAGAACGATAAATAACAACGGGGGAGGACATCGTCATGCATAGACTTTTAGCGGTAATCGGGGATTATTATCACCCGGAGTCGGTCATTAAGGAAGGACTTGAAGAAAGTCTCGCTTCCTGGCTGGCAAGCGGTAACGTCAGTCTTGCTTATACGACGGTCGATCATCTTGCGAAAGTGCTTGAAGATAAGCCGGACGCGGTCATCCTCTTTAAGGACGATAAAATCAATCCGGCGGACGAGAACCCCGCGCATTGGCTCGATTCCGAGACGGAACAAGCAATGCTTCAGTATGTGTATGAAGGCGGCGGCTGGTTCTCTTGGCATTCCGGATTAGCGTCCTACCCGGAAGACGGCGCGTACATCTCGATGACGCGAGGGTATTTCAAGTATCATCCCGAGCAGAAGCTGGTTCGATTCGAACCTGTAGCCAGCCAAAGCGCGGATTCATCGGACCATTTAGTCGTGAACCCTGCGTTAGGCTTTGAATCGGTAGAAGAACACTATTTCGTCTATTGCGACGCAGCTAACACCGATGTGTTCATGCGTACATACTCGGAGGACGGAGAATCTATCGGCGGCTGGTCGCATCCATACGGCAATGGACGGGTATGCTGCCTAACCCCGGCCCATAACCATCACTCTCTTATTCTGCCTGAGATGAAGCAATTGGTTGAAGCCTGCGTCCGCTGGTGCGCACGGGCATAAAACCGCATACCCGCGATTAAGCTCCTTCTATAGAGGAGCTTCTTCTTTTTCTGCTATAATGTCGGTATGTACATAAGGTGGTGCTCGTAATGGAAAAGATGATCGATGATCAATGTGACGATACGTGTCACGGAACGGAGCTTCATAGCGATAATTTGGCAAATGCCAGAATGGAAGAGCCAACGGCCATTGATCTGGCGGAGCTGTTCAGGGCGCTTGGCGATCCGACGCGGGTAAAAATGATTTACGCGCTGCTGGACCGCGAGCTCTGCGTGCATGATTTATGCCAGGTGCTCGACATGGCGCAGTCGGCCGTTTCCCATCAGCTGCGGTATTTGCGCAACGTCAGGATTGTCAAACGGCGAAAGGCCGGCAAGACGGTCTATTATTCGCTCGACGATGATCATGTGAAGGAAATCTTTATTCAGACGCTTCAGCACGTGCAGCATTATTCCTGATTAACCCGAAATCCGGAAGGCCAAAGGAGTGTTGCGCAAGGTGAAAATCGTAGTTGTCTCGGATACCCATATGCCGCGTATGGCGAAGGCCCTTCCGCCCAGACTTCTTGCCGAGCTTGCTAACGCGGATCTGATCCTGCATGCGGGCGACTGGACCAGCTCTGACGTATACAGAGAGCTGTCAAAGTTCGCCCCGGTTAAAGGCGTCGCCGGCAACAATGACGGAGAAACGATCGTCAAGAAGCTGGGCTTTAAGAAAATCGTTAACGCCGGCGGGAAGCGGATTGGCCTTGTGCACGGCCATCTTCCTTACGCCAGCAAGAAGGCGGAACAGAACGCAGCCTTGTCTTTTACCGCGGGACAGGTGGATGCAATCGTATTTGGCCACTCCCATGTTCCGTTCCTGAAGGAACAGAACGGAGTGCTGCTTTTTAACCCCGGCTCGGCGACAGCCAAGCGCAAGCAGCCCCAATATTCGTTTGGCATTATGAGCCTTATGGAAGGCGAACTGAAGGCCAGGCATATCTATTACGATAATAAAGTCTGAAGACCTGCAAGGGAGGCTGGTATAATCGTCTATATCCTAATCGGACTGGCAGCCCTAATGGCGCTGATCTACGGGTTGTTTATTCTCCCAACGCAATGGCTGAAGGTCGAGAGAGTCCATTATAAGACGGGAGCGGGTATAAAAGTTCTGCAAATCAGCGATATTCATATCGAGCATATTCGTATTCCGGCGAGCCGGCTAACCCGGTTAATAAAGACGGAGCGGCCCTCGTATATTGTGATAACGGGAGATTTTACGGAGCTTGCCCCGTATCTTCACAAGGTGCAGCGTTACATAAAAGAGCTGGCGTCGGCAGGCGTACCGATTCTGGCGGTTTACGGGAATCATGATCATCATCTGCCACCCGACGCTCTGAAACAATTGACGAAGATGCTGGAAGGCGCCGGGGTCCGTCTGCTGCATAACGAAGTTCTGGATCAAGGGCATTATCAGTTTATTGGCATTGATGATTGGACCAGCAAAAAAAGCAATCCCGAACATGCGTTCGCCAAGGCGGATTTGAGCAAGCCATCCATCGTACTGACGCATGATCCCAATGTTGTTTTGCATATCAAGGATTCGTTCGCGTACCTGATGGCGGGTCATTTTCACGGGATGCAGTTTCATCTTCCGTTCCTGTTCAAGTATTTGAAGAAGGGCGCATTGCCTGCGGCAGGAATCTATAAAGGGATGCATCGGATGGAGAACGGCATGATTTATATCTCGAAAGGAATCAGCCAGACCGGCACAAATGCCCGGTTTCTCATTCGAAGCGAGGTTACCATCCATCAATTGTAGCAGGCGGGGAGCGGGATGCTGTGGCTGATCAGGATCAACAATCGAAAGCGTGCAGAATCGAACGCATCGGATTGGTCGTAGCCATTACGGACGATCAGGTGCGGCTCGAAATAGAAGGAAAGCCCGTGAATGTCCCAAGAAGCAAGACAACGCAATACTTAGTTCTTGGCGATCGGGTGAGCTGGAGCGGGACAGTCTGGGTGAAAATACGGGATGAGGAGGTGAAAGAGCGATGAAAATGAGCGTTACTTCTGCCGCAACGGCACTTTTCAAACAAGAATGGGGTTTCAAGAACAACGACAGCGTGCGCATCTTTGTCCGGTACAGCGGCGGCGGAGAGGACGCCTTCGCATTTGGCATTATGAAGGATACCGCCCGTTATCCGGCCGTATCGACGGTGGAAGACGGCATTACGTTCTACATGGAGGAAAATGATGCGTGGTATATGGAAGGGAAGGATCTTACCATCGACTGCCGCAATGACAATATCGTGTTTCTTCGTTAATATCCCGCATAAAGATACAAAGAAAGACGCTTCAACCTTGTCATCACATGGTCTTGAAGCGTCTTTTCTTCATGATGCTGCCGTATGCCGCAATCGTTATAGGAAAGGCAGCTTGAATGATTTCTTAACGAGCGGATACAGCCATTTCACTCCGCTTGGCGTTAACGTATCGGCAACTAAATGCGATAAGTAGCCGGCGACGGCAATCTGCATAATGCCTTCTAACTGCAGCTGTTGCTCTAGACCCCAAGCCATGGCTCCCCATGCAACAACCGCCCATATCGTGTGGGTTAAGCCGCGATGCTTAAGCCAAGGCACCCAAGCGACAAACACGCCAAAGCCGATTAACCAGGTCATGCTCATTGTTAATCCGCCATAGATGAGCGCAGCGCCGACCGCGCTAACCAATGCGTTCCGAATCGTACCGCTGCGTACGACAAGACCCAGGAGCAGAAGAGCGGCGCAGGCAATGCCAAGCGGGATGTTTATGTAATGATCGCTGATGTACAAATACGCCGTAACGGCGGTTAGCAGCCAGCCGCTTCCGAGAAGCAGGCCATGCAGCCATTTGGAGATTTTGCTTGCTTTCGAGCTTAATAGGCTAGGCCCGTCAAGATCGGCGCTTAAGGCGGAAAATGCGGCGACGGCAATATAGGTTGCTGCATTGACGAGAGTAAACGGATAATGAGCCGCAGCGGCTGAGCCAATCGCAACGCCGATAGTAAGATGAGTCGTGCCTTTCATTGGACCTCCTGTGACTGATTTGCAGTGATCAAACATATGTTCGTTTATTTATTATAGCGCATATGTTCGGTTATTGCCACATTAGTTAACATAAATACTTATACGTTAACTCAGCCGATTTTTAGTCCAATAGGGCTTTTATTGTTGCAGTTCGTTAAGGAGTTGTTGGGTCTGATAGATTCGGACGCCAATGTTCTTCATTTCGGTTATTCCTTGTTCATAAACGCCGGAGACGGAATCTTCCACGAGGATTAACTTGAAGTCCCGTTCGCTTGCTTGATATATACTGGTTCGCGGGCAGTTGGGAAAGTTGCAGCCGATAAAAATTAACGTATCGATATCTTTATCCCGTAGAAAGGCTTCAAGCTCCGTTTGGTAAAAAGCACCCCAGCGCGGTTTGTACATCATCCATTCGGAAGGCCCAATAAGAGGAAGGCCGCCTTCGAGCAGATCCTGCGCATCAGCATCTTTGGCATCAGCCGGCATGATTTCCGCCACAAGCTCAGCGCCTTTAGTGCCCGGACGGACAATAGCAACGCCGGATTCAATCAGCTCTTTGCGGCAAAGGTCGACGTTTGAGCCATTTTCCATATAGAGCCTCACTACATGAATAATCGGAATCCCGGAAGCTCTTGCGGCATCCAATATAAGCTTCATTCTTGGTATGACTTCATAGGTTCCTTTAATTTCGGCAACCGCTCCGGGCAGACTGAAATCATTTTGCGTATCAATGGTGATGACTGCACAGCGGTTAAAGTTTGGTTTTGTATACTTTTCCATATAACAACCTCCTTTATTTGGATGCAGCTGTATATTCGAATGCTAACGGTTCTTGCGCGGACGGCGGTCAATCTCTTCGGACACAACAAAGGCGAGCTCTTCATTGCCAAACAGCGACAGCACCTGCATAACCGTAGCATCGTCAATATCGCCGGCTTCTTCCTTAGGCGCCGTTAAAGGTAAAGCTTCAAGCAGACGGCTGTTGCCGCCCTGCTGCGGATAAGCCCGGGAATAGAGTTCTACCGCATCCAGGCCATGATTAACGCACCACTGGGCGAACACAAGAATCATCGTATCTTCGTCCCGTTTATATCTTTCTATGATAATCTGTTCCATTTCTTTTGAATTCATTGCTATTTCTCCTTTAAGACGGTAATATAATTTACGAAAAATTATTCATAATAGACGGATTGTAATATGAAAGCAGCCAGAATACAATTGCCTATTTTGCCATAATGGCTCATGATTTTGCGGACGAACGAATCGAATCTAATGGAGGAAACTATTATGCCTTCCTGCTATTTAACGGATTTGGACGGCACGCTGCTTCGTTCGGATCAGTCTTTATCGGATTATACGATAGCTCAGCTTAAGGAAGCGCTGGAAGCGGGCACAATTATCAGCTATGCAACGGCAAGAAGTTATGCGAGCTCTAATAAGGTTACTTCATCCATTCCATGGCGTTATCCGGTTGTGCTTTATAACGGCGCCGTCATTTTCGATCCTGAAGGGAAGCGGGTGTTAGGCGGTCATTGGCTTAGCCCTCAATTATCGAATGATATTCTGGAAGCGGGACGGCAGCACGGACTTGCTCCGCTGGTATTTGCGCTGAATGAAGACGATCAGGAGAAGGTGCTGCATGAGAAGCTGACCCGGGCGGGAGACCTCGCTTTTTATGAGAGCAGACCGAATGACCCGCGTTTTACCGAAGTAGAGTACCTTCAAATTCATGATTCATCCCGTTCGCTCATGCTTTCATATATCGGGCTTTATGAAGAGCTTGAGCCATTGAAGCGAACGGCCGAGCAGCTGTTTGACGGACTTGTTCACATGGAGTTCATAAAAGACGCATATATTAAAGATCATTATTTTCTTGAATTGAGTCATCCCTTGGCCAATAAAGGCGAAGGGGCGAGGTTATGGGCAAAGCTCGTTGGAGCGGAGTTAGCAGACGTAACGGTATTTGGAGACAACTTGAATGATCTAGGCATGTTCCGAGCGGCAGGAACCCGAATAGCTGTCGCGGATGCGCACGAACAAATCATCCAATTGGCGGATCGCATCGTCGCCACCAGTAATGAGGATGCGGTCGCCCGTTATATAGCAGTAGAACGGTCTCGTTTAACTATTTGTGAATAAAGAGGGGAATTATGAGAAGACTTCCTGGCTTGATTGCAATGATGTTCATTTTTCTCGTTTTACTAACACCCTTACCTGTTTTTGCTGAAGAAGCCCTCCAGACACCCGGGCAATCCGAGCAGCCCGCAGACCAGACGATTGAGCAGCTGCCGGAAACGCCTCATTCCGAAGCGGCGATCTTGATCGATGCCAAATCCGGCGCCGTATTGTTCGCCAAGAATGAAACGGAGCGGCTGTACCCGGCCAGCATAACCAAAATTGTAACCGGCATCATTGCGTTGGAGCAGTCCGATCCATCCGACATCGTAACCGTCTCCAAGAACGCTCGGGGCGAAGACGGAACCCGGATCTATCTGGCCGAAGGCGAGCAGAAGCCGATGCTGGATCTTATCGAAGGTATGCTCATTAACTCCGGGAATGACGCGGCAACCGCCATAGCGGAGCATATCGACGGTACCAAAGAACAATTTGCCAAGCGAATGAATGAATTTGTGCGCAAACTCGGGCTTTGGGATACGAATTTCGTGAATCCAAGCGGCTTGCCGGATGAGAATCAATATACGACGGCCAGAGATATGGCCAAGATTGCGCAATATGCCATGCAAAACGAGCAATTCCGGCAGGTTGTCGCAACCAAATCGAGGCCGTGGGTCGGACAGGAATGGGTTTCCAAGCTCGAAAATCATAACAAGCTGCTCGGGAGCTACAATGGCGCTATCGGCGTGAAAAACGGTTTTACGCAGGCTGCAGGGTATACCTTGGTATCCGCGGCGCAGCGCGGCGACATGGAGCTTATCGGCGTTATTCTCAAAGGCGCTAGCGATTCGGGCGTTTATAAGGATATGACGCAGCTGCTCGATTATGGCTTTGCCCATTTTACAAGCATGCAGGTTATGGCTGCCGACGAGAAGCGGACCTTTGTTACGCGGGATACGGGGAAACCGGCGGAGTTTGTAGCCGATAAGCCGTTTTACGTGACGATTAAGGACGGAGTTGTTCCAACCGTAGCGGTTGATTCGAGCGGCAAAGCTTATGTTCAATCCTCGGAGGTCTATAATCCGGCCGAAACGGCGGGGGCATTAGTCCCGATCGTTCCGCTTGCCGAACAGGCGGAGGTTCAGATTGCCTCGGTTACCCAATCGAATTCGCTTCGGGGCAGCGGACAATCCGCTAAATCCTCCGGGTGGAATCTGGGGGTTGTTATTACGTGGTGTTTCATGCTTTTATTCATGCTGCTCGCAGGAAGAATCATGTATGTAAGACAGCGCAGAAGAAGATTATATAAATAAGGTGTAAAAGAGCCAGGACTTATAAAGAAGTCTTGGCTCTTTTAAATTCTAGCCGTTTCACTTAGGGCAGGCAAAATTTGTCGAATTCGATTACAATAGAGGTATTCGGACAGGAGGAATAGCTATATGAACACAAAAACACGCATTATTTTGGATGTAGACACGGGGATTGACGATGCATTAGCCATTTTGTATGCCTTGCTCTCGCCGGATATTCACGTTGAAGGATTAACAACCGGCTTTGGAAATATTAATGTGGAGCAAGCTACGGAAAACACGCTTCGGCTCATTAAGCTGGCGAACTGCGGATACGAGGTGCCGGTAGCGGCTGGTGCTTCCGGTCCGCTTAAACGGGAATATGCCGGTCCCGTGCCGCATATTCACGGCTATAACGGAATTGGCGACGCGGAGATCCCGCCAACGGAGCAGCAGCCTTTGAAGGAATCGGCAGCGGAATTTATCGTCCGCAAAGCCCATGAACTCCCTGGCGAACTGGTTGTTATTACCGTAGGCCGCATGACTAACCTGGCCTTGGCTTTGTCTCTGGATCCATCCATTGCGGGCAAGATCCGCCAAGTTGTCGTGATGGGCGGAACCGTATTTGCTCCGGGTAACGTTACTCCGGTGAGCGAAGCGAATCTATGGGGCGACCCGGAGGCGGCTCAGCAAGTATTCCGTTCCGACGTGCCGCTTACGATTGTAGGTCTGGATGTTACGCTGGAAACAAGATTGTCCAAAGGTCATCTGGCTCAGCTTCGTCAGCTTGCGCCGGATAACAAACAGCCGATCGTCGATTTTTTACATACGTCGCTTGAAAAGTATTTCGATTTCTATCTTCAAACCAATCAATACTTGGGCGAATGTCCGATGCATGATCCTCTTGCGGTGCTGGTAGCGGTTAACCCTTCTCTTGTGAACACAAGAGTCATGCATGCGGATATTGACTGCGGACATGACTTGACGGCAGGCATGATCATCACGGACCGCCGCGTCATTCCGACAGTCGGAAGAGAGATTACGTTCTGCCTGGAGGTAGATGCGGAACGGGCTCTGCGGCAAATGCTGTCCGTGTTTCTTGCGCCTTAAGGACATGCATGAAGGTTGAAATAGACAAGGAAAGAGGATGGCTGATATGGAACAACGTTATTCCCGCGAATCCAGATGCTACAAAACGTCCCGAATTTTCCCGACGGATGTGAATAACCACAATACGTTATTTGGCGGCAAGCTGATGGCTTATATCGACGATATTGCGTCCATCGCCGCAACCAAGCATTGCCGTCGTGCCGTCGTAACGGCTTCAACCGACTCCGTCGATTTTCTGCAGCCGATCCGGCCTTCGGATTCCGTCTGCCTGGAGTCGTTCGTTACTTGGACGGGCCGTACGTCCGTGGAGGTATTTGTTAAGGTCATTAAAGAAGATCTGTTAACCGGGGAGCGCATCGTTGCGGCAACCTCTTTCCTGACCTTTGTCGCCCTGGACCAGAACAAGCACCCGGTACCGGTGCCCAAGGTCATTCCGGAGTCCGAAGAGGAAATCAAGCTGTACGAGACGGCTTCGCATCGCGCGGAGATGCGACGGATCCGCCGCGAGGAGAGCAAGAAGTTTGCGGATTATTTGACGGTAGCCCATCCTTGGGATTAATAGATAACGGAAAAAATGCGCATTCAGCTCGAATGCGCATTTACTACATAGTGGATACAGCCGTATACGAATAAGGCTAAAACCACGCATAGTCCTATGATAATAAATACTGCTTTACGTCCATTCATTTAAGCACCAGCTTTCCATGTACATCGATCTTGGGTCTATTATATACGAATATGGTAGTAAAGTCATGGCGAGTCGGTCTTGCTTCATTCCGCGATGTTACATATACTTTTAGAATCGGGTTATGCTTAACCTGGCTTAAGGAAGTCTGGCAAGAGGGGAATGACGACAAAATGGAGCAAGCTTCCAAACCGCAGCAGGATGCCACCAACATTCCGCAGGAGGAATTTTTCGCTGCTGCCGCATTATTTTGCCGCGCATATCCAGTATTCGTCGCGGAGATTGACCGTGTAGAAGCCGAACGCGGAAGATTAAACGACTTCCAGCTCATGCGTGCGGTGAACAAAGCCAAAGAAGGTCTTGTTATTTTAGGCTGGGATTGCCGAAAAGCCGTTAATGCGCTATTTGATACGTATGTGGAAATCTATAAGCATAGCAGCAAGGATGACGCCAACGAATGGGCGGAATCAACCTTCGGCTGCAGCAGGACCCTAATCTACGAGCCTCCTCTTGAAGAGGAAGAGATACTGGAACAAGGCATGTCTTTGGAATTGCGCATTGAGCAGCTTACGGCTCTTATTCATGAACAAGAGGCAACTCTGCTGCAAAATTACAGAGACCTCTACCGGCTTAAGATCGCTGCCGCCCATGAGGCGGAAGCAGAAAACAGCCAGGAAGAATTGGAGCAAAGCAACAAGCAGCTTGAAGAGTAAGGCGAAAAACCGCTGTCGGACCCCGGCAGCGGTTTTTCATGTATTCTAAGAATTTATAAGTCTCTTATTGTAAACATGGCTTGGAATTCTCCGGATTGAAACTCGCTCCGCTAAGGACGACGATCAGCGATTTCACCTTGCAGGATTGCGTAAACGATTTCATGCGGATGGTTGTATGCTATACTTAGTACGTACAACTGCTCAAGGCGGATTGTTATACGCACGAGCAGACAGGGAGAGGAGACGGGATGCAGATGATCAGAACTATGCTAGTGACAGGAGCGGATCGCGGGGTTGGCTTAGCGCTTGCCGCCCAATGGCTTGAGGACGGCAACCGCGTATTCGCGGGACAATACGCGGACAGCCCCGGACTGCAAGAGCTGCAGCAGCAATACGGCGAGCAGCTGACGGTGTTCCCGCTGGATGTGGCAAGCGATGCAAGCGTGATGCAGGCTTATGAATGGGTACGGTCCCGGACGGATAAGCTTGATGTTCTTATAAATAACGCAGCGATATTGGGAGACATTAGAAATACCATTCTCGGAGAGCTTCAGTACGAAGAAATGCTGAGCGTATTTAACGTGAATGCCTTAGGCAGCCTGCGCATGAGCCAAATGTTTACGCCGCTTCTGCTGCGAAGCGATTCCAAGCTGATTGCCAATATTTCCTCGGAAGCAGGCAGCATTACCGATTGTTGGCGTGATGCCTGGTATGCGTACTGCATGTCCAAATCGGCGGTAAACATGCAGTCGAAGCTTATACATAACGGTCTCAAGCCGCGGGGAGGACGCGTGCTGGTCATTCATCCGGGCTGGGTGAAGACGCATATGCAGGGTAAGCTGGATGAATCGGCTGAACTGACTCCCGAGCAGTCTGCGGCAGGGATTACGAAGGTTATCCAGTCGGCATTAACTAGGGATGCGGCTGAAATGGAATGCGAATACGTAGATTATGAAGGTAGGAAATTAAATTGGTAAAGACACTTCTAGAAGCTTTTAGCTCTGTGGAATACCCGGTAGTCGGACACGGTAAACGCAATGTTCAGGTTCTTAAGGATACCTTTGATCACTTGGACGGCGAAATAGATAGCGATATATACGGTACGGGAACCGTTATCGAAAACTTTCAAACAAAAATAGCGGCTTATCTAGGAAAACCTTCTGCAGTCTTTTTTCCTAGCGGAACGATGGCCCAACAAATCGCGCTGCGGCTATGGTGCGAGGAGAAGGGCAGCCGCAAGGTTGCTTATCATCCGTTATGCCATTTGGAGATTCATGAGCAGGACGGCCTGAAGGAGCTTCATCATATCGAGCCTGTGCTGCTGGCGGATAAAGACCGGTTAATCACGCTTGATGATGTG
The DNA here is from genome assembly GCF_037147795.1 of Paenibacillus sp. MMO-177. NCBI lineage: Bacteria > Bacillati > Bacillota > Bacilli > Caryophanales > Paenibacillaceae > Paenibacillus > Paenibacillus sp. MMO-177. Next base: position 483,965 of record NZ_JBBCUR010000002.1, on the reverse strand, counting down.
AAGAGCATGAATGATGACATTGCCTGTCTCCTGCTTGAACTGCCTCAGAGGGAAATCGGAGGACAGCTGCCTGCCTTTGAAGAGCTGGAGGCAATTGCGGGTTATTGCCGTACAAAAGGAATTAGGCTCCATCTTGACGGCGCCAGACTTTATGAGATTTTGCCTTATTACGGGAAGACGGCGGCGGAAGTATGCAGCTTGTTTGATAGTGTTTATGTGTCCTTTTACAAAGGCATCGGCGGAATTGCCGGAGCTATTCTTGCCGGCGGGGAAGAGTTCGCGAAGCAATCGAAGATCTGGAAAAGGCGCCATGGCGGCGATCTGATCAGTCTCTATCCTTATATTCTGAATGCGGATCAAGCGTTTGACGAACGGCTTCCGAAGATGGAGCAGTATTACCGTTCTGCCGTAGAATTAGCTGGCCTGTACAATGGGATTGAAGGTATATCGACTCGCCCGTTGGTGCCGGTGTCGAATATGTTCCATGTTCACGCAGCCTTACCGAAAGAAACCTTCGAGAAGATCTTGATCGCCGTATACGAAGAGACCGGGATTGGTCTGACGGGCAATGTCCGTGATGCCGCGGAAGGCGCCTGCTACTATGAAGTAAGCTTGGGAGACCGTTATCCGGGGATTCCGAAGGACCGGTTACAGCAGGCATTTGAGCTGCTTCACGAGAAAGTAAAACAAACCGCGAAATGAATATGATACTATTTTCTATATAGCGGAGAAGGAGGAACCCCAGAATGTCGGATTATGATGAACTTTCGGAAAGACGAAGAAACAAGCTGAAGCTTATGCAGTTCGATAAGGATGAGCATTCCTTGGTCGAGTCGGACAAGCCGAAGGAAACCTTCGAGGATGTTGGCGGACTGGAAGAAGTGAAGAAGAAGATCCGCATGAACTTTATTTTACCTCTGCAGCAGCCGGAAATCTTTAAAGCTTATGGCAAAGAGGCCGGAGGCAGTCTTCTATTATTCGGACCACCCGGATGCGGCAAGACGTTCTTGGCCCGGGCGGTAGCCGGCGAGATTGACGCGAATTTCATTCATATCGAGCTGCAGGCGATCCTGTCGATGTATGTCGGTCAAAGCGAGCATAACCTGCACGATGTATTCCAGAAAGCCCGGGAAAATAAGCCATGCGTCATCTTTATCGATGAGCTGGACGCAATGGGCGGCAGCCGTCATCAGATGAGGCAGCATCATGAGCGCATGCTCGTCAATCAGCTTCTGACGGAGCTGGACGGGCTGCAATCGGGCAACGACCAAGTATTCGTCATTGGGGCAACCAATACGCCTTGGTATCTGGATTCCGCCTTGCGCCGCCCTGGCCGGTTCAATCATCTTGTGTTTGTACCGCCTCCGGAGGAGGAAGAACGTTCCACCATTTTGCAGCTGAAGCTTGCAGGCAAGCCTACAAGCTCGCTGAATCTTGGCAAGCTGGCCGCAGAGACGAAGCTATTCTCGGGGGCCGACCTGGAGCAGGTTGTGAATGATGCCGTTACCTCGGCCATGGAGAGAACCTTCGAGACGGGCGATATTCAGCCGATTACTCAGGATGATCTCCGGAAAGCGCTGAAGGAGAGGAAAGCGACAACGATCGAATGGTTTGCGACAGCCAGAAACTACGCGACCTTCAGCGACGTGAACGGAGATTACAAGATTGTGCTTGACTATTCGAAGAAGCATGGGATTAAATAGACGATTCTGCAGGAGGATAAAGTTATGGAAGAAGAGACATTAACCCCATCCTCTCCTACAGGCTACACCAACGTATACCAGCTGATGTCTTGGAAGAAATATAAGGAAGCCTTGATTGAAACAGAGAAGCTTCTGAGGGAAGATCCCCATAATCCGGATCCTTACGCCTTATACGCGCAAATCTGCTTGTTAATGGGAGATTACGAAAAAGCCCGGCATTGGGTGGACGAGGCGTTAAAACGGGATCCCGAGCATCATCTAGGCTGGTATGTCCGCGTTTCGTTGTTTTATGAGACCGGCAACGAGGCTGCCTTTCATGAAGCGGTCAGGGAAGCGCTGCGAATTGACCCTTACGAGGCTCATTATTATTACTTGCAGGCTAACCAGTTGAACAAGAAGGGCAAATTCAAGGAAGCGAAGGAACAAATCCAGATTGCTCTGGAGCTGGAACCCGAGAATCCGCAGTATTTGTCCATTCTTAGCTACACGGAAGCTCTGCTTGGAAATGACGCCGTATCCAGAGAGACGGAACGCGAGGCGCTAAGGTATGGCGCTGAGGAACCGATTGTGCTAATGTACTGCGCCTGGTCTGCTGCCAGACGAGGGGATTACAAGCTGCATGAGACCTATATGCGAAGCGCGGTGCGGTTAAATCCGGACGAGAAGCAGTACCAGGACGAATACCTGGAGTCGCTTCAGAATCAATATGTACTCTACCGGATCTGTTTGTGGCCTAATAAATTATTTCGTAAAATGAAGCCTTGGCAAATTTTTGTGATGTGGGCGGTATGCTGGATATTATTCAAGCCGCTGGTCTTTGCCTTTATTATCTTTCATCTCATTGCTCACTGGTCGACCAAAGCAATCGTTCATGTTAAGATCTTTGGCTGGCGCAGACGGCGGACATAAGCAATTAAGAAGGACTCATGCGAAACCGGATCGATTCTCTGATGGAGAACGATCCGGTTTTTTTCATTTTCCTATTAGATCATCTTGCTTGTAGGACTCCAAGAATTCCAGGTACTGTCTCGAAGCTCGGGACAAGTATCGCTTTTCGTTCCAGGCAATGGAGAATTCGCGTTCACAGACCGGTGATTGAATGCTCAGCAACTTAACATGGGGATCATCATTCGTATTGCGTGGCACAAAGGCAATTCCAAGCCCCGCTTGAACAAGACTCCATAACGCTGAAGGCTCATCCACCTCGCATATGATATTTCTGGAGATACCCGCGGCTTCGCAATAAGCTTCGTTAATTTGACGGAATGGATGCCCCGTATGATATTCGATATAGGCCTCATTGGCTGTCTCAATCAAGGTAATCGTGTCTCTGCTTGCAAGAGGATGAGTGATCGGTACGGCTAGGCAAACTTCAGCCTTTAATACGATTTGCTCTTTGATCCAGGATTGATTCAGCGGAGCGGCAATGAAGCAAAGGTCTACATCGCCGCGCTCCAGCAATCCGATCATATTGCTTGACGATGCAGGAGGGATCTGGGTCACTCGAAAAATAATATCCGGATTCTCTTTACGGAATTCACTTATTGTAGAAGAGAGTCGGTTAAGCGTTGGAGTAGCGAGCCGTATGGTTCCTTGCTCCGTGCCCAGCATATCCGCCAATTCCCGTCGTCCTTCGTCCAGCGCTCCCAGCGCAATTTCAACTTGCTGCAGGAATGCTCTGCCGAAGCGATTCAACCGGATTTGCCGGTTATTTCGGTCAAATAGCGGCACGCCAACGTCTTCCTCAAGACGTGATATCGTCTTGCTAAGCGCAGGCTGAGCAATGCGAAGCACTTCGGCAGCTTTTGTCATGTGCTCGTATTTCGCGACCGTGCGGAAATAATGAAGCTGTAGCAGTTCCATCAAGTAAACCTCCAAGTCCTTAATCTCATCGGTTCCATATACCCGAGTATATAATAACATACAATAATATATATTATCCTTTATTGATTGTAAGGGGTATATTGGTAAGTATAAAGAGAAGCAGGAGGGAATTCACAATGCCGTCAGAACAACCTGATGTCACGCAACCAGCTATAGGAAACGTACTTATTAAGCTTCTTGCGTTCACCCTGATTTTATCTTCCATGAGCGCAACGATGTTCAATATTGTTCTTCCCGAGATCCGAGCCGAATTTGAATTGTCCGTCTCCCAAGTCAGTTGGGTGTCCACTGCCTATTTATTGATCTACGCAGTTGGTTCCGTTATTTACGGCAAGCTGTTTGATCGCTATCATGCCCGCAATCTGATAACCTTTGGACTACTCGTATTTGCCTCAGGCTCTTTGCTGGGGCTGCTAGCGGGATCGTTTTCCTTTGTACTGATGGCCAGAATTCTGCAAGCGGTTGGCGCATCCGTTATTCCGGCATTGGCTATGTTAATTCCAGTCCGCTATTTTCCGCCGGAAAGAAGGGGGCACGCACTGGGAATATCGGCTACGGGACTAGCGCTTGGCAATGCGATTGGGCCCATTATCTCATCGCTATTAATATCATTTCTCCATTGGAGATGGTTGTTCGCGATTCCTTTGCTTATTCTAATTATCTTGCCGTACTACCGTAAGCATTTGAGCTCGGATATAAAGGAAGGCGGCCAGATTGATTGGTTTGGCGGAGGACTTCTTACGGGGACGGTAGCACTGCTGTTGCTTTCTATTACTCAAGAAAACTTGTGGCTAGGAGCCGGGAGTGCATTGATGGCAATCGGTTTCTTATGGCGTATTCGTACTGCGACTGATCCGTTTATTTCCAGGCAGCTTATGATGGACCGGATTTATTTAATAGGATTAATGATTGCGGCGATTGTAATGAGCATCGGTTATGCTTTGCCGTTTCTAACGCCTCAATTGCTGTCGGATATCAATCGGTTGGAGCCTGGTATAATTGGCTTTGTCATGGTACCCGGAGCATGCTTGTCCGCATATTTGGGGCGAAAAGCAGGGAAATTGGCCGATTCAAAAGGCAATTCCTTTGTTTATCATACGGCATCATTATTATTATTCAGCTGTTTTCTCCTATTATCGTTATTTGTAGGGAGTTCGGCCGTTCTGATTGGATTGATTTTCACCCTTGGCAATGTGGGTCAGATGTTTATGCAAATCGCACTTTCCAATACGATCTCGCGCAGCATCCTTAAGGATCAAATTGGCGTTGGAATGGGATTGTTAACGCTGTTTAATTTTCTTTCCGGTGCTGTTTCTACGGGGATTTACGGCAAAGTCATGGATCACGGCGCTAGATCGAGCTGGATACCCTGGCATTCAAACGCAGCTACCTATGTGTTCAGCAATCTATACCTTGTACTGGCTCTTATTCATATTGGCTTGCTTCTTCTGTATCGCAGTGTATACGTCAGTAAGAAAAAGACAAATACAATGGGGCAAATACTCGGTAATGGGCGATAAGGTAAAAAAGGAACGATCTCTTGTGGGATCGTTCCTTTTTTATGCATTGACTTTCCGCATAGGGGAGACTATATAAGTCATTATGTGAACGGCGATAAGAAAAAAATGGGATAAAAATAAAGAAGGGATGTAAACGCTTACATAGTGAAGGCTAGGATGTAGTTGTAGCAGAGATGATTCCATAAGCATTGAGTTCATGAAATCAATGATTGTAATGTCATTTGATTAACCACAATCAATCAATCAATCCAGACAAAACTAAAGAATCAGAGAAATCCTTTGATGTCTCATTTTCCTTACTAGCTTTTTCACAAAACCCGTATTTTATACATATGTCTATAAGCAAGTATGAACTCTGTCGTAACGCTTAATATTTAATATTGTCCCAGCAACCTGTTCGGTCCCGGCTTTCTGTTCATCTTGATCCGTGCAATCAATCCATAAAGACCGCTTTAGACAATATTCTAACCAGTCCAACTTACCTAAAAAGCCACTTGCCAAAATCATTCTCCAGTTTGCATGGATATGGTTTTGTGTTGTTCCTTTATAGCCTTCTATGAAAGATAAGAACTTTTCCTGGTCGATCTCGCCCGACTCATTTTCAGACCAATAAATAGCCGTTTCAATTAAGTCAAGTTTAGGGTTTCTATAACCCGCACATTCCCAATCAATCAGTGCAGGTTTATCATTCCATAAAACATTCTTAGGGTCTAGGTCTCCATGGCTGATGACCATATCCGTTGAAATTTGCTTAGCTGAATTTATAGCTTCGATATTCCAATCGTTAAGCATTTGGCTGTTTTCAAATAATAAACTCGTCCATTCGGCATTACTCTCTTGCCCTTTTTTCAAATAGAAGTTCCAGTCAGTTAGTCCCCGATCTTCAGAGGAATGATTAACTATCCCAAGGTCAGAGAAATCCCCCGTATGTAGTGAAGAAAGAATGCTGCCCATTATTTTGCAATGACCTGAATTTATTTCACTGGGCTTAAGGCTTTTTCCATCCAGCCATTCAAATATGAGACAGAATTGCTCACCCACTTGCTGAATCGAAGCACCATTAAAAGTCTTAGCCGGAAGAGAAGGTACATAGTTTATAGCACGATTAGCAATAAGTTCTGATCTGATGAAGTTTTGCATGGCTGTTGGTCTGGCCATAATTTCAGGGTTTAAAGCTTTGACTACGTATCTCCCCAAGGTGGTTTGTACTGCATACATACGATGTAATAAACCGCCTGATAACGCAGTAGGACCAATTACTATATCACCAAGTCCTAATTCATTAAATAGAGACTCAATTTGACGAGGGTCCATTCTACACTCACTCTCCCACCATCTTCTTCCATTTCGTCATTCTACAATTTCTACGCAGTAATTACGTTATCCTCCCGCAACGAAAAAGTAGCTGCTCTACATGGTCGGCTGCTGCAATCTGTATTGAGCTATTGTCCCTCGATAGCTCAATCAAACCAATCATAAGAACTTCCAGTCACTGTCGTTCAGACTAAAAGTTGTAATAGAACAGTTAATTGCTTCTTCAATTGATTCCATATCAAAATCTTGATGGACTTCCCAATTGGTATCACATAAGAACAGATAAAATTCATTGGATTGTTCATATTTTACTATCGCCAACCTTGTAATTAATACTTCATTTGATGAGCCATCTTCTTCTTCATACAACATTCTAGTGAAGGTATGGTTCGCATCATTTTCTATATACATTATCACTCTTGCACCGTCCAATTGAGCAGGTATGTTCATTTAATGCCTCCTCCAGAAGAATTATCTGTATGTCTAGATTTCTATTCAATTTCCACGTTAACCTGCCCTTTAGCTCAATAAAAGCTGCAGCTGATCCTCGATCTGCTGCAGCTTTTATTGATTGAACTATAGTCTCCCGTTAGCGGTATGACATTTCTTAATCAACAAGAGCACGTTTTATGATCGCTTTTGCTTCAGCAACCAACTTTTCATCTTTATAATCAATTGCCTGCATCATGATCAAAATGGGAATGTATATGGCTATCAATCGAGCTAATATCTTCGTTTCTTCATCTACATCCCCATATTCTTTGAAAAAGTCTGAACGCGCATCCGGAGGCAAAAAGCTATACGCGACATTCAAGTCGCAAGCAGGATGTCCAATATTGATATCTCCCCAGTCGATAATCCCTGAAACTATTCCATTTTCGTCTACCAGCATATTTTTAAAATGAAGGTCTCCATGGAGGAATACGTTTTTGGGTTTCACTTTTTCAGTTCCAAGCTGTTCCAAATAGTTCAATATTTCACGATACTCTTCTTCACTAAAATGAAGGGCAAGGTCGGAAATGAATTTATGCAACTTTTCTTTACGCATTACAATATCAATCAAATTTCTATGGTCATGTTGAACTCCATTTTCTTGTGCAATTTGAACAGGGAATGCATGTAAGCTTTTTAAAAATTGCGCGAGCGTTGTTGCTGATAACGCACGTTGCTGGTCAGTTAATCCGATTGGAAACTCTCCTGATAAATAGGGGTAGCCTAGGAAAGGTGCAGGATAATTATAATCCCCTTCCCCAAAAAATAGAGGTAACGAATATGCAATGGAACAATAATCTTTAAGCTTAGGTAGTATCTTTCCTTCCATCCTTAAACGATTAATTGCAACTTCTCTTCTTGGAAAGCGAAATACATATTCGATCCCGACAAGAAAAACAGTGTTATCCCAGCCGTATCCAAGTTTTTGTACGCTTTGTGAAGCTAACTGCGGAAACTGACTGGTTATTAATTTATGAGCCAATTCTTCTGATACTTCCCATTCCGCATCCCATTGATTCGTACTTCCCATACCCATTTATCGACTCCCTCACTAAAATAGAAAATAGGCTCGACTAGCCTGTTCCATTTACAACATCATATCATTAATTTGTTCTTCTGTTCGAGAACAACCTTACCGTCTGTTCCTCTATCCTGCCCGTTCGTAACAAAAAAGCAGCCAACGTAAAACGCCCGCTGCTGTCACGATGTATTAAACTATAGTTCCCAGTTAGCGCAACATGCCCTGTACATTATCTCTCAGTCAGTATAGGATCACCGTCTGAGCTAATCGGAACGATGGTTTCACTAAGTTGTAATGCTACATTTGATTGCATATGACCACTATGAAAGACAGCATCAATGAACGCGGTTGTAGCTTCTACCGTTACAGTATGAATATGTAATGCATGATGATCACTGTAATGGAGCGGCACATCGGAAAACGACATATGTTGAGCTCCACTTACCCTATAGAAAGTGGCACTCGTTAGAGACTTAAAAGCATAACGTTGCCCATCGATATAATCGTATGCGATTTTCTCATTCATAGATGCTGCCATTTCTCTATAAGTTGAAGCCTCTTGCCGCAACAGTAAAACTGGAACAGATGATAATTCGTTATCCCGACGTATAAGGTGAAAACTTGGATCGAGAAGAATAGCAGCCTTGATTAAATTATCCAGCTTGGTAACTTCTAGGACTGCTGCACCACCAAGTGAGTGGCCAATTGCAGCAACTTTATCTAGATCGAACAGCCCTTCCAACTCAGTATCGAATTGGTTTAGAGTTTCAAGATATTTTATAACCTCAGTTATTGACTGAGCCCGACTTTCTAAGAGACGGTCCCAGCTAGCATAGTCGGTACTTTCTATTTCCGCCATTTCTAGTGCCTGCTTAATATAGCTACCGTCAGGATATACGGTAAACACGGATTCATGTGGAGCGCTAATAGTAACAACCATGTATCCCTTTGGTACAATTTTCGAGATAATTCCAAGGTACATATCGCGTTCTACACCGAATCCAGGTGAAAAGAGTATGACGGGATAAATGCCTTTCTTTACAGTTGTTGACTCACTTGTCATTAAATTATCGGTAATGTTTAGGTTTTCAAGATTGACTCCCATTTCCATTAAGACCGTAGCTACTTCCGTTTGACAAGGTGCGTATAGGTCTAACCCACTTACAGGGTCTCCCCCGATAGTTGGATAAAAAATGCTAATAACGAGGCTTGGGTTCCCTTCAAGAACTCTTATAGTCCTCCCGATCATTCTATCACTCCATTCATTGATATTAGTTAATTATTCCACTATTTCCCACGTTATCCTGCCCTTAGTTGAGAACGTCAGCAGCAGGTCATTAATGACCTGCTGCTGCGCTGTTCTTATTGAGCTATCGTTCCCCGGTAGTTGAAAACTCAAATAATAAAAATTTCCAGTACAAAAGCAATAAAATGCATGCTAAATTGAAGGTGTTAGAGGAGGTAATGACTTACACCGTCTGATAAATGGGCTAATTGAAGGGGCAAAAAGGTGACTAAAGACAATTTTGACTACTATACAGACGAGGAATTCGAATGGACAGGGATACTGGAATATTACCAATCCCCCAACTTCATACATAAGAAGGGAACCATATTTAATCTCGAAGTAAAGATTGATAAACGGCTTGATGAAACTGATTCTAACATGATTTTCTCTTTAGCTTCTTCTTGGACTTGGGGAGAAGATAGAAGAATTAAAGCATTTAAACTTAAAGAACATCAAATCGGTGGTACGCGAATTTTCCTTGAATTCCTTACTATACGTAAGAGTCAGAGATACGACGAAATTAAGTACTTCCTCTTTAGTCTAGGGTCGTTTCTTGACCTGTGTGAATATAGAATCGAGGCAATTAAGGTTAATCAAGTCTTGAGAAATGACAGCTGCTGAGTGATTTTTGCAGCTGTTTTTTACTTTCGTTTAATGTTTCAACTATCGTTCTCCGTTATTTGAATCAACTGCCTTGAGCAAATTCATCAAACGTAACTTGATCTTACCAACTCCTTGTGAAGCGGAATTGCCCCCACAAATCAGCTTAAACAGACCGTGAAGCCCGCTCACCGAGCTGGCTTCACGGTCTTTGTCTTAGTCTTTGTTTCTTTGCTCTTGTTCAGCTGCTGGTACTTCCTCCACCATCGGTCGATCAGGCCATGCCAGCGATAGAATAGGGTGCTTCGAGGGGATCTAAGGATCACTCCGAAATCTGGGTCTCCGTAAACCTCCGAGCCGAGGACATGAATAGAGTCGTGGAGAGAGGACGTCAGAAGAAAACGGCCCAGTTCATCCGAGGACTTGAACGAGACCAGACGCTTCACCATACGATCCTCGGCTTCCTGCAGCTGGCTGTCCCAGCCGGGAGTGGCTTTGATAGCCGATGGGATCCGGGACCACGCAGTCAGTCTTTGGTGATCGAGCCCTTGATCCTTATACCATCGCAGGGCTTTTCTTAAAAACCTTCGATGAAACCGAAGGAACGAAATGCCGTCGCCCGAACGCACGTCCCGATTCATATGGCTCATATGCCATCGGGCATGCTCATCCATAAGCCTTTGTGGGAAGTTAGGGATCCTCGCCATATGCTTCATCCTCTTTTGTATAATACACTCGTTTCTGCATTTTCATATGGGTGCTTCTCTAACATGTATATGTTAGCGTGCTGGCGTTGGCTTGGGCAATTGCCCCCTCCCTGTTATCCCCTACTCCACTTCCAGAGACGTATAGATGATCATGGTGCCCCAACCCTGCTACCGCTCGATAAAATCCTTAATGAACACAACGACAACAGACAATCTTACTGGACAACCACTAATTAAACACATTCGAATGGGCACACAACAATCTGCCCGTTAACACAATGAAGCCACCGATTGCTCGGCAGCTTCGTACGTTACTTATTTAACTATCGTTCCCATTTAGCTTAATAAGAAGCATATATAAAGTCTAAAGAATCTCAGGGGTTTCCTTACCTTCACATAAAGCTTCAATAGCTTCTATTGGGTTATTACCTAGAAAAGTCAGATAATCGTCGAGAGCTCCATAAATCTCCCCTGAAGGAGTCATCATTAAAAATAGATGTTCATTATAGGCCTCACCAATAACTACCAATGCAGAGTTTATACGTTCCTCATAGGTTTCAACTCGTTCTTTATTAATATGATTTATCGCTTTATTGGGATTAAAATGAAAACTAGTGGTTTTATTCGGAACTCTATATGCAGGATGTTCTATTACCATTCCACCATACTGAGTTAGAAAGTTAATGATTAGTTCATTTACAAGATAAAACTCTTCCTTCAAAGCCTTTATATACTCGCTCACATCTACCTTATAAGTAGCAGACCATCCTGAGGAGTGCAGTATTTCCATTGTTTTAATACTAAATTCCATCAATACTCATCCCTTTGCATGTCCTCAAATCTTATTCTAAGCTTGTTCATCCCTATGTATCACTCACCATTAGTTTCTTAAAGGAATCAATTGCTGTCCCTGCCACATTGATTACATACCAATTAACTGAAACCAAGAAGTCTACTTTCTCATTCGATACAAAATACTCCATTCCATATGAGTTTTCCATCAATTGTCCAATCAATTTAGCATCATTTATTACAATAACGGTATTTTTATCTAATCCTTCTTGGTCAAAGAAAACGAAAGCTGGTTCGCTTTTTAGGTGAACTGAAAAAGTGAATTCGTTCTCTTCCAATGGTATTATTAGGGACTCATCCGTGCCAATTGATACGTGGCCGGTAGTTTTAGAAGGTCTAAAGAATTCAATTACCTTTTTTATGTATTGCTCTGATTCAATCTTATTTAATAATATCGTGTCTATACCTAGATTAATTCCAGTTTGGGTTAATTCTCTGGCATTTGGCTGACTATTCATACACCATCCCCCTCATTGATTAATTCAAAACCATATATTAACTTTCGCATCCAGTCTATTTAGAATATAGTACCACATATTGGAACTAAACTGCCCGTTAGCTTAATAAACACTGTCGCTGATTTTGTAATCTACAGCTAGCGTAATGAAGGATCTTATCGCGAATGTTACAAAGTTCTTGTCACTCATCGGGAATGTTATAAATCGAACGCCATCCCCCCACCCCACAAAAAAACGCGCAATGCCACCTCTTCAAAGAAGCGGCTTTGCGCGTTAAATCTGTCCCAATTATCCCTGTTCAGTCAAAGCGGCAATCATGCTGTTAATATCGCCTTGCAGCAAACCGCCATGATAGCAAATGACATTCGCGATATCAAAATCCTTATACTTCTTCAATGACTGAAGGGCTTGTTTCATATTTGGCGTAACTTCCTCTCGTGGAACTCTCAACTCGCCGTCCTTGATCACCATAGAATCACCGGCAATCAGCGTTTTGCTCGCCATATGGTACAGACTGACGTGGCCTGGTGTATGACCTGGAGTATGGATGACCTTTACACCGCCGGCAAAAGGTAAAGTCTCTCCGTCTTCCATCGTACGATCGACATTAGCACGGGTCGGGTGAATGAATGCCGCCTCAAACTGGCTGCGCAATTCCACCGACATTGACGCAAGTAAGCGGGTCATTCGTTCGGCTGGAACCTTCAGCAAAGGCTGTTTGCCGTTAATGACTTCCTTATCATCTTCGTGTGCATAGACAACAGGATTTCCTATAAATGCCGGAAGTCCTCCGATATGGTCAATATCCTGATGCGTCAACAAAATCGTATCCAGCTTCTGGTTGCCAATTCCCTCTTGCTTAGCAAGCTCAATTATTGCCGGTGCATTCCCCGGCATCCCTGTATCCACCAAAATCCAAGTGTCCTGATTAAACAAAACGGTGGGACAAAGCACCATTCTCCCCAAATCAAGCTCTAACATTGCAATACCGTCAGCTATTTTCATGCGATTTGCCAATCCCCAGCTGCTCATCTCTGAACGCAACAAGCAGGTTCATGGCCACCTCCTCTTTCAATGAATCAGAATTATGAAATGATCGTGTCGTGGATTTGCGCTGCGCGGCACGCAGCCTCCATCTCTTCCGCCGTTGCCGTTTCTTTCGCCAGACGCAAATTGCTCGCGACCGTATCATGGAAGAAGAATGGGTCCTGCGGGACAAGACCCATCTGAGCGCGAAGCGCATGCCGCGTCAACGATCTCGTGTCCATGCCATCCAAGTAGAGATGACCGTTAGCAAGATCGGAGAACCGCGGAATCAAATTTAGCAGCGTCGTCTTGCCGGGGCTGGTTGGGCCGGCAAGCGCCACAGTCTCGCCGGGTTCAATAGTCAGCTCGATATCCCGCAGCGCCCATCGGAGCGCGCCGCTTACACCTTACTCTTCTATTCATACTGCATAGTAACGATGCCTGCATATTGGTCAAGGCTTTCCTTGGACACGTTCAATGTCTTCACGTCTGTCGTCCGTGTCCCGGCAGCCTCGAGGAATTTGTTCACCTTAGCGAAGATTATCCTTCCGAGAATTCCTAATGCCTTCGTACTATAATGCATCGGAATCGCTACAGTCGCTTGCAATTGACGCATCACTTGAGCGGCCTCTGTCCCATCGAGCGTCGCCCTTCCTCCTACGGGCACGATGAGAACGTCAACTTTGCCGATTGCATTGACTTGTTCCTCTGTAAGCAGATGCCCCAGATCCCCGCAGTGACAGATCGTCAGTCCGTCCATCCGGAAGCGGAAAATAATATTGGGTCCTCTTTTCTTGCCGTTCACCTTATCGTGGAAAGTCTTGAACCCGCTAATGCTCACATCGCCGCGGCTGTATGCTTTCGGCTCGTTTACAAGCAAGTAATCGCCCGATGCGGCTTTAACTTTATTGTGATCGCCATGATTATGCGTAACTACAACAATATCCGATTCAACCGGAACCGGCATGCGGTAGCCAAGAAACTTAAAGTAGGGATCGATGAGAATCCTCGTTCCAGCATCCGAAGTCAGCAGAAAAGAAGAATGGCCATACCATTTAATCTGCAAAGTAACATACTCCCTTCAGTTATTAGAATGACAGCCATTTGCCATCCAGTTTCTTAAACACTTTAAAATAAACCCACGCCGCATTGATCAGCAGCAGCGCGCCCGTAACTATAAATACGTATTTACTGCCTAGCAAGGCCGCCACCTGCCCGCCTAAGACGGAACCTCCAAATACGCCTAAATACCCTGCCGACATGATAAAACCAAAAACTCGTCCTGTAATAGCAGACGGCGTAATCTTTTTGATCAAGATATTGACTGATGGGGTAAACCCAGCCGCTGTTAGCCCTAATAAGAATCGAAGGATCATTAACTGCCACGGATTATTCACAAAGACTTGCGGTATGAAAATGATTCCTGCTGCGACAATTGACGAAAGGCGACTCGTACAAAGATGACTGGGATCTCGTGCTTGCGCGCGGCCTCCACTGCCTTCCTGTATGGGAGCAGCACTTTCTCGGTATCGCCAAGATGCTTGGCGATACCGTTCTGCAAGTCCATGACGAGCAGCGCGGGGTTATTCTGAATGGACACTCCTTAATCTTATGATAGTATGATAAACGGAGATATCTCCACTTAATACTAAACGGAGATATCTCCGTTTGTCAATAACAGTTCGCTAACGAATTGGAGGAAGTGATAACCCTTGAAGGATACAGATGTCTCCCCCGCCCGTTCCGAACGCCGAGATGCGGCGGAGAATCGTCAACGTATATTGGATGCGGCGCTTCGACTATTCGAACAGAATGGCGTCGAACAAGTCAGCATGAACCAAATTGCCGCGGAGGCGCAGATCGGTCCAGGAACGCTTTATCGCCGCTATCGCAATAAAAGCGAACTATGTCTGGATTTAATGAAAGAAAACATCGTTCTCCACTTCGAGAATATCGAGGAGTACTTGAAACAAAACCGGACATCTCCGCCAAGTCAACGATTGAGAGGACTTCTCGACTTATTTATCCGTTTTAGGGAAAAAAAGTCCCAGTTGCTTGCAGGAGTCGAGGAATCCGCGTCAACCAATCGATCTAGATCTCGAACGCAGAGCCCTCTATATGTCGAACTGCATCAGCTGTTGGTCGAACTATTCGACGAAATGGCAGTATCCGGGCAGCCCCAACCGAACTGCGTCTTTAAGGCGGATATGCTAATGATGGCTTTAAGCAACGATTCTTACTCCTTTCAAAAAAACGAGCGCGGCTATTCCCCCGAGATGTTTTTGGAACAGATTTGTTTAACATTCCGTTTGTATCCGTGAGTATGCATGCTCGTTTATTGTTCTTTAAACATTATGTTTGTGACTGACGCTTGCTCTCAAAAAAGTGGCAGCCTTTTTCGAGTTACAAAGAGTGAGTTAGAATACATGTAACTAATTAGTAGAATCACAAGCTGGCTCGCCTTCTGGTTGCCATGGCACGAAGCGGCGGAGTCTACGAACCGGATCGAGTTCTCCTTCATCGCTACGTGATCATCAGATGAAAAAAATGACCGGATGAGCACTAGCTATCCCGGTCATTTTTCTTATTAACTAAGCTCCTCTTCTCTTCATTGAAAGTTTTTACTTCCTTAATGTCGTCCATTAGTTAAAAAACGAAAGCCGGTCATTATGTGACCGGCTGCCTTAATAATTGCTGAACTATATCTTACCGTTAAAGAGTTAAACGTTTGTAATATTTACAGGCTTTCAATTGCTGATTTGATTAATTCATTTAAGATTGGCTTTTCCTTTGAACTAGCCCAGTATATAGTGAGAACATTTCCTTTCTCATATAAGAATGGATATGTTGTAAACTTGGCATGTTTCATCTTTTCATTAAACTCTTCGACACCAGATTTTCGGGCTGCCTCTGTTTTGAATATATAAAAATAAACATACTCCGGTTTAGAGTCACCAATAGTTGCTCCGCTTTCGATTGAATCCATTTGTGGTTCAACATTATATAATGTGGGAATAATACCTGTAATTCCGTAAGGTGTCAATATAAGATTTTTAGCTTCAAAAGCGTTAACAAAATCTTGATAACTATATTCTTTTCCCTTTCCCACTTTAGCATTTGAGCAACCAACTAAGACGGTAATACATACTAGAATCATAAATCCTAACATAGATTTAATTTTCACTAATTCATCTCCCTCACTAATATTCCTGTTTTTGGAATAATACTTATTGTTGCATTATTTTACCCATAGTTATGATAAACAGCATTCCCTTCACTCAATTAATCCAGATTCAATAATGACCTTGCCAGCAGAAAAATTCTCTATATAGAAATAGAATTCTCCTGCTTCATCTGCAGTAATCGTGCTGCTAAATTCTTTATCTTTTTTTTCATTAATTGCGATTAATTCACCGTTTTTTATATATCCACTCTGTATCCATTCTCCTTCTTGATCTGAATACTTACTCGTTTTTAGATCAAGAGTAAATCTTAATGTGAGCTTCTCGCCTTTTTTCAAATTCCATCCTGATTCATTCTGTTTGGTGAAAATAACAAGATCAGCATTATTCGTCAGAAGTAGCGTGGGTATTAAATACTTTCCGTGTTCTTCCTTAACCGCAATATTGGTAATTGATGATGCACTGATTGTTGGAAGCTGATCTTTATTAATAATTTTGTTTTTCAAAAGTGGTTCTTTATTTGATTCTATTTCAGTTCCGACGGGTTCATAAGTAGCATAATTGGGTTCGTTAGCGATATGTTTATTTTCCTTATTTAGTATTATTGCACCAAATAGCTTGCCACCAGAAGCTGCATTAACGGTAATTGCTGATAACATCATCGCAATTATTACCGCGGAGACTACTTTTAACATTACAGATCTTTTACATCGCTGTATCTTAGGTGTTTCCTGTAATCTTTGCAGAATGGCGGATGTTACTTTGTTCGAATCAGAGTTAGGATAATCTGGTTTAGCTTGACGTAAAAGTGACTCCAAATCCACCTGCATCAACTCCTCTTAGTTTATTTTTCAATTGGTCTCTGCCCCTGCTGAGGCGTGTTTTTACCGCGCCTTCGCTAAGACTTAGTGCTTCCGCTATTTCCCGAATTGATAACTCTTCAAAGTAATAAAGGATAATAGGAGTTCGTAATTTTTCAGGCAATGATATGACTGTTATATAAACTTCTTTGTTCCTAGTTTTTTGCATGTAGACGTCTTCAGCGCTCATGCTTCTTTGCTCTGGCAGAAATTCAACTGGTTGCTCACGTCGGGTTTTCCTGGTTACATTATGACATAGATTGATTACAATTCGGACTAACCATGGATATGGACGATTTGGTTCTTTAAGTTGAGCTAACGAAAGATATGCATTTATAAATGATTGTTGCACCAAGTCTTCTGCCATATTTTGGTCATGTAAGTAGGTAAACGCTATATACGTTAACCGATCATAATATGTATGTATCCATTGTTTAAGTAACTCCTCTTGCTCCAATAACCTCACCTTCTCTCTTACAATAAAGACACATTAAAATGGAAAAGGTTTCAATAACAAAGAAAATAAATAATACATCTATTGTTTCCCGTTATCCACTACAGTCAGCTCTTTAGTATTCATTAAAATTAAAAAAGTGTCGTTTAGAAAAATATAAAACGACACTTTTTATTGCCTCTATTTTATCATTGAAATTTCTCAAACTCATTTTTTATCCAGATCTGATTTTGTAGTGCTACATATTGTTCTAACCGGATGATATGTTCTACTAGTTCAGACTTTGTGGACTGCAAATAACGTTGTCTAACGCGTTCTAGGTCTCGGTTAAGCTTGATCTGTTTGAATGATTCCATATCGTCCATAAGCTGCTTTACGGTCCTTTTACGCAGCTTGTATGGCTTGGCAGTTTGGTGTTGAGTGAAATATGCCTGGAGTTCGCTATTCCTACGAATCGTGCTTGGGTGAATACCTTCACCATCCGGATCCAATTCCCTCGACAGATCCGAAACAGTGCGATAAGATACGGACTTATATTCTTTTACAAGCTGATTGATTGCATTAATTCCTAATTGAACAGATCTGTTTTTTCGTTTAAATACAGAAATAATTATGGTAACCTTTTCCTGATAATTTGCGTTAACTTATTATCTAGAAAATCGGGGGAGGATCTGCTTTATGAAAATAATAATGTCTTTACTCGTAGCCACTCTTCTAACGAGTTGCTCGAACACTGTCGTTAATAAAAATAACGAGTTCACGCCAATCGTATCAACTGAGGCACCGCCTAAAATACATGAATCGTCTGAAAATACATCGAGCGTGAAGAGCAAGCTTTCTGCAGCTGACCTGAGTATTGAGGGGATTCGAATTGGAGGATCAATTGATGATGTAGTTAAAGCATATGGCCAACCTAGTGAAAAAACGGTTTCGCATGGGGTAGGTACAGCATACTGGATCTTTAAAGAACAAGGAATCGCGATAGATTTTGGTGGACCAATATGGCAAATAACAGTCACTTCTCCTTTTGAAGGAAGTACATCAAGTGGTATTTCTATAGGAGATACTACAGAGGAAATATTAGAGGTGTATCCAGATATTAAGAAAGGGGATTCTTATATCTTAAAGTCTGCTGATGGGCAATATTCTATTCAGTTTTCCATTGAAAATGAAAAGGTCGCCCAAATCACTATGTCGCTTAATCCAGCTAGTCTCTCCTCTATCGAAGGGCCAGTGTCAAGTCCAACGGTAGATGTACATTTGGATGAAAGTAATTATACCGGTGAAGAACTAGAACTTGTTAAGGTTATTAATACTTCAACGCGATATCTTAATGCAAGAGATGAAAAGAATTACCTCGCACTAACCTCAAAGGACTCTCTTATTACTCAGTTAAATCCTAAGTTAATTACTAAAATGATCTTTAAGGAATTTGGACCTATTACCAATACTTCAGCTACAGTTAGAGTTGAATCCTGGAGAGAAACCGACTATTCGATAATAAGAACGTATACCTTTGTAAGTCACATACGTAAAATTTTCTAGTAGCGAAAGGATGGATAATTTAATGAAGAAAAAAGTTTTTATCCTAGTTACTACATTAGCACTGATTGGAGCTACAACGGTTTTTGCTTCCGACATAAAAAAAATCGTTCTTACAACCTTTACTTCCCCAATCATCGTTGATAATCAAAAGTACAGCAAAACAGATCTGCCTATTCTGAGTTACAAAGATAATACGTATGTGCCTTTGCGTGAAGTCGGTAATTTACTAGGTGCAAACGTTAAGTGGAATTCTTCAAAGAAGCAAATCGAGATAAATAGCGATACCTTTCTGCTTAACGAGTCAGAATATGGAATGCCTGAAAATGAATTTGTTAATCTTATTAATGAACTTTCTGTCGCGATCAATGAAAAGAACACTACTTCCTACTTTTCTCACTTTACTAAACAAGCACAGACAAACTTCCCTAAAATGCCAGAGTACAAGATCAAGATCGTTAATCATTATATTTTCGAAAATGTAACTTTGGACAATGCTTCCGTTAAAGTAGACGTTTACTTTACGGAGTCACCGGCAGCAGAATTGATGTATACGCAAACTAGTTACGAACTCGCTAAAGAAAATGGCATTTGGAAGATTACAGGTTGGAGCTGACTAAGAAAATGAATGGAAATAACCGACTATCTGGTCTTTTCAACGTAACAAGGTTTACTAGATAGTCGGTTATATATATTCCTACAATGAATTACTTTTTCGGTGGATTTCCGAAATTGGCATTAAACAAAGAACAGCAGCAGTCAAGGACGTGAAAATAAAGTCCTAGACTGCTGCTGTTTTTTTGAACTAACGTTCTCCGAGGGAGGTTAATAAGCATTGCATAATAACCGCTTGTTGTACGAAAAGTAAATCCTCTTTGAATGTATAACCAACGAAGTATTCTGAAGATATGGCTTCCTCACTTACTTCCTCCCCCCGAAAAAAAGGCGGACACGGATTCAACATCGCTCCATTTGGGGCCAGTTTCATTCTCTCGAGAGTGATCTGGTACTTTGCTATGTACTGTTCATTTCGAAGTTCATCAGGTAATGAATCTGTTAAAACAACATCACTAAACTTAATTACTTCGTTGAGGTCAGTATAAAACTTATAATTTTTTGAATCGCATCTCATTTCGTGGCCCTTCAAAAAAACGTGATTAAACTTTAAATCCATCACTTCTGCTGCGGTCAACCATGACCTTCAAATATTTCCAGCAGGTCCAACAAAAGTGTATGTGATATTCTGGAATTGTTCCCTTCTTTTATGTATAGCGTATAAGTCAGATAAGATCTCACATGGATGATTAACAGTCGTCATTGCATTAATTACAGGAATATTGGAGTGGCGAGCTAATTCAGTAATTTTTAAAAAATCAGCATGCCTTACAATCACCCCGTGAGCCCAATTTTCGATGTATTTAATCACATCTTTCAATTGTTCCTTTTTGTCCAAGGCCTCTGGCGGAAATATTATGCATTCCCCTCCCTGATCCTTTATTCCTCTCTCAAAAGAGATTCTTGTCCTTAGACTTGATTCAGGGAAGAATAAGATAAATGTTTTTCCTATCAAAAAATTCTTATGCATGCCAGTTTTTATTTCATCTGTTAAGCGGAAGATGTTAAAGATGTCACCGTACGACAATTCCTTAATGTCTAGTAGGTTCATTCAATCACCCGATTCGCATATAAATTCACTATATAGTATATTTATACTATACTGGGATTTCATTGTCCAACATTAGTCATTGGAACTAACCTCCCGTTGAACAAACGGCAGCTCATCAAGTGTGAGCTGCCGTACTGTCGTTGTTGTGCTGTAGTTTCCCGTTAGCTCAATGCCTTAATTAAATCTCAATCCCAAAAATTAAAGATAACTTCCCCGACTGTTTTAGGTTTCCAATGAAAGATATGGTTTAATTCAATCTTATTTAAGCTGTTTTCATTTAGCAAGGTATGAGTTCTTTCATCGACTATTAATGGTTGATTAAGTACCTCAGTAGTCAGCACCCTAAATCTAGTACCAAAGGCGTTCACATTATTAAAAGGTGAGTCATCAGCATATTTAATATCGAAGTATTGAACTGAAGAAGCAAATGCAACGAAGGGATAGGAGCTATTTAACAAGATGAAGATGCTTGTACTCTTGTCTTCCCATCCAAGTTCTGCTTTATAAAAGCTCTGTGATACATGTGGTTCTTCTAAGGCTAAAAGCTTCCCATTAGAATAGTTTGCAATCGTGTAACATAGCCTCTTGAATTGTAACAAATCAACCTCTGGTATATCATCGACATAGAATCCGGATACACCGTCCAAGAGAAACACTTCCGCATCACTTTCCTTTCATTCCTTCTTCACCTTACAGATTAACTTCGATATCTTTAGTTGAACAGAAAAAGTGACCCGCAGCAACGGGCTGTTGGTAGTCAATAAATTCAAAATGAGCCCGGAGTTCCCCAAAGCTGACTTTCGGTCATTCCCGTTGCTTCTTTCATCAGTTTCCAAAATGATTCAGTTGATTGGTATGCTTCTTTTCCTTGAAATTGAACATAACGGCAACCCCCAGCCTCTACATCCGCTGTAAATAATTGATTTCCATCTTCATAAAAAGCCAAATCATACGATATGCCAAAATCAGCAGGACAATGAATAATGACATCTTTCGGTACAGCTTCTAAGTTCAACAAGGATTCGTATATTGAGGTTACCATTTTCATCGTATCTACTTGGTACTAAGCAGGAGGCTGATGCGTTACCGATTTGAGTTTTCCCTTCCGCTCAATAATTATTTTAGTTGGATGATAGTTCTCCATCTTTTGTATCTTGTCATCATTCGAGCAAGCCCCCAGAACCAAAACGCATATGAATAATAGAATGAGTTTGACCTTCATCACACCCCACCACAAATAATTCAGCTTAATAATCTAGACGTTTCAATATGTGTAATGTTGCCTTATCCAGCCCTTTAGTTCAACAAAAGCTGCAGTAGATCCTCCGATCCGCTGCAGCTTTTATGATTGAACTATAGTTTCCCGTTAGAATTCCTGTAAAACGAATAATTTGGCGTTTGAACAAAAACGAGCGCCTCGGTACGATGGGATTATGCAACGGGTCAAAAGCCCTTTAAATCCACATCAGGAGGTCGCTCTACTATGAAGTTTAAGGCACAAGACAAGCAAAATCAACTCATTGAAAACATTACCGTTCATCATCTAGTCGTTGGCGTAGATATCGCTCAGGAAGCTCACGTCGCACGCGCTGTCAGCTTTCGAGGAATAGCTTTAGGCCATCCACTGGAGTTTGGCAGCCATCTTTAAGGGTTCAAACAGTTAGGCCGCTGGATTCAGGATTTACTCAAATCCTACAAGCTTAATAAAGTCATTGTCGGGATGGAACCTACGGGCCATTACTGGTTTAGCCTAGCACGCTGGCTTATCGATCAAGGCATTGAGGCTGTTCTGGTTAATCCACATCTCGTTAAGAAGAACAAAGAAAACCGAGATAATACACCATCTAAAAGCGATCATAAAGACGCTTTAGTCATTGCAGATATGATTAAAAACGGGTATTACTCCCCCATTCGTTTCCAGCCGGAAGCCTACGAGGAACTGCGTATTCTCATGGCAAACCGAGAAACCATTACTAAGCGCCTCAACGCTGCAGTTAACCAGATTCATCGCTGGGTAGACATTGTTTTTCCTGAGCTTCGTCAAGTTTTTAAAATCCTTACTTGTGCCGGTGCAATTGCAACGCTCAGACTCTTTCCCTTGCCTAGTGAAGCCCGTCGGTTAACGAGGGAGCGAGTCATTTCCGGGTGGAAGCAATTTATGAAACGTCATGCCGGGGTTAAGCGAGCGGATCTGCTCATTGCACTCGCTAAGTGCAGCGTTGGTACGACTCAGGCACTCCATGCTTACAAGCTTCATCTGCAGCACTTACTCGAAGAATACGATCTGGCGCAGCGTCAGCTTGAAAAGATTAAGGATGAACTCCAGCTCATTCTCATGCGTATTCCGTATGCGCAAAAACTGCTTGAGATACAAGGTGTTAGTGCTACGAGTCTTGCTGGTATTCTCGGTGAAGCCGGTGATCTAAGTGGTTACGCGCACGGAAATGCCTTGCTGCGACATGCTGGTCTAAATATAGCCGAAGCAAGCTCAGGGAAATGGAAAGGTAAGATGGTGTTAAGCAAACGCGGCCGTCCACGACTAAGGCATTTCCTCTACCTTATGACAATGTGTATGGTGATGACAAATCCAGAAGTTCAAGCTCTACATCATTATAACGTGAAGGAAAAGAAGCTTAAGAAGATGAAATCCATCATGAAATTGTGTGGTAAAGTGGCACGTATGCTTGTCGGTCTTGCAAAAAGCAACGAAGCCTATGATTCAACCAGAGTTTTCCCACAGGCTGCATAAGAGATTGGCTGTACCTCACCGGCTCAAGCATTCGCAGGATAACAAGAAGCACGGAGTATCGGGATACGTTACGCAAAAGGGCTTTGACCCGTTCCGTTAGAAAGACCGACCTCCACCCCTTAGTTAAGATGTGACGAAGGAATGAAGGGCTATGACCCGTTGAGACATGGGAGCGAGAATCACTAGGGCGAAGTGGAGACGTGCATATAATGGAACAATGTGGGTAATGTATATGTACCCTTATTTCCGCACGCCCTTTTTCCCCACTCCCAGCTACCGGCTCCCCCATCATCCTTATCTTCATCTTAACTACAGGATGAAATCCTGCGAATTCATGAGTCTGAGTGAGGAAACTGAATCATTTCGAGGGAGCTGAATGCTTACTTGGAGCTCGGTGTGTTTGCAGAAAAGGAAACCATTTCAGGAAAACCTTCTGCTTCAAATTTAAAATAGACCAACGAAGGATCCCAATCTTCCCAACCGATTGTTTCTGAATGAGGAACAACAGAAACAAAATACCTTAAGTCCCTTTTTCGAATTTCTCTTACTAAATAAACGCTTAAACCATTATACGAAGAGGAATTAATCCGAAACTTTTTACTAAAGGGAGTTGCAAGCAGCATTTCCCTCCACTTTGGTTCAAGGCTAATTTCATATGTGATATCCGCTAAATATTTTAAATGTTGTTTTTTGCTGACTCGTCTTTTCAACTCTTATCACCGCTAGTTGCTACCCCAGCTATATAGCACATATTTTGATTAATTATAACATGTTCCTTTGCGCAATTACTTTTAAAAGTTAAACCAACTTACTTCGATCCTTCATTAACGTAATCTGTCCTTTAGCTTAATAAAAAGGAGCAGCTACCGTGTGGCAAACTGCTCCTGGATGGCGGAACTATCGTTCCTCGATAGCTTAACTATATCACCTTATGAGTGCACTTTTAAAAGACCCGCAAATCCCAAGTTCCCTATATCCCGATCTTCAACTAAAATACAGGTGCTGAAAATCGGGGGAAGTTTAACTTATTTCCGCTATCTGTTTTATTTTATTTATAGCTTTTAAGACAGCATCACGATTTTTAGCTGTTTTCATCCAAATTGGAAGCCTGCTTTCCACACTTAAATAGTAAGGAGATGGTCCTCTTAATTCAGCTTCTACGTACTTTTCTAGATAAGATAAATGTTCAATATTATACGCCCAAAGAGTATGTCCACAACAAGGTGCTTGTAAGTACAGAGGATAACCAAAATACCAGTCATAATTCCCGCCTATATTAATAACCCCATCACGCCAGGAATTTCCATAAGAAATAACGTTTTCGTTAAAACAATTTTTACCTGGAATCAATTCCTTGACCAGCCCGCAAGACGTACAAATGAACCTTTTTATTGCATCTCTATAATAAGGTGCTTCAGGTGATATAACCTTAGATTTATCGTTACAATTAGGACAGTGTACAATAAATTCATATCCAAAACTCTCTAACATACGGTGTCCATTCTTAAATTGTTTTTTCATAACAACCCTACATTCTAATCGTTTTTTGGCCTTTCATCTCCAGGACTTGTTTTTATATATTGTACAAAGACTCCACGCTAAACTGCCCATTATCTTAATAAAAAAGGAACAGCTTCCGTTATGGCAAACTGCCCCTGAATGGCTGAACTATCGTTCCCGTTAAACGGAGTCTGGTTAAAATTGCTGGTTACCACACTGACTTAATAAGCTATAGTCTTCGCTTAATGAAAAAACGACAGTCCTAAGAAGTTGCAGAAAGAGTTTCTACTAAATACTTTTTATTTGCTTTTATTAGCGAGTCTATATCTAATCTTTGAACTAGAATACTCATTTTTTCATAGATATTTTTAGTTCGTTCCCAGTCTTCATTAGTAAGCCTATTTTCTAATGCCTTAATATAAATATCATGCATCTCTTGTTCATAAATACCGACAGTTGTAGAGAAGTGACTATTTAACCCATACTTCTCTTGAACACTTAAATCAAAAAAGACACTTGAGCTTGATGATGCCACTAGGCTGGAATATGTAGTTAGCATCGAAGATATATTATCTTCCATATCTGTATCCTTTGTCACTGATTCAAGCGAAGCAACTGCAGCCTTTAAATTACCAACAAAATTAGTAGATCTTTCATAAAAGTTTTCAGTCATTTCATCTTTCTTTTTATCTAGCTTATAGATACTAAAACCAGCTAAAACGTTAAGAAAAAGACTAAATAATAATAGTGTGCTTAGTAATTTTTTATTCAATACATATGGCTCCTTTAATTCAGTTCTGAATCTGGTGGAAAATTCTCACGAAAATAAATTGCAATATTTTAGACGTCATGAATTTCCATTTGTTGCGCTAACCTGCCGTTAGCTTAATAAAGACTGGTGCTAAAATGTTGTAAGCAGTGTGACCAAAGAAGGATCTTATCGGGAATTTTACGAAGTTCTTGTCACCTATCGGCAATGTTATCAAGTTCTTGTCATTTCATTTTGACAAGAACTTGATAACATAAGATAAAAAAGCCGCAATTTATGCGGCTTTCAATGTTACCTTGTTCTTGTCATCCAACAAAAATCCTTAATTGCACCGGTGCAATTGCAACACTTAGACTCTTCCCTCTACCGAAAGAAATTAGTCGGCTAGATACGGAATAGGTCCTTGCCGGCTGGCAGCAATATGTAAAGCGTCTCGCTGGTCTTAAACGTGCTGAACTGCTCATTGCACTTGCAGAAACCAGTAAACTCCATCCCATTTGGGACGGAGTTACTCCGCGTTACCACCCTGATTGACGTTTTTATAACGCCCTCTTAGCCATCGTCCAACAACGATGCTTCTTTGTAACCGGGCCCGTCTACTATTATTTCGGGGGCAGCTCTGAGGCGATTATTTGATTCGGATATCCGCAGCCTTGCACCAACCAACATTGCCATAGTTGATAATGCAGCAACCGGGCATAGTGATAGGCCACTGCATTTTCTTATTGAGGTAATGAGTTTCCGCTACGGCAGTCTTCATCGTCGACTATGGCGTCAATCTGCAATCGGCGCCGACTTATTCCCGGTAAGCGCATTCATTCCGGCAGAGAGGACCTCAAGAATCCGGTCCACATCATATACGCAGCCCTTCCAGGTACCTCCGCTTACAGCCTGAAGCGCAGCCCACAACCGGGTATCATCCGGCAACGAAGGATCCTCCTCCAATTCGGGGTGCTGCGGCCTGCTGGCCAGTATCAGACTTCCTGTCAGCTCGTTCTCCGGCGTGTCGCCGCATCCGACCATATGAATGGTGCCGTCCAGCCGACGCGTATCAATCCGGATGTCGATCCAGTCACCGGTGCGCAAGCGACCTACCGGTCCTCCGGCCAGAGCCTCAGGTCCAATATGACCGATACAAGCGCCTGTCGATACACCAGAGAACCTGGCATCGGTCAGCAAGGATACCTGCTTGCCATAAGGCAGATGCTTCAGCGCCGATGTCAGCTGGTAAGTTTCTTCCATGCCCGTACCGGACGGTCCGCGGCCGATCAGTACCAGCACGTCGCCGGCTGCGATCCCGCCTATCTTGATGGCGCGGATGGCCGAGCGCTCGGTTGTGAATACTTTGGCACGCCCGACATGTCGGAAAATGCCGTTCTCGTCGATGACGGACGGGTCAATGGCCGTTGATTTGATAACCGCCCCTTCCGGCGCCAGATTGCCGGTCGGGAACGTTACCGTTGAGTTCAGTCCCGCCTTTTTGGCGAGCTCCGGACTGTAGATGACACTGTCCGGATCGATTCCGTCCTGCTCCAGCAGATAACTCCGCATCCGACGGCGGCGCTCCGAGCTCTCCCACCAATCCAGTACCTCGCCTAGCGTTGATCCCGTTACTGTGAGTACCCGATCGTCAATGACACCGAGCCTTCTTAGATGCAGCATGACTTCCGGAACGCCGCCTGCCAGAAACACGCGGACTGTCGGATGGGGGATCGGCCCGTTTGGCAGCACGCTGACAAGCCGAGGTACGCTGCGGTTGATCGCGGTCCAATCATCTGCGTCCGGAATCTTCAGGCCCGCGGCATGCGCGATAGCAGGAATATGGAGCAGCAGATTCGTGGAACCGCCAAATGCGGCGTGGACCGCCATCGCATTCCGAACAGAAGCATCGGTCAACACATGTGCCGACGTGATGCCCTGCTCCGCCATTGCTGCAGCCGCGCGCGCGGATTGGCGCGCCATCTCTTCCCAGACGGGTTGGCCGGAAGGAGCGAGTGCCGCGTGGGGCACCGTCAAGCCCAGCGCCTCGGCTACCACCTGCGCCGTTCCCGCGGTTCCGAGGAATTGGCAGCCGCCGCCCGGTGTAGCACAGGCGCGGCAGCCGAGGTCCGCCGCTTCCTCCAGGCTGAGTTCCCCATGGGCATACCGGGCGCCGATCGTCTGAATCTTGCCCGCATCCTCCCCGGATGTCGGCGGCAGCGTTACGCCGCCGGGTACGATGATAACGGGAAGATCTCGCATGCTGGACAGCGCCTGCATCATGGCCGGCAGTCCCTTGTCGCAGGTAGCCACTCCGATAACCGCGGAGCGGGTAGGCAACGATCGCACCAGTCTCCGAACCACGATCGCCGCATCGTTTCGATAGGGGAGCGAGTCAAACATGCCTGTCGTTCCCTGGCTGCGCCCGTCGCAAGGATCGCTGACATAGCCGGCGAACGGGATATGCCCAGCACGTGTCAGTTCGTCCGCGGCTGCCTTCATCAGCATCCCGATTTCCCAATGCCCGGTATGATAGCCCAGCGCCGCGGGACTTCCATCCTCGTTCCGAATGCCTCCCATCGTTCCCATGATCAGAACCTGTTTCCCGCCAAGCCGGTTTGGGCTCCAGCCCATGCCGACATTTTGTGTCAATCCGAAGAGATCACCGCTCGGTGCATGAAGCAATAGGTCTGGCGTCAGCGGGAGCTTGCCTTCCGGCCCAGGCGCATGTGTCTTCAGGGAGAAAAAGGTCCCTTCTTCTCCGCCCATTATGGTTCGTATCTGCTCGTTCATTCCGAATTGCCCCTCTCGAAGGCCTATGGTTTAATGAATACGGTCTTGATGGAGGTGAAGAATTCAATCGCAGCCTGCCCCTGCTCGCGTGAATGAGAGCTGGACTGCTTCATCCCGCCGAACGGAGCCTGAAGCTCCACGCCAGCCGTTTCGGCATTGACCCTGACCAGCCCAGCTTCCATATCCTGAACGAAAGTCAGTAAATTGCCTATATTGCGCGTATAGATTGAGGCACTGAGACCGAATTCGGTATCGTTGGCGACCCGGATGGCTTCTTCCAGACTGTCTACCCGGATGAGCGACAGTACGGGGCCAAAGATCTCGTCTTTTGCAATAGCCATATCCGGTTTCACTTCGTCGAATACAGCAGGCGTTACATAGAAACCGTGAGCGAGCTCCGGCTGGCTCGGCCGTTCACCGCCGATAAGAAGCCGAGCTCCTTCTTCTTTCCCTTTGCCGATATAGGACATGACCGTATCGAGCTGGTTCTCGTTAGCGCACGGACCGAGCCAGGTGCCTTCGGCAAGTCCGTCACCGACCCGCAGCTCCGCTACCTTGGCTACCAGCTTTTCCCTGAAAGCTTCATAAACGTCGCTAACGACAATAACGCGGCTGGTCGCCGTGCACTTCTGGCCGGTGGAGCGCAGTCCGCCGCTGATCGTAGCTTCCGCGGCAAGCTCAAGGTCGGCATCCGCAGCCACGATGACAGGGTTCTTCCCCCCCATCTCGAGCTGGTATTTCGCTCCGCGCGCGAGCGCTGCCTGACCGACCCGCTTGCCAACCGCGTTGGACCCGGTGAACGTGACGCCGTGAACTCCGTTGTGCGACGCGATACCGCTGCCGATAACGCTGCCGCTGCCAACAATCATGTTCACCGCGCCTGGCGGGAATCCGGCATCATGGAAGCATTGCATAATAAGTGACGCCGTGACGGCGGTTTCCGTAGCCGGTTTCCAGACCACCGTGTTGCCGTAAATAAGCGCGGGAGCCATTTTCCAGACGGGAATAGCGACCGGAAAGTTCCAGGGGGAGATGACCCCAACGACGCCAAGCGGCACCCGTGTGGTGAACATGAGAGCCTCGGCGTCGGTTGAAGGGATGACGTCCCCGATCTTACGCATGCCTTCGCCGGCATAATAGCGCAGGATCGCCGCGCCGCGCACCGATTCGCCTTTGGCTTCAGGCAACGTCTTTCCCATTTCGCGCGTCATCATTCTTCCGATCTCCTCCTGTCTGGCCTCGAGCAGATCCGCCGCCTTGAATAGCAAGGCTCCCCGTTGCGCGCCGGTCAGCTTCCGCCAAGAAGCTCGAGCGGCTTCGGCAGCGGCTACGGCATTGTCCAGATCGGCCTCATTCGAATCGGACACGTGGCCCACCACTTCTTGTTTCTTTGCGGGGTTGATGCTCGGAATCCGTTTGCCGGACAGTGGAGCCGTCCATTTTCCGTTGATATAATTGTCAATTGTTCTGGATTGTTCGTTCATGAACTCTCTCCCTTTCCTAATTGGTCTGATAGGACTGCTGCGTCAGCTCATGTTTATAGACAGCCGTATTGGCCAGGATGCCGATACCTTCGATTTCGATCTCGATGCGGTCACCCGAATCGAGGGTAAATTGATTGGGAGGAACAAGGCAGGTACCGGTAAGAAGCACCGTTCCGTCATAGAGCTCGTTGTCTCGCTTCAGGAACGATACCAATTCCTCTAACTTGCGCTTCAGCAAGCCCGTGCTTGCCTGCTCGTCAACAAGCTTCTCGCCGTTGCGGTAAATTCGGCACACGATCTGCAGTGCGTAGGGATCCGTCACCGTTTCGGCCAGTCTGACCGTTGGTCCAATCGAGCAGGAACGGCTCCATACTTTGGCCTGCGGCAAGTACAGCGGATTCTCGCCTTCAATGTCTCTGCAGCTCATGTCGTTGCCGGCTGTATAACCGATGATCGTCCCTTCGCGGTCCAGCACGAGACCCAGCTCGGCCTCAGGGACCTGCCAATTAGAGTCGCTGCGGAGACATACCCGCTGTCCTGGTCCTACAGTGCGCGCAAGGGTCGATTTGAGGAACAGCTCCGGCCTTTCTGCGTCATACACTTTGTCATAGAACGTCGTGGCATCCAGCTTTCCTCCCGTTGCCTCATAATTCCGCGCTTCTTTGCTTCGCAAATAAGTAACGCCAGCTGCCCATACTTCCGGCGCGTCAACGGGCGCCAGCAGCTCGAGCTCTTCGAGGGAGAAAGCGATTGCCGTATTCCCAGCGATCTGGTTGGATACATGCTCGGAGGGAGTCAAGCCTCTTGCTCTCGCCTCGGCTACCAATTCCATGAGGTCCGACGTTTCCAGTCGATAGACGGCCCCATCATCTGTCAAAGCGCCTAATCGGGATAACGATGATTCCATGTAACGAACGATACGCATACACTCAACTCCATCATTGTTTTATATTATAAAACGCGGTTCTCATATTAGGTCGAAAATCCGCACATGCCATACGGCATGTGCTTGAGAACGCGGTCTTACAATCGGCCAAGCGATTTGGAAATACTGTCCGCCGTCCGAACGACAAGCGCGGAGAACCCGGCGAATTCCTCATCGTTTACAGTGGACACCATGGTGGAGATGCTGACGGCCGCGGATACTTGACCGCTGTGGTCGTATACCGGGGCGGCTGTGCAGCGCACTCCCTGCTCGTTCTCCTCGCGGTCGTATGCAACTCCCTTGTAGCGCACGAGCTCAAGCTCGGCGCGCAAATCGGCTTCGTTCGTAATCGTATGCGATGTCTGGACATGGTAGTGATAATTGGCAAGGATACGATCTAGTTCGGGCTCAGGCAAATAGGCAGCAAGTACTTTGCCGACCGCACTGCTGTGAAGCGGGACGCGTCTGCCGATTCGGGAATAACGGATGGCGGCTTTCGCCCCTTCCACCTTGTCGATATATACGCCTTCCGAGCCGTCCAGGACGACAAGATGCGCGGTTTGCCCCGTTTCCTGCGACAGCTTTATCAGATGGGGGCGCGCAATCTCACGGATGTCGAAGCCCTGAAGCAGCAGCTGCCCCTTCTCAAGCAGACGCATGCCCAGCCGATATTTGCCCGACTCTGCGTCCTGCTCGATATACCGGTGCAGTTGAAGAGTCTTGAGCAGGGAATGAACGGTGCTCTTGTGAAGCTGCATTTTTGCGCTGATCTCGGTGATTTTCAGCTCTCTGTTTCGCTCGTCGAACAGGTCCAGTATGGACAGGGCCCGATCGAGCGACTGGATGATTGGCATGAGTACTTTCTTCCTTCGAGTTTGATATTATAGAACGATGTTCTGTAATATTAATTTTACCTATTTTTTCTTGGTTCTGTCTACTACTTTTGTTTGACGATTCTCTCCACCACAACTCAAAATATTTATAATCACTGTCATCTTCTATTTTTATTCGATGCACCGAATGATGATGCGATCGTCTTGTATATAGATTAATTCAATCTATCCTGTCCTAGGTTCACGGCTCGTGCCGTTCATGTACAGCGGCCACGGTTCGTTCTACGAAGAGCGCGACAAGTTCAATGAGTTACTTCGGGAATTCACTGAAATGAACTGAGTATTTATTAATCATTTATTTAAGATAGTTTCCACGCTATCATGCCCTTCTTCAATAAATAAGTCACCTGATTTCCATTCCATAAATGATTGACAGGTTCCAGGGCTTTCTCCGTTACCATTTTGTGATATTCCTCACTAAAATCCGTGACGCGGCAATAACGGAGCGCGGATATGGCGGATTCGCTCACTTAACCCTCATCACGTATGAATCTCTATATTCTTGCGGTGAGCAGCCTGTTGAGCTTTTGAAGAACCTTGTAAAGGAGGTCGCTGATTCATAACCTACTTGTCTGGCAATCTCATGTATTTTAATGTTTTCATTCACTAACAATTCTTTGGCTCTTTGAATTCTAGCTGCATCAATGAATTCCGTTAAATTTTTTTTCGTTTCTTGCTTAAATATTCTTGATAAATAAGAGGGGTTTAAATACACTTGCTCGGATAATCGAACAAGAGACAAATCCTCACCGAGATGTGAAACTATAAAATTTTGAATAAACGAGATTACATTATCAGCCCTTCTTTTTTGCTCTAGCTTTTGAAGTTCAAAAACGCATACGGAAAGCTTTCTTATATAAGTGACTGCATCGCCCCAACTACAAAAACTAACCGTATTAACAAACCGGATTTCACCTATTTTGCTGATAACCTTGTCACGCAATCCCCAACGATTCATATAAGACAATAAGCACATTGAAATAGAGCAATACACTTGCTGGGCAACTAGATTATTTTTATTTTTTATCAAGCTTAAAGGCAGCAAAATTTGCTCCAGCTCTTCAAAATACTTATCCTTCAGCCCTGATTCTAAATATTGCTCTATGAAAGTAAACAAATTCGTAGTTGTAAGTGACAGTAATTTTTGCTCTGCTTCAAATTCCTCATCGTTAGAGCATTCCGCTTTATTCTCCGCTGCAGCAGTCGAGGGCACTTCATCATCTACTAACAATACCGTATTCTCTGTTCCAATTCGGTAATTCAAAAGGGAATGCAAGGCATGATATTGCTGCGAGATATCATTCCATGTCGTCGGTTTACTGCCAACGGTAAAGCTAATAGAATGATTGAGCTTATCCTGGCAGCTTTGCTGGACGGACTCAAGCATTCCCTTGATGTAGTGTAAAGTATGGACATAATCCTCCGTAGCCGGGTTTACGTTTTCCTTCGGTTGTATAAGGATCGTAAATCTAAAATGATCGTCTAAAATGATGACGCATTTCAAATTAGAGGTAAGATACCGCTTTATCATTTGTCGAACAGAGTAAATTTGCTGTATTTTCTCTAAATAGTTATCGTCTTGGAGTGATAGATCATCTAATTTACCTACAACAAGGATAACCGGGGCTTCATCCGTAATGGGCAGAGAAAGCTGGTCAAATTGCTCCTTCGTTGCCTTTACCATGGAGCTCCCCTTTAATAAGTTAAGCAGATAACCTTCCTGAAACAGTTCCAATGCGATGTGAATTTTTTCTTTGGCTTCTCTGATGAGATCACCGGTTTTGATTTCCTTACGGATTTTGAACACCGTCTCCTCAACAACTTGTATGATCTTATCGATATCCTCCAGTTTCAGAATATAGCTTACATCGGGATGCTGGATCGCTTTATAGATATAGCTAAACTCGCTGTGACCCGTTAAAAAGATGATTTTGCATTGCGGCCACTGCTTAAATATTTCATCCATCAGTTGCAGCCCGTTAATATTCGGCATATCGATATCCGTTAACACAATATCCATACGGGTGCGATGCAGCCACTCTATCGCTTCTTCACCGCTATATGCCTTATACACGTCAAGCGATAAGTGGTCCATCCCTCTAAATACCTCAAATAAATGATTAACTATAATTTCCTCGTTATCTACAATCAAAAGTCTTAACATGGCTACTCCCTCAGCTTAGCATGAATTTGCAATCTGACTAATAATCCGCCCAGCTCACTTCTTGCTACCTGCAGCCCATACTCCTCACCATAGATCAGTTGCAATCTTCGATGAATATTGTTTAGCCCAGACGATTCGCTGCTGTGTGCTTCCATGAATTGTTTTTCTAGATCCAGCAATTTTTCATCGGTTAATTGCTTTCCATTATCCTCGACAAAAATCGATAGCTTATCATCTGTCGTTTGGAAATAAACCCGAATGGTGACGGGACCTTTTGAATGCTCTACCGCATATTTAAAAGCATTTTCGATAATTGGCTGCACGATTAATCTAGGGACGCTGATTTCCTTAAAGGAAGGCGGACAGTCTTCAAATTCTATCGTCAGCTTGCTTGGATAACGCATTAACTGAATATCGGCATAGGTTCTTGCATGCTCAATTTCCTCATACAAAGAAATAAAGTCGGAATCATTTTTCGTAATAAACTGAAAATACTCCCCTAAAAGCTTGGTGAAAGGAATCAAATTCTCATCCTTTACTTTCGCCATCATGTTCATTAAGAAAAAGCTATTGTATAAGAAGTGGGGGCTGATTTGAGATTGAAGATGCTTTAACTCGGCTTTTTGTTCAAGAATTTTGTGTTTATACACTTGATCAATGAGATTCGAGACGTTTTGAACCATGGAATTAAAGCCCTTGTTTAAGTAATCAAATTCATTGTTGTGATTCACTTCCACTTTGACATTGAAATTACCCTTTTCAACACTGCGGAACGATTTCACAAGCTCCTTCATCGGACGTTGAATTAACTGGTAGGTGTAAGCATAGATAAACGTGACAAGGATGAGTACTACACCCGTAAACACCCATAGCCACACGTAAAATCCTTTTGTCGGAACTAGTACAGCATCTTTAGGTATGAATCGGAACAGCACCATATTTAAGTATTCGGATTTCTCCGCGATGATGAACGTGTCGCCATGACTAATCACTTCGCCAATTTTGAATTCGCTTTCATTTCTTGCGAACGAATGAACGACATCGTCGAACATGTGATCCTCGTCGCTATATATCGTTAACCCGTTTGTTAGATCCAGCAAAATCGACCGACTGTCGGGATAAGTATCGAACTGCTTTAACGCTTCCCGGAATACTTCCGTATTTAGTTCGATTTCGATCATAAACAAAGGGCTTAACCCCATGTTGCCCGATAGAAATGTACTGAGATGAAGGTTCCCATTATACATTAATAATTGAGCGCCCTTCATCCCTTCCGGAATTCTTAATGCTGCAAATTTGTCCCTATTCAAAGCGCCCACTGATTTTTTGGAGGAAATGGTCTTTTGTATAGGGTAAATATGGGCGCTAACATTTGAAATATAAGCATTGCTATTTTGTATGGATACCAGGCGATGATGCAGCTTTCTCATACTCTCCATCTTTTCGTAATCGTCCATAATCGTATATCGAATCGCAAGCTTATTTAAATCCTCATCATTTAAAACATCATATTGCAATATTTTTATTCGATCGATTTCTGCCTCCAGCCCCTCTAAATAAAAGGTAACCTGAGCCGTCGTTGATTTGTAAATTTCATCTTTAACCGTCTTTAAGCTCCAGTTGTACATATAAATACCTAAAGCGACAATGACCAAGATTGCGGCTAAAAATGTAGCCATTAATCTAACAAAAATGCTAGATTTAATTGCCACCCCCTCCTTCTATTTCTTTTCCTACATATTAACAAAAAATCATAGCACAAAACATGACTATTTGTTTCATCGCTAGCGGCCTCTTTTGACGGCTGATCGCGATCAGCCTTTAACACTGCCTAGAACCATACCTTTTACGAAATACTTCTGTAAAAATGGATAAGCGCAAATGATCGGCAGAGCACCTAAAAAGATCTGTGCGGACTTTAACGTTTTATCGGAAATTTTAGCCATTACTTTCGCTTCCTCAGGTGTTAATGTCGTAAATGATTTTTGCACAACAACCGTTTGCATATAGCTTTGCAGCGGATAATTGCTTGGATTGTTCATATAAATGAGCCCATCAAACCAGCTATTCCAATGACCAACCAATGAAAACAATAAAATCGTTGCAATAGCCGGCATGGATACCGGAACATAAATGCTCCATAACGTTCTCCAATGGCCTGCTCCGTCTATAAATGCGGATTCGCTTAATTCCTTTGGGGTTAGCCTAAAGAAATTCAAAAGGACGATTACGCTAAATACAGGTACCGCACCAGGCAATATTAATGCCCAAACCGTATCGATAAGTCCTAATTCCTTGACCAGCATGTAGGTTGGGATTAAACCGGCACCAAAAATCATCGTGATGAAAAAGGTCCATGCATAGAAGGCTCGAAAACTAAAGTCTTTCTTTTCCTTGGATAAAGGATAGGCAATCGTTGTCGCTAACACCACATTAATTGCGCCGCCAAGAGCGATGCGCTGCAGGGATACAAGCATGGAGTCCCAAAATGCTTTACGCTGAGCAACAAATTCATAGGAGGTTAATGAAAACTCTTTTGGCCAAAAGGTTACCGTACCGGTAGAAGCAATTGCACTTGACGATAAGGATATCGCTAAAATATGAATCATCGGAAGCACGCAAACCGCAGCGACCAGAAGGAGAAAGATATTGTTAATGACTAAAAACCAGTCTAGTTTTTTTTTGATTCGCATTCCTATACCTCCTAAAAGATTCGATAATCAGCAAATTTATAAGCAAAAAAATAAGAGGTTGAGACAAGGATCAATGCAATGACGGATTTAAACAAACCGACTGCCGTAGCTACGCCAAACTGCGCATCCAACAAACCGATCCGATAGACGAAAGTGTCGAGTATGTCTCCACTCTCATAGACCATCGGGCTGTACATATTAAAGATTTGGTCAAAGCCTGCATTCAGAAGATTCCCTAAGCTCAAGACCATCAATAATACGATAACCATCTGAATGCCGGGTAAGCTAATGTGTATCGTCTGCTTCCAACGATTCGCCCCATCCATTTGAGCCGCCTCGTACAGATTCGGATTAATCCCGGTTAAAGCAGCAAGATAAATAATCGTTCCGTACCCGAAATCTTTCCACGTATCCGTTAGTATCATCGTATACGGGAACCACTTATTGTCACCCAAAAAGAATATGGAATCAAAGCCAAGCTTATTAATCAACGTATTAATAAGTCCATTTGTAGGGGACAGGATGTCGATAAAAATGCCGCCCAATACGACCCAGGAGAGGAAGTGCGGCAGGTATATCGCCGTTTGAATGCTGCGCTTCAATAGGACATGCTTCATTTCGTTTAACAGCAACGCAATCACGATGGGAACAACTAAGCCCAAGATGACCTTCAAAGACGCAATATAAAAGGTATTCCACAAAATATTGTCGAAATTGGGCAGGCTCATCACATATTTAAAATTTTTCAAACCGACCCATTGTTGATCGCCAAAGAGCCTTTTAGCCGGAATAAAGCGTTGAAACGCTATGATAATGCCAGCCATAGGAACATAGCTAAATAGGATGACGAATAGAAACCCCGGCAAGATCATGAGATTTAACGGCAATTCTCTTTTCAATTTTTTTAAATTCAGCTCAATCACCTTCTCCTATGGATTAAGAAAATGGAAAGCAAGGATGCTCCTTGCTTTCCATAACGTGTTATTTGTTTGATGCGTACCACTCATTGACTTCTTTCGTGATGTCTGTTCCGCCAACTTTATACCAGTTGTCTACGAATTTATCGAAATCATCCAAAGGCACCGCACCCATAATAATTTTGACGAATGTTTCTTTCTCCAATGCCTCTAATGTAGATTTTCTTTCAGCCATCGTTTCTGTCGGCGGACCGGCAAACGCTTCATACTTGAATCGTTCATTATCCATATAATTAACCCCATGCCTGTAAACGCCTTCTGCTCCGTAGATCTTTGGCCAGCCCCATTGCGAAACATCCCCGTCTTCGAAAGCTTTAATATTGCGATAAATAGCTAATGCTTCACCCGTTAAGCTGTCAAAGCTATTATTTTTTCTAGCCTTTTCGATTTCTTGGAAGGCTCGAATGTTTTTAAATGCTGACGCCGGCTGAACCGGGGAATACTTCCACACCCCTACGCTATCATTGGCCGCCGGCATGTAATAGTAGTCAAAATCTCCTGTTTTGCCCCAGTTAAGCTCCACGTGTAAATTGAACATTTTGATAAGCGCCTCAGGGTTAGAGAATCCCTTTCTTACTACCCAATAGCTGTCCGCTTGGAATCTTTGCGGAGAAAGGGCCGGTTTGCCGTCTACGGAAACAAGAGCATAACCTACCCAGTTGGCATTTGGATCATTTTGATAATTGCTGATGAGCGGATACATGGGATTCCATTGAGCGCCAAAATCAATGCCAATTTTACCGGCTGCAATACTCTCGGCTACTTTGCCACCGTCTTTAACCCCGAACTCTTTATCAAGCTGACCTGCCTTATACATATCGGAAAGCGCTTTCAATGATTCCTTAACTTCAGGGAGAGTGCTGCCCCAAACTAACTTTCCTGAGCCGTCATCAATCCACATATTCGGATAAGCATGGTAGCCTGCAAAAAATCCTTCCAAGCCCATTGCGCCGCCGTATAAATCTTTTGTTAATGCTAAGCCATACGTATCATTTATCTTGTTCCCGTCTGGATCCTGTGTTGTAAACGCTTCGGATATTTTCAGCACATCCTGCAGGGAGGTTGGCTCAGGAAGCTGTAATTTGTCTAACCAATCCTTGCGGATCCATAAATAAACCCCATCACCGTAAACGTCAGCCTTACCAAGCCCCACAATCTTTCCGTTAACTGCAGCGGAATTAAGCACTGCAGGTCCTTGTTCAGCGTAAAGTTTCTTTAGATCATCCGATGCGTACTGCTCCCAATATGGCGTTAAATCCTCGATTAAATCCGCTTCGGCGAGCTGCTTCATTTGCGCTGGCGTTACGCGGAGCATATCTGGCAGGTCACCGGATGTTAGAGTAACATTCATTTTTTGGGTATAAGCATCGCCGGAGCTAACTGTCCAGTCATACTTAACATTAATGCCCAGCTTCTCAGAAAACGCTTTCAGCCATCTATTGTTTTCAATCGTTTCTCCGGGAGTTTTAGGAATGATATTATCTTGGGTGTCATTGTCAACATCACGAGTAAAGCGAATCGTAAGCGGCGTTTCATACTTGCCGAACGGATCAGCATCTCCGGAAACCGCTTCCTTCTGTTCATTGTTGCCCTTACTACTGTTGTTTGCAGGACTTTGAGCTGGATTATTCGTTTGTTTCTCGGGTGAGTTGGAGCTGCATGCTGAAATAAAGCCAGTTGTAAGCGTCAGCGATATCAGAAGAAGTACTGCTTTTGAAGACGGTTGATTTTTCTTCACTTAAAAACCCCTCTCATATAGTGTGAATACTAAACACATTATAAATTCTATGTTATTTTTTACTAATCGTATATTTTCAATTTGTTACTTCATTATCATCTCTTTACTCCATGTCATTTCCCTATGCTTTCACTTTTTTAGATCGTTATCATTTTTTTACCATTTCGTCTAACGCACGCATGCCCGTTTCAAGTGTGCGAATAATACGCTCCCTATCTCTAGTCTAGCGTTTCCACATCTATACACAGGTAAATCTTATCCTTTGAGTATGAGGGTGCTACATATAAATAGACTTTCCATGTTAATTAACAAGAAAGGGGAGGGATGCATAAATTATGCATCCCTCCCCTTTCTTGTTGGAATTATAGAGCGTTAGAATTCGGAAATCAGACCGCTAATCATATTACGCAGTAATATCAGCGTGAATACTGTCAATCGTGCGCCGGCAACTTCATCAGTTTGGCAATTCAACTATCGTTACCCGTTAGAGTTCAATAAAGTTAACTTATAGTAAAATAGGTCCACTTTCTTAGAATCTCTACACAAGCTCTTCAGGTGAACTGCGGGTCGCGGCCTGCTTTTGCGATTCCGTCTCGATCGAATCTATCGACCAGGCGATAATCCACGGCCGCTGGTCTCGGGCATTCTCAGGAATCCAGTAACATTTGTCAACGAAGCCTTCGCGTGGTGACCAGGCGAACACGCGTAGGCCGACTTTCACAATGTCGTTGGGCTCACCCTTGCCGCGCGGGAACGCGAGTGAAAGCGCAATCGACTCCGTCTTAGTCGTCTTCTTCTCTACCGTGTACGAGAACGATGAATTTCCACCGACGTCGAAGATATTATCGATGCCGCCTTTCACCTCGGCTTTTACTGTGTCCTCGCGAGATTGAAGCTCGGACGTTGCTGTTTTTAGCGTGTATTTCGTCTCTCCGCTCTCCGTCCATTCGATTGGTACATTCACCATGCTGACGGCGTACTCAGGTGTGCCGCTGAAGCGACCAATCCAGGTCTGATAATTGTTCGTATCAGGATTGCCGGGGAACGAACTTAGATTCTTTTTCACGTCAAAGTCGATGCCGGTGTCGGAGGTGGTAAAGGTATAAACGACGACGCCAGGGATCTCCTGTCCCGACCAGTCTTTCAGCTTGAAAGCATAACGCGTGATAACGGGCCTGAGGTAGATGTACGTCGTTTCGTTCTTGCCCGGAATAGGCGCGATCGTCTTCTCGAACGTTTGAGAGACCTCGTTAGCCGTCTGCGTCTTGCGCGTTAGTTCAGTGCCGAGTTGGAATGAGCCAAAGAGCGGAAACTTTTTATCTTTGAACTTGCCGCCAATCTTCAGTTGTACGCCAATCTTAATCGTCGCCGATACGGACGTCTGAAGAGACGTAGTGTAGCCGAACTGGAAGCGCGACACGCTATCGCGGAACGGCTGGCCGTTGAGGACATAGGGCGGCGGTCCCTCCACAACGCCTAGGAGCGAGCGGAATTCGCGACTCACCGGCTGCTGTAATGTCGAGGAATCATCACGCACGAGCTGGTCCGACTCCCAGCGCGCAACGTAGAGTGATGACTGCACGTTGTTGTAGTTGTAAACGTACCAAATTTCCTGGCGTAGCTCCGTTGCCGAGACGGCACGTACGTACGTGAACGCGCCAAAGTGCGCCCACAGCGGGTAACGCGTGTAGCCCTCGCCGAGTGTCTTGGTAGAGTACCAAGTGTTAGACGCTATGCCGTACTCCTTCTTCTGTTGTGGCTTCCAGCCGACCCACGTAGGGCCATGCCAGCCATTGACAATCATCTGCAGAATCTGCCCGTGGTTTCCGCCTTTGGCGGAACCCGCGGCGACGGCTACGAACTCAGCCGATCCGTGGAACTCTGTGTGTTCGACGATGTCCGTCACGTGCAGACCAGATCCAGTTTCACCTGATTCGTAGCTGTAGATGCCTGTCCATACATTCCAATATTTCGTAGCCATAGCATACATCAATCGCGGTTCGCCTGCTGCGTCAACGAACGCACATACACTGATATTGCCGACTTTCGTCCAGTCCGTGCGAATTTCACTGCCCCATGTATGACCATCATCTGTCCAGGATACGATTGCCCTATCCTCGCCGTCCTGCTGATAGCTGCCGAAGATGAACATGCGCTCACCGATGGACGCAGCCGAAATCTGACGGTCGCCGTGAACCGTTAATTTGTCTAAGTAAACCGGCTCGGTCCACTTCTCACCATCGATCGTACATGTGAACGAGACTTGTCCGCCACGATTCGAGAAAAAGACATACATGACACCGGCGTGCGTGCATGCGGCAATCGACATTACGTCTGCGTTCCCCTGCCACGAGACTGGCTGATTCGGAATAACAGGTTTGTTCGACCAAATGATTTCGATGTCTGATCCGGTTGATCGCGCTTTCGTGCAGGCAATCCTCGTCTCATGACCGGCTCGCTGCGCGATG
Organism: Paenibacillus sp. MMO-177; assembly: GCF_037147795.1. NCBI lineage: Bacteria > Bacillati > Bacillota > Bacilli > Caryophanales > Paenibacillaceae > Paenibacillus > Paenibacillus sp. MMO-177. The sequence goes on along the minus strand of NZ_JBBCUR010000002.1, from coordinate 442,264 downwards.
CGCTGCATGAAGAATAAGTACGCATGATCGTTGAAGTAACAACCAGTCGTAGGGGACACACCGGTCTGCCAGGGACTAGAGTCTTGTAAATAATGCTCCGTGTAATCTGCCATGGAATCTCTCCTTTGAACCTACAAAACAGGATAAATTCTAACCTTTAATTTTAGATGTCCAATTTTAACCTCATTATTAAACTTTTACCAACATAATCATACATCGGAAATTAATAGAAGTACATAATAGATGCTGTAGATCAACAATTAACTCTTTGTTTCAGACGGCTGCTTCGTTATCAAGGTGCAAACCCGGTGTGTAACCATGTTCCATAATTATCACGATAGAGAACCGGCACTCCAGGTTATACTTCGTTTTTAAAATTGTAACGTGCAGGTATTGCAAAAACATAACTATCGTTTTGACCTAATTTCGCTCGGTTTGATAGCTGCTGAACCAATAAAATATTCTTCTCGTTCAAGAGAATCCCACTGACTTTTGGTGAATACCATAATGGGAATCTTTTTTAGGGACAAAAATTAAGAGATTTTTAAGTTATTTTTGATATCATTATCGAGTTGAAATTTGAAGGGAGGAAACATCATTGAACGAACAACTGTTCCATATCATCAATAACTTTGCCGGCCGTTTTGATTGGATAGATGATCTCATGGAAATATTTGCGCAAGATATCGTGTGGCTGATGCTGGCTATACTCGTTTTCCTGTGGTGCAGCGGAAGTAAAGAGAATCAACGGGCTGTATTCTTTGCATGCCTAACCGCAGCAGTCTCTCTCTTACTGGCTGCTTGGGTCATATCGCCGCTCGTGAATCATCCTCGTCCGTTCGTCGATCATACCGTGCATCAATTAATCTCGCATGCAGCCGATGCCTCGTTCCCGAGTGATCATGCGACATTGGCGTTTTCGTTTGCATTTGTAATACTGTTTATGAAGCGACAAACAGGGGTACTCATGTTGGTTTTTGCCGTCTTGACGGGGATCTCGCGTATCTATGTGGGCGTACACTACCCTGCTGATATTTTAGGAGCTGTCGTACTGTCATTCTTAATAGCCTTGACGGTATTTGCCTTGAGAAAGCAGATCGACCCAATTTCCAGGCTATTTATCTCTCTCTATAATCAAATCCTGCGCGTCATTCCCGTATTGTCCCGCTTTAGTAAAAGTTAAACACAGCAAAAACTCCGGCCAATTTTTAGAGCCGGAGTTTTTGTATAAGAAGTCAGGTTTTCATTCAGTCTAGGCTTTGTACACGGGCAAGCTCTTCGAATACTTGCTCAGTCCCGCATATTCGAGCCCATCTCAAGGTTTGGAATGACAAAGGAGACAGTCGGCAGCATGCTGAAATCGCTCGGGAAATCGGTAAAGGGCTTATTCAATGAAGCAGGAACATTCGTGAAATTAACCCAAGGGTTATGCTTTCGAGCATATCCTGTCTTCAGATTGTACGGCCCATTATATCCGGTATTGGGCAGCCCTTCTGAATAACCGGCAAAGGTGTACCCATGTCGTATTAATTCAGCTTCTAAATTATCGGTGTTGAATGTATTCTGGGGGTGCCATCGCTTTTTACGCCTTCTGAAGATCCTGAGAACAAATCAAGATAATCCGGCTGGCTTGGATGACGGGTCGCATAATGATTCGTCAAGCTCGCACCGGATTTTAGCAACTGATTCATATAGGGGGCAGATGAGTTGCCCTTAATTCCTTATATGAATGGTTTTCTTCCACAACGATTACAATATGGTTAGGCTGTTGTTGTACCGCTTGTATAAGGTCCCTAGTGTCCCGGTACAATACAATACGTGCGGCTTCATCTCCATTGCAGTTCTAATTGGCGAGCATCGAATTTGCCTCATTTGATACTCGGATTACGAGTCTTATCGGTAGCACAGAATATGCCCCTTTAACGAAGATAATGATGTTTTTTACAGTGATCGGCTCGGAGTGGCCTGTTGCCATTATTACACTAGGCATCGTGACTTTTGATATACACATTTTTGAAATAGAAGTTACAAATTAATTCATTTGTCCGTTTCAACGATTTCGATAACAACGTATTTTAGAACTATCTGGGGGTGAGAAATATGCAAATCACAAAACAGCTACTGGCCAAGAGCAGCGAGCACGAGACGCCATATTATATTGTTAATGGAGTTTCTCAGGGGAGTACAGTTATGGTAACGGCGGGTATTCACGGGACAGAACGGGCAGGGTTTCTATCAGCAAAAAAACTAGTTGAATTGCTTCAAAGGGATATTATTCATGTCCACAGCGGAAGGTTAATAATTATTCCTATAGTCAATCAGGTTGCGGTTAGAAAAAAAATAAGAGGGGTTCCCGATCTGAACCGGACGTTCCCAAAACACAATTTCAAATCAGCTAGTCACCCCCTTTCAAGAGCAGTATTCGAGCTTGCCAGGGAACAGCAACCGGTATGGTACGTGGATCTGCATGAGGCGAATGGATTATCCGGTATCCATCCAAGGTCACTGGGACAAACCTTGATCGTTAACCCTAGAAGCAAGGCTATCCCTGCTGCAAAAAGGATGATTCGACGATTGAATACATCTATCGAGAAGGCTTCGATACGTTTTTCGCTCCTTCAGCGAGAATTACCTGGATCGGGACGTTCAGCCGCTTACCATCTGCTGCATTCCAATGCAATAACAGTAGAAACTGGAATCGGTTTACCACTTAAATTGCGAATAAGTTATCAGATGAATATATTACGAAGCATTTTAAGAGAAGCAGGATTATTGAAAAGAAGACGCGAATCCCAAAATAGTGACAAACTAAAATAAGCTTCTAAGCATATCTACCCGTCAGAAAAAATTCTTATCCTCTATTTTTATTGATTTACTACACTCATGATATTAAGCGAGTCATTAAGCGCAGTGATGCATTGGCTGGCAATAGGTTTGCCTTTACGAACGTTAGCCAATACAACGTCAATCGTACCATCGATCTTTGTCCAAGTGGAACCGTCGATTTTCCTAAGCTTAGGCTCGGAATTGTCCCACTGATGTTCCAAATTGTCAGCGCCTTTTTTGGCGGCAGCAAAATCCTTTGTGTTTACTGCATTCAACATCTCGTTTTCAATATTTACAAAATCCGTTAATCGTCCGGCCAATTTCGCATGCGGCGTAGCTGTTCCGGCTTCCGAAGACGATGCCGGGGCTTGAGAAGACTCAGATTGCGACGACGCAGGAGCTTGTGAAGCCGCTGTTTTGTTGGCTTCGTTCAATACCTTCAGCGACTCTTGAAGGGCGTTATTGCATTGATTCGCATCGGGTTTTCCATTGCGGACTGCGGCCAATACCACGTCGATCGTCCCATCGATTTGCGTCCATGTGGAGCCGTCTATTTTTCTAAGCTTTGGCTCCGACGTATCCCATTTATGTTCCAAAATGTCAGCACCCTTTTTCGCGGCAGCAAAGTCTTTTGCGTTCACGGCTTTCGACATATCATTTTCTATATTCACGAAATCCGTCAACTGTCCGGCTAGTGAAGCCGGATTGGACGTTGAAGACGATCCGGAAGAATCGATTTGCGATGCGATTTTATTGCTCAACTGAACATATCCGCCGATGCCGACAGCTAAGAAAACACAAAGTACGGATACGGTTTGAATGAGGACGTTTCTTTTTCTTTGCTCCGACTCTGCGGTTCCGCTGTTCGGAACTGTATCGATTTTGGTAACAGCCAAGAAAATGATGACAGCCAAAATCGCAACTAGAAAAATGACGCTTGTTATCGTTGTACCTAAGCCTAATCCGCCATTTACTTTGGTTTGGGACAAGTAGTCACCTAAGGACGCCCCAAGCGGACGAGTCAGAATATAAACGACCCAGAAAGCTAATACCGCGTCTAGACGAAGCCATTTCCAAGCCAAATACATAATCGCGATGATAATAACGACCGTGAGACCTGTGTTAAAGTATCCAAGTCCGAGTTGTTCGGAATACAGATCGCCGACAGCTGTTCCAAGGGCGAACGTGAATAGAATGGTTAGCCAATAATAAACTTCGCGTTTCCTCGTGTAGATCGAGTGAATAGAAAGCGTCTTTTCGCTTAAATACCAAACCAGGAAAGTCAGTCCCAGCAGTATGCTGAATACGGTCGTGCTTTTCTCCAGCGGAACTCCGATCCCGTCCGTCAAATTATCTGTAACCAACGTTCCGAAAACGCTTATTAATACGACGGTCAGCCAATATATAGCGGGTACATATTTCGTTGTCCTGAATTGAAGAAACAATAAAATGAAAAAAGCGATTCCCATTATAATTGTTGTGTTCGTTAAACCGAATCCCAAGTTGAAATTGAGAAAATCCGCAAATGTTTCCCCGACCGTTGTGCATAGGACTTTGATGATCCAGAAGTAAATCGTAACTTCAGGTACCTTGCTAAGCAGTATTTTCGGTTTGTTTGGTTGTTCCGACATGAAATCGCACCCACCTTGTACTAGTATAGAAGATATCGAAAATGCTTTCGCTCTTTGCTCGACAATATCATAGACGTTAAATCTTAAAATTCTAATAAGTTCATATTATCTACTTATTAACGATTCATCTCAGCGGTAAATGACCAATGTTCTTGTCACTGAAAAACTCCACGAAAAGTTATGCATGCGGGAAAATCAAGGTCACCGTAGTTCCGATTCCCATTTCGCTTATGATCCGGATTTCCCCCCCATATTTCTCCGTGATTTTTTTCGCGATCGACAATCCGAGGCCATTTCCTCCTTCCTTCCGTCCCCTTCCCTTATCTACACGGAAGAAGCGGTCAAAAATGTAAGGTATGTCCTTCGTATGAATGCCGATTCCTTTATCCTCGACAGATATATGGATATTTTCTCCAACCACTTGAAGGCTTATTCGCAACACAGGGTTCTGACTGGAATACCGAACGGCGTTATCTAACAGGATGATCAAGACCTGATGTAACCGATGCTCGTCTATTCGAATGCGCATCCCTTCTTTCAAATCGCTTTCGATCGTGAAATGCGGATAAAGCAATCGGTAGTTTTGTATCAATTCCATCACGACACTCGAAGGATCGATCGGATCGGAAATTTCCTCTGCAGGATGATGCAGGTCGCCAGATAAATCTAATAATTGATTAGTTAATTGGCGTAAACGTACGATCTCTTCGATTACCGCGGCTATGGATTCCTCTTGAATCGCCGGATTATTCTTTCCCCATCGATTTAATAATTTCATATGTCCTTCTATGATGGCGATGGGTGTTCGGATTTCATGCGAAGCATCTTCAATGAATTGGCGCTGTCGATTGAAGGAACGTTCCAACTCCTCCATCATCTCATTGAAGATAGAAGAAAGTCGGGAAATTTCATCCCCATTGTTTCGATATCTTACTCGTCCGCTCACCCCTGTTCGCTTGATGTCATTCATAGCGGAAGCCATGCGGTTCAACGGTTTCAGCAACTGCCAAGCGACAACTAAACCTCCAATCGTGCTAAAGATTATCCCAAGTGCCCCAAGCTCCAGCATGAGACCTCTCAATCGATCCTTCATCGCATCTTCGTTTTCCAAGTTTGCCGCTAACTCCAAAGTGCCTTTGAATGAAGTCGTTTTGATCGGAGCGCGAACGACCATCAATCGGTCCTGTCCATGGCGAAGGGATACGATCGATTCGCTTTCCGCCGTTTGAACTGGAACCCAGTCGGAAGGAAGCTCACGGGTGAGAATCATCACTTCCCTGCCGGCGGGGTCTAACAGCCTGAGCAACTGATTGTTTTGAACGAACTGCTGCAGAAACCCTCTGCTCTCTTCCAATCCTTCCTTATCCAGTGGTTCCTCTTGTTCTGAGAAGTAACCGGTGATTTCGGCAGCCGTCCTTCTCATCGAGTCTTTCTGGGAATTCAACATCCATTGCGTCACTGCGTTGTATTGAGCAATGGTATACACGATAAACAATATTAGAATCAGCGATGTTGTCCATAAGGCCAATTTGTACTTGATGGGCATGTGCTCACCCTTTCATGACGTAACCTACGCCGCGTACGGTCTGAATGTATTTATCTCCGCCGCCCAATTTTTGCCGAATATATCGGACATAAACATCCACTACGTTAGTCTCCGCTTCGGACTCAAATCCCCATACCAGGTCGAGCAGTTGATCTCTGCTAAGCACGTTGTTCGCATTTCGAAGAAGGACAACCAACAGATCGAATTCCCGTTTGGTGAACGACAGCTCCTCTCCATCGCGCTTGACCGTTCGCGAACCGACATATACTTGAAGATCAAGGAACTCTATCTTTTCGTTTTCTTCATCCTCCGACGGATCCACTCTTCTAAACAACGCCCGTATTCGGGCAAGCAATTCTTCGATTTCGAAAGGCTTGGGCAAATAATCGTCAGCGCCGCTGTCGAGGCCTGAAACTCGATCCATCACGCTATTGCGAGCCGTGAGCATGATGATCGGGGTCTTGTTTCTCTGACTTCGAAGCCGTCTGCAAATTTCGATTCCGCTAAGACCCGGGAGCATAAGATCCAACAGGATCAAATCCCATTCCTGTCCGCTGGCTAACAAGAATCCCTCCCGCCCGTTATGAACAGCGGTGACTTCGAAGCCCTCATGCTCTAACTCGAGTTCAACAAAACGGGCAAAGTTCGGTTCATCTTCAATAAGGAGCAATTTTCTCATCGCGGATTCCTTTCCGAATATATTCAAAAGGGCAAGAACCCCTGTAATAGGATTCCTGCCCGTTGATCTTTTATGCCTGAATTGGATTAATCCTCATTCGTTTCTCCATCGTCTTGAAGGTCTACGCCATTCGCGCTGTCTTTATCGGATTGCCCTTGATCGTCGGCAATCTCGCCGTCCCCGTCGGACTTCTCTTGGTTGGTCGCTTTAACAGAGCTTGATTTCACTTGGTCGTCGGCAATCTCGCCGTCCCCGTCGGACTTCTCTTGGTTGGTCGCTTTAACAGAGCTGGATTTCACTTGATCGTCGGCAACCTCGCCATCGCCATCGGACTTCTCTTGAGTAGACGAGACAGCGGTGTTGTCGGAATTCGTTGTCATTGGGGTTAGTTCCACCGACGACTTGTTGTTACCCGAAGCCGCATACGTTGAATGCAGCAAAGACCCCGATCCAGCAGCTACCACCGCAAAAAGAGCTGCGGCAACAATCCATGTTTTTTTCTTCATTTTATTACCTCCTGTATTGGGTTTGTCTTATAACGTTTACAACTATAGCAAGTCAACATGAGAATGCGTTTAGATCAAGATTAGAAATTGATGAGAATTTTTGAAACCACTTCAAGTGCAGTTTCTCATTGAATATTCCTTTAATCATCACGAGCAGCAACGGGTGCGGCTCTCCTTGGGAATAATCGGAATTTTCTGATGTGATACATTGGTGTTGTCGGGCGATTACGTCACCGGCAATATTGATGGGCTCACAGTCTTTCCGTCGCTTTCTCCGACAGCATGATCGTTGAACCGCATGCAACCAGGGTAAACGGTATTAGCGATCCCTGCAGCACGATATAAGCAAGCGACGGCAGGAACTTATATTCCGCGCGAACAGCTGCAGCCTGGGGACCGGAAATCAATTCTGTCGGGAATGGGACAAAGTTCTTATGATTTGACAACAACATTATCCCATAACAAAAAAGCCGCGATTTTCGCGGCCTTTAATGAGATTGTGTTCTTGTCATCCGACAGTATAAGTATGGATGTCTTGTATGCAATTGTCGGATGACAAGAACTTGATAACATTACCCAATAATTCCTTCTAACTTTAGTCTAATGTGTCCCGTTATTTTCGCCCTTACGAATCAATAACAACAACGCCTCTATTTTAGTCCTTGAAGCTTGGCCTTTCGCCGGTTCCACAACGTATTCTTCCTGATTTTGTACAAGTTGTTGTCGAGAACCTTTTGGTACAGCTTCAGAACCGAGTCCGTCAAGATGATATCGGAGTAGCGTGTTCTGGCATAACGCCGGAGCATTCGGGCTGAAGGCAGTCTCTTGCGGTTCTTGACCTTCGCCGCCATATCTGAGGTCGTGCGGCACAGTAGCTGCGGCATGCCCCGAAGCACCTCGGCGACGCCGCCTTTCCGGAAGCCAAGCACGGGCGTGCCACTCGCCATCGACTCGACTAGGACTAGTCCAAAAGGTTCATCCCACGTCGAGGTGAACAGGACGAAGCTGGCATTTGCGAGCAGCTGACGTTTGCGGTCACCGCCGACGATGCCGACATAGCGGATTTTTTTGCCCAGATGCGGCTTAATTTTGGAGTTATAATATTCCTTGTCGTTCAGCGTTCCGGCGATCAAGAGCCTCTTTCCTGTTTTCTTGGCTACCTTGATGGCCAGGTGAACGCCCTTTTTCTCAATCAGTCTTCCCAGGAAGAGCATGTAGTTCTGCTTGGTGGTCCTGAACGTGTAATCGTCCATGCGAATGCCGTTGTGGACGGCGTAGCCTCTTCGTTTCCCATATTTGCGCAGGATGAATTTACTGACGTAGACCGGAATCTGAACATTGCTATTTACTCCTTTTGAATGCGACTGGCCGATGGTGGGAATCGGCGGATTCGCCTTGGCGACGATGCCGTAATGATCATGTATGATGTCCACGTCGGGCGGGAGGTTTTTAATGATGAAGTCGAGCTGTTCTTTCGGATCGTTTGATTCGTATTCGAACGTTCGGGTCGCGTTCGAGCTCGACCCTTTCTTGGCGAACAGAAACACCGTGTGTCCCCTTTTGACCAATTCTTCCGTTAAATAATGAACCTCGCGCTGCGTGCCCCCGTAATCCTTCGGCGGGACTGGAATCGTATTCGTCGAGATTAGAGCAATTCTCAATTATCCCCAGCTCCTTAGGTAAGTGTCTTCCATAGGTCATTCTTTGTAGGATATGAACGGAATCCAGAGCAGGGCACGGCTAATTCATCAATTTGGCGGTACGCTAAAACTGGCCTTACAAAAGGTTCATTAACGTAAACGACTGTTTCCCTGTCTTATTATGCTAAAGTCTCCGTATAGCTCAACGAAGATGTCGTTTAGAAACTGCAACGCTGTAAGTCACGAACGTCCTTCCATGAAACGAGTTTAATGTTTTCTTTTTTAAACAACAGCATAATATCTAAGTCGCAAAGTAAGCGAAACTCAATTTCACGCTCCAAATAACAGCTGGTTATTCCCTTTAATTCTTCAGTAATTTTTGAGGGGTGCACTGTTAATTGAGTGATGCCAGGCTTTAGGTTTTCAATTGTTGTTATAAATTGTGCCTTCACTGTATCATAGTTTGCATTCGTGCTTTGACAGTACGGGAGGGAAATCATATCATCTATGAGTAAAATACCTCGTCTTTCCGCCGCAGTAATTACTTGCGTAAACCTCTCCCTTTGTACTTCATTTATAAATGGTTGTACCACTATCCTTCTAGGTAAATTTAAAGGCAGTTGATACTTATAACACAAATCCAATGCAACTTCTAAGAAATCACGTCCGGTATACAAGCCCATGATACTCCCCGCATGACTGTCAAGATGAGTTGGATCGAGCCCTCTGGAGATCGCATAGTTAATTTGAGCTTCTAATTCAAGCATAACCTCATTGAGGTCAGCATTGGACTCAATGTATGCAATATCTGTAAAGAACTCAAAATCCGAATTTACTAGGCTGTGAAGCGTATCCTCCTGGTACACGGGTTTCAACCCTTGTTTCTCTTCACTTGTTAATGTGAGATGAATCCCGGCATGTTCCATAGTGGTTATTTCCACACTATTTAATACAGCTCTAGCTGATGGACAAGGAATCATAATTGAAGTTGAAGTAATAGCAGCCAGTTTGAATAATTCTAGAATTGCTTCGTTTGTTCCCTCAGTAATTCCGAAATCATCTGCATTTATAATTAATATTCGATCCGACTCTTCAAAACCTAATTTTGAGTTCATTTACTTCCCCCATACTTAAATATTAAGTTGAATGATGACAAAGGGCGCAAGCACATTGTGCCTACGCCCCTGCTGTATCATTGATAATAGTTTATTAACATCAGCTTTTTAAAAGTTGTTACGTTCAATAAGATCTTGAGAAAGTCGGATCATATCTCTGCACTGAATCCCGTTTTCGTATATATCATCAGGATAATGTCGAGTAAAGAAATCAATATCAACACCGATAATTCTAAACCCACATTTTTGATACAACGCTAATTGTCCTATGCTAGAGTTACCAGTGCCAATCTCGATTGTTTTGTAGCCCTGAATTTTTGATGTATGAATTGCATGTAGTACCAATTGTTTGCCGATACCTTTGCCATGTAGATTTTCTGCGACAGCCACATTCACTAGTTCAACTGTCTCTGGTCTAGTGGGCAGGAGTACATATACTCCAATTATTTGATTTTCAACTTCAGCAACCCAACAATCTCCTCTTTTAACATATTCCTCAACAAGCTTTTGGGAGGGATCTGCTAATAGTAAAAGGTTCAAAGGATACTCTTCATTAGCGTATAAATTTCTGAGGTTCAATGTGATCACCTTTCAAAAATAAAGTTTGTGCCTGAACTCCCAAGCTATAGATAATAGCTTTAGTTTACCATTAAACACCAAATTTTGGGGCGTAAAAAATACTTATACTTAAGCTGCCCGTTAGTTGTGAAATGTAACAGCCGGTCATATCGACCGGCTGCTGCACTGTTTTTATTGAGCTATCGTTCCTCGATAGTTCAACTGTCCAACTCAAAACTCTTTCTTATTTTCCATTCTAATTCTCTCTAACTTAATAAACTCTCCTCGACTTGCCCGCTTTGGCCGATACGGAAAAATACCTCATCTCACCGGGTGAGACAGGCTTTGGTTTGGGTTCCCCCAATATTTTCTCTGGTACGCCGTCTAGACCTTCATTCGAGCAGTCCCTTCTATATCTACCTTCCTCCAACTTCATGTCGATAAAATCAACAACTTGCTGCAGTGAAGTGATCTGGCTGACAATATTTTCACGATGACTTCTTAGGAGTTCCACAAGCTCCGGATATTCCGCGGGATCAGTATCGGCTGAGACCGCCAAAAAAGGCCGAATTTCCTCTAACGGCATCCCTGTTTTTTTCAAGCATGCTATCAGCCGAATCGTATTGATGTCCTCCTGCCGGTAGATGCGGTGCCCGTTATCCTTCCGCTCTACGCGAGGCAGTAGCGCGATCTTTTCGTAATAACGGATTGTATCCTCAGTAATTCCGGTTTGCTGGGCGGTCTGTTTTATCGTAAAGCATTGCTCCTCCTTCATCCTGTTCCCTCCCTAAGATTGATTGATTTTTGTACATTATACATCTTGAAGCTGGCTCCAAGTCAAACCTCTTAACCTTGGAGAAAAACTTTGTTTTCTCGTCTTGACTTGGAGTCGACTTCAAGTTATAGAATGTGCGCTATCGATTCAAATATCCCGATATAAAAAGGAGATGCACAATGAACAAGTACCAACGTGAACATATCGCATTGATTACAGGCGCAAGCGCCGGGATCGGGTTGGAACTAACACGGAAATTACTGTCGGAGAACTGGCATGTGGTTGCTGTAAACCGTTCTGACTTTCCTGCCGACGATATGAGCATCCACAATGCGGTCAAGAACGGATCGCTTCGTATTTATAAAACAGATGATCTTACCGACTTTGCCAGCTTGAAACTTACTTTGGAAGAGATCAAAAGCAAGGAACGGCGGATCGATATTTTATTCAATAACGCCGGAGGGTCCTTTCCCGAGCTGAGCTATTCGAAACAAGGACGGGAGAAGCATTTTGAGTTGATGACGGTCGTTCCTTATATTATTCTGATGGAATTGAAGGAACTCCTAAAAATTAGTCATTTTAAAACGGTAATCAATACCTCATCTTCAGCTCTAAAATTTACAAAGGAGTTTTCGATCGAACTCCTAGAGCATCCCAAAACCTTTCGTAAGTTGCTTGGACCTTACGCGACCTCAAAGCTAGCTCTTTCGCTATGGACTGAGGCCATCGCATCGCAGCTCGCTAAGGACGATATCAGGATCCGCAGCGTTGACCCGGGTGGCAACAATACGATAAGAAAAGGGAAACAATCCGGACTGCCCTTCTTGGTTGAAGTATTGATGAAGCTATTTTTCTCGCCTCCTAGCCTCGGCGCCAACAAGCTGTACGAAGGAGCTCTCGGGGAACACCATCATGAGAGCGGCGTATTTTTGCTGAAAGGGCGGGTTGCGGAATTAAAGTTTACAGACCAGGCGATGAACGTTTTGGAAAGGATTCAAGCGATTTACGAATACGAATTTCTCGTGTCTTGAAGCCCAGACCTTGAACGGGGGTACTGCACTAACCTATTCTTTTGCTTAACGACAGAAGGAGCAGTTGCCGCAACGGCGATCTGCTCCCTGGCTATTACGCTATTGTTCCTCGTCGTTTGAATAATTCAGCCTTGCTCTATTTCATATTTTATTCGATCCGTACCTTAGATGTTGAGAGTCCCTTCCATTCCTTTACGACATCCTCTATACCTAACTGTATCGTCGGGTACAAATAGGTGAAGCCGGACGCCTTAAGCTTGCTGTTCGAGAAATTTGTATGCGCCGTGGCGTATTCGGTTAACACGGGACCAAGCAGCATCCGGCATAACCAAGTTGGCACGTAACGTTTTTTATCCTGTCTATGGAGCGCCTGGGCGCTGAGCGTCGTAATGTCTGCACTTCTGATCGGCTGATCGTCGACCAGTAAATATCGTTCCCCTGTCTGGCCCTGCTCCAGCAAGAACAAGAAAGCTCGGGCGCAGTCTTCTACGTGAATAGGAGAAAATATTGGATTATGCCCCTTGAGGCCGGTAACCGGCTTGTTTTGAGAGAGTGGCTTCAGGAACAACTGCGGAAACCACGACTTCGCGCCGTACACTTGTCCCGGGAAAGTTATCACAACGGGCATGCCTTTATCCACATAAGCAGAAAGCACGTCGACGGAAGGAGCGATGTAAGGTCCCCATCCTTTTGGCTGCGAGCGGTATGATTCCGTGACCGGCTCATTGTCGCCGCTATCGCCGAAATAGCTGGTGCCTGCCACATATACGAGCTTCTTTAGCTTCTGCGGATTGATGTTGTCAAGCAGACGGACGGTCATTTGATAGTGCCCTTTTTGATAGGCGTTCGCGACTTTCAAAGTTACTTTCTTACCCCAGGTTGGAGGGGCCGCCAAATGAATAACATAGTCCGCTTCCGAAAGGGCGCTTTGCCAGTCGCCATCTGTGAGCAGATCGCCAATAATAGCCCTCACCCCTGTATCTTCAAGCTCTTTTGCCTTTTCCTTGCTTCGTGTCAAGACCGTAACTTGATGACCTTGGCGAAGCGCTACGTTTACCGTGCTGCTTCCTATGTACCCCGTCCCACCTGTGATAAAGATATTCATAAACTTCTACCTCTCCTGTTAAATGTAGTTTATTAAATACAATTTTTATCTTTTCGGATAGCCTATTTCTAATGGCTGTGCCGCTTGATGCAGGTCTCGCGTTCACTTCTGACGCTCCTTACGAGCTAACATTATTAAATATATTATACCACTTAATGGAACTATACCGCTCTTTAGTTGAGAAAACGGCAGCTCATATGATTAGCTGCCGTCGTGCTGTCTTGAAACTATCGTTTCCTAATAGTTGAATAGAGTAAATGATGGCTCCTAGACTATTCAAACCACTGTCTTGGTCCGATGATGTGGAATAATTGATTACTGTCAGTATTCAAAGCTTCCTGTATACGTGCAATAGTGAAGTCACTAATCGGTCTAGGCAAATCATCTACGTTGTAATATTTACATTCTGTTACCTCCGCAGCATCAGGCTGTGGTTGTTGATTATCGACAATCTTACACATGAATGCAAAATGATGCATATCGTGAGTGGGTTCATAATACACGCCAGTTAAGCGACCTACGGTAACTTCAAGACCAGTTTCTTCAAACACTTCTCGCTTTGCAGTGTCCTCTGCGGATTCATTAAGTTCTGATAACCCCCCTGGTAGTTCCCAATTGTATTTTCCGTAGTTATGTTTTACTAGAAGAATTCGCCCTTCTGAATCCATAATCACAGCAGCTGCTCCGACTGGTTTTTTTGACATTTTCGTATCCCCTATGAGTTTTAGAAATAAGTTCCATATTTTAGACGATGATTACCTAGATTTGTTGCGGTTAGTTCTTGTCATTTCATTTTGACAATAACTTGATAACACAAGATAAAAAAGCCGCAATTTATGCGGCTTTTTTATCTTGTTCCTGTCTCCCCACATTGTTGCTCTCCTCGGACATGCTGTATCAACAAGCCCAACCTTGCCGTCGATTAGCCATAGTCGTCGGCAGTATGTATAGGGAAAACACAATCGTCGTGTGGCTGGTCAGCAAATCACAGGACGGCCTTGAAACTCTTTTTGCAGGTGAAGCAGCGATTTGGTGCACTTGAAGAAGTTCTCAATGTCCCAGCGCGTCGCATAAATCCGGATGATCTCTTTTACGGTGCATGACGAATTATAAACCTTTAATTTCATAAGGAGAAAATAAGTGATTGAAGTCAGAACCTCCCTAATTAATTGTTTACATAGGTCATATCATTAACTCTTCGTCTATCGGATATTCCCATAATCCCAGTTTTCCCTTCACTGGAATATAGGGCTTCAGCAGACGGAAATTCGCTATTTCCCACGCAAAATAACCTGGACTGTAATCACCTAACAGGAAGTCCTCACCCGTCACAACTTTCCCGCAATCCAGAATGGCTGACGTATGATTAGCGTCGATAACTTGATAACAATTTGTAAGCTCGCAAGTTGCAAGGATAACCCCCGTAGGGAGGTTTTGTTCCGTATAGCCATTCTTGGCGAGTAAAGAACGTATGGGTTCATATTTGCAGGCCTTCTTATCGACTTTCTGGCTTGCATGAATGGCCAACGGTCCGCGATACCGGGTCTTCCAGGATCTTGTTTCATAGAGAGTCTCGCCTTGGACAAGCAGAGTCGCCCATGGTTGAATCATGGATAATACTTTCATTCCTCTACGCTCCATTACTGTTCATAATGAATTACTATTCCCCAAACATTCTCGAGACTTTCCATACCCGCATAAAAAAGGTGCAATACCATGACTCTCGATTGTAAATTTGGTTATCCGCGTTACTGAAGTAGTCGGGATGGGATCAAGAACTTGATCCATAAAACCAAAAGGCCGCGAATGCCGCGAATTTTAATGGGACAATGTTTTTGACTTCCGACATTTATAATAATAATGTGTGCCATTATATATCGTTATTAATCCTTTATTTCTCCACATTAAAAAATAAGTTAAATAAATAAACCGGCAGCGGATCTCTGATCTGCTGCCGGTTTATTATTTTGAACTAAAGGTATACGAACATTCTCCTATACAGACATTTTGTTAAAAGATAGAAAGATTAATAGATGCTGCCTCAGTACTCGTCGGACGACTGTCGGATGACAAGTACTTCTATACAAAAACGACAAGAACTTCTATACATACCTACCTGTTAACGCAATGAAGCTGCCGATTTGTGCCGGCAGCTTCATCCTGGTTGCTTATTGAACTAACGTTCCTCGTTTAGTTCAATCACATGACGTTCATTAAGCAAAGCGCTTTTTACTTGTCAAAAGGCATATGCCCTTCAGGACAAAATGCTCGCTTGTTTAGCGGGCGTTCAATATCGCGGATTCCCGTAGGCGAAGCCGATAGCTTTTGACGAGCGTCTCCCCGTTCTTCACGTCGAACTCCTTCGCCCGTTCGAAGCCGAGACGCTCGTATAGACGAACCGCAGAATCCATCATGTCGGACGTGTGCAAATGAAGAAGCTCGGCACCGGACGCGAGCGCGATACCGGCGCTCTCGCGGATGAGCTGCGTCGCGACGCCATGGCCGCGGGCTTCCTGTGAGACGGCGAGCAGACGGATGATTGGCGTGTGGATGCCGACGTAACCGTATGCTTGTTCCGACGATTCGAACAGGAACACACTGCCGACGATGCGGCCGTCTAATTCGGCGACGAGCCGGTTTTTTGTTGCCCCGGCGCTCGCGGCGGCGACGATGTTTTCTTTATATTGCTCCCAGCGTTCTTCGGATAACGTATTCGCGTATTGCCCGTAGGCGTCCAGCAGCACGTCCCGGACCGCGTCGCGGTCTTCCGCCGTCGCTTCGCGAACGAGCACTTGTTTTTGCGTCATGAGATCCACCTGCTTTCTATCGAATAGTCGGCTATTGATCGGGATGGATACGTTAAACGGAGCAGCTCGAGCCTTGCGCCGCCTCGGTATTCCCATGCTTGATACGAGCGATTTGGCCGAGGTGATGTTGCACGTGGGAGACGAACCCGCGGGCGATCAGCGGGTTCGTGACCGTCACGTCCTTTCCTCGAGGAATCCCTCCGCCGTCACTTCGTTCGCTTTTTTGGCCATGCGAATCCGAAACGCGACGACGATGCCGTGGCGGCTCCATAAGAGCCAATTTACAGTTCGCCTGGCGCCAGGCCTTTGTCAGTCCCTCCAATTTCAGTCCCAGTATCCGATATTACTTTGTGTCCTCTTGCCTCTATTTCTACAAAATCCTGTTTCATGAAGCATCCTGTTTCTGTTTCATGAAGCGATGTCTTTACAAGCAATAATTTAGCCAGGACGACCTCTCCTATTCATTAATTTTTATTTTTAAAGAACACTTTTCTCATAGGGATTATATGTTATTAGGTTTATGCTAGCATTCCATGAGTTATATCACAATACTCCAATCGATAGAAATTCTTAATAAGCACTACTAAAAAATCTATATGTACATGTATTTCTATGATAAAACGAGTACATGCGTTACCTCAATTGCTACACTGGAGAATCCAGAGCTTATCGAGATAAAAGGCATACACAGATTCTCGGATCAAAAATTCTGCCTGACTCAGGATTACGTTATTTATCGACTGATCTGTTTGAATCGAATTACCTTTATTGTCAAAATCGGGAATGAAAAAAGCCGCGATTTACGCGGCAATTAATGAAGTAATGTTCTCACGACCGTCTCAACGTAGCTTGAGAGGAAAGTATTGATGTCATATGAGGCATCTGTCTTAGAAAACATAACCATACGATAATATCATCAAAGATCTCACTTATAATAAATTATACTTGTACTGCTCTATACCCGGAATTGTGTAGATTCTGCTATAGCCTGCTTTTATAAGTGCTTGTGCAGCTAAAGAACTCTTATACCCCTTTTGACAGTAAAGGATTAATGGAGTATCCTTTCTATCACATACCGAGAACGGGTTATTTGATATATCCTGTAATGGCATACAAATGCTTTCCTGTATATGTCCTATCTTATAATCCTCATGAGTTCGGACATCAACAAGCATTGCAGTTTTATCATTTAACATCAGCTGCCATGCTTCATCGGGGGACAGATTATTAATTTGAAATTCTCTTCTCCCAATCTGAGGAATACGCTGGTCCCTATCAAGCATTCTTACAATAACTGCTGCAGCTTCCGCGCGAGTTAAGCTGCCAACAGCGTCGAACACGTTATTGTCACGCCCGTGCATTATACCTTTAACATACACCTGCGCTATATGCATAACGCAGGTATGGCAGGAATATAGGTCTCTAAGATTTTCGGCCGCCGACCATTCGTACTCATCTCTTTCTCCGAATTCTGTTAAAAGAGCCTCATGAACTATTCTTGCAGCGGAACGACGCTCAATGGGTTTGCTTATGTTTGTTATATCATAATCCTCTATTATTCCCTTATACAACGCGTAATCCATATATCCCGATGACCAACACCCACTCGTTGGCTCTATATTGCCTTTACTGCTTCTAATTACCATTGTCACAAACTGCTCGGTCGTAACATTATCCTCGGGATAAAATAAACCACCATTCATCCCTGGTATAATGCCACGTTCAATAAGTTTTAAAATAGATGCTTCAGCCCAATGATTAGCAATATCAATCATTTTCATCATCAGCATATTAAACAGGAGTAACTCTTATCGTAACATTGTCATAGGCGTCAATTCCTGTAACAGAGAAGGTCCTTGAAATATTCGTTGTAACCTCCCCTGTCCATAAATCCGTTTGATAATAGCTTGCAGCATTTTTGAATTTTCCAGCATCAATCATTTTATGCCCAATATATTCGATAATGCGGCTTACATCAACGGAATGCTCCTTCGTATCTCTTGAGTCGCTGAGATTTATAAAGGACAAAGCTATATCTCCGTTCGCAAGAGGCTTTACAAGAATATCAACTCGGTTGTTATTCGTAATATATGCCGTATCGGGATTGGTATTATCGATAGAGCAGTAAATTCTTTTTGCCTGAATGCCGAGGGTATCCTGATTCAATGCGATTACGTCTTTGTTCGCAATAATCATCCATAACTCGTCCCCCTTTGTAACGCGCCTTAAATCCATTCCAAGCATAATCGGAGAATTCATCATACACCACATCGTCATATGAGTTTTATTCATGAGATTTGTAATTCCGTTCATACCGATTACAAGCATATCGGGATCGTTCCACCCCTTGTCAAGTCCGGAAAATTCGTCCATAATAACCGCCTTACTGTACTGCGAGGTTATACTTGCGGTATTGTTTGAACTCCATTCGGCGGAGCCCGGATTGCCTTCAGAGCCGACAGAGAAGGTTATATCATTAAGAATACGCCATGAGTCTCCAACCTTATATCCCCAGTTATGCGGTTGTGTTTTACCCCATTCACAGATAGAGAATACAACATCATGGTCAGGATCGGCCTTGTTCAAACCTTCAAGCAGAGCCGCATATGAATTAAGGGTGTTTTCCTGCCTTCTGTGATTCATTAGACGAATGATATTTTCTCCTTCATTTAAGGATACTGTAATTTCTTCCGAATCTTCAAAGGCAGCTGTACTTTGGGTAAGAGGAAGCAAATTATCAAAATATCTAGTTTCATGATCTGCGTTTCCTACTGCAAGCTGAAGCCAGCGTCCAGTGCCATCCTCCTCGCCGCTTGCAAAATTTATGGTTATGGCGTATTTTCCGCTAGCCGGCGCGTTCACAGTGAACTGTAGCTCGCTCCAGCGGTCGCCCACAGGCGTTGTACCCACGTTTGTTCCATCGAATGTACCGATATTTGTTACGTAGTCGCCACTGTTTTTTGAAGCACCTTGTCCTAATAGCACTCCGTCGTTAACTGCATTTAAAGTTATTTTCAGGCTTTCACCCGTAACCGTTATGCTTCTAATATTCGGAGCATAGGAGTATTTTGAATTTGTTGAGTCTGAGAACGTTGCATTGTCCCATAGATAGTAGCAGTTATCTACCTTAATAAAGTCAACCCCCCAGTCCATATAAGACCTTGTGTCGACATCCTCAAAGCCACACGTTCCTACAGCAGAGCCTGCACAAAGATTCGTACCTATATCATTGTACATACCGAATTTAAGTTGCTTGCTGTGTATATAATCAGACAATGCCTTAAAGCCGCTTGGAAATTTTATCGTTTCATTTGAAAGTAAGCCGTTTACGCGTTCGGACTTATAACAACCGTCATCGAGCACTACATACTTATATCCCATATCCACAAGTCCCAAATCAACAATCGCGTCTGCCATTGCCTTTGTGAGTACCTCGTTGTTCTTACTGCCAAAGGCATTCCAGCTGTTCCAGCCCATTGCAGGAAGGCGTCCCTGCTTTTTATCCAAAAGAACCTTGCCGTTTGAGAAAGCCGGAAACATATAGTCAGGATCCGTGATCTCGTCAGGCGCAGTCCTTGATGTAACTCTAGCCGGTACAGGGGTAGATAGTGAATTTAAATTCATAAACTTGTCCATAAGAAATCCTCCTCAAAAAAATTGTCACCACTAGTGGCCATAATTTTGGCCGCTTGTGATAATTTTTACTTCGTAAGCATTCGCTTAAACTTGCATTTACATTGTTATGATAGGACAAATAAATGGGGATATAAATGTGTTTTTATCGAGTGATTATGGGGAAATGTGATATATTGATTTCAGGAGCTGAATTCAATGAAACTATATTATGCAAAAAGCCCTTTTATGTCGTCTGATATTTATCCCATGCAATATGGTGAACAGCAGTGCGATCACGGATATTCCTTCGGACCTGCAGTGCGCAACTTCTATTTAATCCATTACGTTTATAGCGGGCAAGGCGAACTGCATATTAATAAAAAAACTTATAAAGTACATGCTGGACAGTTTTTTCTGATTTATCCGAAACAAACAGCGTACTATAAGGCAGATGACAATGAGCCGTGGCTTTATCGCTGGATTGAGTTTGACGGCAGTTTTTCGGAAAAGCTTATGACTGTGACAGGCTTCTCGCACGATAACCACGTTATAAATGATGATCATGGCGTTGGAAACGCACTTAAAAATATAATAGATTTAGGCTGGTCTGACTTTGAAACCATCATGAGCCATTTTTGGTCATTTATTGCGGCTCTTACGAAGGGCAAATTATTAAAGAAAGATGAGAATACAGCAGAAACCTATGTCTCTAATGCAAAAAACTTTATAAGGAGTAATATTCACAAAAGAATATCCGTTTCTGAAATTGCACATTTTTTAAACATAGACCGCAGTCATCTGGCACGTATCTTCAAAAGCATTTGTGGCATAAGCACACAGCAGTTTATTATTTCTCTTAAAATGGAGATGGCTTCACAATTACTCAAAAAAAGCAGTATGACCGTTAAAGAGGTTGCCAATAGTGTCGGATACGGAAATCAGATGGAATTCTCGAAGCTGTTTAAAAAATACTTTAATATGACTCCCACGCAATGGAGAGATCAAGAGTTCTTTCAGCAGTCCATAAATAACTATGAACCTAAATTACAACTGCCAGTCACAGACCCTCCCCTCGTGATCTAAAAGCTCCCGTTTGACAATCGAGCTGGACGACACTGTCCATGCATTGAAAAAGGGCGACGTCTTCCTCCATTGTCCGCAGCAGAAAATGCGCTACTACACCTCCGAAGACGATCGTTGGGAAATCTATTGGCTGCAGTTTAACGGAAAAGGACTCGCAGATTTTTTGCTGGAGAGAGGATTTCGCGAACCGTCCATATGGTATATGAATGATTTCACGATGCTGGAGCAAACCTGGCTCGAGCTGCTTGATGAAATTGAACGAAACCAGTTCTCGCGGCCGGCCAGAATCTCCGCTCTGACTTACGCCGGCTGATTGATTTTATGTGCAATGCGATTCCTTTATTTGAACACTCCTTCGATTGTTGAAACTGCCATATACTTCGAAATGGCACTGAACTCAGATCAGGCGATATTTTATATTCTCAACAAACGTATCCCGTAACAAAAAAAGCAGCCGATATCGGCTGCCGTTTACTATTCCTAGGTGATATTAATTTCTACCTTACACCTTGAATACTTTATTGGCGTGGCGTCTTTTGTACCTTTGTAGAAATCATTTCCAAGTGCCCAAACTCTTCGGTTCACTATAGATGTAGGCAACAGATCCACCCTTGATCTCAGTGCGTTTCCCGTCGAATTCCTGTAGTACTAATTATAAATCAGCTACTGGCACATGGCCTGTCATCCAGTTCAATTCACTATCAAGCATGAATCGAACGTGCCATCCTTTCTCTGACTTAGGCCACTGATGAAATTGCGTCACGCATTCATACAGAGCTTCAACGCTTTCCTTCGATTTATTTTGCAATACATTATTCATCATCAGAACAAGATTATTCGGTTTGCAAGTAACCCCTTCCAGCACTTTCATAAACCATTTATGATAGGGATAAAGAACTTCATTATATGCCAAAATAAGCCGCCCTGCGAATAAAACGAAATTAGTCGTAGAGAATTCAATAACGTAGCGCTCGTTCTTCTTTAAGCCTTCATAGAACATCCAACGCCAACCTTCAAATTGAGCATGAAATTTTTCCAATGTCTCATTTTTCCGTTCAGTGGGATAGCATGATGCCGCTTGCACCATCTCTTGCAGACCATATATTTCACTATAACTTACTATTGCGTCCTTGAAGGCAAACCTAGCGGGCTCGCTGCCGTATTCGGCTACTTTTTTAATGTACGAAACCGAGGTATATTTTCCATCCACATACCCGCCCTCATAAGGCGTGGACTCCGTTTCATGGTAATGAATATCCCCGCTCTCTAATAAAGAAAGATAAACCTCATCCGATACGACAAGCATAAGGTCGATATCCGAATCTTCTTTTGCAAATCCATGCGCAACGGAACCCCCGACAATGACAGCCAAAATTTCTTCCTTTTCCTTGAGCTTGTTTGTAATCCTATCAATGGCTGTTTTATGATGTGGATACATTAAGAATGGCTCCTTCTAATTGGAATTAGGGTTGCACCTTCCGGTTCTTATAGTAGTAAACTTTATCTTCTTCCGTAATTTCCCGCAGCACTTTACAAGGATTGCCCACAGCGACCACATTTGGTGGAATATCCTTTGTGACAATACTTCCTGCACCTATTACACTGTTCTTGCCTATGGTAACGCCGGGATTAATGACAGCGCCGCTCCCAATCCATACATTGTCCTCAATGACAACTGGGAATGCATACATTTGGCCAGTTGCACGCAATTCAGCGTCAATGGGATGTCCAGTAGTCGAAATCGTAACATTAGGAGCAAATAAGACTCCATTCCCGATTTTGACCGTTGTGTCATCCACGATTGTAAGATTGAAATTCGCGTAGACATTATTACCAATAAACGTATTCGAGCCATAGGCAAAGTGAATCGGAGGTTCGATCCAGCAATTGTTGCCCCAACTTCCGAAAAGCTGTTTAGCAAGTTCTTCTCTTTTGGCCTCCTCGGATGGTCTTGTTTTGTTAAAATCAAAGACGAGCTCTTTTCCTCTAAGTCGTTCTTCGGGCAAGCCTTCTCCCATATCCGTGAACAACAAGCCATTCTTTATATTTTCCCGCTGTGTCATTTGAAAAACCACCTTTCGTTAAATTCTATTTTATTGATGTGAGTTGACAGTATATATATAATTATTGATTGAAAGCATAAATATATTCACTGAAGTGGTGAGTCTAATGAAGAATCGTATTGTTCCTGTTGATAAGGATCTGAACAGCACCTTTAAATTGAATCCGGTATTTCCTTTTGTACTTTCCCGAGATGATTTAAGTGACTATGTAGGCGGATTCGTGAACTGGCATAAGCAAACTGCTTTAGAGATTGCTATTGTCTTAGAGGGAAGTATAAATGTGACAGTCCTAGAACGCGAAGAAACAATGGAAGTTGGGGATGGATTTCTAATCTTGCCCGAACGTTTGCACACCTTAAAGCCTAGCAAAGATGCTAAAGCTGCAAGATACTTTACCTTCATTTTTGAACCCGTCTTATTAACCGGATTTAAGGGCAGTTTTTTTGAACATGCCTTTTATTCTCCAGCATTAAGTAAGAAAAAAGCCTTTTATAAGTTCAATATTCAGGATAAATGGACACACCCAATATATGAGCAGATGAAATGGGTCTATGACCAAGAAGTTGAAGATAGCCCTGCGTTCCAATTAAACGTGCAGCGAATCTTACAGGACATTTGGATTATTTTATGGAACAATCTTTTGTTCAAGGAAGAAGAAGGGGAACGCAAGCAACACAATGCGCGAATCTTGAAGATGATCGAATACTTACATACTAATTACTCTTCAAAGTTCTCGTTAACTGATATGGCGACACAATCCAATGTAAGCCGAGGGGAGTGCTGCCGCTACTTTAAGAAAATGATGCACATGACAATCTCTGATTATCTCATGGAATATCGGGTTTCAAAAGCAATTGAACTTCTTAAATCCACAGATATATCCATCTCTGAAATCTCTGAAACAGTTGGATTCAGCAGCCAGAGCTATTTTATTAAATCTTTCAAAAAGAAGACGCGTCTCAGTCCTCTTGCCTACAGGAAATTATTAAAGGGCATACCCTAATGAATATATTTGACACTCTATTGTAGTCAATAATCCCTTAAGCTCAACAAAAAAACAACCGAACGGCATACGTCGGCTGCTTTAGCGTTGTTACGCACCTCCAAAATGGAACAGTACTTCTTTTTGGTATCTTGTTCAAAAAGGAATATTTCTCACTATTTATTTCGTGGCATACGTTACGCTAAACTGCCCTTTACTTCAATGGAACAGGGAGCAGCGCCGCGGCGACCTGCTCCCTGTTCTGGTTGAACTATAGTTAGCTTAAAAAAATCGTGCATTTTTCAGGGGGCTCGGGGCTGTAAAGAAGTTCTTGTCTTGAGCTGACGGATCCCTTATGGTTTGATGGATTATTAGGGTGATTATTGTGTCACATGCGATGACCAATATAACTTCTTCCTTAATTGTAGCCGGACGTAACCGGTCTCTCTCCTCGTGATAACTTAAGTATTCCGACAATAACAGATTTGTCATGAAAAAAGGCGCCCGGTGCGGGCGCCTTCTCCTATTCTTGCTCCTTGCTTCAATACAGCCTGGTATCCTGGTCTTTTTAAATCTTTTCCAATTTGTTTCTCAATAAATGTGTAACTTTCATCTACGCTCCCTCATGCTTATCGATCAAGATTCCGCGAAGATATATTCCACTTCATCACGAGCCTGATACAACTGCCAATACTTCTCCGCGATATCGTCCGGATCGTAGAATGTCCCCTTGGATACATAACCGCCGATAGTGACGGTTCCTACATAAACGTTATGGGGCTTTAACTCCTGTGCTAATGAATAGGCAAGCGAACGGACACCTGCCTTGCCGATCGATAACGAGGAGTATTCTGAGTTCGGATAGATGGCCAAGCCTCCGCCCGTGATTAGAATGGCCCCTTCCCTCCGTTTAATGAAGTCCGGCACGACTTGTTTGACGCTTGAGAGGGCGCCCACGACATTCACTTTGAAATCCTCGATCAATTGTTCCTCATCCAAAACGGATACCGTCGATCTGGAGATGACAGCCGCATTGTAGAGCAGGACATCCGGCGTGCCGTATTGCTCGCGAATGACCCGGAAAGCTTGGGCGACCGACTCTGATTTCGAAGCATCCGCCGAGACGGTGAACACTTCGATAGATTGGTCTCTGAGCTCTCTGGCCAGTACATCGAGCGAAGTTTGATTACGTGCAACGAGAACGACCTTAAACGAATTGGCACCGAATTTACGTGCGACGGCTGCGCTAACACCCGGACCAGCGCCTACAATCACCAGAAGGGACTTGCTCAAATGAAACACTCCTCTACGTTTTATTATTTATAGGACCAAATGCTTCCGTTTAGGAATTGGCCTCTATTCGTTTTTTTAAGCTACTCTTAAATTTTTCGATTCTATTTCTTATCTGGCAAAACGGGATAGGCGAAACGGAGAGATATCCCATGAAGTGCTCTCGTTCAGAGCCAAGTCTGCCAAGACCTCGCCGATCGCGCTGGCGAACTTGAAACCGTGGCCCGAGAACCCGCCGGCGATGACAACGTTCTTGTAAAGCGGATGGTGGTCGATGATAAAGTCTTCGTCCGGCGTCAATTCGTACTTGCATACCGCGCCGCGAAGCAGCTTGCCTGCCGCGCCGGGCAAATAAGTCTCCAACGCTTGCCGAAGATCCTCTTCGTCTTCCGGATAGGCTCCGAACGGTGCCAGCGGTTTGCCCGGCTCCCATGGAACGCCGCCATCGTGGCGCCCGATCTTAACGCCAGCGCCGTCGATGCTCGGGAACCCGTAGAAGCCGCCGTTCTTGGTGCCTATCGTAAATCCAGGAAAGACGTTGCTGTCGAATGTCGAATCGGTCGTTTCGAACCATCCGACGACTTTACGTACGGAACGAATCGGAAGGGACAGGAACGACTGAAGCATCTTGAACCAGGCACCCGCGCTTAGGATCACTCGTTCGGCATGGTAGCTTCCTCCTTTCGTATGTACTGTCACACTTCCATCCTTTTCCGTCCGAAGTCCCGTGACGAAGGTGTTTGCGATGAATTGCGCGCCGGCTCTTAACGCTTCTTGTTTGTAGGCCGCAACGACTTTTTCGCTGTATAAGTATCCGGCGTAAGGTTCATACATTCCGTGGAAGTTATCTGATACCTTTACGTTAGGCCATCGCTTTCGGATTTGCTCCCCGGTCAGCCATTCCACCGTCACTCCTTGGCTTTCGGCATCATTCTGACGCTCCCGAAAATCATAGACGTCCGTATCCGCTATGTTCAACACGCCCGCTCTCTCAAGCAGCTTCAGCCCGGTGGTTTCCTCCAGTTGCAGCCATTTCTCGTCGGCTCGGATAGCAAGGTTGATGTAAGCGGGGCCTCCGCTGTACGCATGCCGAATAAGCCTCGGCTCTCCATGATGGCTCCCTTCCCCGTGCGGCGGGTCGAAAGCATCGATCAGCAGCGTTTCAACCCCTCGACGGGCCAGCTCGTACCCCGAGCTCATTCCCATCGAACCGGCGCCTACCACGATAACGTCATATTTTTTCAAAAATGGGATCATACGATTGCCCCTCCTTCACTTCATCCCGCTTAAAGCGATGCCTTGAATGATTCATCGCTAGTGCCGGCTACATCAGCGGAAGCGCTATGGAGAAGAACACCCTCCACTCGTTCAATCCGTCGAGTTATCTGGTTGATTATAAATCCGATAATTCCAACTGACATGCTTTAATTTAACATATCGTAGCATTGACTCTCTCGGGGTGTCAATCGCAATCCTTATCAATAATTCCTATAGTAGGATTTGAAATATTGATAAATATTGTCATTAATAGGAACTTTCCACACCGTCTAAAAGCGATCATAAAGATGCTCATGTCATTGCAGATATTGCGGATACGGTAAAAAACGGGTATTGCTCCCCTGTTCAGTTTCATCCTGAAGCTTACGAAAGAACTTCTATACAAAAATAAAAAAGCCGCAGTTTATGCGACTTCCATTGTAACCATACGTTCATCTTCAATAATAGTACCAGGTTTCTCTCCTCTTAATTCCTTACGGCGTTAGCGTAACACACTACCGAACTATCGCTAGTTTGGTTTATTTGTTTACTTTAAGCATGAGCCAGCGTAGGTATACAAAACACGGGCAGCTCTCCCAAATCAGAAAGCGGTCTAATAAACAAGACATCTTCATGCTCACCATAGGGTTCTACATAAACTTTGTTGAGGAGTTGATCGGGAGTGAAGTGAAACCGAACTTTCCTTGTTTGTTTCGTTGTAATCCGCGAAACCAACGTTTCCATGTTCACCTGTTTATCGCTGATCACCTCATACAAATGCAGCAAATCGCCTTCATGCTCAAAAACGATAATGGCATTGTCAGTTGGCGAGTAGTATAGGCATTCGTGAAAGATGTTCAAAGCATAAAATTGAAATAAACCTTCGCTGTCTGTGACACCAACATGTCCTGAAATGGGTCTACGGGAGATAAGCATTTGTTTAATTAAATCCCAATGCTCTTCCTTCAAAACATCCAGTTTTTCCAGTAAAATTGGTTCACTATCGGGCTGAACAGCTATGTTTAAATAAAATTGATGTTCAGGTAAGGCCGTAAATCCAAACTTGGTGTAAAATTCAAGCACGGAGCTGTTCGCAAATAAGAAAAGCAAATCGCTTGTCCCTTCGTAGGTTTCCAATACATACTCCATCAGTTGTCTGGACAATCCCTTACCCCGATGCTCGGGATGAGTCATTACCGTTCCAATTTGTAGTGCGCTTTTGATTTCACCATTAATAACCAAATTCATTTTACTTACCGAAACATTAGCGATTATTTGGTCATCTGTAATAATTGAATGGCAAATATAGCGTTCTCCCCAGGCTCCCTTTTGGTACCAAGCTTCGAAATCAATCCCAAATACTAGTTTGGCAAGTCTATTGAAGCTTGCTCGGTACTCGTCATGGTTTTTGTAGTCATAACTATGTATTATCATCGAAAGTGTTTTCCTTTCTGAGCAGAATATTTATTAATTACATGCTCTGCTCCGCTATGTAATTCCACGCTGATCACTCTCTCAACCATGCTATAGATAGTAACTTGAGTTTACCATTAAACCCCAGATTTTGGGACGTAAAGAATATATATAATTAAGCTAAACTCCCTTTTGTTTAAGCCGGCGGCAAACTGCTCCTCGATTGATGAACTAAAGTTCCACGTAAGGTAACAACACTCGAAATTTATAGTTACAGCCTATAATCATAATAAATTTTATATATTAGAACTATAAATCCTTCTGCTTTAAAATACAGCTAACAATAGATCTTGAATGGTGCCATACATCCGAATGGGGGGAGAAGTATGAAGATTTCGGCAAATAAACGCTTAGATCAAGCTGACTCTTATCTCGCCATAGTACTTGTTGCTGGGGTAGGTATGTTTCTCACGACCTTAGACTCAGGAATTCTTAACGTTGCGATCTCTTCTCTTGTTCAAGAGTTCCATTCCTCTGTCACGACTGTAGCCTGGACCATATCTCTTTATACCATTGTCATATGCAGCTGTATTGTAGTCTTCGGTAGGCTAAGTGACCGTTATGGACGTTTAAAAATTTATTCAATGGGATTAACGTTATTTGCGCTTGCCTCCCTGTTTTGTGCGTTATCAGAAACTGTGACACAGCTAATTTCTTTTCGAATCTTACAAGGGATAGGAGCTGCCATGCTTCAGGCAACATCTGCTGCTCTAATAACAACCTTAGTGTCCCCTGTCAAAAAAGGAGAAGCACTGGGGGCTTTAGCCGCATTCTTTGGACTCGGGCATGTCCTCGGACCTGTGGCGAGCGGAATCATCTTATCCACAATAGGCTGGAATTGGCTATTTATAATTAATATCCCTATTTGTCTCCTTTGTTTACTTGCATGCCACTATGTCTTAAAAGGAAAAGTAGTACCGGTAAGCAAAAAACCGCCTTTAAATTTGTCCGGCAGCCTTTTGCTTTCAGCCTCTATATTTTCATTAGTCTATGGCTGCTCTCGTCTAGGTTCTACTCGTTCCGGAATGTATATCAATATTCTGATTTTTACAATCCTTATATTCCTGTTTATCCGAAGAGAAAAAAGGACGGCTAATCCCATTGTTCCATTATCGTTATTTCAGAATGGTTTCTTCACAGTCTCTTTATATACAATTTTTGCATATGGAGGTGTTACACGCCTTTGTATGGTTGTCGTACCTTTCTATTTGGAACATGCACGCTATTATGCCCCTTGGAAATCCGGGTTGGTAAATTTAATATTACCCTTGGGCCTTGTATTGACCTCTAATATAGCCGGCCGACTGATCAGGAGTTGGGGCACGTTCCGATTAATGACAGTCGGACTTTGCTGTATGTTAGTGCCACTTCTGATTCTTTCTTTTTTGCTTCCGAACGGGCAATTACCTATCGTTTGCTCATTGCTTTTTGTTTATGGCGTAGGTGCCGGGCTATTCCAACCGTCAAACATTGCGGCTATCATGGAAGCCGTTGGGCCCTCGCATCAAGCAACGATTGGCTCTGTACAAAGACTTGCGCAGAACATTGGAATTTCATTGTTCACTGTAGTTACAGCCGGATTTCTACGATCCCCCGCTCATGATATATGGATAGGCTCACGCCATTCATTCTACTTGGCAGCTGCAGCGACTTTCCTAGGCATTCTGGGGTTTTTAAATCTAAAATTCTTCAGTCCGACATTTGAAAAAAGGAAGGAATAAAATAATGGGAATCTGTGGGCAGCTGTACGTATCGCATTCCTCTGATGCGGCATTAGACTAAATCAGTGCTTCTTCACTTTTAAAAAAGGAGATCGCCGAATCATGAGCCACAATGAACGCCTTTGTCGAAGGTTTGCCGAAATCATAGGCGGAACACCCGGATTTGCAGGCGGAAAATGTGTCACGACCATTTCGCGGAATCGAGTAAAGGCAACCATTTTAAGGAAAAGGTTTATGGTAACCTCTTCTTTCTCGTTTGAATCGTTAAATGCTGCGACCGGCAAAGCGCTTTGTTTGGGAAGGGTTGCCTTGTTGCAAGAGGAAACGGAACGGTTTATTGCAAGCCTTATTAAACAGGGTATCATCGTGTCGTCCATTCATAACGAATGGTTGTTCGATCGCCCCAGATTGATCTATGTCAACATCGAAGCGGTAAAAAATCCGCTCATTTTCGCCAGAAAAGTCAGAAGAGCGTTGAATTTGCTTTGAATTTCCTGTGCATGATTACTTTTAAAGAAGGTAGCCCGGCATCGTCCTCCGTGCATTGGCAATTACACGGGGGACTTCATTTTAGGCATAAGAATATGGTGCTATCTGACGGATACGCCTTTTAATCAAACGCTATTAATATCTCTTTTGCTTAATTTCTTGAATGCCGAATAATCCTTGTCGGATTTAATAAAACTTAATATCTTTTCGGCGCATTCTGATGGATTCAACTCTTCGGTATTGACTTCAAGATCATATTCATTAAAGCCATATACTATGTCGAACTGGGAATTTGCTAGTCCAATCTTTCGGTCTCCTCTTATTTGCTCTCTTCTTGCGAGTTCTTCTTTCGAGCATCGTACACCTATAAATATTGTAAGGTAATCAGAAAGTACATCGAGATAATCGTTAAACCACTTGTCGTTATCGATTACGGTATCGACGATAACATTCAAACCCATTTCTAAGAACAGTTTAATTGTCGCGTAGTACATGGAGATTAAGGGATCAAATATTATTTGTCCGATAACTCCATCATCCAATTCTTTAACAGGTTTTAAATCCGGAAATTTGTTATTAATAAGATCATTGAAATTATAAAAAAAATCATCTATGGCTAAATGATGAAAAAGAATCTCTTTCTGTTTGATCAGTTCCATGGAAATACTCGTCTTTCCTGCACTTGAAGTTCCGTTCAAGAACACTATTAGTCCTTGCTTCAAACGAATCATCCTCACATATAAGATTTGCGTATCTTTCAAATAACGTTATTTTAACTCATAATAATCCATCGTCGAGGTTTCCTCGAAACCGCAGGATTGATAGAGCCGGAGTGCATTGGCGTTCTCCACGGCAACTTGCAGCATTATATCCCCTGCGTTCGCTTCATTCAACTTATCTATCGCTTTCAAGAGAATCGCTCTTCCGTATCCCTTACCACGATACTCGGGAAGAACGCCCAGACCATAGATGCCCCCGATACCTGGTGATAACTGAATATGGACTTTCCCGATGACCTGTTGGTCGGCTTCTGCAAGATAAATGGTCATGCCCCTCTTTTCTTCCTCCTCAGGAAGGATCATCCCTTCCGTAAATGCGCTTGTCTCCTCTTCTGCCAGATTGCCGCCAAAGTAAATCGAATTCTGCCGGTGAATCTCCCGCGCATCGGCATTTGTCGCCTTCCGAAATATAATGTGCTCTGAGTCAACGTGTATCTCCCGTCGAGGCACCCGAAGATACATCTCATGCTCATAATGATGGTACTGTGCGCCGGTTCCTTGAATGAACGCTTGTCCGGCTTCTGATTTCCGATCGCTTAAGAAAAGCATACGTTTGGAAGTTCTGCGCTTCCACTCTGCCATAACTAGCCTGCTCAGCGTTCCAAAAACCCCTTGCCGCCTGTATTCCGGATGCACCATGCCATTCACTTCGAGCGGTGTATCTGCGCCGCCGAAATCGCAAATCCCCATATAGCCAACTAACTCATGGCCATCAAAGTACATGAATTCATTGATATGGCGGATCCCCTCGCAGTTTGTCCCTGAATATACGCCAAGCTTGTAATCCAACTCGAGCTTCAGCGTCGTCTTATCTTCGCGAATGTATCGTTCTTGAAGTCTGTTAATCAACTCATAGTCTTCGGGGTAGATTCCCTCTCTAAGTTTCAACCACGGGTTACGGATTGTCTTCATGCGGCACCTCTTTCGATTGGATTGAGAAAACCGTCAAACTGGTTACCCCATCACAGTTTGTATAGTCGAAGATATAGACGCTGTCTGGAAATTATTGTTTCGCTTTCCTGCAAGTTATTTGGGAAAAGGAAGCTGATCATGATGAAAAAGGAACCGGCGATGAAGCATAGAGCCGGTTCCATTTTGAACTTACTGCTGCTGATTGATGAGGAAAGCAGCATCCCGAAGCAAGCATGCCGCCGCTTCACTTGAAATATGCTTTCCGCTTTGTGCGCTTACCTCGTTCACGAAGCTGTTTAATTTCCCATTCTCAAGCTTCTTCAGCAAGCTGTTTGCGATACCCTCGTTGTCAATCGATCCGTCCGCTCTGAATCTGTCTACCAGAGCATGCAAGGAATCGATGCTTGCCTTCGTTTGAAAATGAACTGTAAAAGTACCGACATTACCCGCAATGTCTCTTGCCTCCACAATCAGGACGTGGGTTCCGAGCTTGAGCCTGCTGAGCTCCAACGTTTCTCCCGGCTGAAGCTGCACGCCGTCCAGCGTAACGATCGTTTTGTTCGCATCCACGCCGGAACCCGCATCCGCGACGATAACTTGCGGTATAATCACTTGGTCATCCGTGAACACTTCTCCGTCATTAATCGAAGCGGTTACCGCTGGCGCTGTCATATCCAATTTAATAAGGCTTTCTTTGGCTGTTTCAATGTTTCCCGCGGCGTCCGTTGAGCGGTAGACGATGGTGGTCGCCGCGTCTTCATTGAGCTTGACCGGTCTGTAATAAGTCAACCAGGTCACCCCGCCGTCAACGCTGTATTCCATTTTTACTACGCCCGACAAATCGTCCAAAGCCGTCAATTGTAGCTCGACCGGGTGTACATACCAGCCGTTTTGCCCGTCCGGATCGGAAGGAACCGTTGTAACCTTCGTTACGGGAGCCGTCTTATCCAGTCCTGCCACCGCTTGATTGATTACCCGCTGAATCGCGGCGCTGCTGAAATAACCGTTTACCGGCTTGCCGCTCACGATCGCCTCGGCAACGGCGAGTTTGCCGTCGCTGCTTAGCAGATTCATCTTTGTCAAATCCAAATGGAGCCCCGGTGATGCAGGAGAGCTGAGCAGACTCAGCACATCCCCGGCATTTGACGCATTATTGAGGCTTAAAAACGCTGGATTGATCGAATACCCGTCGATCTCAAATTCGTAGATCCTGGCCGCAATGTCGCTCGTGCTGGTCGGTTTCGTCACCCACAGCCGGATATACCTTGCTCCCGACAGGTCAATCGAATGCTTGGTCAGCCCCTTCGTATTCCCGTGTACGTCGACGACGTCCCTCCATTTCACTTTGTCGTCGCTGAGCTGGATTTTATAATCGTACGTATTCATACTGACCGCTTCGCCGCCAAGCTCGGCATGTGAGAGCGCAAAGTCGGTTATTGCAAAATTGGCGCCTAAATCGCTCACTACCCAGTGCGGCCCGCTGCCGACGTTGGCGCACCATTTGGTTTTCAAATTGCCGTCAAAAGCGAATTTCGCGGCTTCGGACGATGCGCACGTTGAACTGGCAGTTGCCGTCTTGTTCAGCGCGAGATTGGACAAGCCGCCCGATACCGCCCATGTCACGTGAACTTGCTCCGAATGCACGTCTTCGCCCGAGCTGTTCGAGGCGGTCAGTGTAATCGTATAAGTCCCCTCTTGGTCATAGGTGACTACCGGATGTCCCGAGCTGTTATCTACATGGCCTCCCGGTACATCCCAGCTGACCGATTCAGCCGTTTCCGACGATTGATTGATCAAGTCGATCGGCTGACCCGGAGCGGCATACCGCTGGCTTACGGTGAAGTCCGCCACCGGCTTCGGATATTCCGGCCAGTTCAGAGTGACGGTCGCCGGAGCGCCGTGCCTGTATTCGCGATCGATCCCGACGATTTGCAGCGTCGTTTGCATTTCTTTGCCGATCCGATTAATTTTGGATACGTAATAAGCGTCGTTTGGCGTTGCGCCGAGAAATTCGCGCGTACCGTCCGGCTTCAGACGATAGATTTCGTACAACGCGGCATCCGGGTCCGACTTTGTCCATGTCAACCGGGCATCCGCGATAATGCCTCCGGTAAACTCGTTCTCCATCGCAGGCGCACTCGGCTTGGGAGCTTGCGAAGGCTGCCCGGCTTCGCCCGATACGGACAGCTGCCCGATATTGACGGCGTAGCCGCTGATAACCATGTCGCTCGCGAAGCCGAGCCCGATGCCGGCAATCCGTTTACCGGCATATTGTCCGATTGGTATCGACGTCGTGGTCCACGCTCCTCCCGGAGCGTCTCCCGCATCTAGGTATACGAACTGATTCGGATCATCCGAAAAAGATATTCCAACTTGCATATGCGATGCGGTAAGGCTCGGGTCCGCCAATTTGAACGCAATGCCCAGCTTCGTGTTTGAATCTACCGGCAGATCGGTCTTGTACAGCTTGATCTGCGTGGCGTTTGCCGGGCTAAGGTTGCCCGATACCTTAAGGGAGCTTCCGCCGTAATAAGCGGTTGCGAAATCGATATCCGGCTTCAGCGCCGTGCCCGCGCTGTCCGCGATCCAGCGCCAAGTCGGCATTACGTCCTGCAGGCTGCGGTTGTTCCAGTCCGTGCTTCGCAGCACTTCGCCGTTAACCGCAAACATATGCCCCTGCCCCGTATTGAAATTCGTTACGAACGGCAGACTCGTAACAGGTGTTTTGTCCGAGATATAATTCGCGATTCCCGGCCATGATGTTCCGGGAGCCGTACGCCGCGGATCTCCGTTCGGTCCGACCCAGAACCGGTTCTCTCTTGCATAGTAGTCCGCCTGCCCGGTTGACGATTTGTATGCCCAATCGGGGCGATACAAGCCGAGTGAAGTAACTGCCGGACCTCCTGATGGGAAGATGGAGCTCCATCTAGGGGAGGAATTGTATCCGTTTGCTTCCACATCGATGCCGGCATACAAGTCGTACGGACTTCTGCCCAGGCTCGTCGCCGCCAAGTTCGAAGAACTCAAACTGTTCGTACTCCATCTGAAATCGAGAAACATGCTGTCGGAAACTTTTTCGTTATCCTGGAAAAACATTTTGTTGCTTGCGTTAAGCGCGCCTTGCCACGAAACGGATCCGCTGTTGATCATGGCGTCGTACCACATGATTTTCATGTTTTCGGGCTTTTTGGCCTGCAAGTATTTGAGCATTTGCTGCATTTTGGTTGCGGTTGCCGTATTCCCTCCGGCCGTCTCCTGATTGATGAACCAGCCGTCGAACCCGTAATAATTCGCAACTTCGATCAGTTTGTCCGCAAAAGGGAACGAGCCGTCCGGATTTTGCACCAAGGAGTCGTTCACCCAATTGATTGTTCCGCCGTATGCGGTCGGAGGATAGAAAATCGTGCCAAGAATCGGAACGCCGTTCTTGTGCGCGGCGTCTGTCGCGTCGGCGCTCGGAGGCACGATAATCCCCTCTCCTGAGGAGCCTGCCCAATCGACGAGCATGTCGGTATACTGCCAATATTGAAAAGCGTACGCATTAAATTGATCCGAGCCTTGCGATGGCGTCCCGCTCGTATGATCGGCCATTGATGAAAGCGCTACCAGCTTAGGATTTAAAGTAACGTTCGGATTTACCTGATAGCCCGTATACCGGCTGGCCAGCGGTATTCCCGACTTGTTGAACGCGGCGTCCTTGTCCGTCTCGGGAGACCATTTCAGCAGGTCCTTCGGAAACCAGTAAGAGGAATATGGCTGCTCCGCATGCGCGGACGCGTGCCAAAACATGCAGGAGGCAATAAATACGGCCACTAAAGCGAACATTCTTCGTATTAAATACAATCTCATCCGTCCTTTCCATCCTCGATTAATAAAACGCTTTCATTTATTCGCATAAGCTTCTTGCTTATGCCTGCTTTGTTCAACTGCCGGTTCACAAACGCTCCGCAACCCTCCCGTCCTCGGTTTTTTAATTTATAACAATCTTACTGATGTGCAGGAATATTTTACTTCAAGCCCGTTCTGTAAAATAGTCAAAAAACGTTAGAAAGCAGAGAACGAATGATAGGTTTGTGTTCGAAAAATAATCCTTATCTTGTCTTTTGGAAAGGACGATCAGTTGTATCCATATAATAAAAAAACCGCGTAAAACGCGGTTTGGAATGCATCTATGTGCTTGTCGGATTACATTACTTCTTTGTCATTCGTTTGAATGATCGCTATTCGCACTTCGTTTTTTGCTAATATTCGTTAATTCAAAGTCATCCTTGGAAATACCCAAATCTAAGGCCAACTTTTTCTTGATCACCATAGCTTGCTGTAGACTGGTGGCCCGATACTCAATAGTAGTTCCGGATGGATCTTCGAATGAATAGTAGTTCTTTTTATTGGACATAAATTACGTTCCTCGCTTTCCATGCTCTGTCATCCCACAAGGATTTTAGGGTTGTTCTATTACTCCCGCAGTTTCTTGGGATGCGATTTGTTTTTGAGCTTTGGCAACTTCATTATTCCGGTGGTTAAATTCGTAGTTTTCGGTGAATTTACCATTGAGTTTCTGATTCTGTTCTTGTTGCGAAGATGCTTCTTGTTCCTTCATGGTCCCCCTCCTTCGCAGGCAGCGCGCTGTTTTTATTCATCTTCTTGATCCATATTGGCTGCGACATCAAATACATTAGATTTCGGAACCTGTGTTATTTCTAATTTTTGTTTTTCCCAATGCCCGATATTCCGGTACCACTCTTCGAAAGAAGAATCCAATTGCCGCTCACGCCCAGGGTCCTCATTCGCATCCGAATCCAATTCGATATTATTATTGAAGTGGGTCGGTTCATTGTTTAATTTTGATTCCATTCCATTTCACCATCCTTCATATTAGGCTGGATTAAAGAATGCGCAATTATGTATGAAGATTTGATTTGTC
Organism: Paenibacillus sp. MMO-177; assembly: GCF_037147795.1. NCBI lineage: Bacteria > Bacillati > Bacillota > Bacilli > Caryophanales > Paenibacillaceae > Paenibacillus > Paenibacillus sp. MMO-177. The sequence goes on along the minus strand of NZ_JBBCUR010000002.1, from coordinate 405,457 downwards.
TTCCAACAGATGCGCTGGGTACTTTCTGTCCAGCATCAGAATAACATGCTCGATCAGTCCCTCCTCCAGTACAGAAGCTGTCCTATGCTTTAACCCTTCAAGTGTTTGTTTTATGAAATCCAACGATTGTTTATTCATCGAAAATTCCCCCTTATGTTAATTAGTGTATCCCAACAAAATAAACACTTGCTCCATGGGCCAACAAAAGGAGCAAGTGTTCAACAAGACCTATATGGAGGCTGGCATTAAAAGATGAATGCTGCTTCTTTTCAAGATATAACCTCTATAAGGAAGTTTGAAACACCATGTAGAAATTAAAAAACTAAAAACCGCGAAATTCGCGGCTTTTAGTGAATTTGAAATAACTCTGTCCGTTGGCGGAGCGACGGGCATCCGCTATAAATGGGGAGAGCCCGGCAGCCGGCCGCCCAGCTTCTCCAGCCTTTGGCATATCTCGTGCTGCCATTCAACATCCCCGGACATGGACGCGGCCAGCGATAGATTGTACAAATTGGCCATTTGTCTAATATGCATAGCATTTACGGCTAGACAATGGTCGAAGTCAGCCTGCTCTTCCCCGGTCAGATGGCGGCTACCGCGAATGATCCACAACTCCGCTAGTCGTTCATGTATCGGCAAAATTGTCATGCTCTTTGCGCCTCCCGCTGTTTGTCTCACACTACTAGCCAGTATGGCCAAAAAAGAAAGCTCCCAAGCGCAAGCCGGCCGTCTTTCGCCGATCGTTACATGTCCTACATTCGATTAAATAAAAAAACGGCAGCCGTCAGCTGTCGTTTTGATGTTATATAGGTTATTAGGCTGTCTCTTATGTCTCCATGCCATCCGGACCATCCACTATGTCGATTACACCGACAGCGATTATGGATACTGCAGCCGCTTTACCCAGTTTCTTGGCGCCATCTTTAATCAGCTGCTTATCATTTTCCTTAATGCCTGTCACAACGTCTTTTCCGCTTTCGACAACGTATTCGATTCCTTGGCCAGCCCCTCTGACCGCAGTCGCAACCGCATCTCCAAGATCATCGATTCCACTCTTGGCCTGCTGATTATCTGCCGTTATTAGACCTGCGCCAACATCCCATACGCCGCTCGCCGCTTGGCCGGCAAGTTCGCCTGTCTTTGCCGTCACTCTTTCCACATCATTACCGATCTCCTTAATGTAATCGCTATGAACAAGTTCCCCGGCAACGCGCACCGTACCACCAAGCACTCTGCCCGTAAAATCGCCCGCCAGCTTTCCAATGCCTTTCAACATATCCATTAGATCACCTCCGTAATTTAATTTATTCAGTATAACGGTTATTGACGCACTATTCTAATTCAAGATGTCCTGTTTCATGAAGACGGAGAATGAAACAGCCAAGGAAGCAATCCCCCAGCAGGCCAATATGACAAGAGAAAAGCCTAGCGTCATGCCCGTGATCGGCGGAGGCGAACCCGCCAAGTAATCCGTCAGCTGCAGATTCACGGAGAAGATGAATTTGGCGCTGTGCCAGGAAGAAGACATGTTCGATAAGAGCGTTCCGGAAATGACGGCCGCCATCATTGTCACGATACTCGCGGCCGTGCTGCGCACGAGCACGGACACCATTAACGCAAGCAAGGCCACCGTCATGGACGACACCCAGATTAAACCTGCTTCCATCAGCAGATATAGCCATTGAGGAATCGCGTGCGCGAAGCTGCTATCGACCGAAGATCCCTTGATTACAAAGCCTGTAAATACAGGAATGCCCCACCCATTATAACCGAATACCGCGCCAGAAATAAGATAACAAAGGATGGCGCTGACCACAATGATTAACGATACGTAGAGGCTGAGCGCCACGAGTTTGCTGAACAGGATCTTCCATCGGCGCACGGGCCGTGTCAACAACATCTTGATCGTGCCCGTGGTACGTTCGCCCGATACGAGATCGGAAGCGAGGGCAAGTACGAGCAATGGGAAGAAAAGCGTTACCGCGTTCGACAGGAAGCTTCGAGTGAACGTAACGCCGTCCGGCGAGTTCGGATTGACGTCGTGATCCAGGTAATACTGTAGCTGCTGCACGGCAACCCGCCGCGAATTTTTCCATTCGTCCGGGATTCTGTCGCTCGAAAGCATATTCTGGTACTCGTTGATTTGTTGGATGAGCTGATTGCGCCAATCCTTAAAATTTTTCTTGTTCGTCTCGGTAATGCGAAGCTGCGCGTACGTAAAGATCGGAATGAGGATCAGCAGCACGAGCACGATGACGAAAAACCGCTTTTTTTTCCAGACTTTGAGCGTCTCGTTTTGAATGAGCGGCAGTAGTCTATCCAATGCTTTCACCTTCCGTCATTCGTAAAAATAACTGCTCCAGCGTCGGCGCGACGCTGTGCACCGACAAGATGCCGATGCCTGCGCCCACAGCCTTCTCGACCAGCGTAGCGATCCGATCCGGGTTCATCGCCGTGATGAGCGCCTCTCTCATTCCCGCGAGCAAGCTCTCGTCGATCCGGTGCTCGTGCTCCGGAACGAGTTCAACGTCGCTCTCGCCCGCGAGCAGGCGCCGCCCCGCGTCCGGCTGTTCGAATTGCCAGACCACGTAATTGTCCGCGCCGTGGATAAGCTCGTCCACCGTGCCGACGGCCAGCACCTTGCCGTGGCTAATGATCGCGACGCGGTCGCACATCAGCTGAATCTCGCTCAGCAGGTGGCTTGAAATGAACAGGCTCATGCCCTGATTCGCAAGCATGCGGACGAATTCCCGCAGCTCCTTGATACCCTTCGGATCAAGCCCGTTTGTCGGTTCGTCCAGGATGAGCAGCTTCGGCCGGCCGAGCAGCGCCTGCGCGATGCCGAGCCGCTGCCGCATGCCGAGCGAATACGTTTTTACTTTATCGTGGATGCGAGCGTCGAGGCCGACTATAGCAACGACCTCGCGAATGCGCGCGTTATCGATGCCGCGCTGCATGCGCGCGAAATGCTCGAGATTTTCCCAGCCCGTCAGGTAGGAATAGGCTTCGGGATTTTCGACGATGCAGCCGACGTGGCGCAGCGCGGCTTCGGGATGGCGGCCGATGTCATCGCCGCAGATTAGAATTTCTCCCGATGACGGCTTGATCAGATCGACGAGCATGCGGATCATCGTCGTTTTTCCGGCGCCGTTCGGCCCTAGAAACCCGAAGATTTCGCCGGCGCGAACCTCGAAAGTTACGTCTTTGATGATCGGCTTGCCGCCGATTTGTTTCTTGACGTTGCGGACGAACAGCACGACGTCCTGATGGGCCGTCTGCCTCTCCTCCTGTCTCGCGTGTTGCATGAACGTTCCCTCCTATTCCAATGTTTGAACGATGCGGGCAGCGATTTGAGCGTACCCGTTATGATTGGGATGAAAATGATCCGACGACAGGTACCTGCCGATTGCGTTCTCGAACAAATCAAACGTGGGGACCATTGTCATATTGGGGTATTGGTGAAGAAGCGCATATGCCCGTTCGTTCCACTGCTGAATCTGAAGCGAGCCGCTCCGATATTCCGGGATATCGTAGAACGGATTGTACAAGCCGACATACACGACCTGCGCATTGGGATTGATCGCATGCAGCCGCTTCACGACATTCGACAGCCGGTTCAAGCCCTGCGGCAATTCGGCCTTCAGCTTATCGAGGTTTAATTCGCCCGCCGCCTTGCTCGAACTTGTGCCCGAGGCGATCTGGAACAGATCGTTTCCGCCGATGGTAAACACGATTACGTCCGCCTGTTTGAGCGCGAAGCTATAGCCGCTATCGGTTTTCAGAAGCTGCTCCAGCCGATAAGCCTTCAACCCGTTGACGGCCAAATTGTTGTTGAGCCGGACGGAAGTATCCGGGTATTTCTGCTTCAGCAGCGCGACCATCTGTTTGACGTAACCCTCGCCAGACGCGTCGCCGGTTCCTTTCGTCAGCGAGTCTCCGATGGAGGTGATCGCAATTTCCTTGCCTTCGCTCAGCCTGCCTCCCGCCGGCAGCGACGGCATGTTCGTGCTCCCCGTGAACGCCTCTCCTTTAGGATAAAGCATGTCCTTTACGGCGATACCAAACCCCGCGATAAGCAGCAGAGTCGACAAAACGGCGGAAATGCCGATTATTTTCCATAAGTTTCGAGAGGATAACGATCTCATCTGGGTGGTCTCTCCTCGTTTAAATAATAAGGCTGGATTAACAAAAGAAATACCGAAAAGGCCGCAAGTTTACGGCCTCTTCGGGACATCATTCGTTACGGATGCGCAATGCGCATGTTCCCTGCAGCGGACTATAGAGTCAGTTCGACCACGTGTTCCAATTGGTCGTCCTCCAGCATGATAAACGGACTTTCGTCCAAAAGATTCTTGCTGAGATCGGCTTGTTTTCCGTCGATCCATAATGCTGTGCAGCCGCCGGATTTGTGCAACGGATTGCGGACGATGATCCGGTAGGCTGTGCGCTTGTACGTATACGTAACGGTAAACTCCGGCCATTCCGCAGGGATGCAGGGCTGAATAAGAAGCTTGCGTCCCCTTCTCTTCAGTCCTAATATCCACTCGATACCCGCTTGATACATCCAGCCCGCAGCACCGGTATACCACGTCCAACCCGCATGTCCGCGGTGCGGCTGTTCCGTATAGACGTCAGCCGTCATAGCGTAAGGCTCCCCTACGTAAGTGCGGGCGTCAAATGAGGATTTGGTATGCGTGATCGGGTTAAACATATGGAATAGCTCGAATGCCTTGTCCCCGTCCCCGAGTATGCTCCATGCTACAATGCTCCAGATGACGCCATGCGTGTATTGGCCCCCATTCTCCCGAATGCCCGGCGGATAGGCCTGGATATAACCCGGGCTGGGCTTGGTCTTGTCAAATGGCGGCGTCAAAATATGCGCGACGGCAAGATGCCGGTCGACCAGCTCCCGGTCGAAGGATCTCATCGCCTGCTGCGCGGACTCCTTCGGCGCCATGCCGGAGATGACCGACCAGGATTGGGCGATGGCATCGATCCGGCATTCCGCGTTGCGTACGGAACCGAGCCACTCGCCGTCGTCGGTGAACGCACGGCGGTACCAATTTCCGTCCCAGGCTGCTTCCTGAATGTCCGTCTCCAGTTTGCTTCGCGCGATCCGATAAAGTTCCGCGCGTTCCCGTTCGCCATGCCTCTCGCAGATTCCGGCAACGCCGCGCAGCACTTCGCCCAGAAACCAACCAAGCCATACGCTCTCGCCGCGTCCTTTCGGTCCGATATTGCTCATTCCGTCGTTCCAATCTCCGATGCCCATAAGCGGCAGCCCATGTTCGCCGAAGCGAAGCGCGCGATCAATCGCACGGAAGCAATGCTCGAGTATCGAACCGTTCTCCTGCGACAGCACCGTCTCCTCATAGCGTTCATGCTCGTCTTCATTCAATGGCTCACTCTGCAGATAAGGGGCAATTTCCGCTAAAATGCTCTCATCCTCCGTATGCTCCAGATAACGGATAACCGCATACGGCAGCCAGAGCAGATCGTCCGAAAATCGCGTGCGGATACCGCGGTGCGTCTCTTCGTGCCACCAATGCTGCACATCCCCTTCTCGGTACTGGTGCGACGCATGGAGAATGATCTGCGCCCTCGTCATGTCCGGCCGGGCATGAAGCATGGACAGCGAATCCTGAAGCTGATCGCGGAACCCGAATGCGCCTCCCGCCTGATAGAACGCCGTACGCGCCCACATTCGGCAGGACAACGATTGATAGAGCAGCCAGTTGTTCAACATAATATCCGTTTCGGCAGAAGGCGTTGCCACTTTGATCGTGCCGTTCACGTCTTTCCAGAAGGCGCGAGCGTCCTGATAAGCCTGTTCGCATGCATCCGCCTCTCCGTACTTTCCGGCCAGCCGAGTGGCGGAATCGCGGGAATCGCCGCAGCCAAGCAGGATATAGACGACTCGATCCTCGCCGGGTTCGAGCGAAATAACGCTTTGAACGGCTCCGCATGCATCATGCACCGGTCCCGTTTCTCCCGAAAGATGGGCTTTGCGCATGGCGGCCGGATCTTCGAGGTCGCCTTCCCTCCCGATGAATGATAAACGGCTTCCCGTCCAAGACTGGGTCGGCTCTGAGACCCGCGGATGCATGGCAAGGAACGGTGTCGCGTTACGGAACGTGTCCTGATAGGAGTTGCGAGCAAGCAGGATACGATGCTGCGGGTCCCATTCCGTAACGATATTGGAGGCATTCTCTTCGCGATTCACGCCGATAACCCACTCGGCGTAGTAGGTTACGGACAGTTTCCGTACGTCGTGCGTATCATTAGTCAAGCGCAGCCGAATAATCTTAACGGGATCGTCCAGAGGAACAAACACCGTCATCTCATGCGATAGACCATGACTCTCGTGCTCGTAGCGGGAATAGCCTTGTCCGTGCGATACGTTATACACCGTCTTCGATTCCAACTTCCGTGAAGGCGTCATGCCCCAATATTCGCCGCTCCTTTCATCCCGTATATAGACAGCTTCGCCTGGCGGATCCAGGGCGGGATCGTTGGACCACGGCGTCAATTTGCATTCCCGGCTGTTTCTCCACCAGGTTTGTCCGGTATACAGCTCCGAAGCCAGGAAGCCGAAATTCGGGTTCGCAATCACATTGATCCATGGCGCGGGCAGATGCTGTCCGTTACGCAGCGCAATCCGGTATTCGCTGCCATCCGGCGAAAATTCACCATACCCGTTGAAGAACAGACCCGCGCTCTCGTTCCGCGCAGGCTTGTCGGAAAAGCTGCTTGGTTGAGCAATGGGGGCCAGTTTCGGTAATAGCTCGGCGCTTTCCGGTTCGCGAGGCAGGAGTTGGGCTCTCAGGCTTGGTCCTTCCGCATGCAGCAGCAGCCGCGCCGCCGCGAACAACAGATGCCTGTCCTCATTGGATTGCTCGGATGCCGCGACGATATGTACGCCGGCGCCACCGTTATGCACGTACCGTTCGATAATCCGCTGCAGCGCATCGCGAAGCTCCTGCTGATAGCCCCCTGGGGACTCGTTCCAAATTACGAGATCGAAGCTCAATCCTTTCCGGCTCAAATATTCATAGCCGACCAGAAGCTTATTCATGAACGGCAGGCTCGACGTGTCCGCGATGCTCACAAGTACGATCGGCCTGTCGCCGGAGACGCCATGCGCCCATAATCCCGGCTGGCCTTTTTTGTTCGCGGCGATGCTTACTTCCTGCTCTGGTTGCAGCGGCGATGCAATCAGGATCCGTCCAGCCAGCAGCTGGTAAGCGGACGCATCCTGTTCGTTCATGTGAAAATGCTGCAGATCGATTTGGCTTCGCGTCCATGCCATCTGGAAAGTACGTTCTGCTTGATGGGCCGACGACAGCTGCCGGACCATTTCAAGCGCCTGTTCTTTGCTCTCGGCCGCACCCGTTACGGCTATCAGGCTGATCTGCCTTCCAGGCTCTAGATGCACTCGCCTGCGCATAATAAACGCCGGATCCGCAACGGCACCGTAGGTGCCTCCTAGCCGGGCATCCAGCCCGCGTGGATTGGCAAGCGTATGTCCCCTGCCAATGAAGGCAGCACGGTCGGTCTCAAATTCAGCTTCTCCTTGATCCTCGTCAACCCGAAGCGTGTGAAATGCCCATAAGGCCGACTCGCCATCATTGCGCGGGCGTTTGCGGGCGAGCAGGCATTGTGCTTCCGCGGCAAATTCCGTTTGGACGAAAAGCTTGGTGAACGAGGGATGCGCCTTATCCGCGTTGTGCGCGGCCATAGCAAGCTCCATATACGTCGTTATTTCGATAATTCGCGCTTCCTGCGTCGCGTTGGTTAACGTTAATCGGCGGAGCTCCGCATTATGTTCGGCCGATACCGTCACTTCTAGCTTCGTCGACAGACCGTCATCCTCCCGGAGGAACGTCGTGCGCTCTTTCCGAAACTGCACGCTTGCGCGTTCCGTCTTTTTGCGGCATGGCAGATAAGACGGGGACCAGCTGACATTCTTCTCCACGTCGCGAACATAGATGAAGCTGCCCCAGGGATCCGTCACCGGGTCTTCCCGCCAGCGAGTCAGATCCAGCCCGTTATACCGGATAAAGCCGCCGCCGGTTTCGGTCAGTACCGTCGTTAGCGAACCGTTCCCGTGGACATTCGCCTCAGGCAATGGCGCCGGCACGGCCGCGAATTCGCGGAGCGGGTCGTTTTGGGACGATTTGGTTTCGCTGCCGCTGCGCGACTTGCCCGGCAGCTCTCGACTCAGGATCGCCGACTTGGGAGGAATCCGTTCGATTAGCAGCAATTCGGCAGCCTGAATGCGTTTATCCGCGTGAAAATAGTTGATCATGCAAGACGGTACCAGCATGTTCGCCAGCGTCAGCAGGCTCATGCCTTGGTGATGCGCCATGAAACTGCGGATAATCTTGTGGGATTCTCCTTGCGGCATGCGTCTTGCGGTGAAGTCGATCGCCTCGTAATAACCGTATTGCCCTCGCATGCCGAGCTGATCCAAACGCGCCAAGTTTTGCAAGCCTTGGCGCAGCGCGAACGGAAGCGCCATGATTGTCGCATATGGCGCCACGACCGTGTCCTCCTCGAGCCCGCGTTTAAAACCTAGCCCCGGCACGCCAAAGGCGCGATATTGGTAATTCAACTGATAGTCGAACGCGTAATACCCTGATTCCGAGATGCCGAATGGCACGCTGCGTCCTTCGGCGAATTCGATCTGACGCTGCACGACACCGCGGTAGGTACTGTCCCAGACCGTGCCCGGATACGTTCGCATGATCAGCCAAGGCATCATGTATTCAAACATGGTGCCGGACCAGGAGATCAGCGTGGCTTGGCCGCCCTGCTTCTTGGCCGTGCGGCCAAGCGCCAGCCAGTGGGAGACCGAAATTTGACCGAGCGCAATGGCGACGAAGCTCGTCTGCCTGGCTTCCGATGCGAGCAAATCGTAGAGAATCTTTTCCCGTTGACCCGAATCTGCATGAAAGCCTAGCACGAACAGTTTAGCCTTGTCGTCGTAAAGCTGCCTAAAATCCGTTGAAACGATTAGCCGTTCCAAACGATCGACAAGCTCATAACCTTGGCCGATCCAAGCGTTCATCGCCGTCGCTGGTTCATCCTGCTTGGCATGCTGCGCTTCTTGCCGCGCATCGTAAATGTCCTCCGGTTGGATGCGATCCAGTTCCATGGCGAACTCCGTCCCACCGGCAGCTGCTTGGGCTGGCGCCCGCCGTCGGGAACCTTTGCCCCACCCGTCCTCTTGGAGCCAGCGAATCAGCCCCTGCTTGACGGTCATCAGGCTGGCCACGAAATTGCCGGAATCTACCGTAGAGACATAAGCCGGACGAAGCAGCTCCAGCGTCGAGGTGTCGTACCAATTGTATAAATGGCCGTTCCACTTCTCCATCCGCTCAATCACCCCGACCGTACGTTCCAGCCGTTCCACGAGCATTGTCGTTGTGATGAAACCGAGCTCTCTCGCTGCTAAGGCTGCGGTTAAAAGGAAACCGATATTGGTAGGTGACGTTCGGTGAGCAACGCCATTCGGAGGCTCGATCTGCACGTTGTCCGGCGGAAGGAAGTGATCTTCTTTCCCCGCAAAGTCCTCGTAGAACTGCCAGATTTCCTTCGCCAGGCTGCGAAGCTTTTCCGAGTCGGCCGCTTCAAGCGGCAGCTCCGGTTTGAACACGGGTTGATCCAGCCAGCGCACGGCTAGCGGAGCAAGCGCCCAGAAGAGGCAAAGGGCCAGTCCGAACCACATAAGAGGTCTGCTCGGCTGGACGACGGCCAAGGCCGCGAATAGCAGAATTAATAAGAAGCCTCCCCTGCCGCCGAGAATCATGCTGCGCTGCGTCTGGTCTTGGCTGCGTTCCGTCTGCGAGAAGCTGGTCCATTCCAGCATCCCGCGCTTGCTTATGGTCATGCGATATAACGTTTTGAAGACCGCATCCATCAACACGGCCGTCTGAAACGGAAGCGTCCAGAATCCAATGCCGGCAATCACCAATGTCGACAACACGTGCTTTGGCTGCGTACCTTCCGGATTCATGTTGGCTAGCTGCCTGATTAAGGGAAGCAGCATGGTAAGAAACAAGAAAACCATCCAGCGTACCGGATATCCGGGCAAAACGGTCACGGCCAGCGCAAACAGCACGAACAGCGCGATAGGCAGAAGGCTGCGCCGCAGGTTATCTATGATCTGCCACCGGGTGAGCAGAGACAGATCGATTGGCCGCAGCTCTCCGCGCCGGTCGCACAGCTTGACCCGGAGCCAGCACAGCAGCTGCCAGTCCCCCCGTACCCATCGATGCATCCGTTTTTGGAAAGACAGAAATGTGGACGGATGCTCTTCAATGAGCTCAATGTCGGATACGAGCCCTGCCCGCAGAAATCCGCCTTCAAGCAAATCGTGGCTAAGCACGGTATTGTCCGGGATGCGTTCGCCAAGCAATTGTGCGAATACATTGATGTCGAAAATCCCTTTCCCCGTAAAGATGCCGGTATCGAACACGTCTTGGTAAGGATCGGAGACGGTGAACGCATAAGGATCGATGCCCGGATCGGACCAGAAATGGGCTAGCCGGGAACGCATGGCAGATTCGTGGCTGGTGCCAATCCGCGGTTGCAGGACGCCATAGCCTTCCACGACCCTTGTGCCCTCCTTGTTTAAGCGAGGCCGGTTATATGGAAAATGAAGCGTACCGATCAGCCGCTGCGCGCTTCCGAGCGGTAGCTGGGTGTCGGCGTCTAAGGTAATGATATACCGAATATCGGGCAGCACCTTTTGGTCGCCGTGCGCGATTTCGTAGCTGGTATTTCCGCTGCCCCGCAGCAATTCAACGAATTCGACCAGCTTGCCCCGTTTTCTCTCCCAGCCCATGAACCTGCTTTCGCCGGGGTTCCACTGTCTTACTCGCTGGTAGTAATGGAAGGTCGTGCCGTTATCCCCGTACATGCGATTCAGACGGTCGATACGGGCTTTGGCCGCGGCGATAAGCAACTCGTCCGAGGGGAGGCGTTCTTCTCTGGCATCGGCGAAATCGCCCAACAATGCGTAATGAATATTCGGGTCCCGATTTCCTAAAAAGTGAATCTCGAGCCGGTCGGCAAGCTCCTCCACCTCTTGGACCGTAGACCATATGGCCGGTATGACAACCATTGTCGCAGCTTCGGCCTCAATCCCGCTCGAATAGTCGAAACGCAGCAGCGGCTTGGTCCGGCAGATACGCTCGATTCCGAAATTCAGGCTGGTCATGACCCACTCGCTTACCGGAAATAGTAGGGCAAGAAATACCGCAGCAACGCCGATGTTCGTTATCGAATGCCAATCGATGACCCAAGCCGCAGCGGCGACCAGAAACAGAACGAACAGTGCCAGCATGGTGGAAACATAGTTCCTGGGCGCATTTCTGGTTACGCCGTTGAACGGTATATTCCGCGGCTTGCTGCAATGCTTTAACGCTTGAACCAAGCGCTTTACTCCTGCCGGTTCGAAGACGTAAAACGCGGCAAACGCTTGACGCGTCAGTCCTTCGTTCGGATGCTCGCTTCCCGGAGACGTATTCTCCGTTATAAGTGACGGATTCGCATGGCCGCTTTCATACGCTTGCTTGGCAAGCTCGAGCGATTGCTGCGCGACTAGACTCTCAGGCACTCGCAGGCGTCTTGCGATATCCTCAATGCGGTTCAAGATCTCATTCCTGCTGGATGTATCCAGGCGGGGATAAAGCCCCGTCGCATCCTCTCGCATCGTGCGATCGAGCAGACTGATCGCCTCGAACAGCTCCACCCAGTCCTTGCGCTCGTTGCTGCGCAGGCTCGTAATAAGGTTGCCTGCCCTTAACTGATAGGCGGCTTGGAGCTTGGCTTCGTACGTGACGATTCGGTCAAGATCGTCCGACCCGTTCTCGTACGTACAAACGAGCCATTCCCGTACAACAGCCGAATCGCCTGACCATTCCCTTAAATGGCAGATGAGATGCGCAACCCATGGGCCGGACAATGGGATGGTTTGGCCTGCTTGCTCCATCGTCGTGCCAATCGTTTCGGCACTTAGTCCAGCCGGTTCTATCTGCCTCAGCAGCTGTAGAACCTGACTGCACACTTCCCGCCTTTCCCGTACCAATGCCATGGTTTCGGCAATTTTCCCAATAAGCGAGACCTTGAGCATGATCGGTATCAATCGGGTCTCAGCCAGCGTCAGCACGGATATTTCCTGGTAAGCTCCTAGGAAAGCCAGAAGCGTTCCCTCGTCGAGGATACCATCCACTTGATCTAGATACGCCAAACAGAGCGCGTGGATACGCAATCGTTCTTTTCCGCGCAGCCCTGGCAAATGGATAAGAGATGACTCGGACAAATGCATCTTCATGTTAAGTGCTTGTTCCTCGATAAACTCCGCATTGTCGAGCAGCCATTCCTCGGCTTGCTGGCCGCAGCCGGCCGGTTCGTCCTGCAGCAAAGCGACGAAAGCTCGGATACTTGCGATGTCGGCATCGAATTGTTTTTTTATATAACCGGACCTGCCGGCTGTGGCCTTGATCTGTTGCTGGAGCGCTAGCTCGTGCGCGCGCTCTCTAAGTTGTTCGGTTGTGGTAGGCATAAATGGTTCCTCCGGAGAAATTAAGGTTATGCAGCGATCATGATCTTTCGTCCGGTTTGTGCAGAAATCTTGGACCATCTAATTATTTCCATCTTCAAGGGGTTTTATAAAATATTTCGACTTTTTCGCCAACGACAAAAAACCAGAGACCTCATAACGACGTCATCTGGCAAATATCACAAGCGTATCCTCGAGCATTCTCTGGCCATGCTTTAGGCACTAACTCCTGTTTAAAGGTAGGCTTCTCTTGTTTACCTTCTAAATAAGAGGAGTGAGAACAATGAAGCGAGTTTCGACTATTATCCCATTTTTCAAAAATGTGTACAGCCGTTTTCGTGATGACGATGTTCCTGCTCTAGGAGCGCAGCTTACGTATTATTTTATTTTGTCATTTTTTCCGTTTCTTATATTTGTGGTGAGCTTGATGAGTTTTGTCCAGTTGTCCGGAGACAGTGTCGCCCTTGAGCTAATTCGCCTGATGCCGGAGCAAACGAAAGAAGCGATTCAAGGCATTTTGCAGGAGGTAACGAACAACAGCAGGGGCACGCTGTTATCAATCGGTATGATCACAACGCTTTGGTCAGCGTCCAATGGTGTTAATGCGGTCATCAAAGGTATTAATAAAGCCTATGATGTCGAAGAGAACCGCCCCTTCTGGAAGTTGAGAGCGATCTCGCTCGCGGCGACGGTTCTGTTAGCCCTTACCATTTTGCTGGCGATCGTTTTGCTTATTTTCGGAGAGGTAATCGGTGAATTTCTATTCGATTGGTTCGATTCTCCCGTAGGCTTCGAGCTCATCTGGGGTATATTGAAATACGTCGTCCCCATTTCCTTCATGATTGTTGTTTTCTCGCTGCTCTACTGGATTGTGCCCAACCGCAAAATTCGTTTCAAAACCGCCGTTCCGGGAGCTCTGTTTGCGACCTTTGGCTGGATTGCATCCTCGCTGCTATTCCAATTTTATATTAACAACTTTGGCAACTATTCCAAAACGTACGGAAGCATCGGCGGTATAATCATCCTGTTGATCTGGCTGTACATTAGCTCCAATATTATCATTTTAGGCGGAGAGGTTAACGCTGCGCTTGCAGGCGGGCAAGCGCAGCCCTCTGTTGCAAGCTCGCAGCCGAACGGCAGCGGCAAGCAGAAGCCGCGCTCGATTAAGCTTTAGTCAGGATACTAGCAAATAAATGCGGGTTAACTTCATTCTAACAGGCCGAGTTTTTCGTACTCTTTCGGAGTTACGACACCATTCGGGATTAGACCGTTCTCGCGTTGAAATTTTTTAAGCGCTGATGTGGTCGAAGCTCGGAACTTTCCGTCACATTGACCGTGGAAATATCCCGCGCTTTGCAATCTGTTTTGAACGAGCTGTACGTCAGCACCAACGTCCCCTTCGCTTATCCATCTCGGTTCCTCATTGGCTTCTCCAAGCACATGGCCGAATATGGTTACTTTCGTACCGACAGGGACTATTTCATATAATTCCTCGACATCCCGGTTTCGCATTCGAATACAGCCGTGGCTGGCATGTTGGCCTATGGAATATGGCTTGTTGGTGCCATGGATTCCGTACGCTCCCCAAGGTACATTCAATCCGATCCAACGGGTACCAAATGAAGGTCCCCAATTTTTTCCTTTATAGGTGACGATATATTCTCCTACGGGAGTTGGCGTGGAAGGATTGCCAACTGCCACTTGAAAGCTTTTGTAAGGTATATGGTCCAAATAAACGACAAGCCGATGTCGCTGCGGGAATACTTCAATCGTAATAAGACCGATCTCTTTGACGATTGGCAGCGCTGGGCTTGCTTGGATATGTATCGGCATGAATGTTTGGGCGAAAATTAAAATGATCAGTGCGACCCAAACTTGAAATCGGTATCGAGTCATTGCTATCCACCTTTTTTAACTTTTCTGATAGCTTGACCAGCAAAACTGGAATTTATGTTTTTCGGCGGGCAGGACGATTCTTGTCATCCGACATCAAAAAAACCGCAATCTATGCGGTTTTTTTTGATGTTATTCTATTATGTTCATCCGATCATCAGTAATGGACTTTATAGCTGTAGGCCAATCTTTCTCTCATGGTTGTCTTTCTTCAGCGAAATAATCGCCTTCCACTCTCCGTTCATTGGGAGATAAACCTTGGTATGGTATTCTCCTAATCCGCTTCTCTCCATTTGCTCTTTCATTTTATGATTCATGCCTTGCATCGACATGGAAAGATGAATTCGAACACGGTCGACATCTACCAAGTTGCCGTCCGAATTTTTAATCTCCAATTTGTATTCGTGGGCGGTGGTGTCGCCGCTGTTTGGAGTGTCCTCAATCGAGACAGTCAGATCATTCAGGAATGGACTTGATGATGGCTTTGTTCCAAGACTGCAGCCTGCCAACAGGATGACCAACATAGCGATGATCGCCGCTGCGTATCGTTTCATTCGTTTATACTTCATCGTGACGTTAGCTCCTCTCTTCTAGTATTTCAGTCTAGCACGGGGACAATCTCCTAGAAAGAGCTAAATGAACAAAGCGATGTCCAAAATTTGAACAGTTTTTGCGCGAATCGGAATAAAAAAAGATGACGGAAACTCGAATCGGCCATTTACAACGGATGCCGGATTATGTTATTGTTGTTTCCATAGTTTTCGAAATACATTTGCAAAGGCGGTGAAAACCCATGGTCGAGGATAACGAGGAAGTCAAACAGGCAGTGAAAGTCTACAAAGCACTCGGAGAGCCGACCCGGATCAAAATAGCGATGCTTCTTACGGAAGAGATGAATCTCTGCTGCTCCGATATCAGCAGCAAACTGGAGTCCGTTGCCGGTTCCACGTTGTCTCATCACTTGAAGCAGCTTACGGAATGCGGCCTGCTCACGTTGCGCAAAGACGGCACTTACATTTATTACAGTATTAATAAAGAAGTCGCGCTGAAGTACGCCCCGTATCTTCTGGGGTAGTATTTTTTTGCCCATTGTTTCGATATATTTAGAAATATAAAATTATTATATAGAGAGATACGGATAAGGAGCTGGAACGTTTGTCTTATAATTTGAAAATATATATGCTGGCTTTAGTCAGCTTTCTTGTCGGTACATCCGAATTCATCATTGCCGGCATTCTAGATAAAGTATCCGACGATATCGGCGTCTCGGTCGCAGCAGCAGGCCAGCTGATTACCGTGTTCTCCCTGGCTTACGGGTTCGGGACGCCATTCCTGATGGCAGCCGCCGCCAAAGTCGACCGCAAAAGGCTGATGCTCTATGCGCTCTCGGTATTTATCGTTGGCAACGTCGCGGCCTACTTGTTCTCCGGATTCGGCGCCCTCATTGTTTCCCGCGTTATCGTAGCGCTCA
The DNA here is from genome assembly GCF_037147795.1 of Paenibacillus sp. MMO-177. NCBI lineage: Bacteria > Bacillati > Bacillota > Bacilli > Caryophanales > Paenibacillaceae > Paenibacillus > Paenibacillus sp. MMO-177. Next base: position 389,525 of record NZ_JBBCUR010000002.1, on the reverse strand, counting down.
GCAGCGGCGTATTCGTCGTCACGGCGCTAACGGTCGCCGCGAAGCTCGCACCCGAGGAGAAGCGGGGCAGTGCCATCGCGACGCTTGTCATGGGCTTTAGTACGGCCTTGATCGTCGGAGTACCGCTTGGTCGGCTGGTTGCTTCGGCCTATGACTGGAAGGTGGTTTTCGGAGGCATTGGACTGCTCGGACTGCTGGCGCTGCTGCTCATCGCCTTCGCGATTCCGCAAACGGATGGCGAACAGCCGGTACCGCTGCGCGATCAGCTGAAGCTGCTTAAGAATCCGAAAATCGTCATCGCGCTTGGCATTACGTTCTTCTGGCTCGGAGGCTATTCCATCACCTACACGTATATTTCCCCCTTCCTGCTTGATATTACGGGCATGAGCGAGAAATATGTCAGCATCGCTTTGCTCGCATTCGGTATCGCCAGTCTGATTGGATCCAAGCTGGGCGGCTTCGGCACCGACCGTTGGGGATTCAAACGCACTCTTGTGACTGGCATGCTGTTCCACGCAGCCTGGCTGGTCGTGATTTCGTTCGCCGCGCATTCGCCGTTGCTGATGTTCCCGCTGCTTATGCTCTGGTCCTTTTCTGCCTGGTCGTCGGGCCCTACGCAGCAGTATCACCTGATCTCGCTCGCTCCCGAAGCAACCAGCATCATGCTTAGCCTAAACAGCTCCGTCGTGCAGCTGGCCATGGCTGCCGGAGCGGGTATCGGCGGCGTTGTCGTAGAAGGCGCTTCGCTGACTGCCGTCACCTGGATCGGCGCCGCCGGCGTCGCCATCGCCGCGCTTATGTCGGCTGCGGCCTTTGGTTACTTCCGCATCGGCGCGGCTTCCCGGGCAGCTAAGGAGGCTCGCGCAAGAAAGATCAGCGCGTAAGCGCGCTTAACTCGATTATTGCAAGAAGAAGCCCGCAGCTAAAGCGCTAGCTGCCGGCTTCTTCTTGAAAAAAAATATATTTGCAACCTTCCGTATAATGATTCCAAAGCGAAATCATTCAAAGTTTAATTTTTATCATGAACAATAAATAGTATGTGACCGGTATTCCTACGATGGCGGCTAGCACTGCGATTACAGTTCGAACTCTCTTTTTATCTCGTAATAGAAGTAGTAACAACTTGAACCACAGAATACCAATCCATCCGCCTAAAGTATTTAGAATGATATCATCTATATCTGCAATTCCAATGCCTAGCAGCCCCTGAATGATTTCGGCAAATAAACTGATTAAAAATATAAACAACAGAATGATTGTCCCTCTTTTGTTGCTCTTGAATAATGGCAAATATACGCCAAGCGGAATGAAAAGAAGTATATTGCCAACCACATTAGCAAAAGCAAATCTTTTTAAATTGGCAGTACTGCCCGAGATGAATTCACTTATGCTATAGAAAGGAATGAGATTGACTGACCTAACTATAGTCCTTTGGCTATTAAATATCTCCCAAATCGAAACTCTCGATAAGAACAATATTTTCATTAATAAAATGATGTAACAGATGAAAACACCGTGGAAAAATACGGTTTCTATTCGTTTTCGCGTAATCATAAAAGTCTCCTTTATTACATCTTTGACAAGTTCAACCAAAACAGAACGCCGTCCGAGTGCTCATTATCCTCGACGAGTAGAATTCTTATGTCCATAAATCTTCCTCCTGAAAAAGATAACAAAGTAATCTGTAGTTTAACTGTAGATTTAAGAACTTCTACACAAAACAAAAAAGCCGCATTGCATGCGACTTCCATTGTATAGCTATTATTATAAACCTGCAATTTAGTGCATACATTATATCTTTCTAATAGGGTTTAACGATCTTTATGATCATGATCATAGGCTAGACCGACCCTTTTCCTTGCAAAAGCTCCTTCGAGCTCAAGATGGTCCAGCATGAATGCTGCAACATCTTCATAAGCAACATTGAGCTCCTGGAACCGGCTGAACAAGTAACCGGCTATATCTGCTTCGGAAAAGTCCTTGATCGTCTCCGGAATTGGGATGGGCAAAGTTTCCGCCGTTGCATATAGACGAACCTCATCCGGTTGCTCTATCGAATTAATCATTGTTCCCGGGCACATAATGGACCAGTCGAGATGAGTCTGTTGCAGCCTTTCGAAATTCCGGTTGTGATTCCTATACTCAGGTGGAAAACCGGGTAAATTGTTGCCGATAAATTCTGTATATGGAATATCCAAGAGGCCAGCTCCTCCCATTATCCATACCCGCCCAGAGAAACTAGGCTGGATTTCACATTGGCTTATAATGTTATCAACGATACGAACAAACTCATCTCCCTGGCCAGCATGGCCGGCTGCAATAATAGCCGCGTCTTGATGCGCAAGCGCCTTAGCGACGCTCACCGGATCCATAATATCGTCCACGATCACTTTCACATGCATTGCGGAATGTTCACTTAGTTGAGCATAGAGCTTCTCAGAATTTCGCACAAACGCTGTCATTTCATGCCCCATTTTTATCCCTTGTGCCAACAATCTCTTCCCTGTATTCCCTGTCGCACCAAAAACAATAATTTTCATTGTTCGTTCCTCCTCTTGAATAGGCCCAATATTTGGATAACTCAAGCTTAGCATCGATTCAAAATGATGTTAAGAACCCACTTTAAAGTAGGGTACTTACATAAAAGTAAGCATGAGGAGTACGACTGAAAGCAGACAAAAAAGCCGCCCGGAATCCTGTGGCAGCTTTTGTTTGGATGTAAACAGCTTTATGACGCGGACTCTTCATATTTCCGCTTATTATGATTTTCTCCCCAAGCACACATAACTTCTGCTACAGGAATCAATGTTTTGCCATATTCACTAAGGGAATATTCTACTTTTGGAGGGACGGCTGGGTAGACCGTTCTATCGACTATGCCTTCTTGTTCCAAGTCACGGAGATGTTGCGAGAGCATTTTTTGGGAAGCATCGGGTATAAGTTTTTCCAGATCATTGAATCTCTTCTTGGATTCAATCAAATGCCATAAAATCAAGGGCTTCCATTTACCGCCTAAAACATGAATAAGTGTCTCAACTGGACATTCAAGCTGATGATTCATTGATAAATCATCCCCTTACTTTGAAGGAAGTGTATTCCCTGAAATTAACATATTAAAATTTTACGTTAGCGCTCTAACCAAGTCAATCATTGAAACGAACATTTCCCTTTGCCAACTACCATCTTATATTCGTCCAACCCTTCTGGCTTTCTGAACGGTAACGCTGTACCCACTGCTCTGCATACTCATCCGCGAGCTTATCCAAAGCTGGCGGCACTACCTTTACGCCTTCAGTCTGAACTCCGAGATACGCAAGCACTTTCAAGACCGTACCTTCATAATCCTGAATGAAGTCCTCGTATACAACTGTCATTGGCGAGATCCCGTTCTTCGTGAAGAAGTCTTCAAGTGCGGCTTCCAGCATGACACTTTCCTGAATGAGATGATGAATCGCGTCATAATTATATTGGTCTGCCAGGTTACATTCCTTCGGCTGTGTGCCAGCGCTTCGATGCCATTCATCGGAAACGATGGCTCTCCACCATGATACGGCAAGCCTTACTTTGTTGCGGCGGGTCATGAAAATATGTTTGCTGCAGTTCGGGAAAGCAGCACTCCACACCTCTGCGCTTGATGCTTCGGATGACAAGTTGAACATTTTACGGAACGCATCGATCCATGGCTGTTCATAGCCGATTTTGATACCGAAGATACCATTTGGCGTCATACCATGCTGCCATATATTCTCTAGCTTTTCTCGATTATACGATGCAGGATCATTCCATTCATAATGCAGCCATTCTGCCGGATTACCCGCTACGCCTGTCGAAGCAAGCGCATTATTAAGAAGCGTACTGCCCGTACGCTGTGAGAACCAAATCGTATAGCTTTGCGTTGGTTTTTTCATCGGATTCTTTACTCCTTCTTGTAAATGGAATACTTTCGTTCAATAAATTCGACGAGCTGCTGTGCGCATTGCTCGATTGACCAATGCTCAGTATCAAGGATTAGCTCCGGCTTCTTCGGCGGTTCATAACGTGAATCAATCCCCGTAAAATCATGGATTAGTCCTTCCCGAGCTTTACGGTACAGCCCTTTCGGATCCCGCTGTTCACATGTATCAAGCGAGCATCGCACATACACTTCAGCGTAAGACTCCGCATGGAAACGCTTACGAATTCGCGTTCGCATTGCCTCTGTCGGAGTAATCATCGGCACCAGCACGATAAAGCCAACATCTAAGAACATCGCGGTTACCTCTGCTGCACGTCGCAAGTTTTCAGTGCGATCCGCTTCCGTATAACCAAGATCAGTATTTAGTCCTGCCCGCAGTTTATCTCCATCGAGCAGAGCGCAATGATACCCGCGATCTATTAATAACTTCTCCACATGATGACAAACTGTTGTCTTGCCAGAACCGGACAAACCGGTAAACCAGACAACCCCGGCACGTTGACGATTGCTCCGTTTAAATTCATGTTGTTTGATCCTTCTCCCCTCCTTTTTACACTGAAGTTCAACGAATTAACGGGGAACATTTGTTATTCTACCGACCGTTCCCGCCTAAGAATAGGCAACAAACCGTTCAACCCATTCTTGACCTAAAATGAAAGCCGCTTCGGAGCAGGTCCAATGCGGCTTAACGTTATCTTCTATTTCGTTCTTGCATATACGATTTTCTTAATCGTGTCGCAGGATAGATAAAAACGCTCGGTGAGCTGGTCAATCGTCACTCCTTGCGAGAATAACTCCCGAATCTTACCATTACGTTGATCAAGCTTCCGCTTTCCGCCGGATTTGACGCCCCAGCCTATACGGTCGCCCTCTGGCTTTGGTACATACATCATGACGCCATTCATATATTTCTGAACTTCCCGCAGCAGCTGCTCCGGCAAGACCGTTTCTGCTTTAACATATTTCATGATAGTCGCTGCACTCCTTCGTAATAGATTTCATTACACAAGGGGCAAAGCCTATCACTATAAACGTTCTTGCTACCTAATACATTGGCGGTTTATTAAATTCATATCTCTTGCTCTATACAAACAACCGCCGTTGTTTATAGTGTAGACTTTGCACAGAGCAGCGTTTCTTCTTCGATCATCGGTAGTACCTCCTCATTCACTTATATCTTTGATTTCCTTATTCTTGAGATATTAATGTCAATTCCTTATTTTGTAAAGTGTTCTGTGCGACTTTCGATTCTCTTTTCCAAGAACAATGCCTAAAGCAAAAAATCTGCCGATGTATATTTTCACCGGCAGATTACAAATGTTCGCGATTAGGATCTCTATTTACAGATCAGTGGTTTTACTCAAATCCGGCTTAAGCAGCGGCAAGCCAGTTGAAGTGAATACTCCTAGCAAGACCAAAGCCCCTCCCCACAGTTGGACGTGTCGGATCGGATCACCGATAATCCAATGGCCCGCGATGAGCGAGATAAATGGAGGTAAATTCATAAATATTGCAGCTGTTCCCGGTCAGCCTCCGCCACTCCCTTTGTCCACCAAATGCCGGAAATGGCTGTAATAAAGGCAAGCAGAATCAATAGTATCCAAGATGTCGATTGGCTTGAAACGAACAATCTTCCCGCATAGGCTTCGCTCCCCGCAACAGGAGCCATCATAAGCATGCCGATACCACCCGAATACAGGTTTATGGTGCTTAGCGACATCTTTTTTGCTAGAACAGGCGTAAACATCATGCCGGCGGTCATCCCTAGCATTGCAAAAAATAACAGCCCGTCTCCAGCGGTAAGACGTAGACGATCATCCCCGATACCAACAATGATCGCAACCCCCGCCAAGCCGATGATTCCGCCAATCAGCTTAATAGAAGTCAGACGCGTCTTCAGCGTCAGTCTCTCAAGGAAAATAGCAGCTAGAGGAGCCGCAGCATAGATCAATGAAGCATTTGCAGCCGTGGACAAACGAAGTCCCTCAAAATAGAGCGGCTGTTGAAGCAACGTTCCGAATGCCGAAGACATCAGCAAGAGCAGCCCTGTTTGAAGAGATAATCGCGTTGCTCCGTCTTTACGGTAGAGGATCATCACGATCCAAAACCAGGTTAGCGCCATTCGAAGGAAAGACAGCCCCATCGGAGAGAAGGATTGAAGTAGTTGGGCACTAATTACGTAACTGAACCCCCACGAGATGGATGTGCCGAGCAATGCCAGTACTGCCGAACGACGCTCATTTCTCATCATTCCGCCATCCCTCGTGATAAACGGTTACGCATTGGTCTTGCCAATGTTTCCGTAAGCAAGACGATCTTCTCCACGCAGAACCCATGTCTCGCCATCGATGATGATCGCATCGACGGCCTCATTATAGAAGCTGTACCTGCCGGCAATTTCATGCACTTCGGGCAGTGGATTCTCGTATTGCCAGACAACGTCCTTGTAGACATTGTCGCCGACGCTTACTGTGTGGTAGGTGGCGAGACCTTTGTATGGACATCGTGTGATCGTCTCTGACGGGATAAGATATTCGAAGGCGATGTCCTCCTTGGGCAAATAATAGCGTGGCGTCAGTCCAGTCTCTAGGAGAATGACCGAATTACGGCTATCCGCAATGATTTGCCCTCCCACCCATACTTGCACATGGCGAGAGCTCGGTAAAGCATCAATACGTGTATACGGATCCCTAGCGTGGACGAATATCTCCTCTTCTTCCTCATACCAGGCGTCGGCTTTCTTCCAAACAAAAGCGATATAGTCGGCCAGCAGCAAGCTTTTCGTTGTCGGTGTCGAATATGTCCAGGCAGCCCGTTCGATGAAGTCATGACCCGTATCAACATGCAAATACGTCGCTTCTCCTTTATTGGGGTCCAATTCGCGCTCCGGCGATTCCAGCAGCAGATCCGTTCGCACGTCGGATTTCGGGAAATAATAGACCGGCAGCTTGCCGGTTTCCGTTACGACCAGTACACGCTTACTATCGGCGATAAAAATATCGCCGAACTTCACACGGATCCAACGTGGGCTCCGCTCCGCCCGAATTTGCCAATCTTCGCCTCCGATATCCCGAAGCGACCATTGCGGATCAAAATGTACCATTGTTCACATCTCCTTTATATACTAGCAGCGAATGCCTCTCTTGCCGCTTCAAGCATTTCTCCGTTTTTAATCATAGCGTAGGCGGTTTCTATATCTTTACTGATGTTGCGGTCTTCCGCGAGAAACGATACTTGTTCTCGAAGAGCTGCATGAATCGCGCGTGTCCCCCTGCCAAGCACAGACTTACCGGAGGCGGCATTGCGCAGATCAACCGCCTGCGCGGCATGCAGCACCTCGATGCTGATAATCCAACGCATCCGGTCGAGGATCTCCCTCGTCTTTGCCACGACGAAAGGCGAATTGGCCGCGTGATCTTCGATTTCGCCTGCAAGCGCAAAATAATCGGCAGATGCCGGATTGGATAGATGTCGGATTTCCGCGTCGAGGGATGTTGCGGTTTTTTGCGCGGTGCAATAGCCGATTGAGGAAGCTTCGTTTGGTGTCAGAAACCGGGTTAAGCCGGTAAAGGAAGGCGTACCGAGCTTGATGATCCGATAACACGCGGCCCGGGATACATGATGCAGGGCACTGCCAAGCATCTCGAAGCCGAGCGTCCATGAGACCGCTTCGAAATTCGCGCAGGAGACGATGCGGCCCTCGTCCACAAGCACGCACGGATTATCATCCGAGCCGTTTAACTGGATTTCCAACTGCTTGGATGTGTAGTCAAGCGCATCGTATGCTGCGCCATGGATATGGCAAGCATCGCGGAAGCTCAGCGGATCCTGCAGCGATTCGGGATTATAGTGCTGCCATATATCGCTTTCTTGCAGTGCCGACCGCAAGCGGGCGACGCTTCGCAGCTGACCGGGATACGGTCGAACGCGATGAACGCCTTCCTCCAGAGGACTGACATTACCGCGTAAACCTTCTAGCGATAAGGCATATACGATATCCGCCAGCTCCAACAATTCGCCGATCTCATGCAAGACGAGTGCCCCCGTTCCAGCCGCGTGCGCATTGGAACTGACGATAGCGAGCCCGTCCCTCGGCCCGAGTGTAAGCGGCGTCAATCCCGCAGCAGACAGCGCCTCCAACGCGGGAAGTCGGCGGCCTTCGTAATCGGCTTCCCCTTCCCCTATGAATGCAAGCCCGATATGGGCAAGCGTCGTGATATCCGCTGCACCAACGGATCCGCGCAGCGGGAGTACCGGATGAATGCGTCGATTCAGACATTCCGCATACCGTAACACGACGGTTGGATCCGCGCCAGAGCAACCAACCAATAAAGCATTCAATCTTGCGAGCAGAACTGCCCGGACCTCGGGCTCGGAAGCATAAGGCGCGATTCCCGCGGAGTGGGAACGAATTAAATTGCGGTTGAAGCGCTCGAAGAAAACCGCTTCGATGGTTTTATCTTTGTTCCAGCCCACGCCTCGGTTCAATCCGTACACGGGGACATCCCGATCGGCTAATTCAAAGATTAGTCGACGCGCCGCGCTCACTCGTTCCCAAGCAGACGCGGCGATGTCGATTTTCCTCCCGCCGTATGCAACCTGATAAACGTCTGCTATCGAAAGGCTGCTACCATCCAGGCGCAGTACGTCAGACATGCGCCTTCTCCGTCTCCGGGAATGCATGGCGGTACAGCTCGATACCAAGCGCCAGTTCTACTTCTGGATAGACGCTAGGGTCTTTGACACTGGAGCTTAGCGGGATGAGCGACTTGTCGATAACGAAGACGCCGATATCCTTGCCTTCTTCAATATGGCCGACGCTGACAGGTCTGCCGGTCTCCAGTGAGAAGGTCGTGATAACATCGGGGAACGTGCTCTTTCGAATCCCTTGGTTATCGACGACTGCCATATATTCGTTCATGACATGCAGCGTCAATCCGCCCTCATTCTGCACGTCGATCTCGATCGTGCCTATATCGAACGCGCCTGAATAGCGGACGTTCTTCCGGGATACCTTACCCCGGCCAATGAACAAGCCGCCCGTATGCGTTTCAATCGTCTTCAGGATGCCGTCGGCATCCGCGCCGCTTGCTTCGGCATCCAGAATCCTGCGGCCCAATTCGATTGCGATGGAAATGCCGCCGATAGCCGCGTGTTCCTTAATATAGCTAGCCGGCAACGGATGACGGGCTGCGGCGATGAACCCGCCTGCCATATCAGCTGCCGTTCGCAGGATATTGGAGGTTTTAGCCGGGGTTCCGGTCGTCACCAGCTCGATGTACGTCCCGCTATCCGGCTTACCGCCAGCTACGGCTTGAATCGTTTCGAAGTCGATTCGGGACGCAAGTCCGAGAGAACCCATCTTACCCGTAGGATGGGCACGGATGTCACCGGTCGCGTCGACAACGACGAGGCCAAGCGCCGCTGCGGGGAGCCATCCGTTAATGCTGCTGGACATGCCGTTTTGCGGAGTCATGACGCCGACGATTTTGCCTTCGTAACGCTCCTGAACCAGTTGAACGGCTTTAATATAATCCTTTCCGAGCATCTGCCAATCCGTGCCGGCCGGAGCGCCGATTGCCGTGCAGGTCAGCACGATGGCGTCCTCCGGCAGCTCGTCGACCGATACAAGCTTAGGCCTGCCAAGGGCGACGGCAGCCCCGCCAATTTCAAGACCATGATCCACCCAACCTCCGCCGCCGGAGGCAAAGACGGAACCGCCTCTTACCGCCGCCACGACGTCTTCATGTGTCAATTCACGCATTCAGATAACCTCCATATTGCTCCGTCGCGATGCGACGGATGCCTTTGTTTTGAATTTCGTCATTGGATTCCGAGTAGCCGGCGTCCGCGTATCGAAGCACCCCAAGAGTCGTATCGTTAGTCAACGAAGTACGAAGCCGCTCGTCCGCGAATTCGGAACCGTCAGCGACGACCGTGATGCCCGCGCTCGTCATATAACCAGCGTATCCACCGCCGCCGGAATGAATCGCGACCAGATCAGCCATGGATGAACAGCTCATCATGGCATTTAGCAGCGGCCAATCAGCGATTGCGTCACTGCCGTCCTTCATTCGTTCCGTCATAATATTGGGATGCGCCATCGCCCCGGCGTCCAAATGATCACGCGAGAAAGCGACTGGCCCGATAGCTTGCCTTCCCGAACCATCGTATTTACAGCAAGGGCAAGCTTCGTCCGGTCCCCGTGGCCGAACCAACCGATGCGGGCGGGCAATCCCTCCACTGGAACATGGACTTTCGCCAACCGGATCCAATTTGCAACGATTTCGTTGTTGCCGAAGGCTTGAAGAATATAATCATCAATTTTTGCGATATCGCCCTGATCACCGCTTAAGGCAATCCAACGGAAAGGCCCGATCGCTCGCGCGAACAACGGGCGCAGGAATGCTTCCGTGAAAATATCAATGTCAAAGGCATTTTCGACGCCGTACAGCTTTGCCTGGGTACGAAGGTTGTTGCCGTTATCGAAAACAATGGCCCCCCGTTCCTTAAATCCCAGCAAAGCGCGGACTTCCGCGGCAATGGACCGGCCAGCGTCGTCCTTCAGTCTTTCGGGGTTATTAGTTCGAACGGTCGCCGTCTGCTCAGGTGTATAACCGCTCGGAATATATCCGTAAAGCAAATCATGCGCAGAGGTTTGATCCGACGCAATATCCGGCACAATGCCTCTATGAAGCAGTTCCGGATAAACGTCAGCGGCATTGCCAAGCAAGCCGACCGACAGGCTGACGCCATGAGTCACCGCTTCGCCGATCCAGAGCAGCGCCTCATCGAGATTGGACGTTTTGCGCTGCAAATATCCGCTCGCAAGGCGTTTGTCGATACGCGCTTCGTCCGCTTCCACGCATAGAATGGCAGCTTCGGCCATTGTTCCTGCTAGCGGCTGTGCACCGCCCATGCCTCCTAGTCCCGCCGTCAAGATAAACTTGCCGCGCAAGCTGCCGTCGAAATGCAGCCTGGCAATGCTTTGAAAGATTTCATAAGTGCCCTGTATAACACCTTGCGACCCGATATACTGCCAGGCGGCTGCGGTAAGGCCTCCCCAGACGATCAAGCCCTTCTCCTGCAGTTCATAAAAATGCTCGCTTGTCGCCCAGCGGCCGACTAGGTTGCAGTTGGCCATAACGACGAGCGGCGCCAGTTTGTGCGTGCGAAAGATGCCGATTGGCTTGCCGGATTGGATGACGAGAGTTTCCCCCTCCTCCAGTTGCTTCAGCGTGTCCACAATCGCATGGTAAGCCGGCCAGTCGCGGGCCGCTTTGCCAAGCGAAGCATACACGATCAACTCCCTCTGGTTCTCCCCATTTTCCAGCACGTTCTCAAGCATGCGCAACAGCGCCTCTTGGCGCCATCCTTTGCAGCGCAGTTTATTTCCTCGTGCAGCCTCGATTCGATTCTCGTTTGCATGTACCGTCATTGGGGGTTCACCTCTTTGATTGGGATCGGACATTGGCGTATCGGCTTTCGGGACGCTTCAGCCCAAGATGGTCACGGAGCGTCGTGCCCGTATAGTCAAGTCGGTACAGGCCACGCCGCTGAAGTTCCGGCACGACGAGATCGACGAAATCGTCCAAGCCGCCTGGCAGGTGCGGGAACATGACGTTAAAGCCGTCAGCTGCCCCGGCAAGGAACCAGGCTTCAAGTTGATCGGCAATCTGCGAAGGCGTGCCTGCTATGCCGCGGGAGTTAACCCGCTTATAAAGCTGGCGGATCGTCAGCTCTTCGCGTTCCAGCAGCTGCAGGATACGTGTCAAATTACTCTTGCTTTGATTAAAGCCTTCCAATTGGGGTACGTAAGGGAGCGGTTCGTCCAGCGGATAGCCGGAGATATCGCGTCCTAAGTAGTGCGAGAGCAGATCCACACCAAGGCGCTCCGGCGTCAACTCGTCAACGGCAGCGAGTCTTTCTTTTGCTTCTTCTTCCGTTCTGCCGATAATCGGCAGCACACCCGGTAAAATCTTTAGATCATCCCGTGAACGTCCATATTTAGCCATGCGGCCCTTGATGTCGTCATACAGGGCTTTTCCGTCTTCGACCGTGCCGAACGGTCCAAAGGCGGAGCCCGGCGCAAAGACGACCTCAGCCGAAGCGGCTGCCAGTTCTTTGCCTGCTTCCGACGCGCCGGCTTGAATCAGAACCGGATAACCCTGCGGTGGACGAGATACATTCAAAGGACCGCGCACTGCGAAATTCGCCGATTGATGGTGAAGCGTGTGCAGCTTGGCTGGATCAGCGAATGTTCCTCCTGCCTTGTCGAATAGCAGCGCATCGTCGTCCCAGCTGTCCCATAATCCTTGGGTTACGTCCACAAATTCCCCGGCACGTCCATAACGATCTTGATGCTGCGGATGCTGTTCCCTCCCAAAATTACGAGCTTCTTCGTCAGTTTGCGAGGTGACGATATTCCATCCCGCACGGCCTCCGCTCAAGTGGTCCAGCGTAGCCAGCTTTCTGGCAACATGATAAGGTTCGTTGTAGGTCGTCGATACCGTTGCAGCCAGCCCAATCCGGCTTGTGACCGCTGCTAGTGCCGAGAGCAGCGTAAACGGTTCCGGCCGAATGCTGTTCGATTGCGCAACGCCGGATTCGAAACGATCCCACACGTATAACTCATCCGCGTAAAAGAACATATCGAATTTGCCGCGCTCCGCCGTCTGTACGATGTGTTTATAATAGTTGAAATCCATCAGGCCGGCGGCGTCCGCTTCCGGATGTCGCCAGCTGGAGATATGCTCGCCAGCCGGGAAATACATCATGGCGCCAAGCGCCATTTGACGTTGTTTCTTGCTCATGCATTCTGCCCCCCTTTTATTTTTTGAGCAAACCTTCGCTCTGCAGCCATTCCTTCGCTACATCATTGGCTGGACGCTTCTTCAGCTCCACTTCACCGTTCAGCTTCTGCATCTTTGCATCATCGATCGTTCCAGCAAGCTTATTAATAATGTCCTTCAATTCGGGATGTTTCTCCAAAGTCGCCTCGCGAATGACCGGAATGGCATAATACGGCACGAAAACATGCTTATCGTCATCGAGTACGATGAAATCTGCTGTAGGAATCTTGCTGTCGGTCGTATATACGTCCGTGACGTCGATAATCCCTTGCTCAATCGCCTTGTAGCCAAGTGAATTGTTTTGAATCGTTTTGATCTCTTTGAATTTTAGATCGTATACCTTCTCTAAGAGAGGCCAAGTATCTTCGCGCTTCAAAAATTCCTGGCTCGTGCCGAAGACGATTTCACCCGCGTGCGCCGCCAGTTCCGAAGTGGTTTTGATGTTCAGCTTATTCGCGATCTCTTTGCGAAGCACAAGTGCATACGTATCGTTAAAGCCAATTTGGTCAAGCACATCAATGTGGTTCTTCTCTTTAAGTTGCTGCTTGACGACGTCGTAGGCTTTCTGCGGATCATATTCGGGCTTGGCCTTCAGAATATTCAGCAGCGCCGTGCCGGTATATTCAACATAGGTATCGACGTCCCCCGCATCGATCGCTTTCCACAGCAGGTTATTGTCTAGAGTCGTCACGTTCGTTTTCAGCTTCGTATTATCCTCGATCAGCAACTTAATCGCATTGGCCAGGATATCGGATTCCGCGAAGCCTTTGGTTGCGATGGTAATCGTATCCTTTGCCGAAGACGAAGCGGACTCCGACTTCCCGCAACCCGCTGTTCCAAAGACTACAAGGAGTGCCAGCCCTCCAGTGAATGCAATATTGCGCCAAGATCTTCCTTTTCCGTTCTCATTCATGTTCACCATTTCATATCTCCTCTCGATTTTTCCTGCTTATTGTTTGGTATAGTGACGCAAGCCCTTCGGCGTTAAAACCCGATTTAACCCCAGCAGCAAGACATTAACAACGATGACGAGCAGCGATACCGGTATTGCGCCTTCCATGATGGTAGTCGTATTAATCATGGAAATACCCCGTGTAATGATATCGCCGAGTCCGCCGGCAGCGATGTAGGTGGCGATGGTCGCCAAACTAATCGTCTGCACGGCCACAAGCCTGACGCCCGCCATGATGACGCTGCGCGCTATGGGCAGCTGAACCATCCATAAAATTTGCCAGCGCGTCATCCCCATCCCCGTTCCCGCCTCGATGAGAGCAGGATTAACTCCGCCAATGCCGACGTAGGTATTTTGCAAAATGGGCAGAAGCGAATATAACGTCAACGCGATAATCGCCGGTTTCGTTCCGATGCCAACAAACGGGATCATGAAACCGAACAGTGCCAGACTCGGGATTGTCTGAATAACCGAGACAACAGTAATAACGGCGTTTGCCACTCTTCGATACGCGGTCAATGTAATGCCGGCCGGAATGGCGATAAGGCACGCAATTAGTACCGATAGGAACGATAGCCGAAAATGTTCGCCGGTTTTCTGCACGATAAGCGGCCAATCGGCTTGCAAGGTGTTCCATACTTGATCCATAAGCGGATTGCTCCTTTCAAATACTTAAATACTGTATTCGCCATACCGTTCGGTACCCAGAAATTCGCGAACGAATTGCCCCGCTGGCTGATCTAGCAATTGGGCCGGCGTCCCCATTTGGATAATGCGTCCTTCCCGGAGGAGCACGACCAAGTCAGCAATCTTCAGAGCCTCGTCGATATCGTGTGTCACGAATACGATTGTTTTCTGAACCCGTTCGTTCAGCTTGATCAGCTCCTTCTGCAGCTGCACGCGGCTGATTGGATCCAGTGCACTGAAAGGCTCATCCATAAGAATAATGGAGGGATCGGCGGCGAGGGCGCGAGCAACTCCTACACGCTGCTGCTGCCCGCCGCTTAGTTCGTGCGGATATCGGCCCCGGAAACGCATAGGATCAAGTCCGATCAGCTCAAGCAGTTCGTCCGAACGAACATTGTATCGCTGCTTCTTTTCCCCTTTTAACCGTGGCACGATAGATATATTCTCCGCGATTGTCATATGCGGGAACAGTCCGATTTGTTGAATGACATAGCCGATTTTGCGCCGCAGGGAGACGGGGTCCAGCTTGGAGATATCTTCCCCTTCCACGAATACGCTGCCCGACTCTGGCTCGATCAACCGGTTGATCATCTTAAGAAGCGTCGTCTTTCCGCAGCCTGACGGGCCAATGATCGTAACAATTTTGCCGGCCGGTATAATTAGATCGAACTCGTCTAGCACATTGCCCGAGCCGTAGTTTTTCGTCACTTTCCTGAATTCCACCGCCTTACCGTTGTTCATGGCGTTCTCCCTTCTTGGATTGCATATTAAACTTATCTTTTTAGTCAGATTTAAAATTGAAAAATGAGTCCCTTTCCCTCCTTTTTGAAGTGCCCGATTAGGATTGCAAGAAATAATTCTTCCGCTCCCAGTAAACAAAAAAGGCCTCATCTTCCCTACCGGGAAAATGAGACCTCCTATCGCCAGGTGAGCCTCTTAATTATTACAATGTGATAAGCACATCTTATAATTCAATATTATTATGGAATTATGGTCCTGTCAATGAAATATTTTCTAGTAAACTTATCGGGATTAAAAGCTATCCACTCCCTAGCCTGCGCGACAACCGATCGGATGCATCGAGCAAATAGCCTGACATTTCCTTATCGTATTCGGCATTACTGCGAAAGTTTGGACCCGCTATGGATAAACTCGCGACAATAAGCCCATGCGCATCGAAAATCGGTGCTGCTATAGCGAAGATGTCGGGATCGACTTCACCGTGCGTGATACAGAAACCATTGGTTCTGATGATTTCAAGATCCGCAGCAAGCTTTGACTGTTCCGCCTTGGAACCAAGTGTGTCAAATACACGTCCAATCGTTCTTTCGTTCTCATAGGCAAGTATACTTTTTCCCGACGCGCCTGAAGCGAGCGGCAATACGCGGCCATTTTCCACAGCGAATTGCAGCAGGCCTTGACTCCTCACGTTTTGAATACATACGCAGTTCAGTCCTGTCCGCACAAACAGTACGGACGTTTCCTGGGTTTGTGCAGTCAATTCCTCCATAATTGGCAGAGCGAGCGGCAATAACTCACGATGCATCTGCTGGCTGAGACTCCGTGCCAAGTCTAAGATCCTTAAGCCAAGGCCAACTTGGCTCTTCCCGCGCCGTTCTACGATGCCGTTCTGTTCAAGCGTCTGTAAAAAACGATACGTTGTGCTCTCTGGTATGGATACTTTCTCGGCAATCTCGCTTACCGTCAGCGTATCGTTTGCCTCCGATAATGCAAACAAAATATCAAGCGCTCTATTCAATGTCTGCGTTCCGTTCATGATGAACCCCCTTGTTCCAGTACGATAGTAGGTACATGCCCTCAAAATAAAAAAAAGACTTCCTGCAATCAGGTCAGTCCCGTAAACCTTCTTTCAACTGTTCTATTCACTTGCTTTAAGCAAGCACCGGTTTAATTTCGTTCGCGTTAAAAAAATCGAGGGCCGAGAGATGCCACGTTATATCGCCTTCCCGTTCGCCGTCAATATACGTCTCAACGCGTTCATTATAGAAGGACAGGAGCCCTTTGATTTTCGGGATTTCGGGAATCGGGTTCTCATAACTCCATACGATATTCTCATGCGTTTTATTGCCGATACTCGCAGTCCAATAAGAAGCTTCCCCTTTGTAAGGGCAGCGTGTCCGATGTTCCGTTCCCGTAAGCAAATCCTGCCGAACATCTTCCACTGGCAAATAATAACGCACCGGAAGGCCGGTCTCAAATACGATGACAGGACGCTGGCTCTCCGCGACGGTAATACCGTCGATAACGATGCGAATATGACGGGAGCTTTGCAGGGCATCCACGCGTTTGTATGGATCGCGAGGGTGCACGAAGATTTCTTCTTCTTCCTCAAACCAGGCGTCGACCTTGTTCCAATAGAAAGATACATAACCTTTAATCGCTTCGGATGGAGAAATGGCTTCTTGATACCCCCACACCGCATTTTCGGAGACGCGGCCGTTGGCCTCGATAGTCCAGTACGACGCATCGCCTTTAAATGGACAATAGGTCGTATGATCGGTTGCGACGAGCAAGTCAGTTCTAACGTCCTCGATCGGGAAATAATAGACTGGCAAATGACCGCGTTCATGCAGCGTCAGAACCCGTTTGCTGTCGGCAATCGTTTCTCCGGCAAACTTTACGCGGACCCGTCTCGGATTTGCGTCGATTTTGATAACCTTCTTCGTGTTTGTGCTCATGCTTTAAGCCTCCTTTGTTAATATCATATATAAGTAAGTTATTATCACAATGAGATAATAACATGGAATATTCAGGAGTACAATCATATTCCTACTATTTTTATCGAAATTATTATTTGAATAAAAACAGCCGATCGAATTGACCGGCTGCAACGAGCATTCTAGCTATTATCTTCCCTAGGTAAACTCCCGTTCATTAGCTCATCGATGCATCCTCTAGCATCGTTACTTGCAGTGCTTTATTTACTGTAAAGCAAAGGAAAGTATTCATTGTCGAAAGGCTGGCCGTCGTACGGACGAGGACCAATTAGACGAACGTTGTCATGTCTACCCCTGCCTGATTTATAAACCGTATCCCCGGGCATCAAATGCGCGACAATGGAAAGCCGCGGTTGCTCTGACAGATTTGGACCGGAGCCGTGGAACGTTAATCCATGGTGGAAGCTTGCCTGGCCGGCTTTCAAAATGCACGGCTCATCCTTCCATTCCCCCAGTTTGGAAAATTTCTGTTTAAGACCATCCAAATCCTGGTCAAAAAAAGCAGCACTGCCTTCTACGACTCCCCACTTGTGAGAACCCAATATCGTTCTCATTCCCCCATTGCTTAGATCGGTATCTTGCAAGGCAATCCAGACCGTTACCATATTAGTTGTACTGCTGCATCTCCAAAAGCCATAGTCCTGATGCCATCCTACATTGCCCAGCATCGTTTCTTGGCCCGAGGCACTAGGTTTGTAGATGATCTGATCATGCCATAGTCTAATAGAGGTTTCACCGATTAAATCAGCGGACATACGTCCTAAATCCGGATGAGTTACAAGGTTTTTAACCTCGTCATTAATCCACCAGCCGTTATCGTGTTTTCGCAGCGCCGTATTATTCTCCGGAATACGAATATCATGCATGGGGTAACCATCACCGTCGAAATCGGATGCCCATATCCGTTCATGTGCCAGTCGAAGCTTTTCAATCGTCTCGTCGTCAATAAGCTTAGGGCTGATCCAATACCCGTCACGTTCGAAATCCTGTTTGTCTTGCGCAGTCACTTCATAAGGAATAAAACCCATCATTCCACCTCTTCGCCTATAATGTTGATTCCCATTTAAGATATCAACTTTTTTAGGCTTTGACGTCCCGGAAACTATCGAATAGGATTTTATACATGGATATGATTTGATACAAGGAGACTTGCCCATGACAACCGGGAAAGACCGTTCGGGACGCTGGGAATATGAAGAGGCCAAAGCCAATCCCAATGTCGTACAGGTTCCAGAGCTTCTTATGCTTGGCTATGATCATTTCACCGAAGCGCTTAGATTGTCTCATCATGAGCATGACGGAGCCTTTGAATTTGTGTTAATAGAAAGCGGTAAAGTAACTTGGGAGGTTAACGGTCAACATTATGAAACAAGGGCTGGAGAGATGTTCCATACCCGACCGAATGAGCCTCACCGTGCGCGTATGGACTACATGGAGCCCTGCTCGATCTGGTGGATGATTGTAAAAATGCCTTCAGCGGATTCCTCTTGGCTTGGTCTAAGCGAAAACGAAGCCGATGCTGTTATAGGGAAACTGCATAGTCTGCCTAGGGTTTTGCGGGCCAATGCTCAATTGAAAATAAGCTTCCGAAGGCTTCAGCATGCTCTTCAAACGGAGGCGCAGCCTTGGCTTAAGCTGAAAGTCCGTCATTTTGTGCTAGACCTGATACTAAACATGACCGAGCCTCCTCCTGATTTGCATGTTCCAGAAGATCTGCAAGCCGGTTTGCGTTCTATTGTAGAAAACATAAGGCGAAACCCTGAGAAGCATTGGAGCAACAGGGACATTGCTGCCTCAATTGGGGTAAGCGAGTCCCATTTTTACCGCTTGTTCCGGCAATGTTTCGGTCAGTCGCCTTCTTCATTCGTGGAACGTTTGCGTGTAGAATATGCCGCACAGCTGTTAATGCATACCGATACTCCCATTACCAGCCTTGCTTTAAGTCTTGACTTCAAGACAAGCCAGCATTTCAGCACCGTGTTTAAAAAAGTTACCGGCATTACTCCCAGCGAGTGGCGGGCCGCACATCTTATGCCAAGAAATGAATAAACAATCTTCTGTTGTCTAATAAAATCAAGGGCACCCGATTGGGTGCCCTCTATAATTTTATGGTCAACCGTTATCCATGATGACATGGCCCGGGGCAGGATCAAACGAAACAAAGCCGGCCATATCCCGGACCCGGTAATCGATTCGTCCATTCCTACCTGCAAGAAGCACGTTCCGTGCCTCGGAAGCCCGGTCCGCTGGCAGCATGGAGGCCGATACGTGAGAGAAAGACTCTCGCAGCGTCGCATGAAGGGCACCGATCAGCCGGTCGCTTGGTCCTTTGCCTGTCACGTTCAGCACAATCGTCCCTCCGGCTTCGAGCTTGTCCGCCGCTGCCGCAAAGAAACGGTCCGTGGTCAAATGCCGGGGTACGCCGCTGTCCGTGAAGGCGTCCACAATGATGCCATCGTATGTTTCCGCTTCCTCGTCCTCCAAAATTTTGCGGCCGTCGCCAATTGCGACGGATTAAACGGCGGATTCAAAATATCGTTCGCTAGCTAGGACGATCCGCTTATCGAGCTCTGCCGTCTTGAACCGCGCGCCAGGGAAATGCCGGGCGATTGTTCCAATCCCGTGTCCAATCTGGAAAACGCGTTCCAGCCTCGAATGGTTGTGCTCCAGAAGATGAATGATCGCGCGAGGGTATTCGAACACGATCCGCTGCGGATCGTCTAGATCGAGCGCTCCCTGCACGAGCGTATCCGAAAATTGCAGTACCCGAAAGTTCCCCTTCTTGCCGAAGAGTTCGTTGACGTCGCCCACGACAAATCCGTCGCGACCTTCTTCGGAAGCTGCTTCATAAAGCACGCGCATGACGCGGGTCCCCTTTCGTTATAACTTTCGATAAAAACGATCTCCCGTGTCCGGATTATAATAAACCCTGGTTTTTTCATTTGTGACAGGATCGATATTGATTTCATCCGTCTCATGATACCCATTGGGAACCCTTGTGCCATGGTTGCGATTAAATCGTTTGTCATAGATAAAGTAACCTAGCAAAATGCATATTAGAACAATTATACCTTCTATTACATAGTAACCAACTACCCATTTCATTAGATCTTCTCCACAACGACAGCCGTTCCGTAAGCCACGATTTCACTCATGTTCTTGCCAATCTCTCCAGAATCGTATCTCATCATGACTATGGCGTTCGCGCCCATTTGAGCGGCATTTTTAATCATGCGGTCCATGGCTTCTTTCCTGGAATCTTCAAGCATTGCCGTGTATTGTTTGATTTCCCCGCCAACAAGGGATTTCAAACCAGCCATGATGTCACCGCCAATTCCTCTGCTTCTAACAATAAGACCAAATACAGGTCCTTTTACTTCAACCACTTTATAGCCTTGAATGTTTTCAGTTGTTACCGTAATCACAGGGAATTACCTCTTTTCGAATTTATATTAGTATGTTATGTCTTAAACGAAAGATTCTATACAGAAGACGTAAAGTCCTTTCTCTCCTCCGCATGTTCCTATCGTTCATATAAAATTAACTCTCCAGGTTTGAAGGAAATGAAGGTTCTTTCTCGAAAATAAAGGCAAGCTCTCACGAAAGGAACATCACATGATCCCTCATTCCGACTTCATCCTCAATGCATTCATCATTTTCCTGCCTTTGATTTTTTACCGGCCTTTCCATAAAAGCAAGAATCCGCTCTTCGTTTACGTTTCATTTTTGATTCCCCTGATCATTACAATGACCTTTCCGGTCAAACTCTTCGATTCGGTGCTCGACCTCAGAGCAATTCCTCTCGTGATCGGTTCTCTCTACGGCGGCATTTATACTACGTTGCTCTTATTTGGCAGCATGCTAGCGTACAGGCAGATCTTGGGAGGTATCGATCTATTTCATTACCTCCTCTCGCTGGTGCCAACGATCGTTCTCTTGTTGTTTCTCTTCAAAATCTATGAGAAAGCCAGCGCCAGGAAAAGAATGCTGCTTGTTTGCGGAATGTGTTTCTTTTTGCGCGTCACGGTCGTCAATTTATACGCTATGTTCGAAGGCGAAGATACCTTTTTTATATCTTCATTCGTTCCGAGTCTTCCTGTCATCATTATGCAGTGCATCATGGCGGTAATGCTGGTGTTCATGATAGAAATGATCCGCTCGCAAAATCGGATGCAAGAGGAAATCATTCAAGCGGAAAAAATGAAGATCGTCAGCGAAATCGCGGCGTCCGTTGCGCATGAAGTCCGCAACCCGTTAACGTCCGTGCGCGGCTTCATCCAGCTGTTGTCCGATCCGGCATTAGACGAACGGAAGCGTCGAGAATTTTCCGCCATTACGCTCGAAGAGCTGGACCGGGCGGAATCGATCATTTCCGATTACTTATCGCTCGCCAAGCCTCAGGTCGAGAGGCTAGAACCTATCGTTCTGGAGGAGGCTCTCGCGAAAGCATCTCAAATCCTGAGTTCCTACGCGAATATGCAAAACGTCGAGATCATCACGGACATTATGCTCCCGGCAACGGTATACGGCAGCAAGTCAAAGTTCATGCAGGCCATCATTAATATCGGCAAGAACGGCATCGAGGCAATGCCCGAAGGCGGGTTACTCACCTTGACTTACACGGTCAACGAGCCTAACCAAACCGTCATTATCTCGATTGCCGATACCGGCATTGGCATGAGCCAGGAACAGATTAACCGGCTAGGAGCGCCCTATTATACAACCAAAGATAAGGGTACCGGCCTCGGGACCATGGTTATCTTCAGCGTCTTTCGGGGCATGAACGGCAAGATCGAGGTCACCAGCAAAAAAGGCGCGGGCACGACGTATTTCATCACGCTGCCGTTGACTCAGCAAGCATAATATATATTACTTAAACAAACCGGCCGTACAATATGTACGGCCGGTTTGTTTAAGTCTCATCTTTATTTGGGAATCCGAATTTATATCGTTGGCATCACATTGCCGCCGCTGACCGGGATATAAGCCCCCGTGATGAAGCTGGCCAAATCCGAAGCAAGGAACGCGACCGCATTAGCAATCTCCTGGTCAGTACCGCGTCTCTTAAGCGGAACGTTCTTGATATAATTGTCACTCTCATCCATGCCATTCGCGCGCTCGCGCTCACTGATCGTCCAGCCCGGAGCGACTTGATTGACCGTAATTTGATGTTCGCCGACTTCCTTCGCGAGCACCCGGTATACGCCATCCATGCCCCTTTTGCCTGCTACATAAGCCGATTGCGTCGGGAAGTTCTGCATAGAACACTCCGTGTTAATGCCGATGAATCGTCCGGACTTTTTCTCGATCATGGAAGGAATGAAGGCTTTTGCCAGATATACGCTTTGCATGACGCAGGACTCAAATTGGCTCGCATAGTCCTCGGCCGGCTGCTCCAGTACGGAAGTCCACTTGTACTGCACGACCGCATTCGCTACAACGATATCCGCGTGACCCAAGCTCGATTCGACGGATTTCTGCAGCGCTGCGACGGAATCTTGCTTCGTCACATCTGCTTTAATAGAGATAGCTCGTCTTCCGAGCGCTTCGATTGCGCCCATTAATTCGACAGCTTTGGCTTCATTGCTATGATAATGCAATGCTACATCTGCTCCGCACTCCGCGAGCGTACGTGCGATGACGCGGCCCAGTTCGCCCGTCGCTCCCGTTACCAAGGCTACTTTTCCGGATAGATCAATCCTCATGTCTTCGCTCCCCTTGTCCGTTAACTTGTCCATACGATAATACTATTCTTTGTTATCGTACAAATGCCTTCTTCGTTTTAATAAAAGCCACCCCTTATCCACTACTCTTCTTGAGTTGAATATGCAGACCCTCCTCCTCCGACCATTCGGCGTAATAGACGGCCTGAATGCGATCAATGCCTTGTTTCTCCAGCTGAGATAGCAGCCATTCCTCGTTGCGGCCAATATCTATAAGTTCGCCGCGCTGCATTTGACCTTGCTCGATAAGAATTCGCGAAAGACCGGCCACCGGCTCCTTCATTTGCAACTCTGCCCGAGTCGGAGGCTCTTGGTCCGGCTTTTTCATCACGCTAAGGCTGCCGTTTGGTTCAAATACCGCAAACGCGACTTCCTTAACGGTGAATACCCCCTGTTCCCTCAGCAGCATTCCGACCTGATGCATATCCAACCGATTCCGTTTCATCGCCTTGACATCGATCACGCCGTTGCGGATTACGATATCCGGTCTGCCATTTAGCGGGACCGAGAGCCATGGCATAAGCTGTATCGCCTTTTCAAGAGTAAGCGATAGCGCCATCCATAAAGCGAGGGCGTATAGGAGCATCGAGTAGTGCGCATCGCGGTCATAGACCGTATTTCCTACAAGCTCGCTTAACATAAGCGATGAGACGAAGTCGAACGGTGTTAATTGGGAAATTTCCTTCTTGCCGAGCAGCTTGGTCATGAGCCAGAGACCAAAGAAACCAGTGATCAGCTTAACCGTTATCATTTCGTAATCCATAGAAAATCACACTCGCATTCTACTCCATGTGAATTTTATGATATATACCCAGCTCCTACGATTATGAAGCGCGGTTCCCCAAAATAAAAAAAAGCCGCGATTTACGCGGCATCAGATATTCAATTAAGGAACACATTAATTAATGTGATTAACGAATGAAGCTTTATTTCCTCAATGGCCTTTCTTCCGGATCTGCTTATCGTGATGTTCTCCCCATTCTTTGGCTTTGGCGGTTGCGATGGAAATCGCGCGGCCTTCTGAATAGCCTTCCTTCAGCAGCTCGTTGGCTATATCAATTGCTTTGTTGCGGACTGGCGCCATGAAGTTTTTAAGAGAATCCGGATAGTTGTCTTTATTCCAGGGCATGTCTATTCCTCCTTTAGCGTCGCTATCTTCTCTTAGACCACTAAAGCGGATATGAAACACGCTCTCAAGCTTAAGCCGATATTGAAGCATTAAAGATCAGTAACCGCGCCTTTAGAAGCGGAGGAAACCAATCTGGCATACTTGACCAATACACCTGAACTTACTTTGAGCGGAGGCTGCACCCATGCTTGTGTCCGAGCGGCCAATTCCTCTTCTGTCACTTGGAACATGATCTGTTGGGTTTCACTGTCAATCGTGACGATATCCCCATTCCTTAGCAGCGCGATTGGTCCGCCTACCTGCGCTTCCGGCGACACATGGCCAACTACAAATCCGTGCGAACCGCCAGAGAACCGTCCGTCCGTTAGCAGAGCAACCTCCCCGCCAAGACCTTTGCCTACAATTAGCGCGGTAACGGATAACATCTCCGGCATGCCCGGTCCACCCTTAGGTCCGCAATAACGAATTACCAATACGTCCCCTTTGTGAATTTCATTCCTCAAGATGGCTTCAGTTGCTTCTT
Organism: Paenibacillus sp. MMO-177; assembly: GCF_037147795.1. Classification (NCBI taxonomy): domain Bacteria; kingdom Bacillati; phylum Bacillota; class Bacilli; order Caryophanales; family Paenibacillaceae; genus Paenibacillus; species Paenibacillus sp. MMO-177. Next base: position 364,966 of record NZ_JBBCUR010000002.1, on the reverse strand, counting down.
CCTCGCTGTCATACACCTTTGCTGGTCCAACAAACCGCAGATTTTTCATGCCTGACATTTTGGCAACGGCCCCTTCCGGAGCAAGGTTTCCTTTAAGTACGACAAGTGGTCCGTTTGGCTTCAGCGGATTGTCCAATGGACGAATAACGTCCTGGTCCTGTTGCAGCGGAGCTATTTCGGCAAGATTTTCAGCCAGCGTCTTTCCGGTAACGGTTAGGCAATCCCCATGAAGAAGACCTTCGGCAAGCAATAACTTCATAACGCCCGGAACTCCGCCAATATCGTTTAAATCCTGCATGGCGTATCGGCCGCTAGGTTTCAGATCGGCCAAATGAGGTACGCGTAGGCGAATCTGCTCAAAATCATCCAATGTTAGATCAACGCCTACCGAATGCGCAATAGCGAGTAAATGCAGAAATGCATTGGTTGAACCTCCCAAGGCCATAACAACCGTGATCGCATTCTCGAACGCTTTCCTTGTCATAATGTCCTTAGGGTAAATCTCCTGTTCCAACAATGAAATAACCTGTTTACCGGCTGCAGCGCATTCCGCAGCTTTGTCAGGCGAAATAGCTGGCGTGGATGAAGAACCCGGAAGACACATGCCCATTGCTTCCGCCGCCGCAGCCATTGTATTGGCGGTATACATACCGCCGCATGAACCCGGTCCCGGACACACGCTGCATTCCACCTTATGGAGCTGCTCATCCGTCATTCTTCCGTCATGATATTGACCTACCGCTTCAAAAGCCGTAACAATATCGACTTTCTTCCCATCCAGATTACCGGGTTGAATGGTACCTCCATACACGTAAACGGCTGGAAGATTCATACGTCCGATGGCCATCAGACAAGCCGGTGTGTTTTTATCGCAGCCGCCAATTGCCACTATACCGTCAAACCGCTCGGCTCCGGTTACAATTTCAATCGAATCCGCAATAACTTCCCGGCTTGGCAGCGAGAACAGCATGCCTCCATGTCCCATGGATATGCCGTCTGATACCGTAATCGTATTAAAAATCAGCGGAGCGCCGCCATGATTGCGAACTCCTTGCTTAGCCTCAGCTGCCAAGTCGTTGATATGCATATTGCACGGGGTGACTTCACTCCAGGTACTGGCTACGCCAATCATCGGTTTCTTGAAATCCTCATCGGTAAAACCTACGGCGCGCAGCATCGCCCTGTTGGGTACCCGATTAACTCCTTCACTAATTACCTTGCTGCGAATTCGAAGATCTTTTCCATTTGCCATGTTCCTCGCTCCTATCTCCTAAAGTAACTGATGCAATTCCTGCATGGGACGAATGAAATTTTGCTTCATCAGGGTATGGGCAAGCTCACCGTCATTTTTCTCAAAGGCCGAAATAATTTGCTCATGTTCTTCGACTGAAGTATGCGTCGCGGTATTCGGCTGCTTGAGAAACACATACTTAAATCGACGGATATGAATCTGAAGGGATGCGCTGAAGGAAGCGATATAAGGATTGTCCGAAAGCTCCACGATCAGATTGTGGAACTGTTCATCCGCCTCCATGGCCTGATAAGCTTGACCGCTCTTAATGGAATTTGCGAAATCCAGATTAATCGCCCGCAGCTGCTCGATTTGATCGGGAACAATGTTTTTTGCTGTAACTTCGGCTGCTAATGCCTGAAGAACGGCCATTGTGGAATACATCTTGAAAATATCTTCCTTCTCGATCTCCGTTACTTTTGTTTCTTTGCCCGGATGCGTGGACACAAGCCCTTGTACTTCGAGCAATTGAAAAGCCTCTCGAATTGGCGTGCGGCTTACGCCAAGCGACTCAGCCAGTTCGGCGTCGATCAGTTTTTCCCCGGGCTGCAAGGTACCGTCGATAATCCATCGTTGAATTTGGGAGAAAGCTCTTTCTTTTGCGGACATCCGCACAGGCGAGACGAAATTTTTAGGTACGGGCATGGTTTTAATCATCCTTACTCTTTATTATCGATTATTAATCTTATATGCAATATATCGCATACATATATTTATTGCAAGAGTTTTATAGGGAACTGTTTCCATCAAAAAAAGGACGTCCCCCACTTGTACTTGAGGTTCGTCCTTTTAATACAGCACAATTCAGTCCACCTTAATTGCGTTCGTACTCCATTCCGGCGGCAGAAGCCTGGCATATTGGGGATGCGTATATCGGTCGTCGATCAACAATAGTGTTCCGCGATCGCTTTCCGAACGGATAAGCCGGCCGCCAGCCTGCAGCACCTTGTTCATGCCGGGAAAGACGTAAGCATATTCAAAGCCGTTTTTCCCTTGGCGATCAAAGTAGTCTTTGATAATGTTCCTCTCCAGCCCGACCTGAGGCAATCCTACTCCAACGATGGCCACGCCGGTAAGCCGATCCCCCACCAAATCGATCCCTTCCGAGAAAATGCCCCCCATAACGGCGAAGCCGACCAGCTTGCCGTCATTATCCGGTGCAAAAGCAGCCAAAAAGGAATCCCGCTCCTCCTCGGACATATTTGGTCTTTGGACCATCGCTGTAAAAGCTGCAGCCTCTTCCGATGATCGTGGAAGTTCCGCAAACCTTTCATACACGCCATTCAGATAGGCATAGGACGGGAAAAATACCAGAATATTGCCTTGATGCCGCTCAGCCATCGTAAACAGCAATCCGGCAACCCTGCCCATTGTCCTTTCGCGGTCCTGATAACGGGTTGACAGCCGTTCGATCCGGACATCAAGCTGTTCGGACGAGAATGGCGAGGGAATGGCGACGGCGTAATCCGTTTCTGCGTCTCCGCCAAGCATGTCCATAAAGTAATGAAGAGGAGACAACGTAGCGGAAAACAGAATCTGCGCCTTGTAGCCTTTTGCATATTGTCGAAGCAGATTCGATGGATCGAGGCAGAACAGCTTAATGCGTACGTCATTCCTTTCCTTCTCCGCATAGGTAACGAATCGCTCGTCATACAGCTTGGCTATGCGCAAGAACTGCTGGCAACCGAAATAGACATCCAGCAATAACGGATCTTGGTCCCCTTGTGCCAATTGCTCTTCTGCCGCTTGGACAAGCGATTCCAGTTGTTCAAGCAATTGCTCCGGCAGGTAACGCTCCATGTTTTTGCCGGTTGCTTCATTGCCGCCTTCCTCGATCGATTTGCGCAAAGCGATAAAATATTGGTTTACCGCTTTCGCCGATTGGTACACATGCGGACGAATAGTTTTGCTTGCTCGCTGCAAAGCAAGAAAATCGGCTTTTCGAAGCTCAGCGGAATACATTTCGCGTGCCCGGTCGACAAGGTTATGCGCTTCGTCCACCAGCAAGGCCGTCTTCCGCTTCTGCTCCTCGAACAGCCTCTTCAGGTTTACGCGGGGATCAAAGATATAGTTGTAATCGCAAATGACCGCATCCGCCGCATAAGCGGCATCCAGCGAAAATTCGAACGGGCAGACCCGGTGTTTATAAGCGTACCGTTCAATAACTTCGCGCGTCATACCTGTTTCGTTTCCTAACATGTCAAGAATAGCGCCATTTACGCGATCGTAATACCCTTTTGCAAATTCGCAGTACTCGGGATCACACCGAACTTCATCTTTCAAGCAAACCTTTTCCTTTGCGGTCAGCGTAACGGCATGCAAATGCAGCCCGCCTTCGCTCAGCATCTTAAGCGCCTCTTCCGCAGCCGTGCGCGTAGTCGTACGGGCTGTCAAATAAAAGAGCCGCTGCAGCCGTTCTTCCCCGATTGCTTTCACTGCCGGAAACAGTGTCGACATGGTCTTGCCTGTTCCGGTTGGCGCCTTCGCAAATAATTTACGCCCATCCGCAATCGTCTGGTACACGGAAGCCGCCAGTTTTCGCTGGCCAGCACGATACGAAGGAAACGGGAAAGCCAGTTTCTTGATGCTTGCATCACGGTTTGTAGCATGATGATGTTTCATTGAGGCAAACGGATAATACCGGCTAACCGTATCGAGAATAAACCGTTCGAGTTCCGTAAAGGTCATCGGACGCACGAAACGGCGGCATTCATCGCTCTCTATATGCAGGTAAGTGAGCTGAACGTTGATCGTATCAAGCTCCCGCTCCTTTGCCACCATATAGGCATAACAATATGCTTGCGCCCAATGAACGGCGTACGTCTCTTCCATATGTGCGGGCAGCCTGCCGGAGGTGGATTTGATCTCGTCGATCGTTAGCCTACTTTCCGTCTGAAGTAGACCGTCGCAACGTCCGTCAACGACAAACAGCAGATCTTGGAAAGCCATTTCTGTCGATACATATACCTCTTTGGCATCCAGCTCGCCATATTGCCGCTGAATTTGCTGATGCGCCTTCGTTCCTTCCGTAAGCGCAACGGCAGATCGGAAAGCCGTATCGATATCCCCGCTCCTATAAGCGTATTCAACGAGCGCACGCACGGATAATTGCACAGTATTTGTCATAACGTTCTCCTCGCTCTTCACCGTTCACGATACCTTATTGAATCGACTATACCAAACGGATGTTCGGGAGTAAATAGAGCGTATCTGTTTCAACGATTGTTTTCCTGTTTATTTATTAACCAGAGTTCTTTATTAATCTCGAGAGGAATGAATCGAATATGACTACAAAAACAACCAAAACCGTCCAACAACACTTGAACCGCCAGATCGCCAACTGGAGTGTTCTCTATACGAAGCTTCACAACTATCACTGGTATGTCAAAGGTTCGCAGTTCTTTACGCTGCACATTAAGTTCCAGGAGCTCTATGAAGAAGCGGCGCTGCATGTCGACGAGATCGCGGAACGCCTGCTTGCGGTAAAAGGCCAGCCGATCGCCACAATGACCGAACATCTGAAAGAGTCCACCCTTAAGGAAGCAAGCGGCAAGGAGACAGCCGAACAGATGGTAGACCAGTTGATTAAAGATTTCTCGTTAGTGATAGATGAGCTTAAGGAAGGAATGGAGGATGCAGAGGAAGCCGGCGACGAAACAACGGCGGACATGCTGCTTGCCATCCATACCAAGCTCGAAAAGCATGTTTGGATGCTTAGCGCGTTTAACGGTAAATAAGAAGTTTGCCCAAATAACAAGAGCCCGCTTCAATACAAGCGGGCTCTTTAGATTTAACGAAATTGCAGCCATCCGGGAATAACCCTTACGTAATCCATCGAATCTTCCCATTCGATGAAGCGTTCCTCGCGCAAATTCTCAAGAGCCTTTCGGATTTGGCCAACTTCCCTTTGAGCGAAACGCGCTAATTCCGGAATAAAAATATGCGTGTTCTGATGGCCGTTTCGATTATAAAGAATCCTGAGCAGCTTCCGTTCCGTATCGTTTAACAGGTTAAGCCCCTTCTTTCTTTCGCGCGATCTCCACATCAACGATTCCATCGAGAGTGAAAATACGAATGGCTTGCGCCTGGAAACAATACGCCTTCAGCCGTCCAGCTTTAACCGATATAACGCGAACATCGCGTATGCTTACCTCGCGCTTCCGATCAATATAGATCAGCTGAACCACTTTGCCGATAAACCTTTCCATCCGCCTTCACCCCACCAGGAACATTTGTTCTTATTAATATATACCAAACATACGTTCCTGATGCAAGATCTCAAGTAAAATGGAATAATTTACGCGCCTATTCCGTTCGGGTGCAGCAACAAAGCTGCCTGCAACAAAAAACAGCAGCCAACTGGCTGCTATTCCTCGTATTTTCTCGTTGCCTATAATTCTTTATCGCTCAAGAACTCATTTTGTACTTCTTCGCCTTTCGGATTGCTATTTTTAATTTGGCTTAGACGTCCATTGCGGTATTCGCCGCCATGAACGCTATTTTGCCGCTGATCATTATTATCGGTATGATCATGCTGGTTATGGTTGTAATTTTTGTTATTTGACATTTCAGGGCTCATCCTTTCTGCAAAAGCTAAACCTAGAATGTGTATTTCCGATCAGATTTATGCGGTTCGCTGGTCATCACAATATTTCGATATACCCTTCCGTTCCATGCACGCGTATTCGTTGCCCGTCCTTAATCAAAGAAGTGGCATTCTCAACGGCTACTACCGCGGGTAAACCGTATTCGCGCGCGATAACCGCTCCATGCGTCATAAGTCCGCCCACTTCAGTGACCAGACCTTTGATGGATACAAATAAAGGGGTCCAGCTAGGGTCCGTGAAAGAAGTAACCAATATATCCCCGTCCTCGAGCTCCGCTTCCTCCATGTTCAGGATGACGCGTGCCCGGCCCTCTATAACGCCGGAGGAGACAGCTAAACCTGCAATAGCGCCTGCCGGCAGATTTTCGCGTTTGTATTCACCCGCAATGATTTCGCCGTCAGAGGTAATCACGCGCGGCGGAGTTAGCTTTTCGTACAGCTTATAATCGTCTTTCCGTTTGCTGATGAGCTGATCATCCAGTTGATTTGTGCGTATAACCTCTATAAGCTCTTCAAAAGCGAGATAGTAGACATCTTCTTTTTGTTGGATGACATTCTTTTGCGCGAGTTGTGCCGCTTCCTTCAGAATGGCCTGCTTATATACAAAATAACGGCTGACCATTCCGTATTTCGGATATTCCCGGTAACCGGCATAATTCCGGATCAGATCAATCCTCAGCTTGGTTTCGTTCGCTTTAAACTCGCCATCCGGCAATTGCCTCAATCGTTCTAATATCTCATGTTCCTTCCTTAAAGCTTCCTGCCTTCCTTGCTCAAATTTACGGCTGCTGGCATTTGGCTCGAAGTTTTTAATGTTCGTCAGAATGATGGGAATAAGCGCTGCCGGATTCTCGCTCCAACGGGTTCTCGTTAGATCGATTTCTCCGGGACACCGCATGCCGTATTTGGCGAGATAATTGTCAATGGCCGCTTGAGCTTCCCGTCCTCCCTCAACCTTAACCAATCCTTCCAAATCATCTTTAGCCGTCTGTAAGTATTCGATGACTTGCGGATAAGGACGAATAACATCCGCGACATCCATAAGCGCCAGACCCATTTCCGAAGTAATATTGTTCGGAACCGATTGGGAAAGCGTATCCGCTGCATTCTTTTCGCCTAACCATTTATATAGGTTCTCATTAATCCAGGTCAAAGCGTTCATGGAAGCCATAATCACCTGAATGCTCTGCGGGTTAAATAACACCTTCTTCAACTGCTGAATGTCTTCCTTAATAAAATCAAATAGCTCCGCGCCGGATTTCGTTTGGATCGTTTGTTTTAATTCTTCGATCGACGCTTCACTGTTTTTAATCAGCTCAGCTACGATGCCGGGATCAAGCTTTGGTTCTCCTTGAGCATTTGCAGGCGGAGCAGCTTTTTGGCTTTGGCCGGGATGGGGTTCACAAGCATCCATGGATATGGGCCGGATATAATCTCCTCGTTTGATTACGGTTGTTAAGGCGTCCTTGATCAGCGGTTCGGATTGTCCGATTGTATTTAAAAGCCTTTCTCTGCTATCCGCTGAAGCAAGCATTCGGGTAACGTCAACAAACAACCTTCCGCCCGCCCTCCGCATTGGCGCAGGAGTCGTTAACAGGTAGAAAGACAGCCCCAGCGGTTTGATCGGATCGGTCATCATTTGTTGATGGCCAACAGAGACGTAAACATGGTTTTCTTGATCATTCGCTTCGGGAATCGGGTACAAGGTTGTGATTGGCCGGCTCTGAACGATATAGAATGTATCCTGCGCCAGACACCATTCGATATCTTGCGGACAGCCGAAATAAGCTTCAATCTGTCTTCCGATCCGAGCTAATTGCAAAATTTGCTCCTCCGCGAGGACTTGTTTTTTCTGTTCATCAGGCGCAACTTCCTGCGTTACGGTTCCGCCATTTTCCTGCGCATGGATCGCGATTTTTTTGGCTGATATTCTCTTGTCGACAACGATACCATCTTGCACTTTATAACAATCGGCAGATACCAAACCGGAGACCAGAGCTTCACCGAGTCCAAACCCGGCATCAATGGACAACAGCTTGCGGCTCGACGTAACGGGATCGGCGGTAAATAAGATCCCCGATGCGTATGGGAAAACCATTTTCTGCACGATAACAGATAAATAAACCTGACTGTGGTCGAAACCATTTTGCATCCGGTAGATAACCGCGCGGTCCGTAAATAAAGACGCCCAGCATTTGCCGATATGCGTTAAGACCGCTTCTCTTCCGACAATATTGAGATAGGTGTCCTGTTGACCGGCAAAAGAGGCATGAGGCAGATCTTCCGCTGTTGCGCTGGATCGTACGGCAAAGGCAGCCTCCTCGCCATACTGCGAAAGGAAATGAGTAACGGCTGTCACAACATCCGCGGGAATTTCGGTCCGCCTAATGGTCTGGCGTATCTCGCTACTGATCTCGGCGATTAGTTCTCGATCCCCAGGCGTAAGTACCGCTAGCCGGTTCACCAGAGCATGAAACGATTGGTTTGGTTCCATCGCTTTTCGAAATCCTTCGGTGGTCACGCAAAATCCATCGGGTACGCGTATGCCATTCATTTTTGATAATTCGCCAAGATTTAATCCTTTTCCGCCAACGAGGGAAAGCTGCTTATTATCCATTTCCTTAAAACCAAGAACCAATGAATTCATTCCGCATCTCTCCTGATCATAAATTTGAGAAAACAGTTGACAGGGTTTCAATCGACATGCTACAATTAAATTGTAAGATAAGATAATTATGTCCATTTACTTGTAACCAGTCGTAAACCGATTATATCATCGTGTTTATTTATAAGCAATATAAAGAACCTGAGCCATTTGCCCAGGTTCTTTTTTTATCTCACTTCATTTGGTGTACCTTGTCAGCGAGCGTTCGAAGCGCTGAGGGATCAATCGGCGACAGGTTGGATTTGCCATAACGAACGGCTGATCCGAAATGTACTTCTTTTACGCCGGTGTCCGCAATAAAATCCGTTATGCCTTCCGTCATAAGTCCGCTTCCAGCCAGAATCGTCAATCTCTTATCTCCTGCCGCAGCAACCAGCCCTGCCATCTCCCGCACCGATTCAATCGCCGGTCTACGCCCGGCGGACGTTAATACGCGCGTAATTTGCGGGTACTTCAACAAGGTCTGGAGACCTTCCTGTTGATCCTCAAGCTCGTCAAAAGCGCGGTGAAAGGTCACTTGCAAACCGCCAGTCAGCGGCAGGAGCCGCTCCAGCGCCTGCTCGTCGATTTTCCCCTCCGGCGTTAAAGCGCCAAGCACGATGCCTGAGGCCCCGGCTTTTACAATCGCTTGGATGTCTAAAGCCATTGTATCGATATCATGCTTTGCGTATGCGAATGAACGGCTATGCGGACGCACCATAACAAATACCGGTATCCGCACGGCTTGTACCGCTTGTTCGATCAGACCGATTCCAGGGGTTAATCCGCCTTCGGTAATGGCTGTTATTAGTTCGAGACGGTCCGCTCCATTCGCCTCCGCCGTCAAGGCATCGTCCATGCAGGTGGCAATGACTTCCATTATCATAATAAACCTCTCTTCTGATTCTTAATCGCTACTAAGCCCCTCATTACTTGCGCCGTCATGAACCGGCAGCCTGATTTCAATCCGCGTGCCTTCGTCAACCTTGCTGTGATAAACAATACGGCCATGGTATTGCTTAATGATTTTATGACTGATCATGAGCCCAAGTCCCGTCCCCTTCTCTTTCAAGCTGTAAAAGGGCTGTCCCAAACGGTGAAGATGCTCTTCCGGAATCCCGCAGCCTTGGTCTTGAATGATAATGAGACATTCCCCGAGAGCGTTCATTTGAAGGCTGATGCGAATTTCTCCTCCTGCAGACATGGATTCTACGGCATTTTTAATAATGTTGAGAAACACTTGCTTTAATTGATGCTTGGCGCATGTAACCGGAAAATAATCTCCTTCGTACTCGCGTTTGAATTCGATATTGTTCATCAATGACTGCGGCGTCAAAAAATCCAGCGTTTGCTCGATGACGTCTTTTACGTTTGCGATGGTATACATGGCGGCCTGCGGCTTAGCCATCGACAGGAGCTCGCTTGTAATGATTTCGATGCGTTCCAGTTCATCTTGAAGCAGATCGCCGTACTTCATTGTAGGATTTTCTAACTTATATAATTGGAGAAAACCTTTGATAGTAGTCAGCGGATTGCGAATTTCATGGGCTACGCCTGCAGCCAATTCTCCGACAATCGAGAGCTTTTCGGATTGCAAAAGAAACTCCTCCGCTTTTTTGCGCTCGGAAATATCCCTGCTGATAATGACAATATGCTCGATCTGGCCTCTCGCCCCCTCGACCGGCTTACAGAGGGAATCAAACGGTATCAATCGGCCGTCCAGATGCCGGAACCGAATTTCCATGGAGAGCGATTTTTTCTGCTCCATTATCGTCCGTACGGTCTGGTTGAATACCTTCGCATCATCGGGACTTATGATCCGGTCCAGCTCCGCGCGGTTCAGAGACAGACTTGAATATCCGAGGACGAACGCATGCGAAGGCGAAAAATATCTGATCGAGTGATCGGGATCCATCACCACAATGAGATCGGACGTATTTTCGGCAATCAGCCGGTACTGATATTCGCTTTCGTGCAAGGACATTTCCATTTCGTTGCGTTCGTCAATGGTGCGGCGCAGACGTTCATGAGATTCAATCAACAATGAGCCTGCAAAGACTCCTAACAGGACAAAACAGACATATTGCAAATGAAAGAGAGGTTCGTTCATCAAAATACGGAAGGTAAATACCACGCAAGCATATAGCACAACATAGGCACCAGAAAAAATAATGCTCCTCTTGAAAGGCGGCAGCTGCCTGCGGGAGAAGTAAACGTGAAGAATGGAAAAGACCAGCATAATGAAAGCCCAGCCTTCGATGGCGGGCAACCAATTGCTGCCTGAGAGCAATCGGACGGACAACGCGAATAACCCGGTGATTAAGCCTGGAATGGGGCCAAGATAGGCAAACATCAAAATGACGGGAGAATACCGGATATCGTATACATAACCTTCCTGCTTCACGGCTAATAGTACGAGGATGACCGAAACAACGCCCGCATAGAGGCCAACCCAAAGCGGATGCTTCAGCGGCTTGAGATTTATAAAGGAACGGAGCACGAACGGTATACTGACCATCAGAGAAAAAATCGACAGATTCACGATATAATCATAAATTAACAATTAAGAATCACCTGCGCCCCGTAGACTTGCTATTGCCTTCCTTCTTGCCAAAAAAACCTACTGCGTAAATGAATACTATGCGAACGTTCGAAATCCTTGTTAACTTCTCTAAAAGTTTTATATGGATTGGCAACAATGGATTTTCCTACCCCTGGAAGCCCTATATAGACGATAAATTCAGGAAATAATTTCATGGAAAGTCAAAAGGGCACATTCCTAAAGAGGAAGCGCCCTTTTTGATGAGTATGAGGGTGTAATAAAAAAAGCCTGCATTTGCGCGGGGCAATATGCAAGTCTTATGTACGGTCAATGTATTTAAATTAAGAAACAAAACAACAACTTTCGTCCCTAAAAAAATAAAAATTAATATTTTCCAATTCGTAGATATCCTCGAGCTCTATAATAGTATTATAACCCGGCTTTTATTATAAGTCTATACTTTATTAGAAAATATCGGTATATTTTTTTTCTGGACTAAAAACGATTCATAAGGAGGCATCATTCCATGATTGCGCTGCAAGGTATTAATAAGTCATTTAAGGTTGCTCGGCGGACGGCCGGGGTCCGGCAAGCGGTAAAAGCCCTCTTCACCCGGGAGCATACGATTGTCGAGGCGCTCCACAATATCTCGTTTGACATCTCCCCCGGCGAGATCGTTGGCTATATCGGTCCAAACGGAGCGGGAAAATCGACTACCATTAAAGTCATGAGCGGCATTCTTGTACCTGACAACGGAAGTTGCAAGATTCTAGGCTACACGCCTTGGCAAGACCGCGCAGCTTATGTCCGGAATATCGGCGTTGTCTTCGGCCAGCGAACTCAACTGTGGTGGGACGTTCCCGTTATCGATTCCTTCGGGCTCCTGCGAGATATTTATAAAATTCCCGCCGATGCATACAGAACGAACCTTGACATGCTGACCGAATCGCTATCGCTAACGGACATTCTTCAGACGCCTGTCAGGCAGCTTAGTCTAGGCCAGCGAATGCGATGCGAAATCGCCGCTTCCCTTCTTCACGATCCTAAGATACTATTCCTCGACGAACCAACGATTGGCCTCGATGCCGCCAGCAAAATCGCCGTCCGCCAGTTTATCAAACGAATCAATAAGGAACGTGGCGTTACTGTTATCTTAACCACGCATGACATGAACGATATCGAAGCGTTAGCCGACCGGATCCTTATGATCGGTAAAGGCACCCTCCTCTATGACGGCACGCTTAACGATCTACGCGGCCGATTCGGATCGAATCGGATTGTTACGGTCGATTACCGCGAGCATAACGAGCCGGTACATATCGACGGGGTTCGTTGTCTATCGTGGTCGCCGGAGCGTGCCGTTTACAGCATGGATATCGACGCCACGCCGGTCGCCAGCGTTATTGCCAGACTATCCGAGCAAGTTGAAGTCGTAGACCTCGAGGTTGGCACAACGCCTGTAGAGGAGCTTGTGCTCGAGCTCTATAAGGAGCACCGGATATGAATACTTACTTATCGGTCTGGAAGCTGCGTTTTGTAAGCGGCCTTCAGTATCGGACTGCCGCAATCGCAGGCATGGCTACCCAATTGTTCTTTGGCTTTATCTTTATCATGGTGTATGTCGCTTTCTATCAACACAGCTCGGCTCAGCCCCCTATGTCGCTGGAGCAGTTAGCTACTTATATATGGCTGCAGCAAATTTTCCTAGCCTTTGTCATGCTCTGGTTCAGAGAGAACGAGATCTTTAACCTTATCACAAGCGGCAATATCGCTTATGAATTGTGCAGGCCATGCGGGATCTACTCCTTCTGGTATGCCAAGCTGCTTGCCCAGCGTTTATCGAGCGCTATTTTGCGTTGCGTCCCTATTTTACTCGTCGCAATCCTGCTGCCTAAACCCTATAATTTATCCGTGCCGCCCTCGGGAACAACCTTTGCCCTGTTTGCGGTGACGCTGCTGTTAGGACTCGCCGTCAATATCGCCATCTCCATGTTTATCTACATTTCCGTCTTTTGGACGATGTCCCCAGTTGGCTCCACCCTTGTTATCGCAGTGCTGGGAGAGTTCCTGGCTGGGATGATTATTCCGGTTCCCCTGATGCCGAAGTGGATGCAGACTGTTACTTATGCGCTGCCCTTCCGCTGGACTGCCGATTTTCCGTTTCGCGTCTATTCCGGGCAAATCCCGCAATCCGATGCGGTTTGGGGCATTCTCGTTCAATTCATATGGCTGGCTGTATTAGTCCTGTTTGGCCGATGGTGCTTGAAGCATGCGCTTCGCCAAGTCGTTGTTCAAGGAGGTTAACCCGCATGTATCTTTATCTGAAATATATATCCATCTTGTTCAAATCGCAGGCGCAATATCGCCTCTCCTTCTGGCTGTTGACTTTGGGGCAGGCGCTTACTCCGCTAACCGTGCTCGCCGGGTTATACTTTATGTTCGCGCAGTTTGGACAGGTAAAAGGCTGGACCTTCTACGAAGCGGCCTTATGTTATGCGATTATCGGGCTTAGCTATGCCCTTAGCGAGACGTTCGCCCGCGGTTTCGATATGTTCTCAAGCCTGGTCGGCAGCGGTGACTTCGACCGTCTGCTTGTCCGGCCCAGAAGCACCATCCTGCAGGTGCTTGGATCCAAATTCGAATTCGCCAGGGTGGGCCGCATGCTGCAGAGCTTGATCGTCTTGGTCTGGTCGCTGAGCAAGCTGCCGGTTGAGCTGACTCTGCCGAAGCTTTTTACGCTAATGCTGATGATTGTTTGCGGGGTGCTGATCTTCACGGGGCTGTTCGTCGCCACCGCCTCGCTCAGCTTCTGGACGATTCAAGGTCTCGAGGTAGCCAACGTCTTTACCGACGGTGGCCGAGAAATGGCCAAATACCCCTTGTCGATCTACGAGAAATGGGTAACGAATTTTTTCACCTTTGTCATCCCGCTTGGGTGCGTCAATTATTTGCCGCTGCTCTACGTGCTTGGCCGAACGGACGGGCATCATCTCCTATATATGCTGTCTCCGCTCGCCGGCGTGTTTTTTATCCTCCCCTGCCTGCTTCTATGGCAAATTGGCGTTCGGCATTACCGCTCGACGGGGTCGTAAAGCACCGGAAGGAACAACTCTGCTAAAAAGTGCAGGTAGTAGACAAAAAAGAACAGACCGTACAGGAACTCGCGATCCATCCTGTTTGGTCTGTTCTTTACTATCGCTGATTAGATTTCTTCCCAAGTTACTGAAGCTTCAGATGGCAAGGTCCTCTGGAACCGTCCGGACATGTCGTGCCGGAAGTTGTGTTCCCCAGTATGGTAGCCGAATATGACAGCATAACAGGAATAGGATTTCCATAATAATCCTTGTACACTTGCGAAAATTCGCCCTGATCCGTAGATACCTTAGCTGACCGCATATCCAGACCATCCATATTGGCTCCGGTGCAGTCCGTCCCGCGTATGTCCGCTCCATGGAAGCTGGCATCCGGGTTAGGCGGCTGCGTGGACGGAATCAGCTGCGCTTGCTTAAAGCTTGCCCCTACCATGTTTGCATCGCTGAAGTCACTGCCCCCTAATTGAGCATTGTCGAAGACAGCTTGGATCAGCACGGCATTATTGAATTTAGCCAAATTCATCGCAGCTCCGTTCGCGCTTGCTTTGCCATCCGGATCAAGACCTGCGTAACTCATGAAGAGCGATCCCGAGAAGTCCACTCCATCGCAAAACGAACCGGTAAGATTCGTATTGATGAGGAAAGCATCGTCTGCGACTGCCGATTCATGCTTAACCGGATCTCCCGACGTTAGGGCGTTCTCGGATATGAGGTAGGCACTGTCCAAATTAGCCATCGCCAGGTTCGCGCCGGTCAACTTGGCACCTTTTAATCTGGCATGCGCAAGCTGCGCCTTCTCCAGGTTCGCGTTCTGGAGCTGTATTTCATACATCCGGGTGCCGACAAACGTAGCGCTGCGAAGATCCTTTTTGCTTAAATCCAATCCATCCGGCAAAAGCGCATAATTCGCATTCAAGGCGGTTACGGCATCCGGGATATCAGTGATTCTAGCTTCGGAGAGCTCCAAATAAGACCAGTTGGAACCAAGTACCTTGAAGGGCACAACAGCCTGAACGAAGGAAGTGCGGGCTTGCTCCGTTCTCGAGAAATCAGGAGGATACGCAAAAGATGCATGCGTCAAATCGCATTGGTCGAACACCGTGTTATGCATAATTGCGCCATCAAGCTTGGTGCCCGCAAGCGATGCGCCGGTAAATACCGCTCCCGTCAGGTCCGCCCCGCTTAGATTGGCTCCGTCCAATATCGCGCCCGTCAGGTTTGCGTACGTCAAATTGGACTTGGATAGATCAACGCCTTTTAGATTGGCTTTAATGAGTTTGGCATGGGAGAACTGCGCTGGAGACGTCAGAATCCTCGTGAGATCCGTACCTGTGAAATCAGCCTGCGTGAAGTTAGCGCCGCTCAGGCACTGTCCGTCAAACTTGGCTTGCTGCAGATTGGCATTAACGAATTGCGCATTATGGAAGGATTGTACTTTGGTAAAATTTGCGTTCTTGAAGATGGCGTTCGTAAGATCAGCGTTATCCAAATTCAAACCGGATAAATCAGCACCGGATAGGTCGAGATCCCGCGCCGAATTGGTAATGATTAGAATGGGCAGTAAATCGCCCCCTACTTTAAATAAGGAGCCTTCCCCCGTCCATTTTAGAGTACCGTTCCCAAAACCAAAGTTAACGGGATACCAGCCGCCGCTGACGGCTTGCAAGTATTTGCCGTTATGCGGCCCCGCTGCCGCTTGTAAGGAAATCTGTCCGTAACCGCGGTTGATAAGCCGAAATTTTTGTTCGTCACCGATGTGATCGGAAACATAGTTATGATCGTTATAATCCCAGAGCATCAGGTTGTCTTCATAACGGCTGCTCCAATACCAATTCGCGAATGGATCCTGGATGGCAACCAAACCGCCGCCCAGATTATAAACATTAAAATCTGACGTTTGACCGCCTCCGCCAACGCAAACGACTGCCAATCCCCCGGCATAGTAATACTCATAATAAAAAGATTCCGCATAACCGAGCGTCTTGGAGTTGAAAGACCATTTTGTAATTGGATTCATTGAAATCCATCCTTTCTTGGCGTGCTTGGCGTCCATTCACTGACCGAAGGCTCCGTACGTCCCTCAGGAGAGAGGATTTGCTGGAAATTCAAGGTGTATAGGTTCCTCCAGAGATCGACGGCCATCGAGGCGGCAACCAGTCCTCTCTGCGCAACGAGGTGGCTTCCGGCAGGCGTGTAAATATCGAGGAAATATTGATCTGCCTCATAACCGTTGCCATATTGGCTAAGCACATAAATGTGGCCTTGAATTTCCACGCTCATGGCAAGGTACTTCACATCCTGAGTGGCATCGTGGTTGACCAGGTTTATCCAATACGGAGAATCCGGATCGGCAAAAGCCGCTACGGGGTGGCCTCCGCGGCTAAAGGCCTGGATCCGCTGGTTGCCTTTCTCTAATACGTACACCGTCTGATTAGGTGCGACAGCTACCAGCTCGGGCTGCTGTACCAGACCCTCCCTCGTACCGGGACCAAGCGTGATCAATGCCCAAGGTGCTTGATCATCCGGTTTGCTGCTTGAAGGGATCTGCAGAATCTGCATAACGGGATACTCAGGATTGACTGCAATCACATACCCGTTGGAGTGGTAAGCCATCGAGGCCGGAAGCAGGTTGAACCTTCCCCAGCTCTCCCCCGCGGATAGATCGAATTGACGCTCCGGGCTGCTCTGCGGAATCGAAGCGTCATTGACGGGTTTGATTCGGCGAAGGAGAAACCCGTTTGTTTCATCCCCAGTTGGATCCAGGTAAAAATAGTCCGCTTCTCCGCTTTCCGCGCCAAGCTGCGGGTAAGCGAGCAGCGGGGCTTTGTTGTAGCCTTTTGGCGTATTCATTACTCCGGCATTCGGATTTGGGCCATAGGAAATATTTTTGAAAGCGTAGAGCTCGAGATTGTCTCCGTTTTCTCCGTCAACTGGCGGAATGTTCAAACCGGATGCCTGCCATGCATAGCCTAGCAGTCCCCTATTCGAATTCAAAGTTATTCCCGCCAGACTTTCCAGCACATGTCCTCCTCCGCCTGTTCCCAGGTCTTCTGCCGTTTCCGCAGGAGGTACGGCCGTATGCTTCCACTCGTATTGGCCGCCTTGCTGGACCAGGAGTTGGCTATGCTGGTAGGTCGTCTGTTCGTTCAGCGGATACAGCATTTGCTTCACATTTACGGAGGCAACCAAACGGTCTTTGCCCGGCGTGAGCAGATTATCCAGCATTTCCGATTTGCCGCCGCCAACAAGCCAGCCCTCTTTGGAGTAAATGGCAGCAAGGAAAGTCACTTTTCCGCCAACCGGCACGTCTTTTAGCTCGAACGTCAGACGGCTTACCTTGGGATCGGGTATGACATCTCTATAAGTGCGTGTTGTGTTGTCGCTATATTGCGCCGTAACGATATAGTAGGCCGCGGTAGCCGCAAATTCCGGCTGTTCCCCGCTGTTTGCTTCGGCAAGAAGCGAGATGGAAGCATCCATCGTAACGGTCATCTCAAAATCGACCACCCGCGGAGAAGCAATAACCTCAGCAACCGTTTGAGCCAATTGAGCGACAGTCCCTTCCAGCGCTATGGCTTTGAGTCCCCATCCTACGACAGGAATGGCTTCCTCCACCTCTTCGGCTGCCAATATCGCAGCAAGTTCTTCTATAAATTCCGATCCGGTAAGCAGCTTGGAGACAATCCGGTCCGCAAGCGAGGCGATCATGTTCTTGACGTCGTTGCCTGTATTGCTGGAATCATTAATGATATCTTTAACGACTGTATAGATCGAGTAGACGGTTGGGGCGATAAATTTCACTTTTTTGAAGAGGGTGTCGAACATCTTGCTGCTCTCGGTGCCAACCGTCATGATTAACGCAACAGTCGGAATGACCAAATCCATCAGAGACGTTGCCCCAATTCCGATCCATGCCGCAGTGGGATCCGCTTCGGTATGCGAGTTGCCGTTGCCCAGGCTGCCTACGGATAAACGAAGCTTGCCGATTGGATCACCCGTTGGCAATTGGAACGAGAACAAGGAAGACGTATCCGTTACAGGTACGCCGAGGAAGGTCCCTTCCGCGCTTACGGTACCGATGAATTTGAGCGATTTGGTGCCTAGCAACAGCTGCTCCGACTCTTCCAATGCTTCCATCCATTCTTTCACGTCAAGAAGATTCTCTCCCCGCAGCAAGGAAAGCAAAGCGTCGGTATCCATTTCAATGGGGGTTACGCCATCGCCTTTATAGAAGGTCGCAAAGACGGACATGTGCCGGATGTAGGAATTGGTCACCTTCAGATCAAGCTCGAATGCATTAGTCAGCTTCTCAACCGCTACGGAAACCCCAAACTGAGGCCCGCCATCCTTCAGATTATAGTGGTACCCGCCTTGGTTAACGGCCGTCAGGGCTGTGTTCCCTTGATTTACTGCAATGTGGCTGATGCCCGGCTGGACATTATAGCGGACGCCTCGCAAGGTCGCGTCGCTGTAAATCCCGCTCTTTATTCCAGCTGCGGCGGATGCGGCAAGATTAAGCAGGATCGGATGAAGCTCATAGGTGTAGAATGGCTTTCCTTCTTTGTCCAGAACGGGCTGTCCCTTCTCGTCTGTGATGATCGTTGGCGTATTCCAGCCGTCCTGAAGCTGTTCGATCATATAAACCATTTGGCGGAGCTCATCGGAATCTTCCATGTGATTTAATACGGTATCGGAGTGGTCGGGAGTTAGAACGGTAATGCTTGGGTTGAGGAACAGGATGGATTTGGCGGTATCGGCCGCAGTGAACACTTTCCCGTCTGCAGCTGTGGAAATTGCGGCTGCCATAAGAGTGGGAATGCCTTGATGGTCCGGGGGACCAAAGACTCGGATGAATTGAACCTTTGAGCTGTCTTGGGGAACGGAGGCGCAATAATGCGTGGGATAAGAATCCGTTAAAAAACCGTGGGTGCTTAAAGAATCTGCGTTATGCCGTACAAGCGGATACGATTGTCCTCCTGCCCTTAGAAGGAGAGGCTCGTCTTGATTGTGGTCACCCAAAAAACGGAGATCATAATGGACATTGAGATTTCTGACTGTCGGCTCTCTTAATAACATAAATAACCCCTTTTCGGAATTGGATTGGCTGGTAACGTTATCCAGTCACCTGCAAGCTCATTATAGTCAAAGCAATGAACAGAAGAAATGAGTCTCTGGAACTACCGGGTTTTGCCTAAAATTTAGAAAAGCGGTCTCCCCGGGAGAACCGCTTTTTCTTAACATAAACTTCTTATTTCTTGAACGTCGAAGCGTCGAATGCTTTCTGCAAAATTTCCAGGTAACGGTCGAGCTTCAAGTCTTTGAGACCTTTCAAGTAGCTGTCCCAGTCCTTGTCGAGGCTCTTATGTCCGGTGATGAATTGAAGCTCGTTCTCGTCAATGTAGGTTTTGATGTTGGTTTGAAGCATCGTTGCTTCGTCTACTTCAGCTGGATCAAGCCAGATCGCCCACAGCGGGAACAATTCTTTTGGCTCATGGCCTTGGTAGAGCAGCGTTGCTTGATACAGACGGCGTTCGTAGTTCGCGGAATCGTAGATGTCCGAGCCTTGTACCCAGCTGTCGCGGTATTCCTTCGGCATATAGAAGTGAGCCATGCCGCTCCAGCCCGCGTTGCGCGGTGCTTCGCCTTCCGTCGTCGGAATTGGGGCTACCATTGGCTTGACGTTCTCTCCAAGAGCAAGATCGCCTTCCTTCGGATCTGTCCAGTCAATGCCTTTCATGCCGGATGCGCCGTTCGTTTGACCTTCAGGCGTAAACATGTAGTCAACCAGCTTAATGAGTGCGATTTGTTTTTCTTCGCTTGCTTTGCTAGTGATCGCGAACTTGGCTCCGGGAGCTACGCCGCCTCCGTCATGCGTTGCCAGCGATACGCCGTTAGGACCGGTAAGCGGAGGAACCGGGTTGTAGTCCTTCGAGTTTTTGTTGCCATGGTCAATGTTCAGGAAGATCGCAGGGTGCATGCCTGCACCGGCGCCAAGAATTTGGGCATCTCCGTTCTCGCCGATTTTTTTGAACGCTTCGGCATTTTGCGTAAACGCGCCCGGATCAATCAAGCCTTCGTCATACAACGATTTAATGTAGGCCAGGCCTTGCTTCCATTCGTCCGTTACCGCGGCGGAGCTGACTTTGCCGTCTTGCATCATCAGATGGTTGCGGTCGTCGTCGTAGACGAAAGCGTTCATCAGGTAAGGAACGACATGCACGCCGAACTCTTCGGTCGAACCGCTCAGAGGAACTTCGTCTTTTTTGCCGTTGCCGTTTGGATCCTGGTTTTTAAACGCTTCGAGCACTTTTTTGAAATCTTCGGTTGTTTTGGGCATTTCTAGGTTCAGCTTTTCCAGCCAGCCCGTATTCATCCACAATTTGTTCGGATACGAACAGTGGAAGCATTGCGAGTAAGCTGGAAGACCGTAAATATTGCCGTCCGGCGCTACGCTGAATGCTTTGAAGTCCGCGTTGGTTTCAAGGGCTTGCTTGATGTTTGGCGCATATTTATCGATCAAGTCGTTAAGCGGAATAAGTACGCCTTGCTTGCCGTATTTGATCAGGTCCGCTTGCGAGAACTGATCGATATAGGCTGTCAGCATATAGGCATCCGGGAAATCGCCGCTCGCGAGGGAAATTTGGCGTTTTTCCTTGGCGCCGTCCGAAGGGATGGCTTCAAAATTGAATTTGATGTTGAATTTCTCTTCTACAAACTTCGTAAATTTGTTGGTTGCCAGGTCGATGTTAGGCTCTTGTACCGCGAACAGCTTAATATCTACCGGCGCGGCCGGTTTTTCGGTTTCGGTGTTTGTTGAAGCGCTGTTAGCGGGTTTGTTGCTGGCTGACGCATTGCTGCCTGCATTGTTTTTCGAGCAAGCCGACACGACCAAGCTGACCATTAAGACTGTCACGAGCAGAATGACCATTCTCTGTTTTAACACGTGCAATCGCTCCCTTTTAATGAATTCCATTAGATATTGCTTAGCTGTATTGAATTCGTGCTTCATGCTGCGCTTTAAACGGCATTCCCCCTTTCACCTTGTCTCCATCGGTTTAGCCCTTGACGGAACCTACAAGCATCCCTTGCACGAAATACCGCTGCACAAACGGATAGATAATGAGCACGGGCAGCGTTGCCACTACAATCAGCGAGTATTTAAGAAGCTCCGCCAGCTGCTGGCGCTCAACCTGCTTCAGGGCGTCCATATTGGCACTGCCGCTGTTGTTCTGGATAATGATGCTGCGCAAAATGAGCTGCAGCGGGTACTTGCTGTCCGACTTCAAATAAATCAAGGCGTCAAAGTAAGCGTTCCACTGCCCTACCGCGTACATGATGATAAGTACCGCGATAATCGGCTTGGACAGCGACAACACGACGCTGCGCATGAAGCGCAGATCGCTGCAGCCGTCGATTTCGCTTGCCTCAACAAGCTCGGACGGAATCGATTGCTGGAAGAACGACCTTGCGATAATAACCTGCCACACCCAGACCGCATTCGGGATAATAAGCGCCCATCTTGTATCAATGAGGCCCAGGCTCTTCACAACCATGTAGGTTGGAATCAAACCTCCGCTGAACAGCATCGTGAACGTGATGATCATCATAATGACGTTTCGGCCAAAGAAGGTTGACCGTGACAGCGGGTATGCCAGCATGATAGTTAACGTGACGCTGACGAGCGTGCCCGATACCGTATACAGCAGCGAGTTGCCGTAACCGGTAAGCACCTGCGAGTTTTTGAACAACGCTTCGTAACCCTTCAGCGAGACGTCAACCGGCCACAACCAGACCTTGCCTGCCGAAACGGCGGACGGACTGCTGAACGAGCTGCTTAAGATATAGATCAGCGGATAGAGTACGGCGACAAGCACAAGCGCAAGAATGATATAGATAGTGACAAGAAATACTTTATCGCCCGATGATTCTCTGATTTTATTCCTTACTTTCGCCACATTAGCCATGCAAACACCTCTTCATTACCAGATGCTGGATTTCAAAAAACGACGTGCCAGTGCGTTAACCGTAAAAAGGAGAACAAGATTGATAACCGAATTGAACAAGCCAACTGCCGTTGCGAAGCTGTAGTTAGCGTTCAGCAAGCCGATCTTGTACACGTAAGTAGCGATAATCTCGGAGTTCGCGATATTCAGCTTGTTCTGGAGCAAATACACTTTCTCAAAGCCGATCGCCATGACGTTCCCGACGTTCAGAATAAGAATGATGGAGATCGTAGGCAGAATACCCGGCAGATCCACATTCCAAATCTTCTGGTAACGCGAAGCGCCGTCCACTCTTGCGGCTTCATACAGGGTTGGATCAATCCCCGACAGAGCGGCCAAATAAATGACGGCAGAATAGCCGGCCGTCTGCCAGATGTCGGACCATACATAAATCGATGAGAACATGCCGGGACTGCCAAGAAAATTAACCGATTCCATTCCCAGATGATTCATAAGCACGTTTACGAATCCGAGCCTGGGCGCCAGGAACAGCATGATAATCGACACCATGACTACCGTAGAGATAAAGTACGGCGCGAAGGTCACGAGCTGTACGAAGCGCTTGAATTTCTGCGCCCGTACTTCGTTCAGCATCAAAGCGAGCAGAATCGGAATCGGAAATCCGGCTAGCAGCAGATAGAAGCTGAGCATCAGCGTGTTTTTCACGAGCGAGCCGAATATCGGATTCTCGAAGAACAACCTGAAGTTGTGGAATCCGACCCAGGGGCTCCCCCATATGCCTTTCGTGACATAATAGTCTTTGAAGGCCAGCACCGCGTTCAGCATCGGATAGTATTTGAAAATGATAAAAAACAACAGCGGCGGTGCTACGATAAGATACAATTGCCAATGTCTAGCGAAGCTCTTTCTTGCGCTGAGACGTTTGCCAGCGGCTTCCAAACGAATCCCCCCTATGAAATTGAGTAAACCGCGTCTTGATGAATGACAGCGCTTTCTACAGGTTCGATCATAGGGGATTTCAAGGGTGCCGGAATAGGTACAATTGCGTCTTTCAACGTACAAATCTCCCGAAATAATAGGGACAATTCCGCATGGAACGGCCATTTTGGCCCTGCGGCGCCGTACATCTCCAGCAAAAAGGCCGGCCGCGTATGCCGCGGCCGGCCTCAAGCTCTATTTTGTATTTTTCTCTTGCAGCCATCTATTGTACGCTTGCTGCATAATCTCGACATAACGGTCAGATCCGAGTGATTCCAATCGGGTTACGTAGGATGTCCAGTCTTTGTCCAGATCAATCTGGCCGGTGATGAACTCCATGGCGCTCTCGTCGATCTCGTTTTTAAGATTGGATTGCAAGAGACTTGCTTCATCCGCGCTGCCCGGGTCCATCCAGACGGACCACATCGGGAAGTATTCCTTAGGTTCATGCCCTTCGTATAATTTCGTAGCTTGAAACAGTCTTCTCTCATACCCGCCGGGAGCGTAAATGTCCATGTCCTGCACCCAACTGTTCCGGTAGGACTTCGGCATATAGAAATGCCCCATCCCGCTCCATCTCGTATTATGCGGGGGATCCCCTTCTTTGGGCGCAATACTGGCGAACGCAGCCGGGGTATCCGGATCCAGCGCCTGCTCCCCTTGCACGGGTTTTCTCCAATCGACGCCTTCCTTGCCAATCTCCGCATTTGCCTGACCTTCCGGCGTGAAGAGATAGTCGGCCATGCGGATGAGCGCGATCCGTGCTTCGGGGCTGGCTTTGTCCGTAATGACGAATTTGACGCCGGGCATGATGCCCGACGGATAATAAACCGCATAGGAAGCATGTGGCCCCTCTAAAGGCGGAACCGGCACGTAATCGCTCCCTCTCTTATTGCCCGGCCCTGTATTAACGAATATCGCGGGATGCATGGCCGTGCCCGCTCCTAAGATCTGAGCTTCTGCATTCTCGCCAAGCTTGTAGAACGCGTCGGAATTTTGCGTAAAGGCGCCTATATCGATAAGCCCTTGATCATACAAGGACTTCACGTACTTTAGTCCCTCCCGCCATTCGGGCTTGACTGCCGCCAAACTGACTTTGCCGTCCGCTACGTTTAAATAGGTCCGGTCGTCATCATACACGAATCCGTTCATCAAGTACGGAAGCACGCGTACGCCAAACTCCTCGGTTGAACCGCTGAGCGGTATTTCATCCGGCAAACCGTTGCCATTCGGATCGCCATTCTTGAATGCTTGAAGCACCTCGCGCAATTGCTCCGTCGTTGTTGGCATCTCGAGTCCAAGCTTCTTAAGCCACTTGTCGTTCATCCACAGCTTGTACGGATACGAGCAATGGAAGCAGTCGCTAAATGCTCCAAGGCCGTAAATATTGCCGTCCGGAGCCGTATTAAGCGCGCGCAGTCCGGGCTCTTGTTCGAATGCCGCCTTAATATGAGGCGCGTACTGTTCAATAAGATCGTTAAGCGGATAAAAGATCCCTTCCTTGCCATAGCGGATAACGTCTGCTTGCGAGAATTGGTCAATGTAGCTCGTCAGAATATAAGCGTCGGGATAATGACCGTTAGCCAGCGAGATTTGCCGTTTCTCCTTGGCTCCTTCGTACGGAATCGTCTGCCAGTCAAAGGTTACGTTAAACTTCTGCTCCAGCAATCGCGAGAATTCGTTGGTTTTCAGGTTCTGGCCGGCGTCTTGCTGCGCAAATATGCTGATCCGAAGCGGTTTATCCGCTTCGGCACCGTGCTGCTCCGCCTTATTGCAAGAGGAGAGTGCCAGCAGAACCGAGCAAACGCAGAGAACGGTGCAGGCCACTCGAATAAGCTTGTTCAACGCATTTCCTCCCTTCATCCTTCCACCGTTTGCCTATAAGAGCTCGGCGAGACGCCGGTCACGCGTTTGAATGCCCGACGGAATGAATGGGAGCTGTTGTAGCCGACTCGGGACGATATTTCGTCAACCGTATAGCGATTTTCGCACAGCAGCGCAATAGCGTTCTCCATCCGTACCTGCTCCAAATAATCGGACAAATTCGAGCCCGTCACTTCCTTAAATAGCTGGGAAATATATTTTTCAGGCCTCTCGACGGCTTCGGCTACCCTGTATAAGGTCAGGTCGGAATCCGAGTAATGACCGGATATATACGTTTTAATAGCTTCAATAATCCTTATATGTCCGTCATTCTTGCGGCTGACGACAATAGAGCACATCACGCCCGTGATATCTTCGATTTCAGCTTGGAAGGATCGTTTGTCAGAAGCGTGGAGCGCAATAATCCGGTCTTTTAACTGTTCGAACATGCCGGATTCCGTAAAGGACTTCTGATCGAGCAGCTTGAGCAGGGTTCCCTTTAACTCTCCCGCCAGCTGCTGCCACATTTCCACGGACAGCTCGCGCTGCTCGGTGTTGAGCGACATTACGGTACGGACGATTCTTCTGGTTTCCTCCAATTCTCCTGCCCGAATCGTACCGATCAACCGCAGCTCCATCTCAAGCGGATAATAATAAGTTGCGCTCTCGAGCCTGGTTTCCTCAAACCAGACAATGCCTTTGCGGTCGGCATGCAGCGCATGATCCATCGTCTGCTTTGCCTGCTCATAAGAGGCGCTAACTTCCGTTTCCGAAGCGAACGCTTCGCCAAGCGCAGCGATAAAGGTAATCCGGTATTCGGCGAACGCATGCCTAGACAACTGATCGAGCAGGCTGGAGATCTCGCCCCGTCCAATCGCATTGCCTGTTTCCGCTTCCTTGGACGCGAATACAATCACAATCCGGTCGGATCCCCAATCGGTGGTCAACGTAAAACCGGCGATGTCGAGAAGCGCCTGCTTCAGCAGCAGCCTTGCGGCGTGAAGCTCATTCAGCACCTCCACGCTGTCCATGCCCGTATAGCCTTGCACCTGCAAAATGCAGACGAATCCGGAATGCCCGTAAATGCCCGTATTCGCCTGTGACGCGGCCGCGAATATTTCTTCGCGCGTCTGCAGTTCTCCGGAAAGGAGCCTTTTCAGGAACGCATCTCGAATGAGCGGAAGCTGCCTCCTCAGTTCGGACTCCAGCTGATTGCTGCTGCGAATCATCTCCGCGATGTTCCCGTGCAGGAAGTCGTATTCGTTCCTTTCCGTCGTCTCGTCTTTTCCGAACTGTTCCTTGACGACAGACACCAGCCTATGAATTGGCATGCTGTTGCGGTAAGCCAGCATCAAACCAACGAATAGACCAACCGCGATGGCAATGCCGGTAATCGTCCAGGTGATGAATTTGATCTGGTTTGCATACTCAAGCAATGCGTGTCTCGGAATGCCGGAGCGGTATACCCAGCCGTTCGTATCGGAATGAATCGTGATGACAAGATCGTCCTTGTAGAATTGGCTGGTTTTGTCTGCGTCAAAACCCGCATCCTTGGCTAACGCTTGCATATCCGGCACGCCGTTACCAAGCGAAGCGATCGTGCGGCCGCTGGCATCGCTGATTTGCGTCCAGCCGCCGTATTTGTCCGTAATGCCCGTTAATAGATTGGTAATCGTCTTCTCGTCGATCGTAACAACCACTACGGCCGGAGAAGAACCGCTGAAGCTGTCCAGCGGAAAAGACTGCATGTAGGTGACGACCGATGTAAGGGTTCCCCTGTTATTGTATTGGCGCAGCGGCATAATTTCGCTCCGGTGCGTTTGCCCGAGAATGGACTGCCTCCATTCTGCTAAGGACTGGTCTTCATAGCGGAAGCTTTCGTAGAAATGCTCGGGTCTTACGTAAGCGGAGCCCGGTGTTAGAATAACGTTGTAATTGCCCAGATAGATATAAAATTGCTGCAGAAAGTCATTGGTTTGTCCAAACGTCAGCACACTGCGCAATATCCGCCAGATGCCGTATACATTCGTCTGCTCTCCGGAGCTCTTCTCGTTCATCAGTACATTTAAATCCGGATTGATCGCAAGCTGTCTCGTAAACCCTTCAACCTCAGCCATTCTGCGCTCCAGCAGCTCCTTGCTCTTCTGCAGCTGCATCACGCTGTTCTCGATGGACAGCTTCTCCGTAACCGAAATGGAAGTATGATAGGAAAGGAAGCCGGCTATGCTTGGAATAATCAGAATAACGATGTACGACACGAGGAATCTCCTGAATACGCTGGAAAACTTCTTCATCCGCGCCCCCCTTCCTTATTTGTTGGCAGCGCTTACACGCACTACTGTCCATTATCCTATAAATACCTTTTCCGCGCACTTCATTGTCACGGGCATGAGCAGCCCTTTCGTTTATCGTATCATTGAAGATTCTATTCGTATTTGCATATGCGTCCTCTAAGTTGACGATTAATCCGGCGGAAAAACGAATAACAATCCGTGCAACTAAAAAAACCATCAAACGGGATGTTTATCCTGCCGATGGTTTTTTACGTTGTTTACTCTCTATTCAGTGCTGCTTGAATATGTTGGTTCAGTGTTGCAATATCGATAGAAGAGGTTGGTTGATCCGATAACTTGAAGCTTTGCTTGAGCTTGATGATGCGATACACGCTGGCATCCAGAACAGAGGAAGGGATATCACCGCTTTGCGCCGCTGCGGTAAGAGCATCGATAACGGTTTGCTGCTGCACCGGATCATGACCGACAAGGATGATATCCGCACCGGCCAGTACGGATTGAACCGTTGCAGGCCCAATGGCTTTAACCTTTCCTACGGCCCCCATAGTCATGTCATCCGTAATCACAACCCCGCTGAACTTAAGCTCCCCTCTCAAATAGTTCTGGATCACTTTGCTTGACATCGAGGAAGGCACGTCCGGGTCAAGCTTGGTCATCAAGATATGCGCCACCATCACCATAGGCGCTCCTTCCTTTATTGCCGAGCTGAATGGCACAAACTCAATGGAGCGGAGCCGGTTCAGATCATGATCGACAACAGGCAGCCCGAGATGGGAGTCGACGGAGGTATCGCCATGTCCGGGAAAATGCTTAACCACCGGGATAACCCCTTGTGAACTAATGCCAAGCATCTCCTGTACCCCCATGCTGCTGACCAATTCCGCTGTGGTACCAAAGGCGCGATTGCCGATCACCGGGTTTTTGGGGTTTGTATTGATATCAAGCACCGGTGCAAAGTCGGTATTCAACCCAATCGCTTTCATGGCTTCGCCAAGAGCTGTGCCCACCTGATAAGCATATTGGGGATTATTGGTGTTGCCGATTATCCTGCTGGCCGGGAATGCTTTGATTTGCTTCGGCAAACGGGAAACTCGGCCTCCCTCCTGATCCGTACTTAAGAGAAGCGGAAGCTTTGCGCCATTATCTTGATTGATTTGCTTGAGATCATTAACCAGCTTAATTGTCTGCGACGCGGATGCGATATTATCGCTGTATAAAATAACTCCGCCTACATGGCTATCTCTTATAAGCTTGCTTATTTCAGGCTGCACTTCCGTGCCGTCCATCCCAACCAGTATCATTTGCCCGATTTTTTCCGGCAAGCTCATGGATCCAACAAGATCGGCTATCGGATCGACGGGCTTTGGCGTCTCGCTGATCACCGGTTGCTGCTGCTCCGCCGTTCCGCATCCGGTTAGCACAAGGAGTACGAGAATTGACGCGTAAACCGTAAAGTTTCGAAGATATCGCATGGAAACCTCCTTCTTGAAGGATTTCAATTATGTACAGTGTATGGATAAAAGAGAAAAGCTAAGTTGACACGATACGTACAACTTAGCCTCACCCGATTAGATCATAGCCGTTTGCCGGGCACGAGTTCTCCCGCTATCCTTCAAGTAAAATATTCGATCTTGGCTTCAGGGAAATAATCATTGATCTGCTTATAAATAAATTCCTTCAATGCGTTAGCTTGCTCATCAGGGTATACATATTTCCCCTGCCCCCAGCGCCCCCATTTGTATTTCCGGTTCTCCTCGTCCATCTCCAGCTTGGATTTGGGATAGCGTTGCTGGATTATATTTTTCGCTGTTTTCGTGAACCGATGTTGAATCAACTCGAAAGTCAGATCGGCGCACGCTTCAGGCGGAAGCGCTTTTTTCAATTGACTAATAAGTTCGGCGTAACCGTCTTCCCATCCTTCATGCCAAATGATTGGAGCAATAATAAATCCAAGTGGATAACCCGCATGAGCCACTTTGCCGGCTGCAGTAATTCGCTCGTAAAACTTCGACGTACCGGGTTCGAAATGCTTGATGACGTAATCGGCATTAACACTGAAGCGGAAACGGGTGTGCTTGTTATGCTTCGCATCCAGGAGCGGCTCAACATGGTGATACTTCGTGACAAAACGGAGCCGTCCAAGAGGCTGCTGCCCCATAAATTCAATGTACTCTTTCAGTGAACCGGAAATATGCTCAAGGCCAACGGGATCCGAGGTACAAGCTGCTTCGAATCGAGTAATCTCCGGAGCGCGTTCCTCGATATATTGTTTAGCCTGGTTAAGAATATCGTCGGTATTTACGTAGACGCGGATGTACGGTTTAGCACCAAGCGTTGTTTGCAGATAGCAATAATGGCAATGTCCCATACAGCCCGTCGCAATAGGAATGGCATACTCGGCCGAAGGCTTTGATTGGTCGAATTTTAATGTTTTGCGGATACCGACAACCAGAGTTCTCTTGGCAATCCTGTACTTCTCCAGATCGCTTTCTCCCGGAAGATTGGTAATCCGGTTATGGGAGGTCGTCATATGAATCGGAAGCCCCTGCTCCATAGCCCATTCATGTATTCGTTTGCCTTTCGGATAATTCAGCGCATCCGGTTCAAAATAAACGAGCTCCGGAACGAATACCTTCGTATCTCGCGCCGGTGGAGTCAATAACCCGGTGGAATTTGACAAATCGGCTCACCCCGCTTATAGAATTTATTTCGCATCAACTTTAGGGTGGACGAAATCATCAATTTCATACGAAAGCCGTTGTGAATAGATCTCCGGCTATACGTGCAACATACACCTTGGAAACTGACTAATGATATTCGTAGAACCGGGGGGATTGCCATGGAGGAAAAGAATATTCTCGCATATTTCAAGAGTCCCGAGCAAGCTGAGAAAGCACTCGAGCAATTAAAGCCGTTAAAGCTTATTGACAGCTCAATAAACCGATTCGACGGCTATCCGGGTGACGGATCGGACCGAATCCTCAACCCGATAACAAGTGATTTCCCCGGACTTGGCTATTTGACTTTAGGCGGGGATTTCCCGGATCGGGATGCCGCCATCCTTGCCGCGACAAGCGTTGACGCGAGCGGTATGAGCGCAGGAGCAGAAAAAGATGAAACTGCAGGGCGCGATATCCTTCTGACGGTAGTTATTGAGGAAGATGATTTTGCCAAGGCGATGGCGATCATAGAGAAAGCTGGCGCCCTTGTATAAAGAGCAGAAAAGGGATGTTCCTGATAAGGAATATCCCTTTTTTCCTATTTAAATGTGCAGAACTTCCTGTTTCAACGGCGACAGCGCATTCGACTCCTCGATATGAACAAACGCATCGTATCTTTGCGGCAGAACAGAAGGAACGTAGTTCCCCCGCTCTCGCCGAGGGTTGTAGACAACGCCAATCGCCCGGTGGCCAATCGGTTCCGCAAACGAATCGACTTGCCCATCGAATATCAGGATCTTATCAAAGGCGCCCGCGCGGTGCATCAGATCCTCCCAGCTATTCTTCTGCGCTTCCGGAACGGTCATTGACTTAATCTCGCCGCCCCATTGATCCGAAGCAATAACGGTTCCCCTGTGCGTTCCGAAACCAATTGCAAATACCCGGTCCTCCCCGTATTTCTCGCGGACAAGCTGACCGACGTTTACCATTCCGTCCTCGGCCATATCCGTTGCCCGCGCATCACCTATATGAGTATTATGCTCCCACACAATTGCCTTGGCTCCTTGGCCGTGATAGGTCTTAATTCTATCCAGCGCTTCTACCATGTGCTGATCCCGGATATTCCAGGATTCGGGTCCTCCCCGCACCATTGACTGGTAGTAACGTTCGGCGTTTACGGCTACGAGCGCGTTCAGCTCATCGCTGAGGAGCGCTTCATCCCGGTTATCGCTTTCCTGTCTTTTGTTTTGAAGGTCTTTCAACAGCTGCAGCACTTCTCCTTCGCAGCTTTCGGATAAAAACGCAGCGGAAACACCGTAGTTTTGCGGTTCGCGGTTATAAGGATCAAAGCAGGCAAACGCTTTGCGTGCGGTCTCCAGTTCAGGCGAGCCCGTCTTCTCCAAATGCTTCAATATCTCATCCATGGATTCCCATAAGCTGTATACGTCGATGCCGTAAAAGCCAACCTTCGTATTCAAGGCTTGAGAACGATTGTAATCATGAAGCCATTCCGTAAACTGCAAAATCTCATCGTTAGCCCACATCCAGGTTGGCCAACGGTTATAGTCGCGGAGTGCTTCTCTCGGATTGGGAGCAGCGCCGTCATATTGTTTGACAAAGCGATTCAGCGTATAACAGGAAGGCCAATCCCCTTCTACCGCTATAAAGGAAAAACCTTTCTTGGCAATCAGCTTTTTGGATAACTCCGCTCTCCAGACATAAAACTCGGATGTACCGTGAGAAGCCTCGC
Source organism: Paenibacillus sp. MMO-177 (assembly GCF_037147795.1). Taxonomy (NCBI): domain Bacteria; kingdom Bacillati; phylum Bacillota; class Bacilli; order Caryophanales; family Paenibacillaceae; genus Paenibacillus; species Paenibacillus sp. MMO-177. Next base: position 333,282 of record NZ_JBBCUR010000002.1, on the reverse strand, counting down.
CCAATAATACAAAATCCGCATCTCCAATGGCTTGGACTAATGCGTCAAGATCATCCATGCTATTCAACGGAATGGAGGATTCTTTTATTTGTTTCACTACATTTTCGCTGTTCATAATGTTTATTCTCCTAACCATAGATGTCGCAATGCGCTGCCATCCTATATCGTTACCCGAAATAAAGTCATTATGTAGGGGATATGGAGAAGAATAACGCAAAGAATCCGCAGATCATTGTTCTGCAGATTTTTGACGATGATTCATTTTATTTTCACTCAGGCAACAACCGTTATCGTTCCGTGGTACATGTACATTCCGCAATCAAATTGATATGAACCGGGCTTTAAATTGTCCAGTGTCGTCACATTCTCCCCTTTTTTCAAATAAAGATCAAACCCGAGATCATCCGAATCTACGCTTGTTATGCAGGTAAAAGACGTATTCTTAACAAAGTTCAGCTTTACGGGAACTCCGGCTTTAACTTCCACTTTAGAAGGGTAAAAACCGTCTTTCTTGGCTTGGATCGTAACCACCTGGTAACCATCCTGCATCGTAACCGCGGGTGCTTCCGCATTGGTCTTCGTGTTCGGCGAGGAGAAGAAAGCAAAAAATAAAGCGCATATAAGTATAATTGCAGAAACAAGCCACATGGTTGGGGATTTGAATATGCTGGTTTTCATAGGATGTACTCCTTTCCTTAGGATGATTATACACCTTCGTATCCATTATTATTGCCAACCATGTGGCTGTTCATTGAAGGAATAGTGAATATTTCATTACAAAAAAAAGCAGCTGCCAGAGCTGCTTCGCGTTATCGCCTGCTTATCAAAAGCAAGATAAAAGAAATCACGATAATGGAGCCTGTCCATGCCCAGGCCAGCGTGGTATTGCCGGAATCAACGGCTACATAGATGGCGGTGGGTATCGTTTGCGTCTTGCCCGGAATGTTGCCCGCGATCATCAGCGTGGCACCAAATTCGCCCAGTCCGCGTGCAAAGCCTAGAATATACGCCGAAATAAGCGAACGGAAGGTCAACGGCAGCGTAATGTACCAGAAAACCTGCCGTTCGCTCGCTCCGATTGACCGCCCAGCCTCTTCTAATCTTTTATCAACGGATTGAAAGCCAACTTTCATGGTCTGGTACACCAGCGGAAAAGATACTACGACTGCAGCAATAACCGCAGCCCACCATGTAAATATAACCGGAGCGGAGAACAGCCATTCGATAGCCTGACCGATCCAGCTTCTCCTTCCCAATAACACGAGCAATAAAAAACCAACTACTGTTGGCGGAAGGACCAGCGGCAGCATAAATACGGTTTCAATAAGAACTTTGCCTTTTCGTTTTGTACGGGATATCCACCATGCTGCAGCTACTCCAAGAAATAGCACAATTAGGCTTGAGAACAGGGCTACTAATAAGGATAATCGGATAGGAAGCCAAAAATCATGAGCGCTAATCAACTTTCTCCTCCACTTCTTTTATATCTAATTATAACCAAATCAATATAAACAGAACATTACTTAATATAAAAGGTTCCACCGTAGATATCAATCAGTCTGAATAGCTCAAGCCAGCTAGAGACGCAATTCTCTCTCCATGAATCTTAGCTTCTTTTGCTAAAAAAAAAGACCATCCGAATCCGGAGTGTATTCCTCCGAAATCAAATGGTCTTTGCTGCTATAAACCTAAATTTGGACTAACGTAAAATCAAATCGCCAATCCACAAGAGTACGCCCGTAGCGATATTGAACCATCCCATAAACCGTGAAACCTTCCATTCTTTCTTTTGTTTTTTATCTTTGCCTAGATCTCTGACATCGATGTAAATGACAAGCAACCCGCTTACAATAAACAATGTAATCGCGTAATACAGGTATCCCATCGTATAACCGCCAAACATTCGCAATCCCATCCTTAACAAATCAGGATACTATACTGCCTTCATTCCGACCCTGCGTACCTTCAATGCTACTTTGACTTCAAAGGTACAGTTCTGATACATTTTGCTCCATTCCTCCGCCGTCTTGATTCGTTTATTCCAATAATGGGGTTTTTTTGCCCGTACGATTTCGCCAAATCCGAAATAATCCGAGCCTTTTGCTTGTGAATCCTTAATGACCTTGGAATAAGATTTGACGGCATCTTCTCTTTGCTTCTCCTCAATCATTCTCAAAACATCCGGATTATTGATCTGAACTTCGTCGCTAAACTTTCCTTCTACGTTAAGCTCAATTCCCATATCAATGGTGAAATGAGGAATATCGTCCTTGATTTGCACTCGTATTTTTGCCCGGCGATGCGTTGCGGTTGTCATAACGGTCTGTCCTTTATTGCCCAATTGTACGAATACTCTGTAGCCTGCGGGATTAATCCCTTTAATCCCCAAATAACCCGCAATTTCTAACGGCTTGGTCACTCCAACCATTTGGTCACCGACAAAGTAAGCCAGACCTTTGATTTCCACATTTTGTTCTTTCTTTATATCAACATACGGTAAGAAGCCTTCCTGCCCTTTTTTAGATACATTGCTCCAGAAAATGCCGATGTAGTCTTTCGGGAATTTCCCCATCCGTATGCCTTGATCCAGCGTTGACATCAAATAAAGCGTAGGAACCCGTTCCAGAGGCGGAGCAGCCAGCATAAGTTTCCGTGCTTGTCCTTTCGCAACCATCATCCATGCCATTCGCCGGACTTCAGAGTTGCGACGGAAGTAATCATTAATGTTATCGAGGCCGTTTCTTGCCACGGCTTCAGAAATGACAATGACGCGCAGATGTCCAAAAAAAAGCTTGCTGGATACCTGCTGCTGCAAATTCATAAAAGCGTCATTCAAGCTATGGCCAACAACGTCAATCACCCAAACCGTTTTTCCAACGGAGCCTCCTCCTCCTCCTCCGCTTTCACCTGGACCTAACGGAATTCTTCCAGGAAGAGCAATCTGCACGGCAACACGGATCATACCTTTATCAGGAGTTGGAAAGGTTCCGTGCAAATGGGAGATTTCATCTTCTTCCTTTTCCGCTTTTTCCGTATTTGCCTTATCAATAGATACCCCGAGCACAACTGCCCGTTCCTCAATCTCCAGCCTGTCCCAACAGCCGGTGAGAAATGGCGTGACCATTATAAGCACGCAAACCATTTTAATGAGTTTGATCCACTTTCTTATTGTCTGCAACAGGGTTCCCTCTCTTCTTGCGAAGAATCGAAACGATAAGCAATAAGCCAGGATAGGCGATTGTAAGGACTAATCCGATGCGGCCGACGTTTTCAATGATTTCATACATTTGAATAATGCTTTTAGGCAGCATGGCCATTACGAAAACAAACGGCAAAATAAAATAGGAAAACAGCTTATGCTCTTGCAATCGAAATAGATGACTCATCGAATAAATCGTAAAGAAGTAACTGGAGAAGAGCGTTGTAAATACGGCAGTCACCCATACAGCGAGAAAGGAAGCGTCCAGCCGTTCCAATATGTTGGCAGGCAGGGATGTTGCTTTAGCCAGCTCCAAAGTCGGCCAGAGCAGCTGTTTAATCTCCTCTGATCCAAACACGCTTATTGTAGCCGCAACGATAATAACATAGAGGCCTCCGGCTATCATCATCCCCCAGAAGCTAGCCTTCATGGCCTTCTCCGGATGCTTCATATTCGGAATTACGGCGGTCAATACGAATGCTCCTTGGAAGAGTGCGGCAATGGTTAGCGTACCTTTCAGCATTCCGCCCGGTTCATTGCCCATAATGGGCAGCAGATTAATCGCTTCCGCATTTTTTAAAGACAAGGCGACAATGACAAGAGCAGGGATTAACAAAAACGGAAAGTAAAACGTATGAATATGCGCGAAGGTGGTAATTCCGTGGCGCGTAGAGATAGCGGCGAGAAGCAGCATGGCGATTACCGTAACTTCAACCGGAGTCGACTTTAAGACCGATGTAACGACGACTTCGCCGAATTCCCGGGCAGTTAACGAGGTGAGTACAGCAAAAAACAGGATGATAAACAGGCTGCCAATCCAGGCCAGCCATTTGCCTATAATCTTCTCGCTGTAATGGATAATCGTCTCGTCCGGAAACCGTATGCCGAGCCGGGTAATCAGAAATAGCCCAACAAATGCAAGCAGCATAGCCAGAAAGGTTACAAAAGGCCCACCAGAATCGGCAGCGCGTACCGCAAACAGAGGCAGTGCGAGCACGCCTACTCCAATTATGGTGCTAACAAGAACGGCGGCTGCCTGTATGACTGTAATCTGACGGGTCTCCATCTATCGATTCCTCCTACTGACTCTTATCATTTAAAGGATCCAACACGTTTTTTGACGTTTTTTTGAGCTCTTCAAACTTCGATTTCGATACCCTTGTTTCTTCGACCGGATCCAGAAACGCAGGTCTTTTGTTCATCAGCCATAACGGCCCTCTGACCAGTAGATCCTTCAAACCTTGAAAGTCAAGCGGAATAAACGGGCTAAGGTACGGAACGCCAAAAGACTTCAGGGACAGAAGATGATTCGCAATAAAAATCAATCCTATCATAACTCCGTAAAGCCCAAAGGTTCCGGCTAAAATAATGAGCGGAAAACGAAGCAGCCGCAGCGCAAGCGCCGCATTGTAGGCCGGAGTTGCAAATGATCCAATTGTCGTTAAGGCAATAATTACAACCGTAATAGGACTTGCAAACCCGGCCGCCACGGCTGCTTGACCAATAACCAATACGCCTACAATCGAGAGCGCTCCGCCAACTTGCTGCGGCAAGCGGATCGTAGCCTCCCTGAGAACTTCCATGGAGACTTCGATAATAATGACCTCGATAACAGCCGGGAATGGTACACCCGCCCTTCCTCCGGCTACGGCAACCGCAAAATCGGTTGGAATAAGCTCCGGATTGTAGGAGATTATCGAGACGTATATTGCAGGAAAAACCAACGAGAAGACAAGAGCGATCATCCTGGCAAGCCGGATCGAGCTCATCAGAAGGAATCGTTCCGTATAATCCTCCACCGTCTGATAAAACTGGCTGAACACCGTAGGCACAACCAAGGCCAGAGGGGAACCGTCTACAAGAATAGAGACCCTTCCTTCAGCCAGATTGGCAACCACTTTGTCGGGACGCTCGGTATATTGAACTTGCGGGAACGGTGAATAATGATTGTCTTCGATAAACTGCTCCAGATAGCCGGAATCCAGAACCGTATCGGTATCGATTTTGGATAGACGTTTATGGACTTCTTCCACCAACGCGGGATTCGTTATGCCTTCGATATAACAGACGGCTACCTTCGATTTGGTTCTCCGGCCGATCTCCATCGTTTGTATGCGAAGATCGGGAGACTGAAGGCGATACCGGATTAATGAGATATTTGTGCCTATTGGCTCAATGAAGCCTTCGCGGGGACCTCTAATGACCTGTTCGGTTGCAGGCTGTTCGATGGAACGTTTTTCCACGGACCGAGTCGTAATGACAATGGATTGCTCCATCCCGTCAACGGCAATGACCGTATCGCCTCGCAAAATACACTCCACGAGTGCCGTGAGCTCGCCTTGCAGGCTGCTCTTGCTATGATAAAGAGCGTCGTTCATGATAACGTCGGATAAATGAGCAGTCTCGATAGATCTCCCAATGAGATGCGGCGGCGTATACATCAACGCTCTCATGATGTCTGCATTGACGCTGTCTTGATTGACCATACAGGAGAAAAACATGATGGCGGCAGGAAACTGACCAAATATGTTGAATTTTCGTACCGTAAGATCTTCATTCATGCCCAAAATTCCGTCTATAAAAGCAATCGTGTCCGCCATGCTGCCGGAAACTTGCTGTCCTTTGTATTTATCCATCGTTTTGCTTGGACTTGGCATAAGCAGCTTCGCATTTAATCTTCTGATTTTTCTTGTAGGCATTCCATCACCTGCTGATCACCATAATCTGACTTTTTGCTTTCTCAGGTTTTACCAATATGGTGGGAATTATGCGTATCCCCATGCGGAACCGTGCATATAGCAAAAGCAGCCGCCAATACTTGGCAGCTGCTTTGAAGAGCCATTCTAGCCCACATCCCAACGATGTCTAAACTTTGTCAGATTCGGATGCGCATCCGGCGGCGGTTCGGTGATGATGAGGCGAATCTTGCCGATCCATTCCTCGAACGAACTATACGAAGCAAACGCGTTAGCCGTCTCCGGTGAGACGTACAAGAAGAGCGGCTGCGGATACGCCTCCATCAAGTGACGGATAGCCGCTTCGATAGGCGTATATTTTTTACGCTTCCCTTCCCAATTTTCAATCGCGATCATACCTTCGTCTCCGTGTTCCCTTCTCCAGTCAAACAGGAAATCCTCCCGCTTGTAATACGGCTCAATGGGACGCTTCCACATGCGTCTTGCCGTTTCTTCATGGAGCGGGTAAAGGACAAGCTTGACAAAGGATCTTGCCTTTGCGAGTACTGCCGCTTGTTCCAGCTGCTGTTCCGATACGTCCTGAAACGTGTCGTAGAAGACCAGCGTTCCCTTTCGGGTGTCCAGCTCTTCAACGTGGCCAAATGGCACTGAGCGATTGCCCCGATCCATTGACATCCCCCCGGTCTAAATTTGTCAATCATTCCCCGTAAGATCGTCTAGTATTGTCACTAATGTTACGGTATGGTAAGTTAATACAGCTACCCGAGATAAGCAACTAGGCTGATCCGCCAAGAAAGGATGAATCTCATGTTCAAGCTGCTCAGTAGAAGCATTCGCGACTTCCGCGCAGCGTATCCGCAGCTATTATTGTTTGAATATTTATTTATGCTGGTAACCAGCGTTATCATTATCCCTATTATTACCTTGATCTTCAGCCGTATCCTGACCGTTCTTGGATCCGGTTCGCTTATGAACGATGATATCGTTCAGCTTGGCATAAGCTGGCAAAGCATGTTTGGTCTTACCGTAATAGCGCTTGTCGCTTCCTTTGCGATATTTATCGAGCTCTGCGTTCTTATTATCCTGGTTCAGCAGCGCTATTTCGGCAAACGGATCGCGATCATGGACGCCCTCTTTACCGCGCTTCGCCAGACGCCAAGTCTATTAGGCTTTGGTACCGTCCAGCTGCTAGTATTGCTGCTCGTGCTGATCCCGTTCGTCGACTCTCCGATGTCGGAGTCGTTCTATGCGTTATTTAATCTCCCGATCGTGCTGGAGCGCAGCGTCATGCACCTGTCCGTCCTGATGTCGGTTGTCTACCTGCTTATCTTGATCGCAGCCATTTACTTGGTACTGAGATGGATTTTTGTGCTGCATTATATCGTCCTCGAAGGGCATACCATCGGTCGGGCAATCCGGAGCAGCCTCGATCTGACGAGAGGCAAGCATTTCAAGGTGCTGACCTCGTTATTTCTAATTAATGCGCTTGTTATTGGTACGGGCTTTGCGACGCTATCGTCCATTTCCTTTTTGCCGCATTGGCTCAATCATAATATACTGAAGGCTTTCTCCGATCATTATTCCTTGACGCTGACCACCATTCTTACGTACATGTTGACGCTGGCGATTATGCCTCTCAACATAATCGTACTGACCCGGTTATTCTATGTGCTCAAACGGGAAAACGGACAGCATTTGCAGGATAACCTGAGGCTGTACCGCAGTTCCCTTGGACGATTTGAAGACGCTCTGTCCGGTATGATAAAGCGTTTCGCCCATAAACGGATCTTGTTCGCCTTATTAGCCGTTATTTATGTTAGCCTTGCCTTATTTGTTGGTCTAAAAGCAAGCAGTCATCTGGTTTATGCCAAGTGGAGCGTCCTTATCTCCGCGCATCGCGGCGACACGGAGAATGCTCCAGAAAATTCGTTGCCGGGCGTTCAGAGCGCGATCAGTAAGGGCATCCAGTCAGTTGAAATCGACATCCAGCTGACGAAAGACAATGTTGCCGTATTGAATCACGACGCTACTCTTAACCGGATGGCCGGTCTGAACAAATCCGTCAATGAGCTGACCTATGAGGAAATAAACAAGCTGTCCATCGGTCGGGATGCAGAGGGTGCAAAGATTCCTGTCGCTACGCTTGAGCAGGTATTGATGGAGGCAAAGGGACGAATCAAGCTGCTGCTTGATTTGAAGCCGCATGGAGCAAGCGAACCACTCGTGCGCGAAGTAATCCGTCTGATCCATGCCTATGAGATGGAAAATGACGTGTATATCCAGTCGTTCGACAGCAGCATGCTGAGGCAAATTCGGGCATTGTCCCCGGATATCCGCATCGGGCAGATCATGTATTTCGCCGTTGGCGATCTTTCCTCTTTGGACGTGGATTTCTATACGGTTGAGCAGGTTATGGTAACGAAGCAGCTTGTCAATCGTGCGCACGCCTCAGGACGGGAGGTATGGGTTTGGACGGTGAACGGCCGTCACAACCTGAAGGAAATGCTTAAATATCAAGTCGACGGCTTAATTACGGATACCCCTTCTCTTGCTCAATCGATGATTGGACTTGATCTTTAAATTAATGAAGTAACAAGAATAAGCCGCGGAAATCGCGGCTTTTTTCTTGTTACTTTCTAACGCGCACCCCGTCTAAAAGTTGCGTCCAAGTAGTCTCGGGAGATGTCAACAAAATGTGTCCAAATACATGACATAGTTCGTTAATGTCATTAATTATAAATGACCTTTACTACACCGTTTGCTTTTGCAAACTCCTTGACCGCTTTCTTCACATTTTTGCGCAGCTGGGCAGATACTTTAACATCCGGTTCAAAATGCAGCAGTTCTACCTTCAGTGCATTTTCTTTCCTGTCGAGCCGAGGGTCCATTCTGCCAATCAGTCTGTCCCCTGCTAGAATCGGCATCGCATAATAACCATACTTCCGTTTAACTGCAGGCGTATAAATCTCCCAACGGTATTCGAAATGAAATAAATCCTCCAGACGCTTTCGGCTCCAAAGCAAATTATCCAGCGGCGGCAAGAACGTAATGTCCGAAGCTTCCGCTTCCTTAGCTTGCTCTTGCTCCTCAGCAGCCGAATCATGGTGTACCAGCAGCTGCTCCGCATCGGAAGTTAGCACATAATAAGGATGCTTAAGGCCTTCTACCTCGACCTCGGTTAGGATATCAGACTGGATCAACCGCTTAACCGCGTCACGGCGCTGGGCTGCAGTATACCTCAGCCAGCCAAATCTGGCATCGGAAGGCTCAAAGACGCGATAAGCGCGGAAATATTTAAACAGCATGGACCGCTCCGCTTCTTCTCTCCCGAGCTCGCCGGCAGCTCTAAGGAGATCGGCTGGAACGCTGTTGCCCGTCAAATCAAACAGTCTCTGATTGCCTTCCCTGCCGACAATCCGAATGTGCGCTGCATCCGTTAACAGGTTGATGGCATGCGAGGTTGCTTTTGTTTTGGCAGCCGCATTCGTATTTTCCCAATACCCGTGCACCCGAATATCCGATTCGAACGCTCTAGCCGGCAATGGTCCCTCATGGCGAAGCTTGTCCATCACCTGCTCCGGGACTGGCTGCAAGGCGGCAATCGCAGAAGCGGTACGCTCGCGGATTCTTGTCCGGGTAGGCTCGAATATCGGGTAATCCTCCATCGGAATGATGCAGGCTGCATTAGCAAAATATTCGAATACCTTATGATCGCTTAATAAGTCATTGAGAAGACTAGGTTCGTAACCCGCCAACCGGGCTGACATCACCAAATGCTGATTCGCCCGGACGGCAGCTACCGGATCGATTTGCAGGCATTCCAGCTTGCGGATAAAGTCCAATACCAGATCACTGCTTGCTTCCAGGTTGCTTCGCGGTTTGAGAAGAAGCTGCTTTTCCAATAAAAATCGCCTAAGAGCCTGTTTGTTGGTTCGTATCATCGCTACGTTCCTTTCTTCTCTCGGTAATATTATCAAGAGGACGGAAATTCGAGCCTATTACTGTTGAACGTTTTTTTCACTTCGTTAATGCAGCAGCCTGATTAATGATCTCCTCTACGATTTGCCCGGCTGACTGACCGACAGTCAGCATCCGTGTTCCCTGTCCTGCCCATAAGGACAAGTAATCCGCCTTCTGCTGCTTGCTTGCCGCATTGCGGATATCGCGTGTGGCGGTATTTTGTGTCGGGAATGGCAGTGGCGTTGTACCGCTAGCTTCCCATTGCTTGATAAAGCCATTTTTAATGCCGCGTGCCGGCCTTCCGGAGAACGCATTGGTAATAACCGTGCTCTCCTCGTTGCTGTCAAGAAGAGCAGTACGGTATGTCTCATTTGTTCCGGCTTCGAGCGATGTCAGAAAGCGGGTTCCCAGTTGTACGCCTTGCGCACCAAGCACCAGAGCGGCTACAAGCCCGCGTCCATCCATAATGCCGCCTGCAGCGATAACGGGGATAGATACGCGGTCCGCAATCTGTGGAACAAGAGCCATCGTACCAATATTCGCTCCCATCGGATGGACGTCTACGTCAAAGGTGCCGCGATGACCTCCCGCTTCGCTTCCTTGCGCTACGATTGCATCACAGCCCGTCTCTTCGGCATGCAGCGCTTCCCGTACAGTTGTCACCATGGCTATAATCTTGATGCCGGACGATATTGCCGCCTGCATTTGCGGTTCCGGCAGCACTCCAAATGCCGTGCTAATAACGGGCACCTTCTCCTCCAGCAGCACCGCGAACTGCTTTTCGAACCAATCAGGGGAATGAATATCGCTTCCTTCCGAATCGGGAATTCCCAGCACGGAAAGCGTTCAGCTTGCTCTGTACCTCTTGCGTCCTCGTGTTATTATCGGTGGGCTGATTGACAAACAAATTTACTCCAAAAGGTGCCGAGGTTAATGCTCTGATGCGGCGGATAGCTATCCGGATATCCTCCGGCGCCATATAAGCTGCCCCTAAAGTGCCAAGCCCGCCAGCCTCGGAGACTGCTGCTACCAATTCCGGGGTTGTAGGCCCGCCTGCCATACCGGCCAAGAAGAGAGGATACCGGATTCCGAATTGTTCGCATATAGCCGTGTGCAAGGTAACTTGCATCGGGATTCACTCCTTCTTTATTTCTTTACTTTTGATAACTTCAAGTATACATCTATCTGGTCTTCGCGAATAATACAAAAAAAATGCTATCGCTTTCCCGAAACGAGAAGCGGATAGCATTTTATCAAACCTTTGCAATACCAAAAAACTGGATATCAAAAAAAGCAGCCATTGCTTTGGCTGCCTCTATCATCTCCGCCACATTCTAGTGCAATAATTTCAAAGCTTTATCGGGATCAACTAAAACACGTCCATAGTATTGCTTTGATTTAAAGTTATGAATTTCTTTGCATGCCTTTTCCATGCGGCCCATAATGATCTCTTCCTCCAGTTCAACTGGCGACCAGTATAAAATATGCATGGGATACGGATGGCCATCGAAATCCTCGGGAGCATACATGATCCGATCGGCTTTTTTGAATCCATTCTTTTTGTAGAAAGCAAGCCGCCTGCGAGTATCCTCATTATCGGGATCGTTAGGCTCGGCTTCAAGCAGAATCATTTTCCCCTTTGTTTTTAACGAGTTAAGTACTCTGGAACCGATCCCTCTGCTTCTCGAATGCGGCGTGACCAACAGATAATCGATAAAAATAAAGGTTGTGAACTCGGCATACAAAACGATATAGCTGTCGGTTTCTTTAATGTGATATACGTCCGTCTCTTCAAGCAAGTCAACAAGTTGATGAGGATCCTTCATCTCATGCTCCGGAAAATAGTCATGCAGCTTCTCGTACCATTCCATATTTTCCACTAAGATATACTCCTTTTTGTCCATACTCGAGTCTTCCGCTTCATTTACAATTGCCTTGTTGATGCTCCTCTATTCAGGATATAGATTCCAGCTTCTCGATAATTCTGCGCTTCCGGTACATGATCCTGCCAGTCTCGGTCACATCCTGCAGGGTGGAGCGATTCAGATAAGCGCCAAACAAAATACCCGCGATCGGAATCATCTGAAAGAGCTTTTTCCATCCGAAATTATCCCTGTACGACAACATGACCTCGCGCCAGCCTTGCAGCTGAGATAATACCTGCTTGCTCTGCTCGCCTGAGCGGAAAGCGGCAAGATCCTCAAGAATTGCCTTCTTCCCTACAATGTCGGAGGAGGAAAACTGCAGGCATTTTACGATAAAAATACGCTCGGATTTCTCTGAGGGGTCATAACCGTAGCTGATTGCAATTTCCTGCAGCGCTTTAATGGAGATCCCAAGCAGGAGCGGAATATCGATGGCTAGCGTAAAGATTCCGCCGATTCCCGTCGTTGCGCCTTGAACGGTTGCCGTGTTGCTGCTTGATTTGCTTATGTTCTCGGCGACTTCATCCATTTTGCCAAGCGGAAGCTGCGCAATCCTCTCCAATGCCGTATCGGCATCGGGTTCTTCATGCGGCAGCATCCTCCGGTACATTTGCTCCTTGCTGATTAAATAACGGCCGCCGCTCTGCACGTAGCTTCCAAGCTCGTCGAGAACGACTCCAATTTTGTCCTGAATGAACTTTGGCGTTAACCGGTCCAGAATGACAAATGGCAAGCGGCCTAACTTTTCCCAAAAGAACAGATCCTTCTGATCCTTTTCCCACTGCTCGATTTGCCGTAATTCTTGATTTAGGTATTGAAGATCTTCTCTATTTGTCATCTTGTCCGTGCCCCCTCGCCGCATAAATACCTACCTTACATACTGTCGTAAGCGTGTTGACGTTTCATAAAATTGATCATGGCTAATAAACTTGAGCTCTATTCAGAACAAAAAAAGGATACCCTCAGGAAAGGGTATCCCTATTGTCCATTACGGTGTTGCAGGCTCTGCGGCTATAGCTTCCGTTGTTTTGCGCTTCTTTATGGCGAGCAAGAACGTGGATATCGCTAGAGCGGCAATTATGACCGACATCACTCCAATCGAAGTGCTAAAGCCAAGCGTGCTGGAGGCAACCCCACCGCCATATGCGCTGGACCCTTGGAACAAATAGGCGGCTACTAGTACAGCCGACAAAAATTGAACGCGGTTGTGGGCTTGAGAGTTGATTGCCGCTAAGCCAATGCCTCCCGATGCGGAGAACCCGTATGCAAGTCCCCCCAGAACGGATGAACTCATGAACAGCAGGAACGAATGAACCTCCGCCGCGGTAAAGAGCAATGCGGCTGCCACGACGATTGAAGCCATGCCGATTCGAATGGATAAGACCGGTTTTAAGCGACCTGCGATTGTTGCGCTGACCGAAGCCAGCAGATAGGAGACGGACAATACGGTACCAATGACAAGAATATCTTGCGTACCAATGACGTCGCGGGCAATCTGAGCGCCAAGCGACAGCAATACCGCCCCGTTTGCAAATCCCGTTCCAATCGCCAGGGCTGCCAATAAGTAGATTCCCCATTGTCCTTTTGGAACTTTTACCCCTTGAAGCTGAAGCTTGAAGACTGGTCTTGCCGCAGATTGCGTTTTGGTCTGCTTAGGCAGAAAGAAGCAAACAATGATGCTGGCCAATAGAAGGACGGCCAATACCCAATAGCTGAAATGAAGCGGTGCCGGCGCATATTTGATCAATGCCGCTCCTACAATTGTAGCAAGGAACAGACCAACTGCCTGGGTGATCGTGTTAATGGACCCCGGCAGCTTTTTATTCGAGGTCGGATTGAACTCCACAAGCGCAGCCGCTCCGGATCCGGCCGTTAATCCTACCCCAAGGCCTTGGAATATCCGGCCGACAAACAGCCAGATAACGTTCTGCGCTGTCGCGAATACCAATGCACTGACAAGAAGAAAAAGAAGTCCGGTAATTAACGTATTTCTGCGGCCAATGTAGTTGGATAGATTGCCCAGCAGGAATAGAACAAGGATGAGGACGATTGGATACACCGAGAAAACACCTGTTGTTACCGATTTGGAAAGATGCCACTGCGAGGCATACACCGGAAATTCTATGGATGGCGCCGTACTTGACCACAAGCTCACTGTTAGTACCCAAGCCACAATTCAAAAGGATGCTTTTGAAGAAATCGTAATCATGAAATCCCTCTTTTCGTTTTTTTCGAATGGCAAGGATTGAAAAATTCAATTAAAGAATGTTCGTTCTTTAACTATCAAAAAAAATATCCTATTTCCTTTCGTTTCATACTAACATGAGACTGATATTCCCTATCGCATGTATTTCGGAATGATCATTCTTTAATTAGCATCAAGACATGATTTCCACATGTCTTAATATACTTATTTAAGAACGATTAGTCAACAATAATGTGAAATTCGCGTCAGACAAGGATTGACATCGCTACCTTCGCTGCATCTTCCAGTACTTGACGGTCCGTTGCAATTTTGGCGAGTACATAAAGCCCGTTTCGCGTATTTAGCAAGAATCGCGCTGCTTCCTGCACGGTATGCTTCGTTTTTAACTCGCCTTGCTGTTGAGCACGCATGAGAAAATTCTTGAAGTTCGTTTCCATATCCAGCGTGTACGCCTCAATGCGGAATGAAACAACAGGGTCTACCTTCCCCATGTCCATAGCGGTATTGGCGATCATGCAGCCCCGGCGGCCGTTCTCCTCGCTCATTGCCACATCGATCAGCCGTTGAAAGTAACGCCATAATACGTCTTTGGCAGGTCCGTCCTCTTCAAGGATACTAGAGGCATGGCCCCGGTTTCCTTCACGGAATCGGTCGAGACAAGTCAGAAAAAGCTGACTCTTATCTCCAAACGTATCGTATAAGCTGCCTCTGTGCACACCGGTCCGCTCAACCAAATCTTGAATCGAAGTCCGTTCGTATCCTTTTTCCCAGAATAATTCCATCGCCTTCTGCAGGACGGCGTCTTGGTCAAATTCTCTTGGTCTAGCCATTGTTCATACCTCCCTTATGTCCCATCATAGCGGTTTAAGAACGAACAGTAAAGAATTTTTGCAAGCCATTAACTGTTAGTATGATGCAGTCCTCAATCGGTTAATCGGCAAATCCTTTTTATTTAATGCGATTAAATCAAAAAAGCCGCGGGTTACGCGACTTTTCCAATCCTATAGATCTGTTCGGTTAGAGTACAGCTGCTTTGCCGCCATCAATGTTAACGGATGTACCCGTCACGTAAGAAGCGGCATCCGATACGAGAAACGCGATTACGTTCGCCGCTTCCTCCGTACGGCCAATGCGTCTTAGAGGGATATCGTGCCGCGGATCCGCGGCAAATTCGTCCCACGTTAAATTCGGGGCTGTTGCCTGCCACATCCGCTCGATCTGATCGCTTCGGATTAAGCCGATGCAGACCGCATTTACTCGAATCCCGTCAGCCGCCAGATCCTTGCTCATTGCTTTCGTGAGCGCAAGACCGGCTGCCCGGCTTACCGAGGTTGGCAGCGAAGAACCTGAAGGCGTCTTGCCGCCTATAGCCGTCACATTAACGATCGCACCTCCCTCGCTTTTACGCAGGAACGGCAGCGCTGCCCGCGTGAAATGGATCGCTCCAAACAGCTTTAAATCCAGATCGGCCGACCAAGCCGCAGCATCCACTGCTTCAAACGGCTTTGCTGCCGAAGTGCCCGCATTATTCACGAGTATGTCAATCCCGCCAAACCGATCTGCTGCTGCCTCAACCGCACGCTGCACATCCGCTTCCACCGAAACGTCAGCGGAGATAATAAGCGGCTCTACGCCGGTTTTTGCGACGATTTTTTCTGCTGCAGCCTTTAACGGCTCTACGCTTCTGGCTACAATGGCAACCTGCGCGCCTTCGGCTGCAAGCAGCATCGCAGTTTCAAGCCCAATGCCTTTACTTCCGCCTGTAATGATTGCCCGTTTCCCTTTAATTCCTAAATCCATGCTATTCAAACTCCTTTTCTCTTAGATTCATATCCTCTTAACCGAATAGCCCTCTGCCGAACAGATTTGCGTTAACCGGTACCTTTTCGAGCTCGCGTGCCCACACGGACAATTGACCCTTGTGATGAATCTCGTGCGCAATAACATGCCTCATCACTTCGCCGCATTTATGGGCTTCTTCTTTCCCGTCATCCGTGATATCAATCATCACGCGGTTCTCCATGCTGTCATTCCAACCATAGACGAATGGCGCAACTTCATCATGGCAGCGGGTTGAAAAATCAATTACGATCCATCCGTATTCGACGGCGACAATGATAAAGCGTGGGCAGTATGTATCCTAATCCGCCGGTACGCTTTTTCAACAACTCATCCGGGTCTACCTCACCGCACCAACTGAACCAGTCCCTGCGAACCTGCCAGTTATACTCGAATAATGAGATCATGCGCAGCCCTCCCGCATGGCAATTATATTCCTATTATTCTACTTGGGTATGCAATATCCTGCCTATTGAGACGACTATTTCCTCCAGAACGTTGTGCATTCCGCTTTGTCGGTGATATTAAATTCAATCATCTTCTTAAGAAGGCTGTAATCCACCGGTCTTTCCCACCGAATCCGCAGCAAGAGATTGGTCTGATCATAACCGGCCTTCTCTATGTCATCCGTAAACCGAATCATCCCTGCCCGTTCGGGCGCAACGGCCAGATGCTGTTTGGCTACGCTAAATCCGATGATATAGGTATCGTGATCGGTGAACATAGGCTGATTCCATCCGATCTTGGGAGTCAAAGCCGGGAACGTATCAGTGACCCAGCTCAACACTTCCTCCGTTCGTTCCCGGTGTGTGAGGTTATCAATTCCCGCTAGAAATTCGGCAAACACTTCCATATCGTCTCCTCCTAAAACTTCTTTATCCTCTTCATTGTACCCTCGTCAGAACTGCCTTTGTGAAACAGCATACTTCCCAAACGGATAAAATCAAAATTCCTTAACGTAAAAAGCTGCCGACCTCTTAGTTCGGCAGCTTTCGCTTTTTGCGTGATCCGAATCGCTTACTTCAAAAACTTCCCTGTTATCGACTGTTCTTCATTAATGATCTGCCATGGAGTACCTTCGAACACAACCTGGCCGCCTCTGCTGCCTCCATCCGGTCCCATATCAATAATCCAATCCGCCTGGCTGATAACCTCGAGGTTGTGTTCAATGACAATAACCGTATTGCCGGTATCCACGAGCCGGTTCATAATCTCCAGGAGATGCCCGATATCCGACATATGCAGACCGGTTGTTGGCTCGTCCATGACGTAAATGCTGCCCTTCTTATGAAGCTCGCTTGCCAGCTTGATCCGTTGGCATTCCCCGCCGGATAACGTGCTGAGCGGCTGGCCAAGCGTAATGTAGTTCAAGCCGACGTCGCTCATTGCTTGGAGCTTCTTCTTCACTTCTTTCAGATCGAGAAACTCCAATGCCTGCTCGACAGTCATCTCCAGCACTTCCGCGATATTTTTGCCATTCAGCTTATATTCGAGAACCTCTTCCTTGAAGCGTTTGCCTTCGCACACCTCGCATGGCATCTTTACGCTTTCGAAGAAGGAAAGGTCCGTATAGACGACGCCAAGCCCTTGGCAGTTCTCGCAAGCCCCTTTGGAGTTAAAGCTGAACAATCCCTGATTAACCTTATTGGCGGATGCAAACGCCTTACGCACATCATCCATAATCCCCGTATAGGTTGCCGGATTCGAACGGGTTGATACGCCAACCGCCGATTGATCAATGACGACTGCGTCAGGATGCTGGCTGAGGAATACATCGTTAATAAGCGAGCTTTTCCCCGAACCCGCAACGCCTGTAACAACGGTTAATATTCCTGCTGGGATGTCTACGCTCACGTTCTGCAGGTTGTGCAAATTCGCATTGCGGATGGGCAGCTTGCCGGAAGCCTTCCTGCAATCCTTCTTCAACTCAAGGGGTCTCTTCATGTGCGTTCCGGTTAAGGTGCCCGACTCCAATAACCCATGGAAGCTGCCTTCGAACACGATGTTCCCTCCGCGGCTGCCTGCATGCGGACCAACGTCAACGATATGATCGGCGACCTTAATAACATCCGGGTCATGCTCTACGACAATAACGGTATTACCCTTATCCCGCAGTTTCACTAGCAAGTCGTTCAACCGGTGTACATCCCGGGGATGAAGACCAACGCTAGGCTCGTCGAAAATATAAGTGACATCGACCAGGCTGCCGCTCAGATGCTTGACCATCTTGACGCGCTGCGACTCGCCCCCGGATAACGTATCGGTCTCCCGGTCCAGCGTTAAATAGTCAAGCCCGATATCCACCAGATGCTGCAAACGTTCCGTCAACGATTTGACGATTGGCGCTGCTTTGGCGTCGCTGATTTCTTGAATAACCCGGATGAGGTGTCCAACCTCCATTGAGGATAGCTCTGCGATGTTTTTCCCGTTAATCCGGCAGTTCAGCGCAGCTTGACTGAGTCTCGAACCGTGACAGCTGCCGCATTTGCCTTCCGTGATAAAAGGCATAACCGCTTTTTGCGTGCGTTCGGATTTGAGCTTTACGTCCTGCTTAATATATTTGTTCGTGAACTTCTCGATAACGCCTTCCACGGTAATGTTTGTTGCCTTGCCGGCAAAGTCCATCTGCACCTTCCGCGCCTTGGCATACAGCAGCTGGTCCAGCTCTTCCGGCGAATAATCCTGCAACTTTTTGTCCGGATCAAAGTCACCCGACTGCAAGAGCATATTCATCTCCCAGCCGTTTACCGTATAATCCGGAAGCATGATGGCACCTTCATTAAGCGACTTGGACATGTCAATGGCTTTGCTCATATCCACTCCAAGTCTGCGGCCGATGCCGTTGCATTCCGGACACATGCCTTGCGGATCATTAAAGGAAAACATATTGGCAGATCCAACAAACGGCTGCCCCACCCGCGAGAACAACACGCGGAGAATCGGAGAAATATCGGTGATGGTGCCCATAGTGGAATGGGAGCCGCCGCCAAGCCTTTTCTGGTCGACAACAACGGCCATGCTGAGGTTTTCGATTCCGTCCGTATCCGGCTGTGGAAAGCTCGGCAGGAAAGTCCGAACGAACGTGCTGAAGTTCTCGTTTAGCAGTCTTGTAGATTCAGCAGCAATCGTATCGAAGACGATGGATGACTTTCCCGATCCCGATACTCCCGTAAAAATCGTAATTTTCCGCTTCGGGATACGCAAAGAAACGTTCTTAAGGTTGTTTTCCCTGGCATTCGTAATGACGATGTACTCCTGGCCCGTTTCGCTCATTCCTTACATCCTTTCGGGTCGTAGATTTATATCCTTCCAATTGTACGAACCAGACATAAACCGGTTGCAAACAGTTGCAACCGGTTTATGTGGTTTTGAGTAGTAGGCTCAAATATGCGATTATTGCGCCAGCAGCTTGGCAAGCTCGTTGTGCCAATTCGTCCAGCCGTATCTAGCTCCTTCAAGCGCTGGTACGCTCGAGAAGCCGGTTTGTTCGAGGTGAAGGTTAACCTTGCCTTCTCCCAACTCCTGCACCGTCCAAGTAACCGTATGCTTCTCCGGACCAACTGCCCAAGAGTAGGACAACAAACGGTTTGCTTCGTCTACGGCAAGCACTTCCCCGTCAATAATGCCGTCCCAATATTGGTTAGGCTCTGCCCGGAACTGAAACTTGTGTCCAACCTCCGGTTTAAAATCGTTCGGGAGCACCCATTTGGCAAGCATTTCGGAAGTGGTTAACGCAGCCCAGGCCTTTTCAACCGAAGTATTGTATTGAAAATCCAGTTCTAATTTCAAACTCATTCCTCTTCCTCCTCTAATAGTTGCTGCAGGCGCAGCATATTAACCGTCCAGAATTTCCCGTAGTAAGAGACCCAGTCCTGAATTTCTTTCAACGGAGCGGCATTCAGCCGAAAGCGCGTTTCCCTGCCAACCTTCCGGTCCGTAACCAGTCCTGCTTCTTTCAGGATGGTCAAATGCTTGGATACGGCCGTGCGCCCCATATCGAATTGCGAGGTTAACTCGTGAAGCGGGATTTCCGCTGTCTCGGACAATAGCTGAATCAACCGGCGCCTGGTTGGATCCGCAATCGCGTCAAAGACATCCCGTGACGGATGATTATCGTTCACAACACCCCCTCCTAGAGTTCAACTTCATAAAATGATATTTGGTGTTCGGATCCATGGGTTGCAGCTGCTCCATTCATTTCGTTACAATAGAATTTAAGGTAACTTTTTACTAACTTCAATTTATACGACACCGTTTGGTGTCCAGTAAAATTATAAGACACCAAACGGTGTCGTGTCAACATAACAAACATAGTCTCCCGCACAGTTCCAATATCATTCTGAATAGGATACAACGCAAAAAAGCCGCGAGCACTTCTTGCGGCTTTCCTTCAATTTATGCGATTATTTCAAAGTAATCGTCTTCTTCCAAGTAAGCTCTTTGCCCGCATCGTTTACGAAAGTAAAGCTTACATCACCTTTTTGCCCCTTCAAGTCGTCCGGGTAGAAGAAGCCCATAAACTGTCCGTCCCCGCTGATGTAGAAGCCGTCTTTTCCGTTGCCGCCATGCTCAATCGCTTCTTGTGTCGTGTTTACAATGCTTGTTTTGCCGGATTTCCATTCCATCTTGGACAGCATGTAGCCTTCCGGGCGCTTGTTGACTACGAAGTCAAAGCTGTTGCCTTCGATTGGTTTTTCGGTCTGATCGATGATAATCAGAATCTCTTCATTAGCATTGTTACCCGCTGCGTCAGACGACTTTGTTGCGTCCGGTGCAGCAGATTCTTCGTTAGGTGCTGACGACGAGGTGGTGTCAGGCGATGCGGACCCCTCCGCACTTCCGGCATTGCTGCTAGGCGAATTGGATGCCGGAGCTTCCGTTACGGTCCCTTCGTTGGCCGAATTCGCATTTCCTGTTTCCGCTTTATTTCCGCATGCGCTCATTACAACCAGAATGGCCAAAGACGCAGCCAATACGCTAAAAGATTTTTTATTCATCATAAATCTCTCCCTTGTTTTCTTGTAAAGTGAATGAAAAAGCGACACCGTTCTCTATATTGGCTGCTCCGTAATGACTGCCGTGCAGCTCTAAAATATGTTTAACTATAGCCAGCCCTAAGCCGGTTCCACCGGATTTGCGATCACGGGAACGTTCTGCCCTGTAGAACTGATCCCAAATCCGGCTCAGGTCTTTCTCTGCTATAGAAGGACCGGTATTCTCCACGATGGTTTTTATCGTTTCTCCTTCTGCCCTTTCCATTTCAATAACAATCGCACTATCCTCAATGGCGTGACGAATCGCATTACTAAGCAGATTAAGCAGAACCTGTTCGATCCGTCTACGGTCCCCATAAACGAACAGCTCCCGTTCTCCATCCTGCCGAACTCTTAGCCGCAGCTGCTTGCTCTCCAGCTGCTGCGTGAAGGAGCTTGCAACCTCTCTAACTAGATTGGTCAGGGAGAACCGTTCGATATTTAGCTTGACGGCTTTCACCTCGAATTTGGACAGCTCCAGCATATCCATAATAAGAGCGTTCATCCGGTCCGTCTCGTTCACGATCAAGGCGAGGTAGCGTTCTCTTTTGTCGTCTGCCACCTCATCTTGAAGCCCCTCCGCAAAGCCTTTTACAATGCCAAGCGGAGTTTTGAGCTCGTGGGATATATTCGCCACCAGTTCTTTGCGCAGCTGCTCGGACCTTTGCTTCTCTCTCATATCCTCCTGCAGCTGCTCGTTAGCAAGCCTAAGCTCATGAAGTGCCGAGTCAAGATTTTGGGATAAGGCGTTCATATTCCTCGATAACTCCCCGAATTCGTCCTTGGAACGAATCTCCGGATGATCGGTGAAATCAAGTTTGGCGAGCCGTGCGGCAGATCGATTAAGGGTCAGCAGCGGCCGCGATACAATTCTCGAATAGATCAGCGATAACGCTAGTACGAGAGCAAGTATTACCGGCGCCAAGTAAATGACGTATTTTTTCAAAATATCAACAGCTTCTCCCACCGGCTGGAGTGAAGCCATGCAGAAAAAATAATGCTCATCCTCAGCTGTACCGGTAAGGGATTTTACGAGTACGGCGTACTCGACTCCGCTCCAAGGATCCTTCCATTCGCTCCGTACCGTCTCTCCCGCATGCAAGCGGGACAGGCGCGACTCCGCCGATGTCGTCCATTCCTGTAAGGCTTCATCAACAAGAGCATCCTGGTAAAGCGGGTTGAACGACCGCTGCTCTGGCAGCAAAAACTCCGTTACCTTTCCTTCAATCCGTACTAAACCTTCATCAAGAGGAGCCGCATTATCGGACCAGAAGGTAATCGGGTGAAGCACCGTATCCTTCTCGTCCATAAAAATCCCGTCCACAATCATGTTGCTATCAATTGATACTCCTCGTGGAATGCTATTGATCGTAGCACCTGCGGTTGGGATTGGAACGGTAATGCTCTTACCGCCTGATTGAAGCTTTACATAATACGGATTGAGGTTGGCCTTATTAAAGCTTTTATTCAGCACCGCCGAGCTGGTATCATTCCGGTTCATAAACGTCCCGAGCAGACTGGAAAGCTCACGTTCATTCCCCTTCACCTCGTTATACTGATTGCTAAACCCGTTAATAGCCGATTCCAGCTGATGAATCCGGGACATCCGGTAAAACCGTTCAAAGAACAACCCTTCGGCCAGCATCACCAGCGTAAAAATAAACAAGATCAAAGCAGACGTGATGACAAACAGCTTGAGTACGACGCCATGTCTTCTCATGCTTCCGATTCAAACCTGTAACCGGATCGGATGACGGTCGCAATCAGCTTGCCGGCGTCCCCGAGTTTGGCCCTTAACTTCTTGATATGAGTGTCCACGGTTCGCAAATCTCCAAGGTACTCGTATCCCCATACCACATTCAGAATATAGTCTCGGGACAATACCTTACCGTCATGCTTGATCAGGAATAGCAGCAGATCGTATTCTTTGGGCGACAGATTAATGAGTTCCCCAGCCACCGTAACCGTATGGGCCTCGCGGTTCACCGACAATTCTCCGTATTGAAGCAGCTCCGCTTCCCGCCCCACCGTTCTTTCCGTTCTCTTCATTAAGGCGTTTGCCCGGGCGACCAGCACCCTTGGACTTAGCGGCTTCGTTACGTATTCGTCGGCTCCCAGCTCGAAGCCCATCAATTGATCCTCGTCCTCGGCTCTTGCTGTGATCATAATTATAGGAACATCCGATTTCTCGCGGAACCGCCTGCATACGGACCAGCCGTCCATCTCCGGCATCATAATGTCTAAGACAACCAGGTCGACGGAGACTCGCTCGAACAACTCAAGCGCAACCTTTCCGTTCTCCGCCTCGTGGACATCCCACTGCTCTTTTTTGAAATAATCCGTTATAAATTCCCGCATGAGCGTATCGTCTTCCACTAATAAAATGGTTCGTTTCATTTGAATCCCGCCTCTTTCCGGCTTTTCGCTTGGAACCGCTAACCCTATGCTATCACAGGTTTACCCGAAATTCGGCATTCTTATCATCCATTTGCACCTCCATTTGCTCTACAAGTTGAAGTATAGGGAGTTCGTGTGTCCAACGTGTGTATTTGAAATGGATTCTTGGAGTAAATAAAGAAAAAGCCGCGAAAACGCGACTTCTACGAGTTAGCTTCATATTTAGCAAGATACTTGGGATAAGAGGCCAGATGGATCGCTTTAGACTTACGCTGCGCTTCCTCTCTATATTCCGGCACTTGCTCTGCTTCAACATAATCGGCAAGAACATCAATAACATCATCAAGAAGCTTAGCTCGAAAATAAATCTCAAGCCGTTCGACAACGGCATCTCCGGCTGCAGAAAGCACCTTCTCTCTCCAGATCGGCCATGAAGGATCATCGGCAAGCGGCCAGAGGAGCACGGAATAATCCATCGCTGCGTCGCCTTGTCCCGATAGATCATCCCAATCGATGATCCGGAACGAGTCATCTTCCCGTACCAATACGTTATTGCCATTCAGATCGTTATGAACAACATCGATAGCCGCTTGTTGAAAAGCGGGAACCCGACGAATGATCTCCCTCAGTCTCTCGATCTCTTCCCCAAACCATAATAGCGTCTCATCGGTCACAAAATCCTTCAGAAGCTCCCGAGCTTCCCGAATTCCGTCTAGATCTTCCGAAAAGCGGGACAGATATTCCTCTTCGAATGCTTCTGCGTAGGTCCGGGTCGCCGCCACAGGAAGCAGCCCGCGAAGCTCCTTGTCCCGATGAAGCTCTGCAATGATCTTCAGTACACCTGTCCGAGTCTCCTCAGCTTTATGTACCTCCGCAAGCGTAACCGCGTCTTCCACGTATTCGAATACAAGTCCATACGGATAACCCGGCATTATTTCTTCATCGATTTCATGAATAAGCTTAGGTGCAGAATAGTGCTTGGCTAAATATTCGCTTACTTTCGCCCATTGCTTGAGCCTGGCGCGTTTGGGAGGCGGAGCAAGCTTGACGTGAAGACGCGAGCGTCCATCCGTTAACCGGATAGATAAGTTGCCAAAGCCTCCCGGGTTATAAATATAGCTTGCCTGTATGTGATCCGGGCCGATTCCAATCGCTGTTGCATTTGCTGCCGCCCACTCCGCGATTTTTCGTTCTGCTAATTGAACATTCATATCGGTATACGGCCTCCTCGAAAATGGCTTGTCATTACCAAATATTGTAGCATGACAGCGAATCGTTAATGCAGCTAAATAAATGATGAAAGAACCCCCGGATTAACCGGAGGTTCTTCCCAACACTCGTTATTTACTTGCGTACTTCAATAACGTACACCGAATGTGGCTTCAAAGCCAGCATCGGCTTGCCGCCATGGAATTTCAGAAGGTACTCTTCCGCTGTTACGGCTTCCGGCTCAAAGACATCGTTGATTATCTCACAATCTTCTCCGGACAACTGCCATACTGCTGCAACTCCATCGTCCGCAAACGAACCGATAGCAAGCTCAGCCTCAACCGCCGCAAGTCCGCGGTTAACGACAAACAAGGTTAATGCGCTGCCGGCTTCATCAAGCGCAGCCGCCACGTCAAGTACCGGCAAAGCTCCCGGCTCCAGATCAAACCGCTTCGAGCCGGATGGCCAATCAAAAGTTGGGCAGTCTGTTTGCGCCTTCAATACGCGGGAAATATCGCGATTCGCATAGGCCTTCATAACATGGAAGGTTGGCGTGCCGTATACTGCTCTGCTGCGGCCGCTCCAGCCTGTTTCTTTCCCCCGGTACTGATCCGCATAGCAATCTCCAACCCGGATACATCCGCCAAGCCAGCCGTTGACCAGGTCCGAGTAGCTTCCAATTTCAATCAGATGGGATTGCCGGATAAATTCGTTCAGATTCGCGGCATTTGCTACCGCAGCCTCGAGCGTATGCTCCATCGGGCGCCCTTCGCGAATGGTATTTGGATAATACATCGTGTTGTATTCCGTGATGGCGAGCTTCACATGCGAATAAGCAGCATTACCCGTAATGATCTCTTCCGTCTTGCGGATAGCGGCACGGCTTACCTCAGGGAACGACATAACTGCAGGGTACCGTTCTTCTTTTGGCATATTAGGCGTAATTCCCACGGTCCCAAACCCATGATAAATATGCAAAGTCAACATGTCCATCTTGCCCGCCGAGATGCTAAGCATCGTACGGTTCCATTCAGGATCGCAATCGCCGCATGCCAGAAGCACAATATCCGGATCTACCGCTTTCATTGCATCCGCAAAACGATTATACCGGTGCGCGAATTGTTCCGCCGTGCAATGCCCATGCTGCCAAGGTCCGTAAATTTCGTTCCCGATTTCCCAATACTTGACGCCATAAGGCTCCGGATGGCCATTTCGTGCCCGCAGCGCGCCATATTCCGAGTCTACGCTGCCGTTGCAGTATTCCAGCCAAGCTGCTGCTTCTTCCGGCGAACCGGTTCCCGCATTGACGCAGATTAAAGGCTCCGTTTGCGTATCCCGGCAGAACGCTAAGAATTCATCCGTACCGAAATATTTATTCGTCCAGCCGCCCCAAGCTTCGTTAATCATGTTGGGCCGTTCCAGCACGGGGCCAATGGCGTCCTCAAAATGATACGCGCTGATATAATTACCCGCCAGACGCATCATTCCCGGCTTTAGCTGCATGGTCAGTTCTACGACTTCCCGTTTTACATAGCCAATGCTGTCCGAAGGAAGCATCGACACATGGTCCAGCCAGAGCATGCCCGATCCCATGCCGTCACGCCAGGTTTCAGTCTCCGAGGAGAGCAGAATCCGGAACTCCGCCCTCTCGCAGGAACGATTAGGAGTCAGCTCAATCTGATATTCATTCCACTTATGTCCCCGAAGCCCGATTTCTTTGCGGCTCAGTACCTCACCAGTCTCGCGATCGGCAATCTCGCAGACGGCAGCCCGAAGATCCATAGCGGCACGCGCTACGATGCTCACTCGATAAGTAAGGCCGCCTTCGACGCTCACCTTTTGTCCAATTCCGCCGTAGCAGCGGTCCGCGCTGAAAATCCGGATATGCTGGCTATGGCCGGAATGCCGCGGTGCGGCAGGCTCCAGGGCATATTCCGTATTCTTGCCATTGGTTACGGCATACCACCCTGAGGATACGCCTCGCGTATCGGCTTCGTCCTCAAAGTCCATGTCCTTCAGCGCAAAAGCTAACATGGCGTCCATATGATCGCGGATATCTTCAACGAAATGGCCGAAAATATAAGGATTTAAGCGGTGCTTGGAAGGTTCTTCGGTATTAACGGTAATAAATGCCCTCTGATTCATGCCATTCTCTCCTTCAGCTTTCCAACTTCCGCCTATTTTTCCCTGGCGGATATGGACTAGTTTTCATATCCATGATAGTGTTTTCGTAAGGAAATGAACATAGAGGAAAAGGAAGGTTAAGTGAGGAAAATGGACATGGCTTATCGGGATGGAAACCGGGCGCTGCATAAGCATGGCGATATCCATGCACTGCCGCATTCCCCTGATCTATCGGTATATGTTCCGATGATTGGTATGAATATTTGTGCGCCAACCTATAAAAACATCCGTAAAAAATCAGATATTACCGTACTCGGATATGTGGTAAACGGACATGGAGAAATTCGGGTTAATTCGGAGAAGCACCGCCTGGGCAGAGGCGATGCTTTTATTCTGAGGAAAGACAGCAGGCATGAAGTAACGGCCTTGTCGGATTCAAGCGATCCATGGACATATTACTGGTATAATCTTCACGGCAATAGCCTGCCGCTTCTTGAAACCTTCCATTTGCTTCATACCCCATATATCCCAAACGCCGGCATCGAAGCTTTGTTCTTGAAAGGCTTTGCTGCCGTAAAACATAAAACCGAAGACGGCACGGACACGCAGACGGCGTTAATCCTCAGCTGTACGGAGATTATATTTACTCTGCACAAAGCCGTGAAGCAGGCCGCCGAATATACCTCGCCAATAATGGGACGAATGAAGCTTTATCTGGATCAGCTGGTCGGCGAGACTTTCCATTCGGAAGACTTTGCCCATCAAATGGACCTATCCTTCAAGCAGCTGAACCGTATCTTCAAGCAGCATACCGGGAGCACCATTTATCAATACGTGCTGGCACGCAAAATGGACATTGCGAGAATGATGCTTCAAGACACGGAACTGCCAGTCGGCGAAATAGCCATACATCTTGGCTATGACGACCCGCAGTATTTCTCGAATCTCTTCAAGCAAAAGACAGGCATGGCACCGACGTTATTCCGGCAACACGCCAAAGAAATCCATTAGTTGCAGCGAATGGCGGTCCGGGACGATCATACTTCTCTTGCCTGTCCGAACAATCCCCGGCGAATAAAATTAGCGGTTACGGGGACCTTCCCTAGTTCTCTCGACCATACGGACAATTGGCCGATATGGTGAATTTCATGAGCAATGACATGCCTCATGATTTCCCCGTACTTGAAGTTGATTGGCTCTCCATTCGGGTGTACATCGGATAACACCTTCATCTCCATGTCATCGGTCCAATTTGTTACAAATGACCGGACTTCTTCGCGGAATCTATCCGATAGCTCGATTACCTGCTCAAGACTGGCATAAGACTCGAACGGTTCCGTGAAATCGGGCTTCCCTTGCAGACCGCAGATCCAACTGTATTCCACGTCCGCGACATGAAACAAGGTATGTAAAATGCCCCCCACTCCGCCTATCCGCTTCTTCAGCAGCTCTTCTTGGGAAACGTCCCGGCACCACTCAAACCAATCTTTTCGTACTTGCCAGTTGTATTCGAATAATTTCAGCATTTGTTGTCCTCCTAAAAAATCAATAATTAGCCGCATTAATTATCTACTTTCGATATCGTCTCAAAGTAATTAACGACAACCTCGCGGAATGATTGAGCAGCCCGCGATACATATCGGCTTTTATGCCATAACAATGCGATTTCCCGCACAAGCTCGTTTTTTTCTACCTGTAGATAAGCAAGATGTCCGTTTGAATTTCTGGCCGTGCCCGGTATAAACGCAATGCCAATTTCGGCTTCCACAAGCGCGTTAATTCTCGCAGGCTCATCGCCCTCATATACAAACTTGGGCTCAAAGCCTGCCTTTTTGCATATGGAGTCTACCAGGTCACGCGTACCGTAACCCTTCTTAACTCCTACAAACCATTCCTCTTTCAGCTCGGGTAAGGATACGCTGCTCCGCCCTGCTAGACGATGCGTCTTCGGAACCGCTACAAGGATAGGATCTCTGTACATGATCTGGCATTCGATATCTTCTCCCTCAAGGGGAGGAGAAGACAGGCAGAAATCAATATCTCCCCGATGAAGATGCGATACCATCTCCTGCGTCGTCAGCATCTGCACGTGGAACTGAATATTGGGCTTCTTCTTACGGAATTCTCGCAGAATATTAGGCAGCATGCTTGCCGTATTCACCGCGAGCTCTATCGTTCCTTGTTCCGAGCTCGATATATCATTCAGCTCCTGCTTTCCCTGATCCAGCTCGAACAAAGCCCTCTCGGCACGCAGCAGGAATCGGCTTCCCGACTCGTTAAGACGCAACTTTCTTCCTATCCGGTCAAACAAAGGCACGCCTAAGTCTTCTTCCAACCGTTGAATCGTCTTGCTTAGCGAAGACTGCGTAACGTGCAGATGCCGCGCGGCTTCGGTGACATGCTCCAGCCGGGCTACCGTCAAGAAATATTGCAATTGCAAAAGCTCCATGAAATTCACCATCCGTATATTCCTTCAAGTCCATGAAATTATAACATGAAATGCGTTGGAATAAATGACGCATTTCCCGTACGATGAGTTCAAAGACAAATAGAGGAGTGACCTCGCTTGAATATTCGCAACAGGTGGCTAATGATAGCGGTCGGATTAGGGATCCTGCTTAACCCTTTAAATTCATCGATGATATCCGTGGCAATCGCAAGGCTTCAAGACGATTACAAACTTGATTACACCGGCGTTTCCTGGATTATATTTTCTTTCTATATTGCCAGCGCTGTTGCCCAGCCCGTGATGGGCAGAGCCAGCGACTTATTCGGCCGAAGAAATATCTTTCTGTACGGTCTTGTTATAGCATTTCTAGCGTCGCTATTAGCGCCGTTATCGCCAAGCTTTGGCTGGCTGATCGTGTTCCGCATTATCCAATCGATAGGCACAAGCATGATGGTTGCCGTAGGCATGGCAATTGTCCGTATCTATATTACGGAGAAGCAGGGTGCCGCGCTGTCCGTTTTGTCTATCTTTTTATCCGGCGCGGCAGCTATCGGTCCTTTTGTTGGCGGTGTGCTTATCCACTGGTGGGATTGGCCGGCGATCTTCTTCGTCAACATCCCGTTTGCCATTGCCAGCTACTTGTTGGCGTGGAGAACTATTCCCAAGGATAAACCGGAGACATCCCCTGTTCGCGGCCTTACCATCCGCAAATGGCTTGATCTGATCGATGCAACAGGAATCCTGTTATTTACAGCGGGCCTGGTTGCCCTGCTTGTTGGATTATTGTCCGCAAAGTCTTCCGGCCAAGTCTCGCTCAGCTACGTCGTTATCGGGTTGATGGGACTTTTATCGCTTGGAGCTTTCATCAGACATGAGCTAAAAGCAAAATCGCCTTTTATCCCGTTACGGACCATAGGCAAATACCCTGCGATGACTTGGGTTAATGTTCAATTCATACTTGTGAACATTTTGTTCTACTCATTATTTTTTGGATTACCGTCTTACTTGCAGATCGTTCGGCATGTCAGCGAATTCCACACCGGCATGCTGATGCTTAGTTTAGGCCTGTGTTCACTTGCGGCTTCCCCGCTTGCAGGCAAATGGATCGATAAATCCGGCCCGAGGCCCGCTTTGTTTGTGTCCGCAATTTTGATGGTGTTTGGTTCCGTATGGATCGTGACATTAAATGAGAGCTCACCTGTTATAAGCGTCTGTATTGCCTTAGCTGCCTTCGGAATAAGCAACGGACTGAACAGCGTGGGCATGCAAACGGCTTTGTTCGACAGCTCGCCAAAAGAAATCATAGGGGTCGCTTCCGGCTTGTTTAATACCTCCCGATATCTCGGCACCATCATTTCGTCCTTATTGACCGGCATTGTTATGGGTGGAGAATTCAGCTTCACCGGGTTTCGTATACTCGGGATTATTCTAACGGTGATTGCCGTAACTCTTGTACTGATGAGCTGGCGGCGAGCCCGCTCCGCGCAATTAAAGGAATCGAAGGCCTAAAGGTTAGACCGGATCGACAGGTGCACGGCGGTACTTGCTTGCCTGCTCATAGGCGTACGCTAACTTGAGAAGCACCGGCTCGCTGTAGGCGGTTCCGACAAAGGTGATTCCCTGCGGACCTTTGGTCGTGTAGCCTCCTTCGGCGATAATCCCCGTCTCTGCGTAGCCTCCCGGGACGGTAATGGCCGGATAACCCGCACGCGCGGAAATATCGAGCCCTTCTTCGTTCCCGAGGAACAGCAAAGCGTCTAGCTTATGCGCCTCTATAGCATGGTCGATTCCTTGCTTCCGCGCGATTTCATGGTTAAGCCTGAGGCTTTCAAGATATTCCGGCTCGGTTAAAGTTCCGCTTGTTTCATTCGACCAGATCAACACGTCCTGCCCATATTTGAGCGCTGTATCGCGATGGGCTTCGTTGTATGCGATAAGCTCGTCTAAAGTCCGGATAAATGCGCCGTTGCCGGCTCTGGCTAAATAATCATGCAGCCCTTTTTTAAACTCATAGCGCATAACATCCCAATCCCACTTGGCATTCTCGCAAGGCATTGTCACGGGATCCACGATAACGGCCCCCCGTTCGGCACATAAGGCAATTGCCCGCTCAATAATTTCGGCTCTTGCCGCATCAAGTCCCTGATAATAATGCCGCGGTATGCCAATCCTCGCGCCTTGCAAGCCGTTAACATCCAGGAAGCTTGTATAGTCCGTATGCGCCGTTCGCCCACCATCGCGCATAGCCGAATCTTCCGGATCAGAGGCTGTCATAGCCCCTAACAGAATCGCGGCATCTCTAACCGTTCGGGTCATTGGTCCAGCCGAATCTTGGCTTTGGGTGATCGGGATGATCCCTCTTCGACTGACAAGACCTATCGTCGGTTTCATGCCAACAATGCCGTTTTGCGAGGACGGACTAATAATGGAGCCTGAAGTTTCCGTTCCGATTGCAGCCGCACACAAATTAGCCGCTGCAGCCACGCCGGACCCGGAGCTCGAACCGCCCACGAACAACTCGCCTGGTCCATAAGGATTCAG
This sequence comes from Paenibacillus sp. MMO-177, assembly GCF_037147795.1. NCBI lineage: Bacteria > Bacillati > Bacillota > Bacilli > Caryophanales > Paenibacillaceae > Paenibacillus > Paenibacillus sp. MMO-177. The sequence goes on along the minus strand of NZ_JBBCUR010000002.1, from coordinate 301,704 downwards.
GGTGAGCCCCCCTCTGGAACTGTATCCCGCCCACATCGAGTTAGACATAAAGTTCGCCCATTCCGTCATATTTGCCTTCCCGAGAAATACGGCTCCCGCTGCTCTTAATTGCTCTGCCACAGCGGAGTCTGCAGGGGCAAAATGCTCCGCGAGTGCTACAGAGCCCGCACTGGTATGCATCCCGTCTCCCGTATCGATATTATCTTTCAGCAAAATCGGTATACCGTGAAGCGGTCCTCGCGCGCCAAATTCCGCTCTCTCCTTATCTAGTTCCCGCGCAATGGTAATGGCGTCAGGATTGACTTCAAGCACGGCTCTTAATGTCGGATTTATCTTTTCAATCCGTTCCAAATACCAGCGAACGCATGCCTCGGACGTTAGCTCGCCCGCTTCCATAGCTGCTTGCAACGATGAGATATCGGCTTCTAATAATTTTTGGTCAGTTATTCTATTCACAATAAATCCGCTCCTAGGTTTATAATCTCCTAAATAGTCTACCATTTATAGCCAAATACTGTTTGGTAAAAATCATTTATAGCTATGCTATACCTATAATTCAAAGCTGCCGAATTCGGATTCGACAGCTTTGCCCATCAGTAATTTTATTTTAGATCGTGTAGAACACTCTTTGACCGCTTAGCAACGGCAGACAGATATGATCAATTAGCCCGGAAATATGATCTTCAATCCAAGTTAACTTATCGGGCTGGCTTAATACAAAGGTGTAGTAGCCAACGATCGCAAGAAACATAAAAGCTTCTAGCTGAGCGAGGTCGTCCATGCTTCCTGTCATGCAGCGGCCGTAGCCGGCGAGCAAGGCATCCCGATGCTTGCTCTCAACCAGTAAAGCTCCCATCGCGAGATCCATAGCATAATACCCGTATCCCGACAAACCGAAATCAATCATTGATATTCCTTTGGGAGAACGTATCAAGTTGCTGTAGTTCATATCCGCATGAATGAATCCCCAGGTTTCAGGAGTCGCTTCCCATAAAGTCATCCATTCGATCATCTTCCGCATCGTCTGTTCGAGAATTTGAAAGTCTCTATCAGAAAGAATCCCCTGTTCTTCCCCGTGTCGCAATTTGAAGATCATTGAATGAATCCATTCCCTTCCGTATTCCGGCCGGATACAAGCCGGACCCTTCTGATAGCTTTGCGAGAATTGATGGAGCATCGCGATTCGAGTACCCAGGGTACGGGCTTCTTCCTCGCTGTTCATCTCTTGCTTTGACAAGACATCGCCATCAATCCATTTCAAGACGGTACAGGGGATCACTTCTTGACCGATACGAATCATCGTGACCAGTTCCCCATTACAGTTAGCAACCGGAGTCTGAACAGGCAGATCCGCATGAACAGACCATGCCTGAAGAAAATCCAACTCCGAGCGGATTGCTTCAGGAGTGGTCTGAATACCTTCCATGTTGCGGGCAATCGGCTTATGAATCCGGAGCAAGTAACTGGATCGCTTATCCGTTATCTTGTATGTCATATTCTCGTTATGACGAATGAATTCAAACGCCGGTTCATCAAAAGAGTAGGCTCGTAAAGCTTCTTCCAAACACTTCTTGTAGTCCATCGAGTATTCCTCCTCATTTAGAGCTGCAAAACGGTTATCTCCTCGTCATAGAGAACCTCTTCGCTGTCGCGGAAGCCAAAGCGTTCATAAAGCTTCCTGGCTGGCGTGTTTTCTTTCTTGTAAGGAATCCAGCAATAGCGAGCGGGGCCTGCCGGGAAGGTGCGGATAAACTCCAGTATTTTCACCATGGCTTCCCGCCCGTATCCTTTGTTTTGATGCTTCTTGTCGATCATCAGACGCAAGATGCAATAGCTGTCCTCAGCAAAGGACGGAAGATCATAGCTGGTTATTTTATACGTAATCATGACGAAACCAACAGGCAACTCATCCGCATAAATAGCAAACGGAAACGGAGCTCCCCCATTCGTGGCAAGTACATAACAGGAAGCAACGCTTGAGAGATTAGAAGCAACATAACGTTTCTGATCCTCGGATACCTCCAGATTAAAAATGTCACGACGGTTATCCAACGTAATTTTTCGAAGAGTAATCATGCAGGGCTTCTCCCTTCCATTTATTGCGGCCGCCTTATTACGATACAATTAATACCAAAAAAGTAATAGACTTATGTTGAAAAATTATGTATTGTATTATGTATCCATGGCATTTTTAGGTCACCTCATAAAACAAAAAAAGAGACAGTCAGCATCTACCGACTGTCTTTCTTGTTCTTCTAATAAACCCCGAACCCACCCTCTCATCAAAACCCGTCAATCAACGATTTGCCGCTCGTAATCCGCGTCCAGCTATCCTGCAGAAAATCCCGTGTCCAGTCATCGGGTTGACTTAAATCCCAGCTTCTATGCATGCCTACCAGGACGATAATGTCCCGAAGCCGGAGGAAAAGCTCGAGCTGCTCCTTCCAATTGCGCGGCATTTGGCGGCCGTCTTCTGTATAGCCCCGTTCAAAATGTATCATAAACAACTCGTATTGCGTCTTTCGCTCCGCCCTCGAATCTTCTCCAAACACATACAGCAAGTAATAAAGCTGGATAGCAATATCCTCGGTATACCAGCTATATTGGCATTCGTCGAAGTCAAAAAGCGTCAGTTCGCCTGACTCATCTACTGTAAAATTGCCTACATGGATATCACCATGGATAAGACCGAATTGCTCTGGGGTTACAGGCCATCTTGCTAGCTCTAATTTAATTTCATGAAGCGCCTGTACAATCGGTAGATGGTCTTGCGGCAAATAGCACTCTGCTCGCAGCAGATATTCATTCTTTTCCCATGTATGCCGTTTGCTTGCCGCAGTTGGCTTGAACGATCTGGACAGTTCATGAAGACGACCCGTAGCACGCCCGCATTGTTCATACAGAAAGGGATTTCCCAGACATTCGGGGTATCCAATCTTACGACCTGGCGCATAAGTAAATGACGTTGCGTAAAACGTAATTCCGTTTCCATCGATTTGTTCAATCTGGTTCCCTTCTATCGAGAGCACCGGAACGGAAACGGACAGTTCATGCTGTGCCAGATTAAGAATCCAATCCAGCTCAGCGGATACGCCTTCCCTGGTGCGAAGCGTGCTTGGCGTGAAGCGAAGAATGTACTTCCTTTCCTCACGCTGATAGGAATAAATAAAATTTTGAAAGCCTCCAATAAACGTCAGCTCTTCTGGGTCTACACCAAACCTTGCGGCACCCTCCTCCGCATATTCGTCCAAAAACATAGCTTTTATCTTCGGGTCCATGATTTCTCCCTCTCGTATTAACCGATATGCACAACCGTGTCTCCGCGCCGGAAAGCACTCGGCAGACCCGTCTCCAGCAGCCTTAGCCTGCGCAGCATATGCTCCTGTGCTTCTCCGTTCATATTGGCCATCACCCATTCCTTCAACTTATCGATCTCCTCCAGGATGGCGGGAACATCCTCTTGCTCAACATCCGTCCCGCCTTGGAATAATGCCGTCCAATGGAGCCCCAGCTCCTCCGATGCTGGCTCCCAGTACTGCTTGTAAAATGCTTCCGTGGCAACCGGCAGCATAAATGCACGTTCAAATTCATCTTCAGGATCGAGTATAAATGCGCTGATCGACATGTCTATTTCACTCCAAATCTTATTGAGAATGTAAAATCCGGAAACTCCTGACGCAGCCGGTTCAAGCTGTTTTCCGCTGCGGCGCACAGCTCCGGCGTATCTCCGTCAAGCCACCGCATGTACGCCCATCAGTGTCCAGGCCGTAACCGGAATAACGAGGAAGATTCCAAGCAGCATAAACAAGGCCGCCTTCTTTCCCTGCCTTCCTCAAGAAAGCCGGCTGATCCTCTTTCCAAATCATACTCGATAATCTGGTCCATGAATCATGAATAAGAAGAGATTAATAAAAACTGGACTTTCTTCCCAAATTTTACTTAGCGCCACCGGGATTACTTGCCCCACGCCAGTAATCCTCTCCGCATTTCGTCCGGGTAATGGATAGATCCGTATGTCTAATAATCGTTGAACCGATTTCGGAGGACCCATTGCCTTTGACATACTAAATACGCCTGCCTCGGCATAACCGAGAGCAGGCTTATTTGACGTTTGCTATTCTTTTAACGCAGCAGCTCGCGAAGTTTACACAACTCGAGGCTTGCTTGCGGCTTAAAGTCTTCGGATTTAACATACTGGTACAAGCTGAACAGGAACTGGCGTCCCTCCACCGTTTGTCCCGCTTGCTCGGCATCTACGGCGCAGACAAGCAAACTTCCCTCTCCGACCTTGCATTCGAACGCCATTCCAAGCTTATGGTTGCGCTCGAAGTTATCGATCGTTTGTACCATAGGCTGCAAAGCCCGGTCCGTACCATCCAAAATGATGGAGCGGGAGTTTTCCACAATCTGACGCCATGGCTCCGTGGAATGCATCTCGGACGGGAACAGCTTAAACAGCGGATGCTCATGATCGATCAGCAATCCCATCGTGCCAACGGGCACCGGCTTATTCATGCTCTCCGAGATAGACCGGAACATCGGGTAACACCAGAAATCCACGCAATAGGTTCCTTTAATGGCATTCTTCAGCTGCTTCGGATTGGGCATAACGACAACGCGTTCACCCTTCTCGAGCAGCGCGGCAGCTTCGGCAGTCAACTCATTAAATAGGTTTAATCCGCTCTTGTCGGCTTCAATTCCGTCCGGGTAAATCCACAGATCATAAGATTTCCGGATATCGGTGCCGGCGATACGAAGCTGGAGAGATACCTTTGTCATCGTCCGTACTTCCGGCATGCTGAACGAGATCCGGCCAATATCCACATAGTCCCCTGAAGCATTTGCCGAAGCGGTTGCTTCGCCGCTGGTCAATTGAACTTTCCCGGCTTCCAGTGTCCATTCCAGCTTGAAGCCGGCGAGCGGTTCCGGTCTCAGGTAACGAAGCTGAATCGAAGCATCGAAGGATTCCTTCGTCTTGTAATTATACTTCGCAAACCTAGCCAGAAGCACGGCATCCGAACAGAAGGTCCGCCATTCCTCTGGCGATACAAGTCCTTTGGATTCCATAAAAGCATCCAGCACGCCAACAAGCGCGGTTCCTTGTCCGCTGAAATCCTGAAGGTCCAGCAGCTGAAAGCCAGCCAGCTGCTTAGTACGGAATGCGGCCTCCAGCTCTTCCTTGTAGCTGTCGACCGCAAGCCTGCCGGAGGCCGCATGGTATTTCGCCGCGAGATGGTCCAATCCCTTCTCTTCTAGCCGTTGCTTGAATACCTCGAAGTTGCGTGCTTTAAGAGAGCCGGTATACTTGGCAATCTCCTTAAAATCGGGGTACGTTTGGTACTGCCCGATTTCATGGGAGACGACCGGAATATGAGATGCGAATTCTCCTTCGGCAGCATCTACTTCAACGGTTCTCGCTTCCGTTCCGTATTGGATCTGGATGGTGCCTCCCTGTCCGGAGACATTCCGTGTGATCCCCTTGTCTGCTTGCGGCAAGATTGCATCATCATAATCGGTCAACGTGCCTTTCAGTCCAAGCTGAACATGTCCTTGCGGAGCATCACACATCGCGTACGAACCCCGGATTAGACGGTCGCGCGAGAAGCGCACGCCGCAATAGAAATCTTCATGCTCCAGGATAACGGGAACAAACTGAAAATTATTCGAACCTTGCGTATACAACGGACGGCTGTCAAACGTCTTGTAATTTTTCAAGATTTCGTCAATGCGTTCCTTGCTGCCCCATAGCTCATTGCCAAGCGACAGCATAACAAAGGAAGGATGATTGCCGAACGCCTTCAGCATCCGGTAGCCTTCTTCGATCAGGTACTGCTGTTCCTCCGCATTGTGATTGTCGTATGTCTCATCCGTTACGGTACCCCAGAACGGCAGCTCCGGTTCCATGTAAATACCCAGTAAATCCGCGGCTTCAAAGGCTGCTTCAGGAGGACAGGCCGTGTGGAAACGATAATGGTTAATCCCATATGACTTGGCTGTATCAAGCACTTGCAGCCATTCTTCCACCGTGGTTGGAGCAAAGCCGGTCAGCGGGAATATCAACCCGTCATGCTTGCCTCGCAAAAAGGTTTTTGCGCCGTTAATCGTAAAGGAACTGCCCTCTGCCCGGAAAGCCCGCAAACCAAAGGTCGACTCATGCACGTCAATCTTACCGTCATTCTGCTGTAATTCCAGCTTCAGTTTATACAGATTCGGTGACCATTCGCTCCAAAGAAGCGCTTCTTCCCCCACCGGATAACAAAACTCGAATTCTCCGCCTGGCACGTCGTAAGCTTTGACTTCCGCTTTATGCCGGCTAGTTCCGTTTGCGCTTTCCGCCGAAACCCTGACCGTTCCTGCCGAGGCGCCAACAAGACTTGCCTTAACCGTTATCGAGCGGTCCGCGATATTGGGATATGTCCGCACATCCTCCAAGAATGCCGCACCGTAAAACTGCAGTTCCATGCGTCCTGTTATACCATTCCAATTCGTCTGCGTATCCCGAGACGTCATATGCCCGCCTTTGGTCGGATAACCGGTATTATCGACCCGGACCGTAATCGTATGGCTGCCTTCCGTCAGCGGACTCATTAATTCATAGAGATGTGGCGCGCTTAAGCTGTTCTGCGTTCCCAGCTTTTCTCCGTCGATCCAGACCGTCGTTACGCGCGTGCGCTCAAGGTACAGCTTGACTCCAGCTCCGGCCAGATTTGCCGGAATATCGAATTTACGGGAGTACCAAGCCCAGCCTTCAAATCCATACTCATCGGTAAGGCAGTCTACATTCACGCATTGATTACGCTTTCCTTTTCTTGCGTACGAAGTAGTGCCGGGTAAAGCAATGGTATCGTTAAGCGGCTTCTGCAAGCCTGTTTTTTCTTCATCCAGTTGAAGCTGCCAAATGCCTTCCAAGTTAATTTTTGCGATCATCGTTATACATCCTCCATACCTATCTGCTTGAATGCGACAACTATAGCACAAGGAGTCTGCCTAAAATACCGCAATAATTAGTAACGTTTTCATAGCGGATTTACACCGAAAATATTCAGCGGATGCCCCTCTCCTAAACGAGACAGCAAAAAACCGCGCTGCAGCGCGGTTCTTCATTCTTAGCTATCCTTTATCTCGTTCCTATTTTCCGCAGGAATTTCCCTTCCAGACATTTCTGAATAACGGCTAAGACGGCCGAGCTGTGCAGGGGCTTGCTGATATACTCGTTCATCCCCGCGCTCATGTAGCGCTCGCGGTCTCCTACAAGCGCGTTTGCCGTGACGGCTACGATATACGGGAGATCGCCGGGCTTAAGCGTCTGACGCAAAATTCTCGATGCTTCCATTCCGTTCATAACCGGCATCTGAATATCCATAAATACGATATCGTATTTCCTCTTGCAAACCTCTTCCACGACTTCGGCACCATTGGATACCGCCTTTGGACGATAGCCTAGCTTCTCTATCATACGCATCAGCACAAGCCGGTTCACATCGTTATCTTCGGCGATCAGAATGGAGAGCTCTTCCTCCGGCTGCGGCGCTTTTTCCGTAATGAAATCAGGTAAGGCAATGGATGGCAGCGACTCGGATTGAATCAAGATATGAAAGCGGAATATCGTTCCGCCGCCAGGGTTGGGCTCGCAATAGATCTCGCCATCCATCAGTTCAACCAGCTTGCGCGTGATGGCGAGCCCTAATCCGGTACCGCCCTCCTGCCTCACCATAAAATGATCCGCTTGATAAAAAGGGTCAAATAAATAAGGGAGCTTATCCGCGGCAACTCCGATCCCCGTATCCTTAACCGCAAAATGAAGTCTTACCTTCTCGCCTTCGACTTCGGCTCTGTCTACGGAGACGCTTATGGAGCCTCTTGGCGTAAATTTAATAGCGTTGCCGATCAGGTTCAGCATGATCTGGCGAATCTTGAGCGAATCGCCGATCACATTTTGCGGAATGCCGGGACTGATGCATATTTTGATCTCCAGATTTTTCTCCATCGCCTTGGGCATCAACGTATCAAACGTTTCCGCAATGGCTTCGTTTAAATTAAACGGTTCTTCCGTCAATTCCGCATTGCCCGATTCCACTTTAGAAAAATCGAGAATATCGTTAATAATGCCAAGCAGCGTATCTCCGCTCTTGCGGATAATCGATACATACTCCTTCTGCTCCTCGTCTAGCTGTGTATCAAGAAGCAGATCGGTCATCCCGATCACTCCGTTCATCGGAGTCCGGATTTCGTGGCTCATCATGGCCATAAATTCGCTCTTTACCTCGTTCGTGCGAACGGCCGTTTCTTTCTCGATCAATAGCTTTTTCTGCTCGGTGATGTCCTTGATCAGCAGATAAAAGCCTATGCTTCTGTTATTTACGATAATAGGCGCGATCGTAACCAATACTTCTAAATAGGAGCCGTCCGCATGGGGGACATGATTAATGGAGCTTTCAATTTCGGTATACGGTTCATTGTCCGCTAATATGCGGGCCAGATTGTCTTCCCCAATTACGCTGGCAATGCTTGTCCCGATTAATTCCGATACCTGCCGCCCGGTTAACTTCTCGGCCATCACGTTGCCGCCGATAATCCTGCCCTGCAGGTCGAAAGAGATGATCGTATCATGATTGTATTTCTTAAGCGATGTATATCGTTCCACCGATTCCTGCAGCTTTTGCTCGGTCATCTTGGTTGCGGTTATATCCACGATCTGAGCGATATAATACCAGGGCTCTCCGTCAGAACCGTCTCTGACAAGCGAAATATGAAGGGACACCCATACAGTAGCATCGTTCATTAGCATATACTTTTTTTCCAAATTTAAAGTGGAAATTTTCCCTTCGAGCAGCTGATTAAACTTTTCGCCCAGCTGCTCGCCTCTGGAGGAGAAAATCAATTCGGCAGGATCCATCGTCATCAACTCCGCCCGCTTATATCCGAGGATCTTGCATGCGGCCGGATTGACGTCAATCCACCTGCGATCCAGCGAGATCAATGCGATTCCGATCGGAGCATAATTAAAAACATGCGCGAACATGTTTTGTTGGTTAAAGGTTACTTCTGCCATCATTAGCCGCCTCCTTGTTCAGATTGTTGTTTCCGATTTTTACGCAAAAGACCCGCAAGCTGCGGGTCCTTTGACAAATCTTCTATTAAGCCTCAGATACGAGGATTGAGCTCTTTAAGGATTGGTTAAGTTCTTTCATCCGCTGCAGCTTGTTGCGGGACGTGTAGGTGTTTGTACGGTTGGTATCGACAAACAAGACGGAATCCTTAGGCAGCTCTGGCAATTTGCTTCCCGTAAGGCCAATCGTAATCCCTTTGTTCACGATAACGACCTTGGTAGCAGGGGCAAAATCAGGATGAATCGAATATTTGGGATGGTTCGTATTTTGAACCCGCCGCATCTTAATTTTATTCAAGCTCATTTTTGCAACCCCCTCAAGGCGGAATGGATGAAATCAAAAATCATAACATTGGAATGTGCCATCAGTATACCATTTTTTATATCATCCGTGTAGTCCACGTACAAATTTTGGTTCCATTTTGTTTCTTCGGGGAAATGATAAGAGATCACGTACTCTCCCTGTTTGTACAGCAGGTAAAACATGCGTTTGGCCTCCGTATAGAACAGCACCGGCTCCCCTTCCTCTCTTGTCATGTATGTAAATGAGACGTAGGAGTTAGGATCGTTCACATGAAACGAATAGCCGCCGGCCGTATCTCCTGCCGCCTCGATGCAAGTCAACACGTCGTTGCTGTGCCGAAACAGGCAGATCGCCGTACAGTTCTTAAGCTTGCCGAGAGTAAGGTCATGGATGCGCAGCTGCTTGATCTCCGCCCCTTTAATAATGCCTTGGAGACGCGCCAATAACAGCCTTAGCTGCGACAGCTCACGGATTATCAGATGATCCTTTACAACCTTCTGAACAAATTCGGAGAACTCCACTAAAGCCGCAAGGGTATCAATGCTTTCCATGTACTCCGCTTTTTTCGGAAAATACGAAGCCCCTTCCCTTAGAATATCGCTAAGGACAGGCTTCCAATCAATACCTACCCCGATAGGCATGTCCAGCAGATATTTGCCGTGTCGGTCGATAATGTCATAGAGCATGACCCAAACATACGGGTCGGTTTCGTATTTGCTTGGAATTTCGGAGGGCTGAGCTTCCGCGGTCAGCTCGAGATGATCCATTAACTCGCGATTGGACGGCTCCCTGCGATGACTCTGCTTGTACCTCTCAATAAAGCTGTGCATAACCCGGCGAACCGACGTAAAGTATTTCTTCGTAATGGTTGGCTCGGCATAGAGAAACAGCGTTTTCCCCGCGTTCAGGGCGGTTAAGAACTCGCGATGAGTGACTGTATATCCGGTGTCCGTCATGCTGCCGCCTTTATTATAGAGGAACAGACAAAAGATATCGGATTCCCTGACCTTGTTCAAGCAGTGCTCTACCCCGCTTACATCCATTGGCCACGGCCCAAATGTTCGCTCATACATCTCCGGTTGATGACCCAGTAGAGTAAATTCCTCAAATGTCCGGTTTCTTAGCGGTGTCAGCGCATCCTGAGCAACGGAGCTGATAAATAGCTTTGTAAGATTAGGCATCAGTTCATAGGCTCCTCAGTAAGATAGGAATTATTTCTCTATTATACCATTTTGGGCCGGTTCACTAATAGAGTATAGAGTCCCCATTCCTGATCCTCCCCCCTCGTTCACATTTTTTTGCTTCTTCGGGAATGTTCCGGTCTTCTAAGGGACATGCTAGTATTCAAGTCTGTTTAGCGAATGTTGCGAAGAATGCGTACGAAGCAAACTTATACAGGAGGATAAATCATGATCGAAACCCCTCATATTACAGCTGCAAATGAGCTAAAAACGGATGAGGATATCCGGAAGGTGATGGCTTCCAAAGAGCCTGTTATCGTATACCAGGACCGAATGCGTCTAAGGCCGCCTCTTCCGATCATTGCCTACAATGACGATATGGTCAAAATTGCAGACGGGACAACGTTTCTCCGAAGCGTGACGCATTTCTATACGTTAAGCGATGAAGAGAAGGTAAAGTACAATATAAGCGAGCCAAAAGCATAAAAAAAGGCTGCCCAAGCATCCGCTTGGGCAGCCTTTTTTTATGCTATTTTAAAAAATCGTTGGCACCATTCCCCCGTCCATCCGGATTGGCGAGCCTTTAAATGCAGAAGCATCCGGGCTGCATACAAAAGCAGCTAATCTGCCAATCTCGCTTGGCCTGATAAATCTTTGAATTTCCGATTGAGGAAGATTTGCGGCCATAAATCTTTTCTCTTTTTCAGCAAAAGGGATGGCCTCATCCGAATAAAGTCGATCGATAATCTGATGAACGTTTTCGGAGAGCGTTGGCCCCGGCAAAATGGAATTAACCGTCACTTCCGTACCTGCCGTTAATTTGGATAAGCTCTTGGTTAAGGATAGCAGCATGGATTTGGTCATCGCGTATTGCGGCATTTGGCCTGATGGCATTAATGCTTCTTCGCTTGCAATGAAGAGAATGCGGCCGTATCCGTTGCTCCGCATTTTGGGCAAATAATGTTTGCATAAATCATTGGCTGCAAGCACATTCATACGGAAGTATCGCTCCCAGACTTCATGCCCGACGTCTTCATAAGCCATGATTTCATAAATGCCCGCATTGTTCACCACGATATCTACTTCGGGGTACGTCTCAAACAGGACCTCAAGCTGCTTCTTATCCGTGAGATCGGCCGCCGCATTTTGTGGATAGGTCGCCGGGAATAACGCTTTAATCTCCCGTACGGTTCGATCTGTCTCCTCCCGGTCACGGCCGTTAATCAACACATGAACGCCCTCCCGGGCCAGCTCTATAGCAATGGCTTTGCCGATTCCTCTCGTTGAGCCGGTCACTAAGGCAGTCTTGTTCGTTAATCGCATATCCATAATATTCTCTGTCTCCTTTGTTGCTTGGGATAGAGAATATACTACCTTGTCTATTTCGGTTGGTAACTAGCCCTCAGCGCCAATCTTCTTGCTTAACGCGCCAAAGTAGACGTGCTTTTTTGCCGGATCCGCCAATTCGACGGTGTCTCCCCTTCCCATAAACGGAATGCCCGATAGAACGAGTTCTGATCTTCGTATCCGGTTAGAAAGGCTACCTCGTGTATCTCAAGTGAAGGATCCATCAAATAAGCAAGCGCCGTCTCATGTCTGACACGCGACAAAATTTTCTTAAAGCTTGTCCCTTCTTCCGTTAGCCTGCGCTGAAGCGTCCGTTCGCTCATGCCCAGATCCCTAGCGACAATCAGCATCTCGGGACGACTGCCTGCCAGGTTACGTTTCATTATCCTTTCGACGGTTTGAACAATGGAGAATTTGCTTTGCCGTTCATCTAACGCGTGCTCCAGCGCAGGCGTCAGAATCTCGAGCAATTCTTCGTTATGCGAAAGGAAAGGCCGGTCCAAGTCGCTGCGTTTCATCGTCAATCGGTTATTATCCGCGCCGTACCGGATGGGGCACCCAAAATAGTCTTGAAGCAGTTGGCCATCACCAAGCGGTTCGACAAATTCAACAAGCTTCGCCTTGATTGGCTGACCCGTACCTCTGCGGCCAAGCTCCAAAAGCGCTGCAAATGTAATGGCGACAAGCATCGCCGGACCGGATTGCGCAGGATCTGTCCAGCTTAGTTCTATGTGGCAGTTCTCTCCGGTTTCCGTTTTTCGCAAATTCTCCGGAGGACAAAGCCGCTTATACTTCGCCATGCGGTTTAATGCATCGCGATAGTCTCGGGCATGGTATGTCGCCAACATGGACGGCGGGTATTGTCTTGGATCGTAAGCGGTTGAAAGCTTAACGACAGCTTCGGATATATTTCCAACAAGCTCGGAGTACGCCTGCCATATGGTAAAATATTGCGAAGTCGTAACTCCCTCCGGCCTCTCGATTTCGGCTAAATTCATCTGTGACTTAGCAGCAATCTCTTCCATGGAAAAGCCTATTTCGCGTAATCCGATCCAGAATCCTGGCGGGATCTTAATCCGGTCATGAGATGTCATGTTGTTTAGCTCCCTTTTTGGATCTAGATAAGTCTGCCACTCAATTAGTTTACATAATATATATTCTGTAACTTATTTAGCCTGTGTTGAGGCTATTCAAGTTATTATTAGGCCATATGTTTTTCGGCTTGCAGCTTGATACATTCGTTCCGTTTCATTAGAAATCGTTTCATATAGGAGCGCAAAAAAAGGACATCCGCTATTCTTCCAAGCGGTCCCAGCGGTGATGTATAGTCGAAAATATCCGTCATAAGCGTTCCGCCATCACGCGCTTCAAAGCGATGCTCATGCTTGAACCGTTTAAAGGCGCCGCTGACCATTTCATCCACAAACCGGTAGGGCCGCTCGTATTCCGAAATAACTGCCGTGAGCTGCTGGCGAATTCCAAAATGTACAGCTTCCCAGGTGACGGTCTCCCCTAGTTCGATTAACCCGCTTGTCCGGCCTTTCACCGCTCGTTCCTTGGTTTGCGATGCGGACTCCATGTGAGTCTCAATGCTGCGGGAAAGATCAAAGCAAACCTCAATTGGCGCATGGATAAAAAGAGTTTGTACGATAACAGGCAAGAGAGAACCTCCGATCTTACGCGAGTGCAATTTCCTTTTCCATAATAAAATCGTCCATAACATAGCCATTGCCAATGTCTGCGACTTGCTCACGTACGTTAATAAAGCCCTTCTTCTCATAAACCGCGATGCTGGATGCGTTATCCCGGTTAACCGTCAGCCAAACATGGCTTAATCCGCGCTCTTTGCACAGCTGCTCAATAAACTGCATCGCTTGACTGGCGTAACCTTGGCCTCGATGGGCCTTCGATACATAAAACTTGCTCAAGAACAGCTTTCCGTTGTCCACTCGAATAGATATATAGCCGGCGGCAGTGCCGTCTTGCTGCTGCAGCAGGTAATACTCGTATCCCTGATTCTGAATCTGGTCGGTTATGGCTGATACGGATTGAAACTTATCAATCATATAATCAATCTGCTCGATTGTAATCATGGCTACGTAATGCTCTCGCCAGATTTGCTCCGCCAAGCGGGCAACCTCCGCAATTTGTTCTGCCGTTTGGACCTTCGTAAACTCTATCTTCATTTTGGATACCTGCCTTTTCCGCGTTATCATTCCATTTTACCCTATCCACTCTTTAAATTCATGCGTTCTCCATTCTCCTTCCGTAAAAAAGCCAACCATTATCGATAATGGTTGGCTTCCTCCTAATCTAATGAATATCCGGCAGCGTATCTTTGAATCGAGACCAGTCTTCCAGCATCTCGGACTCCGTTAAGAGACATTTGTCTAATGTTTCATTGATGGATTCCCGGTCCATCTTTATACCGATAAACACGACTTTATTGATCCGATCCCCATACTGTGGAGACCAGCTGTCACGCAGCTCAGGATACTCCCGGAGGTACATTTCCTGTTCCGCTTGAGGAAGCGTTGCAATCCAATAACCGGACGGACCAAATTGAATGGACGGGCCTGCCTGGCTTATATTTTGACCGATGTTGTTCCTGGAAGCGACCCACATGACCCCTTTGGCCCGCACTACCTCCTCCGGCCAATTTTCCAGCCATTTCTTCAATCTTCCGGGATGAAACGGCTTAACGCGCTCATAGACAAAGGATGAAATTCCGTACTCCTCCGTTTCAGGAGTATGCTCCGGCTTCGATAACTCCTTCACCCAGCCGGCCGACTGGCTTGCTTCATCAAAGTCGAATAAACCTGTATTTAAAATCTCTGCCGGATTAACTTGGCCATTAACGGTTCGAATCAGCTTGGCACGAGGCTGCAGCTTTCTTAGCACGCCTTCCAATTCAACTAGCTCATCCTCTTCGATCATGTCGCACTTGTTAAGCAGCAATACATCGCAGAATTCGATCTGGTCGATCAGCAGATCCACGACTTCCCGCGTATCGTCATCTCCTACAGCCTGACTGCGTGCGAGCAGCGACTCGCCGGAGGAGAAATCATGCCAAAACCGGTTAGCGTCCACAACCGTTACCATGCAATCAAGCTGGCAAAAACGGGATAAATCGATTCCTTGCTCTTCATCGATATAAGTAAAGGTCTGGGCGACAGGAACAGGCTCGCCTACGCCGGTCGACTCAATTAATATGTAATCGAATCGTCCATCCAATGCTAATCGCTCCACCTCGCGGAGCAAATCCTCCCGGAGCGTACAGCAGATACAGCCATTCGACATTTCCACGAGCTTCTCGTCAGTACGCGAAAGACCGCCTCCCTCTTTGATAAGTCCTGCATCAATGTTTACCTCGCTTAAATCGTTCACGATAACCGCAACCTTCATGCCTTGCCGGTTATTCAGAACATGATTGAGGACCGTGGTTTTGCCTGCGCCCAAATAGCCGCTTAGCACGGTGACCGGTATTTTATTCATATCTTCATCTCCTTTTCTGTAATCATTACGATTAATGGTGGTAGAAAAAGCCGGGCTTCTTCCCAGCGTGTCTGCCTTTTCTTCTTCGAACTATACGTTGAGCGCTTTCTTTAATGCTTCAAGATTATTGGTCATGACGCCGATGTAATCCAGGTTATTCTTAATGTCTTCCACGGTCAGCCCTTCCAGCGGGTTAAGCACGGCCGTTGCCGCGCCAATCTCGTCTGCAACAACTTGAGCGACCTTTGGATCAACCAGCGTTTCGAAGAAAATCGTCTGAACCTGATGCTCCTTCGCGAATTTAACAACCTCCGCCATCTCGCCCGGAGAAGGCTCTTGCTCCGGCGATAGTCCGGCAATTGGAACTTGAGTGAGTCCGTATTGCTTCGCCAAATAACCAAATGCCGCATGTTGAGTTACAAACTCTTTATGCTTGGCGTTAGTCAAGGCCTCCTTGAAAGAAAGATCCAGCTCTTGCAACTTCGCGATATATTGATCCGCATTCTTCTTATAATCCTCTTTGTTGCCAGGATCCGCCTGCTCCAATGCAGCCTGAATCGCCCTTACCTCCTGCTGGGCAAGTACCGGATCAAGCCAAACATGGGGATCCAGATGCGTCTCCTCCTCATGAGAATGCTCCTCTTCTTCGCCATGCTCATGGTCATGCTCTTCTCCTTCCATCAAGGATATGCCTTTGCTTGCCTCCACGACTACACGCTGCTCGTTCGCTGCACTGGATAAAGCGCTGTCGGCCCAGCCTTCAACGATCCCGTTATAGACAAACACATCCGCATTTTTAATGGCGGCCATATCTTTTGCGCTTGGTTCCCAGTCATGCGGCTCGGCTCCGGAAGGGATTAGGGCAACAACTTCCGCATGGTCGCCTGCAACCTGCTTGCTGAACTCATACATCGGGTAAAAGGTTGTAACCACCTTCAGCTTGCCTTCTGTACTTGCTGCCTCTTTCGCTTGATTGCCGCACCCTGCCAGGATTAAAGATAATCCAGTACCAAGCACAATCGATTTTCTCAACCAGGATTTCATAATAAAACGTACCTCCACATTTGATTTATATCTCTGCCTAATCTCATGGACATTAGGACTAAGACCAATTCTCGGTATCCGCGGCGGCTCTTTGGCGGCGGGATACGGGCAGCTCCGGACGAATAACCATGCTGGATCTCTTGGATCCAAGCGTCATCAGCTTTTTCAAGCCCAAACCTGCTACTAAAAACAGCAAAAGTACAAAAGCAATGGTGCCTCCGGGCGGCGTACTTAGCTCGTAGGACGCGGTTAAGCCCGTAAACGTCCCGGTTAGGCCGATGCCCATCGACACAAGTATCGCCGCAGTGAAGCTTGAAGAGATTCGGACGGACAGAGCAGCCGGTAATATGATAAGCGCCGACACGAGCAATACGCCTACAATCGGCATTGCTGCGGCTACGATCATGCCTGTAACGATGCTGAATCCAAAGGAAATCCACTGAACGGGAATTCCGCTTGTTCTGGCCGATTCTTCGTCGAAGGAAACAATATAGAGCGGTCTTCGCAGCAAGAAAAAAAACAAAGCGCCAATTAGTGCGGCTGCGAGCATGATCATAAGCTCCATCCGGTTGACGGCGACTACGGAGCCAAACAAATAAGAGGAGAAGCTTTTGTTTACCGTCTTATTCATCGTCATTAGAATGACAGACAAAGATAGACCGCCGACCATAATAATGGCAACGGAAAGCTCGCTATACGTTTTATAGGCTTTACGGACGTATTCCACCGCAATAGCGCCAATGACAGCTACGATAAACCCCGATAGGGATGGATTGATCCCAAGGTATGTACCTGCAGCAACTCCCGCCAAAGATACATGCGAGAGCATATCGGCCATTAAGGCCTGCCTTCTCAGGAGCAAATAAACGCCAAGCGCCGAAGCCATTAATGCAATGATTCCGCCGGCGAAAAATGCCCGCTGCATGAAGTCGTAGTGCAGCATTTCCAGCCTCCCTCCTCTCTTCTCTCAAGTGATATGATCCTGTCCAGCATACCGTCCAACTCAGACAGGTTATGAGTCACAATGACGACCGTCCTGCCATATTGATCGATTTGCTCCCGCATAAGCTGGTAAAAATCTTTGCGGCTTTCTTTATCCATACCGGTTGTCGGCTCATCCAGAACATACAAATCAGGCGACATAGCCAGCGCCCTGGCGATACAAATTCGTTGCTTCTGCCCACCCGAGAGCTCTCCAATCCGGCGATTCCGAAGCTCCCATACGCCCATGCTTCTCATCGCTTTTTCCGCGGCTTGTTTAGCCTCCGGCCTTATCCTTCTAAGCCAATTGCGGCTTTGCGAGTAAAGGCCGGAGCGTACAAACTCGATAACTTGACTAGGAAATCCGCTGTTAAATGCGGCTATTTGCTGCGGGACGTACGCCACAACAAGCTTGTCGCCGTCAGCGTTCATCGGGGATAAGTTCACATTCCCTTGCCAAGGCTTGAGCAGCTGCAAAGCAAGCTTAAGCAAGGTGGATTTGGAGGCACCGTTCTGGCCGGTAACCGCAATAAATTCTCCCGAGTGAATCTCGATGTTCGCCATTTCCAGACAAGGAACATCTCCATACCCAAAAGTTACGTCCTGAAGAGAGGCAAGCAGCAAAATCATCATCCTTTCTATGTATCCAAACACACTCAAGCGTCATATTCCGTAATTATTACGATTATAATCGAAATAAAAAGTTCAACCTCTTGCGTTGAACGTAATCATTACGTATAAGCAACAATAACAGAACTTTTCTTAATCGTCAATATTACGATTAAGAAAAGTTCTGTTTTTTAGGACTATTAACTAAGAAGCGGTCGATCTTGCAAATAGTGTGCCAAATCCGGGCTATATCCTTCCGCAATTTCCTGTGTGATGATTTTGGATAAAAGCTGGCTGTATACCGCCCCGTTATCGCCATAAGCAAGCAGGAAGTAGCTGTTGGGGAATTCATCGTATTTCCCTATGATAGGGAGACCATCCACCATCCCGCCATAAAATGCCGCGCAGGAATAAGCAGATTCAACGGGAATATCCGGGAACCTGCGGTTAAACTCCTCGAGCAACAAGGAAGTTTTATGAATCAGCTTGCTGTCCCTGTCGTCCGGATACATCGTATTTTCGTCGAGACCGCCTATAATTACGCGATTATCTGCTGTTGTACGGATATAGATATAAGGTCGTGCCGTCTCCCAAAGCAACGTTCGGTTATGCCAGGTTGAGAAATCGGCTACCGGCTGCGTCGTTACCGTATAAGTGCTTACGAAGGATGCTTGCTTCTCTTTGCGAATGTCCATATTCTCGTATCCCGCAGCAAAAATAACATAACGCGCTTTAACCTTATAGCCGTTCTTGGTGGTAATAATCATGCGTTGAAGATCTCCGTCATAGTGATGACCGTTCATTTCCGAATGCTCATAAACCATAACTCCCTGTTTCGCAGCATTTTGGAATAAGGCATGAGTGAATTTATACGGATTCAGTTCACCGTCCCGGTAAGAGTAAATAGCCGCTTCCCTGCTGAACGGATAATGGGCTTCAATCTTTTCTTTCGACCAAAATTCTATTTCCATGCCATGATTCTTGATGAATTCGTATTCAAGACGCAAGCGTTCAACATCCTCGGGACAGCTCGCGGAATAAAGCGTATCGCGTCGGCGGAATTCAAAATCCATTTCTACGCGCCGGGAGGCTGTTTCAATATCGTCAATCGCTTGTTTCAACAGCTTCAAATGCTTTGCGATGTATTTTTCTCCGAAGGTGTTAATGAGCGAGGTAAACATCCTCTCCCCTGAATATTGAATAATGGCCGTATTGGTGCTTGTGCTTCCTGCGCCAATTTTCCCCTTTTCCAG
This sequence comes from Paenibacillus sp. MMO-177, assembly GCF_037147795.1. Taxonomy (NCBI): domain Bacteria; kingdom Bacillati; phylum Bacillota; class Bacilli; order Caryophanales; family Paenibacillaceae; genus Paenibacillus; species Paenibacillus sp. MMO-177. Next base: position 282,381 of record NZ_JBBCUR010000002.1, on the reverse strand, counting down.
CACAACCGTTTTTAATTCCCGTTCAGCGAAATAATAAGCGCACTGTGCCGCTGAGCTTCCTCCCCCGATAATCGCAACATCGCATTCGGTATCCTCTTGTATAGCAGGATATGACGGAGCATCCGGCAAGGTTGTTGGCCAGTAATATGTACCCGATTGTAAATTCATATGGTTCCCCCTATAGACGGCTAGACTGAAGGTTATTATTCCCGGAATTTCCGTTCTTAATAGACAAAGAGCCGCAAATTAGCGGCTCTTTGTCGTCTGCTCGACTGTAAAGCGTATGGATAAAAACAATCTTTCCCCGGAAAACTAATTTATCCAAAAAAAGATAAGCAGGTGCGAAGCAATGGATAAATTAAAGCAAAGACTTGATCAGAAAAATACTGCGGTTATTGTCGTTGATGTCCAGAATGACTACTGTCACCCTAAAGGAGCGATCGCAAAAACCGGTATTGACGTGAGCGCCGCAGGCAAAATGATTCCCGACTTGCAAGCTCTATTGGACTCTGCCCGGGAGCATGGTGTCCCCGTTATTTTCCTGCAGACTAATCACGAAAAAGCTACAGACTCCGAGGTTTGGGTTTCCCGTTTCAAGGATGGCGTGAACCCGATTTGCCATACCGGCAGCTGGGGGGCAGAGTTCTTCAATGTGTCCCCGACCGAGCAAGACATTATTGTAAAAAAGCACCGTTACAGCGGGTTTATTCATACCAGACTGGAATCCGTCCTGCAAACGTTAAAGATCGAAACATTGATCATGACGGGCGTAAGCACAAATCTTTGTGTCGAATCCACCGCTAGAGACGGGTTTATGAGGGATTATCACATCATTCTTATGAAAGATGCATGCGCTGCTTTTTCTCAAGAAGAGCATGACATGACGGTGAAAACCGTGGATACTTATTTCGGCATGGCCGCAACGACAAAAGACGTAATGAACTACTGGCAAAACCACGCCACACGAGTACCGCAGCTGCAAAGCTAAAGGTTTACCGGCAGTCGGATCGTTGCCATCGCTTCCTTCTTCTGATCGTCATTCACGTGGGTGTAGATCATCGTTGTTTCGATAGAGGCATGTCCAAGCAGCTCCTTGACGACACGGATATCTACTCCATTTTTCAGCAGAATCGTAGCAAAGGTATGGCGTAATTTATGGCAGGAGAGCTTTTTATTCGCCGCTCGGGGATAAATGCTTTTGAATGCTTCAAAGGTTTGCCCGGCAATCTTCTGAATTTGCCGAATCGACAGCCTCCTTCCCTTCTGCGAGACGAAGAAAGCATCCTCCTGCTCTTTATATGGCGTGATGCGGTCCTGCGTAACTTCGGTAAGAATGGCAGCGAGCTCTTCCGGCACCGGAATCTCATTCCACTTCCGCCCTTTACCAAATACCTCAATCGTTCCTCTCACAGGGTTAAAATCGCTCCGGTTCAAACGGTGAACCTCGCCAACCCGAAGACCGCAGTAACTCATCAGCAGAAAAATGGCTATATTACGGGAGCGGTATCTCCCTTCTATACAGGATAAACTCGCTGCGAGTTCATCCTCCTCCAGATAGACCGGCTTCTTGTTTTTCTCTGTCTTAGACTTCTTCACTTCCATTGCCGGATTACGAACAGCCATCTCGAAATCAATCAGCGCCGTATAGAAAGAACGGATTGCCGATAAGGTCCGGTTTCTCGCACGGTCTCCTGCCCCTCGCTGCTTCGATATAAGAAACGAAATGACATGCATCTTCCCGGCTTGTTCGGCGGCTGCCCCTTCGAGGGATTCCAAATAGCCGTAAGCTTCCCTCATATATTCTTTTTGCGTGGTATCCGTATATCCGGCTTGCTTCATCCAAATGCGAAAGGCTTGAATGAGCTTACCGTACAACTCTTCCAATTCATGCTGCTTTTTCAACGCGTATTCCCCTACCTTATGTATAACAAAATGGCTCTCAAATGAAAGTGCGCAAAACTCTGATTTTGCGCACTTAATTATAGCATATAATTAGAGTAAAAGGCGCTCATATGGCTTATTTAACTCCATCCGCAGCGCATAATCGCAGGTTAGCTTTTTTTAGATTACGTAATATATTTTATGTTAACCAGATTGGTTAAAAACGGAAGACCAAAAAAGGCAGCCGCCTATGCGACTACCCTCTTCTCAAACTATAAATTAATGTCCGCCATAGCTTTGCTGTTCCATGTCTGCATTAGGATCAAGTTTACTGCGGCCCATAAAGAACGAAACAAGCAAGGCGAGTATAGCCGGAATGATCGCCCACGCAAAAGTTCCTACGATCGAACCGGCCAAGGAGTGGACGATTTTGTCCAGTACCTCAGGCGGAATTTGGTCACGCGCTTCCGGTGCCAGAATCTCTCGAGGATCTTTGAATTGCATGTTGCCTTCAGGAGCGGCTTGCCCTCCCGCTGCAAACGCATCGGTCATTTTGCTTGTAAACAGATTACTCTGCACAATTCCGTAAATCGTGATGCCGATTGTCATTCCAAGCGATCTGATGAAGTTAAGCGTTGAGCTTGCTGTCCCCCGTTGTCTTGCGGGCAAGCCATGAATGGCCGTATTGCCGAGTACCGAGAAGGATGCGCCAATGCCAAGACCAATCAGAATCATATAGATGGTTACGATAAATCGGGATGAATCTGCTGTTAGCGTAGTCGTCAGGATCGAGCCGATTACCAGGATAATAAACGTCGCCACCATAATATTGCGGTATGGCATCTTGGTCATCAAGAAACCGCCGGACGTAGCCGTTACCACCGTGCCAAGCATCATCGGCAGCAGAACAAGACCGGAGTTGGTTGCCGAACCGCCGAGCACCCCTTGGATAAAGATCGGGATAAACACGGAAGCGACAATAAACGCTGCGCCGCTGAACAAAGCGCTTAAGATACTGGTTGAATACAGGCGGTTCTTAAAGAGCGCATACGAGATGATAGGCTCTTGAACCTTTGTCTCTACAATCAAGAATGTAACAACCAATACGGCAAAGCCCGCAAACATGCCAAGAATTTGAACGGAGTCCCATGCGTAGGTCTTGCCGCCAAGCTCAAGAGCGAACATTAGGCAGACAATGGCACCAATTAAAGTAGCCGCTCCATACCAGTCGATTGGCTGTTTCGAGTGCTCCATCGATTCCTTATAGAAGAAACCAATCATGCAAAGCGCGATAATGCCAAGCGGGAGATTGATATAGAATACCCATTCCCATGCAAAGTTGTCCGTAATATACGCACCGATCAGCGGTCCGAAGATCGAGGACATCCCGAATACCGCTCCGAACATGCCGCCCATTTTTCCCCGGCTTTCCAGCGGCACAGCGTCAAACATAATCGTGAAGGCAACAGGCATCATAGCCCCTGCCCCGATCCCCTGAACCGCTCGGAAAAGAGCGAGCTCGGTAATCGAACCTGCTGTTCCGCATAATACGGAACCCGCCATAAACATAATAATGCCGAACAGGAAGAACCGCTTCCGGCCATACATATCGGACAGCTTGCCGAAGATCGGCATTCCTGCCATTTCCGCTACCATATAAGCGGATGTTACCCAAACGAACTTGTCGAGTCCGCCTAATTCAGCGACGATATTCCCCATCGCCGTAGCGACGATCGTATTGTCCATCGACGCCATCAGAATGCTAAGCAACAGACCAGCGATAACAATCCCTACGTTGCTCTTTTTGTTTGCTGCCAATTTACACGCAACCTTTCTTCTAACATAAGTTCTTTTCACAACCATGTCGAAACAATGTTCCGTTCGAATAGGATAAAAACCTCTTCGAACCATATAAAACCGATGTAAACCATTGCTTCTTACGAATGATATCGTAACATAACATTGTTTCGTTGCATAGTCTAGAATTTTGGATGCCTTTAATAAGTATTTCTTCGAGCCATTACTTCTGATTATCCTTCAAAGAATTGGAAAAACATACATTCATATAATAAAGAACAGGTGTTCTCGTGTCAATCCTTTTTTCTAAAGCCCTCTCTTCCCTTTTATTGCACTTCGTTTATCAAAATAGAAATTTACATAATATATATTATGTAACCTATAGAGTTTAAAGCTGCCATAAGACGTTCCATTCATTTTCCGTATGGCTTAGGTTTCTTTATCGTTGGATCAAAAATCTGGTACGGAGGACGTTGAGCGTCTCCTCGATGGATAACCGGATATACTTCAGGATTGCGTCCAAGCTATAGATCTCTAGATCGTCTGGGGTAACGGACTCTTCGATATGGAAGTCGTTAATAAGCTGCTGCGTAATAACCGGCAAATACTCCGGATACAAGCCGTCGATCATAACATTGTCAATGGCAGGGGTTTCCGTGGGAGGAGACAATGGGTAATCGGCTAACAATAGTTTGTTTAGTCTTCTAAAATCACGGTAGCCCTTGTCTATCGCCGCTTGTCTCTCTTCCTCCGGGAGTGCCTTGATCAGTTTCGTGTACATCGTCTCGTACCAGATGTGATCGGCTACAAGATGGCTTAAATAGCCGACATAAAAAGAATCTCCGAAGTTCTCCTTGTATTTCGCAGCAAAAAACTCGTAATCCGTCCTCTTCTTGCCCTCACTGTCGATCTGAACAAAATGGGTGACTGATTTAGGTGCGAATACGGGATGCGTTAAGTCTGGTGCAAGACCTCCCAGATGAATCCGGGATTCTTGCGACGAATAAATATGTTTATTGATTTCGGATGTAATACAATAATGCATCATTCGGGAACCCATTGGAATCCACTCCTCTTCGTCTATAGCCTATACTAAAAAAGCCTCTAACTCGAATTCGTTAGAGGCTTCTGCGTTGTTGTTAATTAGCTCAGGATTCTGTCTTCAGCAATCATCGTATCTGGTCGTTCATGGATCGAAAGCTTCGCACCGATTGCACGGAAGCTGCCAATGACGTCTTCATAGCCGCGTTCAATATGCTCAACGCCAGTCATATAGGTGCTTCCCTCTGCCGCTAAACCGGCCAACAGCAAGCATGTTCCGGCGCGCACATCGGTTGCGTGCACCCAGCCGCCTTGCAGCGGATTTCCGCCGCGGATAAACGCGCTTTCCTTCCGCAGCTCGATATCCGCGCCAAGCCGCCTTAACTGCGGTACATGGGCGAACCGCATCGGGTAAACGCGTTCCGTAATGATGCTCTTGCCTTTCGCTTGCAGCAAAAGGGCCGTCATGGGCTGCTGTAAATCCGTTGCAAAACCAGGATACATGCCTGTGCGGATCCTCGTTGCTCTTAATGGACCGGAACAGTAAGCCGTAATATGATTCTCGCCGCATTCGATATCGAGCCCTACTTCTTCCAGCTTGGAGAGACAGGAGCCGAGATGTTCGGGAATGACATCTTCAACGGTAACCTGCCCTCCGTTAATACCTGCAGCCATCAGAAAAGCTCCGGCAATTAACCGGTCGGGAATTACCGTATGTCTTCCTCCATTCAAGTAAGAAACGCCTTCAATGCGAATCCGATTCGTTCCCGCTCCGTAAATTTTCGCGCCAAGCCGGTTCAGGAAAGCTGCCGTATCCACAACCTCCGGATCCACCGCCGCATTATGCAGGATCGTCCGCCCTTTTGCCCGGGAAGCTGCCAGAATCGCGTTAATCGTTGCTCCCGATGTGACCATATCGAAGTAAATATCCGCGCCTTTAAGCTCCGTGCCTTCTACAACGTAATAATCCTGGAACATATGTACCTGGGCACCCAGCGCCTGGAACACTTTAATATGTTGATCAATCGGCCTCGAGACGAAATTGTCGCCTCCGGGGAATCCGATCGTTACTCTGCCGAACTTGGCCAGCAAGGCACCTGCAAAATAATACGATGCCCGGTAGCTAGAGGACTTGCCCGGATCGATCACGGCACTATGAATCCAGCGGGGGTCAAGAATCATTTGCCCTCCCTCTTGCTTCAGCTCCATTCCGATATCCTGGCTTATTCCCTCAATCATCCTTATATCATCGATGAGGGGAATTCCCTCAAGCGTGACGATATCATCCGCCAAACACGCTGCGGCAAGCAGCGCAAGAGAACTGTTCTTCGCTCCAGGAATATGTACTTTTCCGTTTAGCTGTCCTGAATACTCTGTCTGTATATATTTCATGAAGGAATTCTCCTACTTTCGTCAGGAAGATACGATCTCCGATTCGAGCACGTAGCCGCTGCCGCGCACTGCGCTTATCAGGAAGGTGTCTTTGCCGTATTTTTTGCGTACCCGGTAGATCAAAGCATTTAGTTCATCCAGCGACACATCCGGGATACCTTCTTCTCCTGCAAGCCGTTCAGGCCATACCGTAGCTTTAATGACTTCAAGAGGCACAAGCCGGTTCGCGTTCTCGTGAAGAAGCCGAATCAGCAGATACTCCTTTTCCGACATCGGAATACGCTGCCCTTCGACCACGCATTCTCTCTTCTCCCAATGAACCGTCAGCGGCATTCCCGGAATTTCCAGCTGTCTCGTCATGCTTAGCGGTTCAAGCTCCAGCGTCTGGTCGGCGAATACGTAGGAAAAGTGCAGCACGCTCATCCCGTTCGCCAGTTTGATGATGTCGAAATTGTTCAAAGGATACGGACGATGCGGCTTCACCCGTTCGCCGTTAATCTCCGTTCCGTGCAAGCTTCCTTTATCGTACAGCACGGCTTTATCGAGTTCTTTCCGAATGACGATATGCTGACGCGAAATAAACGGATTGGTAAAGGCTACGTCCGGAGTCAACTGATTGGATAACCGGCCAACCGTCGTTTCATCCTCATTCAAATTCACGATGGTTCCCGCCCTGTAGGGTTCACCGCGAATGATATATAGGCATGCAAAGTTTTCCACTTTTGTTCCTCCGTATGGGATGGCGATTGCCATCGGTAGTGACTCCATTAGATATCGTAACTCAAACCGGAGATGATTAAAACCTCCTCACACTGACGCCCCGCTTATTTTTCAGTAATGATGCGGGAGTCAGTGAAGCAAAAAAGAGCCGCTGCCCGAGCGACTCTAACCCTTATAACCAAGACATAAACTCTTTATTGACCATCTTTATGTTGTTAGCTGCTGCCCATTCTTTCAGATCCATTATACCTTGATCTTCATTCGAAGCGAAACGGAAGCACAGACGGAGGGGAACTATTTTCTTCCCTTTTGGCTTAATGCCAATAACAGAATTGAAATGGCCCATTTTCATGATTACTTTTATCTCTTGAGCCGGTAGGGCATGACCATTTACCATTATTATATTCTCATTTATGGACAGCACAGTTGGTTTCCTTAATGCTCTAAGTACGGTTACTATTAAGAGGGCGAAATAAATAAGGAAAATTATAGAGTTCGAATTCAAAATAAGAACTTCCGTCCTGCCTCTACTTGAATAATCCCTCCAATAGTGGATAACCATAAACAACCAAATCAGACATGCCACTGAAAAAACGATAATATTTTTCAGTCTGGTAGGGTTACTCACGGAATGCGTAACATTCAATGCTGATCCTCCTCTATGTTGTGTAATTGATGTTTGCCATATGCTCCATCCAATAAATTCCACGCGAATTTCCGCATATCCTCCCTATAAACAAAAAACGGATACCTTCAGGTATCCGCTTGCGATAAATAGGAAGGGAGCTCCTTTTCCTGCTCTTCTTCTTTAAGGGCATTGTTCATAAAGGCAAGATGCTTGAAGCCCCATCCGCACATGTCCGTAAGGACAGATCCAAGGGAATGGCCATGCTCGGATAATTGGTACTCCACTTTGGGCGGGACCTCCTGATACGCTTTTCGGACAATAAGTCCATCCTTCTCCATCTCCCGAAGCTGGTTGGTCAGCATCCCTTGCGTTACATTCGGCAGCATCCGCCTTAGCTCCCCGAACCTCTTCGTACCTTCGTATAACAAGATAAACAAAATTAACGGCTTCCACTTCCCTCCTATGACCTGAAGGGTCGCAATTATTCCTTCCGTGGAGGCAGGCCTGTGGCGCTCGTGATTCATTGTTCTCCTCCGTCCCGCATAGCTCTCAGATGGTATTTATTATAACAGAGCCTTTCGCAACGGCAATATGGTACGGTAAACCGTACTAAGTACGGAAAAAGAGCGTACTTTTCAGCTTCGCCATCTTGTTCAATAATGGGGATACTTCATTTGAAAGGAAGATCCGCATGAAAATTCTGGTTATCGTTGCCCATCCCGAATTGAATAACTCCCGAGCTAATAAAGCTTTATTGCAGGGGCTTAACAAGAATCGCGAATATGTTCATATTCACAAGCTGTATGAGCTCTATCCGGATTGGGACATCGATACGGAGAAGGAACAAGCGCTACTGCTGCAATACGACAGGATTGTTCTGCAATTCCCCTTCTACTGGTACAGCTGTCCGCCATTATTGAAAAAATGGTTCGACGATGTAATGAAACCAGGCTGGGCATATGGCCCAGGGGGTAACCGTCTGGTTGGCAAAGAGTTTCTTATCGCCACGACTACCGGCGGAACGGATAATTCTTACCGTTCCGGCGGAGACAATCAGTTCACGATCAGCGAGCTCTTGCGTCCGATCGAACGTACCATTACCAAATGCGGCGGTACTTATCTCCCTGCCTTCGTAAGTTATGCCGTAGATGCTTCGACAGACGAATGGCTCGAGCGGGAAGCTAATTGTTATGCGGACCATATTCAAACCCCTATGCCTGTGCTAACGCATTAATCTAGAAGCTGCGAGCATTCGTTTGCGGATCATGCCGGCCAGCAGCAACTCCAATGGAGCACCTTCAAGTCACCTTTATAACCTGATTTCACTGGCGTAAATCCAACGTACGGTGAGCAGGTTTGCCCAAAGTCAGACTGGAGTTCTGGCTTTCACTCGCCCAGTACAATGCGTAGGTTGCTATTTAATCCGAACACGAAAAGGGTATCCCATCGTCATGTTGATGACTTACGGGACACCCTCTTCTTCGTACTTTCCTTCAATATTTCATTAGGCGGCCAGCATCATTGACGGTACGGAGCCGCCATGGCGAGCTTGATTCGAGGCTGCCCGCAGCCTTCTGCCTTGCAGAACCGCAATTGCAGGGGCCGGCTCAAGCCCATCTTGCTGCACAAGGGTCAGCATTCCTTCGAGGTCGCCGCCTTCATAGGCGATGGCAAGCGCTCGCAAGACTTCACGCAGCCCTTCGTCGTTCGGAACAGGCAGCGTACCTTCTAGAACAGCCTTCCTGACCGGCGGTAAAGCCGCACGAGCTCGGTGCAAAGCAGCTTTTACCGCGCCAGGTGTTAGTCCTAATCGTAATGCCGTCTCCTGAGCCGAGTACCCGATTACGTCCCTCAACAGGAAGACCGTCCGCTGAAGCGGAGACAGGAAAGTCATAAGAGCCTGCATGACTAATTCCGTTCCGATTCGGCTCTCGTCCGGCATGGTAGAGTGCACCGCCGTTCCTCGGACGGATTCCAACATCCGTGCATGGGTCGTCTTCCGTCTTACCCGGTCTATCCAGGTATTACGGGCAATTCGAAGCAAATAAGCTTCAGGATTGGCATGCTCCGTAAGCTGCGCCGAATCCATGACCTTAACCCATGTCTCCTGCGATAAATCTTCTGCTTCAACCCGGGATTTGGTTAAAGACAGGCAATAGCGGTCGAGCACTTGTTGCAGCCGATGCATTTCTATATTTTGTTTTTCCATTGTTGCTTCCGTCATATCGGACACCTCCGCTCTTCCTATTATACGCATCCTTATTTCAGTAAACGAGTGAAGTCTCGAAAAAGATACTCGTGAACAAATTTATTTTTCAGCGTACCTTTTGGCATCCCCTTTTCGTTTGCCGAATTGTAAGACATCAAACAAAGGAAAGAGGGATTACGATGAGCAGCTTTATCCCCTATGTAGTTGAACAGTCCAATCGAGGAGAACGTTCCTATGATATTTATTCCCGGCTGTTGAAGGACCGGATTGTCTTCCTTGGCTCAGCCATCGATGACCAGGTCGCGAACAGTATTGTTGCCCAGCTCTTATTTCTTGCGGCGGAGGATCCGGATAAAGAAATCAGCCTGTACATTAACTCTCCCGGTGGCTCAACAACCGCCGGCTTTGCGATCTATGATACGATGCAGTATATCAAACCCGAGGTCCATACGATTTGCGTAGGAATGGCCGCTTCCTTTGCAGCGATTCTGCTTCTAAGCGGGGCGAAAGGCAAACGGTTTGCTCTGCCTAGCAGCGAGGTCATGATCCACCAGCCGCATGGCGGCGCTCAAGGCCAAGCCAGCGATATCGCGATCAGCGCGAAGCGGATTCTAGATACAAGAGCCCGGTTGAATCGGATCGCTGCCGACCGTACAGGCCAGCCGCTTGAAAAAATCGAGAAAGATATGGACCGCGATTATTTCCTCTCCGCCCAGGAAGCGCTTGAATACGGGATTATCGACCAGGTTGTGCATACGGTTTGAGGATTGGGGAGTGCCCTTCTCAGTAATGCCTCACTAATTGTGAGGTATTTCGCGCTCATACGCGCCTCAGGCGGGCATTTTCCCCCAACAGTAAGGCGTTCTTATCCCTTCGTGGCATCCACTCTATGCAGATCCAAAAGAAATACTGCCGCAATAAGGATGACGGATACGATCAGAAATGCAAGACCCAGCTTCTCGCGCCCGGTTGAATATAATGCGCCAGAAGCTGCTAAAAAGACGACTAACTTTAACGCTGTTCTTACCGGGTAAGAGAAGATGGCCACGGTTGCTTTCGGCGATAGAAACATCCCCCACAGAACGGCGAGAACAAGAGGAGTTACGACAGCCAATAAAATGCTTATTGGTTTATCGGACTGCAGCTGATAACCCCAATAACCAAACACGACAAACGCGGCAAGCTCAAGCAGAAAAAATGCCGTAAGCAAAACCGATCCTTTCATGACATCTCCACCTTTAAGCAACATGGCTACCTTGTTTTTCCATTCGTTATTGCCATTCTATCACCTGTTGGTAAAATTGGAACAAAAAAAGCCGCGATTCGCGGCTTTTTCTGCTCATCAGTGAACACGCAAGTATTCGGCCTGTCCGCCCGGATAAAACAGGTAACCCGATTTTTCAATCCGCTATGCATTTATATTATTTTTTATGGCTGCTTCAGCCGCTTTCGATTTTACAATCCTTCCAATCCTATATAGACAGACCAATAGCAAGAACGAGCAAGCGGCGAGGATGATTAACGTGCTGGATGTTGAGATCCGGTCCATACTCCACCCGATTGCCAGTGGCAGTACCGCCCCGCCCATTCCTCCGCAAGCGATAAGTATGCTTGTGATCTGCTTCGTGTGCCCCGAGATTATGCTGTTCGCATATACAATAAGAATGGCAAAGATACCCGACAAGAACAGACCGGTTAACAGGACAAGAGCAAACGCGGCGATTGGATGCCTTACAGAAGGTATGCAAACAAGGCTAAGCCCGGCACCTAATGCACTGAGGAGCAAGAAACGGTTGTACTTAATCCTCTCGGCAAGATAACCGGAGAAGAACCTTCCGATAATCATAGCGACCCAGAATAAAGTAACCGACAGACTTGCATTTGACGTATGGATGGCGAAATGCTCGGAGAATATCGACGGAAGGAAGTTAATGAGACTTGTTTCCAGACCGACGTAGAGGAATACAAACCCGATAAAATAAGCAAGCAACGCTAAGGGAAGCGGTGCTTTTTTAGTCTTTATTGCAACGACGGTTGCGGATAAGGAATGACCGGATGATGAAACGACTGCCGCGGCGTTCATTGCTTTTCTACTCCAGAACAGCAGATTAACCAGAGCTAGAACCGCAATTACGCCAAACGACCACTCCCAGCCGGCTTGCGTTATAAATACGCTTGAGATCATCGGCATGAATAAAGCGCCAGCTCCAAAAGCAACCTCCAGACGACTCATCGTAACCGCAGCTTGATCGCTAATCTCCAGCAAATAAGTGCCTAACGCCGTTTGAGTCATTCCAAACCCGCATCCATTCAGTACGGCGAGTATGATGACCAATACCCACGTCGGACCGAAGAATAGAGATATTCGTGACTGACATGGTATTGTAGGCCATAATATGATGGATAGCCTCGGCAACAGAATGAACAACCGTACTCGCCTGCTCGCGGATTTCATCAGGGCTTTCGACCATTGCAAAGCTGTGCGGTGTTAAAGCAAACATCGAAAGATCGTTAAACGAGTCGCCGATACATGCGATCTCATCCGGAGCAATTCCCAGTTCCCGAATGAGGAGCGACAAACCAGTACCTTTTGAGACGTTAAGCGGCATAATATCCAAACAATCATTATCGCTGATAAATGTCTCAATCTGACCGGGGAACTGACGGTTCAATCGTGCTTCCAGCTTGCTCAGCTTGCCTAATTCTCCGAAGCAGGCGAGCTTGCTGCAACGAAATTCATCGTTTGCCAGAGCTTCTTCCAGCTCGTTAAGCACAGAGCTTTCCGACATAATCCGTTTCTCGTAGGAACGGGAAACTTCATTATGAGCCCTTGCATAGTAAGAGTCGTCGGTGCAATGAACAAAGCTTATGAATTCCTCGCTAGGAACAGCTTGAAGCAACCGCAAGGATAGCTCGGGCGCAAAATCCATCGCTCCAAGCAGACGCTCGTTTTTTAGACGGACAGTTGCCCCGTTTTGACCAACGGCATGATATTGGTTCGGGAATGACCCCATAATGACCTTAATCTCGGCATTCATCCGGCCTGATGCAATACATAGATCGAGTCCGCTCTCATAAGCTTTTGTTACCGCGAGACGATCCCGCTCGGCAATTTGTTTGCTTGTATCCAGCAGCGTGCCGTCCAAATCACTGACTATAAGTTTAATCATCCAAATCCTCCTCCGATACGACGCGTAATTCTACATGATGCTCCGCAAGCTTCTCCATCATAGCCCGGTCAGGCTGCTGATCCGTGATGAGGAGATCAATGGCGTCTAACCCTCCGATTTTATAAAACATCTGTTCTCCGAATTTCGTATGGTCTGCCAAAAGAATGACCTGATTCGCTTTCTTGATCATCTCGCGTTTGACCACCCCATCCTCCACATCGGGATAAGATAAACCGTGTGCCGTTATTCCGCATGCGCCAAGGAATAATTTATCCACCTGATAATGGGCCAAACTATCGATGGTCGCCTGACCAAACAGGAAGCGGTGTTTGATATTCAGCTCCCCGCCGAGCAGGTACGTCCTTACGTCATTTTTCCGCGATAAGGCATCTGCAATGTCAATGGAGTTCGTAACGGCAACCAATCTTTCTGCCGTAATATGCTCGGCGGTGAACTGGACCGTTGTTGAAGCGTCCATCATAATAAAGTCGCCGTCTTTTACGATCGATGCGGCAAGGCGTCCGATATCGCGCTTCACGTCGGAATCTTTGACAAGCCGATCCTTGTACTCGAATATCTCCCTGGACTTCTTCGGCAGAACAGCTCCCCCATGCGTCCTGAGAATAAGACCAAGCTCCTCCATTCTCAGCAGATCCCGGCGTGCCGTATCGCGGGATACTTCGAACTTCTGACAAATATCTTTAATATCGATCCGCTTATGCTGATTTAAATGCTCCATAATCGCATTGATTCGTTCTTCCTGAAACATAACTCTTTTCCACCTCTTCCGGGTATTCTCAAATTTCTAAGCCGTTATGCAACATTATATAAGTCATTGTATGCCTTAATCATCTTTTATGCAACATAATAATGACAATGCACGACAATGACTTAAAACATTGCAAAAGAAAAGACAACAGCCACATTGCTGGGCCGTTGCCTTTCTAAGTACGTATGGCGTTTTCATCCGTTTGATTTTCTTTCCATAAATCATAGGGCTTCAAATAAACAATTTCATCAGCCAAACCCGTCATATATTTCTCATCGCTTACGGGGACGATGATTGACGCACCGGAGTCTCTAAGGATGCCTAGCAGTTTTCTCCCAAGCGGTCCTAGGATATGAAAGAGTCCATGAGGTTCGATCCAAGGGACGCAATACAACTTTTTCTGAAAGGCATAGCCAATCGCAAGTGAAGCTCTCCATCGCTCGCCGCTGTTGAACTCGAGGGGGCGATAAATTCGGCCTTGATATCGCTTTGGTTTATCCAATCCGGATAATTCGAACAGCTCGGCGATTTGCTCCAGGGTTAACGGATTCCCGCTTCGCTTAATTCCCTCTTTAATCTGGTCGGCGACCGACCGTACCTTTTTTATTCTCCACGTAAGAGGACCGGGATAGGCTTTAAACCTGCAATACGGAAACTCGGCGACCCCCTCGCCTACATAACAAGAAATATTTTTCAAGATATCATTGTTTACGGGATCATCGTCCAAGGTTATGATCGAGTGGGACAAATCCAGACATTCCGACAGCAATTCCTCTCTCCCGGCTAAAAAATAACTGAGGAGCCAACCTCCGCTGCCAATGGATCCGACTAAACCGTAAATTTTGCCGGGTTCAATGGTAAGATTGAAATCTCGAATGGAGTCGATCATCGAATGCTGATGAAAAATCGTTGGCGTCGAGCTGCTGCTTAAGTTCCGGATCTGGATCTTCATGGCCGTCCCCACCACCCTTTTCCCCGAGTTTCCTAGTCATTTCTATTTTATGCGATAACCCTTGACGAAGAAAGATGGATGGTTCTTCTAACAATGTATTCCCAGAGCAGCTTTCCGGCAATGTAGAGGCTTTTATAAATACTCGCAAAAAAGCTGGCTCCGACAAGGGAACCAGCTTTTCTCACTTACAACGCGCCAACAACGCGGTGAGGAACATACTTTTCCTCCAAGTATTTTACCTCATCCGGCGTTAACGCAAGCTCGATCGACCCGATTGTTTCTTCGAGCTGAGCCATGCTAGTTACGCCGATAATCGGCGCCGTCACTTGTTCCTTTTGCAGCAGCCATGCCAGGGCTACCTGAACGCGTGGAACGCCGCGCTGCTTCGCAATCTCGGCAACACGCTCGGCAATAACGCGATCCTGCTCGGCGAATGCGTCATATTTCATCTTTTGAGCCTGATCGGTTTCAGAGCGATGCGTAACGGTACCCCAATCGCGAACCAATCTACCGGATGCAAGCGGGCTATACGGAATCGCGCCAATCTTCTCCTCTTTGAGCAGAGGCATCATCTCGCGTTCTTCCTCCCGGTACATGAGGTTAAGATGATTCTGCATCGCAACGAATCGGGTCCAGCCGTTCTGCTCCGCAACATGAAGCGCCTTCTGGAACTGCCAGGCATACATGGCGGAGGCCCCTATGTATCTTGCTTTGCCTGCCTTGACGACGTCATGCAGGGCTTCCATCGTCTCTTCAATCGGTGTATTGTAGTCCCAGCGGTGAATCTGATACAAATCTACATAGTCAGTACCCAATCGCTTAAGGCTGTTATCGATTTCGTTCATAATCGCTTTACGGGAAAGGCCTGCGCCGTTCGGGCCAGGCTGCATGCGGAAAAATACCTTCGTTGCAATTACCACTTCATCCCGGTTAGCGTAATCCTTCAAAGCGCGACCGACAATTTCTTCGCTTGCTCCGGTCGAATAAATATTGGCGGTATCAAAGAAATTGATTCCGAGATCCAATGCTTTTTTAATAATCGGGCGGCTGTTCTCTTCATCCAGAATCCACGGATGATTCCAACGCTCGACCTCACCAAAGCTCATGCAGCCAAGACAAAGGCGGGAAACATCCAATCCTGTATTTCCTAATTTCACGTATTCCATCCATATCCCCTGCTTTCCTTTTAGTCGATCCCATTATCTCACTTGGAGTTAACTCCAAGTCAAGGCTCGTTTTGCTTGAAACCGGAATTTCGTCCCTTAATCCCATCTTTGGTCCAATTTATCCGCATAGAAGAGTAAAGCTTTTCGGTAGGATTGAATGCCTTGATCCCCACTTGTCTCTGCGAGCTGCTTCAGCAAGATTTCCATCGCCGCGCTATGCTCCTTCAGATTGTAAAGCACCATCGCATAAAAGACTTGAAACTCCCGATTTTCCGGATATTCTTTTATCGCTACCCGGAAAACAGACTGCGCCTCGGCGTACAATCCTAATGTCCGATAAGTGCTTCCGAGTCCCAAATATGCGCCTTGCCGGTCCTCGCCGCTAAGGCCAAGCTCTAGTGATTTCCGATAAAATGGTAAGGCTTCGTTCTCCAGTCCCATCGAATCATGCACCCATGCGCATTGATACCAGACGTTCGGATTTGCCGGATATCGTTCGGTCAATGTCAGCAGCATGGACTTGGATTCCTCTAATTGTCCCGATTCTCTTAGTTGTATGGCGATTTCCAATTCATTCACGGTTATTGCTCCTTCCAAAAAAGCCTCCCGACATGCAAGCAGCTTGTTCGCATGCTTTTCCAAACGGTGAATACACTTAAGTATTCAAGCGTTTTTCCGGGAGGAAAGTATGGCACATCCTAAATCATCATTCGTAAAAGGTACGTTGGTTTTATCCGTTGCGGCTTTCATCAACCGTATTCTCGGTTTTATCAGCGGCATGTACATCGCCCGCGCGCTAGGCGCGGAAGGGATTGGCCTTCTTATGATGGCGCATCCGCTTGTTCCGCTGGTCATTACGATTACGGAGCTGGGACTGCCCGTCGCCATCTCCAAGCTGGTCGCAGAAGCGAACGAGCAAGGCGACCGCGCCAAGATCAGGCGAATTCTGAATGTTTCTCTTGCGATCACATCCGTTCTCAGCATTTCGCTGACGACGTTCTCGCTCATTTTTTCGGAATGGATCTCTTCGGTTCTGTTAAGCGATCAGAGAGCTTATCTAGCAATGCTTGCAATTACGCCGATTGCTCCGATTGTAGCGATCTCCGCTGTCTTGAAAGGCTATTTCCGCGGCATGCAGCAGATGAAGGCAATTGCCGCATCCGATGTCCTTGAACATACGGTCCAAATCGCTTGCGTATTGGCGCTTGTCCACTTGCTTCTGCCGTATGGCGTTGCCTATGCAGCGGCCGGCGCTATGGCTGCTTCCGTCATTAGCGAAATGATAAGTCTTCTATTCCTGGCTGCCAGCTATAAGCTTTACGGCGAGCGGAAAGCCGCGGGGGAAACGTGGAGGAACCATATCAAGCATGGAAGAAGCACGCTTAACGAGCTGCTTAACCTGGGAATGCCAACGGCAGGCCAAGGCGTTATTCATTCGTTATACAGCGCCTTTCAGCCTCTGCTTATTACGACCAGTCTAGCAATGGCAGGTATCGGCACGGCTATGGCGACCAAGCAGTTTGGCTTGCTGGCCGGCTACACGTTCCCGCTGCTGTTTATGCCCAGCTTTATAACCAATTCTCTGTCAACCGCGCTAGTTCCTGCCATCAGCGAAGCGGCGGTCAGCAAGAACACTTTGCTCATACACGAACGAATGAACCAAGCCATGATTGTAGGTCTCTTAATCGGCGCGCCGGCAACCGTTATTTTATTTCAGTGGGCAACGCCACTAACATCCGTAATTTACGGGGCTCCCGATGCGGGGATGCTGCTGCAGATCCTGGCTCCGATGTTCTTCTTCCATTATTTCGACGCGCCGCTGCATGCCATTCTTCTGGGACTTGGCCGGACAAATGCCGCATTATGGAACTTTGTGATCTCCACAGCCTTCAAAGCCGTCTCCATCTTTGTATTCGGCAGCCAGTTCGGCATTGTTGGGGTTGCGTTTGGCATCGGAATTGGCATGGTTCTGCAGATGATGCTTAATTTCTTCTCCATCTCCAGCTCCATCGGCTTCTATTGGCCGGTAGAGCCTTATATTAAGGTAGGCTTATGCATGGTGCTCATGGCACTCTTCGGCCGCTATTCCATGGCATTCTTCACCTACGAAGGATGGTCGATGTTATGGAGCATGGTCACTTCCATTGTCGTCTCTACTCTCTTCTATTTCATAACCCTTATGTTGACTAACACCATTAGTTGGAAAAGCTTTAGGCGCACGATACCGCTGCCATGACACATGAAGTTAACATAAATAATTTTATGTAAACTAAAATTAATAAGGGTGTCTCATAAGGCTTCGCTCCCTGAAGAAACAACTATAGGCAACCATCTGTACGTTGGATATCCTACATTGAAATCAGGCAAAAAGAAAAAGACCGGAGGCTACGTTGGATTCACTCCAGTATATAGGTCCAGAACGAGACACTATCGTCCAAGTTGAGCTCATTACGCTGGAGACAATCCATTGTAAATCGAGTTACCAAGCAAAAACGTCCTATTATGCTGTACGCAATCCAATGTACGCTCTAATTCATTGTGAGCAAGCAAGAGCAATGTGAAATTAAGGATAGAGCGTAATGTACTAAACTGTCTAAATATAAAGGGCTGTCCTATTGTCATTTAATGACTAACGGGACAGCCCTTTCGTTAAACGATTATTTGCCTTTCGTGGACGGCCTCATCCGGTCGGCAAGCTGCTGCAGGTCCATTCCTTTCAAAGCGCCCTCAATCAGCTCCGCCAATTTATCCGGCGTGCAGCCGAAGCACGGTATGCCGTATTGCGCCAGCTTCTTCGCGACCGATTCGTCATAGGACGGAACGCCGTCATCCGATAAGGCAAGCAGGCATACGGTTTTTACGCCGGACTCATGCAGCTCTTTCAACCGCCGGATCATCTCGGTCCGGTTGCCGCCTTCATAGAGATCGGAGACGAGAATAAAGATCGATCTCTTCGGTTCGGTTATAAACGGTTCGCAGTATTGGAGCGACTTATTAATGTCGGTCCCGCCGCCAAGCTGGATGCCGAACAGCATATCTACCGGATCATGGGCGCACTGCTCGCTCAGATCCACCACTTCGGTATCAAAGGCAACAACCTTTGTCTCAAGGGATGGCATACTTGCCAAGATCGAACCAACAAGCGACGCATAGATGACGGAACTGGCCATCGATCCGCTCTGATCGATATCGAGAATGACGGTCCATTCCTTGCTTTTCCGCGCGCGGTCGAAGAAATAGACCTTCTCCGGGATAAGCAGCCCGCGTTCCTGATCGTAATGCTTCAGATTCTTGCGGATCGTCGCCCCCCAATCGAGACCGCTTAAAGAAGGCAGCGGAGAATGCCGCCTCCGGTTTAAAGCGCCGGTAACCGCGCGGGTAAGATCCTGCTCGAGGCGCTTCATGATATCGTCCACGACTTCCCGCACGAGTGCCCGCGCGGTCTCTTTCGTACGCTCCGGAATTTGGCCGCGAAGCGACATTAAGATGGCGACCATCCCGATATCGGGCTTAACCTGGGACAGCAGCTCCGGTTCGAATAGCAGCTGAGTAAGCCCCTTGCGTTCTACGGCATCGGCCTGAATGACGGACACCACATCCGGCGGGAAAAAATGCCTCACATCGCCAAGCCATTTGGCTAACTTGGGAGACGATGCCCCGAGACCGGCAGACCGGGATCTGGAAGTATTGCCGTTACCCTGGCTGCTAAACCCGGCTCCCGAACCCGTCCCTTCTCCTTCATATATAGTCGCCAAGGCTGCATCCATCAGCAAATCCTCATCGCTTAATAGAGGTGTTCCTTGCGGACTGCCTGCTCCCTGCAGCTTTTGTTCGGCGGAAGCTCCTAAAATAAGCCTCCAGCGTCTGACTTGTTCCGGATCCATTGTCGTCATAGGCTATATATCTCCAAAGTCAAAGTCGTTAAGTTCATCCAGCTGCTCCTTCTCATCGTCGTTAAGCGGACGTTGAAGGGCTTCCCCGGTCTGTTCCGCTCCGCTTCCCCACAAATCGCCGAGCAGCTCGGCAATTGCCGCTTTCTCCCTAGCCTCGAACCCCCCGAAGGCGCGTCTCAGAAATACCAGCGAGCGCTTGAATGGCTCTTCCTCCAGCGAATTCACGTATTCATCGAGCTGACGCCATAAATAATCTCTCGACAATAACGCGTAACGGTTGCGCATAGACATGCCTTCGAACCAACCGGAACCAATGTCCGCCGGAATACCCGGCGACAGACGGCGCGATACTTCCCTCGCGCATTCCTCTTCGCCGGCTTCGTTCTTCTCGAGTACGATTGCAAAGGCGAACCCGGACAGCTTGGCGTTGCGGTCATCCCTGGCCGCAAGCTCCTTCAGCTTCTTCATCCAAAGCGCCCCGTCCACGCTCTCGTAATGCTCTTCCGCCGCAGCATCCATCGCTTGAATAGCGGTTACCATCGCGGCGGCCGCATCGTCATTGCAGCCGGCTGCATCCTGAAGCATAAGGGTACCGCGCAGGAACAGCTGCTGCATAATGGGCTCCAAAGTCTCCGTCTCGATCCTGCGGATAGAGCCATACTGCAGCAGGACGGACAGTTCTTGCACCGTCTCGGCAATTTGCTCGAAGCTTCCGGCATCAACGGCTAGGCGCTGCAAAGCACCGGTCGCCTGCCCCATGACATGCGGCAGCCCGCATTCGCAGGATTTGCGGATCAGCTTGGCTGCATCGGCGATGTTCGTGCAGGCCAGCAGCTCTTCATGAATAACATAAGCGGCTGCAAGCTCAACCGTTTCCCCTTTTAGGGTGGATTCGACCGTCTCGATCTCGGCTTCCGGCGACCACTGCAGCACCCAATGCTCCGCCCAGGTCGCGTCCGTCTGACTAACCCGCTGCTTGCGGGCAAAGCGGATTCCCAGTACCGCCAGCCGGTGCAGGAATACCGAACGGTTCAAATCAAGGAATGCGGATTCCTCGGATTTCACCCGCCTGTTTTCCCTCAAATCCAGCTCCAGGCCTGCGGCAACAAGCGTCTTGTATTTATCCAGCTTCAGCCGTTTGAGCTCGCGGTTCAAATCATCCTGTACCGGTGTCTGGCTTACGCCTTCCGGCAAGCTGCCGATTACCGTGCCGATATCCACTCTCGCAAGCGCTTCTGCGACAGATGAAAATTCTCCAAAGCCGAAAAGCACGGTGGCCGCGTCCCGCAAGTCCTTCCAGGTCGGCAGCACGCCGTCATGCATAAACGCCAGCGCTTCCGCCATTCTCACAGCCTCTATGACCGAAGCCGTCGAACGCCATGTTCCTTGCTCCCGCATTTGCATGGCAACGGAGGACAAATATAAAGCCGGCAATTCCGTCATCTTCCCTTGCTTCATGCATTGCCACAGAAGCGAATAGTAGGCTGGCGCCTGATTCCCCGCCCCATAGCCGGAATGCGAAGATAACTTATAGTAAGAATACGGCATTAGCGTCATCTTAGACGATACTCGGGGCAGCTTCTTGATCTCGGCATCCGTCATCGCCGGCAGCCCTAAAGCGAGAGCCGAAGTATGATGAGCGCCGCTGACCACTACGATCTTATCCGGATCATGACCGGCTTTAATCGTATCTAGAATTTTTCGGCGCATGAAGGCTTCCCGGATCTCGTTGTAAGCGTAACCGCGCGGTGTCAATTGCCGTTCGTCCTGATCCGTTAGCTCCCGCATCTCCTCCGCATACGTTCGGATCGCGCTTCGGTAGCTGTCCGGCTGCAGACGATGCTCGAAATGCCGCTCCCAATACGCTTCGTAATCCGTTTCGCCGGACAGCTCGGCAATTCTGCTATAGAGATCAGCAGGAGCCTCGGCTTCGTGAACGCTGCCATCCGACAGATCCGGTGTCATGTCCCTTCTCGCGTCAGCAAGGGCAAGAGATACCTCCGTCGGCAAATCGATAAATTCCGAATGGCAGTTATGGTTTCTAGCCCACAGCAGAGCCTGATATTCCGGGGAATAGTCGGCGAACGGGTACAGAAGCGTACGTACGGGCAGACAGTCCGTATAGGCAAGCATGGCCACCGGCGGAACTACGCCGCAGGCCGTCAGCTGCTCGGCAAGAATACCCGCGTCGCTTGGACCCTCGATTAATACCGCAGTCGGCTTCACCTCCCCGAGCAGGGCGAGGAGATGATAGGAGCCTGCCGGCGACAAATGCCTGATGCCGAAATAATGCGGTCCGCTCAACCGTTCATCTCCGCGCACGCGTTGTACAGGCTTCGCCATGACGCCCCCCGTTTTTTCATCACGTTATCGAGATATTCCTTCCATACCTGCTGATCCTTTGCATCGTCCTTCACGATCGCCCCTTGCAGCCCGGCTGCGATATCCTCGTCGGTCAGTTCTCCTGTTCCGAAGCTTCCGGCTAGCGCCATGCTGCCCGTAAGCAGCGAGATTGCTTCGGCTGTCGAGATTACGCCGCTTGGCGACTTTACCTTCTCTTTGCCGTCAAGCGTCAGGCCGCTGCGGAGCTCGCGGAAAATCGTCACAACCTTGCGAATCGCCTCGTCGTCCGGCTGCGAGGCTCGCAGCTCGTAGTTCGCGGATATTTCGCTTACCCGGCGGCGCACGATATCGATCTCGGTATCCAGGCTTGAAGGTGCCGGCAGCACCAAAATATTGAAGCGCCGCTTCAAGGCGGCCGACATCTCGTTTACGCCGCGATCCCTTGTATTTGCGGTAGCAATAATGGAGAAGCCGCGTTCAGCTGGCACTTCCCTGCCAAGCTCGGGAATGGCTATAGTCTTCTCCGACAGGATAGAGATCAAAGCGTCCTGCACTTCGGATGCGCAGCGGGAAATCTCTTCAAAGCGGGCGATTCCTCCGCCTTCCATGGCACGTAGAATCGGGCTGCGGATCAGCGCTTGATCCGACGGCCCTTGCGCAAGCAGAAGCGCATAGTTCCAGGAATAACGGACATGCTCCTCGCTTGTGCCTGCCGTTCCTTGCACAACCTTGGACGAGTCTCCGTGAATCGCGGCAGTCAGGTTTTCCGACAGCCAGGATTTTGCCGTCCCCGGCTCGCCGATCAAGAGCAGCGCCCGGTCCGTCAAAAGAGTGGCAATCGCCATCTCGACCAGACGCTTATTGCCGATATATTTCGGAGTAATCGGGGTCTTACCGGCCTGGCCGCCGGTAATGAAGGTAAGTACAGCCTTAGGAGAAAGCTGCCAGCCGGCAGGCTTCTCGTTATTTTTATCCGCCGCTTTCAACGCTTCCAACTCATGCGCATACAGCTGCTCCGCCGGCAATCTTAATACATTTTGTTTTTGATCCATTGCCATTCTCCTTTTCCACTCTCCCCTGCCTGATCGCCTGGCATCGCTTCCAATGCCTCGACAATCTCCAGCAATTCATTTTTAACCGATTCGTACGTTAGAGCTTCCGCGAACGCGCGCAGACGAGGCGCATAAGTCTTTGGCATCGAGGCGAACAGCTGCTTCATCCGCCAATCTATGTAATAGAAGCTGCGGGAGGTTTTGTTCTCAAGCAGCCCCATGAACAGCTCGGGGGCTTCCTTGAACCCGATGCGGAATAACGTCAGCAGCACATGCTGCGTCCGGTAATCGTTAACTCTTGAGCCGTCCTTCAGCTTAGATACAAGATAAGACGTTACTTCCTGGTCATTCCGATTCGTAAATACGCAGACCAGATCCGTCAAATCCTGAGCGGCGAGCGCCTTGACCCAACGCCGATCCCAAGCCTCTTCCGGAACGGCTTCGGCACGCTCGTCACTGCCTGCCAGCTGTTCGTGAACAATTTGCTGAATCGCTTGCTGCAGCAGCTTAGCGGGCGCTGAACGTCCCTTAATGGCATCCGCATACCGGTCGTAGAGCTCCGCCGGAGACAATTGCCTAAAGGCCGCGCGGAAGCTGTATCCGATAAATTTGCCTTTATAGGCGGAATGAAGACCAATCGCGAACCGGTCTGCGGTTTCCGATTCCAGCGCCAGCAGAAGCTCTGCGGCGGTGTCCTGCACGCCGCCAGCGTCGGCGGTCATAAATTCATCGGTTGCCATCAGTTTGCCGAGCATCGGGAAGGCTGCCTCGGCGAGCTCATGGGCATGGCCGTTCAAGCAGCGCAGATCGGTATAGAGCTGCTGCAGTGCCGCGTCTTTCGCCTTGCCTTCGCATGAAGAATAACGGTCCAGCTGTTCCTCCGCGTGTGCGATGATTCGCTTATGAAGCGTAAGCGCTGAACATTTGCGGATCGGATGTATAACAAGCTCTGCATCCTTGGAAGCGACAGCCTCAAACAAGCGGTCCTGACAAGGCTCGGATGCCAGCCGCGCAAGGGCATAATAAGCCGCTTCGCGGACTTCTTTCCTATTTTCCCGGCTTTGCTCAAGCAGGAAGCCCTCTTGGCCTTCGTAGCCGCTGAGCAGCTCGATCGCCGCAATTTTCAATTCCGGCGCGCCCGATGCGCCGGCTTCCTGAACGAGCTCCAGCGCGGATTCGCCTAGCAGGCGATGAAGCAGCTGAAGACGTCTTGCATCACCTTTGCCGCCTTGCAGGTTAAGCTGGCTCTGAAGTAAAGGAACAGCCGCTTGCCCGAACTCAGGCAGTATTTTCTGCTGTATGAACTCCGGAATTTCGGAATAAACATCGTCCAGCGCACTGCATAAAGCGGGCAGTGCCCGAAGATCCAGGAAGCTCCGGTCTTCATAAGCCTGACGGATCTGCTCCAGTCTGCCCGAGCCCTTCGTTGTTAAGGCTTCGAGCAGCGGATGCAATCTCCTGAAGGTTACCTCCGTGGGGAGAAGCAGTCCTACGCTATTGACAGGCTGTGTCTCTCCCGCAATATCGGTTTTGCCCTGCGTGTGCAGGACCGCGCTGAGCAGCGTGGCCAGCTCCAGCAGCTTCGAGGCGCTTTCGGCACGAGGAGCCTGAATAAGTCCCTCCGTTGTATCCGCCAACCGTTTGATTACCGGTGCGGCTTCCCCGGCTTTCTGCAAGGAAGGCAGCAGCTTCGATAACCGGATATCCCCCTCGGCCAGGCTGCTGCCGGCAATAAATAATCTTCGCAACTCTGCCTGAAGGTCAAGCAACAGATCTACGCTCATGGAAGTCACTCCTCTAATACAACAGCCGAATAATCCGGCTATCCGTGATGATGCTCATCGGCTGCGCCGACAGACGTCCGCTGTCCACGTCATGCCGGAACATGACCAGCGCGGCTTGATCCCGCAGCTCCTTTTCCTGCAATAACGGCACAACCGTCTCCAGTCGCGCAGGCGTAGCGATCATGTCCGAGGTAACCGGAATCGGCTTGCCTTGCTTATCCCGGAATAAGTAACTTTCTCCGGACTTCTCGATGGTATGGTAGGCGATTAGCACCACCGGATTGCGGTTAGCGAGAGGATTCTTAATGATGTTCTTGACTTGTTTAATCACATCCGGAAAGGATCCGTTAGCTGCATCCTTTACCGCCTTGTAATCCAACTCGGCGGCATCGCGGAACGTCCCCTTTTCCCACCTTACGCGGGCATT
The DNA here is from genome assembly GCF_037147795.1 of Paenibacillus sp. MMO-177. Classification (NCBI taxonomy): domain Bacteria; kingdom Bacillati; phylum Bacillota; class Bacilli; order Caryophanales; family Paenibacillaceae; genus Paenibacillus; species Paenibacillus sp. MMO-177. The sequence goes on along the minus strand of NZ_JBBCUR010000002.1, from coordinate 257,157 downwards.
GATCTCGCCTGGATACTGGTACAGCTCATCCGTTTGCACAACGGCGTGCACGGTATCCTCTTCTTTAAGCTGCTTGGCAGCCCTGAACGGGCGGAGATTGCGAGTGGCATGAACCGTTCCGTCCCGCAGGTCGGCCCACCATCCGGCATCGACGTATTCTCCTCTTGCCTGATCGGTATACGACAAGAAGGAAAGCTGCAGCAGCTCTGATGATTGCCGCGTGCGGCCATACTCTTTCAGTTCGGCTAACTGCCAAGCGTGGCCAAGCTGTTCCTCAAGCGTTGACTCCGTGTCTAACGGCATATCCGGTTCCGCTAAACGCCGCTCCAAATACGCTTTCCCCTTCTTCACCAAAGAATGGATCCGGATTAGCTGCTCAATCGCCATGGAATAAACCGCTTCACGGTTTCCTTCCTCGCCAAATAGCAGGATGAGCCCCCTTAACTCCGCCTGCACGCCGGGAATATAGTAATTGCCCAGTTCCTTCGCTTGATCTTCGAGAAGCTGGATATTTTTCTTGCTTAGACTGCCTAGCCCGCCTTGAACGGTTTGCAGCACCATTTTCTCTACTAGTTGAAGACCTTCCAGCTGTACGTTGATTTTCTTGGCCAGCGCCGACTTGTTTACCTTGCGTTTGGGTGGGGCGGCACCGCTTGCCACAGCTGCTTCGGATTCCTTCTTCTTCTCATCGCGCTTCTCCGCTTTGCCCCGTTTCTCCGCGATATCCTTAGGCAGCTCTGCCTGCTCGAAAGGCTTACCTAGCGCGTAAGCATACATTAAGCCAAGCGTATGCTTGCAGGGAAACTGCCGGCTTGGGCAAGAACAGCGCGACACCGGATTATCCGGCTGCACAAAATCAACCGAGCAGCGGTACGGTTCCTTGCCGCTTCCTTTGCATTCGCCAAACAGCAGGGTACCGTCCTCCGTTCTTCGAAGCACCGGGAAGCTGTTTTTCTTGACAAGATCCCGGCCGTTCTTCATCGCTCCCGCATTGGGAGCCAAGCTATCTACATAAGCTTCCGTTAACGATGTCATAAATCTACCTCACAGACTTTAAGGAGTTCTATTAACTTCGGCAAAATTAACGCAGCTTCCTGTTTTAGGAAACCACCAACTAATGTATGAGCCTATGATTTCAAATATGATAGAGTATTCGCACGCCCAAAAGAAAAAGAAGGCACTTCTATGCCTCCCTTTCTCTCAATGTTTCACAAATCTTTCTCCATCCCATGTAAATATGCTCTTCACGTGTTGACCCGTGGAATTATCGTAGTAAGCGGTTTGGAACGAAGCCTCGCCTATCTTATTCAGATGAGTGGAATACATGGAATCGTCCGCGCTAATAAACATGCCATCCCTTCCTCCCGTGTCTAATTCCTTAAACTCGTTGCCGCTGGTCAGAGTAAATAGCTTATAGTAATTCCCGTTGCTTGTTCCATACTGCCCTATCGTAAAATCCGGGTTCCCGTCTCCGTTATAATCATCAAACGATAGATCAAACGTAGCGTTAAACAACAGCGGATCCGTATAAAAATCGTTTAATGTTGCGCTGCTAAGCTCATTGCCAATGTCATCTCTCAACACGAGATGAAATTCTCCGCTCCAATTCGGCCCCATGAACGGCCCCGGAGACCAATCTTCGGAATAAGTTCCGTTTACCAGCTCAATATCGATAAAATAAGACTTTTGCATAATCGTAAACATATCGTTTCTGGATAACGTCATCGTCCCGGTAACGGTTACGGACGAGGCGTCAGCCTCTGCTTTCTCCGCGCGCAAATCGCTAAAACTGGATTCGTTATCAACTACAATTCGGTTCCCCAACAGAGATGCGCGGCCAAACACGGCAGCCGACTCCGTCCGAAGCATAAATCTCCAATGCCTGCTCGAATGATCCGGATAGGTCAGCAAGGACTCCATATGGTCTTGCCCGTACCTATTCTTCAAGCTGTGCTCCAGATCTAACTTGGAATAAGTCAGAGTTCCCGCATATACAATGGAGGTCATGACGCCGGCAAGTACCAAATACCTGCCCTTCCGAATCCATAGACCGATAATCAGGGATAGCAGCATCGGGAATAAAACAAATGGATCATCGCGATCGATCACACTGAATTCGTATTCATGACCAATAAGCGGATAAAACAAAGCCACTCCGTTGCCTATATAATCGATCAGCAAATGAGTGCCGGCACTAATCATAAACGTCAGCCACATCCGCTTGAACGAGAGTTCCTTTTGGAACATGGAATAAACGTAAGCCAATATCCAACCGATGAGCGGAACCAAAAAGACGGAGTGAAACAACAAATCGCCAAATAACTTCGTCAAATCCGGCGCCAGCCCGGCAATCGCACCGAACAGGAGCAACAAGGCGCGCCTCCCAATAGAATTGGCGGATGCTCCACCAATCAAATAGGCTGTACAGGCACCTGCTGCGGCATGAATGAACGTATGTAAGATTAGATCCAAATTACTCCCCCATTATCCGAATGATTTCCTTAATATGTAAACGGATTAGCGGGAGCTATTGTTGCAGCAATGCAAAGTTTCTAATCATCTTCTCCATTTCCATTTTTGATTGTTCAAATTGTCGCAGACGATTGCCGTTCGCGCCGGATGGATGAGGAAATCCCCATAAAACTTGCTTCTCGCCGATCTTTTTTTCGCCAAGCAATCGCTTGAATACCATTTCCACCGCTTTCCCTAATGGAATAATAAGCGGGGTATGGTACAAGGCGTGAAGCTCACTGTTAATTAATTGATAGGCATAGTTGTAGAGCAAGGCGTTTTTCGAAAGCTCGGGATTATGACCGCTGTAATTTTTCTTGTTAACAAAGACGGGATAACGAAGCAAAGAAGTTGTCTGAAGCAGAGGGAAATCATCTTCAAAGAATGCTTTGCTGTCCGCAAGTCCGTAATACGTATGCAAACTTAATTCATTCAGCATTTGGATCAGGTTGCTTCGCATGGACCCGGCAAATCGCGCAGCCATTTTTGCTTCCCTGCATATTTCTTGCGCGGATTTGTTTTCCAGCATAGCCAGCTTCGCTGTTCGTATAGCGATCTCCATTTGATTCCAGCCTGGAGTGAGGCCTACGATCATTATTTGGGCTAAGGGATTGCTGTAATCGTTGTGCGGAGCATAATACATCTCTATTGGCCCTTCCCGTAATACGCATAATTCCGGAACCAGCAAGTCATCAGGGGCGTATCGAGTCTTAACCGGCAATCCACGAATAAAAGCTTCATACTTTTCAAAATTCGAATTGATTATCACGGGGCTCTGTCCCCTCTCTCTTCATTTATGGCGTAACCACGCGTATCAAGATCATGTGTAGAAGATCGGATTTTATGCTAAACAGTTGTGCAGCTGCGATTCCATATATAAAATAATGCCAATCTCCTGCCCTATTGGCTTGGATATTGGCGTTTCTATTTTAAATTTTCTATCTTAAATGATTTCTTTCCTTTTGGACAAATGAATATAGAGAATAATTCCGGTAATTGCGCATAATGCCGCGCATAACCCAATGAAGCCGTAACCGGCTTGAAGACCGCGAAGCAAGCTGTTTGGCGAATTTTCGCCGACCGTATGCTTGACGAGCTCAGTAACTCCGCCGATCAGGTAATTGCCGATTACGCTGCCCAATCCCATCATGGTGACCGTAAAGGTGATGGCCGTATCGCTTCCTTTCGGGTATCGCTTTGCGATAAAAGCCATTACCGTCGGATAGATCATTGCGATTCCGATACCTGAAGCGGCAAACAGGAACGCGACGCTCTCCCCGCCAGCGATAGCGGTAAAGGTGCATAATGCCGAAAACCCGGAAAAGATGATGAGCGATAATACGAAGCCTATCCGGTCCGTCAGCGGACCAAGCAGCAGCCTGGCCAGCGCAAAGCATAAGAAGAAAATAGACAACATGCCGGAAGCATTTACGGTATCCCAGTTATAAGCTTTCTCCAGGAAGTTGACGAGCCAGCCGCCAACGGCAAGCTCCGATACAACGCCAAACGTCAGGACAAGCACCATTAACCATAGTACCCGGTCTCTCAGCAAGATCTTTAGAGGAACGCGATCTTCATGCGAGATATCATCCCCCGGGAACGAGCTTAACATGGCGATGACAATCGGAATCACGGATAACATCAGCATCACCAGGTACATTCCGCGCCAGTCCAGCGTATGCCCGGCAAATGTCACTTTCATCAGGCCTGTTGCGATCAGCGGCGCAACCGTCGAGCTTAAGCCATAGAAGCCATGCGTCATGTTCATCATCATACCCGTATTTCTTACGAAAATCCGGGCACTTAGAATAGCGAGGCCAATCTCTAGCATCCCGTTACCGATATACATGAGGAAATAAGAAGCCGAGAACATCGGGTAATGATGGGAGAAGAAAATTAGAATGCCGGAAAAGGCCATAGAGGCGAAAGCGGCAACGGTAACCCATTTGATCCCCCAAAGTTTCGTCAAATAGGCCGTAAAGGAACAGGCTATTAAATAACCTAAGGCGTTCAAGGATAATAAGGTGCCGAGCTGGGATTCATTCAGCATAAAGTCGAGTTGGATGCGCGGTATAGCCGGACCCTTAATATTTTCCGAAAAGCCGAAAATAATGAATCCGATAAATATGGTCGCCAGCTGCATGGCATAAATCTTGTTGAACTTGCCTATACTTTTTTCCACTGTTCGCGTGCTCCTGACTTGTTATCTTTTCTCTGTGACCTGCAGCCGGTAGGTAAGGCTTTCCAGCGTAGCTGTAACAAGGCCGGTCATATACTCCCGATGCGTATTGTTCTGAATAATAAGCTGCGGCATATGCTCCTCCGGTATATCCTTCAGACATCCTCCACGCAGAGAATTAAGCTGTGACTCGCTAGGCAGCTCGCCCGTTATCGCGATGGTTACCGGGTTAATGATGGCGATAATCGAGGCTAACGTCATAACCGCCAGCCGGATAAAGCCTTCTTCCGTATGCAGCTGCCGCAGCTGCTCCTCGCGCGAAATGCCAAACGGCAGGAAAGAAACCTCGCCGCCAAATGTCGTGTTGCCTGACAAAATCCGGCCGTCGACGATAAACCCGGCCCCCGGAAAATGATTCTTCGGAAACGTCACAACCGCAAACGTCTTATCCTCTTCAAAATTCTGAAGATGGTAGAAGCCGTAGACTGTCATGTTCATGTCATTCTCGATCGTAATCGGGATCTCGTACTTGTCTTCCAGATACGTTCCTACAGGCTGCCCGGCAAGATCAGGCACATCGCATACGCCAATCACTCCACGGTGAACGACGCCAGGAATTCCGATACCGATGGCTTGAACATTCTCATTGTCGCTGATCAAGTCCTCAATTAGCCGATCAATAACATCCGTGTCGATGCGAGGCAGCTCCAACGTTGTCTCGCTAATCGTCTCTCCAAGCAAATTCACTATACTGTAGCTGATGGAATGGATGCCGCCTTCCGTCCGGACAAGCAGACAAATCACGCAGCCAAAATTAGCATTGTACCTATATTGTTTGGCTGGTCTTCCGCTGTTTGCCCCGTCCGGCTCAAGCTCTATAATCTCGCCTACGGCGAGCAGCTCGTTCAGAATCGTCCCGCAGGTAGCCACGCTAAGTTTGGTTAGTCCGGCAATCGATGCTTTTGTCGCAATCCCTTGCGCCTTTAATGCGTTTTTAACCAGCTCTACGTTCATCTTTTTCACTTGAACCGTATTATGCGTGTGTGATGACATGCTCCTTCTCCTTTTAGCAAACACTTATTAAAACACTTTTAATAAGTGGAGTATAAAGTCCGCTGCCCCATATGTCAATAAGGAACATAAATTGCGGAAAACAAAAAAACCGCGATACACGCGGCTTTCCTGTCATTCGGACTTATTCTGTTCCGATCGTCACGCCTAGTTCCTTCAATCTGCGCCGGTAAGCGATGGCGACGCGGTCGCATTTGAGATGCAGCTCCGCCTGCAGATCCAGCGGCAGCAGCTCCGGCTTTTGCTCTTCGACAATTCGTTTGTCCTGCTCGAGCAGCGTATTCTGGAAATCGATAAAAACCTGATCCGGAACCTCCGGCGCATAGTTGCGGAGCTGCAGCATAAACGCCGTACAGGTCGTTTCCGTCTCCGGGAGTACGATCAGGAATAGATGAAAGATCTCGTCTGAGCCTTCGCTGCCCTTCACCAGCTTGACGCAGCACGGCGAATAGATCTCATAGATATAACGGTTGTCGACGCCGATTCCGCGTCCGTCAGGGTCGGGCTGGTAGACGACAATCTCATCCGTAACAAGCGCCCCGTCAATATGATGTACATTGTAGTCGTTAATTTCGGCGAATTCACTGTCGCCAAGCAGGCCCTCATGAACAAACATCAGATGCGAGACATCCAGGAAATTCTCGATCACGCGCGGAGCCGATGCTTGAACCGGATAAGGTCCCATCCAAATCGGCAAAAGCCCCTCCTCCACTTTTCCTTCAAGCGGCGGCAATTCTTCTCTTGGTTCTCCAAGGCAGACCCAGACAAAACCGTACCGCTCCTGGCACAAATAAGTGTGCGTTTTCGCTTTGAGCGGGATGGCCTGCGATTTAGGCAATGCCGGAATGCAGACGCATCGCCCGTCACCGTCATACCGCCAGCCATGGTAAGCGCAGACGATCTCGTCATTGTCCACGCGTCCAAGCGACAGCGGGACACCGCGGTGAATGCATAAGTCCTTCATGGCTTTAACGCCTTGACTCGTGCGGAAAATAACGACTTTCTCTCCCAGTACAATGACCTGCTTAGGCGTGTCGCTGACATCGGAGGCAATCGCCACCGGATGCCATTCATGCTCGAGAACGGGATCTTTCCTAATCATGCCAGCCACTTCCCTTTCTGCCCTTGGCCTATTGCGGTATCGTTCCTTCAATGCCTTTGACGAACCAGTTCATGTTCAAAATCTCGTCTACGGTCATCTCTTTGCCTTGCGGCACTTTCTCCGTTCCGCCTTGGTCGGCGATAGGTCCGTTAAACACATCGAAGCTTCCGGCTAGAATCTCTTTCTTCTTCGCTTCAACCAGGTCTTTGACATCCTGCGGCACGTTCTTGCCAAATGGCGCGATGTCCGTAATGCCGTCCTTCATGGAACCGAAATAGCTTTCGGACTTCCAGGTGCCGTCCATAACGGCTTTAACCGTCTGCACGTAATAAGGACCCCAGTTCCACTTCGGATTGGAGATATAATAATCCGGCGCGTATTTGCTCATATCCGAGTCATTGCCGATTCCCCATACCCCGCGTTCGGCAGCAGCCTGAATGCTGGCTGGCGAATCCTGATAGGCGGCCAAGACATCTACTCCTTTGTCGAGCAAGCTTGTTGCCGCCTGACGCTCGGCCGTTGGGTCAAACCACGTATTGCTCCACACGACGTCTACCTTCGCTTCCGGATTAACGCTTTGCACGCCTAGCGTAAACGCGTTGATCGTATAAATCACCTCGGGAATCGGGTAAGCCCCTACATAGCCGAGACGATTGTTTTTCGTCATTTTGCCTGCCGCCATCCCTACAAGATAAGCGCTCTGATATTCCTTGCCCAGGTATGTGCCGAGATTGTCCGCCGTTTTATAGCCGCTGGCGTGAAGGAACTTTACGTTGGGATGCTTCTTGGCTACAGCAACCATCGCATCCATGTAGCCAAAGCTTGTGCCAAAGATAATATCGTTCTTCTCCGCAAGTTCTTCGAATACGCGCTGCGCATCCGCCCCTTCCGGTACGTTCTCGACCGTAGTTGCGGTAATGCCCAGCTCTTTTTCCATCATTTTGCGTCCTTGATCATGCTCGTAAGTCCAGCCACCGTCCCCAGGAACGCCAAGGTAGACAAAAGCAACTCTTGGCTTCGTTTTGTCTCCGCCAGTGTCAGCGCCTGCAACCGTTGAATCCGTCTTTGTTTCCTTCGAGCATGCAGCCGTAAAGATTAGCAAAGCTGCCGCCGCAACCATGATGAGCTTTTTCATGACAAGACCCTCCCCCAATTTCCGAACGAATGAGACACTTCATACAGAAAGCTTAGAGGTAATATAGGTCATTGTCATTTTCGCGTCAATATTACTAACATCAAATATAGATTAGATACTAAAAGACATTGTATAAATTGTGCTTCGTGCACATTCCGGTAAAATTCTGACGACACAAATGTGTCAGTTCATAAACGAAACAAATTTGATTGCATAAGTAATTTAACTAATAAAAAGTGGTTAAAAAACTAAAAAGCAAGCAGCTGATCAGAGTTCAACTGCCTGCCAGTATCAATATTTAATATTACTTGTGATTAGCCTTATACCAATATTTAAATGCGTTTATTTTGTAGTATTTTTAAAAAGACCCAGTATGCTATTAAGTATTCCGGTGAAATCAACAATGGTAAGTTCATTAAGTCTGTAATATTTGATTTCTAACCAAGCAACTGCATTCTTCAAATCCGTTATCGAACCAGTAACTGTAGTATTTATCGCAAATTCCCCTTCGCTTTCCCCCGACCTTGTGTAATCGAATCTACGCTCCGGCGTCTTCCGCTCCATAGTTGGCTTTTTTACGATCGGTTTAAAGCAGCTCTTTCAAATGAATTTTCGATTCGTAGGGGATGAACGGTTGATCGTTCCGAAGCCGACTCACAAAATCCGGGTTAGCTAACAATGGCTTTCCAAATGCAGCTACATCAATAATACCTGCACGTATCGCATCCTCCGCAGAACTTGGGGTTAGACCGACAACGCCTATTATATTACCGTCCCAGCGTTTACGTATAAGCTGATGCAGAGTCAAATTCTCAGCCAGTGGCTGGTTGAACGTATTCGTGGAAGGATGGAGCACGCGCAAGCCTTCCTCGCGAAACACCTTGAGATATGCTTCAATTTCGGCTTCTGGATCCTGCCATCGGTAGCTGGGTTGATCATCTTTTAATTCAGAGAAGCGAACGATAACGCGATCCACGCCAATCGCTGCTCCAACAGCCGCAAGGACTTCTTTCATGAACCTAAGCCGCCCCGTTCTTTCCCCATAGCTATCGGTCCGGCGATTCGTAACCTCCCAAGCAAATTGATCGATCAAGTATCCATGTGCTCCATGGAGTTCAACGCCATCGAAACCTGCTTCATCAGCGTACTTCGCCGCCTGAGCATACTGTTGGACAGCCTCCTTTATTTCTTGGGTTGTCATTGCCTCAGGTAATGCAAAAGGCTTCCTAAGCCTATGCACAAGTCCCTCCGCTTGCACGACTGACGGTGCTTGCGGCGCAAGACCTCCAGTCAAATCGGGATGTGTGAGCCTGCCGACATGCCATAGCTGCGCGATAATTGTGCCCCCTTCCTCATGTACCGCATCCGTGACTTTACGCCACCCATTCGCCTGTTCTTTTGTAAATAGGCCAGGAACTCCAAAGGTTCCTTTTCCTCTTGGCGACGGTGTAATGCCCTCCGTGATAATTAAACCAATCCCGTCTTGAGCCCTGCGCTTATAATACGCGACAACATCTTCACCGACGATACCTGTTGTATCATCCGCAAAACTGCGTGTCATAGGTGCCATCGCAATGCGCGTACGAAGGTGCCAGTTCCCGATGCGCACAGGCTGTAGTAATTCTTTATAATTCATTTAATTTCCCTCCTTGTCGAATTTCATTTTATTGAATAAATTTTATATAATTAAGCAGATATCTACCATACAGTTTTCAAGTAATTTTAAGTATATGCGCAAGAAAATCTTTTACTTTATTAAAATTCACCTTAAAAATAAAGGAGGCTTCCTAATGGAAGACTTGGATAAGCAAATTTTACTCTTGCTGCAAGAACAGGGACGCATCTCGATGACGGATTTGGGAAAAACCGTCTCCTTATCGCAACCCGCTGTTACTGAACGAGTACGCAAGCTGGAAGAGAAGGGCATCATCAACCAATATCGTGCCGTAGTCGCACCGGAAAAAATCAACAAGCCGATTGCCGCTTTCGTTCTGTTCTATACGAAAGGATGCAACCAATTCGTGGAATTCTGTGAGCAATCGCTCGATGTGGTCGAACTGCATCGTATAAGCGGTCACCAATACAATTTTCTTGTTAAATTGGTCACAGAATCACTGCTAACACTGGAAGCTACGATCAATGAATTGGGAGCATTTGGTGATTCAACCACACTCATCGTGTTATCCTCCCCACTAAAGCACAAACCAATAGTTCCTTAATATCAAAAACAAACTGGCTAAATTATTTTTTATGCAAAAAAAGACAACCATAGCCATCCTGTAACTTAATTAGGATGACCGGTTGTCTTTTTTTCGTGCATTTTGTTTGAAACTTTCCTGAAACAGGCTGCCCAATCAAATCGGTAGCCTTTTCAATGTTGTACTAGTGTGCCCGTTAACATTCCTGTAGGCTTATTGTTTGCCCTGCTCACCTTCCGCTTCTATGTGCGGGAACAAGTGGGAACTCAATGCAAAGACAAATCGTGTCCGGACGACCCAACTCGCTGTCGAATCCGTCCATCGAGTTATCTACATGGATTAACAAAGCAAGCGCATTATACATCGATTTTACGGCCCTTCCAGTTTACCGAATGCAGAACATGTGCTCGAAAAAGGGAATATACGTGTATGGTCACAAAGAATAAAAACAATAACGGATACACCAAGAAGATGCCCCGATTGAAATTGCCGCATCTGTGTGCAAATAGCATCGTCTGTAAAGCATACGCCGTGTACAACAGACCACTGAGCACCATGGCACCTTTATGGAATGCCGTAATAGAGGAAATGAGCGCCGCAGTGCTCATAAAACCACCTGTAATCCAAAGGATGGTCATTAGCATCACGACCGGATGGGTAGACTTTGAACCAACGGCAAAGCTTTTGCACCATCCTTCTATAAGATTTATCAAACCTTCCGGATACATGCGAAAATTGATTACACCGCTCCCCCCGATACAATAGACAGGAAGGTTGTTATCCATGAAAGCCTGTCCCAGTGCCAGATCATCCATCACGGCGCCTTGGATTTTGCGATGCCCCCCTGTCAAAAAATAATCCTCTTTATTACATATAATGCAAGGGCCAAAAGAACCGGCTGCTTTAAATCGAGCCCCCCAGCATGTGAAAGTATTCATTCCAACAATCACGATTACGTTAAAAATGGCCGATAGATTCTCATATAACCGATGCACGGTATGATATGGCTGCAAGGATAGAATCCCTCTAGCGCCTCTTCGTTGGTAGAAACCGAGTAACTTAAGCAAGCTGTCCGCATCAATGAGAGATGTATCTGCATCCAAGAACAGGAGCCACTGCCCTGCGGCATGCTCTGCTCCATGCCAACAAGCCCTCGATTTCCCTGACCCTGATTCTACCGCTTTGTTTTGCAAAACCTTGGCACCGTATCTTCTGGCGATCGCTGAAGTCTGGTCTGTCGAATGATCGTCAACTACAAGAACCTCGAATGACTGGTAATGCTGCTGTTGTAATGAACGCAGCAACGGGGAAATCCGACCAGCTTCGTTTCTGGCAGGAATAATGATGGACAGCAACGGAAAATCGGCGTTCGTATCGATGCCTTTAATAACTGGGAAAGACCAGAACATGACAATTCCGACCAGAAGAGCCAGTATTCCAATTGCAAGATTGATCCATTCTGAAACGGGCACTGCATTCCCTCCTTAAGGTAGAACAAGAATCGCATGGATCTCTGCTTCATTTCCCGGAATAGTCGAATATAATCCCTTGGTCATCCTGTATCAGTTCCTGTGCGGTAATTCTAGCCGATAATAACACGATCGGAACACCCGCGCCCGGATGCGTGCTGCTTCCGGTAAAGTACAGATTGTCGCAATGCTTGGCCTTGCTTTGCGGACGCATATGGTTGCTTTGAGACAAGATCGGCATCAGGCCGAAAGTGGAACCGTTATAGGCATTGAACCTGGACTCGAAATCGCGTGGCGTAATGCAAGTTTCAGTGACGATCTCCTGCTCTATATGCTCAAAACCGCGAATCTTCTTTAAGGTGTTTAGAATATAGGAACGGTAATCCTGAATCGTCTCCTCATTCCATTCGTAATTCGCCGCGGCAACATGGGAAACCGGCATCAGAATGTATAAACCGTCTTTACCCTCTGGGGCAAGCGAAGCATCCATTTTGGAAGCGATATAAACATAAAACGATCCATTGGTCAGTTTATTCCCGGCAAAAATGTCATGCAGATTTTTTTTCAGATCCTCGGTAAAAATAAAATTATGAACGTGCTCGATTTCCTCGTATTTTCTATTCATGCCCAAGTATAGAAGAAAACAAGAGCAGGAGTATTTCATTTTATCAATCTTTTTATCCGTGAATTTCCCTTTTGCCACCCGGTCTTTCACCAAGTTTTTGATGGCATACGGGAAGTCTGCATTGCATACAACGAAATCCGCCGGGACTTTCTGCCCGTCTACAAGAATGCCTGTTGCTTTACCGTTATGTAAGTCTATTTCCTGCACACTTTTGTTATAGTGAATGGTCCCGCCCAGTTCTTTGAACAGCTTTTCCATAGCCAGAGCCATGGTATACATGCCGCCTTTAATAAACCAGACGCCATACATAAATTGTATCATCGGGATCATGGTGTAAAACGATGGACTTTTGAACGGCGAAATGCCAATGTACAAGGTCTGAAAGCTTATCATCTGCTTTAACCGTTCATTCTTCATATATTTGCTCATAAAACGATCTGCCGTGTCGAAAGTTTTTAGTTTTAACGCTTTCTTCAGCATCGAGAAGTTATAGAAATCTCGGGATTTACGGAAAGGTCTTTGGATAATGTTGTGCTTGGCGACCATAAATCGTTTATAAATTTCGTGCAGATAGAGAAAGAAGCCCTCCATATCCTCTTCGCTAATTTTTTCTATCGTCTTCGTCAATTGCACAAGATTGGAGGAAATATCGAAAGGCTCGTCAGGAATATCTTTGTAATAAACCCGATACATCGGGTCTAATCTCTCCATGGGGATGTAATCATCCGGATTCCGGCCGCAAAGTTCAAAAATTTCCCTGTACAGTTCCGGCATCATGACGATCGTTGGCCCCAAATCAAATTTGTAGCCATCCGTCTCAATCCGGTTCATTTTCCCGCCCGGAGAGGCTTCTTTCTCATAGATTTCGACCTGATATCCGGCATGCTGTAGTCTGATAGCGCTAGCCAGCCCTGCGACGCCTGCGCCAATAACAATGACCTTCTTGCTCATGAGAATGCCCTCACTCCCGTTTTATTCGCACTTGATGTAATGGCCTCTATTCGCCCGCGATTGTATCTCTGCACAATAATGAATGGCAAGTTAAACACCACCGCATACAGAATCATGAACCAGCCCACCCAAATAGGGTTCCATAAGAAAAATAACGGAGCAGGCGCCATCGACAACCAGTGGGTCAGCTCCGCGCGTTTGGTTTCTGCGGCGAATTCGTTCAAGTCGCTTATGTGGGTACCATGCAATTTTTTCTTACCATACCCTTTTTTTAGAATCGCCGTACCGTCTATCAGACGCCCTTTCCATCTTTTTACGAGAAATAACTGTTGCCATAGCCTTCCAGACTTCTCCCAAGCGAAAAGCCGGTACCAGACACTGTCTTTCAGAAAATAAGACAAAGGAAGCTTCAAGCAAAAGACGGAAACGATGACATGAAAAAAAGCCCAAGCGAATATGTCGATGCTAACAGTCCAAAAGATAGGAAATGATAAATAGGGCACGGCAATCCTCCTAGACGATCTCTATTGTTCCATTACAACAGCCATTTCCTAAACTTGTGCACAATGCGCATGTCTTGATCCGAGTACGGCGGAAATTTATCGGACACATGGAAGTAGCGATACGCTTTGTATTCCGTTTTCTCATAACTGAAACTTTGAAAGCCCGCTTTACCATGATAGCTGCCATGTCCGCTGCGCCCCACGCCACCGAAAGCAACTCTGGGATTGGCCCCATGATGGATGACTTGATTCACACTGACAGTAGTTGATCGCATGTAGTTTTTGACCCATTCAATGTGTTGCTTATTCTTGCTAAACATATAGGCGACCAATGCATCACGCTGAATCGCCTTCAGATCTAATAAGTCTTTCAGATCGCGAAAAGGTATAACAGGCAAGATAGGGCCAAAAATCTCCTCCTGCATAATCGAGCTTTCTGGTTGTATGTCTGTTAATACGGTCGGGGCGATGAATAAATCATCCGCATCAAAAGCGCCTCCACACCGAACCTTGCCCTGCGCGAAAAAATGCAGCAGTTTTTGAAAGTGTCGATCATGACAAATCCTGCCGTAGTCCCTGCTATCGCTTGGGAACTCCCCATAAAATGCTAGTAATGCCGAGGAAACTTCGGAGAGGGTTCTTTCATACACGGACTCATGTACGAATAACGTATCCGGCGCAATGCAGGTCTGGCCTGCATTCAGAAATTTTCCCCAGACGATTTCCCGGATAGCTTCAGGCGAAAAACCCGATTCATCCAGAATACAAGCGTTCTTGCCGCCGAGTTCCAAAATAACGGGGATATGCTGCTCGGCTGCCTGCTGCGATACGGCCTTTCCTGTCTCTTGGCTTCCTGTAAAAAACACGAGATCAAATGGCATCGTCGTTAATTGCTTGGCAAGATGCCTATCCCCCGTCACAACAGTTAAAACTTCAGGCGGAAACGTTTGGCTGACAACCTGTTGCAACAGCTCGCTTGTTGCCGGCGCGTATTCCGATGGTTTGATCACGCAACGGTTTCCTGCAGCGATTGCACTAATGGCTGGCATCAAGGCGAGCTGCAGCGGGTAATTCCATGGGCTGATGATGAGAACACTGCCGTACGGACTTCGCTTTTTGCGAACCGCTTCTATGTAGCCGAATTTGAACTGATAGGATCGCTCGAATCTCGCCCATTGCTTCAACGACTTGCATACATACTCGATCTCATTCAACAGAAGTGCGATTTCGAAAGCAAAGGCTTCAAAAGCGGGTCTTTTCATATCGGAAACAAGCGCTTCGATAAATGCCGCTTCATGGTCGATTAGCATCTGCTTCAGCCTAAGAAGTGTATTCGTGCGCTCTTTCACCGTAGGGAACTGGCATTGAATAATAGCCTCCTGTTGCTTTTCCAATAACGCACGAAGAGCAGTACTATCCTGATCACCCATGATAAATATCCCTCTGCACGATTTTGTCCCGTACCTGTTGACCGCTTAATGTCACCATGGGCATACCGCCTCCCGGGTTTACCGTTCCGCCGACAAAATAAAGATTGTCATAGAGCGTGCTCTGCTTTGGATGCTTAAACCCTTTATTTTTTTTGCGATCGGATAATGTGCCGTATATGGCTCCGCGGTCGGATCCATAAATTCGTTTAATGTCTTCCGGGGTCCATAAATCTTTGGTAACAATGTTATCGCGCAATCCATCCAGCCCCATTTTTTCTAATTTCATCAGCACCAATTCGGCAAAACGCTCATAATCCTGCTGTGTAAGAGGTTCATCCTGAATATAGGGAATATGGGGCAATACTTTCAAATTTTCATACCCTTCGCGGGTCTGCGCGGGATCCGTTTTATTGACGTTCACCAAATAGATGATCGGGTCATCCGGCAGCTCATGGCGGTGAAATATTTTATTCATTTGCTGCTTCATATTTTCTGCAAAGAAAAAATTGTGATGGGCGAGCTGCGGGTATGTTTTTTTCACTCCGAGGTGCATGACTAGGCCCGAACTTGCCGGTTCATATTTCTTTTTCAATTGATCGATAAAAGGCTTCTCTTCCTGAAGTAGACGCTCATAGAACGGAATGACTTCCATATTGGAAATGTAGTAGTCTGCCGAGAGTTCAGTCCCGTCTTCTAATAAGGCATTGGTGATTTGTCCATCCTTCTTCTTTAGATGGACAATTCGTTTACCCGTATGAATCTCCACGCCTGTTTCCTCTGCCAGCTTCACTAAACCGCGGGCAAGCAGGTGCATCCCGCCAGGAACATACCACAATCCTTGCTTATGCTGCATATAAATCATCATGTTCAGTACGGCCGGCGCATCGTAAGGAGAAGAACCAACGTATTTGATGAAATAGGAAAGCATATCTCGCAGATCGCGATTGCTTATTCGTTTCGCAATAGACTTATGTACCGTGGAGAACAAATCAAAGTTCTTGAGAGCATTGAAGACGCCATTATATTTCGCGATATCTTTGGTATTGTCAGCCCCATGCTTGAAGTATCCTTGCTCCGTCATCTCGTACAGCTTTTTGGAGTATCGGAGCAGATTCTCGTACTCGGACATATCATGCTCACTCAGAGTCTGATTCTTCGCTTTCATTTCTTCGATATCTTCATAGAGATCGATGATATTGCCATTCGGAAAAAAGGATCGCCACTGATGGTTCAGCTTTACAGTTGGAACGTAATCCGTCATCTTTTTACCGCTTGATTCAAATAATTTTTCAAAGATGTGCGGCATTGTCAGAATGGAAGGGCCAAGATCAAAGCCGAAACCATCTTGCTCAAGCCGATTCAGTTTACCGCCTATATGATTGTTTTGTTCATATATAGAAACGTTATAGCCGCTTTGTCTCAAAGATATGGCAGCGGATAGCCCGCCAAGCCCGCCGCCGATAATCAATACGCTCTTTTCATTTGACAATTCAAACAACACCTTTCAGACAATTTGGGAGCGGTTGCCCACGGCAGCGCTGATCATGGTCATTTTTTCCTTCGATACATAGTTGCGCTTGGAGAAACAGTCATAATCGCTGCCCCTGACAGCATCCAATATGCCTCTGTACACGCCTACAGACAAAAAGAGAGGCATCCTGCTGTCAGCATCAAATAGATTTATGCTCCTGTAGAAATCGTCGTACAAGGAATCTGCATGTTTAGCCAAACTCTCCCACAGATTAACAAAACTCTCGGTAATGAGACCATGTCGTAGATCCGACTGTGTATACCGGAAGCGCGCCATTTCTTCTTCGGGCAAATAAATTCGTTGCTTCTTTTGGAAATCCTCGCCGACATCACGCAAAATATTTGTGATTTGCATGGCGATGCCAAGTTCAATCGCGGATAGACGCAAATCGGCAGAAGCTTTGGAAGCCAAGACTGGCAAAAGCATTAAACCTACTGAGCCGGCAACATAATAACTGTATCTTTCAAGTTCTTCCATCGTTCTAGGGATAGAAAAATTTAAATCCATCCACTGTCCGGTTAACTGGTCGTAGAATGCTTGAATGTCCATCTCATAGTTGGTAAAAACCAGCCTGAGCGCTCGCCACAGGGGATGATCCACCTCTGCCCGATCCCTGAATAAATCGAGT
Organism: Paenibacillus sp. MMO-177; assembly: GCF_037147795.1. Classification (NCBI taxonomy): domain Bacteria; kingdom Bacillati; phylum Bacillota; class Bacilli; order Caryophanales; family Paenibacillaceae; genus Paenibacillus; species Paenibacillus sp. MMO-177. The sequence goes on along the minus strand of NZ_JBBCUR010000002.1, from coordinate 239,824 downwards.
TCTTGTTTTAATTGTTGCAGCGACTCGAGCTTTTCCGAATGTGGTCGATCGGAATCTGCACAATCGTCTGCCGTTCTGCAAAAAGCATAAATAGCATAGACGGCATTGGCTTTTTCCGGCGGCAGCTGCGAAAATGCGTAATAAAAGCTTTTAGAATGTTTTTTAATGATTGTTTCGCAATAAGCAAAGTCAGCTCTCATTTGCTCTGTGTCCATAAACCACTCTCCCCCTTCTGATCCTCTACAGGCACCTAATCGTTTTTTATGTGCAGAAAACACCGCTAGATGAGGAAATATGTCGCATTATTCAGACGATTATTGCTAGATTAAAGCCATCTCGCCGAAGATAAGTAAATGGCACAATTATGTATATTTTTTCTTGCTTTTATACCTCACTCAAGTGAAAAAGATTGGTACCCCTAAGCTCCGAAATATTCGAGGTACCAATTCCGAACACGCAGTTTCTAGTCCAGCTCAGCTTGTTCAAAACAATCTCTCCAACCGACAAGATTCTCTCCAAGGGCTATTGCTCGTCGTCATCTTGCTTTATTCCCCCTAATAAATCTCGTCGCACCCGCTTTAAAACCTTGCTAAGAACCACTCTCCGATACTGTTGGCTTGCGAGCAAGCAAGAGTCGATCAACCCAATTTCCCCATTCTCCCAGATTGCCTCCCGGCTGGCACCAGGAGTTATAGGGCTCGTTAACACCTTCGAATCCTCTGCCGCCCAGCGAGAAGGATAGGTTTGCGAACCTCTCTCTTAACTTATCGATAAGAGCCAACGTATCGGATAGAAGTCGTTGATCGGACAATGAAATCGCAACAACCTCTATTCGTTGGTCCCTGATGATCTGTTCAATTCCGCTTTCCGGCGTATCGGGACCGAGGTACAGCACCTCGACTCCACGTTGCCTGAGAAATAAAGAAAACAGCATTAAACCCAAATGATGCTGCTCTCTAGACGGACAAAAGGCAAGCACTTTAGGAAGCGTTTCATCAAAAGGGAAAAGTTGAAAAAAACCATAGCAGCGCTGGGTAACGAATTGCGTAATAAAATGTTCCTGGGCAACCGACGCGCGACCGGCTTCCCATTCATCGCCGACTTTAATAAGTAAAGGGACCAGCACCTTGATAATCATCGTTTCGTAACCAAACATCGAAAATCCCATATCCAGCAACGCCTTTGCTTGCTGGGATTGGAAAGCGCTTAAGAGGTCATACAGATTCTTAACCGTCCGTTCATGATTATCATGGTTAACACCGGCCACAGTTGAATCGTGCGTTTCAAGCCTGAAAAGATTGCTCTTCTGGCTCTTCTGGCTCTTCTTCAACATGACAGCCTGACTGATCGACATACCACGTTCCTCTGTCATTGCTTTGAGCCAGCGCAAATCTTCGACATCCTGCTCGGTAAACAGCCGGTAACCGGTATCCGTTCTGGTCGGGGTTACAGCTCCATATCTCTGTTCCCAAGCACGAAGGGTGACAGCAGGGATATCCAGCATCGCAGACACTTGCTTAATCGTAAACATGATGGATACTTCCTTTCTGTTCTTAATGCGCATAATCTTAGATAAAACTTTGCTTTAATGAATTCATATCAGATCGTGCATATCGTTAACTTTCTCTGCTTTCACAACCTATACAGTCATTATACAAAGATATATAGAGTTTGTCTAAACATTAATTTCACAACCGCTTATCGAAAACTTTATGCACTCATTTTTGTGTCCTTAGAATGTAATTCTGCGTCAGGTTATGTACAATAAAAATCTCTAGAATAGCGTAAAAAAACCCCTCATCAATTGAGGAGTTCATCAGAAATTAAATCCGGAGATATTTGATTAAGATGATGTTCCAAATGCTCAAGGTAATCTTTTATCAGCCATTCGAGCGTATGCCTCTCGCCGTTAGGCAGTAGAATATGGCATGACGTTAACGTATCAACAGGCACTGCCGAGATCGCTCTCACCATCGAGCGGTTCAAGCTTTCCCATAAAGCAATAACCTCTTCGGCCGGTGCCGAAGCGTATTGCTGCGCTTCAACCCATTTGTCCTGGTTATACGGAGTAATGACATATGGTCCTGCGGCAGACGAAGCCTCTATGATCCTTCTGCAATTATGGATCGCGGAATCGCAAAGATGCCCAAGAATTTGCTGTCCCGACCATTTCCCTATAGCCCGCGGAGCAGCCATTTTTTCCTCAGACCAAGCTCTTAATTGCAAAGGCACCGATTCAATATATTTCTCCAGTTGTGCAACGGTTCGTGTTATCATTTTTATCGCTCCTTCTCCGGTGGTTGTTCCATTATAGCAACTATCGTTCAAGACCATTATGGAGAGTATTCGATGGTGAGCTTCAATGATTTTGATAATAAAAAGACCTCCTGTAGAATGTCGCCATTCCATCGGGAGGTCGCAAATTAAAGATCCGGCACCTTATAGGCCGATTCCTTCAAACGAAATTACCTTTTCACCATCCACATCCACGTGAAGGGTATCGCCAGCTTGCGGAATTAGAGCCCAAATATTCGGCAGATAACGGGGAATATTATTGCGGGAAGAAGGAATCGTAATGTTATCGCCGTTAAAATACATCGAAGACGAAGAACCGCCATCCATGCACATGGCATTTACGGCCCCACGCTCGTAGAGCAAATCCTGTACTTCTTTGATACTGGCGCCAACCGAACGGGTTTGACGGCCGTCAATAACGACAAAGATGATGCTGCCATCGGCTTTTTGCCCGATTGCCGTACGCGGACCCCAGCCCCAGCCGCCATCGCCATCAACCATCTTTTGACCGTTTACGATAAGCTGCGGTTTAAAGCCTGCCGCATATTGTACCCCGAGTTTAACCAATTCATTCGCGCTGTACTTGCCGGTAATCATCACGCCATTTTTCGTAATGCCGGCTACAAATTCTTTCGTGTTCTTATTCGGGCTTTTAATAACGCCGTCTTCAATAACGACACCGGTAGAAGCTCCGCCATTGCCATGCCCATCCAAATCGACAAAGCCACTCGCGTTAATAGCGGCAAGAGCTTTCGCCCGCTTCGCAATGACATTGATTTGTTCGCCATGGTCGCTTAGCTTCGAACTGACCAGCTTTACCCGATTCGGATTGGAGATTGTGATGACTTTTCCTTTATAGTAATGCGTTGGATTCGTGTAGCTCTCAATCGACTCCACATGCACATACAAATCCTTATCCGACTTTACGTTCACTAAGCCGCCTGATCCCGATGCGCTGTTCACGTAATTGGGATTATTTATATTTTCAAGCATAGCGTCCAAGTCACTTTGCGGTAGAAAAGTATACTTTGCCCACTGCCGGTGCTGCGACGATAATATGGTCTCCGCTGCCATCGCCCTAAGACGATATCCGGAATCTGTAAAGAACATAAAGATACCCGATAGAATGGCCCAAACCAGTATAAAGACACCTACAATACCAAAAAATTTCTTCACAAGTTCCATCCTTTCTTTGCGGACTTCACCTTTTCGATGATAGCCCATTATAAATGCAACGGCTGCGTAAATACTAGAAGTAAATTTTTTCAGTGCAACCAATTCGATTGCTCCTACATCTATCAGACGCAACAAATCGATAAATAAGTGCAGATTTTCGCAAATTTTTTGTTGTAATTTTTTCCATAAAAAAGCAGCCTCGCGTATCGAGACTGCTTAGCGTAACAGCTTTATGTTCCTACCCGTTCCGTGTAGACGTTTTTGACAAATCCCATGCCATCCCCGCTTCATTGCCATGCTCCTCCAGCCAAACATCCTTGAAGTCGATCCAACCTAGCGGGTTCAAGTTCACCCCGCGTACGGAAGGATGCAAATACGTGCTTAAACGTCTGTGGTGCAGGAAGGATACCACCGCTTCCTGCCGGAGTCGCTCTTCTATTTCTTTTAGTATCCGGCGTCGTGCATTTATGGTCTCGACTGCTACGGCTGCATCGATCCGACCGATAATCCACTTTTTCCTCTCCGAATCAATAAAGTTCTTCATAACGCAATCGCGATGCTCGTAAGCCTCGATTTCGCATACTTCATCCTCCGGAAATACGAGTCCGGAAATGCAAAAGTCTGCTTGCATTAAACAATCGTAAGGCAGCTTCTCCGTCTGAATTCCCCAATCGGCCAAACGGTTCATCACCCAAGCGCCGTCTTCCTCGTACTTCGGATGAAAAGCAAAGCGTAAAATCTCTCCGCCGTAACCCGATTCATGCAAAAGAATGCGAATCTGCTCAGGCTGGATTGGCTCAAGCTCCTGCGAATCATTCTGCTCCGGCCTAAAGCCAAACGCGGGGATCGCCCTTTCGCCGCCAAGCTCGTTGATCATCTCCTGCGGGTGTAAGATCTGGCGTACAGCCTGGCGGAAGGACTCGGTCTGCTGTGGCCCTTGGGCAGCAACGTTCCAATTCAAAAGAACGCAGCCCTGGCAGATCTTCTCAATCTCTTGCCACTCCTCCTGCGTACTTTCCCGGTCCATCTTCATCGTATCCAGACTGTGATGCACCTTCGCAAGTTTATCGATCTCTTGACTGCAATCCTCGGGCATTATAACGACTTCCACCTCGTCCAGATATGGTCTGCCTTGAAAGTATGCATCATGTGCATCCAGCCTGATTCGACCGTTCATCCACTTCGTAAGCTGGAAAGGCCCCGTCCCAATCGGCTGCCTCCAAAACTTCTCCTCTTCTATGCCGGCAAATTCGAACGGTATAATAGCTGCGGCAGCCGAGCACATAAACCGATCGAAAATCCGGTTCACCCGGTTGAGCTTAATCCGCAGCACGCGAGGACCAATCGTCTCTATGCTTTTAACCTCACGCAACAGCCAGCTATTCGCCGTTTCCCCCTGAAGTCGTTGGAAAGTAAACTGCGCATCCCTGGAGGTAAGCTCCTGGCCGTTATGGAAACGAACGCCTTTACGGAGATAAAACGTCCACTCCGTTGCATCCGGATTTGAACACCAGGAGTGGGCAAGCATCGGCACAATCTTCCCCAGTTGCTCGTCAAACCTTAACAGCCGGTCAAAAATTTGGCGAATCAGGTGGGAATCAAATGAGTAAAGCAGATCGGCCGGATCAAGCGTCAGGGGTGCTTTTAATACGGGAAAGATGAGTGAATCCCGGCATTGCTCCCCTTCTCCCGTCTCTTCTTTTTTATAGCCGAATTGATTGTCGAGCCATTCCAGAAACTTGATTCTGGCATTCGTGCCGTTGCCGTATTGCGTAATAAGATCAAAAGCGCTCTTGTAATCCCCTTGTTCCGCTGTATGAGTGGCAAACTCCAATAAATAGGGTTCTTTTGCGGCATGAAATACGATTTTGGACCGGTGGCCTCTGCCTACTCCCGGGAGCCAATCAATCAGCTGTTCGCTTTGCAGTTTCTTCAGAATAAGCTTCGCATTGCGCGGCGTGCAGTATAACAATTCGGATAATTCCTCAAGTGCAACCTCAACAGGCTCCGTTTCGCCTCCGAAGCGTTCATATAACGTAAGATATCTCTCATCCAGCAACATGTCTGCAGCCCTCCCTAGCTTTCCTCCAGGATAAGAAGTTGGAGCAAGTATACCCTTCTTCCAGACGTTTGTGTAGTGTCTATTTCCATCGGACAGGCAGGACCGCTGTCGAAAATTCTTCTACCGGCCAAGTTTGAAGAATATTTATATACAATGTTGGTTTAAAGATAATCTGCCGTAACCATCTTTTCTATAGAAGGAGGTATTCAAACTCGCAATGCCAGCTACAATTACGGGAATTGTTTTTAACGATTTGAACCATGACGGGGTATTTACCGCTGTAGAACCCGGAATACCAGGTGTATTTGTCGTCTTGTTCAGCAGTACCGGCGGTACCTGCACGTCTGTGCAAACCGATGCGGCGGGCAGCTACAGCTTCTCGATCACTGCAGCGGGTACGTACACGGTGTATGAGACCGTCGGCAATCCGGGAGCATCCTGTCCCCCGGTTGCTTTTTCCCAGCCTGCAGGTTTTACAATGTCCAATGGACCCCGCAAGGTAACGCTAACCGTTACAGCGGCTCAGGTTACGGGAAACGCCGTGCTCGGCGGCAATAACTTCAGTCATGACACGATTAATAACCCTTTAGGCTGCACCACGAGCATGATTCAGTTCTCCGGCCGTCCTTCTGTCTGGTACAACATTAATATCGTTACGGGCTCAGCCGTCGTCCAAGGTACCGTCAGCCCGCCTGTCGATATTAACGGCATTGGCTATAATACGTTGGATAATTACATCTATGGCTATGATCAATTAAATAACCGCATCGTCCGCGTAGACAACAACGGGAATGTCATAACCTTATCTCCTTTGCCGCCAGGTCTTCCGTTAGACACTTATAATGTCGGAACATTTGACTTGAACGGATTCCTTTATTTGTTTGTTAATAATGAAACGAGATTCTATGTCATTGATCTTCGGCCGAATTCCGCGACATTTATGAAGCTGGTCAATCCGGCAAACGGCTTTCTTGAGCAGACCAGCAACTTCGGTGTAGCTTTGAGCCGAGCGCTCAACTCCAGCGACTGGGTGTATCGGCCGCAGGATGGTAACTTGTATGCCATTACACCAGCCGGACTGATGCAGCGAATTGTTCCAACCACGGGAGCAATTACGAATATTGCAACTACGCCTTTGAATACTGGTCCATTTGGAGCGGTTGCCCTAGATGCAACAGGCACGATTTATGCCATATCGAATAGTGACGGCAACATCTACCGTTACACGGTTTCCGGCAACACAGCAATGGCGAGCCGTTTCTCTTCAACGGTGACATCGTCCTTCAACGATGCCACTATGTGCGCTCTAGCAACCATTAATCTGGACTTTGGCGATGCGCCGGATGTTGCTGCGGGCAATGGGCCGGACAACTATTCAACGCTGCTTTCCTCAGATGGTCCCCGTCATGGGCTTGTAAACAACCTGTTTCTGGGAACTAGAGTTACGGCTGAGACGGATGCCCATCAGAACTTCGATGCAACCGGCGACGACTTGACGCAAGGCATTCAAGACGATGGCGTTGACGTTCCTCTTCCCATATTGGTTGGAAACTTAGGCTTCTATTCCTTCCCGGTGACCGTGACGAATACAACGGGTACATCGGCTAATCTGTATGCGTGGGTAGATTTTAACGGGGATGGCATCTTCCAAGAAGATGAGGCTTCTCCTGTATTGACGATCCCTTCGATTCCCGGCACTCAAACCTATGAGCTTCATTTCTTCCCTGCTTTTGGCGTGACGCCAATCCTGGACCATACCTTTGTTAGACTGCGTCTAACAACCGATACGCTGGTGAATGCGAATCCGCCGGGACAGCTTGCAGATACCCGAAGCTTAGGGCCTGCAACAGACGGGGAAGTAGAGGATTATATTGTTTTTGTCCAGAAGGCTGTTGAAATCTTTATTAACAAAACCGCAGAGCCAACGGAAGCATTGCCCGGGCAGATCATCACCTATACCTTCTCGATCAAAAATCCGGCGCCTTTCCCGCTTACCAACGTTCATATTGAAGATTCGCTTCTTGGTCTGGTCGATATTATCTCGTTCCTTCCTCCTGAATCGACTGTGGAGCTGCATGCCACGTACGTTATTCCGCCCGGAACGCCAGCTGGCTCCATTATCGTTAATACGGTATTCGCGATATCGGATCAAACGCTCCCGGTTCAGGACCAAGCCGAAGTGATCGTGCTCCCTGATTACCAGCTGTCTATTTCGAAATCATCCGACCGTCTGTCAGTGCCTCCCGGCGACACGGTTACCTATCAGATCACCGTTACTAACCTGTCCAATGCTGCCGTTACCAATGTTGTCGTTAAGGATGATCTTGTTGGCTTTACGGAAGTAATCCCATCGCTTGCTGCCGGCGAATCACGCTCCTTTAATGTACTGTTCCTTGTTCCCCCCGGCACTTTAGCTGGCACCGTCTTCAACAACCTGACGGTTGCTACGTCTAACGAAGCACCGCCTGTATCCGATACCGCAACGATAGTCGTTCCGCCAATTCTGGAAATTTATCTGGTCAAATCGGTTAATCCTCAGGTTGCCTCTCCGGGAGAAACCGTAATCTATACGATAAACGTAACAAATGCGGGTAATGATAGACTCACGAATATCCGCATTACCGATCCCGCACTGAATGTTGACCAGATATACGAGGCGATAGATCCGGGAGACTCGATCATCATTACGGTTCCTTTTATCATTCCGGATAACGCCCTGCAGGGCGAGACCATTGTGAATATCGCAACCGTTACGACGGACCAGATTGGACCGGCCCAGTCGGATGCCGTTGTGAAAGTGCTGGGACAGCCAGGTATCTCGCTCGCGAAATCGGTTTCACCGCCGCAGGCTGCCCGAGGGGATCAAGTGACGTACACCTTGATCGTTGCAAATACGGGTAATACCGTTTTGTCCGATGTTCGGTTAACCGATCCTTTGATTGGTTTAGACGAAGTGATTGGCACTTTGGGGATTGGAGAACAGAGAACGGTCAGCTTCCCGTTTGTCGTCCCCGATTTGTCCGTAAACCCGTTCGTTAACACGGCTGCGGTATCGGGTACGTTCGAATCATTGACGGTAACGGACATCGATGTTGCTTCTCTGGAAATATTGATTCCGGAACCTTCCATAGTGATCACCAAATCTGCCGATCAGTCGCAAGCCATCGCAGGAAGTACGGTCAATTTTACGTTCACCGTTACAAATACCGGTAACTCCGCGCTCTCCAATGTGGTTATTACCGATTCTCTGCTCGGCTATATCAATACGATTGCCGCTCTCGAGCCTGGGGTGACCATAATCGAGACCATCCCATTCCTTATTCCTCCAACAGCTTCAGCAGGAACAATCATCAATAATACCGTTATAGTCACTTCAACAGAAACCTCGCCTCAAGAAGAATCCGTCAATGTGACGGTAGTGGGAGTTCCCGAGCTCTCGATTACGAAAACACCAAGCGTGGAAAACGCGCTTCCCGGCGCTGCAGTCACTTATACTATAACGGTTTCGAATACCGGCAATGTTCCGCTGACCAATGTCATTGTCCAGGATAATCAACTTGGCCTGAATATCGTTATTCCAACTCTTGAAATAGGAGCATCTCAATCCTTTACGCCTTCCTTTGTCATTCCGGCAAGCACGCCGATCGGCTCGGTTATTCAAAATCGCAGTACAGCCGCATCCGATCAGACCGATACGATAGACACCTTTGCAAATGTACTTGTAGATCCGCTGCCGCCGGTTATGACCGTTACCAAAACACCGGATCGGTTAATTGTTTCCCCCGGCGACACCGTTACCTATACCATTACGGTTGCTAATGCCGGGACGGTTGTATTGACAGGTGTTGTACTTAGGGATGATACCATTGGGGTAGCCAGCGATATCGGTACGCTTAACCCTGGAGAGAGCCGGACGCTTGTGTTCCCTTACGTTGTGCCGTCAAGCCTCCTGCCGGGTACAGTCATTGTGAATACCGCGGTTGCGACCTCCGATCAGTCCAATCCCGAAGCAGGAATTTCGACGGTTACCGTAGATCCGACCGCATCGCTTCAAATCAGCAAAGTAATTGAGCCGTCAGAGGCACCGCCAGGTCAGACGGTTACAGCCATCATTCGCGTTCAAAATACGGGAAATGTGGAATTAACCAATGTCATCGTAACGGACGCTATTCTAGGTTTTAACTCTACTATTCCAGCGCTGCCGGTTGGTTCCGTCTATGTCATTCCGCTTCCGTTTATCGTGCCAATCGCTCCGGCTGGAACCGTATTGTCCAATACGGCAACCGCAACATCAACCGAGACGGGGGAGTCTTCTTCGACCGCTACGCTTACCGTACAACCAGATTTCGTGCTTAATCTGTCCAAAAGCGTCGAGCCTTCAGTCGCTTTAGCCGGAGACACGGTAACTTTCACCTTTCATATCCAAAATAATTCAAACACATCGCTAACTAATTTGCGCTTCATAGATGAATTGCTGGGAATTGACGAGACGGCCGATACCATTCCACCCGGATTCTCTATTCAGCTATCCCGGACTTTTACCATTCCCGCGGATACCCGCGGCGGGACCGTTCTTTCCAATACGGCCGTTCTAAGTTCGAATGAGACTCCTCCCGTTACCGCATCCGCCAATGTGACTATTCCGGCGGATCCAAGATTGGAAATCGCCAAGACCGTCTTTCCGCCATTCGCACTGCCGGGAGAAACCGTCTTCTTCCGTATGCGCGGGCAAAACACGGGTAATGTTCCTTTGACGAACATCCGGGTCACCGATCCGTTGCTTGGTATTTTGGGTACCGTCGTATCGCAGGACGTTGGCGAAGCGTTGACGCTTATCCTCCCTTTCACAGTTCCGGAAAATGCAGTCCCAGGTACTCCAATCGTTAATACGATATTGGCGGAATCTACTCAAATCGGCCTTGTACGCGCCGATGCGATCCTGCGGGTCATTGGAGCACCTCTTGTCATAACAAAAAGCGCCGATTCCGCTACGATTTTTGTAAGCGACAAGGTTAGATTTACGATAACGGTAACTAATGTAAGCGATTTGCCGATTAATGATGCGATCCTTCACGATGTGCTTCAAGAGGGTACTCTATTTATTTCAAACAGCGTGGATATTAATGGAAAAAGCGTAAACGGAGCCGATCCGGCACAAGGCATACCTCTTGGTAATTTGTCGCCCGGACAGTCCCTGACCGTCAGATTCGGCGCCGAGCAGTCGCTCCTGCCGCCTGATGAGCAGATCGAGAACCAAGCTTCTGTCAGCTTCAGAATTGATGATTTATTGCGGAGGCTTACCATTTTCTCCAATCTTCTCGTACTGCGTGTGGAGCAAGAGGAAGAATAAGAGGACTGTAACGCCATCGGGGAATACCGATGGCGTTATTTTTCCAAACAACAGCTAACGAAACTACGTATCGCTATTTGCTTGAAATAGGCGGTGTGGTAATTCTAACGAAACCTGGTATCGCTATTTACCGATTATCAGCATTATGATGCCGGAAAAGGGCAAATAACGTTATGACGTTTCGTTAGATTCCAGAGACAGCTGCTTTTCGTTAAATAAGGATATCCAGTTTCGTTAGAGATCATAACGCTGTTAATTTCGAGCACAAAACAAAACGATCGGTTACGTTTCTTTATGGATCGTACCGGTCTCCGCCCTCTTCGTTATCCGATATTGGCTCGGCGACACGCCATTATGCTGTTTGAACATTTTGCTGAAATGATATTCCTCGTAATACCCGCACAGCTTGGCGACTTGATTGACGGGATAATCGGTAAAGACAAGATAACCGCATGCCTGGCGGTTGCGTATTTGATCCAAGTATTGTTTGGGTCCCATACCTGTATGCTTCAGAAACATCTTGCGAAGATAAGAAGGAGAAATGCTGTACGATTTGGCCAATTGTTCGATTCGCAGATTCTCTTTGTAGCTGCTCTCCATCGTTTGTTTAATCTTCTCATAAGAAGCAAAAACGCCCGACTCGTCGATATTCCAATCGGGCCCCTTGCCGTGCTGCAACTTGTTCAGTAACAGAAGCAGCTGAGATTCGGGAACGCTGGAGCCATCCGCTATCCGCGCAGCCCAGCTCTGATTGATTTCTCTGAACCACGCGCCAAGCTCTTCAGCTTGCGAATCTCCGTATCGGCTTAGAAAAGGGAAACTCAATTTACCAACCGGCATCGCATTCTTCCATACCGCCTCGTATTCAAGCTCCGCGCAATCGAACAGCACCATGGTCATACGAAGCGGCGCCTCCGGGTCCGAGCGCATGGACATCTCCAGTCCCGGCCTCAAGTACGCCAGCATGCCTGCTTGAACCTGATGCTCGGTATTTGTTACGAATGTCCCTCTCCCTTCATGAATCCAATAGAAGCTATGCACATTAACAAGGTTGCGAATATCCTTCCAGCCGGGATACGTTGATTTATCGAGAATGAGGTGGATATGGACAACAAGATGTTTTGTTGCTTGGCTCAGGTCTGCCATCCTGCATAACCTCCTAGAATCGTTCCTTAGATTAACAGGCTCGAAAATGACATTCGGATCTCGGTTTCTTCCATTCAGCTGCCCGATTCGTCATGCTATATTAACCATAGTATCAGACGATGACCACGCCGGCTATGAATAGCCGAAGCTTAAGGAGGATCCGCATTGATTCGTACTTTTCCGGAGCATCATATTCGTAAAACAACGCTGTTAGACGGGCCATGGGACTTTGTTAAAGATCCTGAAAATACGGGACAGCAAGAAAAGTGGTTCGAGCGATTTCCACATTCCGAGAAATCTCTCTATGTTCCTTCCTGCTGGAATAACGAACTTCATTTGTACGATTACGAGGGTATAGCCTGGTATAGGAAAAAGCTGCGGACCGAAGATACTCAGCATTTCCGGCTTATATTCCATGCCGTATTAGGCCATGCCGATGTCTATCTCGATGGACAACATCTTGGTTACCATTATGGCGGGTATACAGCGTTCGAATTTATCCTCCCTTCCCTGCCTGCCGGAGAGCATGATCTGATTGTCCGGACAGACAGCACGCTTGACCGCTTGACCATTCCGACCGAAGTCGTCGACTGGTTCCATTACGGCGGAATTATTCGCTCGGTTGAGCTACAGACTTTACCGGATATCTATATCGATAAATTCGCTATAAATTATGAGCTGGATGGAGCTGCTGCCGACATCAAGGTTCAAGTCCGTTTTTGCTCGCTTATGCAAGCCGATGGAACCGCTCTTTTCACCCTATCCGAAGGCGAACAAGCTATCTGTTCTGAACAAGTTCATGTGGGAGCCGGACAAACGAAAGAGCTTGAATTCGAATTGCAATGGAAAGATGTCCGGTTGTGGAACCCTGGCCAGCCGGAGCTCTATCTGTTCCGTGCTGGCATTGATCAAGACGACAAGTATGAACGCATTGGTTTCCGCAAAATCGAAACAAAGGATCACCGAATACTAATCAATGGTGCACCCGTCTATCTAAGAGGCATTAATCGGCATGAGGAGCATCCGGAATGGGGCTTCGCCTTCCCTCCCAAGCTCATGCAGAAGGATCTGGATATCATTCTTGAGCTTGGCTGCAATACGGTTCGCGGCTCTCATTATCCTCAAAGTCCGTATTGGCTGGATTTGCTGGACGAGAACGGGATCATTTTTTGGAGCGAGATTCCGATTTGGGGAGCTGCTCTTCCCAACGAGACCGTCTGCGAACCTCTCTTTCAGGAGCGTGCGCTGTCGATGCTGGAAGAAATGGTTCAAATGCATATCCATCACCCTTCGGTTATTTTCTGGTCCGTTCATAACGAGATCGACTCTAGAACCCAAGACGCTTACGAGCTGACCAAGAGGATGGTCGAGCTCGTGAGGACGCTGGATTCCAGCCGACTTGTGACCTATGCCACCATGCATCCGCTCGAGGATGTTCTGCTTCCGCTGTTCGATGTCATCGGCATCAACAAATATTACGGCTGGTATGAAGGCCAGGTTGAAGGCTTCAGGGAAATGCTTCAACAATTCCATATGCGGGCAGAACTATTGGGAGCGGGAAATAAACCGGTATTAATGACCGAATTCGGCGGCGCCGGGATCTTTGGCGATGTAGGCTGGGAGCCAAGACTGTTCAGCGAGGATTATCAGGCGCATATTGTCACCGAAGCGCTTGGCATATTCAGAGAGGATCCCCGCATTGGAGGCACTTATATTTGGCAATTTGCGGATATCCGCGGCGATCTGAAGAGCAGCGGCAGACATTTCCGCGACCGGGCGCGAAGCTTCAATAACAAGGGATTGGTCAACGAATACCGCAAACCAAAACAGTCGTTCCGCGAAGTATGCCGCATCTACCGGGCTTGGAGCGAGCAGGATCAATAGGAAGCAAAAGAGACAGCCGGAGCAGGCTGTCTCTTTTGCTAATTTATTTTTTGCTATAAGTATTGTCCAATAAGGTATTATCCAAATCGTAGCATGTTCCGGGTTCTACCACTCTGCAATGCTGCCGTCCCGGTGGCGCCACACCGGATTTCTCCAGTTATGCCCGACCGCAGCCATTTGTCTTACATGCTCCTCGTTAATTTCAATTCCGAGTCCCGGGCCTTGCGGGATCGTCACATGCCCGTCCTTGTATTCAAATACGGCCGGATCCATCAGATAATCCAGCAAATCTCCGGTCTCGTTATAATGAATGCCAAGGCTTTGCTCTTGGATAAAAGCGTTATGGGAGGTCGCATCCACCTGCAGGCAAGCGGCCAGCGCGATTGGCCCAAGCGGACAGTGAGGCGCAAGCGCCACATCGTAGGCTTCCGCCATCGAGGCGATCTTTTTGCATTCCGTAATTCCGCCTGCATGCGATAAATCCGGCTGGATAATATCCACTGCCCCATCGCAGAGCAGCTGCTTAAAGTCCCAACGCGAGAACATCCGCTCGCCGGTCGCGATCGGAATCGACGTATGCTTGGTAAGCTCCTTAAGAGCTTCATTATTCTCCGGCAAGACAGGCTCCTCGATAAACATCGGACGGTACGGCTCTAGTTCCTTGGCCAAAATCTTGGCCATAGGCTTATGGACGCGCCCATGGAAGTCGATTCCGATTCCAACGGATGATCCAACCGCATCCCGAACGGCCGCTATGCGGGCAACAGCCTCGTCGATTTTGTCATAAGAATCTATATATTGAAGCTCCTCCGTCCCATTCATCTTTACCGCGGTAAATCCTGCGGCAACGATTCTCTTGGCTTCTTCCGCCACCTCGGCAGGCCGGTCACCGCCAATCCAAGAGTATACGCGCATCGTATCGCGGCAGGCGCCGCCCAGCAGCTGGTAGATTGGAGCGTTGAAAAATTTCCCTTTTATATCCCACAGGGCTTGGTCAATTCCTGAGATCGCGCTCATGAGAATGGGGCCTCCCCGGTAAAATCCCGAACGATACATCATCGACCAATGATCTTCAATCCGCATCGGATCTTTGCCGATCAAATATTCCATCAACTCGTGAACGCAAGCTTTTACCGTTTCTGCTCGTCCTTCCACGATAGGCTCGCCCCATCCCGTAATTCCTTCATCCGTTTCAATCTTCAGGAACAGCCAACGCGGCGGAACTTGGAATAATTCATAGCTTTGGATTTTCATAATGCCCTCCTGGAAAGTGAGTGATAGAAATACAGCAGCTTTGAAAGCGGTCACATCAATCGGCAAGGCCGTTCAGATAACTTATTCTTCGCCGGTAATGTCAATTCCCCCCTTAACGCAAAAAGAAAAAACGTGCTCGTCATACGGGACGGCACGCTCGTTATTTTCTTGAGAATTTTTTAATTCCTCGGATAACTAACATTCATAATATCCATAAAAGGGACTTTGTCCAGTCCCGATGAAGTCTCGACATGGACTCTGCCTGTCCTTGAATCCATCGCCGTAATAACGCCTTGAACCGGTTCTTCCCTGCCCCATACGGTGAGGACAATCGTAGATGTTTCATAGAAAGCTTCGCTTAACTGATTTCCTATCTCTTCCAATACAAATTCGTCTCTCGTTGGACGCTTGGGCACCTTAGCTTTCGCCATATTTGTCTATTACCTCCATATAAGCCTGTCCGCTTGTTGTCCAATCATAACATATCCCGGGAGACTAGATGCCCGATTGGGGAGAAAAAAATCTTCCATCCGCCTTCTATCCAATGTAACCGATAATAGTTAATAGCCCGAACGAATTTTACTCCACTCGCGAGAATAGACATAAAGGTGGCAAGAGATTGATTATTATGGAGGTATATGATGGACAATAACCGAGGTTCCTCTGAGAACAATGCCGCGATGCATGAGCTGAAGCCAGCAAAAAACAAACATCATCATGGCTTATCTCCGTCCCAATGGAGCGCCATTGACAGTCCGGCCGCACCCCATTCACAAACCGTAGGCGCTCGCGGCCCGATTCTGAAACAAGATAGCGTGCTGCACGAAACGTTAGAGACCTTTATACATAACAAAATTCTCGAAAGACCCGTTCATGTCAAGGGCTGGGGCGCATTTGGCTACTTTCAGACGGTTCATTCCATGGCCGCCCATACCAAGCTCTGTTTCTTGCAGAAGCCTGGTTATCAAGTTCCCGTTACGGTCAGGTTCTCGCTTGCGGTCAGCAACAAGGGAACCCCGGATACCTCCCGCAATGTGCGCGGATTTGCAACCAAATTTTATACCGATGAAGGTGTCTTCGACCTGGTTTTCAACCATATCCCCGTCTTTCTGATCAGAGACCCTATTCGTTTTCCGGAATCCATACAGGCTTTCTTGCCTTCGCCTGTCAATAATTTAATTGACCCCGAGAGGTTCTGGAGCTTTATCGCAAGGGCGCCGGAAGCCACTCACTTTATCGTATGGTTGTATTCCGATGCCGGGACGGTTAAGAGTCTCCGCCACATCCCGGGTCATAGCGTAAATACGTACGTCTGGAGAAATGCGCAAGGCGTCCGTACTTACGTCAAGTATCATTGGCTTCCGTATGCCGGTGTCCAAACCATTGATGCCGTGGAATCTGCCGAACTTAGCTGCAAGAATCCGGATTACGCCGGTCAGGATCTATACGATACGCTGGCTTGCGGGAAAACGGTAGAGTACGGTTTATACGTCCAGCTGATGGATCCTGCGGACGAGGCGAGCCTTCCTTATGACCCGCTCGACGATACGAAAATTTGGGATGAGGACCAGTTCCCGCTTCTGCCGGTCGGCAAGCTTGTCCTGAATCAGAATCCGGACGATTATCAGGAGCAGGTTGAAAAGCTAGCCTTCTCCCCTTCGAATCTGCTGGACGGCGCCGAGCTGTCGGATGATAAAATGCTGCAAGGACGTTCGAATATATACGCAGATTCCCAGCGTCACCGGATCGGGCCGGATTTCCGCAAGGTGCCGATCAATCATCAGGCGAACTGGACACCGGGCTCCATGCAGACCAGCGGCAATGGCCGGTATGTAGAAGGGCATCTTGTAAGGTCCGAAATTCCAAAGTCCGATGATTTCTCCCAAGCCGGTCAATATTATGATCGTCTGCAGCCGGTACAGAAGGATCATCTCGTCAGCAATCTTGCAGGAGATCTCTCGGCAGCATGCGAGGAAACCCAATCAATCGTACTCGGTTATTTAAGCAAAGCTTCAACCGAATTAGGGGAACGCGTTGCCAAGCAAATTCATGTTCAGAAAGGCTGATTATCAAAAACAGAGGGTGTCCCAAAAGTCATGTTCATGACTTTTGGGACACCCTCCTATTTTTATACCGTTACTTTGGCTGAGGTTTGAACACGGTAAATGCCGGAGCCAAGCGATAGCACTAGCATTCCATCCTTCTCTTGGAAAGCAAGAACCCCTTCAGCCGTGCGAAGGTCGGCGCCATTGACCGAGATGGCGTCAGGCTGAGCATCTTGCAATCTCACTTCCGCTGTCGTATTAGGAGGCAGCTCGAACTCGTAGCTTACAGCCCCGTCCACTCCTGTATTCCAACCGCTGCGGATCAAACCATAAACCGATTTATAGGAAGCTTTCGCATAAGTTAGGCCGGAATCCGTTCGCGGACGGAAAATAATATGCTTATAGCCCGGCTGCGACTCATCCAGATCAAGTCCGGCGACAACCCTGTACAGCCATTCCCCAATAGAGCCGTAAGCGTAATGGTTGTAGGAGTTCATATCGTCGCTCCAGAAGGTACCGTCCGCTTTAATGCCGTCCCAATGTTCCCAAATCGTTGTTGCCCCTTGGTGAATGGAATAAAGCCAGGACGGGTAATCCTCCTGCTGTACAAGCTTAACCGCCACGTCGTGATAGCCGTTCTCGGACAGGACATGACTTAAATAAGGCGTCCCTACAAAACCTGTCGTCAGATGGAACTTCTGCTCCGTTACGTAGTCCGCCAGCGTTTTTGCCAGCCTGTCGCGCACCGAGCCTTCTACAAGTCCAAACATCAGCGGCAGAACGTGAGCGGTCTGCGTATGAGCGGCAAGCCTACCGTTAGGGGTAAGAAATTCGCGCTCGAAGGCCGCTACGATTTGGTTGTACAGCTCGCCGTAGTCCTTCGCATCGTCCGTGCGGCCAAGCACTTCGGCTGTTTTGACAAAAAGTTGCGTGGAATAGGCATAATAGCAGGTTGCGATCAGATCTCTTGGCGTTGCGCCGACATAATCCCCTTCCTTGGCGTCCAAGCCAAGCCAATCGCCGAAGTGGAAGCCGGTATTCCAGAGATATTCGTCGCTCCCTTGCTTGCGAATGTACTCGACCCATGCCTTCATGCTGTCATATTGCTCTTCAAGCACGCGCTTATCTCCGTAACTGAGGTACACCGTCCATGGACAGATGACCGCGGCATCGCCCCAAGCTGCGGAAGAGTGAGAATTCTCGTCCAGCACATGCGGGATAACGAACGGCACTCCTCCGTCGCTTCGCTGGTCTGCCTTCAGGTCGCGCAGCCATTTGGCGAAAAACGGCGCCACGCCATAATTGAATGCAGCGGTACGGATAAAGACTTGGGCGTCGCCCGTCCAGCCAAGCCGTTCGTCGCGCTGCGGGCAGTCCGTCGGAACATCGAGGAAATTGCCTCGTTGTCCCCAGATAATATTTTGCTGAAGCTTGTTTAATAAAGGATTAGAACACTCGAAAGCACCCGTTGCCTCCATATCCGTATGAAGGACATGTCCGGTGAATTGATCCAGGTTAAGCGCAACATCCTGCGGCCAGCCATCGATTTTCACATAACGGAATCCTTGGAACGAGAAATGCGGCTCGTATTCCTCTTCCCCGCCTTTGCAAATATATCGGACCGTCTGCTTCGCTTTACGCAAATTGCCGATATAGAAGTTGCCTTCCCGGTCGAGCACCTCGGCATGCTGAATCGACAGCTCCGTACCTGCCGGCAGCTCGATGCGGAAATGCAGGCGTCCGACCATGTTTTGCCCCATATCAAGCACGGTCTCGCCGGAAGGAGTATGAATAAGAGCGATTGGCTTCAGCTTTTCGGTTATTCTGACAGGTTCATTTTCCTGCATGACCAGAATATCCTTCGATCGAGCAAGCTCCGTTACATTCGCCCAGCCCTGATCATTAAAGTCTGGCTCCGACCAGCCCTTAATCTCCAAGCGAGCGTCATAGGTTTCGCCATGATACAGCTCCGACATGAGGATCGGACCGGTAGCCGCTCGCCAAGACGTATCGCTTACGACTACTTCCGACGTTCCATCTTCGTAGTCAATATGAAGCTGAAGGAGCAAGGCACGAGTGTTGCCGTAAATGCTATTCTGATTGTTCCAAGCCAAGTCGCCTTTGTACCATCCGTTCGCGAGAGAAGCTCCGATTGCATTGCTCCCCGCCGTAAGCTGCTGCGTTACATCATAAGCCTGTACTTGGAGCCTGCTGAAGTAACTCGTCCAGCCAGGAGTGTACTCCCAGTCGCCAACCCGCTTGCCGTTCAGCTCAAGTTCGTATAGTCCGAGCGAAGTCGCGTACAAGGTTGCGCGGCTGATGTTATGGCGTGCTGCAAAGCTTTTGCGGAGCATAAATATCTTCTCCGATTGTGAATCAATAGAGGATGCGTCAGGCGTAATCCAGGACGCTTTCCAATCCGCGGTCCGGAGCAGGCCCATTTCCCAATAAGCAGCCTCGCTCCATTCCGACTCGTTGCCTTTGTTATCCCATACCCTGACCCGATAATAGTAACGACCCCGTGCCTGCAGAGGCTGTCCGCCGTATTCGATCAGCGTCGACTGCTCAGATTCTACTCGCCCGGTATCCCAGACCAGCTCCAGTTCATCAAACCCGTCCAATCCGCAGGATACCTGAATCTGAAAAGCGAGCTGCATCACATGAACGTCACCCGATTGAAGCTGCCAGCTGATTCGCGGCGACATAGCTCCGAGTCCGATAGGATTATGCTGATATTCACAACGCAAATGGTTTACTTGCAACAAAGTCATATACGAAATTCCCCTTCCGGCAATCTTGTATGCTTTAGCAGCATCATTAACTTGATTGTATGGCAAGAGAGAGCGACATTCAGGGGATGATCCGGACATTTTCATAGGTGGATCTGGACATCTTGCAAACGGTTTCGTACGATAGAGACAGATACTTTGATCGAGTAAAAGGAGCATGGACGATGAGCATTAAACGAAGCAGCTATGTCATGTCTGCCGCGTCATTTTTCGAGCCTGGCGTTCCGATTTACGTAAACCGCGCTTATGAGAACTTTGACATGGATGAGCATTCGCATGAATTCGTCGAGATTACTTATGTCAGCGAAGGTGCCGGCGTTCATTATATTGCCGGCGAAGCCGTTCCGGTTGAGCATGGAACGTTATTTTTTATCCCCATCGGGCAGAGCCATGTTTTCCGGCCAAAAACGCCTAAAAAAGACCGGCCTCTTATCGTCTACAACTGCTTGCTGCCGGCTACTTATATGAGTGAATTGCGGGATGGGTTCCCTTATGCCACGGAGATTTTGGACTGTTTTACGGATGAGAGTTTGACCTGGTTCTCTATCAAGGATTCTACCGGCGAGTATCATGCGATGTTCCGCGAGCTCTATCAGGAATTTGCCGCGAAGCCGCCGGCTTATATGGCTGTGCTTGCCTCGCTTGTCATGAGGATACTAACCGGACTCTATCGGCATAAGCTGCAGATGATTTCCCCGGCCGGCGACCGGCCGCAATGGTTAAGCGTTGACGAAGCCATCACTTATATTGACCGACATTATGCGTCTGAGCTTAAGCTTGGCGAACTCGCTGCCCAAGCCAAGCTTAGCGAACGGCAGTTCAGCCGCTTGTTCCGCCGCCACACCGGGATGAGCCTGATCGAATACGTGCAGAGCATCCGCATGGACGCGGCCTGTCGCCTCTTGACCACCGGTCATGGCAGCGTTGAAGATATCGCGGGTGCCGTCGGATATGCGGACATGAAGTTTTTCTACCGTCTTTTCAAGAAAAAAACCGGGGTTACCCCCCGGCAATATCGCGATGCTGTATTGAATAAGTGATCACTTCATTCGGAACGAATCCCCGTCATCCACCACATCATACAGCTTGCAGCGGGAATCGGGCATCTTGAACGGAGAGTGAAGAATTAGCTTCCATTCCCCGTCAAAGGTCTGAAAGAACATGCCATG
This sequence comes from Paenibacillus sp. MMO-177, assembly GCF_037147795.1. Lineage (NCBI taxonomy): Bacteria > Bacillati > Bacillota > Bacilli > Caryophanales > Paenibacillaceae > Paenibacillus > Paenibacillus sp. MMO-177. Next base: position 218,654 of record NZ_JBBCUR010000002.1, on the reverse strand, counting down.
TCCGCTGTCAGCGAAGACAAGCGGCTCCAGCTGCTCCCAAGGTCCTTCCAGCTTGCCGGTTGTCGACCTTGCAATCGTCTGAACGTAGCTGCCTTTATCGTAGGTCGACCATAACATGACGAGCCGGTTTTCCTTCGTTCGGTACAGCTGGCAACCGTCGGTCACATATACGGACGGCACTCCGTCTTCCTTATGCTCGCCATTATCCCAAGGGGCATCCGAGCCGTTGAATAAATGTACCGGATCCGATGCCCGGTCGGATAAATCATCGGTTAACCGCACCGCTTCAACGGTTCCATCCGCCGTCTGCACCCACTCATGACAGTAAACCATCCATGGCTTCCCATCTTCATCCAAATACAAGGTGCCATCCAGCGTCATAAGGTCTTCCGGCGGAACCGGCGCATCCCGCTTGATGATCTCGAATGGCCCCTCCAAAGAATCGGATACGGCGATTACGGACCCGCGCCATTGAAGCGGATAGCCGCCGTTCCCCTGTCCTTCGAGCTTTTTGTCGTTATTATGTAAAGTAACAAAGAGATAATATCGGCCATTATAAGCATGAACCTCCGGCGCCCATGCGCCATGCTTCGGATTCGCCCATATTCCGTCCGGAATCGTGAACACCACATACGGTCCTTCCCAATTGACAAGGTCCTTGCTTTTATAAGTGAGTACGCCATAACGATCCATGCCATGAATTCTTGGGCCGCCGCCCGTATACAAATAATAGGTTTCCGTAGTCTTATCCGCTACTATAAACGGGTCATGTGCCGGAATATCGGCTAGCGAGTGACCTGTACTTGGGTTTGCAATGTCTGAAGCCGTGTTATACGCGTTCATATCAACAATCCCTTCCTATTGGTTGTAATCCCTATGAACATTTCTACCGTACCGGTTAATCCTGTTAAGGGAACTCAAGTTTTCTTAAAAGTTAGTCCAGATGCCGTCTCCTGTATTCGCCGGGCGGCATCCCCATCTGTTCCGTAAATACGTTCGTAAAATAATGAACGGATTGAAAACCGGAATCCGCCGCAATTTCCTTGAGAGAAGCAATAGAGGTTTTTAATAGAACCTCCGCATGCTTTAAACGCTCATTACGCAAATAAGTCAGGAACGTGTCTCCGCCGTCCATTTGAAACAAGCGGGACAGCTGCCTGGTCGACAGATTCATGTAATCCGCAACCTCCTCAATCTTGAGCGGCCGAGAGAGATTGTCTCTAATGTATTGCTTGGACTGGCGCAGAACCGCATAACGGGTTGAATCCGTCGATCTCGCCGGGCTTGGCACGGGAATATTTCCATCCGGACCAAACGGCTGGACGAGACTCGATAGCAGCATGCCGGCCATTGTTGCCAGGTCTTCAATTTCATTGTAGGGCTGGCAGGAAGCATGATGGTACAACCCAAGCCAGTAATGGATGGAGCGCGTATAATCCACATTCTTAAATACCACGTTACCCGACTCCAGGTTAATGCCATAGCGGTGATATTCTTCTTCGCGCGAGCCATTGGGGTCGAGCTCGTAAGCCACATACATGAGCCCCATCCCGTTCTCGCTGCGGATCTGATGCCAGACACCGGGCCGGGATACGAACAACGTCCCCGCCTCAAGGCCGTAGACGGTATCCTCATCCTGGTATTCGCCTTCGCCCGACAGCACGTAGCAAACTTCATAGTAGGAATGCTTATGGATGTGATTGCTGTAATGCAGCGGCCGCAAATCCCAATAGTGGACCTTAAAAGCAAGTCCGCTTGCCTTGCATTTCGTGAGCATTTCGTTTAGAAAACGGCTGCCGTTCTCAATGGCTTCTATATTCATCTCATCACATCCTGGCGCAAATTCTTAAAAGGATGGCTTTTTTAGCTAAATACACTTGATACCAACAATCCTATAATCAGAGTATAAGTAATCGCTTACCAAACATTCAAGCAGAGGAGCGAATAAAATTGATTACTCAAAACGATGTAGAATTTTACAAAGAAAATGGTTATCTGTTAGTCCAAGGCTTATTCTCGCAGCAAGAGGTTGAAGACATGAGAAAAGCCATTGACGGCATTCTGAACCGGGCCGCTCAATCGAAGTTTGACTCTAACGCAGCCTGGCAAGGCGACTACCTTCCGCCGGAGCAGCTGAAGAAGCTTGTCCTGAAAGGATTCCATGACGTTCAATACCATGATGCGGCATTCATGCGCGCGGCTATTCATCCGAATATGGCTGCTGTGTTATCCCAATTGATTGGTCCTAACGTTCAACTGCATCATAGCAAAATGCTTGTAAAGCCGCCTGAAAACGGCGCCGCTTTCCCTTTGCATCAGGACGCGCCATACTTCCCGCATGCAAGCCACACCATGCTGGCGGCAAGCGTTCACCTGGATGACGCCGATATGGAGAACGGCTGTCTCTGCGTTATTCCGGGCACGCATAAGAACGGCATGATGCCGCATGTCGGACGCCATTACCTCGATCACCGGGAATATCCGATCTCGATGGCGACGCCTTGCCCTGCCAAAGCCGGCGACGTTCTCTTCTTCAACTACTTGACGGTTCACGGCTCGGACGTTAACCGCAGTACCCGCAACCGCCGCAACGTTCTGTTCCAATACCGCGATCCGATGGATGTCCCAACTTTAGACACGCATGTTAACTGGGGCCAAGGCCTTATGATATGCGGCGAAAACCCGATCTACCGCGAATATCATGCCAACCATACCCTTCAAGCGAAATAAAAATAAAATCGCAAAAAAAGGCAGTCCATCGGACTGCCTTTACTCCATTTCCTCTATTCAGCGCTAGTCTGTCCCAACGCTTTTCGAATCTCGTAAAGGTCAGGGTCCAGCTCAATCCCCATCCCTAAAGCGAGCTTCGCAAGCTGGCTGCCGATAAACGGGCCTGCCGTTAAGCCGGATGCGCCTAATCCGTTACCCGCAAGAAGATTATCCCAACCCGGAACGGCACCAAACACCGGCAGGAAATCCGCCGTAAACGGCCGGAAGCCCACGCGCATCTCCAGGAATGTACTGTTTGCAAGCTCCGGAGCAAGGGATAAACCTTTATTCAAAACCTCTTGCATACCTCCAGGCGTTACGCGAGTATCATAACCGGTAATGTCGTTTTCGTGAGTCGCCCCAATAACAATTCGCTGCTCGTCAAAAGCAAGAAGATACTGATCCGTTGGCGGCATAATAACAGGCCAGCTGCCGGTCTGATGCTCCTTGTTCTCCAGCTGTACGTGCATAATTTGGGCTTTCTGATAGCTGACTTGGAAATCCAACCCAAGAGGCTGCAGCAAAGCTCCCGCCCAAGCTCCTGCGCATACGACAACCTTATCTGCCCTGTAGAAGGTAGAACCTAACGTTACGCCCGTAACCTTGTTCAACTCGAATTCAATTCTAGCGTCACCGACAATAAATTCCGCCCCGTTTCGAATCGCCGACCGTATTAGCGCATCGCGAAGCGCCCGTCCGTCCACCCGCGCAGCCCCGCCAATATGAACGGAAGAATAACCTTCCGCAAGCAGCGGGAACCTTTCTCTAGTTGCGTTCTCGTCAAGGGAAGCGATACTGCCGATTTCCGGCGCATCTTGCCGCTTGGCGTAAGCCCGCTCCGACATTTTTTCGATTTTATCAGGATCCGTATGTATGCTGAGGGCACCTACCCGGGCGTAACCGGTATCGGTCTCGCCTTCTGCTTCCAAATCCGCAATTAATGCCGGATAATAACGCGCTCCGCCTTTGACAAGCTCGTACCAGGCTTTATTCCGTCTTTGCGACAGCCATGGACAGATGATGCCGGCCGCGGCATCCGTAGCTTGTCCCATGTCTTTGCGATCTATAATCAGAACCTCGGCGCCGGACTTCGCCAGTTGGTAAGCCGTCGATGCGCCAAGAATCCCCGCTCCAATAACAATAACCTTCATGATTACACTCCTTCCACCTTATCTATTATAACGGTCCGCAACGCAAAAACGACAGCAAAGGCTGCCGTTTCGCATGCCAATTATCGTTTTTGACATTTTAGCATCAGAAAAGGGAAGGAAGGTTTATTGGGAGCGTGTTTGTTAGGCTCTGCCATTTCCGTTATTTCGAACAGCCCATAATGCCCGAACTCTTGACGGATCGATTCCGCATCGTAAAAGAACATCTTAAGACCTTCCATAATCTCGTAATAGTCCTTGTCCAGCCGCTTGCCCTTTCCGTACATCGGAGCATCCTTGGATATCGTAGTGAAAACCATATAACCGCCCGGCTTTAACTGATTGCAGCAATCCTTAATAAACTTTTCTCTTTCCTTGCGATTCAGCAAATGAATAAGCGCGTAACAGTAAATCCCGTCATACCGCTTGTTATCAAAAGGCATTTCCGCTACTGAACCGTGAAAGATCGGAATGGGCAGCCCGGCTTCTTTTGCCAGGTCAATGGCCGTTTTGGATATCTCGATCCCCGTCACCTGTATGCCGTTATCTAAAAATATCTTTGCGTTTCTTCCATACCCGATACCGGGTATCAAAATATCCTTCACCTTCTTCTCGAGGAAAAAGTCCTTGATAAGGACAGCCGAGTCCGAAGGCTCATATCCCCACATCGTCTGATGCTCAACAAAGCTTGCTTCCCAAAATTCGGTCATGTCCCAATCCTCTCTTTAAAGCAGCTTCCAATTTTCTTCCGTCAAATCCGCCATTACGGCCATAGCAGCCTTGCTGCCGGAAGCAGCGGCATAAATCAATTGCGAAGGCATCACATAAGCGGAATCCCCTGCGGCATACACGCCTTCAGCCGTCGTTTTACCCATCTCATTCGTGATAATAGCTCCGTTATCCTTCGTTTCATAACCCAATGCCTCGCTATAATCGAGATTTGGAATTTGAGCCGGATCAATGAAGCCTCCGCTGCGTTCAATTGACGTGCCATCCGTAAAATGTACCCGCTCCAGCATGCCATTTTGACCGGACAATGACGAGATTGGCGTATCGATAACAGGGATGCCTCTGGCTGCAAGCTGCTCACGCTGTTCAGCATCCAGAGCTTCAGCGGTTCCATTCGTGCATACGATACAATCGCGGCTCCAGTTCTGGAGCAGCTTGATTTTATGAAAGGCATGCGGTTGATCCGATATGACAACCAGCGCTTGATCTCTTAACTCCCAGCCATCGCAGAACGGGCAGGCGAATAGGCTTTTCCCGTAATACTCCTTGATGTCCTTAATCTCGGGCAGCTCCTCTCTCAGTCCTCCCGATAAGATAATCTTACCCGCTTGCACTTGATCTCCTGACGAGGTACCTATGACGAATCCTTCTTCGGACCTCCGGATATCCGTAACGCCAATCTCCCAATGCTTGACCGTCGGATAACCAAGCACCTCTTCATATGCAATACGCCGGAATTCAGCTGGTTTAACCCCGTCCCTCGTAATAAATCCATGTGAAGCATGCGTTACCCTGTTTCTTGGCAACGCGTTGTCAAATATGGCAACCGTCTTTCTTGCCCTGCCCAGCACAAGTGCCGCGTTTAAGCCAGCCGGTCCGCCTCCTATAATGGCAACATCGTATCTCATAATGTTCCTCCTTGTTTATAAATATCGTAGACTTCATAGACTCATAATATCTGTGATTCGAGCAGAAAGAGGGCATTGCCCTATTAAACGCCAAGACAATGCAGCTTTATTTCATCAAATCCACAAGCTTCGCATTTCTCAAATGCTGCTCCATGGCATCCTCAGCCGTGAGCATTACTTGGTGAATATGGCATTCCGGATTTCCGCTGCCGCAGCATTCGAAGATCGAAGTAGTCCCTTCAATCGCATGAATAACGTCCAGAAAGGAAATGTCTTCCTTCTTCCCTCTCAGACGATAACCGCCATTTGCTCCGGATGCCGACTCAATCAGCCCCGCCTTTACCAGCTTGGTCAGAATCTTCGAAAGGTACGTAGGTGATAAGCCTTGCTTATCCGCAAGCTGCTGAACGCCAACCGGTCTGTCCGGCGCTGCGGCAATGAGGAAGGCCATGGTGTGTAAAGCATAGTTCGTCGCCTTTGAATATTTCATGATGATAAGCTCCTAATCACAGACTTCATGTGTCTATAATAACTTTGATTAGAATAAACCGTCAAGCGGTTTATTCTTCGTTAGAAAACAACTTTAAATCGTGCTTAGCAAGTAGCCCAATGCAATTACGCTTAGAAGGATGGCCACCATACTAAGCGTTAAGGCGATAACGAGCATTTTCGAAACGGTTATTCTCTTCATTCCTGCCACTCCCCAAAAAGCGTATTGCCAGATATTACTCTTTAAACGAGAAGCAAGCGGTAATTGTTGCTGTAGCGCGTGCACCTCACATTCACTTAATCTTTGCCCCATGCGATAGCGCAAATAAGACGGTTTGCTCACGGTCCATTCTCAAGCCTGCAACCGAGAAAGATTTAAAATCCACACCTTCCATCTTTGCCCCTCTTACGTCGGTATCTTGCAGCGTCGCTTTGGCCAGCACGGCCATCGACAGATCGGAATCCCGCAGATCGGCTTTCTCCAAATTCGCGCCGGACATATCCGCCTCATGAAACTTGATTCCTCTCAGATCCTGCTTCACTAGCCTCGCATGCCGCAAGTTGGTGTATGACCAATCTCCCTGTACGATGCTGATCCCGTCCATCGTGGAGTTGGTGAAGTCCGACCCCGTCATTTTGCATGCGTCAAATTTGACCACAAACAGATTAGCCCCGTTAAAATTGCAATTCTCGAACGCAGATTCTTTATGAATCGAACCGTTTAGCATAGCGCCGCGGAAATCGCATTCGACGAATCTGCAGTTTATTGAACTTAGCTCCTCCAATGAACCGCCCGCGAACGAGCAGCGGACAAACGTGCAGCCGATCAGCTCGCCAAATCTTAAATCTTGCGTACCAAAGTTAACGCCTGTATAGGTTTGATCATTATATTGGAACATTATTTCCTCCCCTGAAACGTTCATTCGCTTCTTACTATATCACACGGCTGTCAAGCCCCCGTAGGAACGCTGCGGAAAGTCAAGCGATTTATTTTTAATGCGGAAACAAAAAAAACCGCGTTCCCCGCGGTTTCACTTTCAATGGACTGGAGCTTGATACATCGTTTTGAAAATATGGCTCAACTGCCCGCTCATATGCTCAGGCGTCTGGCTGAAGCCTTCCTCATTCCATTGAATCAACAGCCCCATGATAGCATTCACCTGATAAGCAACAAGAAACATATTGCTCTGCCCGCTTAGCCCGGTGCTTTCAATGATAAGAGCCTTAATCTTCTCGAATAAAGAGTAGTAGTAGGAAATAGAAGATCTTTTGTCAAACACGATTTCATAGAAGGGCTGGTACTTCTTCACATGGTGGAAAATCCGGATGGAACTAGGGTCGAGCAAGCTGTGATTCAATTCGGCCACTTGCCGGTAAGGCTCGTAATAAGACTCCTCCAAATCCTTGAGCAAGCTATTCAGATGCTCGTCGAACAATGCTCCTACATCATTGTAATGCAAATAAAAGGTTCCCCGATTGACGCCGGCCTCCCGGCACAGCATGGAGACGGAGATGGACTCCAATGTCTGCTTTTTTAGCAAGGCAAGCAAAGCCTCATGCAAAGCCTTCTTCGTCTTTATGATTCTAAGATCATTCTCGTTCATTATCCTACTACACCTCATGACTGTCGGTTTATCGCAAAATTCCAGTCTTATAAGTATAGCATCATCTGAGCAGAAAAAAAGTTGCAAACCTAACGGCTTGCAACTCTTTATTTAAGAAATTTAATTAGAAGCCCGCCGTCCAGCCTGCGTCTGCGGCTAGAACACGAGTAATAGACAGCTTGTCAAATAAATGGGTCCAATGCTAATACAGGGTAACCATATGGCGTCACTCTCCGAATGAAATAGTATCCCGGGATCGTACGTTTTTCCTCCTTGAGAGAAACGCTTTGCCATTTCATAATAGTCCTGCAAGATAGTTCAGGATGAATAGGAGGAATTAATGATGACCAAAGTAAGTCCTCATCACGCCTTCACCCGCAGACTGCTATCCCTTGTTTTGGCTCTTGCCATGCTGCTGACGTTTATTCCTACGGCGGCAAATGCGGCGGACAGAGGTGCCTGGGCACCAAATGTGTCCTATGCCGTAAACGACACCGTTACATACAACGGCACGACTTACAAATGCATCCAGAGCCACACTTCCCTCACAGGCTGGGAACCGCCCGTTGTACCTGCTTTGTGGAGCCCTGTCCAAGGCGGCGGAGACACGACATCACCAAGCGTACCGGGTAATGTCCGGGTTACGGCTACCACCTCATCAAGCATTACGATAGCCTGGAATGCATCTACCGATAATGTCGGTGTAACCGGCTATGATGTTTATCGCGGAGCCACGCTTGCAGGCAGCACGAACAGCAGCACTCTTACTTTTACGAACACGGGACTTAGCGCCAATACCTCATACTCCTATACCGTAAAAGCGAAGGATGCGGCCGGTAACTCCTCGGCAGCCAGCACCGCGGTTAATGCCACAACTTCGGCCCCGGCTTCCGATCAGACAGCCCCTTCCGCCCCTGCCAATTTGCGATCGACGGCAACGACTTCAACCAGCGTATCGCTCGCTTGGAATGCCTCCACCGATAATGTCGGAGTAACCGGCTATGATGTCTATAGAGGTGCCACGCTCGCCCTTTCCGTTACAGGCACAACCGCTACGGTTACGGGACTCACCGCTTCTACGGCCTATAGCTTTACGGTCAAAGCGAAAGACGCAGCCGGCAATGTATCCGCAGCAAGTAATACTTTAAGCGTCACTACAAGTCCAGCGAATACGGGAGGCGGCAGTCTGCCGAAGCATACGCTGACCGGTTACTGGCAGAACTTCGTGAATGGCGCTACTAACGTGAAGCTCGGCGATGTGCCAAGCGAATACGATATTATCGTTGTCTCCTTTGCCGAGATGGACCAGGCCAAACCCGGCGGAGTCACGTTCAGCGTGGATTCGAGCTTATCCTCGGCGCTTGGCGGCTATACCAACGCCAACCTAATCAGTGATATCAGCCAGAAGCATTCGCAAGGCAAAAAAGTCATTTTGTCCGTTGGCGGCGAGAAAGGCAATATTAACTTGAATAGCGCTTCGCCTAACGTAACGAACTTTGTGGACAGCATGTACGCTCTCATCACCCAGTTTGGTTTTGACGGCATCGATATCGACCTGGAGAATGGCATGAATGTATCGAATCTCACCTCCGCGGTCCGACAGCTTCAGCAAAAAGTCGGCTCCGGATTTGTTCTGACCATGGCGCCTCAAACCATTGATATGCAGAATGCGAATACTTCATATATGCAGCTCTATAACAACCTGAAGGACATTACTTCGGTCATTAATGTTCAGTACTATAATTCAGGCTGCATGCTGGGCCGTGACGGCAAATGTTACTCCCAAGGAACCGTTGATTTCCTGACAGCCCTTTCCGACCTCACTTTGCAATGGGTTGCCCCATCGCAGCTCGGTATCGGCGTACCGGCTACCACATCGGCGGCAGGCGGCGGTTATGTCGCTCCGTCGGTTGTGAACCAGGCGGTTAAATGTCTGGCTACCGGCAGTGATTGCGGCACGTATAAACCGGTAGCGAAATATCCGGATTTCCGCGGCGCGATGACCTGGTCGATTAACTGGGACGCATCAAGCAGTTATTTATTGGCCAGAACCGTGAAGCCGTATCTCGCGACTTTGCCATAAACAAAAAAGGAGCTTATGCCAACGAGATATCGTCGGTCGTAAGCTCCTTTTGCTTTCCTTTATTCAAACCATTCGCTGAAATGCTCTGCTAGATAGGCCAGTTTTACCTCGGTCTGCCTGCCGCCTCCGCCCTCATGCCCGTTAAACGGATAAATGACGATCTCTTTCTCCGTCCGAATGCGGTTGTAGGTGGCAAAATACATTTGGGCCGGACAAGTCTCGTCCTTAAGAGCAACCGAGGCAAGCACCGGGCAAGCAATCCGATGTGCCAGATTCATCGTATCGAAATAGCTTAAGTTGTCCATGACAAGATCGGTTTGTTCCGGATGCCGCTTCAAATATTCGGCTACCGCGCCAAACGCCCCGTGATTCCCTTCAATGCGGGCTACCAGATTGCTGTTGCTCGGAACATCCACCATGGCGAGCTTCGGACGGTTGTCCAGCGCAACGACCGCCATGCCGAGCGCCCCGCCTTGGCTTCCGCCTTCGATGATCAATTTGTCGGCATCAATATCCGCCTGCGCGCATGCAAAATCGACGGCCTTCAGACAGTCCATATAGGCATAACGGTAGTAATATTCCCATTTGTTATGTACGCCTTTGCTGGCGACATTCGACAGGAAGCCATGCGTGTAGCTGGCGCCGTTGCCCGTCGGGCCTCCCTGGTCCCGGCAATCCACCGCAAGAACAGCCATGCCCATCATCACCCAATGCATATGGCCGGCAGGCTCTCCGCGGCTTCCCGAGAAGCCATGGTAATGGATAAGGCACGGATATTTTTCTTGCTTCAGAAAGGCGGGGACAATTAGCCAGCCGCGGATTCTTGTCTCATCCAAGCCGTTAAACGCGATATCATATACCTTGACATGCTTGCTGGAATAATTTATCTCTGTCCGTTCCGGCTGAAGCGGCACTGACTTTGCCTGTTCAATCGTAGCGCTCCAGAACGAATCCAGGTCATCCTTGCCCGTTAATGGAGGAAGGTAATGATATAAGTCCTTGGTTACTTCTTCGATATAACCCATCTGTTCGGCAGACTCCTTTGTTATTCGTGTGATTAATAATTAACTCCATTAACTAAATTCAACCTATAATTAACGTAGTTAATTAAATTCAACCCCTGATGTTTCGATGAGATTGACCCGTTCGGCAAATGACTGGTTGTACTCGTCAATGATCTGCGCCGCGCTGCGGGAGCCTTGTCCGCATGTGCTGTGAGCATCCTTTACTACCGTCACGTCGTAGCCCAGTTCAACCGCTCGGCGGGATGTCGCGTCAATGCAACAGTCCGTCTGCAGACCGGACAGAACCAGCTTATTAATCCCTCTGGCGGTCAGTTCCTCCTGAAGATTTGTCTCGTGGAAAGAATCCGGCTCGTATTTCTGAATAACAAGATCTTGAGGGGCCGGCGCGATGGCGGAGTGTATCTCCCATCCCTGTGAATGAGTCTCCAGCGGAGCTCCCTGTTCTTCGTTATGCTGTACATAGATAACCGGAATCTGACTTTCCCGCGCCTTGGCGAGAAGCAGGTTAATACGGTTTAACAGCCTTTCATCTTCGTGGATGGGATACTCCTCCAGAAACATGCCGTTCTGAACATCGATAACCATTAACGCAGTATTCTTGCTCACTTGCAATTCAGCCCCCTTCAGTCGCATTAGGATAATAAGGAGTTCGATGCAACCCTTCCGGAGTCCTTTTTAAATGAGCAAAATCGCAGCGCCAAGCATTGGCGTTAACACCATGCAGGTTTTGAGCATAACCGCCGGCACGCGTTTCGTGAATTTCGCGCCGGTATAAGAGCCTAGCATCGTGCCGATCACAACGGCGATAAGCAGTTGAATGTCCAGATAGCCGACAGAGTAATAACCGGCTCCTCCCGCTAATGCGATAGGCATAATAACGAGCATTGTCGTTCCTGCCGCGAAACGCATGGACATGCCAAGAAGGAGCATAAGCCCAAGCTGGATAAAGGGCGTTGAGCCAATCCCGAACAGTCCAGACAATGCCCCTGTAACTAATCCGATTGAGACAGCTGACGCATAGAACTTCATGCCGCTGGTTTTCACTGGAGCGGACGAACTTTTCTCGCCATGCTTAGCCTGATAGACCATTCTGAACCAGAGAGCCAGACCGGAGCTGAACAGCATGCCCGAAGTCATCCAGCCTAACTTGTCCTCCGGAATAAAGGAAGACCAGCCCGAGCTGACCCAGGCGCCTGCCGCGCCTGCCAGGCCAACAATGGCGCCGGTCTTCAGAATCATATTGCCTTCGCGATAATGGCTGACAGACCCGGATAACGAAGAAAAGAACATAGCCGCAAGAGCCGTGCCAAGCGCCGTATGAATCGGATAACCGAATGCAACCGTTAAGATCGCAATAATAAAGCCCGATCCCCCTGCCCCAACAAATCCAAGCAGTAGCCCTAGAAGCAGCATTGCGGCTGTCACTTCGACAAATATCATCTCTTACGTCCTCCAAACCTGATGCTGCACGGAAATCCCTATTGGCGGCGTTAAGTTCTCTTGAACAAAGCTATTCAGCTGAAGCATCATGACGGATTGATTAGGACCATATTCCGGCCATTCCGGCAGCTCAGGGGTATTCGGGTCACCGCAGCGGATGAACGCGTTCCACCCTGCGCGCATGCCGGCAGCTAGACCTGCGGCTTCATCCGCAATGAAATAAGGATCGTTTGCTTCATTGGAGAGATCACGCTTTGGGTTTTCCGCAAAGTTAATCAAGCTTCCTTCGTAACCGTGAATGGCTCCTAGCCAGCCTCCGTACGTTAGCCTGTACATCCATACCGGCGCTCCCGAAGCCGCAACCGCTTGCGCGAGCTGCATGCAGCCAATCGCATACAAATGCTCGGTCAACGCTTTGCTCCATGCCTTTTCCACGGGTAACGTCTCGGAATGACGGAAGAAGGAATGCCATACCTCCTGCTGATTCTCGCCAAACAGTCTACTTAACGTGTCTGCATCAGGCTTCTGTAAGCCCGGATCATAAAAGATAAACGATGCCGCTTCGTCCTCGTTTGATCCGATCAAGAGCGGCGGCAGCTTCTCTGCTTCTGTGAGATACCGGATGGGGTCAATAGGAATAAGAATGCCGTCCGCAACGGGCCCAAACATATGAAGATTGCCGGCCGTGTCCGGTCCTACCTTCATCTGAGCCTGGATCAGCTGCTCCGCAGGCAGTTCAAGAAGCCGCTCCGCTTCTTCCGGCTTCAGCCCTAACGCATGAAGAAGCCGGCTAGCCGTTAAGGCGGCCGTCTTCTTGTCCCTTATGGATTGAGTCGCCCCGCTTTGGGCTACAGCCCGATGGAACAGTCCTTCGGCAGCCTTCATCGTATACAAGGTTGCCGTACACTTGGCACCGGCGGAATTCCCCATCACGGTCACGCGGGCAGGATCTCCGCCAAAGGCGGCAATATTGGTCTGTACCCAGCGCAGCGCAGCGATAATGTCCAGCATGCCGTTATTTCCGGATGTTGCATATTTCTCGCCAAGAATCTCCTCCAAGGCAAGAAAACCTAGCGCTCCAAGCCGGTAGTTCAGCGAGACGAATACAAAATCTTCTTCCGCGGCATAGCGGCTGCCGTCGCAGTCCGCACCCTTCCCGCCTATAAATCCGCCACCATGGATATATACAAGAACAGGACGAAGCTGCTTGCCAGGACCGGATGTCCAGACATTCAGATTCAAACAGTCCTCCGAATACGCAAGCTCCGGAAAAGTACGGTTAGGGTCTACACTCTGATGTGCGATTGGCCCAAAAGAACGGCAGTCCCGAACTCCCTCCCATGCCGGAGGGACTTGAGGCGGTTTAAACCTCAGCTTTCCGACCGGTGCTGCAGCATAAGGAATCCCTCTATATGCATAACATCCGTTTAATTGAACGCCTTTTACGTGTCCAGATGACGTTTGAATAATCAATAGAGCCATTCTCCCATCCGTATTGTGATGTGACCATTATAGTCTTGAGAATCCATGAACTCTAATATATATTTAGGCATAGCAATTATAAACTACAGGTTATAACGAAAAAGAAAGAATAGGTGAATCCAATGGAGCTCCTGCAATTGAAATATTTTCAGACGACCGCGCGATTGCAGCATATGACGCAAGCTGCACGGCATTTGCATATCTCCCAGCCTGCCCTTAGCAAAACGATCGCTTCCCTCGAAGCGGAGCTGGGAGTAAAGCTGTTCGAGCGCACCAACAAATCAATCCGGCTTAACGAGCATGGCATTCATTTTCTGAGCAAAGTGGATATCGCGCTTCAATCTTTGGAGGATGGAAAGCGGGAGCTGCAGGATTTGGTTGAGTCTCCTTCCGAATACATTACGCTTGATGTACGCGTCTCCTCTCATCTCCTTCCGGGTCTCCTTGCCGAATACCGTAAGAACAAGCCGGATACGCAATTCCATTTGCTTCAGCATGCGTTGCCAAGCGAACACGCTTTTGACTTTGATTTATGCCTGTCAGACGGCGCCGTTCCTCCTCCCGGCTGTCATTCGGTCGCCTTGCTGCGGGAGAAGATTGTCGTTGCGCTTCCTTCCGAGCATCGTCTTGCGAAGCGCGACCGGATCAGCCTGGAGGAATTGAAGGAGGAACGATTCATCAGCCTCCCTCCCGGCAAATCGCTGCGCGAGACAACGGACGCTTTCTGCCGGCTTGCCGGCTTCACGCCTCGCATTCAGTTCGAAAGCGACGATCCGGCCACTGTCCGCGGTCTCATTCGGGCTGGTCAAGGCCTTGCTTTTCTTCCGGCCATCACCTGGGGAGGTTCAACCGGACCTGATGTAGTTACCATCCCTTTGAAGGAAGGGTATTGCGAACGTTCCATCTCGCTTCATTGGCCCAAGGGACGGTACCTGACTCAAGCTGCCGCTTCTTTTCGAGATTGTACGATCCGGTACTTCTCGGAACTGGCCGATGCTTATTCCAAAACCTGAAGCTCGTATAGCTCACTGCTCAGAGAATTCAAATAAGGCGCCCATTCCCCGCAAATGTAGAGGTGGAGCCGATGCATCGCGCGAGTGCACGCCGTATAGAACAGCTTCCTTTCGCTTTCGCGGTTATAGGACTCCGACGATGCGTCGTAGATTGCGACGGCGTCGAATTCCACTCCTTTGGCCAGATAAGCCGGGATAACCATAATTCCGGACTCGAAGGTTAAAGTTTCCGTCGTTACCAGGCGAATAGATTCCATTCCGCATGAGGTTAATGCCTCGTAAGCTTCCTTGCTCTCGGCTGCGTTCTTCGCGATAACGGCGATTGAACGGTTACCTTCCGCCTTGAGCGATTCCAGATCATGAACAAGCTGGCGAAGCAGCGCTTCGCGGCTCCCAGCCGTTGTAATCAACGGCTTTTCACCATGACGCTCGAACGGAACAATCTCTTCGCCGCCAGGGAGCATCAGCCGCGTGAACTCCACGATCTCTTTCGTCGACCGGTAGCTTTGCAAGAGCGGAATGAGAGTGGTGTTCTCTTCCCCGTACAGCTTAAGCAGCGGAGAATCTCCTCCGCCCAACTTGGAAGATTGGGTAAAGATCGCCTGGCCGAAATCGCCAAGCACGGTCATGCGGGCATTCGGGAAGAGCTTCTTAAGGAACGCATACTGGAATGGCGAATAATCCTGGCCCTCATCCACGAAGATATGGCGGACAATCGTATTCATCCGGGAGCCTTCAATTAATTCCTTCAAGAACAGATAAGGGGTTGCGTCTTCGTAAAACAACTCTTGGTTGCCCAGCTTCTCCTTCGTCTGCCTGCAAATCTCCGGCCAGTTAGCAGGCACTTCGGCAGCTTCGGTCATTCGGCTGTAGGCCGATCCCTCTTCGTCAAACAGCTGCGCGTAAAGACCGTTTACATCCACGAACTTCATTTTCTTCACCATCCGGCGCAAAGGCTTGAAATGCTCCTTCACGATCATCTGGCGCAGCAGGTCTTCCTGCTGTTCGGAGAAGTCGAAGATTTGATCCTCGCCTTGATTCGTAAACTTGTTGGCGCGGTCCAGGGCTTTCGCATAACGTTCTGAAACGTCAAACAGCTCTTCGTCGCGCTGGAACTTCTTCAAGATCTCGCTGTAAGCCTCCACGTACTGATCATTGTCCAGGTAATCAAGCTCTTTATCCACCCACTCCGCAGCCAGTTCGTTACGCGCAAATTTCCGCAGCTCTTTCAATACCCATTCCTGCAGCAAGATTATCCGGTTAGCCAGGCGGACAGACGCGTCATAACCGTAAAATTGCTCGTATAATTGCTTCGAAGTAATCAGTTCGCGATCCCGGAAACGTATACTCTTAAACAACATGCCTTCCTCGCTTAACCATCCCGCGTATTTCTGCAGCGCAATCAGGAAAGCTTCGGATGCTTTGTACCGGATACCGTCAACCCGCGCTTCGTATCCGACCGCCGACTCCTGCGTCAGCACATATTCGATTTGTTCGAACGGATCTTCCAGATTCATGGCCTCACCGAGCCAGTAGTTCAAATATTCCTGGAAGGTCGTCTGCTGCATGTTTTCCTCGCCAAGCTCGGGAAGAACGGTAGAAACGTAACTGTTAAACATCGGATTGGGGGAGAAAAGAACAATCTGGTCAGCCGTCAACCGCTCCCTGTGTTTATATAGCAAATACGCTGCACGCTGAAGGGCAGCCGAGGTTTTCCCGCTTCCGGCCACTCCCTGCACGATCAGCATCCGGCTGGTATCATTGCGGATAATCGCGTTTTGTTCCTTCTGGATCGTGGCTACAATGCTTTTCATCTGGTTATTGGCGCCTTGGCCAAGCACCTGCTGCAGCATGGAATCGCCTATCGTGACGCTGGCATCAAAGAAATTAAGGAGCTTGCC
This sequence comes from Paenibacillus sp. MMO-177, assembly GCF_037147795.1. Classification (NCBI taxonomy): domain Bacteria; kingdom Bacillati; phylum Bacillota; class Bacilli; order Caryophanales; family Paenibacillaceae; genus Paenibacillus; species Paenibacillus sp. MMO-177. Next base: position 202,063 of record NZ_JBBCUR010000002.1, on the reverse strand, counting down.
ATCCTTGATCTGGTACTGCCGTTTAAGCTCCATATTTCCCGTTATCTGTCCGCCGGGCGTCGTGTAGGAAGCGGGACCCGGTGAATAATCGTAATAGAGGCTGGCGATCGGCGTCCGCCAATCGTAGATCAGGAAGTTCATTCCGTCCGAAGCCAGAAAAGACGACAATCCGATATAGACCTGTTCCGCCTCAATCATGTCGTCCTCCTTAAAATCAATGCGTCCGAAATACGGAGATTGCTGAAGCCGTTTCAGGCTTTTCCATTGCTGCCGCCGTTTCTCGTGGGTACGCTCCCGCTCCGACAATAACGCGGCCTGCTGATTGATGCTGAAGAACGTTTCTTCGAAATCCTCATCCGAGGCCGTGTTGACGGTCACTTCCTCCCAGAAGTGCCTGCGTATGTTCGAAGCCTGACCGTACAGCTGATCCACTTCGGGTTCGAGCTCCGCAATTTTTTCTTTCAGCTTATCTTTCACTTCATGAAGACGGCTTTGCTCCTGATCCCATTCTTTTTGCATCATAACTATAAACACACTCCTTCTCGACTTTTTAAAAAAATCTCGAAAATAAACGTTTGACATTTGACAACCGCATGCGCCGCATGATATTATATAAGTGTAGATAAGATGTTCTATCTACGCCCATACATAAATTTTTCATGCAGAGGTTTTATTACTATAGCATGATTCTTTTTGATACGCAATCGTAAAATCCGTCCCGTTGTCCAAACGGGGCTTTTATTTTTTATCCTTCATCAAACAAGGCCGCCCTTCTTAACTGAAGGACGGCCTTATTTTTTACCCCGCTACAACTCAACAATTTTGGTTGCGATATTTTCGCAGAAGGCCCGGTCATGCTCAACAAATAGTATAGTTGGCGAATGCTCCAATAGAAGCTCTTCGATCTGCATGCGGGAGATGACATCGATAAAATTCAAAGGTTCATCCCATATATGGAGATGCGCTTTCTCGCTTAAGCTTTTCGCTATCAAGACTTTCTTCTTCTGGCCTCCGCTGAAGGCGGAAATATCCTTTTCGAACTGAATCCGGGAGAAATCCAACTTGCGCAGAATAGCCTTAAAGAGACTTTCGTCGATTCCGTGCTCTCTCGCGTAATCCGTCAAGTTGCCCCGCAAGTGGGAGGTATCCTGGGATACATAAGAGATCTTGAGGTTGCTTCCCTTCCGGAATGTCCCGGTATAGGTTAAATCTTCCCCGATGATGAGCTTAAGAAGACTGGATTTGCCCGAGCCGTTCCGGCCGGAAAGCGCGATACGCTCCCCCTGCTCGATCGTAAAGCTGATGTCCGAGCATACTTCCTTGTCCCCGTAATAAATCGAGACCCGCTCCAGCTCCAGAAGCTGGGGCTTATGGTAAACGAGCTGCTCGAGCTTCAGGCTGTCGGAAGACTCGATATTTTTCAGCAGCATGGACTTCTCGTCAATGGCCGATTGCTGACGCCGCTCCATCGACTTCGAACGCTTCATCATTTTAGCTGCTTTATGTCCAATGTAACCTTTATCTACCTTGGAGCCGGAATTTCTGGTTCCGTTCTTTGTTTTCTCTACTTCATGCGACCAGTTATTGGTACGTTTCGCCGCATCCGACAGCCGCTTAATATCTTTCTTCAGCTTATCGTTCTCCGCCAGCTCGTATTGATCCTGCCGTTCTTTGTTCTCCCACCACTCGGTGAAATTGCCCTTCTGGATTTCGATATTCGTTCGGTTGATGGAGAGAATATGGTCCACGCAATGATCGAGGAAGGTGCGGTCATGGGAGACGAGGATAAATCCGCTCTTGCCGTTCAAATATTGGCTGACCAGCTTCCGCGCGCTCATGTCCAAGTGGTTGGTTGGTTCGTCGATAAGCAGGAAGCTGTTCTCTTTCAGGAACAAAGCGGCAAGCAGCACCTTCGTCTGTTCCCCGTTCGACAACGTATTGAACGGCCGGTACAAGACATCATCGGATACCTGAAGCAGCGTCAATTCGCGCATGAGCTCCCATTGCTGGTAATCCGGGTAAATCTCCTCTACGACATCCGTCGTCAGATATTCCGGATGCTCTACCCGGAACGGAAAGTACTCAAACGTTACATTCGCCGAAATATGCCCGCTGTACTCGTATTTGCCAAGCAGCAGGTTCATAAAGGTTGTTTTTCCCCGGCCGTTGCGTCCTGTAAAGCCCAGCTTCCAGCTCGTATCAAGCTGAAAGCTGACATTTTCAAAAATATTATCGTAGCTGCCGTCATGGGCAAACGTAAGATTCGATACGTTAATCAGTGACATATGAATTCCCCCAGTAATCAAAAAGAGCTGCAAGAAAGTTACCTTTCCCACAGCTCAAATGAATACGTCAAATCCAGCCCTTGGATAACCATCCAATAGGTCGGAAAGGGATATTCGCCTGAGTGAAAAAGATGCAGTAACTCTCTTGCGCATAGAAAAATAAAACAATCGAAACAGATCGTTATCGTTCGTTTTATTCTCGTATACCGTCGCAAGAAAATCCTACATATCTTTTTCATCCCCAATCCTTAAATTACAGGTATCTTAACATACCCTTTTTTGAATTTCAACCAATGGATTTGAGAAAATCCACCATCTGGGCAAAAGCTTCATCCGCCGACGCTTGGACGTACCTCTTGGAATAAGGATCGCCAAAGCCATGATTTCCGTTGAATTTGCGGGTAATAACCTGCGTCTTGACCTGCAATTCAGCCATGACTTGGTCTACGTCAAATGAAGGCTCGACCTCCGGATAAAACAATAACACCGGACAGGCAGGATTGATCTCCCTATAACTCCGGATACGGGAGCCATAATAGCCCACCACCGCCGAGATATCGGGGCTGATGCTGCACATCCAGGATGCGGTTGCCCCGATACTGAATCCGACCAGGTATACCTGACGGTATTGGGGCTTTAGCTGATCGGCTAATCTTAGTATGGCTTCGGATGCTTGATCGAATCCGACATGCTCCATAAAATTCCCGTAAGCCTCTTGCTCTTGGTCATAATCAAAAGGCTTCTTCCCATTGAGCAAGTCCGGAGCATACACATCATAGCCTTGGGCAGCCAATGCCGTACTTACCGATGAGATATGTCTGTTCAGCCCATAAATCTCATGGGCTACAATAATGGCCTTATCCGAATGCTGTTTGATCTCAATCATGCTCATTCTTATCTTTTTTTCCTTTCCCCTTGCCTTGATGCTCTTTCTTTTTATCTTCTTTCTCTTTCTTCTTCTCTTCTTTCTTTTTCTCTTTCTCTAATTTTTTCTTTTCCTTATCCTTGTCCTTCTTATGTTCTTTCTCTTCCGTTGCTTTTTCGCTCTCTTTAGGCTTCTTCGGAATCCCCGGTGCTTTCGCAAAGGCCATTACCGGCTCGTCTTGAAGAGCTTCGCTCATCAGCTTTTGGAATACGGCTGCCGCGGCCTTCGAGGTTGTGGTCAAATAATGATCGGTATCCGTATGGTCATAACCAAGCCAGACCGAACCAACCAGCTGCGGCGTATATCCGACAAACCAATTGTCCTTCATCCCTTGTCCGCCGGTTCCCGGCATTTCGGTTGTACCCGTCTTGCCGGCTACCTGACGATCGCCAAGAGCTGCAGCTACGCCTGTGCCTTCCTTGACGACTCCTTCAAGCATCGCAGTCATCGTCCGGGCAATCGCGGGCTCCGTCACTTTTACGCTGCCGTTGGAATCGAATTCAGCTGTTGTTTCCCCTTCCGCCGACTCGATCCGCGTAATGGAATGAGCCGGTATCCGTGTTCCGTCATTCGCGAATACGCCAAAAGCTTCAGCCATTGCCAGCGGCGACACTCCTTCCTGCAATCCGCCTAAAGCAAGTCCCAGCGTCCGGTCCGCATCCGTAAGCTCTATGCCGAACCGTTTGGCGGCTTCCATCCCTGCATCAATCCCCATCTCATTGAGCAGCGACACCGCAGGCACATTATAAGAATGGATCAAAGCTTCATAGATCGATACTTCGCCATGATAGCCCCCGCCCGCATTTTTAGGCTGATAACCTCCGAAATTGACCGGTTCATCCATTAAGGTACTGTCCGGAGAATAACCCCGCTCCAATGCAGGCGTATACACCGATATCGGCTTCATCGTAGAGCCCGGCTGGCGTTTCAACTGCACCGCCCGGTTAAAGCCGCGGAACGGCTGCTCGCCGCGGCCGCCGATAAGAGCCCGTATCCCTCCGTCTCTAGGATCTACAAGCACCGCACCGCTTTGAATCAGCTGATCCGGGCTGCTCGCCGGAAAGAGGCTGTCTTCCGAATAAACTTGCTCGGCGGCCTCCTGCATTTTCGTATCCAGGGTCGTATAGATCCGGAATCCTCCGTGAAGCACTTCATTTTCCGTTAGCCCATACTTCTGGCTTGCCTCGCGAATGACCTGATCGATAAAATACGGGTATTTCATGGCGTCGCTGCTGCTTGGCTTTGAGCTTTGAATATGAAGCGGCTCCTTTACCGAAGCCTCGTATGTAGCTTGTTCAATCTTGCCTTGATCCTTCATAAGCTTTAACACCACGTTTCTGCGGGCTTTCGCTTCTTCCGGATGGCTGTAGGGCGAGAGTGCCGAAGGCGCCTTGATAATCCCGGCAAGCAGCGCAGACTGCGTAAGCGACAGTTCGTTCACCGGAATGCCGAAGTACACCTCGGAAGCCTTCTTAATCCCCCAAGCCCCTTCGCCAAAATAAATCTGGTTCAAGTAAAAGGTTATAATCTGCTGTTTATCGTAATTTTCCTCGATTTTTTCGGCGAGCAGAAGCTCCTTCCACTTCCGGGTCCAGGTCCGTTCCTGGCTGAGAAACACGTTTTTCGCCAGCTGCTGCGTGATGGTGCTTGCCCCCTGCACCGTCTTGCCGTTTGTCAGATTGGTTACCATCGCACGGCCAATCCCTTGCAAATCCGTTCCTTTATGCTCGAAGAAACGTTTGTCCTCTACGGCGACTACCGCTTCGATAAGTTGCTCCGGCAGGCTGTCATAGCTGACGGCCTCCGCTTTTTTCGGCGAAATGCGAAGCGCTTCTTCGTTATTCTGATCGTAAATGATCGTGGCCGCCGGCAGCGGCTCCTCCAGCAAGGACACATCCTGCCTAGCGACCAGCAGTTTAAATGCTAGTACTCCAACTACTGCGGCAATAACGCCGGCGATCATAATAATAAGGACGAGTTTCTTCCATAATCCGCGTTTTTTTGCTTTTTGTTGATGAATCGCTGATCTCATATACCTTCCTCCAAGTTAGCTGCAACAACCTGTTACTTTTGTCTTGGATAATAATTCGCAGATAAGACCCGTTTTCTGTACGTAGGACCTAATTTAACGAGAAAATGCAATAAGGTCTGCGATATACGCAGACCCCGTTTCTAGCCGGAAAAGAATACACTCGGGTATTCAACTACTCCGGATTTCAGGCTGTTTTTCTTAAGCTCCAATGCCATAAATACATCATCGGATACTTCGAATGGCGCACGGATTCCCCACTTGCTTGCTTTTTCGAACCCAAACTTCGGATAATACTCCGGATGCCCCAGAACAATGACCGATGGATATTCCAAAGCTTCCGCACGCTGCAAAGCTTCGCGAATCAGCTTGCTCCCAATCCCCCTATCCTGGTACTCCGGATGTACCGATACAGGCGCAAGTGCAAGGGAAACCGACTCTTCTTCCCCGTAACGAATTGTAATGCCGGATAACAATACATGTCCTACGATCTCATCGTTCAATTCGGCGACTAAAGATAATTCGGGAATAAAGCTGTCTGCGCTCCGGATACGGGCAACCAAATTATGCTCGTCTTGATCACTGACCTCCAGCTTGGCGAACGCCTTCCGAACTACGATTTCCGTTCTGCTGTAATCGCCGGGCATTTCTTGCCTGATCGTTAGATTCATGTTCTCATCTCCTTTATGAGTGTCAGGAATACATAATCAACCGTAACAACATGACGCTTACTACGCCCGTAATGATTGTGCAAAGCAGGCTGCGCGTAAAGATCGCCACCAGGAAGGTAGGCAGCGCGGCAAACAATTCGATGTTATCCTTAAATGATGTAAGCTTGCCATCGGTCATCAGCAGTTCATTGCCTAATAAGGCAGCCATAACCGCAACCGGTATATAGCTTAACCATCGCATCGCCAAATCCGGAATTTGCAATCTGCTGAGCACAACCAGCGGCAGCACCCGCGGAATAAAAGTAACAATCGAAGCACCTATGATAATTGCAAGAATATCCCATCTTATTTCCATCGTTCAATCAACACTCCTATTGTTGCAGCACTTACGGTTGCGATTATGATCGCCACGCTTCCCGATGTCACCATACTTGCTCCAACAACGATAATTACCGCGCTTACGACAACGACCAAATCCCTGAACAGCTTCTGGCGCCCCAATAATTGCAAGACCAGCAGTCCAATAAACATGGCGGACAAAGCGAAATCGAGCCCAAACTTCTCCGGGTTCGTAATCCATTGCCCCAGAAAAGCTCCTGCCATCGTAGCAAGAATCCAATTGAGATAAGCCGTTACGTTCAAGCCGTTCATCCATGATTCGCTGAGTACCCTTGTATTTGCCGCTCTATTAATCGCTACTCCAAAAGTCTCGTCCGTCAGGAGCGTGCCAATCATCATGGTCTTAAAAGCCGTCAAATGACGGAAATAAGGAGACAATGCCGCGCTAAGCAGCAGATGCCGAAGATTTACGATAAATACGGTGAACACGATTGCCGCTATCGACCCTTGCGCGGCTACCATTCCGGCAATAATAAATTGTGCGGAGCCTGCATAAATAAGGATCGACATCAAAGTAATCTCCAGCACGCTTAACCCCGAAGTATGACCAACCACTCCGGCCGCGAAACCGATGCTTAAATAACCCAACAAAGTTGGTACGCAGTCCTTCACCCCTTGAAGGAAGCTGTTCTCTTCTCTTTCCAATCTAAGCTGTACGTTCTCTTGCTGCATGTACTTCCCTCTCTTACCATAAGCTATCCTCTTATCTTAGCATAAAAAGAAGCCGCGGAACGCGGCTTCTTTAATCATGTTGCATCTCTAAAAGCTGCTTATTCTCCTTAGGCTTCGACTTAAATAAAAGAATTCCTGCCAGAAGCGCCGCTACTCCAATCGCTTTCTGCGGTGTGAAAGGCACCTGCTCGAGCCCAAACCAGCCAGCCGAATCCCACCATAATGCGCAGAGCAGCTGGGAAGCCATTACGATGGTGGTTCCATAGCTTGGACCAAGGAGCCGTACTCCTTTGACGACGCAGGTGACAACACCTATACCCAGCAAGCCGCTGAACCAGAACCAGACAGGCATCGGCTTCCAGCTCAGCATATCCGCTCCTTCAAACAACAACCCCATGACTAACGAAGCGATAAAACCCGTTCCAAGTACCAGAGCCGTCGTTGTATGCGAGTTCGCAGCCGCATTGACTTTATTGTTGAACAAGTTCTGTACGCTGACCAGCGACCCCGCCATCAATGCCAGTAATATACCCGTTAACATCATTTCTGCCCCTTCCGGTGTCCATTCTCGTAAATATTTCTTCCGGCAGCCTCTTCAAGTCCCTTGCGGTCTTTTACGACAAGCGTACCCCTGCTGCGCTCGATCAAGTTCGCGCCGGCAAAGTTAAGAATAATCCGGTTCAAGTGCCGGTAGCTTGTGCCGATAAGATTCGCCATATCCTTCAAATTAGCCGTGCTGACCCTTGCATCCTCCGGGGACGTTACGGACAGCAAATAACTTGCAAGCCGAACTTCGACCGGATACAAGAGATTAAAGCTGAGCGACACCGATTTGTTATAAAACTTTTCGGTGACAAGGTGCAGCATAAATTGCAGGAACGGCACTTCCTCCCGATATAACCGCAGCCAACGCTTGTGAAAGGCAACAGCCTCCACCGGCGTTACCGCCGATACCGTATTCAAATTTTCCAGCTCGTTCAAGCATTCGATCTCTCCAAGCACGCCAAGCGGAGAGGTGAAATTAATGAGCAGCGTCTTCCCGTCAACCGAGGTGGTGAACACCTTCACTTTTCCGTGCAGGAGAAAGAAGATATATTCCGGTATTTCCCCTTGCTTGCACAACGTATCGCCCGGCTCGAACCGGTATAACGCCAAGTGCTGTCTTAACGAGCTTGGGAATACTTCGTCCAACGCATATTGGGCCAGATAACGGTCGATCCGGACATCATCCAAAATTTCTTTCAAGCTTACCGCACCCCTTTCTATTGGATATTTTATCCTGTCAGAACGATAAACATAAGATCCCGGTTATCATTAGGGCAATGCCGATCCATTGCGGAGCTCTTAACCGGATTGCCGCATTACCGAACCAACCGGCTTTCTCCATTCCCAAAGTAACAAGGATCTGGGCGATCAGCACGGACGAGACCGTAATGGCTGCTCCGTTATGATGAAAGGCTGTAATGTTGCTGAATATGATAAAAGCTGCAAACGCTCCTCCAAATCGGTAGCGCGGCTTCACCTGTTTAAGCTGTTTCCACGACCGGTCGCCTGTCAGCCATACGATCAGCAGCGCGGCGGCAAATCCCGTCCCTTGCGTCAGCACGGCGGCCTGCCATGTTCCAAGATGCTCGCCAATCGCTGCATTTGCCGTCCCTTGCAAGGTTAGAAATACGCCGCCCAGCACCGCATATAGAATGCCTCTCATTCCTCGTCATCCTCCTCGTTCATTTCGCTCTTCTAATTAAACGACGAGACGGCGAAAACAAAAAGGACATATGTCCTAAATCCTATAAAGACAAATAAAAAAAGCATCATTGCTTCTTAAGCAGCGATGCTTACCTTTTCTTTTTCCGTATGATCATCATTCTTGCCTTGCATTTGCTTGTTCATGTCGCGAAGCTCTTGCAGCATCGTATCCAGTTCGCCGCGCAGCTGTTGGAGCTCGTTTATACAAAGGAATTGCAGCTTGTCCAGTTCGCTTGTGCTCATATTGCCCATTCGAATTTGATACAGCAGCTTGTATTGCATCGATTCGCTCTCGCTAATCCGGTATTCGGGCATTCTTGCCGGTTCTGTTTTTTGTGTTTTCATCGCTTTATTCGGCTCCTTTATGTTTGTTCTATCGTTATGATAAAGGAGCTGTATTAAGGAGGTATTTATCCAGTGTTAGATAAAGATTAATTTTCCGAGCGATTGTTATTTCACGAATATGAATCATCAGAAGCGGTATCTCTCGTGTCCTTTATTCACAAACTCTTGTACGCCCTCCAAGTGGAGCAGCTCCTCTTTCATTTGCAGCCCGCCCCTGAAGCCGGTGAGCGTATTGTTCTTGCCGATTACCCTATGGCAGGGAACAACGATCGGAATCGGATTCATGCCGTTTGCCGTGCCAACCGCTCGAACAGCCTTCGGATTTCCTATTCTTTCCGCGATTTCCGCGTAGCTTCTCATCTCGCCGTACGGAATTTCAAACAATGCTTGCCAGACGGAGTTTTGAAAAGCTGTGCCGCGAAAATCCAAAGCGACCGTAAACGTCTTTCGTTTGCCGTCCAGATATTCCTGCAGCTGGAGCTTGTACACAGCAACTCTTTCCGGATTTTGTATTAGGATTGCTTTGGGGATTTTTTTCATTACCCACGCTTCAATATTCTCCAAAGTCGACTCGCGGGGCAATGTAACCTGTACCAATCCGTTATCTGTTGCAACCAGATAAATAGGCCGGTTATATAACACGGGATGCGCCAGCGTATCCCAATAAACATAGGTTATTTGATTATTACTCACATTAACCATTCCTTCTGTGCTAATCTCCCCAACTTGCGGTAAGAACAATCTTACCATTCCAAAAACAAAACAAAAAGCCGCGAATTCGCGGCTTTTCCTAAATTAACCTTATTCAACGACGAGTTTGCCAACCATCTTGCTGTGGCCTGCGCCGCACACCACCGAGCAATGGAATTCATGCTCGCCTGCTTTGTCGGCTGTAAATGTCGCAGTGCCGTTATTTTCTTTGATATCGACGTTATAATCCGGAATCGCGAAGCCATGGAAGCCCTCTGCGTTATTTAATGTAATTGTTACTTTGTCGCCTTGCTTAACGCGGATTTCCGGCTGATCAAATTCAAAGTTTTTCGCTTTAACGGTAATGGCTTTTGCTCCGCCGCCTGCAGCAGCATTGCCCGCATTGCTACCGGCGTTTGTGCCGGCATTGGTACCGGTGCCCGCGTTATTGGTTGCGCCTGTATTGGCATTATTGTTGTTCTTCGAGCTTGATCCGCAGCCCGCAGCCGCTCCCATTACGGTTACGGCAAGAGCAGCAATCATAAACAGCTTTTTGATTTTCATGGCAGCTGTCTCCTTTAGATTTTAATTTTTCGTCTGTTCCAGCTCGATCACGTTGGATTTGACTTCCGGCTCGTCATCGGCAATGCCTTTTGTTGAATTCCGGAACTCGCGCAGCGTATCGCCAAAGGCACGTCCAAGCTGCGGCAGCTTTGCCGGTCCAAATACGATCAAAGCGATAGCCAAAATAATAATCAGCCCTGAAATTCCTACGTTGTTAAACATAATGTCCCTCCACAGTTAAGTCGTTTGTACAGCAAGCTTCCGCCTATAGTAACGCGTCGAGATAAAAGCGCTGATCTCGAATAGCAAGATTAGTGGAACGGTCACGGATAAATGGGATACAAAATCCGGAGGTGAGATAAGTGTTCCCACAACCGCCAGGCCTACATACGCAAATTTTCGAACCTGCTTCATTTTGTCAGGAGTCAGCATCCCGATTCGGGTGAGAAAAGTCATCGCCAGCGGCATTTCAAAGGCAACCCCCATTGGCAGCAGGAAACTAATGAGAAATGACATGTAATGCTGGATGCCATATACCTCATGAGCGCCCATCGATTGGTTCAGCTTGATCATGAACCGGATCATCATCGGCAGAGCTACAGTATAACCGAACATTACTCCGCTCACGAAGAGCAATGATGAGGTAGGCACATAGATCAAGGTGCTCTTCGCTTCGCCATCCGTCATGCCCGGTCTTGCAAATGCCCACAGGTGATACATGAGGAAAGGAAGCGTCAGAATGATCCCTACGAGCAGCGCGCATTTCATGTATACGGCTATGCCGTCCGAGAGGGCAAAGACGCTCCATTCCACCTCAATGTTACCCAGATGTCCTTTGACAAAAGTCAATATTTTAGGCGCTGCATACAGCCCCACGCACAAAGAGGCTAGAAACCAGCCTGCCACAAAAATTAAGCGTTTGCGGAGCTCGGACAAGTGACTGATCAGATCGCTTTCGATCGTATCGGTCTGTTTGCTCACACGAGTGAACCGCCTTTATCCATATATTTCTGCACGCCTTCTGCCGTCCGGTAAGCCAATGCGCCAACGGTAGCCGTCGGATTGTATCCGCTGTTATGCGGGAAATTGGAAGCTCCGCAGATGAAAACATTTTCCGCATCCCACATTTGCAGATAGTTATTAACGACGGAAGTTTTGGGATCAGATCCCATAATCGTTCCGCCCGTGTTATGGGTAGACTGATAAGGAACGATATTGTATTGCTTGATCGAGTCATGGATCTCCGTCTTGGTTCCGCCCATCTGATCCGCTATTTCCTTCGTTTTCTGGGCAATGAACTTCACAAGCTCGCGATCCTGATCTTCGAAATCAAAAGTCATCCGGATAAGCGGCAAGCCAAAAGCGTCCTTGTACTCCGGATCAAGGTCCAGATAATGATAACGGTTCGGCATGCTTGCGCCTTGTCCCGTAACCGATAACACACGGTTCGAGTTATGAATCGTCGCTTTCTTGAACTCGGCTCCCCATTTCGGCGTACCTGCCGGAACCGGCTGATACTGAATCGGCCTCAGCCCCGTCTGCGTGAACCTGATATTCGCGCCGTGCAAAAATTTTAGATCGCTATGATCAAAGTTATCGCCATTGAAATCATCGATACTGCTACCGAGAGCCCCGGCACCCATTGCCAGGTTGAATTCGCGGTCCTCGTAGAAGGCGCTGGTGCTGGCACCATTTACTTGATAGGCATAGTTCCGGCCGACGGCACCCGTATCCGTATCGGGATTATATGGCTTGCCTAGCTTGGAAAGCAGAAGGAGCCTTACATTCGAGAAGAGATAACTTGCGAGAATAACGACGTCGGCTGGCTGCGTGTACTCTTCTCCGGTTGGCGTATGTACGTAGGTAACACCGGTTGCTTTCTTGCCGTCGTGAATGATTTGTGTCACATTGGAATGTATGCGAAGATCTAGCTTGCCCGTTTGCTTGGCAACGGGAAGGACGGTAACAACCGGGTCCGCCTTTGCGCCGTATTCACAGCCAAACCGTTCGCAATACCCGCAATATTGGCATGGCGCTCTCTCTACGCCATCCGGATTTTTGTAAGGCTCGGACAAGTTGGCCGAAGGAATAACATATGGATGGTAGCCAAGCTTTTTGGCAGCATCTTCAAACAGCTTCATGCCCGGAGACTTTTTCATCGGACCTGTTGCGAATGGCTTGGACATCTTCCCGATATTCGGAGGCAGTTCCGACTCGCCGGAAATGCCCGCCATCTGCTCGTATTTCACGAAATACGGCTCAAGCTCCTCATACGTAATGCCCCAGTCCCGAATCGTCATGTTCTCCGGAATCTTCTTCTTGCCGTAACGCTCGACCGTCTTGCTGTAAATTTCAAAGTCGTAAGGCAGGAACCGGTAGTATTGACCGTTCCAGTGAACCCCTGCGCCACCCAAACCTTCGCCCAGCAAGAACGACCCGTACGTCCGCATCGGCAACGCTCTCATTTTTATTGTGTTGCGGAAGGAGACCGTTTCTTTGGACAAATCCTGCATCAGCTCATAACGCGAGGCATAGCGGAGCTCGTCGTGAACATGGTAATAATCTTGCGTATCCCGGCTTTTGCCCCGCTCCAGACCTACAACTGAAATACCGGCTTTCGTCAGCTCCGAAGCGATAATGCCGCCAACCCAGCCCATCCCGACAATTACAACGGGAACCTTTGGAAGTTTAGTTGCCATTTTGCTTCACCCCTTATCTACCCAAGCTCAAGATGATCATGCAAGCTTAATGGTTCCATTTTTACAAACTCTTCTTTTTCGATGTAATCGGTATAGCTCATCTGGTTGCCAGGGAAATTTCTCATCTTCCAGCCCGCCATATTCCGATTGCCGCCGTAAAGCGGGTCAGAGTAAGCTCCCTCGAGCGTCAGATTAAGGAACATAGCAAAAAAGTTGGAGGCAGGAATATCCTTGATTTCCGTCTTATCCGTTTCGAAAGCCGTCAGCACCGCATCCTGCTCTTCCGGCGTGATTTCCACAAATGGCTTCTGATGTTTCGTAAAGCTGTAGTCATTCATTGCGTCAAGCCCAAGCGCAATAAGCTCTCTACGTTTAAAAACCAGCTGATAGCCCTGCGTGGCTTCCGCTTTATAATAAGGCGGTTGCATATAGTCCCTGGCATTGGTGCCGTAGGCACTTGCCATCTGGTGGTCGATATAAAAGGCTACCCCGAGTTCTTTCGCTCCGGGTCCCAGATCATCTTTAGGGAAAAGCCGCTCTGCAGCAGCTTCCGCCGTAAGGAACTGATTCTGGTTGAAGAACATTAACGCCTGGTTATAGTCTTTATCCTCAGGTGCTGTTCCCGACTTGCCGGGTTCCGGAGTTACTTCCTTCCCCGTCTGTTTCAGATTCGACCCTACAAGTCCTCCGATGACCCCGCCAAGCACTACCCCGCCAAGAGCCGTACCGGAATATTTAAGGAACCTTCTGCGCGATTCGTCCTGCGGCTGGTTTGGTTTGTCTTTCGCGTCATTTGCCATAATCGTCATCTCCTTACTGCCCGATTTAGTAGGTTTTCTAATTTTCTTCCATTTAGTGAAATATTATTCATGAAAGGTAGGATTAGGCTAAGGAGCAAACTGCGCCTTCAAATGTTCTTCCGATCGCCATTGCTCGGGGATTCCTTGGAGCATATGCTTCGCTTCTACAGAATCATTTGAATGCTCCGTTTGCCTTAACCTAGATGGGGAGAAGAAAAAAAGCCTACCCTATAAACTGGGTAGGCTTACTATTAAAAACTTTAAAAACGAGGTTCTAGAACGTGTACCGGCGAACCGGCCAAATACGCTTCGATATCTTCTACGATGCCCTTGTAGAAACCGCGGTACGCCGCTTCCGTTACGTAACCGATATGCGGGGTTGCAAGGACGTTCGGCAGCGAGCGGAATGGATCGTCTTGAGGCAGCGGTTCCCGCTCGAATACGTCGATTCCGGCTCCGGCGATTGTGCCGCTGCGAAGAGCTTCCAGCAAGGCATCACGATCAATAATAGGGCCGCGTGAGGTGTTAATGAGAAAGGCTGTCGGCCGCATCCGCTCAAGCTCTTTTTCGCCGATCAAACCGCGAGTACGATCTCCTAACACCAAGTGGATCGATACGATATCGCTGCTCTCCAGCAGTTCTTCCTTGGAAGCGGCCTGCGTAACGCCCGCTGCTGCCGCTCTCTCGGCGGTCAGGTTCTGGCTCCACGCCATCACCTCCATGCCAAACGCTTGTCCGATCCTTGCTACGTTGGTTCCGATATGGCCAAGTCCCAGCAATCCAAGCCTTTTGCCGTGAAGATCGACGCCAATCGTGCTTTGCCAGCCGCCGTTTCTGACCGCTTCATTCTCCGGCACCAGCTTTCTGGCGAGACCAAGAATAAGCGCCCAGGTCAGCTCCGTAGTGCCCTCTCCTCCCCCTTTTGTCCCGCATACCGTAATCCCTTGTTCTGCGGCTGCCGACAGATCAATAGAAGCGTTGCGCATACCGCTTGTTACAAGAAGCTTCAGGTTGGGAAGACGCTGCATTAGCTCCTTGCGGAATGGCGTTCTTTCCCGCATGATGACAACAATCTCGCAATCCTGTATGGCGTTAACAAGCTCATCTTGATCTTCGAAATGATGATTGTATACCCTAACCTCAACACGTTCCTGAACGGAAGACCAATCGGCCATGCTCAAGGCAACGTTCTGGTAATCATCCAAAACAGCACATTTCATTCGTTATTCTCCTCCTTCTCTAAGAAAGCAAAACAGCAAGCTCCTTACCAGCGATTCTGGGGGAGCTTGCTGCAATCATCTCTATTATTTCGGTTGGATATAACCTTCCGCTTTGAGCAGTTCGGCGATCAATACGGCACCGCCCGCTGCACCGCGGAGCGTGTTATGCGACAGACCCACGAATTTGAAATCGTACAGGGAATCTTCGCGCAGACGGCCGGCAGAGACCCCCATGCCTTTTTCAATGTCGCGGTCAAGCTTCGTTTGCGGTCTGTTCTCTTCTTCGAAGTACGTAATGAATTGCTTCGGCGCGCTTGGCAGACCCAGCTCTTGCGGACGGCCTTTGTACTCGGACCAGCGCGCAAGGATTTCTTCCTTCGACGGTTTGTTCTCGAAGTTTACGAACACGGTAGCAAGGTGTCCGTCCGTCACCGGAACGCGGATACATTGCGTTGTAATCAGCGGAGCGCTTGCTTTCACGACTTCGCCGTTCTCGACGCTGCCCCAAATGCGGAGCGGCTCCTGCTCGCTCTTCTCTTCTTCGCCGCCGATATACGGAATGACGTTATCCAGCATTTCCGGCCAGTCGGTAAAGTTCTTGCCTGCGCCGGAGATCGCTTGATACGTCGAAGCTACAACCGTTGTTGGCTTGAATTCGCGCAAAGCATGAAGCGCCGGCACATAACTTTGAATCGAGCAGTTCGGTTTTACCGCAATAAAGCCGGTTGTTGTGCCCAGACGTTTTCTTTGTGCCTCAATGACTTCAAGATGTTCAGGATTGATCTCAGGAATAACCATAGGAACGTCCGCCGTCCAGCGATGAGCCGAGTTGTTGGACACGACCGGCGTACCTGTCTTCGCGTAAGCCTCTTCGAGCGCCTGAATCTCTTTCTTCGGCATATCTACCGCGCAGAATACGAAATCTACGCCTGCAGCAACCTCTTCGACCTTCGAAGCGTCTTGTACCACGATATTTTTAACCGCTTCAGGGATTGGAGTGTCAAGCTTCCATCTGTTCTGAACAGATTCAACATACGTTTTGCCTGCCGAGCCTGCGCTTGCGGCAATAACCGTTACTTCAAACCAAGGATGCTGATCCAGCAATTGCACGAAGCGCTGGCCAACCATGCCTGTTCCACCAACGATACCAACTTTAAGTTTTTGTGACATTTGTTCTTCAAATCCTCTCAGTCTGATTTTGTATGCCGTACCTTATACCTTACATGTATGCGGTATAAATCCCTTTGCTTGCTGCGAAAATAAAAAAATCCCACCCCCAAGACCGTAGTCTCAGGGACGAGATTTGAATACCCGTGGTACCACCCTAAATTCGCGGATATGTCGCCATATCAGCCTCTTCAAGTACGGCATTGCAATCGAATGCTTATACTCTAGCTCTATAACAGGAGCTCCTGTCACACCATCCCCGCCCTTGCCGGTTCCGATGCGCTGCTCAGAGTCTTTCTTCAATAAATAATTCTTTACTCCTTTTCAGCATGCCGGAGCTCTCTGGAAAAGAATTGATTTACCTACTCGTCTCGTCATTGCATTTCATATTGCAGTTATAATAACAAAAAACGAATCCGAGGTAAACCCATTTTCACAAAAAAATTAACGGCTTTCGGCCGCTTTGAGATCAAGCTTCTTGTACGCTTTCGCGTAGACCCACAAGGCATTCAGCAGCAGGACGGCTCCCGTTGTTAAAAAGACCGCCCGTATGCCTAACCAAGCCGATATTTGCCCACCTAGAATCGAACCGATAAAGATGCCAAGGTAACCCGCCGACATCGTAAAACCAAACACTCTGCCCGTGAGAGCATCCGGCGTAATTTTTTTGATCAAGATATTAACAGATGGATTTAGTCCCCCTGCCGCCAGCCCCAGCAAGAACCGAAGCACCATAAGCTCCCAAGGCTGATGGACCAATGCCTGCGGTATAAACAACAGTCCCGCGACAATCAAAGCGATAAGCATCACCTTGTGAGCGCCAATCTTATCCGAAAGTCTGCCGAGCCTTGGCGCGGCGATCATGTTGGCCAGCCCGGACGCGGAGAATATAAACCCGGCTAGCAAGGCAACATGCTCGGTATTGCTCGTTAAGCTTGTTACATACACGGTTAAGACCGGCTCAATGGAATACATGGCAAGCGTCAAGGCAAAATACGTCACGAACAAAGTGATCGTCAGGTTCTTCTCGGGGATGCTGCCCCAGACTTCCTTCATTTTCTGAGCTTTCTTATCAACACGTGTGAATTTCTCTTTAACAAACAGCAAGGTTGTGATAAAAGCAAACAATAAAAGCGCTCCGGTAATAAAGAACACATTCCGCATGCCGAAATGCAATTCGATAAAACCGCCGATGGACGGACCTAACAAGGAACCCGCAATTCCCGCCGTAGACAAGGTTCCGAGCGCCCAGCCGGCATGGGCCTTATCGGTCTGCGTTGCAATTAGCGCCGTGCATGCCGAGGCGTATCCGGTTATGATCCCCTGCAGCAGGCGAAGGCCAATCAGCTCATATACATTTTGGGCAAAGCCCATGCTAAAAATGACGATTGCCATCCCGAGACTTGCCCGCAGCAGCATCGGCTTCCGCCCGTATTTGTCCGCTGCGATTCCCCATATCGGGGAAAACACGGCGGACAGAATAAAGGTGATCCCAAACGCTAAACCGGAATACTGCTCTACCAATCGGGTATCGGAAACGTGCAGATGATTAATGTACAAAGGCAATACCGGGGCAATCTGACTCATGCCGATGCTTGCGACGAATACGCCAAACCAACAGACGAACAGGTTTCTTTTCCAAATCGGCATACCTGTCATCCTCCTTCATTCCTGTGACTCCTGATGTTCTAAGCCAAGGCTTCAATCCAGTCATCCACCGTCTTAACGTCCGCTTGACGCGGGAACACCTTCTCGGTAAGGACGCGGTGTACTTCGGGATCCGCATCCAGACAAGCATCCTTCAATACGGTAATGGCATAATCCTTGTCTGCTGCCTCGCGCACCGTGGAAAGCACGACTCCGCTTGTCGAGATACCGCAGAGAATGAGATTCTCGATTTGCTTCGCGCGAAGAATAACCTCCAGATTGCTTCCGGCAAAAGCGCTGATCCGGAACTTCGTTACAACGGGTTCACCTGGCAATGGCTTCACCGATTCGTGAATCTGCGTGGCTTCGTCATGGATCGTCATGCCGCCGCGCTGCGCAACCACCGAAAATGACTTATTGCGGGGGCTTGCTTCCGGATATCCTTCATTAAAGCCAACACGGACAAAAATAACCGGGATCCCGTGTTTCCGCGCAGCCTCTAAAGCTTTCTGAAAAGGTTGAATAACCTCCATGTTATCTGCAAACCGGGATACAATTCCGTTCTGCAAGTCCATGATTACGAATGCGCTTCGTTTCGTGTTCAACATTGGTTGTACACACTCCTTACAGGTATGATAATATTAAGCGGAGAGCTCTCCTCTTGATATTAAACGGAGAACTCTCCGTTTGTCAACCGAGCCTAAATCATTTTTTGCAGATAGGAAGTGATCCGGTCATGAATGAAGAATCAACGAGTCTCCCTCCCAAGCCCGAACGCCGGGATGCTGCCGAGAACCGTCAGCGTATACTAAATGCGGCTCTTCAATTGTTCGAACAGCATGGCGTGGAACAGGTCAGCATGAACCAGATAGCGGCCGAAGCACAGATCGGACCGGGCACCTTATACCGCCGGTACCGCAATAAGAGCGAGCTTTGTCTGGATCTCATGAAAGACAATCTGGTCATTCTGTTTGAGGATATTTACGCTTACCTGGAAGATAATCAAGCAGATCCCCCAAGCTCCCGGCTGAAAGGCATTCTTGGCTTGTTTATCAAGTTTCGGGAAAAGAAATCCCAGCTGCTGCGCGGCGTAGAGGATTCCTCCTCCACCAACCGGCCAAGCACCCGAACGAAAGGCCCTCTCTACCACGAGCTGCACGAGATCCTGGTTCAGCTGTTTGACGAGATGCTTACCGCTTCAGGTAAGTCAGAGCCAAACAGCGTCTTCCGAGCGGATATGTTATTGAATGGCGTAAGCAGCGAATCTTATCTGTTCCAGCGGGAGGTTCGCGGCTATACTCCGAATGAGATACTCGAGCACCTCTGCGCTACTTTTATTGCAGACAAATAGACAACACGAAAAAACCAGCCCTCTTCCCTTGACAAGGAATTAGAGCTGGTTTTCGTTTGTATCAAAGGCGTACCAAAGGCTTTTCGGCCGGTCCTTCGATGACTTCGCCGGTAATCGAGAAGCGCGAGCCATGGCAAGGGCAATCCCAGGTCCGTTCCCCGTTGTTCCATTCCACCTCGCAGCCCATATGCGTGCAGGTCGTATCGACGAGAAAGAGTTGACCGTCCTTATCCCGGTATCCACCTGCACGGCGACCGTGTATTTGAACAACGCTGCCTTCGTCCTTCTCAAGCTGCTCCGGACGTTTCTTGACATACTCCAGCTTGCCTCCAATCAAATGCTTCGCAACATCCGCGTTATCCGAGATGAGCTTGCCAACTGTCTTCCACGACAGTGACCGGGATGGCGTGAACAGTTCCAAATACGGATTATCCCTCTCCAGAATAAGATCCCGGATAATAAGGGCAGCCGCGGTACCGTTCGTCATCCCCCATTTACGGAAGCCCGTTGCAATAAAGACGTCCGGATGAGCCGCCGTAACTCGCCCGATAAACGGTATTTTGTCTCCCGTAACAAGATCTTGAGCAGACCAGCGATAGGAAATTTCTTTGACCTTGAACTGATTCTCCGCGAATCTCCGCAGCTCGTCGTAATGGTTAATCGTGCAGATCCCTTGTCCCGTCTTATGGCTCTGTCCGCCTAGAATAATCAGCTTATTCCCGTCAGGGAGCGGAGCATAACGTACGGAACGCTTCGGATCCTCGGCACTCAGATACATGCCGCCCGGATACTCGTCTTCCACCAGTAAGCCAAGTACATAAGAGCGGTCCGCATGCATTCTTGCAAAATAAAAGCCTTGGCCGTCGTAAAACGGAAAATGGGTACAGGAAACCACGTATTTGCAGCTAATCCGATGTCCGTCGCTAGTCATGACTTTTGGCGTATCCACATGCTCCACGTCTACGGCGGTCGTCTGTTCATAGATTTTGCCGCCGGCCTTCAGAAATTCCTGAACAAGCTTCAATAAATAATTGAGCGGGTGAAACTGCGCTTGACCATCCATCCGCACGGCTCCAAAGAGAGGCAGGTTAAGAGGAACCTTATCCAGATATGCCCCGGGAATACCTAGTTCTTGGTAAGCCTTCGCTTCATTTACCACCTTGACGACATAATCGACATGGTGGGTGTAGACATAAGCGTCTTGTTCGGAATAACCGCACTCAATCTGATGCTTTTCGATTGTCTCCTGGATAAAATGCATGGCGTCTTTCGCGGCCCGGTAATATAGAGAAGCTTTTTCTTTCCCTTCCGAGCGAATGAGCTCGTCATAGATCAGATCATGCTGCGCTGTTATTTTCGCGGTGGTGTGGGCAGTGGTTCCGTTCAGAATCTCCCCGGCTTCCACCAACGCAACGCGAAGCCCCTCCTGACTCAACAAATAGGCTGTTGTTATACCGGATATCCCGCCGCCTACTACAACAACATCGGCTTCCGCATTCTGCTCAAGCTTCGGAAATTTGCCCTTTTCATGCTGGGATGCTGTCCAATAAGATTCGGGGAACTGCGGCAGCTCTTTATGGTACGTCAAGTTGATGCTCCTCTCAAACGGCATTTGGATTTCCTTAATTTGCACGCTTATGAGGAATTTATGTGCGGGACTCTCCGATCTATCTGCCCGGTTGTTTCTCTCTAAGTCTCAACATCAGCAAAGTGCCTGCAATAATGATCACTCCGCTAAGAGCATAGACAGCCAGCAAAGAAAAGGCGCCCTTTAAATAGCCGGATAGAGACATGCCGATAACCATCATTCCCATAAAAACGGGCATAATCGCTCCGGATACCCGGCCCATATAGGCCATCTCCGTATTTTTCACGATAAGCGTTTGAATGCCCCCTTGAATGGCAGGATATACAAATCCGCTTACGATCAATAAGAGAATGGTCAGCCAAATCATCGTAGATGCTCCGATTCCGATCGTGCAGATTGCTGTAATGAGCAGGCCGGCGATAAACAACCGCTGCGGCTTTACTTTTCTCGATATGCCCATAATCGCGGCGCCGCCAATCAACATGGCTGCACCGTTTGTCATTACCAGCCATTGCAAAAAGGTCTTCGTTTGGCCAAGCTGCTCCACCACAATGAAGATTTGGAGCGGCTGCGTCAGACCGGAAGCAAATCCAACCACCGCGAAGCAAAGGCATAAGGTTCGAAGAGCCTGATTCGACCAGACGTATTTTATCCCTGCTGACAGCTCGTTCATAAAGCTGGATTTGAGGCTGGTCTGCTGTTCGCTTGCGTCCCGGGGCAGCGTTGTCAGAATAACCGAAGATCCGAGGAATAAGACAGCCGTCAAAATAAGGGAGACATGAATGCCAAGCTTAAGAAAAATAAGCGTGCCGATAACCGGCCCAAGAACCATAAACACCGCAGCGAGCGTTTGGGACATCGCCATCACGCCCTGCAGCCGTTCTTCCGGAACATGACGTTTATACAGCTTCATGGCGGAAGGCTGGGAAAATTGCGACAGGCTCGCAGAAATAAAAGAGCCGAGCAAAAGGGCTATCCAACCTCCATTTATTAGAGCAAACAGTACAGCTCCAACGGAGATCGCTGAGAGCAGATCGCTTCCTGCCATCGTCCGTTTTGGCTGCCATCTGTCGGCAAAGGTCCCTCCAACCAAGGCGAACAGGAAGATCGGCGCAAATTCCGCTACCGAAATAAGCGAGACATAAAGCGGATTGTTATGGGTCAGATCCGTAACATACAGCAGTACCGCGTAATTCCGAATCCAAATTCCGAGATGCAGCAGCACCCGGGAACAAATGATCGTTCGAACATAACGATTGGAAAACATAATAAATACCTCGTGAATAGTAAGATTTTTTGAATGGCGGCAGGAACGTTGTGATAATCCCGCAGTGTCATTGTATCGATACGACGGAAGCTGCTGTCCTCACCTCTTTCTGATTGTTTATCGATAATTGGGCCATTTGATTAGAAGCATTCGCTCCGAATTTCCTCATGATTTTGTTTAATCGGCGGATTATACTCACTTGTTTACTAATTTACTAATTTACTAAATGACTGGTGCTATTGTATTCCGGGTTGGCGATGAAAGTCAATGCATTTTTTATAAAGAGCCGCAAAAGGGGCAACTCGCTACCTGTCCCGTTCCTGCACACTCCATGGTTTACCGTCTGCAGCACGTTTTTTTCCTCTTATTTGGCCCATCGGCCCGCCCCACACTCCGATCCACCATCTGCAGCACGGTTTTTTCCTCTTATTTGGCCCATCGGCCCGCCCCACACTCCGATCCACCGTCTGCAGCACGTTTTTTTCCTCTTATTTGCCACGCTACCCCGTCACGCTCCATGATCTATCGTCTGCAGCACGGTTTTTTCCTCTTATTTGGCCCATCGGCCCGCCCCACACTCCGATCCACCGTCTGCAACACGGTTTTTTCCTCTTATTTGGCCCATCGGCCCGCCCCACACTCCAATCCACCATCTGCAGCACGGTTTTTTCCTCTTATTTGGCCCAACGGCCCGCCCCACACTCCGATCCACCATCTCCAGCACGGTTTTTTCCTCTTATTTATCCCATCGCCCCGCCCCGCCCCGCCCATCATTTCGAGGAAGAGGAACAAAATAAATAAATCTTTTTCTCCCCGCCTGTCACAAATCCGGCCACTTAATTGTCTTAGATATCGAAACCAACATCATTCGAGATAAATGGAGGAAAACTATCATGAAAATACGTATGGATTATCGTTCTGCTAACCAGGCCGCTTTTCAAGCGTTACTGAAACTCGAAGGCACAGCTAAACAGTTGAATCCCGATCAAACACTGTATGAATTGATCAAAATTCGCTCTTCCCAAATTAACGGCTGTGCGTTCTGTCTCGATATGCACACGGCCGATGCCCGTAAACTTGGCGAATCCGAGCAACGGATCAACCTGGTTGCGGTATGGAAGGAAGCTCCGCAATTTACGGAGCGGGAACGTGCCGCGCTTGCTCTTACGGAAGCTGTAACGCTTATATCGAATGCCGGTGTGCCGCAGGATCTGTACGCAGAGGTCCGCAAGCATTTTACCGAAGAAGAATACGTGGGGCTTCTCTTAGCCATTAACGCAATTAACAGCTGGAACCGCGTAGCGATTGCAACAGGCATGTTCCCTGGCTGCTTCGAGAGATAAGCGCTGCCGCCATAAGCCAAAGAAACCACTCCTCAGGATGAGGGTGGTTTCTTGCTGTTCGTTACGCTATGATCATAATAGTTAAATTTTGGAGGTTGATAGATCTTGACGGCTAGCGATACCGCTTTGGATATTGAACAGCTATACCGGGAATATAAAACGCTGCTTACTTCAATCGCCTATCGGATGCTGGGATCGATGAATGAAGCCGAAGACGCGGTCCAGGATGTGTTCGTTGCCGTCAGCAAGCTTGATGGCATCGACATTTCGCACCCAAAAGCGTATCTGGTCAAGCTCCTCACCAACCGCGTCTTAAATGTGATGAAATCTGCTCCGCGCAAACGCGAAAGCTATCCGGGACCATGGCTGCCCGAGCCGGTCAGTGAAGGAAATCCGGAATCTTCGCCGCTTGACAATGTTATTCAGCATGAACAGCTTGGTTATGCCCTTCTTGTTCTGCTTCAGAATTGCACGCCGCCCGAACGGGCCGTATTTGTCCTGCGGGAATCCTTCGGCTATGACTATCCGGAAATCGCCGCCATGCTGGAAAAATCCGAAGCGGCTTGCCGGAAAATCTTCAGCCGCGCTTCTGCCAAGATCGGACATTCTTCCTCACTAGCCGAGGAAAATAAGGCAGCACTGGATGAAAATATGACCCGATTCGTTCAGTCCTTCTCCGAAGCGATTTACACCGGACGGCTGGACAGCTTCATCCACCTTCTCACCGATGATGCGGTCATGTTGACCGATGGCGGAGGTATCGTACGCTCTGCTCTTAATCCGATCATAGGTCCTCATAGAATTATTGCTTTTATCGAGGGTATTGCCAGGAAAGGTGCCTTTGAAGGAAGCTGGCAGCCTGTACTCATTAGCGGACAGCAAGGGCTGTTGCAAATCCAGGATAACAAGCCCGTTAAAGTCTATCTCTTCGAGCCCGATGAAAAAGCGGGTAAAATTCGTTCCGTGTACGCCATCTCCAACCCGGAGAAGCTTACGAGAATTCATTAAAGGCCAGACCGTTTCCCCTGCCGGGAAATGGTCTTTTTTTATTGCAAACTGACTTCTCCTGGTGTAAAATAACCAAACATCCTACGTTTGAACGTTTGAAAAGGAGATACTCTATGCTGAAGCAAACAAAGCGACTAACATTGGTTGAACAAGTAGCGGAACAGATCGAGGGCCTCATTGCTTCAGGTCAATGGGCGGTTGGCACAAAAGTCCCCCCGGAGCCTGAGCTAATGGAGCAGCTGCAAGTCAGCCGCAACACCTTGCGCGAAGCGATCCGCGCCTTAACCCATGCCGGATTACTCAAAACAAGACAAGGAGACGGAACGTATGTGAGCTCTTCCAGCGCGCTTGGACCCGTACTAAAGAAGCGGATCCAACGATCCAGCTGGCTGGAAACGTTAGAGGTCCGGCATGCCTTGGAAAAAGAAGCCGCGAGTCTTTCCGCCCAGCGGCGGGATGAGGAGGATTTAGAGCGGATGGCTTATTGCCTGGAACAGAGTAAAGAGGCTATTCATAAGGCGGATGCCGACGGTTATGCCCATTGGGATATGGAGTTCCATCTCGCCATATTCGCTTCCTCCCGCAACGGGCTGCTTATCGAGCTTTACGACTATATATCGGACAGCGTGCCGCCTATTCTAGTGGACATGTTTAACAGGGACCGGTTCCACGGCTTTTATGATAACCACGCACAGCTGCTGCAGGCGATTAGGGATCAGGACAGCGCCAAAGCAGTAGAGATGGTTCAGCAATACATTGGAGAAACACAGCAGTATGTTCGGAATGAAGACATCACCGGAGGACAAGACCAACATGGAACAAATCAGCAAAATAGCGAAAGCTGACCTTAAGAAAGCATCCGGTCTGCTGCTCGCTTTAAGCATTATTTTCGTAGCCGCCAATCTTAGGGCGCCTATTACGTCGGTTGGACCGTTAGTCAGCTACATCCGCGAATCGACCGGGATTTCCAATTCCGTTGCCGGCCTTTTGACAACCGTTCCTTTGCTCGCCTTTACGTTTATGTCTCCCTTCGCCCCGCAGCTTGCCCGGCGTTACGGAGTCGAACGCGTTATTTTTCTCGCTTTGATCTTTATCGGGATCGGTACGTTATGCCGTTCCATCTCAAGCTCCTTTGCCTTGTTTGGCGGGACGATTCTGATCGGCTTGTCCATTGCCGTCTGCAACGTACTCATTCCTAGCCTTGTAAAAAGAGATTTCTCCAACAAAATCGGCTTAATGACCGGTATATATTCGGTATCGATGAACCTATGCGGCGCGCTCGCGTCCGGCATTAGCGTTCCGCTTGCCCGCGATGCGGGGTTTGGCTGGCAAGGCGCTTTAAGCTGCTGGCTCGTATTGACCGCCGTGGGCATCATCTTTTGGCTGCCTCGAATGAGCCAAACAAGGCAGGCGGCTGCCGCGGTTTCCCAAGCAAATTCTGCTGCAGGCGAAGCTAAACCTTGGCGTTCTTCTCTCGCTTGGCAGGTTACTTTATTTATGGGCCTGCAATCCTTTATCTTCTACAATCTCGTCGCCTGGCTTCCGGAAATCTTGAACAGCCGCGGCATGACAAGCGATACGGCCGGCTGGATGCTGTCGCTTATCCAGTTCTCTATGCTGCCGTTTACGTTTGTCATTCCGATCATTGCAAGCCGGATGAAGAGCCAACGCGTACTCGTGATTATTACAACGATGCTGTACCTGGTTGGCATAGGCGGACTGATGTTGGACGGTAACGGACTAGTTCCGTTATGGTCGGTGCTCATCGGGATTGCCGGCGCGGGCTCGTTTAGTCTCGCTATGTTATTTTTCACCCTGCGTACCCGTACTTCCCATGCCGCGGCACAACTGTCTGGGATGGCGCAATCGGTCGGTTACCTGCTGGCGGCTATCGGCCCGTTAGTATTCGGGATGATCCACGACATGACCCATCACTGGACGGTATCGATTGGCATGCTTATTGCCGCGAGTCTGCTTATCTTTATCTTTGGCATGGGTGCTGCCCGTAACCGTTATGTTGGCGATGCGCAAGCTTGAATCAACAAAAAACCAACTCCGCACAGGAGTTGGTTTTTTGTTAGCTCATTTAACCTTCCACAATATCCGCTTCAAGCTCGCTTGCAATTTCTATCATTTTCGGAACTACCGCCTCATTGCTTACTGCCACATAGAGATCGCCGCTGTACAGCCGGAAAGGAATCTTAAGCTCCCCATAGCTCCACATAAAGAAATCGCCATCAATGGACATCGTGCTCTCCGGGCCTTTTACGGTAAAGACCGAGGTGTATTCGAAATCCGGCTTGGACGCAAACAACAGCTTGCATTCCTCTAACGTCATATCTTGTACGTTGCCTGTTTCCTTCAAAGATCTAGTAATGCGGTAACGCTGACTCATCGTAATAGGCCTCCCTAATATCATATGCAAGTGCCTACTAGTATACATGACTTCCAACCCGCCTTCAAAACGGAAAACCGGGCCCTCCGTTTAAGCGGCAGCCCGGTTCATGAAATAACTATAGAATTACGCCGTCTTTGAAAATCGCAATCTCGCGGAAGCCGTTACGCTCGTTGTTCGTCTCCCGCTCCCCAGAAGCTAGCTCGACAATCTGATGAAGCAGCTCTTCCTGAAGCTCCTCCATCCGCTTGCCTTCAATCAGCTGACCCGCGTTGAAATCGATCCAGTTCTTCTTCCGTTCCGCGAGCTGGGTATTTGTCGCAATCTTGACCGTTGGCACCGGTCCGCCGAAAGGAGTGCCGCGTCCCGTAGTAAACAACACGATATGAGCGCCTGCAGCGGATAATGCCGTAACCGATACCAAGTCGTTGCCCGGCGCCTGAACAAGGTTGAGGCCCGGTTTTCTCGACGGTTCCCCGTACGGGAGAACGTCGGTTACCGTTGCATGGCCGCCCTTTTGCGTGCACCCAAGCGATTTCTCTTCAAGCGTCGTAATCCCGCCGTCCTTATTGCCAGGTGAAGGATTCTCATAGATCTCTTGCCCATGACGGATAAAATAACCCTTAAAGTCATTAACCAGGTTAACAATCCCATTGAAAACCTGCTCATCCGCCGCGCGGTCCATCAGAATCGTCTCCGCGCCAAACATCTCCGGTACTTCCGTCAGCAGCGCCGTACCGCCCGATGCCGTAATCGCATCTGCGATGCGGCCCACGAGAGGGTTCGCGGTAATGCCGGAAAACCCGTCCGAACCGCCGCATTTCAGGCCAATTCGCAGCTTCGCAAGAGGCAGCTCCTGACGCTTAAATCCGCCAGCATACTCGACCAGCTCTTCGATGAGCTTCAGCCCTTCCTCCAGCTCATCCTCCACCTCTTGGGATTTCAGGAACTTGACGCGGTTCGGATTATAATCACCAATCGCCTTCTTAAAGGCTTCAATCTGGTTATTCTCGCAGCCGAGTCCGATGACAAGCACGCCTGCCGCATTTCCGTGCCGAACAAGCGCGGATAGCAGCTTCTGCGTCGCCGTCAAATCATCGCCAAGCTGGGAGCAGCCGTACGGATGCGGAAAATGGTACACGCCGTCAATTCCTTGCCCTTCGAACTGTCGTCCGGCAAGCTTGGCCAGCGTCTCACAGGTTTTGTTAATGCAGCCTACCGTGTTGATAATCCAGATTTCATTCCGGATCCCGATCTCGCCGTCTTCCCGAATATAACCTTTGAAAGTCGAAGGCCAAGACGGACTGACCACTGCCCTAACCGAATCCGCCTTAGGCTTGTATTCATACTCCAGAACTTCTCCTAATCCGGTACGGAGATTATGCGTATGAACCCAGCTGCCGGGCGTTATATCCTCTTTGGCAATCCCAATCGAGTAGCCGAACTTATGAACGTGATCCCCGGCCTCAACGGATTTAATCATAATTTTATGCCCGCGCGGCACCGCCTCGTCCACCGCAGCCGATTGCTCGCTGCCGTCGGCCGAAGGCCATCTGACGATTTCCCCCGGTTCGATATCCCTCAAAGCGATAACTACATCGTCCTGCGGATGAAGCAGCGTCGCGTTAGTGATCGTTGCATTCCTCATGCTTGTTCCTCCAATTGAGCATATTCGGCCCTTAACCGGTCCGCCAGACCTGTAAAACCGTTTAAGTCCGTTCCCCACCATGCGTCGCGGCCGAGAACTTCCTCGAGCAGCTCTTTCAAGCTAAGTTCGCCGTGATCCGCCTTGCTCCAAAGGGAGGCGAGCTCCGCAAGCATAGCCGCATCGTCGCGAATGAGCAGCTGGCTGCCATCCAGACGGCTGCCGGCATAACCGCCTCCCTCCGAAGGCCTTACACGGTACAGCTTAAGCAAGGAGGCAAACGCCCTCACGGTAAACGGCGGAAAATCGCCCGTGCGCTCATAATAAGCCGTTAAAGTAGGCAGCAGGCGCACCTTGAATTTGGACAGACTGTTCATCGCAATATCCGTCAGCTTATGCCTGACATAAGGATTGGCGAACCGTTCGATTACCTGCTCGGCATATACCTTCATCTCCGCTTCCGGAAGCGGAACGGATGGCACAATCTCCTTAAAAACAACCTCGCGCAGATGCGCGCCGTAAACAGGATGTTCGACGACTTCGCGTACTTCATTTAATCCGTTCAGCAGACCGTACGCCGCCATCCAAGTATGCGCACCGTTCAAGATACGTACTTTGCGGAGCTGATAGGACTGCAGATCGTTTGTCCAAACAACGTTTAATCCGGCTTTTACGAACGGAAGACGTTCATCAAGCTCCTCTTCCCCTTCAATCGCCCAAATATGATAAGGCTCAGCCGTATTTAGTAGCCGGTCCTTGATGCCCCATTCCGCATAACGCTCATTCGCTTCTTCGGCTGGGAAGCCCGTAACAATGCGGTCTACCAGCGAATTCAGGAAACGGTTATGCTCCAGGACCCATTCCGAGAACGCTTCGGGCAGCTTCCAATCCGATGCATGCCGCAGCACAATATCGCGAAGCGTATCGCCGTTACGCTCAACAAGCTCGCATGGCAGCAGCAGAAGCCCTTTGCCCGGATCGCCGCCAAAATGCTCAAACCGGCGGTACAAGAGCAGCGTCAGCTTACCCGGGTACGATAAAATCGGTTGATCCGGCGCCCATTCCGATGCCTGGTAGACGAGACCCGCTTCCGTCGTATTGGACACAACCAGCTCCAAATCCGGATTAGCCGCAAGCGCAAGGAAACGGTCCCATTCCTGATACGGATCAATAAAGTCTGAAAATACCGAGATTAGCTCGCGGCGATCAACAAGCTCCCCTTCATGCAAGCCTCTAACCCATTGATAATACAGACCGTCCTGTTCCTTGAGCTCCTTCAGCTTCGCTGCGCCCGTTGGACGAGGCTGGGATACCGCAATGCTGCCGTTAAAAAGCCCTTGCTCATTGCAGCGGTGAATCATCCAATCCGCAAAGCCGCGGAGGAAATTGCCTTCGCCAATCTGAAGCACCTTAACCGGATAAGACTTCATCCGGTTAAAGGATGAAGCTTCTCCTTCCTGAAGGCTGGCATAATTCAATATAGGCTGATTATTCGTCAGAGAGCTCATTGGGCAACCTCCGCCTGAACCTGAATGCTGGCCGATTCCGAACCAAACCGGAAGTATTGCTCCGCGTTGCGGTAGCAGATTCCTTCAACGATAGAGCCAAGCAGCTCCATATCCGCAGGCACTTGCCCGGATTCCACCCAGTCGCCAAGCAAATTGCACAGAATCCGGCGGAAGTATTCGTGGCGCGGATAAGACAGGAAGCTCCGCGAATCGGTCAGCATGCCGACAAACCGGCTGATCAGGCCCATATTCGCAAGAGATTTCATTTGAGCAAGCATGCCGTCAATCGTATCGTTGAACCACCATGCCGAGCCAAGCTGGATTTTACCCGGAATCGTGCCGTCCTGGAAGCAGCCGATAATGGAAGCAAGCACATCGTTATCCGAAGCATTCAAGGAATACAGAATCGTACGCGGCAGACCTCCGTTATTTTCCATGCTGTCGAGCAGCCGGACAAGCGGTCCTGCCAACGAACCCGTGTTAATGGAGTCATAACCGGTATCCGGACCTAGGCGTCCCATCATTGCGGCATTGTTGTTGCGGTGGGCATGAATATGAAGCTGCATCGCCCAGCCATGCTCGGCATACAGACGGGACAGGTAGACCAGCGTAAAGGTCTTGTATTGCGCTTCCTCTTCCAGACTTACCGTTTCGCCGCGGAGAGCTTTCGCAAAGATCGCCGCTGCCTGCTCTTCCGACGCATCCGCATACAGAACCGTATCCATGGCATGGTCGGACAGCAGACAGCCGGTCTGATGAAAGAATTCCACTCTCTCCTTCAGAGCTTTCAGCAGCAGGCTGTAGTCGGAGACTTGATATCCGCTTGCTTCTTCCAGACGGTTGATCCACGGCAGGAATGTCGCGCGGTTAATCTCGAGCGCCTTGTCCGGACGGAACGAAGGCCTGACCTGAAAGCCGTGACGCTCTTCCTCCATCAGCTTAACGTGATACTCCAGCGAATCCGCCGGGTCATCCGTCGTGCATACGACGCGGACATTCGATACCCGCACCAGCTCCTGCGGCGTCATCCCGTTGCCTTCAAAACCTTTATTCGCTTTCTCCCAGATAACCGGTGCATTCTTCTCGTTAATAACTTCGTCAATGCCGAACAAACGCTTAAGCTCCAGATGGGACCAGTGATAGAGCGGATTGCCGATCGCCATCGGAACGGTACGCGCATAAGCGAGGAACCGGTCATAATCGCTGACGCCTTCGCCGCCGGTCACATACTTCTCCGCAATCCCGTTTGCCCGCATCGCCCGCCATTTGTAGTGATCGCCGTACAGCCATACCTCGGTCAGGTTGCGGAACGGCTTATTCTCGTAGATCGCTTTCGGATCGAGATGGCAATGGTAGTCGATAATCGGCATCGGCTTCGCGAACTGCTCGTATAACAAGGCAGCGGTATCACTGTACAATAGAAATTGATCATCCATAAAAGCCTTCATCCGAATTCCCCCTATTGGTAAAAGCGTACCAGGTCATCGACTTTCACCGATTGGCCCGTACGAATCGATTTGTTGGCTGCGATTCCTGTCAGGATCGAACGCGCGCCGTCAATATGGTTCGCCGCGCGATTGAAGCGGTCTTCCACCGGCACGCCAAAAATATCGTTCAGCAGAACCGGATCGCCGCCGCCATGTCCGCCTTCGCCTTCTTCGAACTCGGCCGTGTAAGCTTCGCCAAACATCGGAAATACGATGATGTTGACGCCTTGAACCGCGCCCTCCAATGCTTTATCGCCGCCGGAGTTGACGTAGGACTGTTCGATAACCGTCATTTCGATACGTCCTTTCGTACCGTTGAACGCAATGCGGTAGCCTTCCCAAGGCAGATAAGCATTAAGCGAGTACGTCAGCAAAGCTTTGTTCTTGTAGCGGACCATCACGCTCATGGTGTCTTCGATCGAAATGCCGTCGCCAAATACGCTTTGATCGCGGCGGTAGCCGTCTTCTTTCTCCGCGTCGTAATACATCGCTTTCAGATGTTCGTTATTGTCGAGCGGAAGCGCAAACGGATCATTCTCTGCGTTTGGATTGCCGGTTGCACGGTCGTAGAACTTGGTAACGCCGCGCTTCTCGGCATTTTCCCGGCCGTAGAACAGCAGGTCTCCCATCGCGAATACCGTATCCGGCTCCGAACCGATCCAGAAGTTCACGAGGTCGAAGTGATGCGTCGACTTGTGGACAAGGAGGCCGCCGCTGTTGCGTTTGTCGCGGTGCCATCTGCGGAAGTAGTCCGCTCCATGCTGCGTATTAAGCAGCCACTCGAAGTGTACGGAGGTTACATCGCCGATGGTACCGTTTTCAATAAGCTCACGGGCTTTGGTATGATGCGGTGCATAACGGTAGTTGAACGTGACTCGCACTTGGCGACCGGTCCGCTCGACCGCGTCCAGAATCTCCTGGCATTTCTCTTCATCTACCGTCATCGGCTTCTCCGTAATAACGTCGCAGCCAAGCTCGAGCGCACGGATAATATACTGATGATGCGTCCGGTCAACCGACGTAACGATAACAAATTGAGGCTTGATCTCCTCGATCATGCGGTCGAATTCATCGCTCTTGTAAGTCTTCACGGCCGGGTAATCGTACTTGTCCCGCAGAAGCTTGTTCGCATAGTCCATGCGGGTCTGGTTAATATCGCAAAAGGCAAGCAGCTCCGACGTCTCACGGTAGGTTGTGGCAATCGCTCCATAGAAAAATTCCGCGCGTCCCCCGGTTCCGACCTGCACATAGGATTTCTTGTTAGACATTTGTACATCTCCTTATTGGCTGGTATTGGATTTCTTATATTCAAAATGTACAGCAATATCTGCTCAATATCTCCGCAATATATGCTAGAATTTATTGTATACTGCATATTTTGTCATTCGGGGGTTGTTCATCATAAATTTAAGCAACGAACTATTTTATGGAGATTCAGAGGATCTCTTCTTTCTGGAGTATAACAAGCGCAAGGGGCATTTCACGATGTCAGTCGAGCATATCCACGGACAATACGAGCTCTATTATTTGTTCAGCGGGGAACGGCAGTATTTCATTAAAGACCGCAAATATCCGATTGCCGCCGGGGATCTGGTGCTTATTCCGGCCAATGAGCTGCACAAAACCTCGGATACCGGCGTTCCGAACCATGCGAGAATTGTCCTCTATTACAATGAAAAATATTTCGAGCAATACGGCAAAGAAGAGGCTGAGCTGCTTCTCTCCCCTTTCCTTGGCTCACGCAGGGTCTTCCGGCTTGCCCACCAAGAGCGGCTTCGCTTCGAGCAGCTGTTGTACGGTCTTCTTCAGGAGGTGCAGGAGCGTCCGCCGGGACATGAAATGCCGATTCGCCATGCCGTTGCCGAAGCCCTGCTGTTCGCCGCGCGCCATGCGATCCATAACACGCCGGATTCAACCGACGGTTCTGCCCCTCTTTCCCCTGCGGCAGCCAAAGCGATGGAAATAGCCAGCTATATTGCCGACCATTTCCGCGAGCCCCTGACGCTCGACAGCCTAAGCCGGCAGTTCCATCTCAGTACCAGCTATTTGAGCCGCACGTTCAAGAAGTACACCGGTTTTGGGCTGACGGAATATATCGGCATCACCAGAGTGAAGGAGGCGCAGCAGCAGCTTCGCGAAACGGATGAACGAATTACCGAAATTGCGGCTGACGTCGGATTTGAAAGCCTATCGCAGTTCGAACGCGTATTCAAGGCCCATATCCGCCTCTCTCCCCGCGATTACCGCAACCAATACGGGCAGAAGGGATAATTCGCCTGGAGCAAAAATATCCTTCGTCTTTTTTGCTTGCCTTAAGGTATAATAGAAGCCTTGCATCACGATCTAACATCCGGGAGTCTATAGCATCGATGAAATCATTATCGCAATACCCAAAAGAAATTAAAGTGTTCCTTATCGCCAGTCTTATTAATGCCATTGGCAGCGCGCTGATGTGGCCGCTTGTAACGATGTTCGTCTTCGACCAGCTTGGGCGATCCATGTCCGACGCGGGGTTCGTCATTCTCGTACAGTCTGTCGGCGGGATCGCCGGACAGCTGCTTGGAGGCGCGCTGTATCACCGGGTTGGCGTAAAAAAGCTGATTATCGGCGCACTCGCCTTAAATGCCGCGGGACTGCTGCTTCTGCCGGCTTTAAGTCATGCCTGGACCGTATTTATCGTCATGATGGGCCTCATAGGGCTGTTTAACGCTTTATCGATGCCGGCTATTCAAGCCTTTATCGGTTTCCGATTCGCCGACCAACGCGGTGAGCTTTTTAACATCGTGTATATTGCCAACAACATCGGCGTGGCGGTCGGGACGGCGCTAAGCGGTTTTCTGGCCGATGTCTCCTATTCGCTCAGCTTTGTGCTAAACGGCGTTACATCCGGCGTATTCGCCTTGTTCTTCCTCTTCTATCTGCAGCGGGTTGGCACCGGCAGCGATGATCGTAAAGCTGAACTGATGCGGAAGAAACGCTCAACAACCGGCACTAGCTTATGGCAGCTGATCACCGACGTCAGGCTCTATCTGTTTATGGCGATGGGAGGCATGCTGATCAATCTCGGCAATAGCATTTGGAATACCGGCGTCTCGCCTTTTATTATCGAGCACGGGATGTCGAAGCAAATGTTCGGCTATCTCTGGACGCTTAACGGCATTCTCATCTTTGTCGCCCAGCCGGTGACCAATCTGATCAAACGGCTGGCTGCAAACTCGATTAAAGCCCAACTGACGGCAAGCGCCGTTCTGTATATGAGCGGTTATGTCGTCATTCTGATCATGCACAGCTTCCCTGGCATGGTACTTGGCATGATCCTGACTACGCTAGGCGAGATGCTGATCGCGCCTGCCATACCTGCCTTCCTAAGCGAGAACAGCGGCAAAAACGCTCCATTCTATCTAGGCTTGACCGGCGGAATCGGTTCGGCTGGACGGGTTATCGGTCCGTACATGATGGGCGGGCTTTATGACGGCGGCGGACTAACACCGGTCGCTTGGCTTGCGGTTATTACGGCGGCGGTATCGGTGGGCTCCTTCCTGATTCATTCTTTGGTCAACAAGGAAAGCCCGGAACCTACGGGAACCACCCGGTCGAACTCCGTCAGCGCTACATG
This sequence comes from Paenibacillus sp. MMO-177, assembly GCF_037147795.1. NCBI lineage: Bacteria > Bacillati > Bacillota > Bacilli > Caryophanales > Paenibacillaceae > Paenibacillus > Paenibacillus sp. MMO-177. The sequence goes on along the minus strand of NZ_JBBCUR010000002.1, from coordinate 166,993 downwards.
ATAAAAGGCTTGAACCCGAATGGTTCAAGCCTTTTATTGTATCTTAAAAAGAGAAATGTTGTTAACGAAGCTTAACGTTCATATGCTTGAATAGTACAGTCATGAAATCCGTTATTTTTCCCTCAATTCAACTAAAATGATGCGATCTCGAGGGGGTGATACCAATTCCTCTTGTCACTCGTGCGACATTTAACGCTACCGGAGCAATTACCTTCACCGGGAACACGCTTGGCTTAAGCCGTTCCGATACCGCCGGCGTCCCGGGAACGCAGGATAGCATAGGAGCTTTTTCGACGATCAATACCGCCTCCGTTTTTGGTACATATCCTGCCGGCACGACAAGTGCCTATGCCAGCAACAGCTCTTCGGCGATTCTCGTCCTGCCGACGGGCAGCACCATTCTGTACGCCGAGCTGATCTGGGGCGGCTCTTATATTAATGGAACGACGGACCTAAGCGCGTTCATTAATAACCCGGTTACCTTCACCACGCCCGCCGGAACGTTTACGGTCTCGCCGGATGCCGCAACGAGCAATCAGGTCAACCTGGGCAATGGCGCCTCGGCTTACGTGCGATCCAACAACGTAACATCGCTTATAGCGCAAGGCGGCGCGGGAACGTACACGACCGGCAACGTTGTTGGTACCATTGTCATTACCGGTGATTCTACCGCCAATCATTGCGGCTGGACTTTAGGCGTTATTTATCAGAATCCGTCCTTGCCTTTCCGAAACATGTCGCTGCGCGCCGGCGCGGTGCTTGTGCAGGCCGATTCCGGGCCGGTGTCCACCACCTTGACCGGATTTGCAACTCCAATCTCCGGTACGCTGGGCGGAAGAGCTTTATTCAGCGCCCAGGAAGGCGACGCCAACAGGACCGGCGACCAGGCTTTATTTGGTCCAACCTCAGCAACAACCGTTGCCTTATCCGGCCCGAACAACTTTGCGAACAACTTTTTTGCATCGCAGATCAACAACGATACCGGCAACCTGAACACAACGGGCACCTTCGGCAGCCGAAACCAGACGAACGGCGCTCCCGGCACCAATATTATCGGCGGCCGGCAAGGCTGGGATATTACGAACGTCGACGTATCCTCGCGCCTCGTCAATAACCAGTCTTCTGCCGTCCTTACCTTGACTACCTCCGGCGATGCCTATGTCGTTAATGGAAATGCCATTCAGATCAATATCAACTCGCCAACCATAAACGTTGCAAAAAGCGCAAGCGTCGCCGGCTCAGTGGTAGGCGATACCATTACGTATACGGTTACGATCAGCAACACGGGTACCGCCAATGCCGCAAGCGTTGTTCTAACCGATGCCCTTCCAAGCGGGCTTACTCTCGTGACCGGGAGCGTAACGGTTGGAGGAGTAGCGCGTCCTACTTACGATATCATTGCAGGTGCCCCGCTAGGAGCGTTGAACATCAATGGCTCCGTTGTTGTTACTTACCGGGCAGTCGTCAGCTCGCTGCCTAGCACTTTCTTGTTACCAAACAGCGCGAAAGCAGCTTTTACATTCCAGATGGTGGCGGGCGGCGACAATATTACCGGCGTTATTCCATCCAATACGGTGTCCGTGCCAGTCTACTCGCCGATTATCGGCATTACCAAAAGCTCGAACCGAACGACCGCTACCGTAGGCAGCACGGTCACTTATACCTTGCTTGTCGCAAATACGGGTAATATTGCGGCAAATGTTACGCTGACAGATAACATTCCAACGGGAAGCTCCTTTATAACCGGAACGTTCCGGGTTAATGGCAATGTCATTGCCGGCGCCAATCCCGCAGCGGGCGTTGCCATCGGTTCCGTTGCGGCAGGCGCGGTGTCCACCGTCACGTTTATCGTTCAGGTAAACTCCTTGCCTTCTCCGCCGCAATTCGTGGACCAAGGCACGGCGACTTATACCTTTACGCCGCCGGATGGCCGTACCATATCCGGTTCCGCTGCATCCAATACGCTAACCTTGCCCGTCTCGCTGCCGAGCATAAACCTCACCAAGTCTGTTAACGTAACGGATGTTGCCGTAGGCGAGACATTGACCTATACATCGGTCATTGCAAATACCGGATCCGAAGCCTTTACGAATGTAACGCTAACGGATGCTCTGCCCGCGGGAGCTACCTTTGTTACGGGCAGCGTAATGATCGGCGGCACGCCTAATACAACGGCGAATCCGGCAACGGGAATTGCTGTCGGAACCGTGGCTGCCAACAGCTCGGTAACGGTTACCTTGCAGGCATTAGTCAGCTCCATGCCGGCAAGCGCGCAGCTGGTCAATCGTTCTAACGTTTCTTACACCGTAGGCACCTTCTCGGGTACAGCAGCTTCCAACAATACAACAACGCCGGTCTACCAGCCCGTTATTCCGCTGACGAAATCAGCCAGTACCACGGCTGCTACGGTTGGCGATACCATTACGTACACGATCCTTGCCCGAAATACCGGAAATCTGGCTGCAACCGTAACCCTGTTTGACAATATCCCTGCCGGTTCAAGCTTTATCCCGGGCTCCGTGACGATTAACGGCGCGGCCAGCCCCGCAGCTTCGCCGATAACAGGCATCGCGATTGGCAGTCTGGCGCCTAATGTCCAGACAACCGTCACGTTCCAGACGCTTCTAAACACTTTGCCGTCACCGTCCGTTTTGAATGACCAGGCAACCTCCACCTACTCCTATACCTTGCCAAGCGGCAGGACCTTAAACGGCAGCAGCAGCTCCAATACCGTTTCCATAACCGTTTCTTCGCCAAATGTCACCGTAACCAAATCGGCCAGCGATACGGCTGCAGCCGTACAAGATATTCTCGCTTATACCGTACTTGTTAAGAATAACGGGATTGCACCGGTAACAAGCGTCGTATTGTCCGACCCCATTCCGCAAGGAGCAGCCTTTGTTTCAGGCAGCGTTACCATCAATGGAACATCTTCATCTCTCGCTAATCCAAACGCAGGTATTTCGCTGGGCACAATTAGTGCCGGGGCTACCGTTACGGCGGCTTTTCAGATTCGTCTCACATCGCTTCCTTCATCCGGCAGTCTCAGCAATGCGGCAAGCGCCGCTTTTACTTCCGGCGCCTTTACCGGCAGCTCAACTTCGAATACCGTTACGACGCCGGTCTCGCAAGCCGTTGTTGCGGTAAGCAAATCGGCCAGTACCGCCAATGCAACCGTTGGCGATACGTTCTCTTACAGCTTCACCTTAACCAATACGGGAAATGCTGCCGCAAAGGTTACATTGACGGATACCGTTCCGAGTGGAGCCGTATTTATTAACAACAGCGTTCTTATTAACGGAGTACCGACTCCAAACGTCAGTCCTGGAGCCGGGATACCGGTTGGCGTTATTCCAGCCGGAGGATCTGCCACGGTAAGTTACGTCGTGAACATTGTCTCTTATCCGGCCAGCCGGCAGCTGGTTAATCAGGCAAGCGCGGCTTATTCGTTCACGCTTGCCAATGGACGCGTCATTGACCGCTCTGCCTTATCCAATACGGTTACCGTTCAGGTTGCGCTGCCGAATGTTTCGCTAGTGAAAAGCACCAGCCGTTCCGTTCTCGTATCCGGCGATACCATGACCTTCACGTCCGTTCTGACGAATAACGGCATCGCAGCGGTGAACAACATTGTTCTGCGTGACCCGCTTCAATCAAATGCGGCTTTTGTACCTGGAAGCGTATTGGTTCAAAATGTTTCCCAGCCGGCAGCCTCTCCCGATGCCGGCATATCACTCGGTAGCCTGGCGCCAGGAGCATCGGTTACCGTATCATTCGAGGTGATGATAACGATGGCAATCCCTTCACAGATTACGAACCAATCGACAGCCAGCTTTACTTCGGGCACCTTCTCGGCAACATCCGCATCCAACACGACGGTTACTCCGGTCACACAACCTCAAATCGCAATTGTCAAAAGCGCAAACACCAGTAATGCCACGCTTGGCGATTCCATTATTTATACGCTGGTCGTCTCCAATACGGGAAACCTGGCAGCGGCAACGATTGTAACGGATACCATTCCTGCCGGCACAACTTTTACGGAGAACAGCGTGATCGTGAACGGATTGCCGATGCCGGGCATTTCTCCGGTTACCGGCATCGATATCGGGTCCTTGGCTCCAAGCGCAACCACTACGGTTACCTTTGGCGTAGTGGTTACCTCCCTTCCGTCGCCGCAATCGTTAAGCAATACGGGAACGGCATCCTACTCGTATACGCCTGCCGACGGCCGGACGTTAACCGGTTCCGTCAATTCCAATACGGTAACCTTCCCCGTGTCGGCTCCAAATGTGGGGATTGCATTAAGCGCCAACTACATCGCTGTTACTGTAGGAGACACCATCGCGTATACGGCAGTCATTACAAATAACGGGATTGAAACGGTTAACAACGTGCATTTTACCGATCCTGCCCCTGCGGGAACTTCCTTTATCCCGGGTACGGTTACGATTAATGGCACGCCAGTTCCGGGAGCAAACCCAATTGGCGGTATTCCGCTTGCCTCTATACCGCCTGGCGGTACAGTCACGATTACGTTTAACAATAGCGTTAATACCGTTCCGAATCCTGCCGTCCTTAACAATACGGCATCCGTTACCTTTACTTCCGGCGCATTCACGGGGACGGCATTCTCCAACACGGTATCGACGCCGGTTGATCTGCCCGTTATTTCCATCGTAAAAAGCGCCAGCTCGTCTAACGCCTCCGTTGGCCAAACGGTTACGTACACTTTAAGTGTAACAAATACGGGCAATTATCCGGCTACCGTAACCGTAACCGATAATATTCCCGCCGGTACCTCCTTTGTGCCAAACAGCGCCCTGGTGGGAGGCAATCCCGTGCCCGGTGCCGACCCGGTAACCGGAATTCCGGTTGGATCCGTAGCGGCTGGAGCATCGGTCAACGTGATGTTCTCGGTCGTTATCAATTCCCTGCCTTCGCCTCAACAATTGTCGAATACAGGCACTGCCGGCATTACCTATACGCTTCCGGACGGCAGGGTCTTTAATCAGACGGCCGTTTCCAATACGGTAACGTTCCCGGTCTCCGCGCCTAACGCGACGGTTGTCAAAAGCACTCCTTCGACCGCCTTATCGGTCGGCGATACAGTCACTTATACGACTACCGTCACGAACAGCGGAATCGCGACGATTACGAACGTCTTGTTCACCGACCCGATCCCTGCCGGCTCCACCTTTGTTCCGAGCTCCCTGACCGTTGACGGAGTGACGAGACCGGCGGCTAATCCTGCAACGGGCGTTATTATAGACGCGATCAGCCCGGGAGCGACTACAACCATTGTGTTTAATGTCCTTGTGACGTCATTACCTTCGCCGGCCGTACTGAACAACCAATCTTCCGTTACCTTCACATCGGGGGCTTTCTCGGGAGTTACGTTCTCCAATATTGTGTCAACGCCTGTCTATGACCCGATTCTGTTCGCAGTAAAAACCGGCAGCACCACTAATGCAACGGTTGGCGACACGGTTACCTACACCATAGCCATATCAAATACCGGCAACTATGGCGCAGACATCACGTTGACCGACACGATCCCGACGGGCACCGTCTTTGTTCCGAACAGCGTAATCGTCAACAATCAGCCGGTACCGGGCGTTGATCCGTCTACCGGAATTCCGGTCAGCAATGTGACTACCTCAGCAACCGTCTCCTTCTCCGTGATTATCCAGTCGCTGCCGCCGGGACAAAAGCTTACGAACCAAGCCAGCGCAACCTATTCGTATACGTTGCCGGACGGCCGTACTTTAAACGGCTCCCTAACTTCGAATACATTGGTCATTCAAGTATCTGTTCCTAATGTTGCCGTAGCGAAATCGGTTCCGGTAACAACCGCCGTTGTAGGTGATACCGTCACTTACACGATCGCGGTTACCAATAACGGTATCGAGAATGTTAATAACGTGATTGTTGTTGACGCTATTCCGGCAGGTTCGGTATTTGTCCCGAACAGCGTAACCGTAGACGGACTTCCGCGTCCTGGCGCGTCGCCGGCCGCAGGTATTTCGCTTAACACCATTGCTCCGGGCGCAACGTCTACCGTCACCTTTAATCTCACGATCACATCGCTGCCTACGCCGGCTCAGCTTAGCAACCAAGCGAGCGCAACCTTCACTTCCGGCGCTTTCTCCGGCTCGGCGTTCTCCAATACCGTAGTCCTTCCGGTGTACCAAGCTATTATCGGAATTCAGAAAACGGCCAATACGACCAATGCAACGGTTGGGGATACCGTTACCTACAATCTGGTCGTAACCAATACCGGAAACCTGCCTGCTCAGGTTACGATTACGGACCCTTCTCCAACCGGCGGCGCTTTTGTGCCAAACAGCGTGCTTGTTAACGGCGTACCGCAGCCTGGCGCTAATCCTTCTTCCGGCTTCTCCATCGGTACCGTTAACCCGGGTCAGTCCGTTGTGGTGTCCGTATCGTATGAGGTGGTTATCCAGACGCTGCCGCCTTCACAGCACCTCGTCAATACCGCTAGCGGCGACTTTTCGTATGCGGCGCCGGACGGCAGAACGATCACCGGATCGGTCAATTCAAATACGCTGTCGATTCCGGTATCTTCACCTGATGTATCCGTTGTGAAGAGCACCAATGCAATCGATGCCGTTGTTGGCGACGTTATTACGTATACAATTCTCGTTTCTAACCTTGGCATAAGCCCTGTCAACAGCGTTATTCTGGTCGACCCTGTTCCAACAGGCACCGTGTTTGTGCCTGGCAGCGTAACGTTGAATGGTAATCCTCTTCCTGCGGGTAATCCGAATACCGGCATCTCCATCGGAACGATTGCAAACGGCGCTACGGCAACCGTAACCTTTAACGTACAGGTGGTCGCGATATGACCCCGCCCAATGACTTCAAGCTGCTGAACCAGACTCATGTCCGGTTCAGCAGCGGCATTTATGATGGAGTCGCCTATTCCAATACGGTCCAGACGCCGCTTGTCGGTCCCATTATTACGGCGAATAAGTCCGCTTTCCCGCAGAAATTAAACCGGGATCAAACTGTCACTTTTACCATTCTTATTTCCAATTCCGGTAACCGTCCTGCGTCCACGCAGCTGCAGGACTTGCTTCCGGCCGGTTTGTCTTTTATTCCGAATAGCGTTCTGCTGGACGGCTCCCCTCTGCCGGGAGCCTCGCCGCAGACAGGGATTCCGCTAGGGACGATTCAAACGGGCAGCACGGTTCAAGTCCATTTTCAAGCTATCGTGATTTTCATTCCCGACACGCATCTATTCGAGAATGAGGCAACGCTGCTCTACACGTTCTCTACCCCGGATGGCAGAGTCGTTTCGGATTCCGTACTATCCAATAAAATCACGCTCGAAGTCGTGCCGTTTCAACTGGATGCGCATGCCAGCTTGAGTACGCCCGTTACCTTTCTCGGAGATATCGTCTTCTATGATTTGATCGTTCGAAACGACGGCCTGCTGCCAATGGAAAATGTAATTGCATACTTGCCGCTTCCCGAAGGCTTTGAATTCGTACCGGGCAGCGTTGTTATCGACGGCGTGCTAGTACCTTGGATTGATCCCGCGTCCGGCATTTATATCGGATTCCTGGCGCCTGGCGCGGTGGTGTCCATCCGCGTCGCAATCCGGCTTGCCGCGATGCCCGCCAAGGCGCAGGTTCCGTTCCAGGCGATTATCGAGTACACCGTTAACGGAACGGTGTACCGCGCGCTCGCGAACCTGCTTATTCTGAATATTACCGACCCTTCCTTTTCCGTCAGCTTAACCGTAGATCATGCCCGGGCTTCGGCATGCTCCAGCCTGACGTATACGATTATTGTCAATAACGAGAACGTTTTTGCGGTAGATGCCTATTTAATCCGACTTATCCCGCAAGGAACGGTGATTCTGCCTGATAGCGTAATCATCGACGGTGTTCCCCGCAAAGGAATCAGCCTCGCTTCGGGTCTTGCGTTAGGCACCATGTTAGCCGGATCGACCGCCGTAATTACTTATCAAGTCATGATTCGGACGACATATCCCCGAATTCCGAATCAAGTAGAAGCGATTTATACGTTCAGGCTGTCCGACGGCCGGCTTGTCAAGCAAAACGCGGCATCAAACCCTATTGTTACCGACATCTTTGCGCCGGTCATTTCCGTTCAGGCGAATGCCAAGCCGATGTATTACGAGGTGGAGCGTTCCGTCTACTTTACCGCCTATGTGCAAAATACGGGGAATCTAGCAGCAGACGTCACCTTATTCCGGACAGATTATCCGAATGGCTTCTATCTGCTGGATCCGCAAATTAACGATAATCGGGTTGCTTCCTTTACGGTTTCAGAAGGCGTAAACCTTGGCTTGCTTGCACCTGGCCAAACGGTTAAGGTCAGTTATTGGATTTATGTTTCCGACTCGGAGGAAATGGAGAGTGAGTCTCTCACCCAGGTCGCTACGAGATATACCGCCCGTTTCTACTATAACTTTGAAGACAGCACCTGCAGCGGCGAAAACCCGTCGAATGAACTGATCCTGCCGGTAGAGCAGAATATCGAATAAAAAAAGCAGAGGCTTCGGAAGCCTCTGCTTTTTTCCTTCTATTATTCCACCGTGGGATCGACATTGCATTCTTCAAGCTTTAATACTTTTGTCTTATACTTCCACTTGTACCCAAGCCAAATCGCAAGGAAGAATGGAATCCCGATATAAGACGCAAGCATAAACATCCAGTCAACCTTGCCGTCCGAGAAAGCGCTGAAGCTTTGACCGATAATGACGATCATGCACATGATGCCTGCCAGGATCGGACCAAACGGATACCAGAGGGAACGGTATGGCAAATCCTCTACTTTACGGCCTTGCGCCACATAGGCTTTGCGGAAACGGTAATGGCTGACGGCAATGCCAAGCCATGCGATAAAGCCCGACATGCCGGATGCGTTAAGCAGCCAGATATAGACTTGTCCGTCGCCAAAGAAGGAGGCCAGGAAAGCTAACATGCCAATCGCTGCGGTAGCAATCAACGCATAAACCGGGATGCCCCGTTTGTTCAGCTTCGCGAAGATTTTCGGCGCTTTGCCTTCCTTCGCAAGTACCCACAGCATACGAGTCGAAGCATACATCCCCGAGTTGCCTGCCGATAATACCGAGCTTAGGATAACGGCGTTCATGACGGATGCGGCGATGCTGAGGCCCGCTTTTTCAAATATAATGGTGAAGGGACTAGCCGCTACGCTGTCATCTGCAAGCGTGTCGGTTGAATAAGGAATCAGCATCCCTACGATAAAGATCGCCAGGATGTAGAATAACAGTATTCTCCAGAATACGCTGCGGATGGCGCGCGGAACGTTCTCCCGGGGATTCTCGGATTCCCCTGCCGCAATACCTACAAGTTCCGTTCCTTGGAACGAAAATCCTGCAGCCATACAAATCCCCAGAACCGCAAGCCATCCTCCAGAGATCGGGGCATCGCCTGCCGTAAAGTTGCTGAAGCCAACCGCGTCGCCTTTCCAGATCCCAACGATCATAAGCAAGCCAATCACAATGAATACGATGACGGTCACGATCTTAATCATGGCGAACCAGTATTCGGATTCCCCGTAGCCTTTGACGGATAGCAGGTTAAGCCCGACCATGAAAGCCAGGAACAGCGCGCTCCATAAGAATGACGGGCTGTTCGGAAGCCAGAATTTAATAATCAAGGTTGCGGCGGACAGCTCTGCCGCAATCGTAATAGCCCAGTTATACCAGTAGTTCCAGCCAAGCGCAAAGCCAAGGGATGGATCTACGAATCTTGTTGCATACGTACTGAAAGTACCGGATACCGGCATGTAGGTCGCCATTTCGCCAAGGCTGGTGACAAGGAAGTATACCATAATGCCAATTATGAAATAACCAAGCAATGCGCCGCCCGGACCGGCGTCATGAATCGCTCCGCCGCTCGCCAGGAACAGCCCCGTCCCGATAGACCCTCCTAGGGAAATCATCGCCATATGCCTGGACTTCAGGCCTCTGCGTAATTTGTTCTCTTCTTTCACGAACTCATACTCCCCTTATCTACGTTTCCAATAATGTCCCATAAACAGCAGCCTTATAAACGCAAAAAAGCCGCCTCTCTTTACAAACACAAGAAAGACCGCTTCATCTTCCTCACTTCCAACTATCAAGATAGCACAACATATTGCCGTTGATTAAAAGCAATATGACAGTTCCGTTCCTGTTCGGAGACGGCCCCAGCCTGCCACGGTCAGTATACCGGACGGCTTCGGCGATGCTGCCTTTCAATCGGGATCGGCGGTCTTACTGGACCTCCCCTGATCTACTGATCAAACAACGCGACCTCTACCTCATCGAATTGGATGAGGATTTACTATTAAATTGACTGACATTGTCTTATATTAATGACCTATGCGAGATAAATCAATGGATATATGATCCAGTTTCCTGATTTGAACAAAAGCTTAGCAATTTCGCTTTGCGTTCCCGTTTCCGGTTTACATAATTTCATAATTCAAAAAACCGCCCCGTATCCGGAGCGGTTAGACAAAATCGAGTTAGACAGATGGCTGTTGCTGCTGGAATACCTGCTTCACGTTTACCAATGCCGCAACATTGCGTGTCGTAATAGACCGAACACCCCATTCCGCGTATTTGCGCATTAGCGCTTCATCCTCGACGGTCCAAGCATATACGGGCATTCCAAGCCCTGCGGCATACTTCACAAACTCTTGCCGCAGGATACCGTGATAAATATTTATTCCCATGCAGGAAGCTTCCCGGGCATCCGCACAGGTCTGAATCATCGCTTCCCGGTATGGCAAGGTCTTAAACAATTCGACGTTCGTATTAAGCAGCTTGCTCATTTCCGGCTGCAGCCGCTGCGCAAGAAGAGCCCGCTCCCACTCGCAGCCGGAGAAGAAAGCTTGCTGGGATAAGCCGAACTTGCGGACCAGCGCCGCAACAGGCTCAATCGCAGCATCTACCTTCAAGTCCAAATTCACGATTTTACGGGAAGCTTGCACAAGAGGCAATATCTCTTCCAACTTAAGGAGAGGCGGAACTTGATCTGTCCCCGATTCGGCATGCCATTCGGTCAACTCCGCGTAACTCCTATCCGCTATATTCACATGAAACCGTTCAACGGTAAGCCATTCATCGTCATGTGCCAGCACGGGAATCCCGTCTCTGGTCACCCGAATATCCTCTTCTACCACGTCGGCGCCAAGCTCAAGTCCAATCCGGACCGAACGAAGCGTATGCGCTTCCGTGTTCATGCTGCCTGCGTGAGCCGTAATCAGCGGAAAGCTTCGCGTCATTCTTGTCACACTCCTAATTACCGTCTTTAATTAATCATAAGCTTGTTCGGATTCCGCGTAAATCGCATTCGTAAAAGCAATCATCGTGCGCATACTACGCGCATTTCCTTTAAGCTCTGCCCGAACCCACATTAATCCTTTGCCGGGAATCTCGAAGCGATATTGTTTCTGCTCCGAGCTTGCATGCTGCTCGCCAATAACGCCGAGGTTGCTCATTAGCGTGATCAAATATCGAGCTTCGGGGAATTCCCATAAGCCTTCTCTCACTTGGAAATCAATTTCGACGACAGCTTCGTAGCTTTCGCTTCGATCCTGCTCCGGCACGCAATCGCCGATCGCGTAAACCATCTTCTCAGAACGCAGCTCCAATGTCACTAACGGTCCCATTGTGACCGAAGCTCTTCCTGCGGCAAGCGCACGAACGGCTTGCTCCGTTATGCTGCCTTCGTTTTCATCGAGCTGCAGATACGTCACCGATATAGGGGCATCCGTCAGTTCCTGCGCGTGCCAATCCCGTCCCGATGTTGCCGCAATCCGGAAGCCGTCGTTCAACCGCTCGGTCCATAGACGAAACGCCCGGGCATTGTCCGTCTTAATCGAAGGGAACGTACCCGACCATACCTCGATATAATCCAGCTGGTTCCAGTCCCGAATTTCAAACTCCCAGAAGCAGCCTGTACACATCGGATTGCCGATGCGATATGGATGCGCCATGCCGGCAATCCCGCCTAACGCATGAACCCGTTCGACCCCCTCGTGAATATCGCCCGGACCTGCGGGACGCCAGTCCACGAATTCGGTCAGACCGATCGTCACCATATGTCCGTAGAACGTCGTCCATTCCATGCCTGAAATAATCGTCAGGCCTGTCTCCTGCTCAATACTTTCCCTATCCTTCAAACCCGTCATCGTATTATGGTCAGTCAGTGCCACGCAATCAAAGCCAAGCGCCTTAGCTCCTTGCGCAAGCTCCAGCAGGGATTGCCTGCCGTCGCTGTGGTTTGTATGACTATGCAGCTCGCAAGCCGTCCATCCCATTCTATTAAGCCTCCTCATGGTGAATTCGCAAGCGGTATCGGCAATTGTCCGTTACAATTTCATGAAGGCTTAACGTAACTCGCCACAGCCCTTCGGTCAGCTCACCGCTGACGAACCCGGGAGACGCATCCTCGCCTCCGATAAACAGCAGCTGCTCCGGATCGTGCCGATGACCGGCTCCGCGGTGCCGTTTGGGGTCGTCTACCGAAACGGTGATCAGGTTTTTAAGCGGAAGAAACGAGTCCCATTTCTTGAGCAATCGACCGCGCTGCGCCGGCTCCGTGTACTTGTTGATGCCAGCCGCGATTAACGGGTAAGCTTGTTCGCGGTCATCAAGATTTTTAGGCTCGTAAGCAAAGTCAATCCAGAGCTTGCCGCCTTGTCGATCTAGATGAAAGCTGTAGGCAATATGCGTCTTGGAGCATTCCGGAGTCACCTGTCCTTCCGCTTCAAGAATAAGACGTTTCATTAAGAACGCGCCCCCTCTTCCTTAATCATGCTGCGAATGTAGAAGTAGCCCATAAACGAGCAAAGCAGGAAGGTGAAGAACGCAAGCGCGGAAGCCTGCTCTTTTTCCTGAAACACGCCGAATATTTGTTCCATCGATACGCCAAGCATTTGCGGTGCATTTGGTCCAAGCAGGAACGGCGCGGTGAACGATCCGATTACGCCCATAAAGACGAAGGTTACAGCCACAAGCAGCGTTTTGTAGGTAAGCGGCACGATGAAACGGGTGAAAATACGAAGTTTCCCGGCGCCTACGTCCTTCGCGCTTTCCATTACAGAATCCGGTATAGCTGACAAGGCAGACCCAAGCAGCATCGTCGTGAACGGAATGTTGAACCACAAATTAGCGATAATAATGCCTTTCATATCGAAAATAATGCGCGGAATTCCGCTGCCGCCAAACAGCAGCACCCAGCGGGCTACCCAGCCGTGGTTGCCTAACAGCTGAATCAAGCCGTACGTCGCAATGACCGAAGGTATAAACATTGGGATCATGTACATATTCCGAATCCAAGCCACTAACTTGCCTTTATTGAAACGCATATAAGCCGCGAGAGCATAGCTAATGATCAGCACGATCACAACCGATATAATCGTGACCTCTAACGAAAAAATGATATTGGAGCGCATCAGCTTGTCGGTGAACAAGAACTTGTAATTCGACAGATCCATGCCGCCCTCTTTGTTGGTTAGGCTTTCTTTGAACGAAACCGCGATTGGGATGACAACCGTCACGAACAGCAGCAGAAAAGAGGGGATGACTAGAAGCAATCCCAGTATCCCCATTTTCACTTGTTTGTTCATCATTGCGCCGCTACGTCGCTTTGCCAGCGTTTGTTGATTTCATTGCCCAAGTCGCCGATGTTGAAGGTACGGAAGCCTTCAGCCACGCCTTTAAAGGAATCCTGAATGTCCTGCGGCATGTTCGACAGCTGGATGCCGGGGAAACCGTGCATTTTGGTTACAACAACCGATTGCGCTTCCGGAGACAACACGAAGTTCAGAAACTCGTTAACCGCGTCTTTCTTATCGGAAAGCTTCGGTACCATCAAGTAGGTTGGGCCGCCGTTGAAGCCCGGTGTAATTTGCGCGATTTTCGTCGTAGCCGGCAGCTGGCCGTTGCCGATTTGCTCAAGAGCCATGTCCGACCATGCCGGGATCATGTCTACTTCACCGCTGATGAGCAGATCCAGCGTGCCTTGGTTTTTCTTCGGATAAATGCCTTTACCGTACACGTATTTGCCGAGTTCCTTCAGCGTATCGAATCCTTTATCCCATTCCTTCTCAATGCTCGGGTCCGAATTATGAATCGCATCTTCAGGAAGCTTGTCGTACAGCGTTGTTGTCACAAACGAGCTGCCTGCGCCGCCTGTGGAAGGATCGTTGTAAGCGAAGCGTTCCGGATTCTCTTTAATCCAAGCGAACAGCTCGTCCAGCGTCTTCGGAGGCGTCGGCACCTTCTCGCTGTTGTAAGCAAGCACCACGGCGGACGAACGATACGGGATGGCCAGGTTGGATACGTCCTTCATCGTATTCGCGTCAACGGAAGCGAGGTTGCTGATTTTTGCCGGATCAAGCGTTTCCCATAAATCGTCCTTTTGTCCTTGGGTTACGTTGCTCAGCCCGTCTTCGTACAGATCGATGCCGCCGGAACCTTTGCCCGCCTGCTTCGCTGCGAGAATGCGATCGTAGGTTGGCTGCGCGCCGGTGCCGGAAGGAATATACACCTCTTTAACCTTGATGTTCGGATGGTCCTTTTCGAACATCGGTATAATCGTATCCCATAGATTCTTCACGTTCTCGGAGCCCGTGAAATAGAAGCTGAATTCGACTTGCTGAGCCGACGGTTCCGGCGAGGCCGTATTCGCGGCGCCTGCGTTAGATGCGCCGGAGCCGGCAGTATTCGAATGATTCGAGTTTCCGCAACCCGCGAGAAGAGCTGCGGTAACGGTTGTTACAGTCAGTAAAGTAAGGGTAGATTTTTTGTTTAACATGCTTATTTGCCTCCTTGGCATTGAGGAATTTTGTTCGCTTTCGAGATTAGATTTGCTTAAGCTTCTGGATACGTAATAGCTTTCTTGAAGCTGACATAAATCTGGTTGCCTGAATTAAGCTCCTTAACGGCATCCCTCGGCTGAAACGCCCGGATGACGCCATGCTCCGGTAATTGAATCGATACTTCGGCATAGTGGCCTAGAACCATAATCTGTTTGACGACGCCGGGCAAGCTCTCTTGTTCTTGAGTCGATATGATGACATCTTCAGGCCGGATTGCCAGCCATACCCCGCCGGACAACGATTTCGAATTTGGAAACCTCAACTTCCCTACCAGTACTTGACCTTCCGAAACCACCCCTTTCAAAAAATTCATTTTGCCGATAAATTGGGCGACATACAGCGTGTTTGGCTGATCGTAAATCTCTTGCGGCGATGCGATCTGCTCGATGTTGCCGTGATTCATGACGACGATGCGGTCGGAGATAGACAGCGCTTCTTCCTGGTCATGCGTGACGAATACCATCGTTAACCCGGTTTCCGCCTGAATTTCCCTTAATTCCTCCCGCATCTCATGCCGAAGCTTGGCGTCAAGCGCCGAGAACGGCTCATCGAGCAGAAGAACGGCCGGCTTCAATAGCAGAGACCTCGCAAGCGCAATGCGCTGCTGTTGACCGCCGGACAGTTGGCCGGGAAATTTGTTCGCGGCATCCGGCAAGCGTACGAGCTTCAGAACGTCTTGGACCTGTTGACGGATTTCGGTTTTCTTCATCTTGCGTATTTTAAGACCAAATGCCAGGTTATCGAACACTGTCATATGCGGCCAAAGATTGTAGCCTTGGAACACCATCGAGGTTGGACGTTTTTCCGGCGGCGATTTGAGCACGCTCACCCCTTCGATGAGAATGTCGCCGGAGTCCGGTTCGAGAAACCCGCCGATGCTGCGCAGCACCGTCGTTTTGCCGCAGCCGGAAGGACCAAGCAGCGTAACGAGTTCACCCTTATGCACATCAAGCGAGATCGAAGCAACACCTTCGCCGGTGCGGTAACGTTTCGAAAGCTGTTGAACGGAGAGCTGGATGTCCCGGCTGTTCCGCACTTGGAGAATTTTTTGCTTATCGCTTATACCTTGAATGTCTTGCACACCCTGAACCATATCCATAATGGCCTCCTTTGTGTTGCGATTATATCTCTTTACTTCAACGTAAACCCGCTGGACATGACATCCGCGCTAACGAAACGTTTGGCCGCTAGCAGCAGAATAATCGTTGGTGCCGTCAAAATGATCGAAAACACCGCGCCCGCAAAAGCTGGATAATCGCTAATAATGGAATACATGACGATTGGCATCGTTTTGTAATTCGGAATACCGACCAGGAACGTACCCTGCGCTTCGTCGAGCGAGTTAAGGAATGTGAATATTGAGGCGACGATGATGCCCGGCAGCGCCATGGGCAAGGTGATCTTTAGGAATACACGGAAAGGCCCCGCTCCCACATCTCTGGCCGATTCCTCCTGTGCTTGATGCACATTCCGGAAGGCGGCAGTCGGAATCCACGTCATAAACATAAGCACGTTGATCATATGGATCAGAACAACGCCAAGCAGCGTATTCATTAAACCAAGCTTGTAGAAAAGCACCGCGATCGAGACATACAGCCCCATCTTAGGGAATGCGTGGGTCAGCAGAAACGAAAAGAGGAAGAAACGGCTGAACGGGAACCGGATGCGCGCGAACGCATAGGCTGCCGGGATGCATAGCACAATGGACAGCCCTGTTACAATAGCCGCTATCATGAAGGACAAGCCGATCGACTGCGGGATGTCCTCTTGTTTGAAGACGAAAGCCCACCATTTCAAAGACCATTGATGCGGCATAACATCCGGATAGTTCCATTTTCCCGTGAAGGCTAGAATAGCCAAGTTCAACAGCGGTCCTAAAAAGAAGATGACGAAGATGACAAGCACAATAAATTCAATGATTTTCCTCGTTCCAAGTGCCTTGAAATACCAGCGCATGAAGGGTTATCGCTCCTTTCAATTTGAATATATCGTTATTTGGTTGACTGTCTGACGATCAGCCGGGGTACCAGTTGACTGGGATGCTCAACGTTTTGTTCCTGCCGGATCAGTTGATCCAAGAGACGGACGGACAACGTGCCCATCTCTCCGGTGTCCACTCTGACCGTCGTCAAGGATGGCGAGAACATCGACGCGAAATCAACGTCATCGAATCCTACTACCGATACTTGCTCGGGAATCCGAACCGACTGCTCCAGCAGAAATTTCATCGCGCCCATGGCGAGCATGTCATTGGTGGCAAAAAGCGCCGTATACCCGCCCTCCCTAAATTCATTCCATTGACGGCTCATGATTTCGTAACCTTCTCCAAAGGTTGAAGTCGCCGCAGATTGGATTGCCGCATCGGATTCTTGAATACCTGCCTGCCTTATAAACGTCATGAAACCCTTCAGGCGCAAATGATGACTGCGATGACTTTGCGGTCCCGCGACGACGAATATCCGTTCATGCCCGGTTTGCGTCAACAACTCGGCGACCATCCTGCCGCCTTCTTCGTCCTGGTTGACGATATGAATAACGCCATCCACGTCCGTCGAACCGTTCACCATAACGAAGGGGATGCCGAAGCTCGTTATGTGATCAATCACGTTTTGCTGCAGTCGGCTGATGAGGATAAGCCCGTCCACCCGCTTCTCGATCATGAAATCGGCCGAACGATACGACATATCGTGATCCGTTGTCACGAATATCGAATAGTTCAACCGTGCTGCTTCCAGCAAGACGGCATCAACGATTTTCCCGTAGAAGGGATGCGAAGCAATCGGAAGATCTCTTCTATATAAGAGCACCCCGATGTTATGCGTCCGTTGTGATACCATAGCCCTTGCGACGGCATTGGGTTTATATTGTAATTCCTCGACTAGCCCAAGTACCTTATCGCGCGCTTCCGGACTGGAATATCCATTCCCGGAAATAATGCGCGAAACGGTAGATTTGGACACCCCGGCGCGACGGGCGATTTCTTTGATGGTTGGATTATCCACGGGTGCACTCCCTTTCAAAGCTGTGAGACCGTTCCCATATGGGATCGTTCCCATACGTATAGATTAAGGAGCGGATGTTTCTTCTGCGTTAAACCAGGCCTAAGGAATTGTAAATCTAGCGACATAAATGTCCAGAAAAATGGAAAACCACCGGATCATGTCATGATTTCGGTGGTTTTGTGTAAAATGTAAATTTATTGACCGTTCCTGCGAGGGATCTCAACGATCCTTCATCCTTTATACGGTCAATGTATCGATTCAAAAAAACGTAAGATCAATTTGAAGATCTTGAAGCTGCTTTAGGTGTAAAAATAGATGGCTATTTTCGAGCTTTTACTTGTGATAGCCCCCTAATTCTAGGTACAAATAAGCCAATCGTCAGGATGCGATAACAGTCGAGACAATCCCTTAAGACCATAAACCCATACGAAATAAAATGGCTCCCGGACGATGTCCTACCATCGTCTCAATTCATGAAAGCGTGTTCAAAATCGAATTGGATGCGTCTATAATGTTTCATAAGACGAATGCGTCTCATGCATTTAACAGAGTGGTGGTGATGCTGCTGCAATACCAAAATGCCGCAATGGGAGGCCGAAAACGATGGCAAAATACCGAGCATTATTAACGTGTTTATTGCTTCTGGTTTTCATGATTAGCGGATGTTCAAGCGGGACCCCATCTAACAGCAATACGAAAACGCTAACCCTTTGGTACTGGAACCGGAGTCTGGACGATAACTTGATCAACCAGGTCCAGAAGCAGTTTCCGGGTATTCGCATCAACGCCCAGAAAATCGGGGGCGACTTCAAATCCAAGCTGAAAACGACTCTTGCTGCCGGCAAAGGCGGCCCGGATATCGTCGCCTTTAACGACTGGGTCACCGAGCTGTTTCCAAGCGCCGACCGCTTCTACAATTTGTACGAACTCGGAGCGAAAGACATCGAGGGGGACTACCTAGACTGGAAATGGCAGCTTGGGGTCACGCCAAAGGGCGAAATGATCGCCATGCCGATTGACACTGGCCCAACCGCCTTATTTTACCGCGCGGACTTGTTCAAACAAGCGGGGCTCCCAACCGATCCGGAAGAGGTTCAACGAATGATGGGCACTTGGGATGACTACTTCGCCGCAGGCGAGAAGCTTCAGAAGGCGTTAGGCGGCAAGGTGAAGCTGCTTGACAATATCGGACAGGTGTATAACCAGGTCAATGCGCAGTCGGATAAAATTTACTTTGATAAAAACGAAAACTTCATTGGTGAGGACCCCTCCTCTTCCATGAAAAAGGCATGGGACTTGGCGGTTAAAGCCTCGCAAATGGACTTGCTTGCCAATGCAGGCACGTTCTCCACCGAGTGGAATGCCGCGATGAACAACGGCAAGATCGCATCATTCGTGGGAGCCGTATGGAGCAAACAAATCCTGATGGACGCGGCTCCGAATACGGCAGGCAAGTGGCGCGTCGCGAGAGCTCCGGGCGGAGACGGCAATAACGGCGGCTCTTTCCTTGCCATTATGAAAACGAGCAAATACCCGAAGGAGTCCTTCGAGGTGATGAAGTGGCTGCTGAATTCCGAGAATCAGGAGACCAGCTTCAAGGAACTCAACCTGTTCCCTTCCGCTTCCAAGGCGCTCGATTCGGATGTCATGAAGATGAAAGAGGAGTTTTTCGGCGGTCAAGCTACCGGTGAAATTTTTACGGAGTCCGCTCGCAACGTGAAGCCCTCCTATTTCGGGACGAAATACTCCAACCTAAACGGAATCGTGAACCGTGAGCTGTCATCGGTTGCCCTTGAAGGCAAAAGCCCGGATAAGGCTTGGAATGATGCGCTTTCCAGAGTAAAAAAGGAGCTGCTGCGTTAAAGAATCATACCATCCCGGCAATGGAGGTAGAATCTGATGGCTCAACCCTTACAGAACCGAACTCAATTCGATCCCGGTAGCTCCATGCAGCTCTCGGAGCGGAAGCAAGGATTAGCGTCTGAAATATGGAAGCACCGGAAGGAATATCTGGCCATTTCTCCCTTTTACATCTTGTTTGCCGTTTTCGGCTTATTTCCGATTCTGTTCTCCATGTATCTTTCGTTCCAGAGATGGGACGGCATCGGCGTGATGACCTATAACGGTCTCAACAATTATCAATTTATGGTCACCGATCCTGAATTCTGGAAAGCGGTCGGCAATACGATCCTGATCTGGATCTATTCAACCTTTCCGATGCTGTTCTTCGCACTTATCATCGCGTTTTTACTGAACGCTTCGTTCACGAGGTTCCGCACCTTCTTCCGAATCGGTTATTTCTTGCCGAACGTCACTTCGCTTGTTGCGGTTGCCATTGTGTTCAGCACGGTATTCTCCAATAATTACGGGCTGCTGAACTATATCTTGTCTCTCTTCGGACTTTCCCCCGTGGAATGGCTGAACAAGACTTGGGGCATCCAGCTGGCCGTGTCCATCATGGTCATCTGGCGCTGGGTCGGATACAATGCCATCATTTATTTGGCGGGACTCCAGAGCATTCCTACCGTGCTCTATGAGGCGGCCAAAATTGACGGAGCCACGGGCATCCAGTCCTTCTTTCGCATTACCATCCCGAACTTGAGGCCGATTATTCTTTTCACCGTCATTACTTCTACCATCGGAGGCATGCAGGTCTTCACCGAATCGCAGGTGCTCGTCGGTAACGACGGCGGCGTTAGCGGTGGAGGGCTGACCATCGTACTCTACCTGTACCGGGAGGCATTCGTGAACAATTACTTCGGATACGGTTCCGCTGTAGGCTGGGGCATGTTCATATTGATTGCCCTATTCTCGATCTTCAACTGGCGGGTCGTTCAGGGCGGCGGTGCCAAAGATGAATAAACGGGGTGATACGCATGGTTAAAAGGAAGTCTGCCGTCTTGCTCTATTTCGGGCTAATCATTGGACTTGTCATTTCCGTCTTTCCTTTTTACTGGCTGGCTGTGATGGCCACGCGTACGACGGCGGAAATATACAGCTTCCCGCCAAAGTTTTGGTTCGGGACGCATTTTATTAGCAATATAACGCGGGTGTTCGACAACGTCGATTTCTTCGGTGCGTTTCTCAACACGCTGTTTGTGGCTTCTTGCAGCACCTTGCTGGTCTTGTTCTTCGATTCCTTGGCTGGCTTTACGTTCGCTAAATTCAATTTCCCGGGCAAAAAGTGGCTGTTTGTCCTTCTGCTCGCAACAATGATGGCGCCGTCGCAGCTCTCGCTCGTTCCTTCCTTCGTCATCATGGCGAAGTTCGGGTGGGTAGGCTCCTTCAAGGCGCTGATTATTCCCGGCATGGCCAATGCATTCGGCATTTTCTGGATTCGCCAATACGCGCAGGAAGCCGTTCCATCCGAGCTTCTCGATGCCGGACGGATCGACGGCTGCGGTTTCTTTCGGCTCTACTGGAACGTCACCATCCCTATCCTTCGTCCGGCGTTGTCATTCCTGGGTGCATTTACCTTCATCGGTTCCTGGAACGATTATCTCTGGCCGCTGATTATCCTTAATGACGAAAGTAAATTCACGCTGCAGGTGGCGCTCTCCTCCCTGAACGGAATTTATGTGACCGATTATGCAATGGTCGTCGCGGGCACGCTGCTGGCGGTAATCCCGCTTATCGTCCTGTTCTTGTTTGTCAGCAAGCAGTTTATTTCCGATATTGCGGCAGGCGCGATCAAAAGCTGAGCATGACCGTATGGTCAATCTCAATGTTGCATACCTTTGGTTGTGATTTCGTTCGCCGCAACATTTGCCAGGGCTAATGTTCCCACTTGCTCATGCTACGGTACAATAACATAGCGATAGCCGAAAATAATTCAAAACGTCCCCGCGCCGAAGCTTCTTCGGTACAGGGACGTTTTTATTCGTTAGTTGGATGCGGCATTGCCGCTACTTGCCCATATTGGCGCTCCACACCCCAATAAGTGCGTTAACGGTCCGATTGAGCATTGTCTTTGCTTGATCGGAAACCTCTTCCTGCTTCTTCTCTTTATTCAACTGCTTCAGCAAATTCTCCAAATGCTTAATTCCCTGCTTCCAGTCCGGCTTCTTCTTGCTAACCGCATCGGCTGCATGCTCAAGCTCCTTATCCAGCTGCTTCCGTGTCTTCTCGTCTAACTGTCCGGCTGAGCTAAACCAATCCAGCAGCTTTCCGACGGCAGGTGCGTTAAGAGGGGCTGGGAGAACCGTGAAATTGTCGTAGCTCGTTTCATTCATGAACGTCCGCATGCCAACCTTGCCGTGTGTGAAAGGATTGCCGCTGCGGTCCGTATAATCGATTACCGGCTTGCTCATATCATCCACATACACTTGGATACGCGCCCCTTGCGCTACGACTTTCACATGCTTCCATTCGCCTGTTTTTATCTCGAGCGGCACTCCTGTCAAATAGGTCCAATTGTAATTCAGTTTGCCGAGATGAACGCCCTCTTTATTCAGATACGCCACATATCCTTGCACGAAGTTCGCATTGTTCTGATTCAGCTCCTTGCCGTGAGCCGGGTTATTCGCCCGGAACAGAATGCCTCCGTCTCCGGAATCGTTAATCAGCTTGATATCGGACTCCACGCTATAATCCGACCAATTGGCATCCCCGATTGTCGTCTTTGCGAAGCTGCCGACAGCTGCCTGATATTCGCCGGTATGAACAATCTTTGGCTCGACCGGTTTCTGATGAATCCGTAGTCCTTGGAAGTCGAATTCACCTTTCACGGTTTCGACCTTCAAGGTATGTTCGCCAGCCGGAAGATAGATGCCTCGCTTCGTTGTTGTCGCCCAGTTCTCCCAGGTAACGGAATTCGGAATATCGACTTCACCGGTTAGATCGGTTGCATCGTCCAGCCACAACCGGACTTTCGCACCGTCCATCGATGTAGCGGTCACGAAATCGACGTTATATACACCGGCCTCGGTTATATCTACGTTGTAGGCCAGCCATTCGCCGGTAGCGTTCCACCCCACATTGTAGCTGCCACCCGCATTGGGGCGAATGTCGACCGCTTCATTTCGGTATTCCGTGCCAATGTTAGCGGGAGTCAGATCATGGTAGCCAGTACCTTCGCCGCCAGCCTTATAATCAACAGCCTGAATAAATCCGGGCAATACGTGCGGCTTATCGAATTGGGTGAGCGACAGTCTCGTCATGTCAAACTCGCCTTTGACAATCTCGACCTTCAGTTCATGATCGCCAGCCGGCAGCTGAATACCGGACTTCGTAACCGACTTCCACTTATTCCAATCGCCGGAAGCAGGAACGTCCAGTACGCCTGTTAAATCTGTCGTGTCATCCAGCCATAACCGGACTTGCGCATCCTTGAACGTCGTAGCTGCCCACAAGTCGAGATCGTACAATCCCTCTTCCGCGACGCGGATGTTGTACTTCAACCATTCGCCCGTTTGATTCCAGCCTACGATCTGATCGCCGGATGCAGCGGATCGAATATCCACCTGATCACTGCGGTATTTGCCTCCGATGTTCGCAGTAGTTAAATCATGATAGCCTACGCCTTCACCGCCGGGCTTGTAATGCTCGGCTTCGATGACCCCGGGTACGGGTATTGGTTGTTCCGTCCTCGTCAGCGCTATGCCTGCAAAATCAAATTCTCCGCGGACCGTCTCGGCTTTCAGGGTATGCTTGCCTGCCGGCAGTGTAACACCTGATTTACGCACCACGTTCCAGATGTTCCAGTCACCGGTCTTCGGAATGTCCACAATGCCGGTAAGATCCGTCGTATCGTCCAGCCAAAGCCGGATCTGGCCTCCGTCCAGCGTAGTAGCTACTTTGAATTCCGCGTTGTAAGATCCGGCTTCCGCCACATCAATGTTAAACTTCAGCCACTCGCCTGTCTGGTTCCAACCGACGTTGTAACCGCCGCCAACCGGGTTGGAGCGAATGTCGACCGAATCTCCCCGGTACTGGCCGCCGATGTTCTCGAGTGTATTCTCATGATAACCGACACCCTCGCCGCCGGAGATATAGTGTACCGTACCGATTGTACCCGGAATCGGATGATAAGCGTCGTAAGGCTGCTCCTCTTCGGCAATGTCGCTCTTTACGCTCCAGAATCCTTCATACCGTTTCCAGCCGTCATCCTGGCCATCATCGAAGTTATCATAGAGAACCGGAACGTCTACGTGCTTGTGGAACGCCAGCTTATCCATCGACGCTGTGCCTGATAAGGCAGCGACCTTCAAGGTATGTACACCTGCCGGCAATTCTATCCCATTCAGCTGTGCCGTTTGCCATCCTTTATCAGCAGCGTCAGTGTCTCCTGCCAATTCAAACTCGCCCAGCGGTTGTCCACCATCCAGAGTGAGCTGTACCTTGCTGCCAATGACTGCATCCGCATAAGAAAGATCGATATCGTATTTGCCTGCTTCCGAGATGTTTAACCGGTATTGCAGCCATTCGCCTTTCTGGAAAGCGGTGATATGCGAGGTGCCATCATCTGCTTTGCCCGTGTCCATGCCTTCTCCTCGAAAATCGCCGATTGTATCCGGCGTCAGGTCATGATACCCGGCTCCTTCGCCGCCGGACAGGTAATGAACGGCTTCGACTTGACCCGGAACCGGTTTCGCAGCGTCAAAGTCGCTGCTGCCGTTCACGTCGTTGCTGAAAGCAGCATAACCGAAATTAGCTTTCGCGTTTTCCGTGACGTAACCGATACTGCCGCCGCCAAGCATCACGTTGCGTGTCTGCTTCAGCATGCCGTCGACGTAGATCTTGAACGTGTCTCCCGCTTTCTCAACCCGGATATTGTGCAGCTTTGTATAATCGTACCCTTCCGGCAGCGTGCTCGAAACCCATCCCAGATCGGCGCCATTCACCCGGAACTGCGTCTTCACCGAATTGCTCGCCGGATCTAGCATTGCTGTTCCGAAATCATTATCGCCTGTGTAGGAAAATACGACCCCGAGCCGCGGGCTGACGGTATCGCTAGACTCAGCCAGCTGCAGATTAAACTCTGCCGTATAGTTGTTTTCAGCCTTAACTGTCGTTATCAGTCTGCTAGTACCGGAGGCCTGCTGGCGCAGAAGACCGGAATCAACGTTCCAATTGCCGCCGTCCGTATTCTTCCACGCCGTGCTGAGCTCCTCGCCATTGAACCGGTCCTCGAAATCCGGCATCTCCGGATCCGGCTGCTCGGATGTCGTCGGTCCAAGCACCGACATTTTATCCCCGTTAAACACAATCCGGTCCATCCCCATGTGGCGAAGAGGTCCAACAATGCCAGGTCCTTCGAGATTGTGGTAGATGATATAGCGGGCATCCAGATTCGGGCCAACGATGACCGTATTATGGCCGAGACCAACTGTCGGGCCTTCCGTACTGATCAGAATCGGGTTATCCGTAGCACGCACGAATCCCGTGAGCGGGTTTGTGCTGACCGCGTAGTCGACTCGATAGCCTTTGCTGAATACATGGTTGCCCGTATACGTCATATAATATTTCCCGTCGCGCTTGAACAACGTAGAACCTTCCGTCCAACCGTTCATGCTTGCGCCTGTATTGACGCTGTTGCCGATCGTCGTAGGCGTAGGCATCGTAGCAGCAAGAATTCCCGCTCCGTTCGCATGATAGAAATACCACTTGCCATCATCGTCAATGAAGACATTGCCATCGATCGAATGGCCCAAATTACCCGTCTGGACGGTGAACGGACCGGTCGGGCTTTCGCTGCGCAGCACGTAATGACCATTGCCGGCAGGAGAGGTATACATGTAGAAATATCCGTTCCAATAAACGACTTCGGGAGCGTAGGCGCCCTTCGTAATCGGATCGGTTGCGGCCAATCCTCCATAGCTCCAGTTGACAAGGTCTGGCGAGCTCCACACTTTGACCCCAATATCGGTATCCCTCGTGCTCACATACAAATAATAAGTACCGTTAAACTTCAGCACGTATGGATCACCAAGTCCATATTGTCCCCATTCGTCCGGCAGAGATGTCGGATTCTTATAGGCGAATGCCGCCTGAGGGGCTAACAAAAGCAGTACACACAGCACAGCCGCTAAACTTCGTTTCAACATGAAAATTATCACCTCATCGATTTATTTAAAGCGCTTTCATCAATGACTGATCATGATGATCTTCCCTGGACACTTTTGTCCAAATCACCTCATTTAATCTAATATATCGAGAGTATATCGGCATTTTCTAAGAAAAGTCAACGGTTTCTTTCAAATATTTTGTATTATTCAAAGATATTTTCTGTTTTACAATATTTAATACAATATTATTGTAACAATTGATTTAACTAAGAGAAAGTTAATCGGTAGGTGAAGCGAATATAAAAAGGAGTTGTCCGCGACAACTCCTTCACGATCGTTAGTTATTCAATCAACATTATCAACCGGACTTCCAGTTTGAGAGGCAGACAATCGAGACTCGCTTTCATATTAAGTTTAGTCGGCTTGGAGTACCTCGTCCTCACACTCTTCTATATAACGTTTATGCCGATCTTTCATCGATTCTGTAATGTGCTTTTTACAAAAAAGAGGTTCTTCCTCGATACAAAGGAACATCTCAACAAGCTTCAGGTTTTCTTCCCCCTCAAACTCAACGATATGTATCTCCTCTAATAAGACTGTCGCTTTCGTACTGTCTAGAAAACCAGCCGTGTCATAGTGAATAACTCCATCATACCCCAACTCCTTCATGTTTTTTTGAAAATCAGAATTCGATTTACGGTTGTTGATTTGATTCTGAACTCTTTTCCCAACACCACTATTTGCGCCGGCTATACCAACATAAAGTATCTTTTTTTTGGAGCAATAACTCGTCTGGCCATAAAAAATATAAAGGCCAGGGAATTTCATGTCGAATATTTCTTTCTTACTTTGAGGTGATACATCATATACCTTTGGCGGAATAATTGCTTTTGATTTCGAATATTGCTTCTTAAATCCTCCAAGAAGCGCTTCTAATATTTTATCCATTGTGATCACCCTTTCCTTGAACTAACCTCCCGCTGCCGAACTGTAATTTGTTGATTCAACTATATTTATTACGCTATCCTCCCTTTTAGTTTATTAACTCGAGCTGTTTATGGCGGGCACGGCATTTTATAAAAAAACTTTTTCCGTTTATGTGGCTATTTACGACTTTCTGGTGTCTAATCATATGTGAAAACAAAGGAGGTTCACCTGTGTCTGGGCCCAACGACGAATTCGATAAAATTTTCGAGCAATATTATAAAAAAATACTGCGGTACCTCTCTCTGAAGGTCGATTACCAGACAGCAGAGGACGCAACGCAGCTAGCATTTGTCAAAGCTTTGGAAAACTGGAACACTTTTCGAGGAGAATCAAGCGTATTCACTTGGATAAGCCATATAGCTTACAACCTTTTAAAAAATGAGTTCAGAAAAAGAGATCGAAACTTAGAAACTTCGGTAGATATGTTGGAGATGGAAAACCGCTTTATTACGGTTGAGTTCGCAAAAAATGTTGAACTGCGAATCGACGTTACTGCGGCTCTGCTTAAACTTAGCCAACTCGATCGTGAAATAATATCGCTTCATTATGATGTAGGCTGCACATTTAAGGAAATATCTGAACTTGTAGGTATGCGGATTAGTGCCGTAAAAAATCGGTTATATCGGGCATTAACGAAGCTAAGAAACGAACTTGATGACCGGGAGGCTCAAAAAATAATGTCCATTATAGACACGATATCTATCGAGAGTAAAAATGCCGGAACAACAAATGCGACTAAATCGGATAATAAAATTTATCAAGATATTATCGAACACTTAAGAGTTAACGTTGATCAAATTTGCTTAAAGTTAAAGCATCATCCATCAAAAAAATTGACCATTGAGATTTATCCGGATTTTAGCTCTTTTCATCAAGCCGTAAACGAACCCGATGCCCCGGATTGGTTTATGGGAATAATTGAAGCAGATACGATAAAAATGGCTTCCCCCTTAAATCCAGGCCCAGAGCACACTTATCAATCCATTCTAAAGTCGACCGTGCATCTCTTTACGATATGGTTAGTTAAAGATATAAATCCATCAGCGCCAAAGTGGCTGTATCAAGGGATAGGCGGCTATGAAGCAGGGCTCATGACAAGAGAATATATATATGAGTCGACTATGGAGTTGGTTAAGCGTGGGGATATCCCAACATTTTCAGAACTGGAGAATAATACTTGGGACTTTGAGAAAATGAAAGGCTTTCAATTCTCCCTCCTTCTTTGTGAGTTCATCCAACAAGAGTACGGACTGGAAGGTTTAAATAAAATCATAAGAACGCCAAACGACTTTGAAGCTGCTTTTTCTTGTCCTTCCATGGAGGTTCATAAACAGTGGACAACAAATTTAAGTAACCAGTTAAAAATCTAATATTCTGAATAGAAAGGCACTCGCCTGGCGGGCGGGTGCCTTTCATTTCATTTTCTTGTTTTTAAGTTCTTAGCCGCTTCTTCCATGCGAGCAGTTGCTTATATTCTTCGTCTAGCTCCGCGTACCGAATGTCAGTTGGCTTCAACATACTTAATTCCGCAAGCACAAAAACGATTCGATTCGAGATAACCAACTTCTCCTCCTCCAGCTGCTGCTCGTTCTTTTCGCCTGCAGCATGCATACTGTGCTCCCGCTCGCGAAACGCTTCATAGCCCGATTCAATCCGCTTAATAATACCGTCTTGAAAGACAAGCAGCTTCGTGCAGATTTTATCCATCAGATATCTGTCATGCGAGACCACAATCAACGTTCCTCGGTATTCGGATAACGTTTCTTCAAGCTGCTCCCGGCTTGCCAAATCGAGATGGTTGGTCGGCTCATCCAGGATGAGCAAATCTTGCTCGCGCATCATAAGCAGCGATAGCTTGATCCGCGTGCGTTCACCAAGGCTTAGCTGGGCGATCGGCTTTTGCAGCATTGAAGCATCGAAGCCCATACTGGCCAGCAGTGTCCGTGCTTTCCCAATATCGCTGCGGACTTCATGGCTCTCCTGCAGCAGTTCGAGTACGGTTTGCTGTTGACTGAGATCCGATACATCCTGCGTTAAATACGCGGCTTTGGCTGTTGGACTAATCCATAGCTGACCGGAATCGACCGATTTCATCCCCAGCAGCATTTGAATAAGCGTCGTTTTTCCGCAGCCGTTAGGTCCAAGCAAGCCGATCTTCTCTCCGCGTTGCAAATAGAATGAGCTTTCCTTAAACAAGGAGCGCCTGTCATAAGACTTGCTAATCCGCTGCGCTTCTACGATTCGTCGGCCGCGTTTGTCCGGGTGATCCCAGCCAAAGGACACCTTTGCTTCCTCAATGGGTTTCTTCACGCCTTCAAGTTCAATCTTTTCCAGGCGATGAATGCGGGATTTGATTTGTTTATCCATGCTTTTGGCTTTACTGCGGTAGAATTCCTTCACTCCAGCGCGCATTTCGGCCATTTTTCCAACTTTGCCGGCTTCGCGATGCGCTTTCTCTGACCAAGTCTTCAACCGTTTAATCTCCGCTTCAATCTTTTGCTCGTATTTCTGCTGCTCTTCATACTGATGCAGTTGACTCTGGAAGCGACGGGATTTTTCCTCCCGATAGAACGTGTAATTGCCCGGAAACGACGTCGATACGCCATCTTGCAGCTCGATAATCCGGTCCACCGTCTGATCAAGAAAATAACGGTCATGCGATATTACAATTGACGTTCCACTATACTGTTTAAGCTCTTGAACGAGACAATCGACGCCGTCAAAATCCAAATGATTCGTTGGTTCGTCGAGCAGCAATAGATCTGGCTTCGAGGACAAAATATGCGCAATGGCCAGCTTCGTCTTCTCTCCTCCGCTCAACCCTGCTAAACGCGACCCATCCCACTCCTTCACCTTGTGCAATCCGAATTGACTCGTAGTCTTTAGGAACTGCTCGGTTTCATGCGACTCATCTGAGGGGTCCATCATCTTGCTGAAGGTACTAACGGTGTACGAGGTCGACTGCAGCAAATAACCGATTCGCAGTTGATCCCGGTGGAAGGTGATCTTCCCTTTGTCTGGAAGAATCGTACCAAAGATGAGATTGGCCAGCGTTGTTTTGCCAGCCCCGTTCATCCCAACCAACCCGACACGCTCTTGGCTTGCCAGATCGGCGTCTACGTTAACGAGCACATTTGTGTCGCCGTAGCTTTTATTAATTCCGCGTAACGATAATATTGTCATTCCAATCACCACTTCTAGTTTAGTTGAACAACTGACAGGGGCTATGATTGTCGAATGACAAGGTGAAACGGCTACCGCCATCCCTGGTGGCGAGGCGCATTTCAATCCGATGAATTCTAAGCGATGTTTATTAGCACAGCATATAAACGCTTAGAATTCAAAAAAACCGCAGGGCGCGCCTGCGGCTAAGGATATGCGGATATAGGAATAGCGTGAAAAACACCCACCCTAAATAGACGCTAATAAACAGCATCATACAAGGTGAAAGGAGTTCTCTCCAATAGACACACGTATCCTAATCCGCTCCGCGCGTAGGCTGAGCTCTTATCACTTATCGTCATTTTCGAAAATCATGATCGACAGGAAATTAGGTCCACATGATGTCTAATTAGATACCTCCCAAAACATGCAAGATAACCCATTATAGCATGACAGCATCAAGCTTTCATCCCTCTATTTTCAAAAAAATCCAAAATGGGTAATTTTCTTCTCAAACATATAAAAAGACCGAAAAAAAATGACAAATCGTTCCGGCAATAACGAAGAGGTGCCATACAGCATGATGGTAAGGGAATCCCCTCCATACATAAAAGATGCTGCCGAATGTATAACACACGCCGCCGATGACCAGAAATACGAGTCCGCCATGTGCTAAATGGTCAACTAAAGCCCCCCATGCAAAGACAATCATCCACCCCATAACGACGTAACCAAGCGTTGATAGAAATAGAAACTTCTTTACAAAGAAACATTTAAACACAACGCCGCCAATCGCTATGCCCCAAATAACGCCAAATAAACTCCAACCGAGCGGACTTCTTATCGTAACGAGCAGATAGGGTGTGTAGGTGCCGGCAATAAACAAATAAATCGACCCATGATCAAAAATTTCAAATAAGTCTTTTACTTTTCCTTCCGGGAAGCTATGTAATAGGGTCGAGGACATATATAAAATAACCATAAAAAATCCAAATAGGATAAACGATACGATATGCCATGGTTCGCCAATGTAGCTTGCCCTAACAATGAGAAGTACCAGAGCGGCAATACTCAATCCGGCTCCAACCCCATGGGTGATTGCATTAGCTTTTTCTTCATTTTTCGAATAAACATGTGTATTTGCCATAGACTCCTCCTGTTTTGAACTGCTAAAAATTTTATCGCTTGAGATCGATACAAAAACTTTACCATGCTGATTCCGATCAGGTCAAAAAATCGACGCCCAGATTCGCCTCAGCAGGTCCATTCCGACATAAAAAAAGGTCCCCATTACGGGGACCGGGATATTCCAATCATTAAACATACTGCTTCAAAAGTCCTTCCGTCGAATGGCAAACAAACCTGCCGCTAGGAAAAATACGAAATAAACGGCGGTGTAATATATGAAAGCGTCTGATGGCGGATTTACGATTGAAAAATAACCTAAAGAATCCCTGGACGTGAAAGTTTGGCCCAAGTTCTTGACCTGGAATAAGTCCGACAGCATCCGCTGCTGCAGCGCATCGGTTGGAATAAGAAGGCGGATCAGCCCCGACACCGTTTCCATCGTATCGGCTGTTTTTGTCGAATCATTGGATGCGAAAATACCGGCTGCCATAACCCGGTCGAGCATGGTACCCAGCCAGCCCATCCCAAAGAGCAGCACCATGGCAACTCCGTTCCCAAGCGGCGCAAGCCAGCAGGATGCAAGCATCGTCAGCGTAACCATAAGCAGCACCGGGGTGACGAATAAAACAAACGCCGGCCCAATGGAGGGCCAATCCGGGTGAACACCCGTCGCGTAAGCTACGATACCAAGGATGGATACGAATAAAATAAGCGCATAAGCAAGACAAAACGTAACAAACCCGAGCCAGCGGCCCAAATACCAACGGGTGCGTTTGATCGGCCTAGCGAAGACCGATTGCAGCACCCCATGCTCCATTTCACCGGTAACAGCAGCCACAGAGCTGAATATAGCCAGAAAACCCGTAGCAAAGGAGGCGAAGAAAAAACCGATCCAAAGCAAAATAGCGCTTCCTCTGAAGCGTTCAATTAAATTATCCAAGCTTATAATGCCGGATTCGTATCGGGATACCGACGCTCCCGCGCTTTGCGCGATAAAATAAAAGGCGATCCAAAACAAAACCGTAAGCAGCAAAGTCATTAGAGTGACTTTTTTGCGTATCAGCTCTTTCCAGGTTAACATCCATACGGCAATCACCGGTTTTCCCCCCTATGCTCCAATCCCGATACTGCCTGTAAAAACCATTCATCCAGGCTTGACTTCACTTTCTGCGTCTCGTATAAAGCCAGTCCCTGTTCAATCAGCAGACGGTTAAAATAGCCTGCTTGCTCGTCCTCGGCAAGCTCGGCCTCCAGCCAATGTTCTCCCCAAGCAGGCGTGTCGCTGTCTTCCCACGGAATGATATCGACCGGTACAATCATTGCTTCGCGAAGCCAGTCGAGCAATTCGGGAGTCATACCGCCTACCCGGAAGCGCCAGCGGGTCGAAGCCCGGAGTACATCCGATACGCGCCCGTCAGCCAGTATTCTGCCATTGTTCAGCAGCGCCACATGATCGCATAACAGCTCCACATCCTCTAATAGATGAGAGTTCAGGAAAATGGTTTTCCCTTCCTTGCGCAGACGCTGGAGCAGCTCACGTACTTCATGGCGTCCAACTGGATCCAAAGCGGATGCCGGCTCATCCAGAAATACGATGTCCGGATCGCCCAGCAGCGCGCAGGCAAGGCCAAGCCGCTGCTGCATCCCTTTGGAATAACCTTTTATCCGGTCCTGTCCCCGCTGTCCGATCCCTACCTCGTCCAGCAATCGGTTAATCCGACGCTTGGCCTCTGCCCCTTTTAATCCGCAAAGCTTGGCATGGAAACGCATCGCCTCTTCGCCGCTTAACCATCCCGGATAACGGAATAATTCCGGCAAATAGCCGATGCGCCGTCTGGCTTCCACTGAACCGGCCGGCTGGCCAAACAATAACGCTTTCCCTTCCGTTGGCGTCGTTAACCCTACCAGCATTTTGACAATGGTGCTCTTGCCGGCCCCGTTAGGGCCAAGGAAGCCAAAGGCTTCCCCGGCAGGAATGCGTAGCGTGACATCATGACAGCCACGTCCATTCCCGTAGTTTTTCGTTAAACCGAATGTTTCGATGGCATAACTCATTGGGCAATCAGTTCCTTCACAATCAATTCGGCATCTTCGCGCGTATTGGCGTCATACATTTGAACTTGAGTGACTTGACCGTTCTTCACCCAAGTAGCGTTCCAGCCAGCCCAATAGTTTTTGCTGTTCTCATAATATACGTCCGTACCGTTCACGACCGATTTCGTCACATCTCCGTTAGTAATAATCGGGAAAGGCACCTCTCCCTCGGAAATCCGGGTACTTTGCATCAATACGTTTTTCAGGTTAGCCGGCAGAACAGGGAATCGGATCAAAGCTTCATAGGCGTCTTCCGCCTCAATAGACGGGTCCATCTCAACAACCGGAACCGGAATGACGTTGACCGCGACATAATGCGATTTCTCATTTGAGTCCATGAAGTGGTAATCGGCGTTTACTCCTTGACCCGTCCGGAGCGTAATCGCTTTGCCGTCTACGGAAGCCGGCAGCAATTGCTTCGCTCCAAGCTTCTTCATCACGTCATTGATTTCATCCACATCTAATCGAAGAGTAATGGCTTGCCCTTGCTGACCATAAATTTGGAGATCGGTTTGCTTGCCGTATGGCAGATCCAGCTTTTCCTTAAGTTCGATCCCATACTTCTCGCGCGCTTGCGCTACCGTTAAATCGGAGGCGTCCTCACCCGTGAAGGTACGCTCGAATTGACCAAACTTATTGCTCGATTCCGCCGACACATTGCTTCCGAAGATGCCTTCCAATGCCGTTTTGAAATCGTCCTCCTGCACTACCGCAACCTGGTTCATCTTAAACTTGCCCAAAATGGAAGCCAGCGCTTCATTCGTAGACGGGATTGCGATTGCCGCGCAGATCAATACGGCGGCAGCGGCAACGCCGGTCTTTATGCCATGCTTCTTCAACCAGCTGCGATAAGGGGAAGGCAGCGGCTTGGCTGCATGGCGTTCCTGCTTCTCGACTTTCCCCATATAAGCGTCTCGTTCCTTTCCGAGCATGGGAGATGGACCCGCGGCTTTATGCTCCGTATCCTCCGCTGTAACGCCTTCCTTCATCCATGCTCCCCAGACCGGAGAAGCTTCTTGTTCTTTCAATTTAAGCTCAAGCTTTGCCCAAGCGTCGTTCGTCTCTTTCGAAGCCCACAAGTTCCCTTGCTTCCGTTCATCAATCGGATGATTTGTCATCTGCTCTCTCTCCTTATTCATGCGACCATTGATTTTCATGCTTTAACGCTTGCTTTCTTAATCGTTCTCCCGCCCGCTTCAGAAGCATGCCTACTTGAGGCTGCTGCACGTTTAATTCCTGCGCGATTTCCGAATAGCTGTATCCCGAGTAACGGAGCAGCAGCAAATCCCTATCCCTTTCGGGCAATGAGTTCAGCCAGCCCTGAACCCGCTGTTCCTCATCCTGCTGGATTACAGCCTGCTCTCCCGATTGGAAGGTCTGCGGCTCTGTCATCAGCTGCTTCTCCTGACGCTGCACCAGCATTCGTTCTCTTGCCTTCTGATCCAAATAATCGTAGGCGCTTCTCGTTAGAACCTGATGCAGCCATGCACCAACGGCTTCCGGCCTTGACGGCGGATTTTTGTATAATTTCAGGAATACTTCCTGCGCCAAATCCTCTGCAGCCGATTGATCCCGCAGGAGTGCTATTAATTTTCGAAGTACGGACGGATAATGCTTATGAAAGATATCTTTAAACAAATCCGGCGCCGGATTGGAAATGTTCATTCTCCATTGCCTCCCTGATATTCAATTGCCTTAACGCTTGCCCCGGGCTTAACGTTGACATGTATAAGACGGCTATCAACTCTATTTTGTAACACCTTTAGCCCAAATATGAAAAAAAAGATAAAAAGGACAAAAAAAAAGACTCTACCATTCTATAAGGTAGAGTCTCCGTATTCCATCTTAAGCTTTAACGGTAAACTTGTCGCGCGCCAGCTTGGTTGCTTCCACCATGTTGCGCAGCGAAGCAATGGTTTCTTCCTTGCCGCGTGTCTTTAATCCGCAGTCCGGGTTAATCCAGAACAGCT
The DNA here is from genome assembly GCF_037147795.1 of Paenibacillus sp. MMO-177. Lineage (NCBI taxonomy): Bacteria > Bacillati > Bacillota > Bacilli > Caryophanales > Paenibacillaceae > Paenibacillus > Paenibacillus sp. MMO-177. Next base: position 131,746 of record NZ_JBBCUR010000002.1, on the reverse strand, counting down.
TCGGATCAAGAACTTGAAGCGCGCGGTCAATCATGGTTGTCATTTCTTGCACATCCGGAACGCGAGGACTATGAATATCGTAAACGCCAAGGCCGATGCCATGCTTGTACGTATTCACCTCAAAGCTGTGGATCAGCTCGCCGTGACTGCGGGAAGTCTCGATGGAGATGACATCCGCATCCATCTCTTCAATCGAATCAATCATGTCATGGAATTCGCAATAGCACATATGAGTGTGAATTTGAGTGGTGTCCTGAACGGTGCAGGTTGTCATGCGGAACGCTTTAACCGCCCAATCCAGATAACGCTTTTGCTCCTCTTCCTTCAGAGGCAGACCTTCCCGTACAGCCGGCTCATCCACCTGAATCATGCCGATTCCGGCATTCTCAAGTGCTTCCACTTCCTGGCGAAGAGCATAAGCAAGCTGATAGGCAATTTGCTCGCGCTCAATGTCGTCGCGGACAAAGGACCAGTTCATAATCGTGATTGGACCCGTAAGCATGCCCTTCACCGGACGGTTTGTTTTGGATTGCGCATACACGGTCTCTTCGACCGTCATCGCATCCTTGAAAGCTACGTCTCCGAAAATAACCGGAGGTTTCACGCAACGGGAGCCGTAGGATTGCACCCAGCCGTTTTGCGTGAACGCAAAGCCTTCAAGCTTCTCGCCGAAAAATTCAACCATGTCGGTCCGTTCAAACTCGCCATGTACAAGCACATCAAGTCCGATTTCTTCCTGATAGCTGATCCAAGCATCAATCTGGTCATGAATAAAGCTCGAATACTGCTCGCTGCTCCATTCGCCTTTACGCCACGATTGGCGCGCCTTGCGCACTTCCGTCGATTGCGGGAAGCTTCCGATTGTTGTAGTTGGGAACAACGGCAGCTGCCATTTCTCCTGCTGAGCCGCATTACGCGCCGCAAACGGAGATTTTCTTGCCGGTACTTGCGCTTCAATACGCACTACCGCGGATTGAACATCCGAACGGTTACGTGAAGCGGACTTCTCCAATGCGCCAACATCCGACTGGTTAGCCTGAAGCGCTTCGGCAACGGAAGCTTCCCCATTGTTCAATGCTTGCGTGAGCAGAACGACCTCATCGAGCTTTTCATCCGCAAAGGCAAGCGCGTTTTTCAGCTCAGGCTGAAGCTTCGTTTCAGGTTTTGTTGTCACCGGTACGTGCAGCAGGCTGCAGGAAGTCTGAACGAGCAGCTTGTCAGCCGACGCAAATCCTTGCAGCTCTTTCAAGAGCTCAAGCTTCTTCCCAAGCGATGCCTTCCAAATGCCGCGGCCGTCAATCACGCCGGCGCCAAGCACTTTGTCTGCCGGGAAGCCGTGTTGGCGAATCGCGGATAGGTTGCCTTTTAATCCATGTACAAAGTCTAAGCCAACGCCCTGTACAGGCAGGTTAACGATTTCCTTGTATTGGTCAACCGATTCGAAATACGTCTGAAGCATTATATTTAGACCAGGCACAGCTTCGGCAATTTTGCCGTATACCGTTCTAAGGCGTGCCAAGTCATCATTGCTCAGCTTCGTCACCAGGACCGGCTCATCGATTTGCACCCATTGAACGCCTGCCGACTCAAGCTCTTGAAGAACCTGCACATACAGCTTAAGAAGGATCGAGAGCCAGGAGTCGACCTCCGAGCGGCCGTATCCCTTCGACAGCTTAAGGAAGGAGAACGGTCCAAGAATAACCGGCTTGCCTTCGATTCCAAGCTTTTCTTTCGCTTCGCGGTAAGCGATAAGCGGTTTATTTTCCGTGAGAGCTGGCTGCGCGCCATAGAACTCCGGAACAATGTAATGATAGTTCGTGTTGAACCATTTTGTCATTTCGCTTGCCGCAGCGTCTTTCGTGCCGCGGGCGATGCCGTAATAGACGGAAATCGGAACCGGACCGCCGTTATAGGAAAACCGTTTCGGAACGATTCCGAACATAGCGGCAGTATCCAATACTTGATCGTAGTAGCTGAAGTCATTCACCGGAATGAAGTCGATGCCTTTATCCTGCTGTTTGCGCAGATGGTTCAAGCGAATTTCCTGCAGCTGCTTGTGAAGCTCGGATTCCTCCAGCTTGCCTGCCCAGAATGCTTCAAGCGCTCTTTTCCATTCACGGTTTTCACCGATTCGAGGGTACCCCAATACACTGCTCTTTGCCATCTTGCAACAACTCCTCAATATTTGTTACAAGAAAGATATCATGGATTTCGAGTTATAGTGTAACTGTAAAATGCTATATCTAGTTATAGCCAAAAGCTATATCATGGAGCTGGCGCAATCGCCTGATGCAAGGCCTCGACATAGGCGGCTCCAAGCTTGGATAACGCGGTGCTCCTATGCGCAATCCAGCCTACATTAATCGTTTCGTCGATATCGAGCGGCACCGGAATAATCTCGTTTCCGTTCAGATCCGCGCTCAAGACACCGGTCGAGATCGTATATCCGTTCAAGCCGATCAGCAGGTTAAACAACGTCGCGCGGTCGTTTACCCGGATGCTTTTCTTATGCGATAACGTACTGAGAATCTCCTCGGCAAAATGAAAGGAATTGTATTCCCCTTGGTCAAAGGAGAGATAGGGAAACTCGTCCAACTGGTCAATCGTTACCTTGGCTTGCTTCGCCAAAGGGTTCTTGATGCTGATGAAAATATGCGGCTTGGCCGTAAACAGGCTCGTGAACTGCAGATTCGAGTCTTTGAGCAGCTTATTGATGACTTTGCCGTTGAATTCGTTCAGATAAAGGATGCCAATCTCGCTTCGCAAGCTTTTTACGTCTTCGATAATTTCGTAGGTCTTCGTCTCCCGAAGCGACAGTTCATATTCCTCTTGCCCGTATTCCTGCACCAGACTAACAAAAGCATTTACGGCAAAAGCGTAATGCTGCGTGGATACCGAAAAATGCTGCGGAGACGGCTTTTTGTTCAAGTATCGGCCCTCTAGCAGCTCCGCTTGCTCCACCACTTGACGGGCATAGCCGAGGAACTCTACTCCTTCCTTGGAAAGGGAAATTCCTTTATTCGAACGTTCGAATATCGCCAGCTGCAGCTCTTCTTCCAGATCCTTAATCGCGTTCGACAGCGTTGGCTGCGAAATAAACAGCCTCTTCGCCGCTTCATTAATGGAGCCGCGGTTTGCGACTTCGATGATGTATTTCAGTTGAGTCAGCGTCAACCGTTGTCCCTCCCTTACCTGTCTGTCGCGCCAGGGTGCCAGCCGGCGCTTTGCGACCAGATATGCGCTTTATGTAAAATGTCCCATACGATTGGGCCTTTACCTTCCACATACTTGATTCGTTCATGCTTGTACAGCTCCATCAAGCGGTGCTTCTCTTGCCCGTAACGCAGGCAGTCCTCCGGATGCTGCCGCAAATAATCCCGGAACAACAGGCTCATCTGCTCCGAGAAGCTTCCTGCCTGCCTCACGTGAATATGGGTTCTGCGAGTACCGGGAGCCTCTCTGAAATATCTCTTTGACAAGTCAGGATTGTCTTCTCTATATACGAATCCGAGTTCTTCAATCTTGGATTTATAACCATCCAGCTCATCCAATCTGGAGACAGAAATTTGAATATCGATAACAGGCTTTGCATCCAAACCGCTGATCGAAGTTGATCCGATATGATCAATTCTTAATGCGATATCGCCTAGGGCTGTACGAAGTCTTGCGGCTGTTTCTTGAAACATGTCAAGCCACAGCGGATTATGCTCGGCAATTCTCCATTGGTCCTCCACGATTGCAATCTCCCCCCTAACCGCTCGTTAGTCTTCAAACAATTCTTTAAGCACCGTTTTCCGGTTCTCGAGAAATCTGCGCGTCACAATATAATGCAGCGTATCTTCGTAAGCAATTTCCTCAATGGGCTGTTCGTCAAAATTATAGATTTGCGCATCCGGATACCCTAGAAGAATCGGTGAATGCGTTGCGATTATAAATTGGGCGTCCTCCGATAAATCTTTAATAACGCGCATGAGGGCGAGCTGCCTTGCCGGAGATAACGCCGCCTCGGGCTCATCGAGGAGATAGATCGCTTTTTTGCCGAATCGGTGCTTGAATAGCGACAAGAAAGCTTCCCCATGCGATTGCTGGTGCAAGGAACGGCCTCCGTAATTGCTTAACACATCGGGTTCAAGCGTGTCGATATAAGAAGCAAAATGATAAAAGGTTTCCGCACGCAGGAAGAACCCGTTCGTCACCTTTGGCATCCAAGCCAGCCTGATGGCGTTGCCCAGTATCGCCGACGAAGCATCCACCTCATAGGCGTTGTTCCTGCCTCCGCCAGCCGTATGGAAACCGCATTGATAAGCAATGGCCTCAAGCAAGGTCGACTTGCCCGAGCCGTTCTCGCCAACCAGAAACGTTACGTTTGAACGGAAATGCAGCCTGTCCATCGACTTGATCGCCGGTATCGTAAACGGATACACCCGTTCATTTACATTCTCGTCCCGCCTGATCTCCACGCTTCTTAGAAACATCAACGGTCATCTCCTATTGCCTCTATTATCGTCGATTTGGCTACCTTAAGATCCTTCCCGTATTCGAGCTTTATGGTGACCGGGTATTCTGCAGGAGATATGTTGCCTGGTACCAGAGCAACCAGCTTGTTATCCATCACGGTATAATTCAAGATGTTACCAAACCACACTTTATCATTCCAGGTGGCGGCATTAGATTTCGCGTAGTCCTTCTTATAGGTTTGTCCATCAACTTCAACAGTGACTTTCACCCTATCGCCAATGCTCTGAATACTTGAATGAGAATGCTTGCTTATGTAATAGAGGGGGTTCTCGACCGTTAACTCCGATAGATCATCTTCATTTAAGATATGGAGCTCTTGCGCATTAACGCCTGTCCCATACCCCTTCGTCAAGACAATTATAATTTCATTATCGCCGTCCTCATTCAGATCAGCAACCACTATTGCCGGATAATAGGCATAAAAAAATGACTATCTCATCAGGAGATAGTCATTCCACCATCAGGGCTGAACACGCGGTTTATCCGCTTGGCAGTTCGGATTCGGAACGAGCCCCAGCTGGGCCAGCTTCGTAAGGTAATAACATTCTTCCCTCATCATATGATCCGGCATTAACGGGCTGATCCGGTCAAGCACCTCATCCGTTATCTCCAGCTCCTCGAGCTCTTTCAGAAAGCCCACAAACAGCTTCATCTCTATATCCACTTCTTTATGAAGCCGCCGGAAAGCGGGAAAATCCTTAAGTTCCGTTCTCATATAGCCTGCCATTTCCACACTCTTTAAATACAGCTGGTTAAACCGTTCCTCGAACAATTGCGTCCGCTTGATCATCGGCTTTTCGACAAAATCCAGATCGCTGCCGATGGCGGCCGCATGGCCAGCCGCGTCCGGCAACCATAAGAAATCATGATGAAGGGCGTCAAAGACGGGAACAGGCTTGCCTGCAACAAGCTCTTTCAGAATCCGAAGATACTCTTCCAGCTCATTGACCATATGATTCAGAAAAGTCGGGGTCAGCATGACTGTCACTTTGCCAAGGAGGCTTCTCTCCAGCAAATTCAACTTGAAGGACCGGAGCTCAATCGTTAAATCAAGCGCCTGTCGACTGATGGATAAACAATCCGTCTCCGACGAAGACTGTCTCGCATACTCAAGCAACTGATCAAACGCCGTTATAAAATAATTGGCCAGTTTAATATCGTTGCTCTCTACAGGCGATAAAGTATTTAGAATAAACCTCCCATGATCCCCCATAATTTGCAGCCAGAAGCGATGCTCATACCATTCAGACCTAGCCAACAGCTGATCCCTCCTCCGGGTTCCATTCTTTTAGAAGGTATGAAGGGATCCGCCCGGATATAACGGGTTAAGCTTGCTTTGGCTTAATTGTGAGCAGTGCAATTAAAGCGGCGGCAATACAGCAAGCCGTTAACAGCCAGAATAAAGAGGGTTTCGAATGTTCAATTAGGAGCGCAGCTAAAGGAGGCCCTGCAGCAACCCCAAGAAAACGGATACTGCTGTAAATGGAAGTAATCGTCCCGCGCTGCTCCTTCTCAATCCCTTCCGTCAGAAGCGCATCGAGGGTTGGCAATGCCGCCCCAAGGCCAACGGAGCCTGCGAAGAGAAGAGTTATAATGAACCAGATAGAATCCCGCACCCCAAAGGCCAGAAATACAAGGCAGCCTGCTGCTTCAACGAATCCAATGACGCTAATCCATTTCATAAGCTTCTTGTTCTGACCGATCCATTTGCCGATGGCCCATGATGTTGAACATAAGGCAGCAAGCGGAATCGCAACGAGGCAGCCCTTCACAATCCCGTGACTCCCCCGTTCTTCCAGAATCTCCGACAAATAAAACAAGGAGGCAAATATCGCAAACATATTGATTCCGCCCGCTACGTACACGCCCCAAATCCATCTCCCTTTTTCACGGAATAAGGAAATAACGTCGCGCACAAATTGGCTAAACGGAACTGCCGGTTTTTTATCTTTGGGCGCTTTAACCCATATGGCAACCAGTATAAACGAAATTAGGCTGAACACCGGAATGAACCAAAAGGGCATATACCAGGTCCACATCGCTAAAGCTGAGCCTATAATTGGAGCAAGCACTTTGCCAAATGTATTTGCTGTTTCAACTATGCCAAGTCCGTTGCTTACATCCTCTTCCCTCTTGAACAAATCCCCTACAAGCGGAAGCACCACAGGAAAACAACCTGCCGCTCCCAGCCCCTGAACTAACCTTCCCGCCATAATAAGAGCATAGGGCTTTTGAAATGAAATAGCGGCAAAGCCGCAAAAGGCACCTGCTGCCGCAACCAGCAGCAGCCCGGGAAGAATCACTTTTTTCCTGCCAATGCGGTCTGACAAATATCCGGCAATCGGAATAAATAAGATGGCAACAGCCGCATAAGCCGTAATCAACAAACTGGATTGTACCGCGGTTATTCCCATCGCTTTCTGCATGGAAGGCAGGACTGGGATCAAAATCGAATTCGCCAAAGTCATTGTTAAAGGAATTGTTGCGATGGAAGCCAGATCTAATTGCTTCTTCTTTTCCATTACTTCCTCCAAGTAAACAAGTCGGGATTATGTTGACCACCGCTTATTAGAATGTCCTTTCGAGTTCAATTTATAACGGAGAAAAAAAATGAATAGCAATTGTCCAAGTAGGGATTCTATACGTGTTCGTCAAACCAAAGGAGGAATTAAGACATGCAATTCGTTAACAACAATCAAGCAAGCCAGTCCCTTCATCAATGTGAGCAAGTGATTCAACAGCTCGTTAACCAAACGCAGCAAGCCAGCCAAAATTATCAAATGCTGCTTCAGCAAGAACAGCAAAATGCGCAACGTCTTGAAGAACTCGCAGCACGCGAGCAAAAAGCGGCTCAAATCATTCAAACGGCTCTTCAAGGCCACCAAACGGCTATTCAACAGCTTCAACAAGTTTCGCAAATTTGCAGACAAGTGGAGAGCATGATTCACACTCAGTTAAACTCCTCGATCTCTCAATCGTTTAATACCCATACTCCGTCTTACAACACGGGATATGCATCGCAACAACCGCAACATTCGTATTCGAACTTCAACTCCCAAAACGAAGGTATGCATTCCACGCCTTACCGTTCGATGCAATAACGCAAACAAGCCCGCTGCAGGCCGGGGCCTGCAGCGGGCTTGTTATTTGTTTACCTTATTCTCCCATAATCCTTCGCTTTAAAATGAAGCTTGCATTCGATCTCCACTTTTGGATATTCCTCGCGCCAATTTAGCTTCTTCCATGCCTCGTACGACATGCTGTTGCGGACATAAACACCGACTCCCAGACTGTCCACCCTGTGCTGCTGCAGCTGCTTGGCAAGACGATTGGCCCTAGCCGACAAAATTTCCGAGACTTTGCTCTCTACCTCATGTCTTTGGGCATCGTTGCTTAATTTCTTGTTTCCGATGTATTCGTGAACAGATCCTTTGCAGTTAGCGTCTATAGTGACATGAGTCGTTCCGTCTGCTTTATGATCAACATGCACCTTTCTAGTGCTAAGAACGGAAGAAAACATGATAAACTCATGGGAACCTTTTTCTTTGTTGCTGCCGAGATCCAGGCTCATATCGCCTTTCTTAAAATTCCCCCGCAAGATGGAAAATATCAAGGAATCCTTGTTCGGAATTTTGGCAACGTATTTATAATCCTGAAACAACCCAATGCCATCGACCGAAACATCATTGCCGACTTCCTTCAAAATGGGAGCAACGGGATCAATCCCGTCATCGTAGTAATCCCTCTCGAACTCATAAAGGGTTGTTTTCGGGATACGATGGTTGGTGCTCTCTTTCTCCAATAAGCGGTTTATATATTTGTCTGTGGACAGATGCTGTTTATAGTCTTTAATCAGCAAGGCTTTTGCGTTGCCGCTTACCAACGTAATCTTAACCAGCGGCGATATAGACGTATCCCTTAGAATACTATTGATTTCATTGGATAGGTCTTTGCGTGCAAGGGTATCCGAGTATAACAAAACGCGAATCTGGCCGTTAACAAGCAGCAAGTCTGTCTCATTGGAAAATTTAACTCTCGCATCCTTCGAGCTTCTGCCGACCGCGGAATGGATTTCTCTCTTTACTTTTATCGTTGGCTCCGCTCTTGGCACGCTAATGGTAATCTCCACCTGATCTTCCGGTGCGGTATCATAGCTGGCGGCATAGGTGAAGCCGATTCTCTCCAGAATCCGGTAATCGCAGCCGGAAAGGACCATAAGCATGAGCATCGCCAGCAAGCTAATTCGCATTCTTTTCATAAGATGAACTACTCCCCATATTTTGAAACATAAGTAGAATAATCAGCAGCACCGGCAAGCCAAAAGCAATCCCGCATTCGATCAAACTTAACGTACTTAACCAATCCCCCACCTCGTTAAGAGTGTCCGGGATAAAAGCGATTAGGTAACATATCGCCATCACTATAAAAGCAAGGAAATTGCTCTTCAGCTTGGGGAAGATTTGCTTCAGCATTTCCAGAGCGCACCACTCATACATAACAATCGAGAATAAGGAGGTAAACAGAATAAAACCATACAGTAGGTTTTCCATCCTTTCCATAAAAGGAAAGCGGATATAGGCTAACATTTCAAGCACGGGAAAAGCCTTGTTTTTTAACTGCCCTAGACTATAGATTCCAAATGTAATCATGGAGAGATAGAAATAAGTCAAAGTAGTCATACCGTTGCCGATTAAGGCAGACTTTACGAATTTCGTCCTCTGATTCATATAGCCAAACGCAAGAAGTAGGATTTCATAACCAAGAAACGACGAATAAATATCGAAGCTTTCCAGGTAACTGAAATGTCCGCCCTTGAATAGAAAAGGCGTTAATCTTGACCAGTTAAAGTCTACATAGAAAAAGAACAGCAAAAGAACCATCCACGCAAATAACCAGAAGAACACGGTTGCCGCTTTCGAGATGTTATATAAGCCTTTTGTCAGCAGCCAAAACACAAGGATATCCATGATAAGTTTGAATTCCATCGGATTCGTGGTCGGAAAGGCATACATTTGGAAGATTAGAATATATTCCTTCCCGGCCAAGCATCCAAGCATCCCGCAGTTTATAGCAATTGCCAAATAAAACGGCACCAGCACGAACTTGGGGATCGACTGCGCTAGAATCTGAAAGATCGAACGTCCTTTTCCCAGCTTATATACCGCACCGATCAAGAGGATGTTTACGGCTGAGATTAGCCCAAATCCCAGTACCGTAATCCAGCCGTTGGTTCCAAACGTCTCTGCGAGCAGTTGGGGAAGGATAAGAGCCATCACACCGGTTTGAATCATATAGACGAGGATTGTGGTATGGAACGGGGAGAGCTTTTCCCGCGTCTCCGAATTCATGGCAATCACTCCTTGGTTTTATTTCGCACTTTGTTAGGGGATGCGCTTTGCGTCGGTCTCTCCCGCAACGACTGGAACGGAGCGCGAATGAACATATCCTTCCAGTCCTTTGGCTCAAACGGAGCAACCGGATTAAGATAAGAAGATCCCATGCTGGTTAACCCGCTTAAGTGAATGACGATAGCCGCGATGCCAAACACCAATCCAAGATTGCCAAAGAAGCCGGCTAACAAAATTAGACCAAAACGGATCAGCCGGATTGATGCGCTCATCACATAGCTCGGAATGACGAAAGAGGCGATAGCTGACGAGGCCACGGCGATGATCAGGATGTTGCTGGTAAGTCCCGCCTGAACAGCGGCTTGCCCGATAACGATACCGCCTACGATACCAATCGTCTGACCGATCTTGGTAGGAAGTCTGGCTCCTGCCTCGCGCAGCAGCTCGATCGTAACTTCCATGAGCAACGCTTCATATAACGGTGGAAAAGGCACTCTTGACCTGGATTCGGTAAGCGTCATCAGCAGGTTCTCCGGGATCATCTCGTAATGAAACGTCGTAACGGATACATATAGAGCGGTAAAGCTGATTGTAATTAGAAACGCGATGAAGCGGAGCAGTCTGATCGCGCTGCCCAATATCCACCGCTGATAGTAATCGTCGGACGATGAGAAAAATTCGAAAAACGAAGTAGGCAATGTGAGCACCGACGGGCTTCCGTTCACAAGACCTGCTACGCGTCCGGCAACAAGCTTTGAGACAATGGCGTCCGGACGCTCGGAGGTTAAATACTGCGGAAATATCGAATATTTGCTGTCATCCATGTATTGAATGAGCATATTCGTATCGAGAATAGCGTCAACCTCGATCTGCTGGATCCGTTTTTTCGCTTCTTCAACAAACCTCATATTGACGATATCCTTCACATAGAGCAGGTACACATCCGTCTTGGTAACCTCGCCAACCGACAGCTTAATCACTTTTAGATGAGAGCTCTTCAGCCGTGCGCGAATCATCGCAAGACTGGCATTGATTTGCTCGGTAAAAGCATCGTGAGGACCGGTAATAACCGTCTCCGTCTCGGACTGGCTGATCGCTCTTGCTTCCGGGCTGTACACGTTAAACACATAAGCATCCGGACCATGAAATACGGCTATGCCGCCGGATAAAACATCAAGAATTAACGTCTTGCTGCTGGTTGTTTTGAAGGGCTGCAAATGATTCAGCATCAAGGCGATATCCTCATCGCTTCCACTCAACAGCGGTGATAGGATATGCCTACTGAGCTTATCCTTGTCCGTCATTTGGTCAAAGTACACGAGATCAACCTGATGATCCGGAAACGTCCGGTGCGTAATATCGCTGCATTCTTTAAACTCATCAAGCGTGTGCGCGAGAGTAGGCGGCTCGGAATCCTGTTCAGGCGGAGGTTGCTTGTCCGGTTGGGATTTGTTCGCCGATTCCTTAACGATCATATTTCGCAATGTTTTAGAAAAAGTCATTCGCATACCTCTGGCAAGGATAGGATAATTTTAGTTTGCATAATCTTCCTGAAAATTAACCAAAAAAAACCGCGATCAGAGATCGCGGCTGCATAAGGGCATCAAGACGATTGAAAGAAGTTGCCCGTTAATTGTTAAGTTTATTATTTTTCGGGTACTGAGAAACCGTATTTTACGAACACATCAAGCGCTTCTTGCGATTGCAAATAGGTGTAGAAGCCTTCCGCTTCCTTGCCGTGCTTTGTTGCTTTCACGACTCCGATCGGATATTGGATTGCCGTGTAGGTTGCCGGATCTACGTAAAAAGCAATTTTTACTTTATCCGAAGTCAAAGCATCCGTTTTGTAGACAAAGCCTGCATCCGCGTTGCCCGTCTCCACATATTGAAGCACTTGTCTAACGTCTTTGCCTTGCACGGCTTTGGATTGAAGAGAATCCCACAGCTTCGCGTTCGTTAACGATTCTTTCGCATAATTGCCGGCCGGTACGCTTTCCGGAATCCCGATTGCGACATGCTTCACTTCAACTTTGGTCAGATCGGCCTCCGTTGCAAGCGCTGCGCCGCTGTCACCCGGTACAACCACAACGAGCTTATTGCTGAGCAGGTTTATTTGTTTATCCGTATCGATCAGCTGCTTGTCTACCAGCGCTTTAAGGTTCTTCGAGGATGCGGACAGGAACAAGTCAGCGGGTGCCCCTTGTTCAATCTGCTGCTGCAGAGCGCCGGATGCGCCAAAGTTGAAATTCAGCTTCACATTCGGATTTTTCTCTTCATACGTTTTTTGAATCTCGTTAAGCGCATCCGTCAAGCTGGCGGCCGCGGATATCGTAAGTTCAACTTTAGTCTCAGGTTCATCTTTAGTATCGTTTGCTGGATTTGTGCTGGCATTGCTGCTTATTGCGTTGGTTCCGGTTGCGTTATTGCCAGATGCGTTATTGTTGTTGCCGCAAGCCGCCATAACGAGAACCATAATAGAAAGACCTAATAAAACCAAACTGCTTTTCATTTTTTTACTCATCCGATCTCCTCCAAATATATCTGTTTATATCTATTTATAACTAGTTTATACCATATATCATAATGCAATCCAATAGAATGCCGACTTTTTGTTACCTAAGCACAATAGAGTTGTTTGTTATGTTACAATATGGCCAAACCGTTGAATTGAAGGTGAAGACTTTAATGGCCGATGACATTTCCTATACAACCGAAGAAATCGCCCAGATTCTTAAAGTATCCAAGCTTACCGTCTACGATTTGATCAAGAAAGGCGAGCTTTCCTCCTACCGTGTCGGCAAGCAGATGCGGATAGATGCATCCGATCTTGAAGCGTATAAACAAAAGACGAAAAATGCCGGAAAAGGAACGGAAGCTCCTCTTGCTGTACCTAGTATCCCGCTGCCTTCTCCCGGCTTTCCTGTAGGCGGCAACCGCCCGATTGTCATTACCGGCCAGGATGTCAGCCTTGATCTGCTTGCGAAGCATATGGAAAAACATATACCCGGCATCCGCCCCTTACGCTCGTATGTCGGCAGTCTGGATAGCCTAATCTCCATGTACAAAGGAGAATCGGATATTGTCAGCACCCACCTTCTGGATGGCGATTCGGGAGAGTACAACCTCCCCTACATCCGGAGACTGCTGATTGGCTCCTCCTATAAAGTGGTTCATTTGCTCAAACGCCGCGCAGGTCTATACGTTGCGAAGGGGAACCCGCTCCAGCTTGGCGGCTGGGCGGATCTTGGACGGCCCGGCCTCCGGTTCGTTAACCGGGAGAAAGGCTCCGGCGCCCGCGTTCTGCTCGACGAACAGCTGCGCCTGCACGGAATTCAAGCAGATCGGCTTACCGGTTACGAACATGAGGAAAGCAATCACATCGGGGTTGCCGGGAAGGTTGCCACGGGGGAAGCCGATGTTGGGGTTGGCATTGAGAAGGCCGCTAATATCGTAGACAATGTGGACTTTATTCCGCTCATTCAAGAGCGATACGATCTTGTGCTGCTGAAAAAGCCGGAGAATACGGCATGGATTGCAGCTGTTCTAAGCATCCTGAACTCCCCTGCTTTCCAGAATGAGCTTCGCTCCATTTCCGGGTATGATTTGTCTATGACGGGGCAGGTTTTGTATGAGACATAAGGGGGGGGAGGTTAAAAGGGCAAACTGCGTATTTTGAATGTTCTTCCGATCGCCGTTGCTCATAGATTCCTTTGAATAGTATGATAAATGGGTTGGAATCTACAAGCAAAAGCGAACGTTACCACTTCTCCAGAAACATTAAAAATACTCCGTTTGCTTTTAACCTTTTATAGGGGAAAAGAAGAAGCGGCTGCGCAGAAATAATACTGCGCAGCCGCTTTTTTGTTAAGTAAGGTCTTCTTTTGTAATGGCAAATAAGAGATGGTCTTCCCATTGGCCGTTTATTTTCAGATAACGCCGGGCTAGGCCTTCTTGTCTGAAGCCTGCCTTTTCGAGAACCCGGAGCGAACGAGCGTTTACGGGCATTACGCCAGCCTGAATGCGATGCAGCTGAAGCTCATCGAAAGCTTTTCTTACAACTGCCGTTACGGCTGCCGTCGCATACCCCCGCCCGTTATGCTCCTGATCGATAAAGTAACCCATATACGCATTTTGGAACACGCCGCGAGATACGCTAGTCAGGGCAATCCGGCCAATGAGCTTATCCGATTCCGTCAAGAATATCCCGTAAAAGTAAGCCTGTCCCTGCTGCGCGGCAGCAATCCCGTTGCCGATCTCCTTCTCCTGCTCCTCAAGCGTATAATGCTTATCTTCGCGGATCGGTTCAAAAGGCTGAGAAAAAATGCGGTTCCGCTGCTTCAGTTCTAGCATAGGCTTCGCATCGCCAGGTTCGAGCAATCGCAAATATATCCCGTCGCTGCTCATTTCCGCTATTCCTTGGAACGTTCTACTTTATAGACGAATTTGTCCACTAATTGCTGCAGCACTTGCAAAGTAGCAAAGTCCGTTAACCGGCCGTCATCGTCAAATTTCATATGCGCCTGGGCAAGCTTCAGCTCCGGACGGTTCACCGGATCCATATCCAGTGCAAAAATAAGCTGGCGCAGGTTCGTTTGCGCGCGTGCCGTGCCGCTTGGACCGGTTGTAGCGCCCATTACGGCGACCGGCTTTGTCGCAAGCGGTGCGCCGATATTTTTCCGGGATACCCAATCGAGCGCATTCTTGAGAACGCCGGTAATAAGACCGTTATATTCGGGAGTGCTGATCAAAAATCCGTCCGCGGAGCTGCATAGCTCGGCGAAGCGCTTGACGGATTCCGGCAGATCCTCCTCTAGATCCTGATTATAAAGCGGCAGATCGCCGAGGTCGGCGTAGGTGTATGTATAGTTTTCCGGTAAGAACACCGCCGCATTTTTTAGCAACGTTTTGTTCAGGGAAGCCTTACGCAGGCTGCCTGTCAAACCTACAATATGGTAGGATTTCGTCATGATGTGCATCTCTCCTTCAATCTTAAAGTATACGGTGCAAAAGCCGGCACAACTTTAAGATTAACCGATTTCATCCTCCTCGTACATAGCCGCCTCGCGGTCGCGGATATGCCGCCGCAGATTCGAAGCCAGCTCCCGGTCGATGCTTCCTTTCTCGTACAAGGTCTGAACCTCATCCCTTTCGGCCTGAATCGCAATCCAATGCAGCTCCTTCCGCGCTTCGCCGAAGTCATGGGTCTTATTCCTCGAATGAACCGGCATCGCCTTCATCCGCTTGATGATCTGATGATAATACGCCGTTACGCATTCCGTCGGATCGTCTTTTGAATCGGGTTGGCACCTGGCATCCATCTCTTCCAGAACCGCCTCGGAGCATTGCAGTCTAAGTCCGCGCAGCGTTGCGATATCAGCCTCGGAAAAAGCCAATTTTCGCCCAGCGCTTGTAAAGTTCGCTTTCACTTTGCTCCATAGCCCCTTCAACACCATTCGCCACAGATGGAGCCGGTTAGCCAAGATAAGCTCGATCTGATCCAGCATTTTAAAGTAGAAATTCGCATGCTTCTCGCTGATCGCGCCCTTCTCCAGCTGCTCGTTTACATATTTACGCTCGATATCCAGCGCCACAATCCTCATTTCAAGCTCCTGCTTGCGGCGGCGGGGCAGCGGCCTATTCTGGTTCTCGCGCATTTCCAGCTCAAGTATCATTCTGCGGTACTCGGCAATAACGGACTCGATCGCCTCTTCGTTCGATTCATGGGTGACGCGTTCCAGATGGCGGATTGCCGCTCCCATCACCTTCATTTGCCATTCACGCTCTTCATGGGCTTTCTCCGACTCGTCCGCAATAACCCGTTTTTTCGCGATCAATGGCAGAAGGATGCTGGCCGTAAGAAGCGACAGCAGAATAATAAAGGCTGCGAGAAAAATAATTAAGTCCCTTTGAGGAAAGGGATTGCTGTTGTTGAGCACGAGCGGAATCGAAAAGGCGCCTGCGAGCGTAACGGCTCCGCGCACGCCGGAAACCGTCGTCAATACGATTACTTTGAGACTCAGCTTATCTTTTCCAATCCAGGTGAACAGGAAGGTCCATACGAACCTCAGCGCTAGCAGCAGCACAAAAATTACCACCGCGTATCCGATGACGACCCCATTATTAAAATTCGGATCCTTGAATATAACCGAGGTGACCTGCGGGATCTGAAGGCCTAGGATAACAAAAACGAGCCCGTTCAGAATGAATAAAATGACCGACCAAGTATTAACCGATACGGCCTTCAGCCTTGGCATGCTGTGATCGACCCGATCATCCTCGATGGCATGGACAATCCCGCCAGCCACCGCGGCAAGGATGCCGGAAACGCCCAACTCCTCCGCGATAAGATACAGCAAAAATGGCGTAACGAGCTGGAGCAGCATATGCATGGTCTCATCCTCCAGTCCCGCTCTCCTAAGCAGCTGCCGGATGCCGATAATGAGAAAGGCAAGCAGTGCCCCAACGAGCAGACCGCCAACGGCAATAACGATAAAGCTGAACGTTGCTTTGTGTAAGGAGAATACTCCTGTCATCGCCGCAGCGATGGCGAATTTGAAGGCTACAAGACCGGATGCATCGTTCATCAGGGCTTCGCCTTCCAATAGGCGCATCAAGCTTTTGGGCAGCTGGATCCGGCCGGCCAAAGCGCCTACGGCAACCGCATCGGTTGGCGACAAAATGGCGGCAAGGCCAAAAGCGGCGGCAAGAGGTATTGTAGGAATCATCCAATGGATCGTGTAACCGACTGCAACAACGGTAGCGAATACCAGACCCACCGACAAAAGAAGGATAGGCGCTCGCAGCCGCCACAGCTCATCGCGCGGAGTATTTCTTCCGTCGTTGTACAAGAGCGGAGCGATGAACAGGATAAAGAATAGTTCCGGCTCCAGATGCAGATGGAACCCGATCGGAATAACAGCTATAAGAGCTCCGAGCGCAATCTGGATAAGCGGAACCGGCACGAATGGAATAAAGCGATAAATCACATTGGACACGCCGATCAGGACTAGCATAACGAGTACGATAATAAAGATTTCCAAGCAGGCTCCTCCCTCCATTTCGATTACAAAAAGGGACCAGCCGCTTATTGCGATCGATCCCTTCCGTTCTTTCTTCTACCTGCCCATGTCCGTCAGTCCGGGAGCGTAGATTCCCCGCCCTTACATTACCCGGAATTACTTTTCCTGAACCAGTCAAGAGCTCAAGTGCTAATAGCTTGCGTCGCAGGAGAACATTTCATTCGATGGTAATGATTTAATGTCAGTTTGGATAAATTACGGTCAACCATGAAAGCGAGGGATTCCAATGCACGAACACGAGGAAATGACGTATGGCGAGGATTATCATTACCTCCCTGTTACTTCAATTAAAAGCGGCGCAGGCCAGGAGGTACTGCCTGATTTGTATTGTCTCACCGTACAAATTGTAAATGTCTGCTTTGTTGGCCAGCCCGGGCAAAAAAACTGGGTCCTTGTCGATGCCGGCATGCCGCATGCGGCCGATACCATTATCGAGGAAGCGGAAGAACGCTTTGGTTCTGGCGCAGCACCCGAAGCGATCCTATTGACTCACGGGCATTTCGATCATGTCGGATCCATAGTCGATCTGGTTAACTATTGGAAGGTGCCTGTATATGCCCACCCCCTTGAACTTCCTTACCTGACAGGTGAACGCAAATATCCGGAGCCTGATCCTACCGTAGACAGCGGACTTGTAGCGAAGCTTTCCCCTCTTTTTCCCGTAGAGGCGATCAATCTAGGCCATCATCTGTCAACGCTGCCGGCAGACGGCTCTGTACCCCATCTGGCGGGGTGGCGGTGGCTTCATACCCCCGGACATTCCCCGGGGCATGTATCCTTCTTCCGGGAAAGTGACCGCACCTTGCTCGCCGGGGATGCTTTTGTAACCGTTAAACAAGAATCGTTATGGAGCGTCATTACGCAAGAGCTCGAAATAAACGGCCCTCCGCGTTATTTGACAACCGATTGGAAAGCGGCTGCCGAATCGGTCAGCAAACTGGAGGCCTTAAAGCCGGCCGTGGCGGTAACCGGACACGGAATGCCAATGAAAGGCGATTTACTCGCGAACAGTCTGGAGCATCTGACACGCAATTTCGATATTCTGGCGGTGCCGGAGCAAGGGAAGTATGTTCAATAACGCAATAAACCGCGGACTAAAGTCCGCGGTTTATTTAATCGTCGATCGATGAATCGAGCAGCACCTTATCCCCCTGCTTGATTGTTCCGGTCTTGACGACGGAAGCATAAACGCCAAAATGCAAATTAAACTCTTCATTCACTTTTCGAAGCAAAGTTGGGTCCTTAACCTGTGTATCCGGATTCATCGTAATGAGCACGCAGCGCTGGCAGAAGCTGTCCACCTGCAAATGAACATCGCCAACCGTAAGCCTGCGGCCGATCCAATCCCCCTCGGTAATAGAGTCATCCGAAACCTTAACCACGAAGTTGGCACGGAAACGGCGCTCGTCAAGTTCCTTGCCCCAAATCTGCTGAAGCTTGTTTAAGGAGCTGTCCGTAATGATCAGAATACTCGCTCCGTCTACGGATAGCAGCTGCGGATGCTCGGGATGTGCTTCTTTCAAAGCCGACATCGTCAGTCTCGTCTTCGTCTGGCTTTGGATCTCCTTCAGCAGCCCTTCATCCCAGCCATACTTTTGCCCATCGGGTCCCGTGATCCGGATTTCCCCGTCCTGAAAAGTAGCCCGATAATTCAATAGATTGGGAATGTTCCTTGCCGTTATGTATTTATACCAATCCTTCTTTGTCTCATCGTAAAGGGCGACAAACCTGTCACCGAGCATGCCATACTCTTCGATGACGCAAGCCTCAAGCTTCTCACCTGCAAACGATTTCACCGGATAACGGTATATCTCTTGAATTTCGCCGATCTGCACGTTCTTATGCCCCTTTATCCCCAAAATATAGATTAAACAATAGAAAGCTTTATCTTATTTGCTCCAGCAATTCAACAAGTCGCATATATTGCCATTCCCGCTCCTGATCGGCAATACGGTTGGCTTCCGCTTTGTCTGCCAGGTCCCGGATTGCCGTTGCCGCATAAGACGCTGCATGTACCGCGTGACTGGCAACATGGGCAGTTGCAGCCGCATGCCCGGCTGCCCGGGCGGCGCGGGATGCCGCGCTGCTGGCGGCAATGACATCGCGTGCAGCGGTATGCGCGGCAGACGCCGCTTTGCGGGCAGAGGACATCGGGAGCTCGCCGCGCGACCAAGCGCGGGCTGCAAGAATAGCCTCCCGCATCCGGCTATCCTCGGAGAGGACAACTTCGAAGCATGGGCGGGCGCGATCGGCACAATCCGCCGCCCATAAAGCCAGGACGCGATGATCGACTTGCTTGACTAAGTCTGCGATACGTCTGTCCGGACCAATTAGCCCCTTCATAATCTGCTCACCTGTCGACTGTCACTTTGTTCCATTGTTCCTCGATCTCCTTTAATTGTCGTAAATGATGACGGGTATGCATCTCGATCAGATCATGCCATTCTCTGGCATTCAACCAGCCAAATCCGCCATGTCTCACCTTATATAGGGGATGTATGGCGGCAATCCTTAAATCCCATACTCTCATGTTATCTATTAAATGATTCAAATCATGAAGATGATCATCTTTATTTTTCGCGTCGTTAGGACTGTATTCCATGCCTTCCGGCAATTTGATCTTAACCGGGGGAAAAGCTCCCACTCCGAACAGCCTCTCCCCTACTTCCGTTTTGCCAAGGGGCTGCTCGCTGCTGGATTCTGCGCATTGCTTGACGTTGTCCAGATATTCAAGAGCAACATCCACGATATGCGAATAGACCTGGCCGATCGACCAGGTTCCCGGCATCATCCGGTAACGTAATTGTTCTATTGTATAATGATCGAGCCTATCCATATAAGTATAAATAACTTCCAGACCTTTCATTGGCCACCTCTTCATGCACGCCTTACCTACAGTATATACCGTTCGCCTGAGATAATCATCTCTATGACCCCTTCAATAGAGCGGCTGTTGTTATTTACAATATGCCGGTTCTCCACGCCAGATTCAAGGAATTCGTTCATTAATATAAGGCAGCGTTCTCCCATTTGATGCTCAGGCTGCCGCGTTTGATCCCGGGCAAGCAGCGTTTCCCGATCCGTCCAAAGCACAACGTAAGAGACGTTTGCCGGGGTATCTATCAGTTGTTCCTTTAACCATTTCGCTTCTTTCGGAAATGCCACGTAGTCGATGACGACATCAATACCTTGAGCAAGGAAGTTGCGGATCAAAGCCAATAGGTTTGCCCAAATAAGCGCAAGCTCTTCTTCGCTCTCCCAAGGCTTTTGCCTGCCTTTTACATGCAGATGGCTAATATAGTCGCCTGATATATAAGCGGAATTCGAAAAACGCTGCACGAGTTGTTTCGATGTCGTGGACTTCCCGACTCCTGCCGGTCCGGAAATAATATAAACATGATTCATGACGTGTCTCCCCTCCCGGAAAAAGAAAACGCACTTTCCCTCAAGGATAAGTGCGTCTGTCTTCTTCAATTATAATAGTTGGTTATTCTTGGAGTCAATCAAGCTATAACGCTGCTTCAGCCTTCGCCTCGGCCATGGCGGCGAGCGCTTTTCTCCAGCCTCCATAAGAGGTAATGTCCTCTGCACCGACCGTTCCGTAAGCCTCGCAGATAAAGCCCGGCACGATGCTGCCGTCCTCGAGCTCGACTTTGCCAATCCCAAGCGGAGCCGGAATAGCTGCTGTAAAGGCTCCAAATGTCGCAATCGGCATTTCCCATATTTCTACTTCAATGGACGCCCCGCCCTGCGGAAGCTTTAGCAGCCCCGGCTTTGGAGGAACCGTCTCCAGCTTCATCAGCTTATAGGACGGCGACGTCCGGTCCTCGCGGACAAAGACTGCCCCATGTTCCCGCATTTGGCGTTCGAGCGGCAGACCTCTCATATGAAGGCCGCATACGGCCACAAGTGTAGAGGGCTTATGCTCTTGTGCCGTACGAATAGTCTCGGCTAATCGGAATAACATGCCTTCTTCACCTGATGCCGCGAACAGTGTTACGCCAAACGGCAAATCCGGAGCCGCATCGCCGGAAGGAACGGCAAGCGCGCTCAGATCCAGAAGGTTGCAGTGGTTCGTATACAGCCCCATCGCGCTATTCGTGCTGATCGGGTCAGCCGCCACTTGTTCGCGTGTCCACGTTCCGCCTGCCGTCGGCATGACGAGCACCGCGTCTTGAAGCAGCTTTTTGGCTTCCAGCTTATAGCTTTGCAGCTTGTGAAAAGCGGTAAACACGGATGCCGCGTCAAATTCCGGTTTTGTCGCGCTTCTGAGCACCTTCTCCGTTACCGGGAACGTAACGCCCGGATGGGCTTCAATAAAGCCTCCCAGCGCCGACCAGCGCTCGGCTACCCATGGTCCTTCATATAATAAAGCGGCCGCAGCCTGGAATAATTGAATATCTACATATTCAACGGGAAGCTGTAGAGCCTTCAGCTTATTTACGGATTTCTCCCAAGCTGCCCGGTACTCTTCGGCAAACGGTCCATAGAAGGTCAAGGGTTCATCCGGAAGAAGCAGCTTTGCCGGAAGCTTGCGTTCCCCAGCCGTTATCTCCTTCGACCAAGGATCATCCGCTTGAATGCCTCGGACAACTTGGTCAACGAGCTCCGCATCCTCGAGAGTATGGGCAAATACCGTCACGCAATCCAGACTTTCGCAAGCCGGAACAACCCCTTTGCTCGGCCATGCGCCAACGCTTGGTTTAAGACCCACCAGATTGTTCAGCGCGGCAGGTACCCTGCCGGAGCCGGCGGTATCCGTGCCGAGGGAAAATACCGCTTGCCCCAGAGCAACCGCCACGGCCGAGCCGGAGCTGGAGCCGCCGCTGATGAGCTCCGGACGGAGCGCGTTATGCGTATCGCCGTACGGGCTTCTGGTCCCGACCAGTCCGGTTGCGAACTGGTCGAGATTGGTTTTGCCGATAGGAATTGCGCCTGCATGAATAAGACGCTCAACAACCGCCGCATGCCCGGAAGGCAGATACGAGTATTCCTCGCAGCCGGCCGTTGTGGGCATGCCGGCAACGTCGATGTTGTCTTTTACCGCAAACGGGATCCCCCACAACGGCAGCTGGGTGTCCAGCACCTTCAAACGGTCCAAATAAGGTTGGATATAAGCCAGTGACGGCGGTGTGATCCAAATATGCTTTTCTTGATCGGCTTCGGCACGTTCAATAATCGATTGAATCACTTGCGAAGGCGTAAGAGTACCGTTCGTATACTGCTCACGAAGCCAGGAAATGGTTATTACCGTTTGGAGTTCGCTCATATATGGGTCAGCTCTCTTTCCGCTAGTTTCGAAATGCCAACAATCAATTGGCCGGCATTAACGCCATCGCCCGGCTTGACATGCACGGAATGAATGATGCCGTCAAACGGAGCATTTTGCGAGAACTCCATTTTCATCGATTCTACGATAATAAGCGTATCGCCTTTCTTGATAGAATCGCCTGGATTCACAAGCACCTTCCATACGCTGCCCGGCATGGAGCATTTCATCGCATCCACATCCGCAGGCAGCTCTTCATCGCTAACCGGCTTCGCCGAATCCTGCTCCGACACATACTCGGCAAGTCCAAGCTCCTTCCAGCGCTCCCTTTCCTCATTAAAGGCTAACTGCTGCTGGCTGCGGAACTTATCCGCGCTCTCCTCGATGGAATCCAAGAACTGCAAATACTCGCCAAGGTCAAACGTCGTTTCCGTAATATCCGCTTCGAATCTGCCGCGCGGGAAATCTTCCCTCAGCTTTAATAGCTCGTCAGCCGTAACCGGATAGAATTGAATCTGGTCGAAGAAGCGGAGCAGCCACGGCTTGCCTTCTTTGAAGCTTTCCGTCGAACGCAGCTTATTCCACATTTGGATTGTACGGCCTACGAACTGGTAGCCGCCTGGCCCTTCCATGCCGTATACGCACATGTAAGCTCCGCCGATGCCTACGGCATTCTCCGGTGTCCAGGTGCGGGCCGGATTGTACTTCGTTGTAACAAGCCGGTGACGCGGGTCGATTGGCGTAGCCAGCGGAGCGCCGAGATAGACGTCGCCAAGGCCAAGCACCAGGTAACGGGCGTCAAAGACAATACGCTGAACATCGTCAATACTGCCAAGGCCGTTCACGCGGCGGATAAACTCCAGGTTGCTCGGACACCATGGCGCATCCGGGCGAACATTCTGCTGGTAACGGTCAATCGCGAGCTGCGTGGCCGGATCATCCCAAGACAACGGAAGACGGACAATACGGGACGGAACGCGGATCGATTCGAGCGGCGGCAGGCTGCCGTCAATGGCAAGCAGCTGTTTGGCCGCTTCGCGGACGCTCATCCGCGCGGCGTCAATATGCACCTGCACCGAACGGACGCCCGGCGTCAAATCTAGCACCGGAATAACGCCGTTCTCACGAATAGCTTCAACAAGGGCATGCACCTGGAAGCGAAGCAGAAGATCCAGCTCCAGGGAACCATACTCGACAAGCAGATTCTCGTCGCCGCTGCAACGGATGGTAATCGGGAATTTGCGCCCTGCTTCCTCGCGGTACAGAACCGGATACTCCGGCGAGAAGGCCGCATGCACCGCCGGCAATCCGCCAGCTTGAAGCTCGTTGGCATGACCCTTCTCAATCGCATCCAGCAGTTCCTCCTGCTGCTTGCGAAGCTCTTCGGCCTCTTCCAATGTTACAAGCTGGAAGCGTACTTTATCGCCGGGATGGAGCTGACCCAGCTTCCAGAACTCGGCGGATGCCGTCGTTACCGGGCAGACGAAGCCGCCAAGGCTTGGTCCGTCCGGACCAAGCAGGATCGGCATATCGCCGGTTAAGTCGAGTGTTCCGACCGCATAGGCATTATCGTGAATATTGGATGGGTGAAGCCCCGCTTCCCCGCCGTCTTCTCTCTCCCACAGCGGTGCCGGACCGATCAGCCGCACGCCGGTTCTCGAGCTGTTGAAGTGAACCTCAAAGCTTGTATTCGCAAGCTGTTCCAGATACTCGGGCTTCAAAAATTCGCTTGTGCAATGCGGCCCCGGAATAACGCCAATCGTCCACTCGCGGGAAATAGACGGCTGCAGCTTCGCAGGAAGCGTCTCTTTCACTATGCTCACAGCCGTTCCTTGTTTACGGTTCACGCCAAGAACGTCCCCGGTTCGCAGCGCGCGTCCGCCATGACCGCCAAAGCCGCCAAGCGTAAAGGTTGCCGCACTGCCCAGAATGAGCGGCATATCTAATCCGCCTTCGATCAGCAGGTACGTGCGCAGACCTTCCTCCGACTCTCCGAAGCTAAGCACTTGTCCGCGTTCCGCTTTTACAGGCGTGTACATCGGAATTGCCGTATCGTCCAGAGCCGGCTTCATATCTGCTCCGGTAACGCAGAACAGCATGCTCTCGCGGAATTTATAGGAACCACCGCGCAGCGTCAGTTCAAGACCGCTCGCCTCATCGGCATTGCCAAGCAGCTTGTTGCCAATCCGGAAAGCGAGCGGATCCATCGGTCCGCATGGCGGTACGCCTACATCCCAGTGGCCTACCCGGCCCGGGAAGTCCTGGACCGTCGTCTGAACGCCGCCGTCCAGCACTTCAAGCGCGGACTCCGCCGGGGCAAAACCGTTTAACAGCTGGGTATATACATCTCCTGCAGCGAATTGCTTCTCGTCAAGCAGCGCCTGAACATACTGCAGGTTTGTCGTAATGCCATAGAAGCGCGTTTCATTTAAAGCCTGCTTCAGCTTGGCAATGGCATCCTCGCGGTTCTCGCCATGCACGATTACTTTAGCGAGCATCGGATCATACAGCGTGGTTACCGTAATGCCATCGCGAACCCATGTTTCCGTACGCGCTTCGCCGGAAAATAACGCCTGATCCAGCTGGCCCGCGCTTGGACGGAATCCTTGCAGGCAATCCTCCGCGTAGATACGAGCCTGAATGCTATGACCCTTGGACACCGGAACAAGAGCTTCCAAGCCGTTCAGTTCTCCCGCAGCTTCCTTCACCATCCACTCTACGAGATCAAGACCAAGCACTTCCTCCGTTACGCCATGCTCAACCTGCAGGCGGGTATTTACCTCAAGGAAGTAGAATTTGCAGCTCGAAGGATCGTACAGGAACTCAACCGTTCCTGCGCTGCGGTAACCGGCCACGGAAGCAAGGCGCTTAGCGCAAGCAAGAATTTCAGCCCGCACCTCCTCCGGGAATTGCGGAGCCGGGCTTTCTTCGACAACCTTCTGGTTGCGGCGCTGCACCGAGCAGTCCCGTTCGCCGAGAGCGACAACTTCGCCGTTGCCGTTTCCGAAGATCTGTACTTCCACATGCCGCGCTTTCGCGATATATTTCTCGAGGAACATGCCGCCGTTCTTGAAGTTAGCCTCCGCAAGATGGCGCACGCTATCGAAGGCAGCGCGCAGCGCTTCTTCGTCCGCGCACACCCGCATTCCGATTCCGCCGCCGCCAGCCGTGCTTTTCAGAATAATCGGATAGCCGATCTTGGCCGCATGCGCGATCGCTTCATCCAGCTCGGTCAGAAGAGGAGTACCCGGCAGGAGCGGAACATGGGCTTGCTCTGCCAGCTCGCGGGCGGAATGCTTTAGGCCGAAGGCTTCCATCTGCTCGGGAGTAGGTCCAATAAAGACAATGCCGTTCTCGCGGCATGCGCGGGCAAACTCCGCGTTTTCGCTGAGGAAGCCGTAACCTGGATGGATAGCTTCCGCTCCGGTATCTTTGGCAATCTGCAGAATGAGATCCGCGTTCAGGTAGCTTTCCTTCGCCGGTCCTTCGCCCAGAAGCACCGCTTCATCCGCCATGTCCACATGCAGGCTGTCTTGGTCGGCTTTCGTATATACGGCAACGGAGGCAATGCCCATTCTGCGAAGGGTTCTTTCAATTCGAACCGCGATAGCTCCCCGGTTGGCAATCAGTACTTTTGTAAACATCGTAATCTCTCCCCTTCTCCCAAGATGGCTAGTCGTTCCAGATCAAGACGCGAATCGGCGTCGGATTATAGGCATTGCAAGGATTATTCAGCTGTGGACAATTACTGATCAGAACGATCGTGCGTCCGACGGATTGCATTTCCACGTAAGCTCCCGGCGAGGAGACGCCGTCGTCGAATTTCAAGCCGCCTTCCGGCGTAACCGGCACATTCATGAAAAAGTTGACGTTTGGCGCCAAATCGCGCTTGTTGTAGGGCTCTCCCCGCTGTGCCAGCTGCAGCATAAACGTATCGCGGCAGTTGTGCATGTGCAGCTTTTCGTGGGCGTAACGGACCGTATTGCTCTGCGCTGAGCAGGATCCCCCAACCGTATCGTGCCGGCCGCAGGTATCCGCAACGATCTTCACCAGCTCTTTGCCCGATTCGGCAAGCAGGACTGAACCCGTTGTCAAATAAATGTTTTGCTGATTCGTAATCGTTGCGACCGCGCTGTAATGATCCTCCGGATTATCCGCATCGAAGAACAATGTGTCCGCCGCTTGATTCCCTTCCAGATCCACGATGCGCAGCACTTGACCAGGCTCCAAATCATGCATCCAGCCATCCCCTGCCAGTACCACTTCGTTATATATCGCCGCCTCAGGCAAGCGCGTGCTTTCTACCCGGTTAAAGCTTCCCATTAGTCGATAACCCCCTCA
Organism: Paenibacillus sp. MMO-177; assembly: GCF_037147795.1. Taxonomy (NCBI): domain Bacteria; kingdom Bacillati; phylum Bacillota; class Bacilli; order Caryophanales; family Paenibacillaceae; genus Paenibacillus; species Paenibacillus sp. MMO-177. The sequence continues at coordinate 105,191 of NZ_JBBCUR010000002.1, read as the reverse complement.
ATCGAATTGTGACGCCATGCATGGTTCGTAATCTTAAGCTCAATAAATTGCGAAACCATTTATGCTTCGTAAGCATCAACTTAATGAATCGTTGATCCATATTTAATAATCGCAATATTCCGTCTATTAAAGCTCCAACAATTGATAGTAGCTCCATGTATTCTCGAATGCCCTGCGGTTCTCTGGCCTAAAGTTCAAGCAATAGTCTTCCTCGCTCACCGGTTCAGCTGCCGACACTTCAATGCCAATCGGTACGGCCGGGTACTCCGTTCTTGGATCCAGCGGATTTGGAGTATTCGATACGATTAGCAGAACGTCCATCTCCGTGCGGAGTACAACCGTTGCACCGGCCTCGCAATGCCCAAGCTCATAATGCATCTGCCCATCGTCATCCACATAAACCTTGGAGAACAAATTCACGACCGGCGACATATCCCTTAAGCCAAGCCCGTTACGCGTCAGCTCGACGGCGAAGTTCTCCTGTCCGGAACGGAGCCATTCATTTCTAAGCTCCTGGTAGGTCGTCTTGCCATACTTGCGGTCGGTTAGAGCTCTTGTCGTGTAGCCGCTGATCGTATCATGCCAGCCCAGGCCGTCTTCCACGATGCTTGCAAGCACTCTCCCGTTATCGCTCATAAGCGTATGACCTTTCGTCAAATGCGCCGTATATTGTGCCTTGAGCGAATCAGGCATGTTGTAGCGCTCCGTTAAATCCTTCGCGTTAAAAAGCATAATCGACAGGTTCGCGCCTGCTTCCATAGCCGTAAAACGAATCAGTCTGCCTTTGCTTACCGTTCCAGACCATTTCTCCCCCGCGCGAATCGATGTTTTCCAGATGCTGCTCATCGCTATATCCCCCTTTGAATAAAAAAAGCCCGGGAGAATGATCTCCCAGGCTTTTGTCCTTCCGTGTCATATGGCCGGCTGCTTCGATAAGCTTCCGCCATACGCCGTCTCTCGGACCAGCCTTGACGTTACCCGCCAACGGAACCCTAGACAGCTTTTTCGCTCCGGCATCTCCGGAACTTATTCTGATGTAATGATTGCTAACATAGCCCAAGTATATGTTGAATAATTTTCCGTGTCAATATACTTTACATAATTATTATTTAAATTCCGTTTCGATCACTGGCGATGCGGGAAAGATTGGTGCTGACGGCTTCCTTTCCACCGCGCGCAGCTTTCTTGTGCGGAACAGATAATAAGTAACGCCAAAAACGAGCCAAATGCAGCCAAGAAGCAGAGCTTGAGAGTCAAGCAGCGTGATCAGCCAAATAATAAATGACGCTCCGATCAGCGGAAAAATCAAATATTGGAACGTTTGCTTGAGCGAACGCTGTTTACGTTTGATAAAGCATTCTACAATGACAGATATATTAACAAAGGCAAACGAGGTTAAAGCGCCAAAGCTTACGAATTTGACGGCCATATCCAGACTGATGACAAGAGCAAGCAGCGAGATGACGGATACAAGCACGATATTGTTAACCGGTGTGCGGTATTTAGGATGCAAGGCGCCAAAAAACTTTTTCGGCAGAATCGAGTCGCGGCCGAGTACGTACATCAATCGGGACACGCTCGTAACGGAAGTCAGCCCTTGCGTGAAGATTGCAAAAATCAGAACGGTTGTAAAAATAGCGCCTAACGCCGCTCCGCCTGCAAGCTTCATCAACTCAAAGCCTGCTGCGTCCAAATTATTAAAGGTCAGGTTAGGATATCTCACCTGAATCAGGACGGATGTTGTAATGTAGAGGATACTCGCAATCAGAATGATGAGCATAATCGCTCGCGGAATCGTCTTTTTCGCATCGATCGTTTCCTCTGACAGAGTCGATACGGTATCAAAGCCAAGGAAAGAGAAGCAGATCAGCGAAGCGCCCGCCAGGAGCGTCGACAGCCCGGCATCCATGTGGGTGAACGGCAGCACGACGTCGTGTACGCCGGACAGACCTTTCATCAAGTAGCCGCAGAATAAAGCGATAAATATGATCTGGAAGAGAACGAACAGCTTGCTTAAGCTGGCGGAGAATTTAATGCCCGCGATGTTGACGACTGCCAGAACGATGTTTAGCAGAATGATCCACACATAGGCGGGAACCGCAGGGAATTGAGCATTCAGATAAATGCCGAAGGTCAGGCAGGCAATAATCGGGGAGAACAAGTAATCGAGAAGAATCGCCCATCCTACCGTGAAGCCGGGAATAGGATGCATCGATTTCTTAACATACGTATAAGAGGAACCGGAACCCGGGAAGATCTTAGCCATAATGCTGTAGCTGTACGCCGTGAAGAAGATGGCTACTATAGACAGCGAGTATGCTTCCGTAATCATTCCTTTCGAAGCGTCATAAGCGATTCCGAATACCGAGAAGTAAATCATCGGCGTCATCCAAGCCAATCCAAGCGCAACAACCTGAACGAGCGTAAGTGATTGGCGCAGCGTAATTTCTTGTTTCATCTCCATACTCCTCCCTATCTCTGGACAAACAAAGCGAAACGGCTTCGCCGTTCTTAGGCGGCAGAACGCGTTTCGTCACGGAGAATAAAAAAAGCCGCGGGAAGATATTGTTCATATCCTCCCGGGCTTTTCCCCCTCCGTGGACACAGCCTATTGGCTGTGCGTCCTCTCTCGGACCAGGCCAGCGGAATAGATCGCTGCGGAACCCTAGAGGACAATGGCTGTTCAGTTGTTTGAATCTACGTAACGTAATCTCACATTCTTCATCTCAACCTGATGTTATTAAATATAACATGTAATTTTAGTATTTCAAGCCCTTTTCAAAAATTTATTTGTTTTCATGTTCGCTTTATTCACATTTAAGCCCTTGCAATGAAGACAAAAAAAGAAGACCACTCTTCGCCTGAAGAGTAGTCCTCTTTCCTTAGCCTACCGAATTAATCGCCAATTCCTATCATCCGAAGCTCTCAGCACGCTTTTGGAACGGATATACCCTACCGCTAAATCGGCCATATCTTCCGCGCCTTCATAGAGAACGGGCTTCCCCCTGAACATATCGAAGTTCCCTCCTCCTCCGGCCCGGTAACTGTTCATAACCACGGTATATTCAGCAGTCATGCTCAGCTCCTCACCGTCCCGGGAAAGCCTGGTAATGCGTTTGCCAACCGGCAATGAAAGGTTGATGTCATATTCAATGCCCGCCCACATGTCATAATTGTAATGCTGGGCCTTAGGTTGGAGATAAGCCTCACTGATACCTAGCTTTCCATCCGCAGCAAGCACAAAGTATGCGGCGGACTGCTCGAGCGCCAGCCTTATATCCTCTCCGGTCAGGCGAAGCACCGTAAGCGTGTTCGGGTATACAAAGGTTGAGAGCACATCGCGGACTGTGATGATCGAACCAAAACCTTTAGTCTCTTCGCTAAGTAGAGCCGCAGCGGATATTTCCGCACCGGTCGCCTCAAGCTGAACCTGATGAATAAATTGAATAAAAGGATTCGGCGCGCTTCGGCATTCAAACGGATCGCTAACGGACAAATCCCCTTCCGTTGCCCCGATCGGCTGGTCCAGCCACTCCTGCGTTTTTCGTTCCGTTTCCCCAGTTAGGGCCATTATCTCTACATCGGCCGCCTTATCCGCTTCCAGCTTAAGCAGCCGGGCAGCCTTTGAAACGACCAGCCAGCCGCTCCCGCTATGCTCAAGCTCAATTGTAAGATGCCCTAGAGCTTGTCCATTGCTGCCCGTCTGCACAACCAGCACCCCGTTCAGCTCCTCCGCGATCAAGCGATGCTGATGGCCGGTGATCAGCACATCAATGCCGGGTACCTCCGTACAAATGGCGTAAGCCTGGTTTTCCCCGGTTAACCGCTCGGTAGCCTGTCCATTGCCCAGATCGCATTCAAATCCTCCATGATAGCTGATAATAAGAATATCCGGATGCTCATGCTCCCTAATGTAGGCCGCCCATTCTTTGACGGATTCGAGCGCATCGCTGAATTCAAGCCCTTCGATATGGCTTGCCTTCTCCCATTGAGGAATATAATGCGTGGTAGCTCCAAGGATGACCACTTTGAGCTTGTTCTCTATCCACTTCACTGTATACGGCCGTCCCAATGCTGGTTCTCCCGATTCCTTAAATAGAATGTTGGAGGATAACCATGGGAAACGGGAAGTCTTCACGGCACGTTTCAGCGTCTCGAATCCATAATTAAATTCGTGATTTCCCGGTACTGCCGCATCATATTGCAGGTTGTTCATCACTTCTATGCACGGATGAACTCCGGAAGCATGCGCTGCCGCATAAGCGGCGAATGGCGAGCCCTGCAGCATATCCCCATTATCGATAAGCAGCAGATTCGGAAACTTCATCCTCTCTTCCTTAATAAGCGTGGCCAGCTTGGCTAGTCCTGACGGAATCTCTTCCCTAGTCCGGTAATCTACCGGTTGAATATAGCCGTGAATATCGCTTGTAACCAGAATGACGCATCTCATTTTCTCTCTTTCCACAGTTCTTACTCCATCTCCCTTCAATTAGCGCTATTGTAACAGAGCCCTATTCGCCAAGATATGTCTTTATGCATATTTACAAATACTTATCTCCCCATTGACCTTCCGTTAATAGAGATTACCTATAGTGGACGAGTATTAAAAATATAGAAACTTTTGGAGGGTTTTGGAAGTGAAGAAACTGCATCTGATCGTCTTACCACTGTTACTGCTCGCTTTAATGGTTAGCGCCTGCGGCAACAACAGCAACTCGAACGCAAGCAACAACGCTGCGAACTCCGCAAGCCCGTCAAACGAAGCTTCAACCGAGCCATCGCTAGCTCCTGCGCCAGAAGAAAGCAAAGCTCCGCAAGGTTATGTGCCAACTGAGCTGACGGTTCAATTCGTTCCTTCGCAAAACGCGGATACGCTTGAAGCGAAAGCAAAGCCGCTTGAAAAGCTGCTTAGCGATAAGCTTGGCATTCCGGTAAAAGTAAGCGTATCGACCGACTACAACACCATCATCGAGGCTATGGCTTCGAAAAAAGTAGACGTTGGCTTCCTGCCTCCAACAGCTTACGTGCTCGCGAAAGAAAAAGGCGCGGCTGAAGTTATGCTGCAAGCGCAACGCTTTGGCGTAGACGACGCTACCGGCGCCCCTACTAAGGAGCTGGTAGACAGCTACAAGTCGATGATTATCGTGAAGAAGGATTCGCCTATCAAAACGTTAGCGGATCTGAAAGGCAAGAAGATCGCTTATCAAAACGTTACTTCCTCTGCAGGATTTGTATGGCCGGCTGCCGCGCTGATGGACGCAGGTCTTGACCCGCTGAAGGACGTTCAACCGGTTACCGTAAAAGGCCATGACCAAGGCGTTCTCGCTGTACTGAACGGCGACGTGGATGCAGCTGCGATTTTCCAGGATGCACGCACGCTCGTATCGAAGGATTATCCGAAAGTATTTGAAGATACCCGCGTTCTTACTTTTACAGAACCAATTCCTAACGATACCATCAGCGTTCGTTCGGACATGAATGCGGATTGGGTTGCTAAAATTCAGCAAGCGTTCATCGATATCGGTAGTGACCCAACAGGTCACCAAATTATTTTCGACGTATACTCGCATCAAGGTTATGTGAAATCGAATGACAGCGTATTTGACATCGTGCGCCAATACAACGAAAAAGTAAAAACCGAGTAGTCATCGTCAACTGACGCGGGCTAAGGCATCGGACAAGCCAGTACAACGCCGCCTGCGGCCTGTACTGGCTTGTCCCGTTACAGAAACTTTCTAAAAGGATGGGTTCCTCATGATCGAGCTTCGCCAAGTATCGAAAATTTACCCGAACCAGACCAAAGGGTTAAACCATATCAACCTGACCATACAAGAAGGAGAATTTATCGCGATTGTCGGGTTGTCTGGCGCCGGCAAATCTACCCTCCTCCGCTCCATTAACCGGCTGCACGATATTTCCGAAGGCGATATTCTGATCAACGGCCAATCGATTACAAAAGCAAAAGGGAAAAAGCTTCGATTGATCCGCCGGGATATCGGCATGATTTTTCAAAGCTTTAATCTGGTCAAGAGATCTTCCGTCCTGCGCAATGTATTAGCCGGAAGAGTCGGCTATCATTCTACCCTCCGGACGTTAACCGGACGTTTCCCTCAGAAAGATATTGATCTGGCATTTGAAGCTCTTAGCCGGGTTAACATTATGGAAAAGGCTTATTCCCGCGCGGATGAGCTGTCGGGCGGCCAGCAGCAGCGCGTGGCTATTGCCCGCGTTCTGGCCCAGGAAGCAAAAATCATTCTGGCCGATGAGCCCGTCGCTTCCCTGGATCCGCTGACGACCAAGCAAGTTATGGACGATTTAAAAAAAATCAATCAGGAGCTTGGCATTACAACCATCGTAAACCTTCATTTTATCGACCTAGCCAGAACATATGCTACCCGGATTATCGGCCTCCGCGCCGGCGAGGTGGTCTTTGACGGCCCCGTATCGGAAGCGACGGATGAACGTTTTGCCGAAATTTATGGCCGTCCGCCTGCGCGGGACGAGCTGCTTGGTGAGGTCGTCGTATGAGTCTTCATGTGAATACGAAGCCCGCCGCGGCCCAAAAGTCAGCGCGTCCTAAGCCGCCAAGCCGGATCAAGCATTACTTGACCATCGTTCTGATTCTTGTTCTGTTATGGGCGAGCAGCAAGCAAACCGAAGCATCCCTTCCCGAGCTTATAACCGGAATGCCCAATATGTGGGATTTATTGAAGGAGATGTTTCCTCCGCGCTGGAGCTACTTCGACAACATCGTTCACGGCATGCTCGAAACGATTCGTATGGCCCTGATCGGCACAACGATCGGCGCGATACTGTCTATTCCCGTTTCCCTGCTATGCGCGGCAAATCTAACGCGTTACCGGTGGCTTTATTATCCGTCCCGGTTTCTTCTTAATCTGGTTCGCACGGTACCGGACCTGCTTCTGGCCGCGATCTTTGTATCCGTCTTTGGCTTGGGTCCCATTCCCGGGATATTGGCCTTGACCGTGTTCTCGGTTGGCCTGATCTCCAAGCTGACCTACGAACTGATCGAAACGATCGACCACGGGCCACTTGAAGCTTTGACGGCTGCCGGAGGCAACTTTACGCAAAAAATCGTGTACGGCGTTGTCCCGCAAATCCAGGCGAACTTTATGTCTTTTGTTCTTTATACCTTTGAAATAAATGTCCGTGCCGCCGCCGTGCTGGGGCTTGTTGGCGCAGGCGGAATCGGCCTGTATTATGAAGCAACGCTTGGCTTCCTGGAGTACGACAAGACAAGCGTCATTATCCTCTTTACGCTTGCCGTCGTTCTTGTCATTGACTATGCCAGCACGAAGCTAAGGGAGAGACTGCTATGAATAACGTTATCGTTCAAAAGCCGAAGAAAAGTCCCTATCGCTGGTTGATCTATGCCGCTCTTCTCGCTGTCTACGTATGGGCATTCAGCGGCGTGCCTTTTACAGGCATTAAGGAAACCGCGGGAACAATAATGAAATCCATCCTTACCGGACTTTTCGAGCCGGATTGGAACTATGTTTATCTGCCGGATGGCGAGGATTTGCTCCGGGGACTGCTCGATACGCTGGCTATTTCCGTCCTGGGAACCATTATCTCTGCGGTTGTCAGCTTCCCTTTTGCCTTCTGGGCAGCCAGAAATATGAGCAGGTTCCGGACGGTCTCGGGATCGGGAAAAGTCGTTCTGAGCTTTGTGCGCACCTTTCCCGAGCTGGTTATGGCCCTTCTCTTTATCAAAGCCGTAGGTCCGGGCTCTTTCGCGGGCGTTCTCGCCCTTGGCATTCATTCCGTCGGCATGCTTAGCAAGCTGTACGCGGAAGAGATCGAGAACATCGACCGCGGCCCATCGGAGGCTTTGCTCGCTTCCGGCGCCAATCGCCTTCAGCTGTTATGGTTCGCCGTGCTGCCTCAGGTGCTTCCAAGCTTTCTGTCTTATACGTTGTACCGGTTCGAAATTAATGTCCGCTCAGCAACCATCCTTGGCTTTATTGGAGCAGGCGGAATCGGTACGCCGCTCATCTTCGCTTTAAGCACGCGCCATTGGGATCGTGTCGGCATTATTCTGCTCGGCATTATCGTCATGATTACCATCATTGACCTGATTTCCGGCGTGATCCGCCGAAAACTCGTTTAACAAGCATTAGCCCCGGATGATCCGCTCATCCGGGGCTTTTTACGCTTTATCAAGGACATACGTCATTCCCCGATCCCTGTACCGGAGGGGCAAATGGAAATGGTCAAATGCCTCTGAGGCAAATACCCAAGCACATCCGCTACCCCCACATATATTAAAGTATACTCCAGACGTAAGGAGGTGTTGTGAATTATGTCAGGACTTGGCCATGGATTTAACAACGTTGGTGCAATTCTTGTGCTGTTCATCTTGCTGGTGATCATCGTCTGCGGTTGCGGATTTGTTGGCGGTTGGGGTGGCGGCTGCGGCGGCGGTTACCCAGGAGTTGGAGGCGTAGGTACAGGTAAAGGGTATTACTAATCCACACGGCATCATGCCTCCATGCATGCTGAGGAATGTAATTCTCTAAATAGATGAAACAAACAGAAGACCCTATGCGGGGTCTTCTGTTTGTTTCGCTTGGCATGTCATTCTTCCTACCTGGAGATTCATCCTAATATGGCGATTGGAAATAGTCTCTTATCTGCGTGATAGAGGTCCAAGCACTTGCTAACATTGAAGCATAATCTATAGTGTATTCTAAATTACTAGGAGGTTTTATTCTTAATGGCTTCTTCCGGTTTCATTCTTGTTCTGTTCATCTTGTTGGTCATTATCGCTTGTAGCTGTGGTATCTTTGGCGGTGGCTGCGGCCCTTCTTACGGCGGATATCGGGATAAAAAAGAAAGCTAATACAACAGGCTGCAACAAAAAGACCCCTCGCGGGGTCTTTTTGTTTGCGTTTCTATTATTTGCCGGATTCCAAATGCATGGCATCTACCGATTTACTCATCTGCTTGAATATGAAATTAGGAGCCACCCGGCTCATCAGCTTGAGCAGATTGCTTTGTCCGGGACGAATTTCAAGCTGATCCGTTTCCATGGCTTTAAGAACGTAACCAACAAGCTTGGATACCTCCATCGCTACGCTTCCTTTCATATCATGGGCTTCAAACGCGTCAACCAGCGTTGTTTTCGTTAAAGGCGGAGCAAGCTCAAACACTTTAACGTTCGTATTCTTGAGTTGAACACGCAAAGAGCGGGTAAAGGAATGAATGCCGGCTTTCGTTGCACCGTATACGGGCGAGATCGCGAATGGAACAAAAGCCAATGCCGACGATACGTTAATAATGGCCGCAGAAGGCTGCTTTAACAAATGAGGAAGGAACTGGTTGACCATACGAATCGGACCGCTCAGATTCGTCTCGATCTCGCGGCTGATATCGAGAAGATCCACTTCCTTCTGCTGCAAGTTGATTTTACGCATCAAGCCTGCATTGTTAATGAGCACATTGAGCTCCGGGAATTGGGCGGTTACGATGCTGTGCAGCTCTGCAATAGCAGCCGGATCCGTAACATCGCACGGAATCGCGTGAAGCTTAGGGTATTGCGCTTTGGCTTGATCGAGCTTTGCCAGGTCTCGGCCGGATACGATAACCGTGTTGCCCATGGCCGATAATCGGCTGGCCAATTCGAGACCGATGCCGGATGCTCCGCCGGTAATTAAAATGGTATTGGAATGAAGTTGCATTGGATTTTTCCCTTCGCTTGTGACTTTATCGGCTGTATTTTACCATCCCGAACTCGCCTTGTCACGATAACAAGGAATTGCGCGCAACAAAAAAAAGCAGAGGAGCATGAATCCCTCTGCTTGTCCCTTACTTAATATAATGGTTGCTGACGAGATCGCCTTGAATGACGTCTGTTGGAATGACGAATTCCGGAAGGCCCATAGAGCCCGGGGCAACTTCGTATTTATTAAAGACGATAACCAGCTTGCCGTCCTCGTTAATATAGAAGCTCTGGTCCTTCTTGATTGACGAGAACATCTCCTCAGTCGGGAGATAGTCGACTGCTCCGGCAATCCAATAGATCTTGCTGTCCTCGTCTTTCATCTGCTCTTTCATTTGCGTAATAATATTGTCGCTGATCAGCTTCACATACTGATCATCCTTGAACAGCATCGGCAGCGTAATCAATCTCTGATTCTTTTTGTCGATGGTATCGAACTGCATCACCGTGGAAGAAGATCCGACCGTCTGCAGAAAATATCGGCCGATAGACAAAATCGTATCGTTATCCGTCTTCACTTCATATCCGGCATCTATGCCGACATGAGCGTCGTTTAAACCCTGCTTCTTCAGATCTTCGATTTCTGCCTGGAATTGGTCATATAAAGCCTTACTCTCGGCCAAATACTTCTGATTGAGCCCCAGCTGCAGCTCCTTGTTCTCCATATTCGTTATCGCCGGTACTTTGATGTCGGCTTCGTAATTGGACTCTTTTACCTTGAATTCCTGCAAGGTTAACACTTTGATGATCCGTTCCGCGCCGGGGATGGACGCGAGTGCGCTGGCAACCGTTGTACTGGCGTTAATCGCAATCAGAAATACGAGTATCGCTGCCGCTACCGTCATCCCCTTAACCTTCAGACGTTTCGCCTTGCGTGTATGCAAGGCTTGTTTGATGGAACGGTTAACGATAAGATCCAGCTCCTCCGGAATCGGTACCGACTGATACTCCTTCCGCAGATGCTCCAATATATCACTCATCCATTAGTCTCCTTTAAGGAAGTATCCTTCAGCTTGATGCGAAGCAGCCTCAACGCTTGATACAACCTCGTCTTGACCGTATTCACATTCTCGTGAAGCACCTCCGCCACTTCTTCGATCTTCAAATCCTCGAAGTAGCGGAGGACAACAACCTCCCGGTATTTACAGGGCAAATCCGCAAGTGTCCTGACCAGATCGATGTCCATGTAGGAATCCTCCGCGCCAAGCGCGTAAAATTCCAGCTTTTCCCGGTCCATCGGATGAACTCTCTTGTGCTTGCGCAAGAAATCCAAAGAGGTGTTCGCGACGATACGGTAAAACCAACTCTTTACCGATGCGGTATCCTTGAGCAGCTCGATACTGGTCATCGCTTTGTAAATCGAGTCCTGAACAATGTCGAGCGCATCCTCTTTGTTTTTGACATAGCTATAGGCCAGCCGGTAAATGTTTTCCTTATTCTCTGTAATGCAATGGGTCAGTATTTGTTCGGTCTTTCTGTTCATGGCCGGCATACCCTTCTATTTATGGTCACTTGGTGATAGCATCGATAAGCACGGACGCATAAAACTCTGCGCCTTCGCGCTTCAAATGTACGCCATCCTTCGCGAAATAATCTTCCTTCCCTTCGCTTGCAGAATACCAGTCTACTACGGTTACATTGCCGTACGCCTTAGCAACTTCTGGAAGCATCTGATTTACGGTATCCTGCCAATTTCGCGGAACCCGCGTATTAACGAGATAAATATGCTCAACCTTATCAAGCGACTCGATTAACGCCTTCAGCTGCTTGTTGGTAAATGCTCCGTTTGTCCCCAGCTCTAAAACGACCGTGCTGCCCAGCGTATGATCGTCCTTCATCTGGTCAATCACATCCTGTGCCTGCCTCAGTTGACGGCCAACCTTTCCGTCAACGACGATGCCGGGCATTAATTTCTCGAGGAACGGCGCAGCATCCAGAATAACGGAATCGCCGATAACGGTAATGCCTTTGCCGCTTCCCGATTGATGTACGGGCGGCTTTGTCGTTTCAACCGGCTTATTCTGGTCATCCGTCCCCTTCGTCGGCTGTCCTGAAGAGTTATCTGTCGCTCCTCCGGTTGGCTGCCCGTTATCCGTTGCCGGTTCTTTGGACGGTTCCGGCGTATGTTCGGGCTTATTTGTCTGAACCGGCTCTTTTGTAGGATCAGTCGTTTTTGCGGGATCAGGCTTCTCATGCTTTGTTGGTTTACTCGTTGCGGTATTTACATCCGGTTTATCTTCATGCTCGTCGGGAGTCACAACGACGACAGCATCATCTTCAGGCTCTTTCGTCGGAGGCAAAGTTGGAGACGGCGTTTCCGGCTGCAAGTCATCATGTTGGGTATTATCCGTGACAGCCGTCACCGGAGCCGGTTTAGCCTTCAAAAGAGAGCTGCCAAAGCTTGGCGTAAGTAATAAAGGAATAATAATTAAAAAAGCGAGAGGCTGTACGCCAAGCCATCTGGTGGATAACACCGACCGGAATTTTGCCCGGAGCGAACCGCGTCGAAGCGGCTCTTCAACAAACTTATAGGATAATGCAGCAAGAGCAAAGCTTGCCGCGATTTGAAACGCAATCAGCAATGGGCCCGGAGTAACAGCCTGATTAGAAGGGTTCGTTAAAATAATGACGGGATAATGCCAAATATATAAGCTATAAGATCGAACGCCAATCCACTTCAGAGGGCGAAGCCCCATTGCTTTGGCCAGCAGGCTGGCAGGATGCGCAAGCACGGCGATTACGATTGCAGTGAGTATCGACAAGCCAAGAAACCCTCCGCGGTATAAGGAAGCATCGTATTCGTTCATTTGGTACATCATCGCGATAAGTACAAGTAAGCTTATGCCTCCGATCGCATCCATTGCGAACCGGGAGGCTTTCGACACCGCTGCATTCAGCTTATGACTCGGCCATACAACGGCAAGCGCCGCTCCAATCAATAGGCCAAACATGCGGGTATCCGTTCCGTAGTAGACGCGGCTTGGATCGGATCCGGGGACATACAGGAACGCCATTGCGAGTGCCGATACGACAGCTGCGCCAAGAATCATAACGAACAGCTTGCCGCGGCGGTGAGTCAGGAGCAATAACAACGGCCAAATCAGATAGAACTGCTCTTCAATCGACAGAGACCATAAATGTCCGATCGGGGACGGCGGGCCAAAGCTCTCGAAATACGAGACCTGATGGAAAATCAGCCACCAGTTATTGACGTAGAACAACGATGATAAGTAGTCGCCCTGCAAGTGGTTTAATCGGTCGGGATCGAGTAACAACAGCCAAATGGCAACGAACAGCAGCATACAGAACATCGCAGGAAGCAGCCTGCGTGCTCTTCTTATCCAGAAGTCCTTCAAATCCAGCCTTCCATTGCGCTGCTTCTGAATAAGGATCTGATCGGTAATGAGGTAGCCGGAGATGACGAAAAAGATGGCAACTCCGATTAATCCTCCTTGCGCCCACTTCATGTTCAGGTGGTAGGCGATGACGGCGAGCACCGATAAAGCTCGTAAACCGTCGATACCCGGCATGTAACGTTTCTTGCTGTTCATGTTGTCTTCCATTGCTGTTTCCGTCCCTTACATATTAAATAATTTTGTTATGTATTCAAGACGCATCAAGCCGCCAAAAAGTTTGCACTTTTTTCATGGAAATTTTGAACAAAAAAAACAGCATCCCGACACTTCAGGGTATGCTGTGGGCAAGCCGCTCGATTCCTGTTTTCATTTGCTCCAAAGAAGCGTAAGAGTAGGACAAACGTAGATGATTTTGATCCGTTTTGTCATAGAGGTATCCGGGGTTAAGCAGCACTCCGTCTTTAAGCGCCGCATCAAACAAGGCGGGGATGGAGACGTCATGCTTAAGCCGAAGCCAGATATAAAACCCGCCCTTAGGCACCTCCCATTCCGCCGCCCCTTTCAAGTAATACTCCAGGAGCTGAAGCATATAGGCACGGCGTGCCCTCAGCTCCTTCCGTATATGATCCAAATGCTCCTCATACAGCCCTTGCCGAAGAAATTGCATAACCGTCCATTGGGATAATGTGCTGGCTCCGTAATCGGACTGCATTTTCACGTCGGCAAGCCGGTGAATCACCTGCTCCGGCCCAATGACCCAGCCAATCCGCAACCCGGGGCTTAGCGTTTTGGACATACTTCCAATGTAAAGGACCAGTCCGTTCTGATCCAACGATTTAATCGGCGGCGGGGACGGCTCGTCCAGCCAAAGATCCCGGTACGCATCATCCTCCATCATCGGCAGCTTGTACTTCACGCATAATTGGTACACCTCCTGCCTTCTTTTCGAGGACATGACCGTACCCGTAGGATTATGGAAGCTAGGGATGGTATATAGGATGGTCCCTTTTCCGCTTCCCGCGTGATGCTCCAGTGCTCTTGCGTCCAATCCTTCCGCATTTAACGGCAAGCCGGACATCTTCATGCCGGCAGACTGAAAGACTTGAAGGGACTGCAAATAAGACGGAGATTCGGTTAATACGGATGAACCGTTCTTCAGCAGGCCAAGGGCTATGAGCTGCAGCGCCTGCAGGGCCCCGGATACAATAAGTACCGAATCGGGAGATACATGCACCCCATAACCGGCCATGTGCTTGCTGATTTCCTCCCGAAGCGAATACAAGCCGCGGGGCTCCGGATAGCCGAATATGTCCATTTTGGGCGGCAGCTGCCGGAAGATCCGGCTCATCGCCATCGGATATAACTCCGGAGAAGGCTCTCCCGTCCCGAGACGAATGATATCCGGTATAAACTCGGCATGGTTGATATCCTGAATGGTCCGCTGGTTAGGCCGATGAACCCCGGTCTTTACATAAGACTCCCAATCCGGCAGCTTTGGAATCTCCGTATCCCAAGCCGCTGCCGCGGAGACGCTGGTTCCGCTCCCGCTTTTCCCTTCAATTAACCCCTCTGCCGTCAGTTCCGCAAAAGCCTGTACAACGGTACTCCGATTTACGCCAACAATTTGGGCAATTGCCCTTTCCGTAGGGATACGGCTGCCCGGAGGCCATTCTCCGCTTTCAATCTTGCCGCGGACATAATCGGCAATTTGTCTGTATAGAGGAATTCCGTTGCTCCGGTCCGGTCTCCAGCTCGTTTCAAACTTCATCCGTTTCCCCCCTTTCTTCTAACTTGGTTGGGATGCGGGCCAACCATTTGGATGGCGACAATACTTGCTTCTGCCCTTACAATTAGTCCATATTTTGAAACAAACGAAAGGCTGTGTTTCCTTTGCCATTCCTGCATGGTTTATTGCTGGCCTTTGGGCTGATCCTGCCCCTTGGCGCGCAAAATGTATTTATTTTCTCGCAAGGCGCGCTGCAAGCCAGATTCCGCATGGCTCTTCCAGTCGTTATTGCAGCGGCCGCGTGCGATACCATTCTGATTTTGCTGGCGGTTCTTGGCGTCTCTGTCCTTATTATAAACGTACCCGTGCTCAAAACCATTCTTATTATCGCCGGCGTCCTGTTTCTGGCCTATATCGGATGGATGTCCTGGCGTTCGAGCGCTGGAACCTCTTCTTCCTCGGAAGCCCGCCAATACTCCCCGCGCAAGCAGATCATGCTCGCCGTCTCGGTATCGCTCTTTAATCCCCATGCCATTATGGATACGGTCGGAGTAATCGGCACAAGCTCGTTGCAGTACAACGGACCGGCAAAATGGATGTTTGCTTTCGCGTGCATTTTCGTTTCCTGGCTTTGGTTTTTTTCCCTCGCCACGGCCGGGAGGCTGCTTGGCAAGCTGGATGCCGGCGGCAGGCTGATGAAAGCCATGAACAAAATATCTGCTCTGCTTATATGGGCATCCGCCATTATGATGATTATCATCAATGTATAAGAGTAACCTCTATTACTCTGCACCGCTATTGTTGAATATGCAAGCTGTTTCTTCAGCGAACGAACATCTTTTGGGACATCACTCTATAATCATGGTCCTATCCCGTCTTTTTCAAGCTTTTGCGTTTTCAGATCCGGACGGCGCAAGGTAAAATTACTGTCGACTTCCACCTCGGCTTTAGCGAACAGCGAATTCCAATCCTCCGCAATGGGTTTGAACTTCCGATAGTGAAACCGGTAATAATGCTGGCCAAATCCAAACACATCGACGCCGTAATTTTTCTGGACGTAGCTGATCGTTCTTTTCATTTGTTCATTGACGTACTCCCGGGTCAGCTCTTCCATCTTGTCATAACCTTGCGTCGTAGTAAGCTTTATGTTTCGGTCAATACTGGTAATTTTTCCGTCGCCTTCGACGTCAAGCTTTATTTTGGGCGTATCGCCATCCATCTTGACGTGCATATGGGCATGCATATGGTAGAACTGTACAGCCACGGCTCCCGGGCTGTTAGGGGTTCCGCCTGGTCCCGGAATCGCGAATAAAGTGTTATACACGTAATCACTTGCCAACATAACCATTCGCGTATGTTCATTGGACAAATATCCGATCAGCTTATCGCCGCGGAAGACGGCCGCCCCTGACATTCTGACAACAGCCGCCGGATTGACCATCTTAATCGCATCCAACGATTCGCTTTTCTCCACGTCTCCGGAAATAGAAATGGCTCCGAGAAGCAGTACTCGGCCTTCGGTTAACAACGTCTGGGCAACGTCATACAAATGGCTGCGCGGAATGCCTCCGAATACCTTGCGGTAGGTCTCTACTTGCATTTGAATTTTATAACCGGCATATTGCCCCCTGGCATAGACCGTCTTCAGAAAGTCGGAGGCCGGAACGCCTTTGCCCACCAAGACGAGAACATCCTCCCGAATATACCTGTTCCGCTGCAGTACATCCATAAACTGGTTAATCCCTTCCCGGGCAAGCCTTTCATCAATAATGATCACCCGGATATGGGAGATCAGAATCATACGTTCCAAGTTCTCGTTAATTTTCTGCGTCGCTTCCGCTATCGAATTTCCTTCTTTGGAGTATAAAACGGTTGGCGTGCCGCCTTTCCCCCCTTTGTTTGGGTCCGTCTCCAGAGCATTAACAATCTCGAAAGTCACCTTGTATTTCATATGCTCGCCCGGCTCCAGGGCAAGTCCCGTTACAAGCGAAGACTGGTTCAGCTCGGTCTGATCCCAGCATCCCGTGCAAGCGGCAGCCAGAGCGAGGCACAGCAGGATCATTCCTCCGAATCGCGCGGCCTTCATGTGACCCTCCTCCTATCCCAGCGGGAGAACAAGGACAAATACGGTACGCCAAACGATTCAATCCGCGTCATCTGTACCATAAGAAACGCGCAGCCAAGAACGAGACCATAAAGACCAATTACGGAGGCCAGAATAATCATTCCGAACCGGAAAAACCGCACTTTCGATCCAAACGTATAGATGGGCGCGACAAAGCCGGAAATCGCCGTCAAGGAAACAACAATGACGTTAATATTGGAGACGACTCCGGCCTGTACGGCAGCTTCTCCAAGCACTAGTGCGCCAACAATGGAGATAGTGGGTCCAACCAGCCGCGGCATCCGGGTGCCCGCTTCGCGAAGAATCTCGAACGAAATTTCCATAAGCAGTATCTCGATGCTGGCCGGAAAAGGAATACCCTCCCTCTGGGCGGCGATGCTGGTCAGCAGAATCGTCGGAACAAGTTCCTGATGATAGCTGGTCACCGCGATATAGAGGGCCGGGACAATCAAGGACAGGACAAAAGCAAAATAGCGGAGTAAACGGGAAAAGGTTCCGATTACGAACCATTGATATTCGTCTTCCGGCGATTTGAAGAAATCTGTAAATAACGCCGGAACAACAAGCACAAACGGGCTGCCGTCAACCAGTATGGCGATTCTCTTGTCAATCAAACAGCTGCAAATCGCGTCCGGCCGTTCGCTGTTATAAACGGTCGGGAACAGCTGGAGACCTTTCCCGTTGGAATGAAGCATGTCTTCGATTCGCCCGGAATCAAACAAGCTCTCGATATGCGAGCTGTTCAGCTTCTCCCTGACTTGCTTCAATATATGCTCGTCCACCTCGCCGTCCAGATAAGCCATGTAGACTGCTGTATGCGTCATATAACCAAGCTCGAATTTCTCAAAGCGCAGATTGACGTTATTAAATCTTCGGCGGATGAGGCTCATATTCGTATCGGCCGATTCCGTAAATCCTTCTTTGGGACCGCGCACTACATTTTGCGTGGTAGGCTCGTCAATGGAACGGGAATTGAGCGTCCGCACCTCCAAGATAAGCACCTTCGGGAAGCCGTCGATGAAGATGGCGGCGTTGCCTAGAACAATCTTGTTCATGATTTTATCCAAGTCTTGCATCGTTTCGTGCTTAAGCGCGGCATAACGCTCGGTTTCCAGCAGATGGATGGTCTCTTCTATGCTGATCGGCTCTTCGTGATTGGGAAGAGTAAGATCCTTAAGAACATGCTCGATGATAAAATCCGTATTTGTCATCGTTGTCAAATAGCATAAAAGCCCCTTATAGTCCCCGACATCCACATGGACAACGGCCAGATCAGCGGTATTGCCGAATACCGAAGCAAATTGTTTTTTTATATCCTCTAAACGGTAGAACTCCTCTCCGGTTAAGCTGAAATTTTGCGTATTCATGTGGCCTCCCCTTTTCGGAAACGGATTCGGAGCAGCAGCAGCGTCAATAGCGGCACTACTAATTGAAGAGGAATATGAAGCGTATAGATCACATACTTCAAGCCTTCAATCACATGCTCGGCACTATTGCGCGTCACAAGAATAGAGAATGCTCCTGCCAGAAGAGCAATCGGAAAATTAAATTTCCCCGTCTTTCCCTTGAACACATGCGTTAAACCTTCCGTGCAGGCAAAAAGAAAGACGGCGCATTTGAGCAATGTGCCAAAAATGATGATGAGCGCAATGATCGCATCCATCCTAGTGATGATATTAGCGATATTAATGAGACGCGCGGCATCCAGCAAAGCGAATGAGGAGTATTTCTTCTCTTCGATTCCAAGCGTCCAGATCTGGATGAGATCGGAGACCGATAAAATGAGGCATGCGCTAATAAAGGCGTATAAGGTGAGCTTACGGAACCGTTTTGCACCGCCAAGTTCCTTCTGAAAAACCAGGAATACAACGATTTCTCCGTAGGGAAACCAGATGGAGTGCTCGAAGGCAGACAATATCACCGGCCCGATCCCTTTTGATAAGAACGGAAGCATCTGTTCCAGAATAAGCGAGCTGCTGAACATCAGAAGAATCCCGATTGCAAGCAGCATTATTAATACAATACATAGAACAAGCGAGGCAAATCGGGCTATAGCTTGAATCCCGCCCAACGTAGCATAGGCAACGATAAGGACGAACAACGTTGTAATTAGCGGTACGGGAGTCATGCGCAATAGCGTGCTCATAACAAGCTCAACCATATCCCGGATATTCCGGGAGGCGATGTATAGGAAGTAGGTTGTATAGATAAGGACGAGACCTTTGCCTATGATCTTACCCCAAGCTTTCTCGAGCAGCTGATATAACCCCATATCCTTCTGCGAAGATAACATGGCGCCGTACATGACAATAAACAGGCAAGCTGGGAGGAACGCTACCATTCCAACTAGCCAAGAGTCCGGTACCGTGCTGGGCGTACCGAAAATAATCGATGTACTTAGCAAAAACACCAGCTGCATTGCGAACATATCCACAAAATTAATTTTGCTTGGCGTCACGGTTATCCCCTCCCACCTGCTTATTCGACTGCTTGCTAGGCTTCCTCCTCAAACGTTCGGTCATATTGAAGTCAACCCATCCCCCCATAAGGAACGCAGCTACAATAATATAGATGGTCGAAGTATCCGGATAGATCGGAAGCAGATGCACAAACGCATGTAAAAAAGGCTGTTTAAATACGAGCATGTCCAAAAAACACATGACCAGCAGGCTCATCACGGTAATGACGAACAGTCCGAGGATGATCACGAGCGCACCCTCCCTAACCTTGTAGTTATTGTCATTTTGCTCCAACGGGGATGGAAATATGTACAAAAAAAGCACCGCGGCGTAACCGAAGTTACAACCGCAGTGCCCTTATACTGCCTTGTCCGCAAGCAGCTCCTGATGTCTTGATATCGCAATGTCCATAATTTTCCGATAGATGTCTACGGCATATTCCGGCCTTAAACCGTATTGCTCGGAGAGTTCGACAATTTTCTTGAACTGCTGTTCTTCCCGCTTGGGATCTTGCGAATGAAGCTGATTTGCTGCTTTGTATTTCCCTACCGCCTCAGTAAAGATGAATCTTTGTGCCAATAAGGCAACAATCTGTTGGTCCGTCTTATCAATGGCCGATCGCAGTCCTTCTAGTACTGTCATGTGCACCCTCCGTAGTCTGATATCGCGTAGACGCTTTATAGCAGTAAAGCAATCAATATATATTGAAGATAACATACAGTTGTACAGTCTGTAAACGAAAAAAACCATCTATTCCTGAACATTTCAGAAATAAATGGTATTTTCGTTCGGATTAGTGTCCCATCATCATGGGAGCTTCTATAGCTGTGCCTTCGTCACCCTCTGCTCTTACCGGTTTGCGCAGCAGCAAGCCCAGCAATGCGCCTGCTATGGCAATTCCTACAACAACAAGGAAGGTTTCCCCGTAGGAATGATATAAGGCGTCAATCTCCGGAGCCTGACCGGGTACCGTCGCATCTTTAATCTTGGTAGTGAGATAAGTGCTGAGTCCCGCGATAGCAAAAGACGTCATGACCTGCTGTGCTGCGGAAGTAAGCGAGGTAACGCGGCCAACCAGGCTTGGCGGGGATGCTTGAATCAAATACGTATTCATTGGCATCATGGAAAGTCCCATCCCTACACCAAACAGACCGGAAGTGATCAGGATAAGCGACAAGCCGTCATCCGCGGAAATGTTCGATAACAGGAACGAAGCCACTCCGACAATGCTAAGCCCGGTAACAAGCAGCGGTCTTGCGCCAATCCGGTCGAACAGCCTGCCTCCAATCGGCATAAAGACGGCTGAAGCGATCGCTTGGGGCAGCATGATCAGTCCGGACTCCGTGGCCGTATGACCCTGTACTTGAATAAGAAGCATTGGAATGAGGAAGAACGTTCCCATGAGCGCAATCTGCGTAAACCATTGGACAATAATCCCCTTGCTGAAATCTCTGGAACGGAATACCCGAAGCTCCAGAAGCGGCTGCTTGCTGCGCAGCTCGACAAACACGAAGATCATCAATGAGGCGGCACCCGCAATAAGACCGGTTAAAGTCTGTACCGAAGTCCAGCTTGTTCCCCCTTCGCTTACCCCATACGATAAAGCCGCAAAAGCGAGCGGTCCAAAAATAATGCCCGGAACGTCCAGCGATTTTACCTCTTGGCGTTCAATGTTCGGCAACGTGCGCATGCCTGCAATAATCCCGATGATGCCAAGAGGGATATTGATAAGGAAGATCCAATGCCAGGTTGCGTAATCGATTAACGCGCCGGCGACAACCGGTCCCAATGCGGGAGCGATCAGAACCGGAATGCCCAGCATGCCCATTACAGAGCCAACCTTCTCTGGCGGACTAAGCTTATAAATAATCGCAAAGGCAATCGGCATAACCATGCCGCCGCCAAGACCTTGAATAACCCGGAACAGAATCAGCATTTCGATATTGCCTGCAAAAGCGCAAAGCAAGGAACCGAACGTAAACATCCCTACTGACACGAGGAAAATCCGCTTTGCCCCGAACCGGTCGGACAGCCAGCCTGCCAGCGGAATTACCGCAGCTTGAGCAAGCGCATAGCCGGTTGTCGTCCATTGAACGACGGACAAGTCCTTGCCGAACTCCTTCATGAAGCCGCTTAACGCGACATTCATCGCTGTTCCGTCCAGAATAACCATAAATAAACCAACAATGACGGCAATGAGCGGCGCGATGATCGACCTGATCGTAAACGTACTCGCGTCCGGTACGGCTTGAATATTTGATTTCGTCATTTGTATCCTCCATTCTCGACTCCTGTCATTTTGGATTATAGCGACAAAATGACCGTTGGTCAATATTATTTTGAACCATCGGTCATTTTTATTTTTGTTATTTTGTAAAGGTTTAATTATTGTATTAACGTTGTTCAGCCTTCTTAAACAGAGTTTTTCAGTAAATTCTTGTACCAACGGTCATTTAAACTTTGAACCCATTATAGCCTTGGATATGCTATACTGTAGGCAATAAACGGAGGATGATGGCTGTGAACCGAGAAGAGAAAAAACTCGAGACCAAAAACCGGATACTTGAAGCGGCGATGTGCCTGTTTGCCGAGCAAGGCTTTGAATCCACCACCGTCGCCCAAATTACGGAAGCTGCCGGCGTTGCCAAAGGCACTTTCTTTAACTATTTCAAGACCAAAGAGGATGTCAGAGGCAAGCTGAATAAGCTGGTTGCCATTGATGAAATCGTAAATCTGAAAGATAAGCCGGGACCTTACGCTCCCCGCTTCCTGGCACTCGTCAAGACGCTTGGCGATGCCATGGCCGAGAATCACGGCATGCTGCTGCTGTCGATTCAGGGCATGCTCGCGAACAACCAGAACATCGAGGAAAGCAAAGAAGGCTTTTGTCTGGTGATGGACAATCTTGTTCCCGTATTTGAGAAAGGCCAGCAGACCGGTGAGTTCACAACAACGATCCCTGCCAATACGATGGCATGCATTGCCACGCAAATCTATTTGGGAACGATGCTTAACTGGGTAATGGGCATTTCGAAGGAAGGCTTTGGAGATCAGCTCCTGATCTCCTTCCAGGTGTTTTTCGAAGGGATTCTGAAGAAATAACAGGCAAATCAAAAAAACCGTGCCAATGGCACGGTTTTTTTGATATTGAGATTAAGGTCTTAACCTGAACGCGGCAGCTTGATAAAAGCAAGTCCAATGCCCGCTCCAATCGCATTCAGTATAATATCGTCTATATCGAAGCTTCCAACTTTAGTTACAAGTTGAATGATTTCTACGAGAAACAGAAGGAGTATAATGGCCGCGAGACATCTAACTGCCCGAAATAGCCTTCGGCTAAGGATCGGTAAGCAGACTCCAAGGGGGATGAACAAGACAATGTTCCCGAACAGGTTTTTCACCCAGGCATCGGTATTGTAAGCATGCCGGTGATAGATTAACGATTTGATCGTATGAAACGGGACGATGTTGTAATTATAGTCTGGCCATCTATAACTGCTGCCGCGGATAAACAGCAGCTTGATCATAATGAGACTATAGAAGATAAACAGGATTAGAATGATGGCATGCACAGGCTTCGTTAGGCGCACGGTAGTTTCAACCTTTTGCATACGGCATGCTGCCTCCTTTCGGTGAGCCAAAGAGAGCAGCGGCTGCCCGCTGCTCTCTTCGTTAATTGCGGAAGGCTAGTCCCTTCTCGGCAAGCGCCTGGCGAAGCAGGACGATTGCGGTTGGCCCAACGCCATGGAGCGCAAGCACCTCGGCTTCGGTCAACCCGGCAAACTGCTCAAGCTTCAAATAACCCGCTTGGGCAAAGGCGCGTTTGGCCGGCTTGCTTAACTTGGCCGGGAGATCATTGACTTGATCCATCGTATTCGCTCCTTCGCTTTATACCGCTGCTTCCACGTTGTCTTCTTGCTTCACCGTCTTCTTTCTTGGACCGGAGAAGTTAAGAAGCAAGAAGCCCGCTACAAAGATTAACGTCCCAATAATGATATAGCTGGTAATCGGATCCTGGAAGAAAATATACGCCCACAGAATCGAGAATAATACGGAGCTGTTGCCAACAATCGCTACTACGGCGAACGGCACCCGCTTCATCGCTTCCGCGAACCAGAAGAAGCTTAAGCCCGTAATAACGCCAAGGCAGACCAGCGCCAGCCATGCCCCGGCGGTCGACACTCCCTTAAATCCTTCGCTTTGGAACGGGATGGGAATCGACACCATCAGCGTTGCAATCAGGAAAACGGAGAAATTCATATTGCCGTTATCCATGGTCTTAACCAGCATGCGCTGGCTCATGACATGAACCGCCGCGCCAATCCCCGCCAATGTAAACAGGATTGTTGTTAGTCCGCTGCTTCCCATCAACTCGTCAAGCGGAACGCCATTCCACCCGACAACGATAACGCCGACCACGCATAACGCCGCGGAGATCCATCCCGCCCTCGTTACCTTCTCCTTAAAGACGAAGCTTCCTGCAAACAGCAGGATCACGGTCTGTACAGGCTGTACAAGAATATTGCCATACGAATAACCAATCATAAGCGCGATATTCTCGAAAATATAGTTGGCGGATTTGCCCGCCGCTCCAAACCAGAGCCATTTCATCCGGTATCGGAAATGGATTTTCCCGTCTTTCATCAGCAGATAAATCCCTAGTACAACTACGCCAAAGAAGAACCGGCAGAAGGAAATGATGGAGCTGTCGACCATCGTAGAAGCCGTTTTCACCAGCACGCCAACAAAGCTCCATGCCAAAGTCGCCAAGAATAGAAACAGATAACTCACAAGCCGCCGCACCTTCTCATGTCTATAAGTAAATTTCATTAAGTAAGCGTTTAAAGTATACTCCTCGTTCAGGAAAGCTGTCTATACAAAAAGACACTCTTCATCAATCCATTATAGTGAGGCGACCGTCGTCTTTCCGCAAAAAACGGCCCTTATCCAGAGGATAAGGACCGTTCTCATTACTTCTTCAGCTGCTCGCGCCAGAAATATTTCGGCTGCCAGCCAAGCAATTCCTTCGCTTTGTCGCTGTTCAGCAGCGATTCAAAGCCTTCAAGCGGCGCACGGAAATCGGTAACTTCCGGATAACGGGCCGCCATCAGCTCACGGCTCGCGATGTCCATGCTGGACTCATCGTTCGCGAGGTTGATCGCTACGGAGCCAAGCCCTTCCGCTTTAATAGCAAGCTCGCATGCTTCCGCTACGTCACGCGTATCGATATAGCTCCACAGGATGCGTTCCCGCTCCTCCGGCTTATGAATAAACGAAGGAAACCGTTCATACCATTCCGGCGGAATGACGTTTCCGAGGCGCAGCGATACGACCTGCATGCCGGTACGGCGGTGGAACATATCGGCCGTTGCTTCGTTCACGATTTTGGACAATCCGTAGCTATCCTGCGGAAGCTGCGGATGGGCCTCATCCATCGGTACATATTGCGGACCAAATGGATGCTCGGCAAAGCATATGCCATACGAAGACTCGCTGGACGCAATAACAACCTTTTTAATGCCAAGGCCAGCCGCCGCTTCCAGAACGTTGTAGGTGGACATGACATTGTTGCGGAAGGTGACCTCGGGCGGCACCATGCCGGCTCTCGGAATAGCCGCCATATGAACGACGGCATCTGCGCCTGCAAGCGCCCCGTAGGTCTGACCCAGATCCTCCAGGTTCACGATCAGGGTCGGACAGATCGATTCGTCCGGTTGACGCGTATCCACGTTAAGCACTTCATACCCTTGGTCCACGAAATGCTTAACGATCCATCGTCCAAGCATTCCGCTTCCGCCGGTAACTACGACTTTTGCCATCTAAGATGTCTCCTTCTCTTACTTCAGAATGGTTTCGATTTGTTCCAGTACGTCTTCGCTCAAGGCAATGCCCGAAGCTTTGGCATTCTCCGTTACTTGATCAGGGCGGCTTGCGCCAACAAGCGCGCTCGCTACGTTAGGTTGACGGAGAATCCAGGCCAGCGCCAGGTTGCCAACGCTGATGCCAAGCTCTGCCGCAATCGTTTCCAACTGGCGAACCTTATTGATTTTCTCTTCCGTAATGCCTTTGCCCATCCAATCGATTTTAGCCGCGCGGCTGTCCGCCGGGAAATCGGTTGCAGACGTGTATTTGCCGGTCAGCAGGCCTTGCGCCAGCGGCGAGAAGACAACCTGGCCGATGCCGGAGCGCTCGCTAAGCGGAATGATTTCCTTCTCGATATAACGCTCAAACATATTATAGATCGGTTGGTTAACCACAATACGGTCCAGCAGGTAACGATCCGCTACGCCAAGCGCCTCGGCGATTTGCGACGCCTGCCATTCGCTTACGCCGACATACAGCACTTTGCCGGAACGAACCAGATCGTCAATAGCGCGAAGCGTTTCGTACAGCGGGGTTTCCGCGTCATGACGGTGGCAGTAGTAAATATCGATATAATCATGGCCAAGACGCTTCAAGCTCGCATTCGCCTGCTCGATCACATGCTTGCGGGACAAGCCGCGGTCGTTAGGGCCGTCGCCCATCGGCCAGAATACTTTTGTCGCCAGAACATAGGATTCGCGCGGATACGCTTTCAATGCTTCGCCAACCAATTCCTCCGCGCCGCCGCGCTCGTACACATTCGCCGTATCGAAAAAGTTAATTCCCAAATCGTAAGCCGTGCGAATCGCGTTTACCGCATTCTCGCGCTCCACGTAACCGCCATATGTAAGCCAGCTGCCTAAGCTGATTTCGCTAACCTTCAGACCCGTACCGCCAAGTTTCCGATATTTCATCGTATTGCTCCTCCATTCGTTTACTAAGAATTTTTATTCCATACACAAACGGCTGTTCTCCAGCCAACCTTATTCTAAAGGACATCCTCCGGCCTGAAAAGAGCTGAAATGTTTTTCATTAGATTGGTTCTAGGTTACCTACTATACTTGGATATACCTCGATACTCTTGGTTATCGCCGCTTAGAATTACAAAAAAAACGGCCGCCCTCAGGCGACCGTTACTCTCTATGCGATTATTCAAATTCAACGTTATGGTAGACCTGTTGAACGTCTTCCAAATCTTCAAGCGCGTCAATCAGCTTCTCGAAGGAAGCAACCGCATCCTCGGGGAGTGTAACGAAGTTTTGCGCAAGCATCGTTACTTCGGCTACCGCAAACTCCGAAATGCCGGCATTTTTGAATGCGTCCTGCACCGCATTGAATTGATCCGGAGCCGCATAGACCATGATAGTCTCGTCTTCTTCCACGATATCACGGACGTCAACGTCTGCTTCCAGCATAATTTCCATCACTTCATCCAGCGATTTGCCTTCCACGCCGATTACGGCGGTTTGGTCGAACATGTACGATACCGATCCGCTTACGCCCATATTGCCGCCGGCTTTGTTGAAAGCCGAACGTACTTCCGGAGCCGTGCGGTTCACGTTGTTCGTCAGGGCATCCACGATGATCATGGAGCCTGCAGGACCAAATCCTTCATACCGAAGCTCGAAATATTGTTCGTCCGAGCCGCCTTTAGCCTTCTCGATCGCGCGGTCGATAATGGCCTTCGGTACGTTATACGTTTTCGCGCGTTCAAGAACGAACTTCAGTGCGCCGTTGGATTCCGGGTTAGGCTCGCCTTTCTTCGCCGCTACGTAAATTTCAAGACCAAATTTCGCATAAATGCGGCTAGTGTTAGCGTCTTTCGAAGCTTTTTTCTCTTTAATGTTATTCCACTTACGACCCATGCTGCACCACTTTCTTCATTTTCTATATGCCTATTATAACGGCTTTTCCTTGTATTGGACAACACCTAATCCGGTTGCGGCGCAGACGGAAAGTTCCTTAACGTCTAACATGTAGCTTTTGAAGTCTTAGAGCATTCAGGACAACGGATACAGAACTTAAAGCCATGGCCGCTCCGGCTACCCATGGCGCAAGCAGGCCAATTGCCGCAATCGGAATGCCAAGAGTGTTGTAGCCAAGCGCCCAGAACAGATTCTGCTTAATATTCCGCATCGTCATCCGGCTGATGTAGATCGCATCCGGAATGCTCTCGAGATCGCCGCGCATCAGTGTGATGTCTGCCGCCTCCATCGCCACATCGGTCCCCGTGCCGATTGCCATGCCGATATTGGCAGTAGCAAGCGCTGGTGCATCGTTGATCCCGTCGCCAACCATGGCCACGATACGGCCTTGCTGCTGCAGCTTTTTCACTTCCGCAGCCTTGCCTTCCGGCAGAACCTCAGCCAGCACATGATCAATTCCGGCTTGCGAGGCAATCGCTAATGCGGTGCGTTCATTGTCTCCCGTCACCATTATAACCTTGATTCCAAGCTCTTTGAGCCGCCTAACCGCGGATACCGAGCTCTCCTTAATCGTATCCGCAGCCGCGATGATTCCGGCGTATTGCCCATTAATGGCAACCAGCATCGCGGTCTTGCCCGCTTCCTCAAGTCTGTTCATGACCGGATAAAAGTCCTCCGCATGAACGCCGTTTTCCTCGAGCAGCCTGCGGGTCCCGATCAATACCGATTTCCCTTCGACGGCAGCCCGAATCCCAAAGCCAGGCAAAGCTTCGAACGATTCCGCGGAAGCAAAAGATATACCCCTCTCCCGTATACCGTCAGCTATCGCAACGGCGAGCGGATGCTCGGAAAGCTGCTCCGCTCCGCCAACGAGCCGCAAAAACTCCGCCTCATCCCTGTCATCCGCTACGATCATATCCGTTAACGACGGCTTGCCGTTTGTTACCGTTCCTGTTTTATCGAGAATAATCGCATCCACCTTGTGGGTCTGTTCGAGATGCTCGCCGCCCTTGAACAAAATACCTAACTCCGCCGCACGGCCGGAACCCGCCATAATCGAGGTGGGAGTCGCGAGACCAAGCGCGCAAGGGCAGGCAATAACCAGGATCGCTATGGCGGTCTCAAGCGCCGCGGTTAAATCTCCCGGCTTGATAAAGATCAGCCACACCAGGAAAGCAACAATCGCTATACCCGTTACAATCGGGACAAAAATACCGGAGATGACGTCTGCAACCCGTTGAATCTGCGCTTTGGAGCCCTGCGCTTCCTCCACTACTCTGATAATCTGGGCAAGCGCCGTATCCGCTCCTACCTTTGTCGCCTGGACCTTCAATACGCCGTTGCCGTTGATGGTTGCTCCGATTACGGTATCGCCTGCGCTTTTCTCCACCGGCAGGCTTTCGCCCGTCAGCATCGCTTCATCAACGGCCGAGGCGCCTTCCAGCACTAGACCGTCAACCGGAATCTTCTCGCCCGGCCGAACCAGGACGACATCACCTTTGACCACTTGCTCGATCGGAATCGTCATTTCTTGGCCGTCTCTTACTACCGTCGCCTTCTTTGCTCTCAGTCCCATAAGCGATTTGATCGCTTCCGAGGTCCGACCTTTAGCTAAAGTTTCGAACAGCTTGCCAAGCAATACCAGGGTAATCAGAATCGCGCTGGTTTCAAAATACAGCTCCGGCGCTTGATGCATCGATGAGCCTTCCGCTTCCCATTTGACGGTTGCATATAAGCTGTAGAAATAAGCAGCCGACGTGCCGAGCGCGATAAGCACATCCATATTGGCGCCGCCGTTGCGGAGTGCTTTGTACGCACTCACATAGAAGGAACGGCCAATGTAGAACTGTACCGGCGTTGCCAGAACAAGCTGGAACCACGGGTTCATAAACAGCTCCGGCACATATAGCCAGGAAGTAAACGAAAAATGTCCCACCATGCTCCATATGAGCGGAAGCGATAATAAGGCGGATATAATCAGCTTCCTTATTTGCCCATGTCTTTCAGGATGCTTCTCTGATCCAGCCATTTCCACGCTTTCGGACGCAGAATAACCCAGCTGCTCAACCTTGCGCTCTATATCCTGGGGGGAAACTTCGCTTGGCGCATATTCGACGCGGGCCGTTTCCATCGCGAAGTTCACCGTTGCGGAAGCAACGCCCGGAAGTTTGTTCAACCCTTTCTCTATGCGATTCGCACATGCGGCACAAGTCATTCCGGTTATATCAAAGGTGGTCTGGTCATGATCATTCGTTTGCACGGGTGCCATACGCAACACATCCATTTCTTAGTATCGTTGATTGGCTTCAGTATACCCCCCACCCGTATATATGTCAATCATTAAAAATACCTATAGGGGGTATATTGAGCATTTGTCCCATCCGCACAAAAAAATCCTGCCTGACAACAAGCTGTCAGGCAGGATCAGTTCTATCTATTATGCGCCAAACGATTAGAATACTTTCGTCGTCCAAGACTCGCAGTTCCACGTCTCCGTAACAACCTGCTGATAAAATTCAGGTTCGTGAGAGATTAGGATTATGCTGCCTTTGTACGCTTTAAGCGCACGAGCCAGCTCTTCCTTCGCATCTACGTCCAAGTGGTTCGTAGGCTCGTCGAGCACAAGCAGGTTCGTCTCGCGGTTGATCAGCTTGCAGAGACGTACTTTCGCCTTCTCGCCGCCGCTAAGCACGGCGATTTTGCTCTCGATATGCTTGGTCGTGAGACCGCATTTTGCTAGCGCCGCGCGAACCTCGAACTGCGTAAACGACGGGAACTCGCTCCAAATCTCGTCGATACAGGTGTTGTTGTTTGTTTCTTTCATTTCCTGCTGGAAGTAACCGATGCTCAGAATGTCGCCAAGCTGAACCGAGCCCTCAAGAGCAGGGATTTCGCCCAGGATGCTGCGGAGCAGCGTTGTTTTACCGATACCGTTCGCGCCTACGAGAGCGATCTTCTGACCGCGCTCCATGCGGAGGGTGAGCGGTCTCGACAGCGGCGAATCATAGCCGATTACCAAATTGTTCGTCTCGAAGATCAGCTTGCTTGACGCGCGTGCTTCGATAAAGTTAAACTGCGGTTTTGGCTTCTCCTTCGCAAGCTCGATAACGTCCATCTTGTCCAGCTTCTTCTGTCTCGACATCGCCATGTTACGGGTTGCAACGGATGCTTTGTTCCGGGCTACGAAGTCCTTCAGCTCGGCAATTTCCTGCTGCTGGCGCTTAAACGCCGACTCCAGCTGCTGCTTTTTCATCTCGTAAACTTCCTGGAAATGGTCATAGTCGCCTACATAACGGTTCAGCTCCTGATTTTCCATATGGTAGATCAGGTTGATGACGCTGTTCAGGAACGGAATATCGTGGGAGATCAGAATAAACGCGTTCTCATACTCCTGCAGGTAACGCTTCAGCCACTCGATATGCTGCTCGTCCAAATAGTTGGTAGGCTCGTCGAGGAGCAGGATGTCCGGCTTCTCGAGCAGAAGCTTGGCGAGCAGAACCTTCGTGCGTTGACCGCCGCTCAAATCATGCACGTCTTTGTCGAGACCGATGTCGGTGAGTCCAAGGCCGCGTGCCGTTTCATCGATTTTCGCATCGATCAGGTAAAAGTCCTGGCTTGTCAGCGTATCCTGAATCGTGCCGACATCCTCCAGAAGCTTCTCCAGCTCTTCAGGCGATACTTCGCCCATGCGGCCGTACATGTCGTTCATCTCTTGTTCCATGTCAAACAAATATTGGAATGCGCTCTTGAGCACGTCGCGCATGGTCATTCCTTTGCTCAGTACCGCATGCTGGTCGAGGTAACCGACGCGAACCTTCTTCGACCATTCAACCTTGCCGTCATCCGGTTGAAGCTTGCCGGTAATAATGTTCATGAACGTGGATTTGCCTTCGCCGTTTGCGCCGATCAGACCGATATGCTCTCCTTTGAGCAGACGGAACGATACGTCGTTAAAAATCGCGCGGTCGCCAAATCCATGGCTTAATCTTTCAACGTTTAATATACTCATGAATGCACCTTTTCTTTATAATCTTTTTTCCTCGTTATATTATAAGCGTTAGAGGCCTCATAACTCAATGAAGGAAGTCAAGAAAAGATGAAAAAAGCGGCCTTTTGAAAGGCCGCGGCGTCAAATGACGAATAAATCTACAAATCGATCCGCATCCATGCGCTCCAAAGCCTCTTGATCCAGGCAAAGAGCGGCGATCCGGCCGGCTTGCTTCGCCGGGAACCGCGTCCGCAGATTCTCCTCGAATTTGCTCACCAATAAAGGAATGCCTTCCTCTCTCCTTCTCCGGTGGCCAATCGGATATTCCACCTCTACTTTACCTGTTGCGGAACCGTCCGCGAAAAACACCTGAATGGCGTTGGCAATCGAACGTTTGTCGGCATCCAAATACTCTTTGGAATACCTTGGATCCTGCTTCGTGAGCATTTTATCCCGCAGCTTATCGATCCGGGGATCGGAAGCGGCCGCATCCTCATAATGATCCGCCGTCAAATTGCCGTGCAGCAGGCCAATCGCAACCATATATTGAAGGCAATGATCGCGGTCAGCCGGATTATGGAGAGGTCCCCGCTTGTCGATGATGCGGATCGCCGACTCGTGGGTTGTGAGCTCAATCGCAGCAATGTCATCAATCCGGTCTTTCACGAGCGGATGAAGGCGAATGGCCGCTTCAACGGCAGTCTGTCCGTGAAATTCCGCCGGAAACGAGATTTTGAACAAAATATGCTCCATAACATAGGAATTAAACGGCCTCGCCTGAACAACAGGCTTCCCTTTAAACAGGACATCCTGAAACCCCCAACCCGGGGCGGTCAGCGCGGAAGGATAACCCATCTCGCCCCGCATAGCCATCATGGCAAGCCACACGGCGCGGCTTGTCGCGTCTCCCGCAGCCCAGGATTTTCTCGAGCCCGTATTCGGCGCATGGCGATACGTCCGGAGAGCATGCCCGTCAATCCAGGCATGCGAGACGGCATTCACGATCTCGTCCTTGCTGCCTCCAAGAAACTGAGCCACTACGGCGGTCGAGGCGATTTTGACAAGAAGCACATGATCGAGTCCTACCCGGTTAAAGCTGTTCTCAAGCGCAAGGATTCCCTGAATCTCATGCGCTTTGATCATTGCCGTCAGTACGTCGCGCATGGTGAGCGGAGCTGTTCCTTCTGCCCTGTTCTTGCGGCTGATATAATCGGCGGCAGCCAGAATGCCGCCAAGATTATCGGAGGGATGGCCCCATTCCGCGGCCAGCCACGTATCGTTGTAATCGAGCCAGCGGATTATGCAGCCGATCTGGAAGGCGGCCGTGACCGGATCCGTCTCGGTTGAAGTACCCGGCACCCGCGCGCCGTTTGGCACAACGGTTCCCGGCACAAGCGGACTGAGAAGCTTGGCGCATTCCGGATAACGGAGCGCCAGCAGCCCGCAGCCAAGCGTATCCATCAGACATAGCCTGGCCGTGTTGTAAGCTTCTTCGCTCGCCAGCTCCTTATGAAGAACATAATCCGCAATAGCGGCCAGCAGCGGATCGGGATCGGGTCGATTCGTGCTAAACGTTACAGACATTTTAGTTGTGCTCCTCCCTCACTGGATCAAGATTTCCGTTAACGCTCATCCAGCGGCAACCATTCCTGAGGGTCTGGCCCGATATAATCGGCGCTTGGGCGGATAATCCGGTTA
This sequence comes from Paenibacillus sp. MMO-177, assembly GCF_037147795.1. Classification (NCBI taxonomy): domain Bacteria; kingdom Bacillati; phylum Bacillota; class Bacilli; order Caryophanales; family Paenibacillaceae; genus Paenibacillus; species Paenibacillus sp. MMO-177. The sequence goes on along the minus strand of NZ_JBBCUR010000002.1, from coordinate 72,310 downwards.
CCTGCCCGCTGCTCCATGATATGGGCCGACCATCCCGTGAGACGGGACAACACAAAGACGGGCGTAAATAACGAAGTGGGAATCCCCAAGTGAAAATACGCCGAAGCGCTGTAAAAATCCAGATTCGGGAACAGCTTTTTCTCCCGGCGCATAACCTGCTCGATTCTCTCGGAAATATCGTAAAGCTTCCGGTCTCCTGCTTGTTCGGAAAGGGCAAGCGCCCACTCTTTAATTACGTCGGAACGGGGATCCGAGACCGAATAGACACGATGGCCAAATCCCATGATCAGCTGCTTTTGCCGGAGAGCCTCCAGAATGCCCGCCTCCGCTTCATCCGCATTGTCGTATCGCTCAATCAGCTCCATAGCCGCCTCGTTGGCACCGCCGTGCAGCGGTCCGCGCAGCGTGCCTACTCCGGTCGTAATCGCCGAATAATAATCGGATAGCGTGGAAGCCGTAACCCTTGCCGCAAACGTCGAGGCGTTAAATTCGTGCTCCGCGTATAACGTTAGAGAAACATCCAGCGCTTTGGCATGCTGCGCATCCGGCTCATTCTGATGCAGCAGCTGCAGAAAATGCGCAGCCGTGTCGCCGCCGCTGCCAGCCGTATCAATCCGCTTGCCGCTGTTCTGATAATGATACCAGTACAGCAGAATGGATGACGTGCAGCCTATCAACCGGACCGCTATATCCAGAGCGGAACGCCCTTCCTCCTCCGGCTCGAACGAGGCAAGGGCGGAATAGCCGGTCCGGAGCGCATCCATCGGGTGGCTGCTGCCCGGCAGCAGCTCGAGTATGCCGGTTAAGGCTGGCGGCAGTTCCCGGCTGGAAGCCAGCTGCTTGCGGAACTGGCTAAGCTGTTCAACATCCGGAAGCCATCCGTACAAGAGTAAATAAGCAGTCTCCTCAAAGGTTGCGAATCGGGCCAAATCGTAGATGGAATAACCGCGGTACGATAATCCCTTCCCTTCCTTGCCGACTGTCGAGATTCGAGTCTGTCCGGCAATAACAGCCGCAAGGCCTCCTTGCTTCGGTTCCGGCATTTACCCCTCCCCCTTCTCCTCCTTCAGCTCCATTCCAAACAACGCGTCAAGTTTATGTTCATAATCATAATAGTGCAGGAAATCGTACAGCTCCGCTCGCGTCTGCATCAAATCTACGACTTTCTGCTGAGAGCCGTCTTCGCGAATCGTGCGGTAGACGCGCAGCGCCGCCGCGTTCATCGCCCGAAACGCCGATAAAGGGTACAGAGCAAGGCTGACTCCCGCACCTCGGAGCTGTTCTACGGTGAACAGCGGCGTTTTACCGAATTCCGTTATATTCGCCAGAATAGGCACCTGCACGGCCTCGGCAAACCTTTTATAATCGTCCAGACTGCCTACCGCTTCGGGAAAAAGCATATCCGCCCCCGCTTCCACATACCTGCGGGAGCGTTCAATCGCGGCATCAAGCCCTTCCGATGCCAAAGCATCCGTCCTTGCCATAATGACAAAGCTGCTGTCCGACTTCGCGTCTACCGCGGCTTTGATCCGGTCGACCATCTCCTCCGTTCCGACCATGGCCTTGTTCGGGCGGTGTCCGCATCTTTTATCCGCCACCTGATCCTCGATATGGACGGCCGCCACGCCGGCTCTTTGCATCTCCTTAATCGTTCTGGCAATCTGAAAAGCGCCGCCGAACCCGGTATCAATATCAACTAACAGCGGCAGCTCCGTTACGTTTGTAATCCGGCGAATATCCTCGAGCACATCCTGAAGCGTGGTTATTCCCAGGTCAGGAAGGCCAAAGGAAGCATTAGCGACTCCGGCACCCGATACATACAGCGCGCGGAAGCCAACCTGCTCCGCCATCATGGCGGCATACGCGTTAATCGCCCCCGCCACCTGCAGAGGCTGCTCCTTCTGAATCGCATCCCGAAGCTTAAGACCGGGGCTACTTCTCATATCCGTCACCTTCATTTCATCAATCTGCCGCTGATTACAAGACGGTGAATTTCATTCGTACCCTCGTAGATTTGCGTCACTTTTGCGTCCCTGAACAACCTCTCGGCGGGATGTTCCTTGGACAATCCCTCTTCGCCCAACAGCCGGACGGCAGCTCCGGACACGGCAACGGCCGTATCGGAAGCAAACATCTTGGCCATTGACGCTTCCTTCGTGCATGGCCTGCCTTCCTGACGAAGCGAAGCAGCCCGGTAGACGAGCAGCCTGGCGGCAGCCGTTCTTGCCAGAAGCTCCGCCAGCTCGGTGTCGCGGGAGGTATACGGATAACCCTTAGGCGAACCAAGCCTGTCGCGGAGGAGCTGTATGGAGGCTTCGGCAATTCCAAGCGCTTGCGCGGCAATTCCAATCCGGCCGCCGTCAAGCGAGCCTTTGGCAATGGCGAACCCCTCGCCTTCCCGTCCCAGCCGGTATTCCGCGGGAATTCGCAGCTGTTCGAAATGAAGCTCGCAGGTATTCGAGCCATGAAGACCCATTTTCCTCTCCGGCTTCCCGATATGAAGCCCCTTCGTATCTCCCGGCACGATAAATGCGGTAATGCCGCCGGCGTGTTTCGTCGCGTCCGTAACGGCAAACACGACATATACCCCAGCCGCCCCTGCGTTTGTAATGAACAGCTTGGAGCCGTTAATCTCATAATAATCGCCGTTCCGCTCGGCTGATGTTCGTATCGACGCAGCATCCGAACCGGCATGCGGTTCCGTTAAGGCAAAGGCGCCAATCCACTCGCCGGAAGCCAGCTTTCCGACGAATTGCCGGCGCTGCTCCTCCATGCCGTAATTCAGAATGGGAAGCGTGCATACGGAGGTATGAACGGATAAAATAACGCCAACCGCGGCGCTGACTCTCGACACTTCGTTAATCGCGATAATATAGGAGATAAAATCCGATCCTGCCCCGCCCCATTGCTTCGGAATGGGGATTCCCAGCCACTTTCTCTCCGCCATCTTCCGGATGATCTCAGCAGGAAACCTCTCGGATTCCATCTCGGGTACCGCCGGTGCTATCTCCCGGGCGGCAAACTGCCTTATCGCCTGCCGAATGACTTGCTGCTCCTTCGTAAACCGGAGTTCCATGGACAATCGCTCCTTTCGGGTGCGATTCTATTCGTAGCTGTAAAAGCCCTTCCCGGTTTTCTTCCCTAACCAGCCGGCCGACACATAATTGCGAAGCAGCGGACACGGCCGGTATTTCGAGTCGCCAAATCCCTCATGCAGCGTCTCCATAATGTACAAGCAAGTATCCAGCCCGATGAAATCCGCGAGAGTCAAAGGGCCCATCGGATGATTCATGCCCAGCTTCATAATCTGGTCCACCGATTCTGGCGCTGCCACGCCTTCATACACGGCATAGATGGCCTCGTTAATCATAGGCATCAGGATCCGGTTCGAGATAAAGCCCGGATAATCCTCAACGCGGACCGCCGTCTTCCCAAGCGATTCGGCAAGGGCAACCGTCGTTGCCAGCGTATCGGCCGAAGTGGCTAAACCTCGAATCACTTCCACTAGCGTCATAACCGGAACCGGATTCATAAAATGCATGCCAATTACTTGCGAGGGCCGTTTCGTCACGCCGGCGATCGCCGTTATCGACAGCGATGAGGTGTTTGTCGCAAGAATGGCATGCGGCGGACATAACCGGTCCAATTCCTTGAACAGCTTCCGTTTGAGCTCCAGCTGCTCGGGGATGGCTTCGATGACAAAATCCGATAGCCGGCAAGCTTCCAGAGTAATAACCGGCGTCAGCTTCCGCATGGCGGCTTCCTGCTGCTCTTTTGTCAGACGTCCTTTTTTAACGAATCGGTCCAGGGAGCTTCCAATCGCATACATCCCTCGCTCAACCGCCGCTTCGTTAATATCGTAAAGCGCCGTCTCATATCCGTATTGCGCCAAAGTCTGGGCGATGCCGCTTCCCATTTGCCCGGCTCCCAGAACGGTTACCTGGCGGATCCGCTCTACCTGCTCCATCCCCTTCACCCCGTTCTCGTTCAAGCATCTATCCGATTACGCATCTACCTGAAGCAAAATCGCATCGCCCTGCGCTCCGCCGCTGCAAATCGCCGCGATGCCTAATCCGCCGCCCCTCCGCTTCAGCTCATGAATCAGCGTCAGGACGATTCTGGCGCCGCTAGCTCCAATCGGATGCCCCAGCGCGATCGCCCCGCCGTTGACGTTTACTTTTGCGGGATCCCAGCCAAGCATCTGCCCGCTGATCAGCACCACCGAAGCGAAAGCTTCGTTCACTTCAAATAGATCAATCTTCTCCAGCGGAACTCCCGTCTGCTTCAGAAGCTTGCGAATCGCAAGGGCCGGGACGGTTGCCAAATACGCCGCTTCCGCGCCTGCCGAAGCATGCCCGATTACAGTCGCAAGCGGCTTGATGCCAAGACGAGCGGCTTCCTCCGAAGACATGACCGTCACCGCGGCTGCACCGTCATTCACCCCGGGAGCATTCCCGGCTGTAATCGTTCCGGTCCGATCGAAGGCTGGCTTCAATTTGGCGAGCTTTGCCGCATCTGTATCCGGACGGGGACACTCGTCAACGCTATGCTGCGTACCGTCATCCAAAGCGACGGGAACGATCTCCTCGGCAAAACGGCCATTCTGCTGCGCAGCTACCGCTCGCAAGTGGCTGCGAAGCGCCCAAGCGTCCTGCTCTTGGCGGTCGATATTGAATTCGTCTGCCACCCGGTTGCCAAGCGAGCCCATCGGCACCTGATGGAACGCGCAAAACAAACCGTCATGATTCATCAGATCAACGAGAGCCGTGTTGCCCATTCTAGCTCCCCATCTCGCCGTTGGAACGGCGTAAGGAGTTCGGCTCATACTCTCCATACCGCCTGCCACAACGATCTTAGCATCGCCGGAGCGGACCATTTGATCGGCCATCGTTATGGCCCTCATGCCCGATGCGCAAACCTTGTTTATCGTCTCCGACGGTACTTCCCAGCTTAAACCCGCCAGCCTTGCGGCTTGCCTGGACGGAATCTGGCCGGCTCCCGCCTGAAGCACCATGCCCATAATGACGCCGTCTACTTGACTGGGCGATATGCCGGATCTATGCATGGCGCCTGTAATTGCAGCAGCTCCCAGCTGAACGGCTGGTACGGTTTTGAACTGGCCGCCAAACTTGCCAAACGCTGTTCTTGCTCCCGCTGCGATGACCGACTGACGATTAGACATGCCGCCAGCTCCTCCTATTCCGCCTCTTGGCTTAAAATAGCCGAATACGAATGCTCAGAGGCTGCTTCCAGACTTTTGGCATCCCGCAAATAACGTTCAACGCGGTATTCGCGCATATAACCGTACCCGCCAAAAATCTGTACCGCCTCGGTGGCCGTTACTACCGCGTGTTTTATCGCGTAAAGCTTTGCCATAGCCGCCTTCGCGCAGCCTGACAATCCTCTATCAACGGACCAGGCGGCATCGTAGACGAGCCACCTTGATGCCTCCACATTCGCCGCCATATCCGCCAATTTGAACGCGATGCCTTGCTGGCGTCCAATCGGTTTGCCGAATTGCATCCGTTCTTGGGCGTAAGATAAGGCGGCATCCAATGCCCCCTGGGCAATTCCTGTCGCTTGTGCAGCCGCGCCAATGTCCCGCATTTCATTAATGCCGTTAAATATATCCCTTGCGCACGATTCCGATTTTTCTTTAACTACATTAAATAAATGGCAATGAACGGATTGAAAACGAAGTTCCGCAGTTGGTATCCCCCGCATCCCAAGCTTACTTCTCGATGTCTCGCAGGTAAGGCCGGAACAGTCACCCGGAACGATACCTAACGAGAGCCCTCCGGTCCGATGCCTGATCAGCCCAACATAATCATCCGCTACGCCAGCTAATTCGACGGACGGAAGAAATCCGTCCAGTGTATAAAAGTCTTGGCCCATCCTTTTGCCCCTTAGAGACGGATGCGAATAAGCTATGGTTCCAAGTCTTTCCCCTTTAGTTAATGGCATTAATATTGTTTCGCGCCAGTTATCGCTTCCATGCTTGGCAATTACCCATGCCGCTGTTGTATGCACCTCAAGCACAGCCGAGGTTGAAGCACATACCCGGGCAAGCTCCTCCAGGACGATCGAGTAGGCCAGCATATCGCTCCCCGCTCCGCCCCACTGCTCGGCAATCGGAATCCCCGTTAAGCCCATGGCCGCCATATTGTCGAACAAGCTGCGGTCAAAACGCTCAAGCTCATCTCTGTCAGCCGCCCCCGGTGTAAGCTCGCTTTCCGCAAAATCCCTTACAGCCGCGCGTGTCAGCTCATATTCCTCGTCCAGCTGAAACCTCATCTCCCCTTCCCCCTTTCCGCAAAAGGACAACCTATTCGACGGATTCCGAGCCAATATCAATATATGAAGGAGCCTTACGCTAACATGCCGTAAGCAATAAAAAACCGCAGCCTGCAAGGCTGCGGTGCACAAAGTGAGTGATCGGAGTTTTGACCGATGCCTATAAGGCTGCGGTCAAAACTCCGACAATGCCCTCATTTTTTAAGGCATTGTCAGACTATCGATGAATTCTCTACAATTGAATAGTCTGGCATTACCGTATATATGACCGAATTTACGAGGTTAAGATCCCTAAGGGACCTTAACTCGCTTAGCATGGGTAAAAAGAAAGCCTTTAAGGTCCCTGAGGGACTTTAATAGTCCGTGAGTAGCCCGGCATTACCGTATATATGGCTGAATTCACGAGGTTAAGATCCCTAAGGGACCTTAACTCACTTCGCATCGGTAAAAAGAAAGCCTTTAAGATCCCTCAGGGACCTTAAAGGCCCGTGTATCCTGAATCACCGAATATGGCTGAGACCACTGCTTCAAGCACATGATAAAGCTCTTATAATGAGGGCTTTATCGACACATCCTAAAAGGCTGCGTTTCGCTTAAGTGATGCGTTCTACGGTTAAGGTTGCTTTACGCCCGTATAAATATGAATGGCGTCCCTCAAGAAAGCAGCCGTTCCAGGCTGATCGGTATCGTAGTAGGCGGTGAACCGTTCATCGTCCACATACATTTGGGACAACCCGGCATGAGCCTCCCTCGAGTATTCCTTCCAATAGAACATCAGCCAGCGTTTGTGCAGCTCTGCCGCCTTCTGCGCCAGCTCGCCTGCGGGATCACCGGTTTTGAAAGCTTCCGCCAAGGTTATTTTGATTTCTTCCCCAAGCCGCGTTACTTCATCATACTGCTCCTGCGTCATATTGCTCAGCTTCGCATTGGACGCATTTACCCTGTCATCACCATACTTCTCCCGAATTTCCTTGCCGTATTTCTTCTCGTTCTCATCAATCTGCTTCTGCTTAAAGCCTTCGAATTTCTGCTTGTCGGACATGTTTATTCTCCCTTCCGCATGTTCAATGGATTGCTCGACATTCCGGATAAGGACATCCAGCTGCCGCCTTCTGTCGAGAAGCTGCTCGCGGTGCTCCTTCAGCGCAGTCGACTTATCAAAGGCCGGATCTTGAATGATTTGCCTGATTTGCTCAAGCCCCAACCCAAGCTCGCGAAAAAATAAAATCTGCTGCAGCAGATCCACCTCCGCCTGCCCGTAAATCCGGTATCCGGATGAACTGACTCTTGCCGGCTTTAACAGTCCAAGTTCATCGTAATACCGCAAGGTTCTTGTGCTTACTCCCGCGAGCTGTCCCAGCTTCTGCACGGTATATTCCATATCTGCTCACCTCCCGACAACTTCACTTTACACTTTGACGTAACGTCAAAGTCAACGGCCGTTTTCATTTTTTCTTAGCTTTTTATTTCCTTCATTATACAATGCATGAATTAGCCGAAGCCCGTTCAATCTAGAAAGGTTGGAGGTGAGAAATAATGACAGGACGCAACAACAAGCCAGATAATGACGGACCTGCGGCAAGCCCTTCGCGCCTTGACCAATTCGGCGATAAGCTTGCCGATAATTCCGGATCGGTTCCGAAGAAGAACAGCAACAACAATACTTGCAAATAATTAAAAAAAAGGACTGCCGGCAACGGCAGTCCTTTCCGCTTATGACTTAGCCGCAGCCGACTCCACGGCCGCTTCCGCCATATAAAGCTCTTTCATAATGGATTCAATCGGGATGGCGTCAATCGCCATGTCCACAATGCCATAAACTTCGTTAAACTCCCGGATAAAGCGTTTCAAAGGCAGCGCGCTCGTATCAATCTCCAGCATAAGCTCCAGCGGCCCCTTGCGCTCCGTAACCGTAATTCCCTGGATGCGAATATCCGGAACAACGGATTCCGTCGTCAGGCGGACCGATTTCTTGTCTCCCAGCCTGCTTCTTAACACGCCAAGGGTATCATCTACCACAATCTCGCCATGGTTAATGACGATCACCCGCTCCGCAAGCATCTCGACATCCTCCAGGTCATGCGTCGTTAAAATAAAGGTGACTCCCTGACCGTTCATGCTCCTTATAAACCGGCGGATATTCTCCTTCGCAATCATATCCAGCCCAATCGTGGGCTCATCGAGAAACACAATTTCCGGCCGGTGCAGCATCGCCATAATAAATTCGCATTTCATCCGCTCGCCTAATGACAGCTGACGGGTAGGCTTTCGGATGATGTCGCCAACATCGAGCAGCTCGGTGAGCTCATTTAACGTTGACTGATACTGCCGCTCCGGAACGCCGTATATCGCTTTGTTCATATAAAAGGCATCGACGGGAGGAATATCCCAGAGCAGCTGCGACTTCTGTCCAAAGACGGCCCCAATACGGCCGACATACTGTCTTCTCTGCTTCCATGGGACAAGCCCCAGCGCCTTAACTTCACCCGAGGTCGGATGAAGGACGCCCGTCAGGATCTTGAGCGTCGTTGACTTCCCGGCGCCGTTTGGGCCAAGGAACGCCAGCATTTCTCCTTGCGGAACGGTAAAAGACAAATCATGAACGGCCTTGATTTCCTTCATAGGCCGTTTGATCAAATTGCGCGTCACTTCGCGAAGCGTATGACCGCGTTCATGGGTCATATACGTTTTTGTCAGATTCCTCACTTCAATCATGTTAACCGTCTCCCCTTCATCTCTGCCGCTAGCCGTTAGCCGCCGGCACTTGTATAACCTTTCAGCATCCGGTTCCAATACAGCATCCCGAGCAGCAGGAAACCGGCAGCCGGCAGCAGCGCCCATAGCCCTCCCCAGCCGGTCCGGCCAAGCAGCGCTTCAGCAGGAACAAAAGCGATCAAGCCTACGGGAAGAACGTAAGTTAATACGTTTTGCAGCGATTTCGAGAAGATGGTTCCCGGATACATGCCGAAGCTTGTAAAAGCGTCAAAAATATCGAAGACCCGGCTGCTGCCGACCCAGCGAAACAACATGCCCGACAAGAACAAGGATACCGCGCATAACATCGTAACCGACGCCAGGAACAGCAGTCCGAACTGAAGCCACGCCCACCAGCCGGGCATCTCCATTCCGTTTAAAGCGTATACGAACAGAACCGTTCCGCTGAACAATCTGCCGAAATCATCCGGATCAAAGCCCGTGATCATTGCCATAAGCATAACGGGTCTTGGCCGGAGCAGCAGAAGGTCAAAGGTTCCTTCGCGAACATGGCCTAGCGTTGTGCCTACCATTCCGAAGAAAAATGGAAAGGCGATTCCCTTCGACAAAGCAAACACCGCTTGAATAAGCAGCGCCTCATGCATCGTCCAACCGGGAAACGAAGCGCCGGACTTATACACAAGCAAAGTAACCAGCGGAACGACCAGATCTCCGATAACGAGCATCAGAACACTGATGATAAAATGGCTGCGATACGCCATCTGCTCCGCAAATTTGGTTCGCAGCACAGCGCCAAACAAGGTCTCTCTCATACGCCCACCCCCGTAAATCTCCGCATGGCAGCGTTGTATAGAAAGGTCATGGTTAGCGCAGTAACAGCAACGGCGACGGCTTGCAAGCCTACCGCCTGTGCCAGCGACAAATGAACGCCGGCAAGCTCATAGTCGCCTCCGTATACTCTGGTCGGCAAATAGGTAATAAACTGAAAAGGAAGGAAAAATAATATCTTCTGCAGCACATCCGGGAAAAAGGACAGCGGGATAAACACCCCCGCGCATATATCCTTCAGAAGCAGGAACACGCGCCGGATTCCTTCTGCCCGGATTAGCCAGAAGGCGGTTAGACCAACGCAGTAATTGACCATAAAGTTCATCAGGAAGCTGAAGGCAATCGACAAGACCGCCCAGCCCGGGGCCGCGGGCTGCAGATTTACGCCAAAAACAAAAATAAACAACAGAAGAACGGGCAGCACTTCAACCCAAACCGCAAGCGAGCGATGTCCGATCTTCTGGGCAAGCGCGAACAGCCAATGCGGCAGCGGCCTTAAGGCGAAGGTGACAAACTTCCCGCTGCGCACCAGCATCTGCAGGTTCCAGTCCGCGAAATCAAACGAAATGTAATGTATTAAGCTAGCGACGCCATAATAGGTTAACATCTGTTGATAGGTAAGACCGTTTAAAGTGTCATGTCCCTGGTATACGGCTTTCCAGATAAACACCTGAACCAGGAACATGACAGGACCAACTAGCAGCGAAGCCGCCATATGCGACCGGAACGCCGCCCACTCCTTGTAGGTAGCGAAGCCGATCGCGGCTATGACGGCGCTCAGCCGCTTCACAGCCAGCCGGAGCCGATAATATTTTGCGTGCCGCTAATCGACTCCGGACACCAATCCAGGTTGGACGGCACAAAGAATACAACGACGGATTGATGCTGAGGATCGACAAGAAATTTACAGCGTCCCGCCCCTTCATGGCCGTAGGAGCCAACGGGCAGCCAGTCGTCATGCCCGGTCAGGCTAGCTCCAAGCCCGTAAGTAAAGTTCTTGATTCGCCCACCCCAGCAAAAGCCTTCAATCCCGCTGTTCAGCACATTCGTGGTCATCTTCTCTACCGACTTGCGGGATAAGATTTTGACACCGTCGAGCGTACCGTTGTTAAGCAGCATCTGCCCAAATCGGTACAAGTCGTGCAAGGTGGAATTCATGCCGCCTCCGGCTCTTTGGGGACTGTATTTGCGGTCATGCTTCTTCGTATCCCGGTTCTCCTCATGCTCGTTAATCCAGCATACCTCGCCCAGCAGCTCCTCCGGAATTTCGAAGAACGTACGGTTCATGCCAAGCGGCTTTACGATCTTCTCCATCACATACTGCTCAAACGGAATTCCGCTTGCGCGGGATACAATCTCGCCCAGGACATTAAATCCGGCTGACGAATAGCTCCATTCTACGCCGGGCGCAGATAACGGCTGGCCGGATAAGAGGGCACGAATCCACTGGCTGCGGCGCTCTTTTTCCAGCTCTTCCGGATCCGTAACGGCATCCGGCCCTTCCGTCTCCGGCTCGAAGGCGAACAGCATATCCCACCAGCCTCTCGGATAAGGCTCCTGGAAGTAACCGGGATCCGCCTGAAGACCTGACGTATGGGTCAGCAGATGCCAGATTTGAATTTTCTCGTACGTGGCATTTTTGAATTCCCCAATCCATTCCGAGACCGACTGCCTGAGAAACAGCTTGCCTTGCTCGACCAGCTGGAAGATCGCAGTTGCGGTGAACAGCTTCGTTACCGATGCGATCCTGCGGATCGTGTCGTCCTTGTAGACCGAATCGGGTTCCGTGTATTTGAGCTGTCCGAAGGCGCCTTTTGCGAATACCATTCCATTTGACGAGAGGAGATAAGCCGCGCTTTGAATCTTGTTCTGTTCAATAAGCGACTTGAAATGCTCCTCCAGCCGAAGCCGCGCATCCGGATCAAATCCGGTCTCCTGCGGTTGTATTGCCGTATACACACCCGATGTTGACATGGGCATCCCTCCATTAAAAGGCTAATTATTATTCCAAACCCGACCAGACGATAGCCCGCGGGGTAACAACCGATTCGTTCGTGAAGCCCTTATGGCTTGGAACCAAGAAAGCAAATACCAATTCCTCCACAGGATCCACATATAAGCCGCAGTGACCGTAGCCTTCATGCGAGAAGGTTCCTTTGCTTGCCAGATCAAAATGATCCACCGACCAGCCTAACCCGTATTTGAAATCCGTGTGAAGATTGCCCCAGCCCCTGCTCGTTAAGCCATGCAAATGATTGACCGTTTGCAGCTCAACGGAACGTTTGGACAACACGCGGTTGCCGTTCCCCGTTCCGCCGTCCAGCATCATCTGCCCGAACTTCCACAAGTCCTCAAGCGTCGAATATAGACCGTTGCCTGCGACGTTTGGCATGTCCGCCATCCGCTCGCGAGGCTCGTAAATTTCTCTTTTCTCCCAATCATTCGTACAGCATACGAAGTCCCGTTGTCCCTCGGGCACCTTAAAGAAAGTATTCGTTAAGCCCAGCGGTACCAGAATCTCATCGTGTATGTATTGTTCGTAGGACTTGCCGGATACCCTGGCGATAATCTCGCCCAATACGGCATAACCGCTTGAGCAATAGATCCATTCCTTGCCCGGCATGCGCTGCATGGGACCGGAGATCACAACCTGCAGCCAATTGACATGCGGATAGGCTTCCTTCGCTTCACGCGCCATCCATTCGTACCACGGAAGACCGTAAGGCTCCTGATAAAAGCCAGGATCTCCCTGGAGGCCGGATGTATGGGTGAGCAGCTGGAAAATCGTAATGTTGCGGTGCTTATCGTTATCGAATTCGGGCAGGACCCGGCTGACGGATTCCGTCAGGAAGATTTTCCCCCGGTCTACCAGCTGGTGAATCGCAACTGCCGTAAATACTTTCGTAATCGAGTATATCTTCCGAATGGAATCGGGCAGGAGATCGGCGCTGCCTTCCTCGTGGCGGAGCTTGCCAAGCGATTTCTGCGCGAAAACCTTTCCTTTTCTTGCGATGATGTAACTTGCGGCCTGAATCGTACCGTTTCCGATAATGGAAGCATAATGATCGTCGAGACGGCGAAGATGTTGTCTATCGAAACCGGCTTCCTCCGGACTGGCATTGGTCCAGCCTTCGTAAATGTGAATCATGTCCTGCATTTGAATTGACCCCTCCCTGAATTGGAGAATCATGGAAATGGAAATACATTCCTATTTTAAGGGTACGAATGTTCGTATGTCTATGCCTTTTTCGTGTAAAAATAAAATATATTTTGAGGTTTGTTTAAACCTTTGTACTTTTTCCCTAAAAAAAAAGCAGGACATAAGCACGTGCGTGCTTTGTCCTGCATTTTGCGGTTATGCCAAATTCCAAGACTCATGAATTTTCGGCACGTCGGAGATCAGCTGTTGGGTATACTTGTGCTTCGGATTGATGATAACCTCTTCGGCTTCACCGGATTCGACGATCTGCCCCTTCTCCATAATATAGATCGTATCGCTGACATAATAAGCCAGCCCTACATCGTGGGTGATAAAGATGATCGTCATGTTATTCTCGCTGCGCAGCTTTAGCAGCATATCAAGAATGGTCGACCTCGAGCACGCATCGATCATGGAAGTCGGCTCGTCGGCGATCAGAATTTTCGGATGAAGCATAAAGATCCGGGCGATCATCAGACGCTGCATCTGCCCGCCCGACAGCTCAAACGGATATTTATTATGCAGCTCCTCGAATTTCAAATTAACGAACGAGCAAGCTTCTTTCATCTTGTTGAACTGCTCATCCTTGGCCAGCTTCAATCCACGCAGGGAAATGCAGTCCAGCAGCAGCTTCTCGACCTTATGGAACATATTGAACGATGAGAAAGGGTCCTGGAAGATCGCCTGAATATCCTTCCAATATTTCTTGCGCTCGGCATGATTGCGGAGCTGTCGTGCTTGGCCCTTATAGGTGATCGTACCGTTGGTCTCCTTCAGGAGACCCATTACGATTTTCGCTAAAGTTGTTTTGCCGCTTCCGCTCTCGCCGACGATGGAGACAATCTCGCCCTCATGGAAGGCGAAGTCGACCTCATTAACCGCCAACTTGGTTTTCTTCCCGTAGCCGAATTCCTTCGTGACATTTGTTCCTTGCAGCAATACTTCACCTTTCTTCATTCGCATACCACCCTTTCAAGGTGTCTACATCAAAGATGCAGCGATATACCCGGTCACCTGAATGGCGATTGCCGATCTTGCCGTTTCGGCACGCGTCCGTCGCGAAGGTACAACGGTCCGCGAATCGGCATCCCTCAATAACATGCTTCAAATTCGGTGGAGCCCCCGGAATGGCCGCCAGTTTATGCTCCTTCATCCCTTCCTCCGGCACGATGATGGACCCCATCAACCTTTTCGTATAAGGATGAATCGGGTCGAATATCATCTGATGCGCCGTTCCCCGTTCCACGATCTCGCCTGCATACATGACCATAATATCGTCGGTGACGTGGTATAGCAGCGGCAGCTCGTGAGTAATGAAGACAAGCGATTGAATTAGCTTCTTATCCAGCAGCTCCTTAAGAAGGCGAATGACCGCTTTCTGCGACGTGACGTCGAGCGCGGAAGTCGGCTCATCGGCTACAAGCACCTTCGGGTTAAGAATAGTCGAGATCGCAATGACCGTTCGCTGCTTCATTCCTCCGGAGAGCTCATTCGGATAAGATTTCAACACATCCGGTGAAAGATGCAGCATCGTAAACCGCTCGGCTGCCATTTCGTAGACTTGCTGTTTAGTCAGCTCCGGCCGATGCTCCTTCATCATATCCTCAATGAAATGAATGATCTTTAGAGTCGGATTGAGCGCATTCATGGCAGCCTGCGGAATATAGGCAATTTCCCGGCCCAAAATCATTTTTCTCAGCTGGTCTTTGCTCAGCTTCATAATATCGATGTCATTCACCTTGATTGAACCGCTGCCATAATGAAGCGGGGGAAAATAAAATCCCATCAAGCTTAACGCCAGCGTCGACTTGCCGCAGCCTGATTCACCGGCAATGCCTAGCGTCTTGCCCTCTTCAATGGCAAAGGTTACGCCATCCACGGCATATACGTTTTCTTTAAGCCTTGTTTTATAATACGTCTTCAGCTCCTGCACTTCCAAAATATTCCGCTTCGTCACCGACTCTTGCGCAGCTTCGAATTTGCGTGCATGTTCGCTCATAGGACTAGCTCCTTATTTTGGGATTGAAGATTTCGTCCATGCCCGTATTCATCATGTATAAGGAAAACGTAATAATCGCAATGGCAAACGCAGCCGGGATAAACGCCCACCAGGCACCGGCTACCGGAGCCTCGAACACAAGCGCCCAGTTCATAATAATGCCAAGCGAAATCGTATTGTACGGCCCAAGTCCAAGCATCGAGATGGAAGCTTCCGCCAGAATCCCGGACGCGACCTGCAAAATAAATGCCATAACGACATAAGAAGCAATATACGGCAATATTTCAAACAGAATGATCCGGGGTGTGCTGTGTCCGGATATTTTCGCAATATTGACATGGTCCCGGTTGCGAAGCGAGGTTGTCTGCGCCCTGACGGCCCGAGCTGTCCACGGCCAGCTTGTTAAGCCGATAATCAGCGCCACGATGAGCGAGCTGCGGGAGTTCAGGCTGACGGATATGAGAATAAGAATGATAAATGAAGGAATAACGATGAACATATTGGTCACAGCTGTAAGAATATTATCGATCAGGCCGCCGATATAGCCGGATGCCAATCCGAAGAAGAGTCCGATCACCGTAGCCACAATCCCGGCTACCAATCCCACCATGATGGACGTGCGAATGCCATAGACAAGCTCCAGAAACAAATCTCTTCCGAAATTATCCGATCCCAGCAATAAGCCGTTGCCCGGCGGCTGGAAAGCAAGCGCCATCATGGCCAGCGGGTCGCTCCGATTAATCATGGGATAAACAATCACCAGTAGAATCATTAATGCGGTTGTGATCGCGCCCAGCAAAAACTTCGGGGATCGCATTAGAATGCCCATCGAATGCGCCATATCAGTTCTCCTCCATCTGTGCTGCTTTAATGCGCGGATCTACGATACCGTAAATGATTTCGATCGTAAAATTCGCAAGCAATACGGTTATGGCAATGAGCAGTGTGCATCCGGAGATCAGCGGATAATCCAGCTGACGGATTGCGGTAAACAGCCATGTTCCGATACCCGGATAGCTGAAGACGATCTCGCAGATCAGGGATCCGCCGACCATTGTCCCGATTGACAGAGCGAGGCCCGTAATTTGCGGCAGCATCGCATTCTTGAATACATAACGTGCGACACGTGAATCCCGTATTCCGAGCAGCTTGCTGTAGAGCACATAATCGGAATTCAGCTCGTAGATGGACATCTCCCGCATTCCGATCGCTTGTCCCCCAATCGTCACAAGCACGATCGATAGGAAAGGAAGAGTATGATGACGGACGACCGACAAGAAGAAGTCCCAGCTTAGATGCGGTACCATCTGAAAATCATAGCCTCCCGACAGCGGGAACCATTTCAGCGTAATGCCGAATAAGTAGAGCATGATGATGGCGAGCGTGAAAAAGGGGATTGAGTTGACGAACAAGGCCACCGGGAACAGCGCTCGATCAAATACCCCTTTCCGGTATGCCGCTACCGCGCCGAGCACATTACCCAGAATCCAGCCGACCAGAATAGCCGGAAGCTGCAGACCAACCGTCCAAGGCACGGCGGAAGCCAGGATGTTTGACACTTTCCGCGGATACAATCCGAATGATGTACCAAGATCGCCCATGAACAATTTCTTCAAATAGATGCCGAACTGAACGATGATGGGCTTATCAACGCCAAATTCCTTCATGAAATTGTCGTAAACCTTTTTGATGGAATCGCTGTCCGTCATCCCTTGCGATACTTGCGAAGCTATCGTACTGACGGGATTGCCTTCTATTAATCTAGGAAGCATGAAATTCAAGATAAGCGCAATGAGCAGCGTCAGAAGATACCAGCCGGATTTTTTCACGAAATATCGGGTATAAGCATTCAAACGGAACTCACCTCCGTAAAAGGATTTTGTCAATGAGGGCCTATACCGGGGATACCCCAATACAGGCCCAGACGGGATTAATTCGTAATTTGATACAAGGCTCGAATGCCTGCCCCGTCCATCGCGATTTGCGGAGGAATGTTGCTGCCGTCCCCGTCTACAGGGAAGCCCTTCCACACGGACTCATTGACGGTATAGAACACCCAAGGACGATACATAAGCGGAATAGACGGTACGTCTTTCAGCCAAATTTGAGTCAGCTCCGTGTACAGGGACTTCGCTTCGGCGCCGTCTACCGTCGGAATTTTATCGATGATTTGATCGGCTCTGTCGTTTTTGTAGCGGCCCCAGTTCCAGAATGCCATCTCTCCGACCGGCGCCACGCCTTTGGAGTACATGATCGTTCTAGCGCGGTTCCAAGGGTTGCTTGGCGTTACGTTGCCGGAAGGCGTATTCATAATGATGTCAAACTTGCCGGTCTGCAGATCATTCGTCCATACCGGCGCTTCAGGGAATTTGGTCCGGATCTCGATCCCGATTGCTTTCGCGCTTTGCGCTACGATCTCAAGCGCCGCGTTCCAGTCCGACCAGCCATACGGGCATTCCACGTCGAAAGGTCCAAGACGAACGCCGTTTAATACGCGGATACCGTCCTTGCCTTTCTTCGCGCCGATACTGTCGAGCAGCTTATTGGCAGCATCGATATCAGTCGTCCATTGGAGCGACTTGATCGCGTCCTGATCGACCATCTGCGATTCAGCCGGTGTATCGAGCGTTAGCGACGGCTTCATATCGGCCGAATAGCCGCTCATGGCCAGCTGCGATATTTTTTTGTAGTCGATGGCCATAGCAATCGCTTTGCGAACATCAGCCTGGTCGAGTCCCTTTTTCGAAATGTTAAAGAAGATCGAAGGCATGGAGCCCGGCAGATAATACGGCGCGTCCTTCAGATAGGTTTTGACCGGTGCGCCGCCCTCCCACATTTTCCACACTTGAGGCGTGAACTGCTGCGAGACGTCTACTTGGCCATTCTTGAAGGCAAGATCGCCTGCGGCATTATCTTTATAAATGACGTGAGTGATATATTTAGGCGCCGGCAGCTTGCCGAACAATGCTTTGCCCCAATAGTTGTCATCGCGTACGACTGTAATTTTTTGATCGTTATAGAAATACAATTTGTACGGTCCGCTGCCGATCGGGTTTTCGTTGAATTCCTTGCGGATTTCTGCCAGATCGTTATTCGCTTTGGATTCAATCGCTTCCCATACATGCTTCGGAAGCATCGGGATCATCTCGATACTTTCGGTAACGGTCAGCTTATTCGGGTTGGCCGGATTCAGTACGATATTGACCGCGTTTGGTCCATCGGCCGTTACATCCTGAATATAGTCCCAATAGCTGCTCCAGTTGATTTTGTACTTCTGGCCAAGCTTATACGTGTACACGACGTCATCTGAAGTGAAAGGTGTTCCATCGCTCCATTTGGCATCCTTATTCAGCTCGATGCGCAGCGTTTTATCGTCCGTCCAGGAATAGTTGGAACCGAGCAGCGGCTCCAGCTTGCCGTCGTTCATGTTAATCATGAACAACGTTTCGTAAACCAGCTCGCGCGAGTTCCCGTAGTTGATCGGGAACGCCGGGTTGCCGCTAAGCAGGTTGAAGTTCGTTGGCGCCCCCCACTGCAGGCCGCTGATATAAAGCGTCTCGTTCCGCGGGGTCTCCTTGGCATTATTAGACGCGGAATCGTCTTCCTTCTGTCCTTCGGGAGTTGCCGTCGGCTTATCTGCAGGCTTATCCGTAGGCTTGTTCTGTGTTGTTTCCTTAGGCGGTGAATTTTGGGAATTGGTACATGCGGCAAGCATCGAGACTGACATCAGCAAGGCTAACAGCGCAGCGGTTATCGCTCTCTTTTTCATAGGACCTCTCCAATCGTTGAATGATGATCATCCCTCGTTCAGAACCTGTCAAGCCGTCTTTCCTTTTGCTCCCCCATACCCCTTTCCGCTTTATTTTTCATGAAAAGTAATCGCTTACATTTATAACTATAAAGGCCGCTCGAGGGAGCGATAATCCCTATATTTTTGTGATTATATCTAGTTTTTCGTGTTCCTCTGCACCATGCACATAAGCAGGATACAAGGTGAAAAGGCTATCGCCGTCAAAAAAAAAAAAAGTTATTCGCCTTCCGGCGAATAACGGTCGTAACGGTATGCGGCTTCAATCTTGCTTGCGGCTTCATAGGGAGAAAGCGTAGAACCCGGCCGTATCAGCTGTTGAAGTTCATTATTCAATTCCTGAACGACTTCAGGCGGCAGCCTCACATCGTATACCGGCGTAAGCTGGACGCCGTCCAGCAAGACGAGGTACTCGCTGAATAAGGACGGTTCGGTTTGATCGCGGATGGTCGCATAGGAGCCAGAGATATCCCCTTTCGCTGCCATCTCATTCGCCGCGGTATCGCCAGTCAGCTCCTTTACCAGCTTAACGGCCGCCTGCAGCTTTTCCCCTTTCAGATTGGCATTCAGAGCAAATGCCCAGCCGGAGCCGCCGGACGAAGACATCGCTTCGCCTAGTCCTCCAGGAACCTGCGGCAGAACAGCCAAATGCGTCTGTTCCAGAATGGACGGGGGCGCATCTGTAATAACGGAAGAAACCGCCCAGCCTCCTTCCATGAACATTGCGGCCTTGCCTTTGTAATAGGCCTCGCGCTGCTGAAAATTATCGAGCCGATTCATGTCTTCATTGAAGGCTCCTGCCTTCGAAAGCTGCTTGACCGCTTCTAACGCACGAACGAATGACGCGTCTGTGAACGAAGCACCCGTACGGTTCGCAATGCTGTCAAACCATGGTGTGCCTGTAAACCGGTCGCCAAGCGCACTAAGCAGACAAGAGCCTGCCACCCATTGATCCTTGTTTCCCATCGAAATCGGGATAATGCCAAGTGCCCGGATCCGAGGGATGGCATCCATGAAATCCTCCCAAGTTGATGGGAAAGACGAATAGCCTGCCCGCTTAAAAATATCCGCATTATAGTAAATGACCGACGTCAGCGTCATTTGCATCGGTATTCCGGCAGTGATCCCGCCGAATCGGAAATCGTCGAACGAATCCGGCCGAAAGCCTTTATTCCATTCGGGATCCTGCTCCAGCAGCTGATCGACCGGCATGATCAGACGGTTGTCCAGCAGCATTTTTGCATCGGAGCCAAGCATCATGAACACATCCGGAAGCGCATTGGCCGCGGCAAGCGTTTTTATCTTCACCTTGAGCGATGCATTGTCGAGAATATCCTCGTTTAGCGTAATCGAAGGGTTATCCTGAATAAAACGCTCGACGAGAGATCGGTGAACCATATCGACTGCGGTTGTGGAGGTTGCCGTCCATGAATGCGCCAGCGTTAAAGTGATATTTGGGTTCTGATCGAATGATGCCAGAGTATCGCTATCGGATTCAAACGAATAAGGTAAGCCGGCACAGCCTCCTAGAAACAGGCTTATGCAGCAAATGATCGGGGCTAGCTGCGAAGCTCGGAACACGTCAATCCCTCTTTTCGCGGAAGAAGAATGGGAATTACTATTGATTCCGGTAGTCTCTTGGCGACAAGCCGGTATGCCGTTTGAACATCATGGAAAAATATTTGTAATCCGGATAGCCTACCCGGTCGGCAACCTCATACGTCTTCATCCAAGTATGGCGCAGCAGCTTCTTCGCTTCCTCCATACGCAGATGGTTCAGCCATTTGATGAAATTAACCCCCATCTCCTCCTTGAATACTTTGCTCAGATGGGCAGGCGTGACGCAGACTTGAGACGCTACCTCGTTTAATCCAATCGGCTGGCCGTAATTCTTGGTCATATAGAGAATTGCTTCTTTTACGATTTTGGGCGAATGACCGGTAAGCGCAGGCTCGATTTGCATGGCATGTTTTTTAGTTGAAGCCTCCCATATGGGCTCAGTCCAGTCGATCACTTCGTTTTTCCCTTGAAGGCTCTTCCGGGATAAAGCGCGGCACGCCGATTGATAGCTGCATGCGATGCTCTCTAAGCTATCAACCGGTTCGCCAATCCCGACAGATACGGATAATTTTAAGAAGCGCTTTAGATTAGCTTGAATCGCTTTACAAGCATCAAGCACCGTATCGGCCCCGGAAATATTGGCTAGAAGGACCATTCTCCCCGACTTATGCAAGCTAAGAAAACCTGGGAACCAGTCAATCATCGTTTCCTCGGCAATATTTAAGCACGCAAAAAATTTGCGTTCCTCCATCTCTGCCGCCGCAGGTACCGCGGCATCATCCACAGCATCCAATTCAATTACGGCCAATTGATAACGGGGCCCTCTTAAAGGAATCTGCAAGGCCGTCGCTTTCTGAAGCAGCTCATCGCCGACTGTCTTTCCTCCGATTAGTTCATACATCAATTTGGAGCGCATCTGCGGCTTATGCTCATTGATCAACATGTTCCGGTACCGCTCGCCCTGTTCGGCTATTCTTTTGCAGTGCTGCTGCTCGCGTATTTCCGTCAACGTCAAGACGAGCTTCTCTGCCAAAACCGGCTTGAGCAGATAATGCCTGACACCGATTGCCATCGCCTCTTTCGCATATTGAAAATCCTCATAGCCGCTAAGCAGCACCATTTCAACGTCCGGCCGTTCGTTTCTAACCCGTCTGGCTAATTCGATACCGGACATGACAGGCATCTTAATGTCGCTCAAGATTAGGTCAACTCGATGCTCCTGCAGCATATTCCATGCCTCTTGGCCATTCCTGGCTTCCAAGGTGAACGCAATACCATGCTCCTCCCACGAAATGGACGTCATAATCCCCTTGCGGACAATTCGATCATCGTCGACCAGCATCACCTTAAGCATCCTGAGCCATCCCTTTCTCGTAAGGTTGCCGTACCGTTACAGTCGTTCCGCGGTGCAGCTCGCTGTGAAATTCGACACCAAAGCGGCTGCCGTAATTGAGTCGGATCCGGTCATGAATGTTACGAAGGCCAAGTCCCGTTTCCTCCGAGACGGCATCACGGAGACGGGCTTGAATAATCGTCTCATCCGTTCCCGCGCCATCATCGCTTACCCGATAGATCAACTCATCACCCTCATGGTCGATCACGATGGCGACCCGCCCGTTTCCGCCTTGTGCTTCAATGCCATGCCGAATCGCATTTTCCACAATCGGTTGAAGAACCATTTTGGTTACAGGGCAAGCCAGTGTGTCGTCAGCAACTTCTATTGTAAAGGTAATAGTCTCCTCGTAACGCTTCTGCTGAATCTGGATATAATGGCGGATATGTTCAACCTCTTTGGCTACAGTCGTATATCTGCTGCCGCGATTAAGCCCGATGCGGAATAGCTGGGACAGCGAGTTAATCATAGTGGAGGTCTCGAACGCCTGCTCCATCCTGCTCATCCAATAGATCAAATCCAGCGTATTGTATAGAAAATGCGGATTAATCTGCTCCTCCAGCACCTTCAGCTCCGCTTCCTTCTGCTTGATGTTGGACACATGCACTTCATTGATCAGCTCGTTGAGCCTATGAGACATTTGGTTGAAGCTGCGGGCCAAGGAGGCGATTTCGTCATTGCCGGTCACTTTCATTTCCAGATTGAAATTTTCCCGCTCTACCTGCTTCATTAATCCTTTGATCTGCTTGAGAGGCTTTAGCACGCGCGAGGCAAACAGGGCAATAAACACGCCGCATATGAGAAGTCCGATCAGGATGGAGTAAACCGTCACCCACTTGATGACATTGCCTGGCTTGGCAATCCAGGCATTTGGGGTCAGCTCGACGATCTCCCAGTCCCAATCCTCAAGCCTGTAATAAATCGCAAGATAAGACTCGCCACCGACATTAGTATTATAGTAGCCTTCATTGTTCCGCTTTGAAGCAAGCTTGAATTGTCCGGAGTCCAGCTCGGTCCCGATGTCTTCATCGTTTAATGCAGAAAGGATAACCCCGTTCTCGTCGAGCAGATAGAAGAGGCTGCCAGGCTGAAGCTTCGTCTTATATAAACTCCTGATGCTGCTCTCTAGAATATTGATCTTGACCAGTCCGGTCTGTCGGCTTATCTGATTCATATCTCTTAGCTGCCTCACCATAGAGATGACCTTAACCGGCTTGTTCTGCACGTTTAACGTATCGTAATACCAGCTTTCTTTTCCTGCAAGCGCTTTCGTTTTCTTGGACATCGCTTCCGTCACCACATTTATAGCTCCCCGATTATCGACGCCATCGCCGGAGAGGTCCTCCAAATAGATTGAGAACATATAGGGCTTGTTGAACATCTGCTCATTCAGCAGCGCGAGCAGCTTCGAGAGAAGCTCCCTTTTTCTTGCGTCCTCCGTATTCAAGTAGGAGGCAATCGTTTGATTCTGGATGAGGTTAAGCGAGACGGTGTTGACATCGTTCATAATGAAATGCAGGGTCTCCGATATTTGTTTCGCGTTGGTCAGATTCATGGCAATCACCTGGCTGCGGATCACCTTGGCTGATTCATAATACATGAAGCCGCTGACGATAATGATGGGCAGCACCGTGAGCACGATAGAGAAGAGAAGAACCTTGGAACGGAGGCTAATAAAACGTTTTGCAACCACGCGGGATCGATCACCACCCAAATAGGTCTGATGATTGATCAATTCGCCGGGAGGCTTCCAACCTCCTGTGTTGTATCCTAAATTTATAAAAAAATAAAGAGACAAAAAGCCGCTTAAGCTCTAACCGAATTAGAGCGAAGCGGCTTTTAATGTTCACCATGCAATTTAGAATACGCGCGGGCGAAGCGTTTCTCTCTTTTCCCCGAATACGCGCTGCTCGAGGTCTTCCAAGCGGCGTTTGATCATAAAGTAATCGAAGGCTTCCTTATCCTTCATCAATTCTTTATGTATGTTCGCCAAATCAGCTTCAAACTTTACGATCAGCTCCTGCATGCGGCTGTAATCCTTGATAATCTCGTCGAGGAATTCATCCACCTGCTCTTGGCTGTAGCCCCTCATCTTTTTCTCGAATTGCTTAGCATGTATGATTTGTGCTGTTAATTGAATACCGTATTGACTCAACTCGCTCATGGTATAACTGCTCCTCTCGAACTCGATAAAAATGACACCTCATCTATAATACGACGATTTTCGACTTTCTGCAAAGCCGCTCTCTTCCAGAAACAAAAAAGGACCGCTTAACGCCAGATCGCGTCAAGCAGTCACGGATAAGTTCAATTCATTATTTCAGATTAATTTTGATTATTTCAGGTAAAAGACTTCTCTTAACGGACGGATCGGTTCCGCTTCCCGGAAATCGAATGAACCCTCCACCATTTGCGAGGTGATGGCGTTCCAACGGTTGCAAGGCTCGCTTTCGGCTATAATGCCGAACGCCCTCTCGACATCATCGCATTCGAAGCAGTAGAAAAACTGGTTGCCATTTTGGAAGATCGAATAATTCCGAATGCCCGCGCGCGAATGCTCTTCCATAATTTCAGGCCAAGGAGCCAAATGCATGGCTACGTATTCCTCAAGCATTTCCTCCTTGATTTTCCAGGTCCAAGCGAATTTATTGCTGTTCTCCATTTGCTACCTCTCCTTCTCAATCCTTCATTGCCGAAACGCCCATCTTGCCCTTAACCATGAAGACGTTTACAAAAATGCTGACAGGTTCAATATAGGCTATCCATGTCATGGTGTAAAGAGAAGATTTTTCGAGCGATATTCGGCGCGGCCTGCGGGCAATCTAATTTGGCCACAGGATGTAGGCGCCATTCTATCGCAGGGAGGAATAACAAATATGTCGCATAATAAACGACGCTCTTTCCAAGGTAAAATGCATGCACTGCAGTTCAACTCGCTGGAAGCTGAAAATAATGTGGCGGGCTCAACGGACCGGAACCGCAACCAAAAAGGCCATGTTCCGAACAGCCCTTCGACTGGCTAGGTATTCCGTTAAGCCCATGGTTGAAGCAAGGAACGAAGAGCTCCGTCATTGGAGCTCCTTTCGTTCACTTGTGCATCTACGCTCATGCCAATTTCTATTTCGAATAGTCAATCATCTCGCCCCAGTTGGCCCTGCCGTAATAATCTTCGGCAACGGTCAGCTTCGTGATCCAGGACAAGGACCGTCTTGAACCCGGTTTGATCAGCTTTACTTCCGCGGAGCCCTGACCGGACTGTACAAAAGCTACCATTCCGTTATTCATGATTGTTGGCGCATAATCGCCATAGCCGTTAATGCTTCGCGTCAAATTTTTACTCTGGCCGGTACGAAGATTGACCTTGGCAAGCAGAGGCAGTGATCTGTCCTCTTCATCGCCCGACCAGGCCGCTTCCTTCCTTCGGGATACAATAATCGCTTCCTCGCGGTCCCAAGTAAAGTCGTTATCGGCATATCCGTTAGGCGTAAGTACACGCTTCTTGAGCGATGGAATATCGTCCAATATGGTCAGTTTCTTATTCGTTGTTGCTTCTCTGCCCGTACCTTCAATGAAGGCTAACTGGCCGTTTGAAGGCGCCCATTGAAACCAATCCTTATAGCCTAACATTTGACCTGCTTTCACAAAGCTTTGGCCATTCGAAGACAGCAGGATTAACGTGTTGGCATCCGCAGAAAAGGAAGCGGTTGGCTTCGCAATAAACGCAATCCATCTTCCGTCCGGTGACCATTTAAACGGGCTTGTCTGAATCGCGAAAAAATCATCCGATTGGGGTGGCAACCGGTAAAACAACTGCTTCGACCATGCCCCTTCCGCACCGTTAGGCTTTAATACATACAGCTCAATTGGAGACCAGCCTCCTTCCGGACGCAGCTCCGCCGCCGTCGATACAAGCAGTCCGCTGCCGTCCGGCAGCCACGAGAACTCCCCTGCATTCTCCATAACATGGTTCTGTGCATGGTCGCTTGGCCTGTCGGCAGACATAACGCTGAGCGTTCTCCCCGACAATATGGCCAATCGATAGTCATTGGGAGCCCATTTGGCATTCGTTCCTTCTCCCAGCCTGCGCATGCCGCCGGTTGCGGCTTCATAGGTCCATACTTCAGGACGGTTCTCATCCCGGAGGAAGGTCATCCATCTTCCGTCACTCGACCACTGAGGACTCCGGATATATTCTTCCTTAGTCAGCGGCTTCTGAATCTCTTCGATGGCCAGCCATAAATTGTTGCCCCGGATAAAAGCAGCCTGAAGCGCTTCCCGTTCCCCTTCAGCCGCCGCGCTCGTCACAGCCAGCAAGGACGAACTGACAACAACCGAGATAATTAATGCTGTTAACTTTCTAATCACGGAAGCAACTCCGTCCCTTCATTAACGTCATGTCGCTGGGATTTGAACGCGACTTCCTCCGGAAGCTTCTTCGACATGCTCGGAATATCACGATGCTTGTACTCAATCAACTCAGACGAGTAAACGGACACAAAGACACGCCCGCTGCCGGCGAAAGCGCGGATCAGAATAGGCTGATTGTATTGATTCTTGAATACGAAATCCGGTCCGTCCCAGCTGACCGTCGCATCGCGGCCAGGCATTACATAGGGCACATGACGGCTGTGCGAGTACCGCTGAATGATTTTGAGCCCTGCACTGTCGATGGCATTAAATAAAGTGGAAGATACCTGACAAATCCCTCCCCCTACTCCTTCGGACAATTCGCCCCGGACAATAATCGGAGCACTCCTATATCCCTTCTCGGCGGTTCTTGGTCCCACTGTGCGGTTAAACGAGAACGTCTCGCCGGGAAAAACAACGATATTGGAAATCGCTTTTGCCGCCAAGGAAATATTATGGGAACGGTTTTTATTATTGCTATTGTAATACGTGACATAGTGGCCAATCGCTTTTTCCTTTATGCTGGCAAGCAATTCGCTGTCCACCTTCGCGTACACATGGGTCAAAGGGATATCTATGGTTGACGGCTCGTTATTAAAGAAATAGCCGTAGAATTGCTCGGCAAATCGATCACGGTCCAGCTTATAGCCGGATTGCTCCTGTATAATGTTCCCCATCTCCCCGATATAAGCGTTGACGGGCGGTACATTAATCCTTTTTTCCAGTTTGGACTGCAATTTATCGAATTTTCCGATATCCAGAAAGGACGTTCCAGGAAGTCCGTACTCCTCCCGCTTGATCTTTGCAAGCGGTTGTCCGCGAAATTCAATGGTTAATTGTTCAGGTACAATATAAGGCTGCTGAGGCTGTACAGGTTGCGTAGGCTGCTGCAGCAAGATAGCAAGTCCCGCTATCCAGATTCCGTTTAATCCCATTCGTCATTTCTCCTATCGTCACATAAGCGCTTATTCAGCCGAGAATAATAATGGACAAGGGATAGTATGGTTCACAGAAGCTTCAATTATTTAGAAACAGGAGGAAAATATGCTTTTTCAACGATTTAAGCGTATTAGGGCTTACAGAATAATCGTGCTTGTATTGGCCCTTGCATGGTTCCCGGAAAATAATCTCCATGCAAGGTCTGCTGTATATGAGGAAATCAACGGTCAATCCGCTCTGCGGTTAGCCGTCAAATCAAGCCCTTCCTCAACCTTCGAGGATTATGACATGATCAAGGACGCCGATTTAATAAAAGCCGTTCAATCTCCAGCATGGCAGGCATCCAATGAAATCCCGCGCTTCACCGATCTCTATATTTCCCGGGAAGGTAACGCTGCGCAGCTTTTGCGCGTAGATGTTGGCGGAAGGCTATGGGATGAGACGCAGTCAAAAATGCTTGTGCTTCCGGACAAAGCGTTAACAAAGCTGAATAAGGCTGCCGATGAATTGCGTGCAAAACATTATGGGCAATTAATGGATTGGGAGGAAGCGGAGAAGCTCTTTTCCCGGAAAGCTTACTTTGTTATCAAGGATATGGATACCGGGTTATCGTTTCGCGTACAGCGCAGAGCCGGGCATGATCATGCGGATGTTCAGCCCGTTACCAAAGCGGACACGGAAATTATGAAGCAAATTTATAGCAAAGGCTGGACCTGGGATAGAAAGGCGATTATCGCGGAAAAGGACGGGCGGCAAATTGCGGCCTCCATGAACGGGATGCCTCACGGCGGAGACGGAATACCGGAGAATGGCTTTTCGGGGCATTTTTGCGTGCATTTCCTGAACAGCTCCACCCATAAATCCGAAAATCCGGATTTGCCCCATCAGCTGATGGTTTACAAGGCTGCGGGAAAGCTTAGAAATTATTTTGCCGCCTCAAGCCCGTTTCTCCTTGGACAAAGCTTGGTTGAAGCCCTTCACCATGAAGAGCAAGAGATGATCCGGCTTCTTACGGAAGGGCTTCCCAAAGAACAGTTGGAGACGCTGCTTTCGCAGCAGCAGAACTGGCGTTCTATCCGTAGGAAGGACGGCCGTGAGCTCCCTCAGGAGGAATCCTGGTTATCGGAAGTACAGCTGCAGACAGAGACTCTACACGCAACACGGGGAAAAAGCTTGTGCAATTCCATACCCGGTTCGTACGCACAAGCCCGATTAGTCCTTGGGAAATGAAAGAATTAATCCTTTCTTAGAAACAAATAACGTCCGCTTCCTTTTTAAGAAAGGAGCGGACGTTATAATGTCTGGTTTAATATGGGCCATTAACGGATGTCCCGTGGATATGAGGATTAGCCATATTCGGGCTTACCATGTTTGGGCTTACCATGTTTGGCTGAACGTTTGGCTGGGTATTACTTTGTTGTCCAAGCGATTGCGTTGCCGGAAGATCCATGTATGTTTTATGGCAATACATATTGGAGATTCGCGGAATGACAACAGTCTCACCATGCTTGAGTGATTTTGGATCCGCAAGATGAAGATTGGCTTCCTCCAGCAGCGTGTTAGGAATATTGTACGCATGGGCGATTTGCTCCATCGTATCTCCAGCCTGCACTTGGTGATGAGCGTAGTAGTAGTTGCGGTCGTCCTCCCGGAAGAATGGGAAGAAGAACGGCGAGAAGAAGAAGAACGGGAACAGGAACCGACCCGGGAAAAACGGATGCGGGAAAGGCCTGAACGGTGGACGGAATCCGCCTCCAAAGCCGCCTCCGAAACCGCCTCCAGGAACAAAACCACGATTATCCATTGCTGATACCTCCGTTATATAGTCATTCGACTATATAACGTATTGATTCTTGGGCTGAAAGGTTCCTGTGCCCAATGAAGTTCTTAAAGCTTCTTATAGTCGCGTTTCATAATATTCATGACCAGACTTGCCCATTTCGGATTGGCCGGGCAATACTTACTCGCTACTTTGTCAATCGTAGTGTAGCCTTTATCAATATAATTTTTTGCCAGCAGCTGGCCAAACTTGCGGACGCTGTCTCCCTTCGTATCGAAGGAAAATGCTTTATTGTATTTGTCGCTGTCTAATGCATTAAGGCCAAACAAATTGTTTTTCTTCTTGGCAAGCGTGCTCTTGCCATTGCCGCTTTCCAGCTTCATCACGGCAATCGTGAAGTACGCGTTAATGCCGTATTCCTCTTCGATTTCAAGCACGGCTTGCTCCAAGCCGTGATCCGCAAGAGCCGTTTTCTCAAACAGCTTCGCAATATGCTCTTCCGTCAGTCCCGAGTCCGATTCCACTACCGGTGTAGGCTTCTCGGGATCGGAAGGCCATGCAATAACGGGCTTGATCTCCAACGTATCGTTAAGCGGCGGTTCCGCAATTGTATTCGCTTTCGCCAGAACTTTGACCTCAAGTTCCTTTTCGGCAGCCGGAGCAGCTTTGACTTCAATCTGCTGGGCGTAACGTCCATGGACAAAGCCTTGATCCTTCAGAGCCAGCCACCCGTTATCCGTTGTATGGTCCACCTCGATGGTGTCCCCCTGCTTAAGCACTTGAATAATATTGGAGTCTGCATCCGGCTTCTCGCGGACGTTGAGATAAAACGCGGTTACTGCGTATGTAAGAATGGGCGGTTCTTGCACAGTGGGTTGCGCGGCTGCGCTATGTATTTCGGGGATTATACTCGGCTCAGGCTCAGGCAGCGCTGCTTCTTGCCTTTCTACAGGCTTTATTTCAGCGGCTTCCGGCAGTTGCGGCGTGAACAGCTGTAAAGCGTCGCTTACCACGATATTGCCGTCAGCGATGGATAAATGAGCAGGTGAGAATTCATGCGTTACTTCAGCAGACACTTTATTTGAAGGTAAAAAACGCGTGCTCAAGGTCATGAACAAAGCTATACAAAGTAAATATACGAGCACTTTAGAATTGATTTTTGTACGCATCGTTACACCTCTTCCCTCGTTTTTGTAAATCAGACATACCTGCTGTGGTATAGGTTAGATTGTACATAGGAGGATTTGAAAAACGTGTCAAATATCCTGCGCGCCTCGCTTGTTTCTTTGTCGGAGCGTCATGCCAAACTTTGACCGAAAAAGCGGATTTTGAACAGATGCCGTCCATTCGAATCGCTTTGACCACAAAACGCACGAAAAAGTCGCACTCATCTGACCCTATCCGTGAAAATTAGTAAAATAAAAACAAAAGAACCGCACCCGGGTGCGGTTCTCTAGCTTTATTTGTACTATTCTTCCGACATATGATGCTCGGAATGGGACTTTAGATACTGCTCTATCTGCTCTAGCGTCCAGGTTGGACCTTGCAGCAAGCTGCCGCTCCTTGCTTGCTCGAGCAGCTCAAGCAGCCACTCTCTCTCCGTCTCACCAAACTTTTTGAATCCTTTGATCATCATTTGGGAGCCCGTCGGGAGATAAATCCCCTTTAATTCCAAAACGGCTTCCATTCGTTTAATGCGCTCTTCGCAGGCTGCCAGCTGCTTGAGGAGCAGCTGTTCAATCTGCTCCTCGTCGCCGTAACGGACGAAGGGCAGCGCGAGGAATAATGGATGCTGCGGATAGGATACCTGGCTGAGCTGATCGTACAGCAGCTTATGGAAAGCGGCTTTCCCTTCCTCCGTAATCCTGTAAATCGTTTTGTCAGGACGATTATCGCCTGGAACGGCCACAATCTCCGCCGCTTCAATCAGCCCGTGATCCCTCAGCTGATCTACCGCATAATACAAGGAGCCGTCACGCAGCCTAAACGATTCATTCCAATTCCGTTGCTTAATCGTTTGCCGGATATCATAAGGATGTCTGTCTCGTTCCATTAGAAGCCCCAATATTAACAGCTTCATTGACATGATCCTTATCTCCCCGAGAACGATGGCTCCGGCTTGCCAGCTTCATCTTTGGCTGGAGCCTGATTCGATTTCGGCGGAAGCTCAAGACGTGCGCGTCCCATCAGAATCGCGAATACAAACGCCAATACCGGCAAAATAACATTCCATTGGAAAATAAACAGAATGGAATCGGACAGCTTGCCCAGCAGAAGGGTTACGAAGTCAGCGGGCAGGCCCATTTTAGCTTGAACCGTCGGATCAAGCAGCGCTTGACCGCCTTTGATCTGTGCAGCCATTTCCGGCTTGATGCCTTGCACGTCTTGCAGCGAGTTTTGGAAATGCGACTTCTGCATCGCGCCAAACACCGTAATGCCAAGCGCGGAACCGATTGTGCGGAAGAACGTGATCAAGGACGACGCCGAACCTTTGTATTGCGGAGGAACGGAGTTCAACGTCGAAATATTCAGCAAAGAGAAGGACACGCCGATACCAAGACCTACGATAACCATAAATACGGTAATCAAAGCGCGGCTTGATGATGCGTCCATCACGTAACCAAGAAGGTAGGTGCCCACCATCAATACGATCGAAGAAATAATCATCACGTCGCGGAAACGGAATTTGTTCGCAATCCGGCCGCCGATCTGCGCACTGACTACAACGCCAAGCATCATGGGAGTCAGAACCGTACTCGTGCTTGTTGCCGACAGATGGAAGACGCCTTGCATGAACAGCGGAATATAAGTAGCGACAGCAATCATAATCCCGCCGTACAGAAGGCTGATCATCATGCTGCTGGTGAACAGCTGCTTCTTGAACAAGGTCAGCGGAATGATCGGATCCTTCGCCATTTTCTCAACAAACAGGAAGACGACAGCCAGAATGCCTGCGCCGGCTAGAAGCGAGATTGTTTTGAACGAATCCCATGCCCATCCGTCGGTACCGCCAAGCTCGAGACCAAACATCAGAAGAAGGACAGCCGCCATCAGAATAATCGCACCGGCCCAGTCGATCACTTGCTTCCGGTGGTTTTTCGATTCCTGATAACCTCTCATAATAAAGATCAATGACAAGATGCCAATCGGAACGTTGATGTAGAAGATCCAGCGCCAGCTGATGTTATCGGTAATGGCACCGCCCATTATGGGACCGAATACGCTCGAGATGCCAAACACGGCGCCGAACAAGCCCATCATTTTGCCGCGCTTCTCGGGCGGGAACAGGTCAAATATAATGGTGAAGACAATCGGCATAATCGCGCCGCCGCCGATACCTTGAATGGCACGATAGATAATTAATTGATTCATGTCCGTTGCCGTGCCGCACAGAATGGAACCGATCAGGAAAAAGATCAGGCCTGAAATAAAGAACCGCTTCCGTCCGTACATGTCGGACAGCTTGCCGAAGATTGGCGTTGCAACCACCATCGCGATCATATAGGCGGAATAAACCCATACGAATTTATCCATGCCCCCCAGCTTCTCGATGATTTTGGCCATCGCCGTCGATACGATCGTCTGATCGAGCGCCGACATAAACAGGCCAAGCAAAAGGCCCGCGATTACTAATTTGACACTACTTTTTTTCGCGTCCATAAGTACTTCCCTTCTGTAGTCATTTGTCCGTACTCAAATTTGAATACCCTAGCTTATTATACTCAAATTTGAGTGATGTTCAATCCTAAAATGAATAAATTAATTGTTAAGGAATCTGGTGTATAATGGCAGAGAGAAAACTATCGATAAGGTGGGATTTGTACATATGTCATATTTATCGTTAAGTACCTGGAGCCTGCACCGCAATCTCGGACCGCTCCGCTGGACCGTATGGAATGAAGAAACCGGCACTCTCGATACCGCCATTCAGGAACAGCCGTTATTGCATACTTTGCTCGAGCTTCCCGCGGAAGCCGCCAAACGCGGTTATCAAGCCGTTGAAATCTGCCACTTCCATTTCCCGTCCACCGAACCGGACTATCTCGCGCAGGTGAAGCAAGCCTTTGCGTCAGCTGGCTTGTCCTTTGATACCTTGCTCCTGGACTACGGCGATATCACATCCTCCAATCCAGCGCGCGTAGAAGCTGATCTAGCCTATATCCGACAATGGATTGAGATTGCTTCCTTAAGCGGAGCGAAGCAGATCCGGATTGTGGCAGGCGAAGCTCCTCCTACCGATGACGAGGCTATTTCGCTGTCCGCAGCTAGGTTAGCCGAGCTTAGTGCATATGGCCGCACTCTAGGCGTCAAGGTCATCACTGAAAACTTCAAGTCACTCACCTCCACTGGAGACAGCTCCAAGAAGCTGCTTGATCAATGGGGCGAATATGCTGAAACGATTACGGATTTCGGCAACTTTAAAGGCCAATTGAAATATGAAGAGATTGCCCTTACGACTCCGCTTAGCGTATCGGTCCATGTCAAACCGCAATACGATCCCGACGGCATTCCGGATGAAGCCGAGCTTCGCCGCTGTCTGGACACCGTCGCCTCCGCCGGATTTAACGGGGCTTATGTATTGATCTACGACGGTCCGGGCGATATGTGGGAAGGCATGGAGCGCGTGAAAACGATCGTCTCTCCTTACCTCGTTTAAAAATGAAAATAACGGCGCAGAAGATTTATCTCTGCGCCGTTATCTTTTGTTATTCCTTCTTATGCGCCGCAATGATGCGGTCCATCTGCTCGTTCCAGGCTTCGTCCTCCGTACACTTCTCCGGATGAGCTTCAAACCATTCAACGGTCCGTTTAATCCCTTCCGCAAATGGCACGGTGGCCTCAAAGTCCGGTACAAGCTTCTTGATTTTGCTGTTGTCAAATACCGCGCTAACCGCTTTATCGCCAAGCAGGCCGCCTTCCAAATCCGGATCATGGGAGATCAGAAAGTCCGATGAGATATGTATCAGGTTCGGCTTCACACCGGCAGCAGCACCAATCTGTTCATAGATCTGATTCCAGGTGAGTACTTCATCGGATGTAATATGGTACGCCTCCCCAATCGCAGTCTGCTCGCCAAGCAACCCCACAAAACCTTTCGCAAAGTCCGAATTATGTGTCATTGTCCATAGGGATGTGCCGTCGCCGTGAACAATTATCGGCTTGCCCTTGCGCATACGCGCAACAAGCGACCAAGGATGCGGCCAGCTGTTAAGCGATGCCGGGATCATCGTATCTCCGTACGTGAAGGAAGGACGGACAATCGTAACCGGGAAGCCGGATGCGGCATGTTCCTTCATAAGAAGCTGTTCGCATGCTATTTTATCTCTCGAATATTGCCAATAAGGATTTTCAAGCGGCGTTGCATGCTCCGTTATGATATAATGCTGCAGCGGCTTCTGATAGGCAGAGGCCGAGCTGATAAAGATATATTGCTTCGTACGCCCCCGGAACAAATTAATGTCCGTCTGAACATGCTCCGGCGTAAAAGCGATCCAATCTACGACGACATCAAATTGATAGCCTTCCAGCGCTGCCTCGGCAGACTTGGGATCCCGGATGTCACCGGTAATAATCCGCGCTCCTTCGGGTACAAAGCCATCCCGGTTCCCCCGGTTGAATAAGAAGAGATTGATTCCTTTCCGTACAGCAAGCTTGGATACGGCCTGGCTGATCAAGCCGGTACCGCCGATAAACAATACATTCATCCGCAATCGCTCCTCCGTCCCGCTCTGAATTCAAACCTATGGTCATTTCTGCTTCATCAACATGAACTCAGTTACAGTTTAAAGCTTAAAAGCAACGGGAGCAATGTTTAAGGTATAATAGAAAGATAGAACAATAGAATAGGAGATAAATGATGGATATTGTACAACTCCCATTAACCCAAATTGACGAAGATACGGACCAGCCCCGCTACCAGTTCGACGAAGAAGCTTTGGTCGAGCTGATGCGCAATATCGAAGAAATCGGGCTTCTCTCCCCCATTAAAGTAAGAACGATTGATGGCGGAAGATATAAAATTATTTACGGCAACCGGCGTTATAAGGCTTGCAAACGCCTTGGTCTCGCCACAATCCCCTGTATCGTGACGAATATGACCGATGAGCAGGAAATTTATTTGGAGCAAATCGCCGAGAACCTGACGCGTCAAGGCTTCTCTCCGATTGAAGAGGCCGAAGCCTTCAACAAGCTGATGACCGATCCGAAATTTAACCGCTCCGTCAAATTCCTGGCCAGCAAATTCGGTAAACCGGAATCGTACATAAAGAACAAATGCGAGCTGCTGAAGTTTGGCGCTTCGGTTCGGAAACTTATCATTGGCGGCACCGAAATCCGCAAGGACCGCTTAACGGAAGACCAGCTGCTGCCGCTCAAGGATTTGCCGATGGAGCACCGCGATCCGCTGGCTCTTATTATGGCAAGAGACGAAATGCCGCCGACAGACGTGAAGAAGATTGCAAAGCTGTTCAAAGATAAGGAGATCTCCGCTGCGACAAAGGACAAGCTCCTGTACAAATCAGGCCCTGGATTGCTGGAAACCTGGTCTATACAGCAGCATAACAAGGCGGAGAAGGCGAAACCTGCCGAGCCAAAAGCACCTAAGCCGGAAAAGAATAAATCTGCCGTGGTAGCTGAGACAGAAACAACAGCAGTAGTCGAAGCAGTGCCTACTCAGACCAGTCTCTACGAGGCAATGGACAAGAAGCTTAATCAGCTGCTGGCTGCTCTGCCCTCCTTCACCCCGCTGCCCAATGAAGCGGCTTTATCTTTGCAGGAGCTCGATGCCGAGGAGAGAACGGATCTTATCAGGCGGATGGAAGCCTTGTTAGAGCAACTGCGAAGCCATACCGAGGAATGGGACAAGCTGAAAAAAATCGCAGCCGCCAATTAATTCGATACGCTCTGCTTGATGTGTCCCGCTATCCAAATCAGGATCGGACAGATGATCCCAAAGATCATCGCATAGAATGGCCAAATACGGAAGGTCGTAAACAAGACAGCCGTGTTTGGCCATACGATTCCGGCCATCACATAGGTGATAAGGCCAATCGGTATTAACAAAGACCGGTAATCCTTCAATTGAAATACGGTTGAGAGGCCTATCGCGCTTACGTGCATGAGCAAGGACATTCTGAAAAATATCGCGATAAACCAGATGACCGAGACGCCAACCTCAAACCTTTCGAAGAAATCGCTGAAGCTGATCGTCCGTACGGCAAAATAACTCGAGAAGTTTAAAGTCGATACAACCCCCTGACTAAGAACGGCAATAACAATAACCGTGACGCACATAAACAAGAACCCCGAGATCATCGAACTCTTAATGACTACCCGCTTCCACTTTTCCGGCTTTTGCATTTGTGCAACGAAATACAGAAATAAGACGCTTTCGATATAGGGAAAAGCTATAGTCGTAAAAGAAGCATGAACGATCGGCTTCCAGCCAAACTCAAACGCCGGGAGCAAATTGTTAACGCTCATCTTCGGTATCAAAGGAACATAACCTAACGCTAACAGCCCCATAACCAGAAAAAACAGCACTTCAGCCGCACGGCCGATGGTGCTTACCCCGCAGTAAACCACGTATATGACCGCGCCAAGCATGAGAACAAATATGACCGGCATTGGCGTTTCCGGCAAAATCACCGTCGTTATGTAATCCGCCAGATCACGCAGAACCAGGCTTAAGATAAGTAACGGATACATTAGCGTAAAGAGCAGCAGAAACAGCTTGCCGAACCTTAGGCCGAATAGTGTCTGCAAATATTGTTCGAACGGAAGACCGTTTAGTTGTTTGGCAATCCCTCCGTACAGCATAACCATCCCCAACTGAACAACCAACACTATGCAAAGAGCAATCCAGGCATCCTGCTTGGCAATGGAAGCAAGATTGGAAGGCAGAACAAGAAATGCGCTGCCCAGCTGATACAGGATAAACCACATCGTCATCTGCCGGATCGTGAGCTTTTCATTCGCCATGCTTTGCCTCCTTTCCCTTCCATCGATTTCATGGTTATTGCAGCAGCTTGGACACAAACAGATCTATAGGTTGGAATAGGGCGTTGATCCCCATTATTGGACTTGGCAGCTTCACTTGCAACTGCTGGAGCAGCACCAGCACAACCCCTACGGCAAGAAAGCATGTGCTGACTGCAATATCGCGAATTTCCTGCTTCTTCCACAAGACGCGATACTGAAGATAAGCTCCTGTCAGGAATATAAGCAAGATAACCATGTTATCCACTAAAGCCGCCCCCCCTAAGAATAGCCTACCAAGGCTGCTATGGCTGCTTGCTAATCGTATTAACGATTTTGCCTGTTTTGTGCAGCTCGGTTGTGATTACAACTTCAATCTGTAGATCATTTTTGAATATTTCCGGCCATTGCTTCTTCCATTTGCTCCATTGCTTCGGGTATTTCCGGTGGAAAGCTTCGCCAAAGCCGTAAATATCGGCGCCGTATTTCTTCTGAACATAGCGAACACTGTGCTCAAGCATAAATTTCTGTTCATCCCTAGCCGTTTGCTGCAATTGTTTGAATACCTTCTCATCGCCAAGATCCGCACTGCAATGGTATTCTCCGATATTAGCTTCGCTCTTCATTTTAATCTTCGCATGAGGCTTGCCGTCCTTTATGGAAGGAATGACCTGGGCATGTGATTTATAGATCTCCATAACGAAATTGTTCTTGCCTTCCGGGCATTTTACATGTCCCACCGTACTATGTACATTATTAGTTAAATAGCTATAGCCTTTGCTGTCGGATTCGCCAAGCCATCCCACAATACGGTCATCCAGAAGCACTCCAATTCCCGTATACTTGTACTCGGCATAAGATTTGGGCTGCTTAACGTTTTCCATCTTCATTCCTTTATCCCGGTTGCCAATCAGAGTAATTCCCGTCAGTACGGGTTCAACGCCGTCCTTTGTCACCTTCTGCATCATATCAACCACATTGACGGCTGATGTAGGAGCCCATGCACTCTCGGACACTTTAAGCGATTTGTATAAGTCGATGGCCGGCAGCACTTCCATTGGAGTAACGAATGACAAGATATCCTTGGCATCGCAGTCCTTGGCGACAGCCATGTAAAAATCCGGCCGGACCTCATGATCCCGGAACAGAAAATCAAGAGGATTCCGTATTCCCCGCTCCGCAACCTTTTCATTAATAATGACGATCCGCATATGCGATAAATACATTCTTCGTGATGCCTTGGTCGTAATTTTACGCAGTGCTTCAAAGAGGGTTGGAGCACGCTCGGAAAAAATGACGGCCGGCGAACGCTCCCCCTTGGAACGGTTCACCGACATCTGGGACGGATCCGAGACCTGCACAGTCAATTGATATTGACCTTCCAATAAATCAATGCCCATAGCCATAACAACCGATATCGCGTTAAGCTCTTGCCGGTTCCAGCATCCCGACAGGAGCGATGCCATCATTATAAAGGATGTAAAAGCCAGTCCCATTTTTTTGCGCACGTTCATGAGGTTCTCCCCTGCTTGGTTTGCCCTTTCGTCGATTTCCAATAGGGCATGCGAAAGATCGCATCGCTTTGCTGGCTGGCATGAAACGGAGCGCTTGGGCTTAAGCAGGGTATGCCAAAGGAACGCAAATGGCACAGATGCACAACCAGGAGGATAATTCCGATGGTCAGGCCATATACGCCAAAGGAGGCGGACAGCGCCATAAACACAAACCGGAGGATGCGGATTGGAATCGACATCGCATAGGCCGGAATAACAAAGCTTGATATCGCCGTTATGGAAACGATAATAACCATCGCCGCGGAGACAATGCTGGCTTCCACTGCAGCCTGACCGATAACGATCGTACCCACAATGGATACCGCTTGGCCAATCGTACGCGGCATCCGTATTCCCGCCTCCCGCAATATCTCGAACGTCCCTTCCATCAGGAGCGCTTCAATAAAGGCGGGCAGAGGTACGCCTTCCCGCTGCGCTGCCAAACTTAAGAGCAACTGAGTCGGCAGCATATCCTGATGAAAGGTGGTCAAGGCAATATAGACCGATGGGGCAAGAAGACAGATTCCGAGCGCCACATAACGGAGCAAACGGATCAAATTGCTATAGAGCGGACGTTGGTAATAATCCTCTGCGGACTGGATGAAATCAACGAACAATGCAGGGGTTAGCATCACGAACGGTGTTCCGTCTACGAATATGGCAATCTTGCCTTCCATAATGCCTGCGGCAATCGTATCGGGACGGTCCGTATTGTACATAGTAGGAAAAATGGTCAGTTGCTTCTTTTCATGCAAAAACTCTTCCAGGTATTCCCCTTCGAGAATCCGGTCTTGTTTGCAAGACTTCAATCGTCCGATTAGCGTCTGCAATTGTTTTTCATCCGCAAGACCGTCCATATACATAACCGCTACATCGGTTTTGGTCATTTTGCCGACCTTGAGCGAGACAATCCGTATTCTTGTATCCTTAATTCTGCGTCTGACCAGGGTTGTGTTCGTACGCAGTGTCTCCGTGAAGGAGTCCTGGGGACCGCGTACAACCGATTGGGTCTTGGATTCCGTAATGGCGCGGTCGCTCCAGCCAGGCAAAGCAACGCTTAACCCGTCTACGACGCCATCCATCATGATAAATAAGCTGCCGGAAAAAATGTGCTCCAATGCAGCCTCTAACGTACGAATAACGCATACATCGCCTGCATCCAGAACATGATTTTTTAGTTCCAGAAGCGTAACGGGCTCTACCGGTGTCCGGTCCAGCAAAGCAGAGATGACGCTGTCCTGAAGCTCCTTCTTGTCAACCATGCCGTCGAGATAGAAGATGACCATCTTCTTATCGCCCGGAAGGATCAGCTCGCGAACGATAAAATCCGAGCTATACCCCATCACCAGCTTCATTCTCTCGATATTGGCATGCAGCGATGGAGAGAAACCATCCTCTCTCATCCTCACACCTCCTGCCTCCTTACCGCGTCACGCGCGGTCAGGATCAATCCCTTTAGTCTCCCGGCCAAACAACATGACCGTTAACGCTCCAATGACAATCGCAACAAAGAAAACAACAAATACGGCAGTAATGGTTGTGCCTTTGTCAATTAGCAAGCCTACCAGATATGGCCCGATAATCCCCCCAATTCTCCCGAAGGCGGCGGCAAAGCCTACTCCAGTCGAGCGGACGCTTGTAGGATACAGCTCCGGCGTGTAAGCATACATGGCTCCCCATGCCCCCAAGTTGAAGAAGGACAAGAAAATGCCCGCGGTGAGCAGCACGCCGGCTGTACTGGCATTCCCAAACCAGATTGCGCATACTGCGGTCATTAGCAGATAAATGCCAAGCACCGCTTTTCTTCCGACACGTTCAATCAAATAAGCTGCCGTAAAATAGCCCGGCAATTGAGCTAAAGTAATGATAAGAACGTATTGAAAGCTCTTGACGAGCGTAAAGCCTTTCAACACCATAACGGTTGGCAGCCACAGGAACATCCCGTAATAAGAGAAGACGACGGTAAACCATAGAATCCACAACGTGATGGTGGCCCGTTGATAAGGCCCGGACCATAAGGAGGCCATGCGTTCGCGAAAGCTGAGCTTTCTCCTGTCGGCCTGCTCCCTATAGCGAGGGGAATCTTCGATTGCCCGTCTTAGGAACAAAGCATAGACCGCGGGGATCGCGCCGATAACGAGCGCCATTCTCCATCCGTAATGCGGGATAAAGAAATAGGAGATGAGAGCAGCAAGAATCCAGCCGCCCGCCCAGAAGCTCTCAAGCAGAACAATCGCTCTGCCTCTAACCTCAACAGGCACCGATTCCGACACTAGCGTCGAAGCAACCGGAAGCTCTCCGCCTAGACCAAACCCCGCAACGAAACGCAATACAGCCAGAACCAATAAATTAGGCGCAAGGGCAGACAATCCGCTGGCTACGGAAAATAGAAGCAAAGTCCATAGCAGGACGGCTTTGCGCCCATAGCGGTCAGCAAGCGATCCGGATACTGCTGCGCCAAACGCCATTCCGGTAGAGTTTATCGCGGCTAGAAGACCAATCTGCTCGGCATTAAGATTCCAATCGACGCTTAAAGCCGCTGCGATAAACGACACAAGTCCTACATCCATGGCGTCGAACAGCCAGCTGAATCCGGCGCTTAACAACAAATTCCTGTTTTTGGATGTACGCCATAATGCTGCAGCCTCACTCATTCTCGAGCCCGCCCCCATTCTTCGCATAATTGTTATTTACAATGTGCCCTTGAATGATTGCCATTATGTAACAGATAAACCGAATGGGACAAAGATAATCCGAAATAGGATGGGAGATAGAGATTATTGGAGCTGGGGGAAGGCGTATGGGAAATAAACAATCTTTTGTGATAGTGGTTATACCAATGTCGGAGGTTAGAAAGTTCATTATTATTGATATCGTAATTAGCACTGCCGCCTACTATGGTCTGTTTATCCCCTTTCACTCGTTTATAGCGGCGACAGCCGGAAGCATGACTTTGCCCATGCTGATCCGGCGAACGTTGAAGCTTCGCAATGGCCGATAGCGATTACGGGTTCAGCTGTTTAGCCACTGGGAAAGCGTATATCGCAGCAAATACACATAGCTGCTGTTTCGCTGCAGCACTTCGCGAAACCGGTCCGGATAATCCGTATATATTCCGTCAACCCCCCAGCTCAATGCCCGATCCATGTTTAATTGGTAATTAACGGTATAGGGGTAGATGCGAAGACCGGATTTTTGAACCTTATGCACATAAGCAGCATTGATTTTAGGGAAGTTAGGACTGATGCCCGTAGCGTATTTTTTGATCTTATCCAAGGAAGCGCTGCTAATCCTAGCCG
Organism: Paenibacillus sp. MMO-177; assembly: GCF_037147795.1. Classification (NCBI taxonomy): domain Bacteria; kingdom Bacillati; phylum Bacillota; class Bacilli; order Caryophanales; family Paenibacillaceae; genus Paenibacillus; species Paenibacillus sp. MMO-177. The sequence continues at coordinate 30,559 of NZ_JBBCUR010000002.1, read as the reverse complement.
ACGTGTTGTACCACATCAGTTGAAGCAATTCGATCTTGTCGTCCATCCTGTGAATCTTCTTTAAGCTCTTGGCATCAAAGGACTGGATAATCACTTGGTCCTCGAGCTGGAATTGGCGGATGGTGGCCAGCAGCTTTTCTTCGATTCCCGGGTTGTTCTGCGTATCTTTAATTTCCAGTATATAACGCGTCCCTCGGCCAAAGGCAACGAATATATCGGAAAGCGAAGGCACCTGCTGCTCCGTAAATTCTTCTCTGGCATACATCGGATGATGTCTATTGAACCAGGAGCCTGCATCGAGCTGCTTAATGTCATCAAGAGTCATGGACGCTATCTTGCCTTTTGCATTCGTCGTGCGGTTTACCGTATTGTCATGCATAGCGATTATTTGACCGTCCTTAGTAAGCTGAAGATCGATCTCGATATAATCCGCCCCCGCTTCAATGGCGCCGCGGAAAGCAGCAAGGGTATGCTCCGGGGCATAGCCGGATGCACCGCGATGGGCGATAACAGCGGCGTGCTTCGCGAACCGCTGGCCGGCAGACACTGCGGGATGCTCAGCTAAGGACAAGATAAGGACAAGCACAACGGAAACAAGCAAGCCATGCAGCATATAGAAATAAAAGGACGGTATTTCTTTCCTTCGCATTGCTGACGCCTCCCTTCTATTGCCCTTAACGTCTCACGTCAATTCCCTTTTTATGCGATCTACGGATAATAGAAAAAAGCTGCCCGTATTTAAACGGAAGCAGCTTTTCGTTTATTCCTTAATAAGTCGCGCCCTGCAAAAACTTAACGCGCTCGCCCATCGGAGGAATCTCGTTCCCCTCGACATTGATCTCAATTACGATAGGCCCTTTCGATTGGTCGAACCAGTCCTGCGCAAGCTCAGGCCGGAGCTCGTCCAAGGATTCGGCTTGCGCGTAACGGACGCCAAGCGCTTTGGCAACATCAGCGATGCTTGTCCGCTGCTGGGAGAAGTCCTCCAGGCAACGTCTGTACTGCAGCATATGCCCGTGGTAAACCATGCCAAGGCGTGCATTGTTTATGACGACAAACACAATCGGGAGATTGTATTCCTTGGCTGTCAACACTTCCATGCCATGCATAAAGAAGCAGCCATCGCCGGTAATACTGATGATCGGACGATCGGGCTCAGCAAGCTGGGCACCCAATGCGCCGCTGATCCCCGAGCCCATACCGCCAAAGTTAATGTTGATGTCGAACGCTTGATTCTCGCGGATAACGAGATTTTGAATCGAGTACGTCATGAATTCGCCGATATCCACGTAGTACCGCGCATTGTATGGCGCAAGAAGATTAAGCTGGCGGATAGCGGATTTTGTATTCCAATCCTCGGTCCCCGGACCGGCTGCTTCCAAAGTGGCAGCCGCTTGCTTGTAGGCGCTGGAAATCTCCTGTAGCTGTTCTTCCTTCATGCCTGCGGTAAGACGGTCGATCAATTGCCATACCGCAAGCTCGATATCTCCGTGTACCGGATAATCCGTATCGAAGTTTTTACCCAGCTCCCGTTTATCATGGTCGATATGGATAATCTGTTTGCCATTTACGAGACGTTCATCCCAGCTGCTTGTTGCCGACTCGCCTAACGCGGAACCAACGATCATTAACAGATCATGGTTATCGCCGCGCAGATAGTCTACCGCCGAATCATTGCTCGCCAGTCCATAGACGCCAAGGGCAAGCGGATGATTCTCGGGGAATGCGCCTTTGCCGCGAGGCGTAGTCGCAACATGCCAGCCGGTTAGCTCGGCGAAACGCTGAATCGTATCTTTAAATTCCTTGGAGCCGTGCCCAAGCATCAACGCGCCGCGGCGCCCAGCTCTCTTAATCGCAGCGGCCGCAGCTTCAATCTCATCCGCGTCTGGCTGAACGGACTGTGTTTGAACCGCCGTCAATTGTTCCGGCTCGCCAATCTCCGTCATTTGCATGTTGATCGGAATCGTAATATGTACCGGTCCGGGAATTCCGCTAATTGCGGTGTTGTAAGCTTCGGCCAGGACACGCGGCAGATCTTCGGGATCGGTAACGGTCTTGCTCAGCTTGGTGACGGAAGCGAAGATCGGATCCGCATTCAGCTCCTGGCCCCCGCCTTTTCCGAATTTTGTGGTAGGAATTGCGCCAGTCAGAAAAATAACCGGGAGCTTCTCGCGCCATGCATTTGCGGCAGGCGTTACCAGATTCGTTGCGCCGGGACCGCTGGAACCGACACAAACGCTTGGAATACCTGTAATTCGTGTATAGGCAGCTGCCATATAACCTGAACTTGATTCATGCTTGGCTACAATGGATGTTAATTCTGGAAGTTCATGCAAGCAATCATACAAAGCATTGATAGAGCCCGCCGGGACCCCGAAAATGTACTTGACCCCTTGGCTAACCAAAAATCTTAATCCAGCTTCGATTGCTCTCATCTTATTCTCCTTTTTCTCTCTTCTCTTATTTCATAACGGTAAATTTGAATACGGAGCCTTCACCTTCCGTCGATTCGAACGAAATATTGCCCCCGTGCATTTCAATCAGCTGCCTGGAAATCGCAAGGCCAAGGCCTGTACCGTTAATTTGATTGTTCACCTGATAAAACTTCGTGAAGATGTTTTTCTGCTTCTCCACCGGTATTCCTATACCGGTATCAATTACTTCGATCGTCATTTCATTGTCCTTCATGTAAGCCTTGATCGTAATTTTACCTCTTGGAGGAGTAAACTTAATGGAGTTCGAGAGAAGATTCAGCAAAATCTGCAAAATCCGCTCGCGGTCCGCCCGCATCGTTCTATTCTCGCCCGCATGAATCTCTACTTTAAGGTCGAGCTTCTTCTTGTTGATAAGCGAATCTACGATATGGGTGGCTTCACGGATCAATTCTTCGAAATCAAACTCCGAATACATCAATTCAAATTTCCCGTTCTCAAGCTTTGCGAAATCAAGCAGCTCATTCACCTGATTAAGCAGACGCTCGATCGATTTCCCCGCCGTCTCCAGCAGATCCAGTTGGGAGTCGTTCAGCTTGCCTAGTACTTCCTTGCGCAATATATCGACTGTACCCTTTACTGCCGTAATTGGCGTACGGAGCTCATGGGATAGCGTTGCGATGAAGTCGCTCTTCAGCTCGTTTAAGTACTCGAGCTCCTTGACCAACCCTTCGAGCTTAAAGTTGGCCTGCTGCAGCTCCATGGAGCGCACATTGACGGAATAATCCAGATGCTCGGTATGGATCGCGTTGGCAAGCGCGGTTGCGGTCACATCCGCAATAGATTGGCAGAACTCGATTTCGCCTTGCTCGTATTCGCGGCTTTTGTGCATCGTCGGGATAACCACATCGCCAAACACGCGGTCTTTTGCAACAAGCGGGATCAGCAGCAGACTCTTAATCCCGAACATTTCGCAAGCCCGGTGGTCCGGACGCGTGTCCGCATACACGTCCGAAATGGCTATCGCTTTTTTCTCCGTTACAACCTCGTAGAACAGCTTGTCCTTATCGATGCTCAGCTTGATGTCTTCGCGGTGTCTATTCTTCCATTCCTCTTCCGTAACGCTCACCGAGGAAATATGATAAGGCTCGATCGTACGATCCTTCTCGTTATATAGGTGAATGCCCACTTCGTCGGAGCCCGTTGCCCGTTTCATGTAATGGAAGCAGGTTTTAAGGACTTCGCGGACGGACAACGACTTGGACAACGCTTTTGTGGCATCGAGAAGAAGCTGCTGCTTATCCACGAGATTTTTCGTATTTTCGAACATCTGAATATTATGAATGGCAACGCTGACCATATTGACGAACGCTTCCGTCACTTCGATCTGCTCGCGGGTCAGATTCATCGGTTTCCCGAAATCATGGACAAATACAACGCCAAATACCGAATCGTTCACAATAACGGGAATGCCTAAAATAGATTTAATTTTCATCAGCAGCTTCTTATCATCGTCAATCCGCGGGTCAACGTTGGTGTCGTCGATGTAGTCGCTTGCTCTTCTCTCCAAAATATCGCAAACAAAGCGGTCTTTCTGCGGGTCAATCAAGAGCTCCGTAATATCGATGGACATCTTATTTCCCTTGTAACCGATAAAAGTTCCGTCTGGCTGCTTAAGGAAAAATCCGACCAAATCCGCCTGCGTAATTTCGCTGGCAATGGCATCAACGAATACTTGCAAAATATCGGACAGCTCAAACTGCGAATTGATCACTTTCGTCATCAGAAACAATTTCTTGAAGCTCTTTAATTCCATCATCAATATTCACCTATCCATCCGTTTAATAGATCGTGATCTGGTTTTTGCCGCTTTTTTTGGACCGCAGCAAGGCTCGATCGGCAAAGCCTATTATCTGTTCAAAGGAATAATGGTCAGAGCTCTTCGTAATTCCGATGCTGACTGAAGCTGTCGTTCCCTGTTCCACCAGCGAGCCAATTGCAAGTTCATTTACCGTGCGGATAATTTCCTGCGCTGTCTCCATCGCCCCCTCTTCCTGCCGCAACAGTACAAGAAACTCGTCCCCTCCAAAACGGAAGGCAAGATCATTCTCCGACGAGATCGTCTTCTGAATAATGTAAGCAATCTCTCTCAGCACCTGATCCCCTACAAGATGACCATACGTATCGTTAATGAATTTGAAATTGTCCATGTCAATCATGAGCATGGCGCCGTAATCGGCTAGGCTAACCGATGATTCCAACAGTACTTCATTCAGATACATCCGGTTGTAGAGTCCGGTCAGAGCATCCGTGTTTGCCCTTTCGGAAAGCTTTTCCTTGTCGCTCATCAAGCGCTCCAGCTTTTGCTTTTGTCCCAAGGCATAGCTGACCTTCATTTCGAGCAGATCAAGGTCATAAGGCTTAGTCAAATAATCAAAGGCACCAAGCTGAAGGCCCTGCAAAATATCCTTCTTCTGCACGTTGGCAGACAAAAAGATAACGGGGGTATCAAATTCTTCCCGGCTCATCCACTGCCTGCAGACGTCAAAACCCGACATGTCAGGCATCATCACGTCCAGTAGTATAAGATCCGGACGAATCTCATCGTACAACCGCAATGCCTCAGAGCCGCACTCCGCCGTATGTATGCTGTAATTTAAGGAGTTCAAAAATATACGAAGAATTTGTACATTATGCGGTTCATCGTCTACGATGAGTATCTTTTCACGCAATGACATACTCCAACTCTCTTTCCGATTTCATTCCCCAGTAGGTAAGGTTCTCATCGTCATTTGCTCATCGATGATCTCTAGGAACAGCGTGACGAGCTGTTCGTCAAACTGCGAATTAACATTCGTAATTAACTGCTTTCGGACTTCCTCCACATGAAGGGAGCTGCGATATACCCGGGTTGAAGTCATCGCGTCGAAAGCATCCGCCAGGCTGACGATCCGGACAAGCAGCGGAATTTCATCTCCCTTGAGGCCATCCGGATAACCTCTCCCGTCAATACGCTCATGATGCCACCTGACTATAGGCAGGATGTCCTGTACTTCCGGCAGGTCCTTCAGCAGCTGGTATCCGATCGCCGGATGCTGGCGGATCACGTCAAATTCCTCATCGGTAAGCCTGCCGGGTTTCATCAGGATATGATCCGGAATAGCCAGCTTGCCTATATCGTGCAGAAGAGCGGCCAGCTTCAGCAGCTCAAGCTCAGCCCGGCAAAGGCCTAGCTTTTCTCCAAGCAATGAGGAATAAAAGGCGACGTTATAACAATGGTCCACGGTGAAGCTGTCTTTCATCCGCAGCGTATTGAACAAGCTTTCGTAAGACTGTTCCTTCAAGAATTGCTTGCGGAAATAGATCTTATCAATGAGCTGGTCCATATGCAGCTTATTAATTCGGCAAATTTGAAGCTCTTCGGGTGTTAAGGATCGCTGAGATTGAAAACAGAGCAGGAGAGTGCCGCGCGTTGTATTACGTTTTATATGGAAGGGATATATCGTGTGGAAAGACGTATCCGAAAGGGAGATTCCGTCTATCGTATCATCTGGTCGCAGTGGTCTTCCATCAGGAATACGTTCGAAAAAATCAGCCTGCACGGCAAGCTGCTGAAGCTGGCTGGAATCCGCCTGCAGCATGTTGTACGAATATGCAGTAGGCTCCTGACGCTGTGTATCTTCCATCAGAAATAAACAAATATGCTCGCAGCCGATCGTCTCTTTCAAAAAATGGCCAAGAAGCCCCATTGAATCAAATATGGAGTTTGAGTTAATGACGCTCTTGAAAAACACCGAATTATGCATGCTTCAACCTCTATTTCTCATGAATACATGAAGCTTTAATCCTTATTTCATTCGACATATAGTCTTTTTTTCCTTCCTCTGTTTAGAAAAATTTGTCGTTTCACGCAAAGCTAATATATGGCATTACTCTCTCGCTTCTTCCCGAAGCGGCTTCGCATCGGCCGGAATGAGCTTCAAAGGGATCAATTCCGCGTCAAAGCTTCCCTCGTAATGAAAAACCGTGCCCAATACGGGACTGCTTACGTTGACGCTAATCCGGTATTTTTGCCGGTTATCGTCATACCATTCGGTTACATCGGCCGTTCCGGTAAGCTGTGCCGGCCAGGTAAACTGAATCCATCCTTCATAGAACCGCTGAGCTCCCGAGCGGATCCGTATTCCTCCGTTGCTTGCAGCCGTAATGTCCAGGTCTACGGCCAAATGCTGCTTATTGCCCAAGTAGTCCACGATTCTCTTTCTCTCGGAGCTGTAAATCATCGTTGCGTCAAAATGCCGAATGGCCCGCTTGAATTGAAATTTGCGGATCCAGGTTACCGTTTCGCGGCCATACCCGTCCTGATAGGCATAATTTTCAATCGTAAATGGGATGCCGCTCCCTCCCTCAGGGAACATAATGTGGCGCGCAGACCCTATTGCAAGCGGCAATGTCGCCCACTTGTTAAACCAGATCCGGTCCATCACGCCTTGCCCGATTGAAGCAACCTGATCTTTGCTGCTGAAACCGAATCTCTCCTGAATGCGAGGATGGAGATTGCCGAATTGCGCTCCCAATGCTTGTTCATAGATGGATCTGGTCATTTCTTCCCTTCCCCTTTCTTGCGAATGCAATTGACTGCGTTAGGCAAGTCCCGGGAAGTCCACATGCCCGTCAAGCATAGACCTAACATAGCCGCGCTTATAACAAATGGATTAAACGGCTGAGTTAGAAGCGAAGGCGTACAAGCCAAGGCTCCTCCTGCAAGAGCCAATAATCCGGCTGACTGCAGCTGGTAAATCCATTTCGCCCGGTGATACGGCAGAAGCATCAATCCTAGCAGAATCTCCGCGGCTCCAAGCCATTTGAGAGCTTGCAGTTCCATTCCCGGGAACATATGCGTGCTTTGCATCATGCTTAGTTCCCCAGCTTCCGGGTATATCCACTTCGGTATAAGACCCTCATACAGCCATAGCAGACTTAACAGTCCCGTGCACAAATAATGAATCAACGTTCGCTGCAGGCTTACTGCCGGCGGGATCTGCTTCTCCAGCCATAGCCGCAAAACATCAAAGCTGAGAGCGGTCGCCCAGCCGAATAAAGGCCGGAACAAAAGGCTGTCGAACCATTGGCCCAGCCGGCCGAACCGGGTGGCATAATCGTATCTCGTAAGAAAGGTAATCGAGTCCGCATTCTGGCGGTACTGCCAATATCCCGCTCCATGACGGATTAAGGAAATCTTCTGCTCCGAGCCGAATGCAAGGGTAGACAGCCTGGCCCCCGTCCCTTCGAATCCAATACGCGTCTCATAGAGAAAAGCCTGCGTATTTCTCTCTGCGTTGCGGGGCAGATAAGTGATGCTTGAAAACCGCAAATCCCACTGCTCATGCAGTTCGGCGGTCTGGGTATAGGTCCACAGCTTTTCCATATCGGCATGAATGTTCAATTCCACATAAATCGGTCTCCGTTTCATTGGCAATTCAGCTCCCTTCCCCTACATTGTAGGACGGGAGGCCGGATGCCGGCAGTTCTAACTTTTTTAGAACCCTTCCCTATGCAGAAAAAAGGACGCTGCCTCTTGAAAGCAGCGTCCATGCATAAATGTCGTTATTTAGGCGGGAGCAAGCCTTTTCGCCGCACCTTTTCCACGGCTTCCTTACGGCTTGTTACCCCCAGCTTTTTGAGCATTTTGTTCACCTGATTCTTCAACGTGCTTTCCGTCTTGTACAGCTTCTTCTCCATCTGCGGCTGCGTGTAGCCCTGCTCGATCAGTTCAAACACTTCCCGCTCGGCGGCCGTCAGCTGCTTGAGCTGCTCCTCCCGCTTCAGCCTGGCGTAATCCTTGAGCAAGGCATCCATCGCGCGGGGGTGCTGAAACGCGGTCCTAATCACATGGGGGAGCTCCTTGTAATGGGTCTTCTCCACGTAATTAACCGCCCCTGCTGTAAAAGCCTGCATAATGACGGATTCGTCCTTCATCGACGTCAGCATAATGATCTTTGCCGGATGAATATCGTTCATCTCAATAGCGGTATGGATGCCTTCCTCCTCGTAGTCCGTCAGCTGAATATCGAGCAGAACAACATCGAAGTCGAGCTGCCTTGCCTTCTCAATCGCTTCGCGAGAAGAGGTGGCGAAGCCTGTGACCTCCAGATCAGACTCGCTGTTCAAATAGGCGGTCATTGCCCGGATCCAGTCCGGATCATCTTCGACAAGAAAGATTTTAATCGTTGACATGGCATGATCCTCCTGTCAGCCGAGGCGGATGTTTTTAGCGGCAAAATGAAAAATAACGGTTGTCCCATCATTTACCTTACTGATGACGTCAACAGAACCTCCGCTCTTCTTCATCACATTGTACACGTAAGAAAGGCCTAGACCAAAGTTGCTTGAGCGGTTCTTCGTGCTGAAGAACGGTTCAAATACCCGCTCCAGCTGATTGTCCGGAATCCCTCTCCCATCGTCATTAATCGTTAACTGCACGGACTTCTTTTCCCGTTCCAGACGAATGGTTAATCCCCCTCCGGTCTCCATCGCTTCAACCGCGTTTATCAATACGTTGCCGATTGCTTCGGATAAGTGAACGGGATCGCCAATCAGAATTGGCCGGCAGGCATATTCGTCCTGTACATGGATTTCCTTCTGCTCAAACATCCCTTTATGCGCAGCCAAACAGCTATGCACCAGCTGATCCAGCCTGAATGGCTTCTCTACAAGAACGATGTCCCGCATCTGGCTGTGAATCCGGTTCACCATGCCAAGCATGTGCTCCGAAGCTGACGTAATGATAGCGAGATGAGATAAAGAGTCGGGCGATTGGTCCGCCAACTCCCGCTTCAGATTATCGGAGCTGATGGCAATTTTGCCGATTTCGTTTTTGATGGAATGATTAAGCTGCACCGCTCCTGAGCTGACCGCCTTCATCGTTCCTTCGAGCGGGTCCTTCTCAAAGCGAAGTCTTACGCCCAGCACGCCGTAAATAAACGTGCAAATCAGAGCAACGGATAACGAATAAATAATGAACAAGGACACATAGCGGAAAGTATCCAGATCAGGAGCCGCAACAGCCGCTACGTTAATGAAGAGCAGCACCGCCAGAATAGTCGGAACAATTATAATGGTTGCTATGAAACGGTTCCTTCGCTTGCGGCGGTTCGTCTCCTTCCATAAGGAGACGATAAGCAAGAGGCAGGCAGCAATGTAATAAGGGGCTGCCCAGCCTAGCAGGAAACGGTAATCCAGTTGGATTTCGGGTATTAGCGGCGTAGTCGTCATCATCCATGCAGGAAGAACAAGCAAAGCCAGCTTCAAATAAAGTCTCACTCTTTTTACGGGTACCAGCTCGGAATAAACCAAGCTAAATACAAGAATGCCGTAAGGAGATAACGTATGGTTCAGCAGCTGCTCAATGCTTGCCCATTCGTTATAGCCGTACAGGATTAATACATCCGTCAAGCCGCCTATCGCGGCTGCGCCGAGGAAAAATGCCGCCCAGCGGTTCATCTCGCTGCGGGGATTGTTCACCAGCAAGACGACCGCGGCTGTCAGCAGCGCGAAGAAGTAATAAATCATCCGTTAGGCAGCGGATAATCCCAGGTACGCAAGCAGCAGAGCTGCGGTATTTACGATCGCATCGGCGTGAGTCCGTTCCATCGCGTGCGAAGCATGCACGCCCGGTCCGATTAATGCTGCGCGAATGTTGCTTCCTCCCCGCAGCGCAGCAGAAGCGTCGGAGCCGTAATGCGGATAAATATCGACGGCATAAGGCAGCTGATGCTGCTTCGCAAGCTCGATCAGTCTCGAAGTCATCTCGTAATCGTACGGTCCGGAGGAATCCTTGGCGCAGATCGATACATCCCGCTCCGTCGTGGACAAATCGTCGCCAATCGCCCCCATGTCCACCGCGATTAACTCCGTAATGTCGGCTGGCATATAAGAATTGCCGTGACCAACCTCTTCGTAAGTGGAGAAAATAAGCTTAAGCGTACGCTCCGGCTTCTTATCGACCCGCTTCAACCATTCCAGTAGGCCAAACAACGCCGCAACGCTGGCCTTATCGTCCAGATGCCGGGATTTCACCCAGCCCTGCGGCGTAATCCGCACTCTCGGATCCCAAGACACGATGTCGCCTACCGCAATGCCGAGAGACTCCGTTTCCGCCTTGCTGGACGTATTCTCGTCGATTCGGATCTCCATGTTGGCTTCGTCCCGCTTCCATTCCCTTGCGTCCGGATAGACATGAACGGAGGTTTTGGTAGACAAGACCGTTCCCTCGTACTGCCTTCCGTCCCTGGTGTGAATGAGGCAATACTCTCCTTCAATCGTCTCCATGTTATAACCGCCAATGGGAGTAATACGCAGCATCCCGTTTGGTTTAATGGACCGAACCATGGCGCCAAGCGTATCGACATGGGCGGTATAGGCAATCGCTTCGTCCGAATTGCCGCTGCCCGCAATCGTAATCATCCCGTTCCCTTTCGGGGTACGCTCCATCGTAAAACCAAGCTTTTGCGCCTCTTCCTCGAGCCGTTTCATAATGTTCATGCAATAGCCGCTGGGACTTGGAATCTGAAGAAGCTCCTCCAGAAAGCTTAAAATATATGTCCGGTTTAATGTTTTGTTTAACGGATTTTCCATCTGTAATCTCCTCCTGCTTATTTCTTAGAATACGCCTTTTCATGAAAGGAAGTTATGTAACGGAACAGCTTCTTCCCGCTTCCGTCACCAAGCCAGGCGGTTTCCTGATTCAGCTGTTTGTACATGGCCCGGTATGGCTCGGGTACCCAAATATAAGGATGCTCGTAATCGGTAATCGTGAACCCGTTCCGCTCCCAGAATCGGACACGCTGCTCGTTCGTTGGCGTAGGCTCCGATTCCACTTCAATAAGCAGTCCGTCTAGAAACATGACTTTTTGCGCCCATTCCGTAATGGCTTGAATCAGTTGGGAGCCGATCCCCTCTCCCCTCCTCTGCTCGGATACCGCGATATAATCGATAAGCAGTATCTTGCCTCCGCCTGTCAGTCCGGACAGAGCCATCGCATCTACAGTGCCGTCTTCGGAGAGAGTATGGAAGAAACAAGGCATTTTCCGGAACATCCCGTTAATGATCGCATCGGGCTTTCGCCCTTCCTTCGGAAAGGACTGTTCGTACAGCTTCTTCGCTAGCGGCCACAAGGTGTTATCGAGTTCATTCAAGGTCGTAAACATCATCCGTTAAGCTGACTCCTTTACGCATAAACTCATCTGGATTCTAGTGTACCACTTCTGCCGGTTATTGACGTTATTTTCAAAATGTACGATAGTAAATAAATAGTTGTTTACGTGAATTCCCCTTCAGTTAGGAGCTTATCGGGTTTATGGCTAACGTTATGAAAACATCCTTGTTGCGGCTGACCGTTGCGGCTGTCGTCGGCATTTGTACCGGATCGGCGTCCGCTCTCTTCCTGACAAGCTTGGAATGGGCAACGGAAATGTCCATGTCGCACGCTTGGCTGCTGTGGCTGCTCCCCCTTGGCGGAGCGCTGGTCAGCTGGCTTTATATGCAATACGGGAAAGATGCGGCAAAAGGCAACAATCTGCTGCTTGACCGGATCTATGGCGGAGAGACCGCTGTTCCTCTGCGCATGGCGCCGCTTGTTCTGTTTGGTACGATTATTACTCATTTATTCAGCGGCTCCGCAGGGCGGGAAGGTACAGCCGTTCAAATGGGCGGCAGCTTGGCTGAGGTGATCGGCAAGCGCTTCAAGCTTAGCGGAGCTGAAAGCAAAATCATCCTGCTATGCGGGATCAGCAGCGGATTTGGCTCGGTCTTTGGCACACCTGCCGCCGGTGCGGTTTTTGCCCTTGAAGTTGCCGCGCTTGGCATGATTTCCCTGGAGTCGATTCTTCCGATTTTTCTCGCCAGCTACGTTGGCCATTATACGACACTGGCCTGGGGCGTGCACCATCTTCATTATTCGCTAGGCCCGGTCCCTCCGCTTAGCGTAATGCTGTTGGTCAAAATTGCCGCGGCTTCCGTGCTATTCGGGCTTGCAGCGCTGTTGTTCGTTACGCTCACCCATCGGTTAAAAGCCTGGTTTGCGAAGCTGCTGCCTAATCCGATGATCAAAAGCTTTATTGGCGGCCTTATTATTATCGCGCTGGTCTATCTCATCGGCTCAAGGAATTACTTAGGCCTTGGCCTTCCGTTGTTGCAGCATTCGTTTGAGGAAGCCGCATCTCCGTTGGCCTTCCTGTGGAAAACAATCTTCACTTCCATTACTCTTGGATCCGGATTCCAGGGCGGCGAGGTTACGCCGTTATTTGTGATCGGCTCAACGCTTGGCAGTGCCCTTGCCAACCTGCTTGCCGTATCCGTTCCCTTGCTTGCCGGAATCGGCTTAATCTCGATCTTCAGCGGAGCTACCAATACGCCGCTTGCCAGCTTTATTCTTGGCCTTGAGCTGTTTGGCCTCCATGGCTTTGGCTGGTTGTATATGCTGATAGGGTGCGCGGTTGCTTATCTGTGCGCGGGAGCGCCGGGCATCTATTCGGCACAGCGTTCAAGGCGCTATTTCAAAGAATTATGGGACTAGACACGGCTAGTCATCCACCTTCATAGGATGCAGAAGCAGAAACTGTAATGATTTTTATGGATAAGCATGCCAAAAAAACAGCCGTAAACGTATAACGTTCACGGCTGTCCGCATGACTGATTTCTTTACTTGCCGAAGCGCTGGCGATAGCCGCATTTGCGGCACAGCTCCTCAACCGCTTCCCGTCTCGAAAAGCCGTCAACGAGATTTGTCGCGCGCTCCCCTTCGATAATGTCCGAGAAACGCTGCTCATTCATATTGCCGAGATTAATGATACCCTCACCGTCTAGGCAGCACGGCACCACGGTACCGTCAATAAGTATGCCTGCCTGATTCCGCAGTCCGTAGCAAAAGCCTTTGCCGTCATCTTCCTTCGCCTTCAGATCCGGCCACTCGAATTCATAGTCTTGATTCAAATAGACACGGTCGGCGATTTTGACTCCGCTTCCGGGCATAACCTTTTCTTCGATAAGATAATCCAGCTCGAATTCTTTTTCAATCATCGATAGAATCTCGCGGTTCCGCTGTCTCTCTGCATTCGTCATGTTATCCTGCGTCAAATTCCACAAGCGGAACGAAGTAATCATGTTCGTCTGTTCCATGGCCTCGCGGACGAAGGATAAAACGCCGCTGATATAACCTTCCTTATCCTTGGAGCCGGCATGCCCGTCAAAGCTGTGAAGCGAGAAATTCATTTGCCGGAGCGCCGGCTTCGACAGCAGCTTATGTTTATTTTTCTGAAGCAGCGTTCCGTTCGTCGTAATATTGACCTTAAAGCCCTTCTCGTGGCTGATATCCAGCAGCTGGTCAATCTTGGGATGGAGCAGCGGCTCGCCCTTCAAATGGAAATAGATATAGTCCGTAAACGGTTTGATCTGATCAAGCCGCTCCGTGAAATCTTCTATGCTTATAAATCCTTTCGCGCGTTCGGTTGGTGGACAGAAGGAGCACGCCAGGTTACAAATACTCGTAATCTCAATATAAAATTTCTTGAATCTCTTCATCCTTCAAAGCTCCATTCTCTCGCGTTGCTGATCGTCTACCCACCATTATACCATTAAAGTCAATCAGGAGGTTGATTGGATTATGTTCATGCAGGGACAAATGTCCGTTCAGCAAAAAGCCATGATGTTTATCGGACGTCCGGTCGGCATTTCTCTTCGCAACGGCCAAGGCGTATCCGGGGTCATCTGCAGCGTGCAAGGGGGCGAGGTTTACATCATGCAATATATGTACGCCTCGCAGTTCGCCACCTTCCATTACAGCTTTAACGATATTAACGACATATTGCCTTATCCGGCTTGCTAGCTTAACGCCATTCCAAAAAAATCAGCGGCAGAACCGGATAAACATCCCATTCTGCCGCTGTTGTGCGTTTAACTATTCTTTAATAACGGATTTATTAATTGCTGGAATCATATCCGGCGAATATTGGCGGTACACGCCCAAGCGCCAAAGCGCTGCACCCTTCAACTGATAACGTTTGGCAAGGCCAAGCTTATCATCAATCGATTGCGGCGTTTCGGCTCTTAGGTCAATCCCAAGCAGAAGCTTGGATTTGGGCACGCCGGCTTTCAGAGCCTGCTGGATCGCCTCGTTCACCTTATTATTAGGCTCCGGCACTTGAGCTGCCGTGCCAGACGGATTGTATTTATACGCCATTAGAATGAGATCGTCGGCAACGGATGCCAGAGTCTTGTAATCATAGCCTTGATAAGCGCTGTTTGGAGCATGCACGATAAGAGACAAAGCTATATCTTTCGGGAGTGCATTCCTTAGCTGCTTCGCATAAGCATTCAGAAGCTTCTGCTGCTCAATCTTGTCAAGCTGGAAGCCAAGCCCTTCAAAGTCCAAGACCACGCCGCCAAATCCATAATCCGAAATGGCTTTTGAAATGCCGCTGATCGAATTGGCGCGAAGAGTCTCGCTGCTCATCATCTTTGTCAATTCATTTTGCCCGTCAAGGGAATAGACCATCAGATAGGGCTTAATGGACTTGTCTGCCGTATCGCGCACGAGCGATTGCGGAGTAACATCGCCGTTCGGCTCGGGTACTCGATATTCGGAGCCTTCGAGCGTAAAGTTGCCGTCCCGGTCAATCCTGCTCCAACCAAAAGCCACAGAGTTCGCCGAATCTACCAGGTCACGCTCGGAAAAGGACGATAATGCATAGAACGTACGCAAGTGCATGGCTCTTTGCGGCGATTTGATTGTTACGGTATTGGTCGATTGGCTCCAGCCGACCTGCGCGCCGAATTGGGTGCTGAAAAAGCTTAATGGAATAAGTACGCGATTATTTCTCATCATAGGCGCAGCCGGCAGTTTTACGTTCATTCCATTTACAACGGCAGTATCGCTGCCAAGCTTCATGGACAGCTTTACCGCCTTGCCTAGCTTGGAGCCTTCCGCCGTAACCGTCTGCGTCTTCTCATCCCAGACGACCTTCTGCAGTCCAAGCGCTTCGCCAATGGTGCGGAACGGAACAAAAGTAACGCCTTTTACGATTATTGGCGGGCTGTCAAAAGGCAGCTCTACATCATCTAATAGAATGGTCGTCTTGGCAGGAACGGCAGACGTCGCCGTTGCCGTTACTGCAGCTGCCGATTCGGCCTTCCCCTCGGAGATACCACTCGTTAACAAGGCAAGTGCCAGTACGGCGGCGGCAGATTTGATTCCCCATTGATTAATCACCATAAACCTCCCATGCTCTACCCTTATTCTACCAACAAGTGGAAGCGGTATAGCAACGGCCCTAGTATATCAAATTTTTACTAGGGAGCACAAATGATAGAATAGTCACGAGAGAGTAACGGGAATAGAAAAGGACTGAACGGATTTTTCGCAGAATCCGTCAGCCCCTATTCTCAAACGGTTAAATTCCGGTGCATGCCGTAATAAATGCCTTCCTTCTCCATCAATTCGCTATGGGAGCCTTGCTCGGCAATCGTTCCCTTGTCGATGACGAGAATCGTATCGGCATTCTGAATCGTGGACAGCCGGTGCGCGATGATAAAGCTGGTGCGCCCCTCCATCATCTGAAGCATCGCTTCTTGAATCCGGAGCTCGGTTCGGGTATCAATGCTGCTGGTCGCTTCATCCAGAATAAGAATGGACGGCTCCGCAAGAATTGCCCTGGCGATGGCCAGCAGCTGCCGCTGCCCTTGGCTCAGGTTCCCACCATTCTCCGTAAGCGGAGTATCGTACTGCTGCGTCAGGCGCCTGATGAATCCGTCGGCTCCCGCCATACGCGCCGCTCTCCGAACTTCCTCGTCGGTTGCCTCCGGCTTGCCGTACTTCAGGTTTTCCTTCACCGTGCCGGAAAATAAATACGTATCCTGGAGCACGATGCCAAAGGTCCGTCGAAGGCTGTCTCTCGTGTAATCCCGGATGTCCCTCCCGTCAATGAGGATCCTCCCGCCTGTCACGTCATAGAACCGGCTTAGCAGATTAATGACGGTTGTCTTTCCCGCTCCGGTTGGTCCGACTAAGGCCGTGCTGCTGCCGGCTTCGGCCGTGAAGCTGACGCCTTTCAGTATTTGCACGTCGCTGCGGTAGCCGAACTGCACATTTTCAAACACAACCTCGCCTTTGGGAGAAGCAAGCTCGACGGCATCGGGAGCATCCTCAACTTCTTCCTTCTCGTCAAGCACTTCGAATACCCGCTCTGCTCCTGCAATCCCTGACTGGAGAACGTTATACGTATTCGCCAAGTCCATCATTGGCCGGACAAATTGACGGGAATAGCTCAAGAAGCTTGCGATAATTCCCACCGTGATCATTCCGTGCACGGCCATAATCCCGCCGACGATCGCTACTGCCGCAAAGCCGATATTGTTAATTACGCTGAGCAGCGGCATCATAAAACCGGACCAGATTTGCGCCTTGGTGCTTACTTTGCACAACTCGTCATTGTCTCTGCGGAAATCGGCAATCGAGGTTGCTTCATAGTTAAAGGCTTTGACAACCTGGAAACCGGTGATCGTCTCCTCGACTTGACCGTTTAATCGTCCCAGCTGCGCTTGCTGATTTTTGAATAACGCGCTCGTTCGTTTCGTAATGGTTCTGGCAAGCAGGAACACAAGTGGTACCGTAATCAGGCTTGCAAGCGTTAATAGAGGACTCAACACTAGCATCATGATCAGCGATCCGAGCAACGCGATTGAGCCGGTCATCAGCTGCGCCGAGGTCTGCGAGACGGATGTGCTGACATTGTCGATATCATTCGATAGTCGGCTCATCAGTTCGCCATGCCTGCGGGTATCGAAATAAACAAGCGGCAAACGCTGCAGCTTCTCGAATAAGGTGCGCCGAAGCCGGCTGACGATCCGCTGGGAGATCCCTGCCATCATCCAGCCCTGCAGGAAGCTCAGCGAGGCATCCGCCAAATAGGAAGCGACAAGCGCAAACAATACGAGATGCAGCAGACTGAAGTCAACCGCGCCTTTCCCTCCTGCCATTGCGTTGACGGCAACTCCGATTAAATAAGGTCCAAGCAGCATAATGGCGGAATCGATCAGGATAAAGCCGAATACAAGGGCAAGCTGCTTACGCTCGCCGCTCAAATAACCCCAAAGGCGCATTAAAGTCGCACGAAAGTTTTTCGGCTTTTGCTTCGGTCCGCCGCGTCCGCCAAATCCGGGGCCACCCGGACGGCCTCCCATGGGCACATTAACCTCGGAACGCGCTGTTCCGTCATGATTTGGTTTAGTTCCGTTAGGCTGAGGCATGGTTACCTACCTCCTTGCCGATCTGCGACCGGTAGATCTCCTGATAAACCTTGCAATCCTGCATCAAACGGTCATGGCTGCCCATGCCTACTATTTCTCCATCGTCCATCACTAGGATGGTGCTCGCATCCTTCACGGAGGATATCCGCTGGGCAATGAGCAGACAAGTAACATCCTTAGCGTATTCGCTGATCGCGCGCTTGATGGATGCCTCCGTCGCGCTGTCGAGCGCGCTTGTGCAGTCGTCAAGAATAAGAATATCCGGCTTCCGGATAAGCGCCCTCGCAATTGAAATTCGCTGCTTCTGCCCGCCGGAGAAATTCACGCCGCCTTGGCCAATCATCGTATTGTACTGCTCCGGCAGCTCCGAAACAAACGAATGAGCCGAAGCCATTTTGGCCGCATCCACAACTTCCTCCATAGATGCGTCCTGCTTCCCAATCCGGATATTATCCACTACCGGTCCTGTGAACAGCACCGATTTCTGAGGAACGATTGCAATCTTCTCCCTCAACTCATGAGTATCAACCTCGCGAATATTGATGCCGTTAATCCGGACTGCCCCTTCCGTAACGTCATAGAAACGAGGGATCAAGTTCACCAGCGTGCTTTTTCCCGAACCGGTTGATCCGATTATGGCTACGGTCTCCCCGGGCCGGCAGCTGAAGCTGATCGATTTGAGAACGGGCTCGCCGTGGGGACCTTCATAGGAAAAGCTGACATTGTCAAATTCGATAGCGCCCTTGCCCTTCAGCTCTTTTGCAGCAATTGGTTGGATCGGATCTGTCATCGGATTGGTCTCCGCAAGCACCTGCACAATCCGGCCCGTTGAAGCCTTCGCGCGAACGAACATGTTGAAGATCATCGTCATTGTCGTCAGCGAGAACAGGATTTGCGTCATGTAGTTAACGAACGCGATAATATGACCAACCTGGGTATGCCCGTTGTTGACCCGGATTCCGCCAAGCCAGATAACAGCCACAATACCGATATTCATCGCCAGCGTAACGGCGGGACCGAATACAGCCATAACCCGCTGCGCGGAAGTAGACCGGACCTCGTATTGCTTGTTAATACCGTTGAATTTATCGACCTCGAGATCAAACCGGTTGAAGGCTTTAACGACTCTGACGCCCGACAAATATTCGCGCATAACGCCGTTTAACCGGTCCAGAGCATTCTGCACCTTCAGGAACAACGGCAGACCTACCTTCATGTTGAGCACAATCATTAAACCAACGATCGGAATCACAATCATAAGGACGATGGATAAATAAGGATTTAACCGGAAGGCCATAATAAACCCTCCGATGCAAAGCATGGGTGCCTTGACAAAAATCCGCATCATTCCGTTAACGAAGTTTTGGACTTGCGTCACGTCGTTGGTAAGCCGAGTAACCAGCGACGCACGGTCGAAGCGGTCTACGCTTTCGAAGCTTAACCCTTGAATCTTCTCGAATAAATCCTGACGCAGCTCTGCGCCAAACCGCTGGGATACGATACTGGAGACAATATTGCGGCCTGATGCCGCAATAGCGCCTCCGAGCGTAATCAATAGCATGTAACCGCCGAAATGGAGAACCTTATCCATTTCTTTGGTCGCAACCCCTTCGTCTACAATATGCGACATCATGGTCGGCTGAAGCAGATCCGCCAAGGCTTCAACGCTGACGAGCAGGACGCAGAAGGTGAACAGCAGGCCGTATTTTCTGACATATTTCATCATGTGCTGCACGCGTCGATCCCCTTTCCTATATACGAAAGCACATCTATTTCAATTGGCTTTGCCATAATACAAGCGATTTCTGATCGCTCTCCGCCCCAATCTCCTTCAGCAGCTTCCCTTCATCCGTCAGCGCTACCGTCTCGCCGTTCCAGCGTTCCACCACGATCTTCGAGAGATGCAGGCGGCGCAGCAGCGTCATAAATATACGCTTGAGCTCCTCTGCCGAAGGAAGGCTGGTTGATTCCTGCGGTACCATCGTATGAATCCGTTTGCCGTTGTTCTCCATCCAATACAACCATTGATCTCCCCGTATAACGAGGAAATGCCCCGGCTTCCTGGCGAAGGAGCAGCCATAGCCTTCAGGCCATTCCATCAGCAGGCCAAACGGATTAGCCGGATCTACCGCCGACAACAGCGTAAGCGTCTCTTTTGCCGGAGTGCCTGAAGGGAACGGCTTACGAATGAGCTCGGCGATCTCCGGCGTCGTAAACTGCATCGTGATCGCTCCGTCGATAAACAAACCGCGCGTCAACCTACCCCATTCCTCGAGCTTTCGGAGAACCGGCTGAAGGCGGTCCCAGCTGTAAGGCGTAACCGAAGCTGCCAGTTCCTTGGTAACAATCCCGTAAGTATCCAGCAGATGCCGGATCCAGTACATCTCCGGAGGGTCGGTATCCGTAGATGCATGGCCGGATTGTCCTTCAGCCGGCAATGTCTCTGCCAGACTGCCGGTCCAGTACCATCTCCCAAGTCCCGATCCGGTCTTTGCCCAGTCTTTTCTCTTCTTGAGCGTTAATAACCGAAGGGGAGCAAACTGGTCGTTGGAGGCATGGCCTTCCCAAGCGAGCTCCAGCAATGCCGATAATAACTCTGTCGGAAGCTTCCCTGTCTCTCTCGCCAGACGGGTCAAGAAGCTGGCGCCGCTCCTCTTCAACAGCTCGAGCAGCTCCGGATGCGCTGAGTCTTTCTCTCTGCTCTCCGCCAGATAAGGTTCATAGATTGAACGGCTGCCTGCGAGGAAAAAGGCTACTTTGCCTTCCTTTTCCTCCGGTAGCTTCTTGCCGATCCAGATGACTTCTCCCGTTGCGCACAGCAGATCTAGCTCATCCTTCCTGTAATCCGTCACGCGGGAGGGAAAAATAACCGATTCCCAATGCGATAGCGGCAGAAAAATACCTTGCAGACGCTCGATAACAAGCTTGAGGCCTTCGCTTCCGCGCAGCTGAGCACCTTGCAGCGCATGCTGGCGAAGCGCAATCTGCGCGCACCAGCGGATGGGAGATGCAGGCTGCACCTGCTTGCGTGCTTCTCCTATCGACAGCCGGATCATGCGCTCCGCCGCGCGCCGGCTCGACCATATCCGCTCCTCAGGAGAAGCCGCGAATGGGGCCTGCTCGAGGCTGCCTTCCTCACGCAGTTTGTCGATTAGTCCCTTTGCTTCAGCTAGAGACAGCTTCGGGTAACGCTCGCACAGCTCAAGCTCTGTGAAGGAGATCCGGTTGTCGGCAAACCGGCGGATAACAAAGGAAGCTGCCTCATCCGACTCCGGCAAAGCTTTGTATATCTCAAGTTCATCACGGCAAATCCACCGGTATTCCTCTTCCGGCGTATCTTGCGATGGCTGATAGACGGCTAGCTCTCCGGTTTGCATGAGCTGCTCCGCCCATTCCAGAGCCCTTGTGCCCGACAGCTGGATGAGCTCGTCCGAAGCAAGATCGCCACGGCGCTTCAGCAGCCGAATAACATCGCCTGGTTCGCGAAGCTCTAGCTGCGGCTCCGACAGCCTTTGCCTCTCAGCCTCCAGGATCTGCTCGGGAATTGCGCTTCGGATAGCCTGCTCGCCGAACAAACGGCCCGCCATTTCCTTGCTGACATTCATCAGCTGCATTTGAATGGCCGGATCCAGCCCGTCACCTTCGTAAATCCGCATATTGACGTAATCGGCCAGGAATTGGGTAGCCATCGGGGACGGATATTCCGTCTCCTTAACCACCACCTCAATCTCACCCTCCTGAATGGAAGTTAACAAAGCTCGAAGGTCATCCAAAGCTAAATACTCGTGCAGGCATGCCTTCATCGCCTCCGTCAAATAAGGAAAATGCTCGGCATACGGCATGGCGGAGCGAAGCAGTTCCTCGCTCCTCAACCGCTTCTGCCATAACGGCGTCCTGCCGAAGCTGCGGGATAACAGAAGCGAAGTTTCGGCAATATGACGGAAGGCAATCGCAAGCAGCGGCGAGCCTGTAATAGCTTCTGTCAGCAGAGGCTCTACATTAGCTGGCGTAACCCCCCAGATCGTCTGCAGCCAGGAGGAATCCCATTCCGGCAGAACAAATTCGATGCCGTTGTCTTTGGCATTGCCGTACAGACGGTATGGCAGAAGCAGCTCGAATTGCCTCTCGATCGCCAGCAGCCAAGTCCGGTTAAGCCGTCTGCCAAACGGATTATGCATGATGACATGCGTCTGATTCATCAGATCGCGGTAGGTCTCTATGACGATGCGTTTATCCGTCGGGAGCGCGCAGAAGGATTGCTGGGATCCGATTAGCGACAGCAGCTGCTGTGCCGTATAATCATCCATCCGATAGTGTCCGGACAGCCAGCCGATCAGCCGTTCCTCGTCTTCCCGTTGAAGACGCTCTTCTATCTCGGCTATAAACGCCCCAACTTTTTTGCCTAGCGAATAAGTCCGCCCAAGTCCTTCAGCACGCCAAAACGGTATTTCGCTAAAGCGGTTGCCCGCCTCGGACACGTAGACCCGGTCCTTATCGATCCGGCGTATCATCCAGCCGTTCATTCCAAGCTGGAATACGTCCCCTACGCGGCTCTCCTGAACAAATTCCTCGTCGAGCTCGCCAAGATGGACGCGGCTGTCTACATGATGGACCGGATACGCCGAGCTCGAAGGAATCGTTCCCGCCCCGGTTAACGCCCCAATCATCGTATTCCGACGCTTTACGAGCTGATCCGTATCGCGGTTCCAATACAGGAGCGGCCGCATAAACGGGTAAAAGCCCGCCAGCACCTGCAGCATGCCCCGAAGCTTGCCGACAGGAAAGCTTCGGTAGCTGTCGCTTCGGGCGATCAGCCTGTGCAGATCGCCCACCGCCATGTCCCGCGCAGCAACAATGGATATCGTCTGCTGCGACAGGACATCCAGCCGATCCCGCGGGATCTGGATCGGCTCGATATCGCGCTCGGCAATTAACTTGCCGAGCACCGCCATCTCCGGCAGCACGCCCCGCTGCCGGGCAACCATCGCGCCGCGGCTGGCGCTGCCGACGGCGTGGCCCGCACGGCCGATCCGCTGAATGCCGGATGCGGCTTCAATCGGGGAATCGAGCTGGATAACCAGCTCGATATGCCCGACGTCAATGCCAAGCTCGAGCGAGGAGGTAGCCACTATGCAGCGAAGCTCGCCTGCCTTCAGCATCCTCTCTACCTCGAGCCGCCGCTCCTTGGCAATGCTGCCGTGATGGGCTCTTGCCATCTCGTAGCCGGCATGATCATTCAGCCGAAGGCATAGACGTTCGCATAACCTCCGGCTGTTTACGAAAATAATGACCGAACGGCAATTCGACATCAACGCAAACAGCCTGTCCAGAATCGGGAGCCATACCGCATCGCGGGTCTGCATGGGCTGCGATTGATCAGGCATCGTTAATGATACTTCAAGCTTTTTGCTCATATGGCTTTCTACAATCGTTACCGGACGAGGCACTAAGCCGAGCGGATGAACGAATCCTTCGTTTTCTGACTCTTGCCTCTCATCCGCTTCATTGCCTGCCGGTTCCTGCCAACCGCCAAGAAACCTTGCAACGCGCGCAAGCGGCTTCTGCGTAGCCGATACGCCGATTCGTTGAATCCGTCTTCCGCATAACTCTTCCAGCCGTTCTAGCGATACGGATAAATGAGAGCCTCTTTTATCCGCCGCAAGATCGTGAATCTCGTCAATAATAGCGAAGGAGACTGTTTTTAGCATCTCCCTCCCTTTCTCGGAGGTCAGAAGAATGTACATGGATTCTGGCGTAGTTACCAGAATATCCGGCGGTTTCCGATACATAGCGGATCTAACCGAACTGGTTGTATCCCCTGTCCGAACGCCGCTGCGGAGTCCCGGCCAGCTGGTATCCGATGAGGCGGCAAGCTTATCGATCTGTTCGATAAAAGCAACCAGATGATCGTGGATATCGTTATTAAGCGCCTTGAGCGGCGTAATATAAAGCAGCCTCACGCCGGCCTGACGCTGTTGCTGCTTCATCCGGGCAATCCCATCGAGACATGGAAGGACGGCGGCTAATGTTTTGCCCGATCCCGTCGGGGCGGCAATCAGCGTATTATTGCCTGCTGTAATCGCTTTCCAAGCTTGTTGCTGCACGTCGGTCGGCTCGCCGAACGAAGCCTTAAACCAATCCGCAAGGGATGGATGAAAAGAAGATAGTGACGAGCTCTGCATGACCTTCAGCTCCATCTGATTATTGTCGGGCATAATTCCTTTACTACTATATTATATCAGCACAACCGGGCAAGCGCCAAAACGAAAACAGCGCATAAAAGCCCCTTCCGGAAAAGGAGTGTTTCATGCGCCAGCTTGCTTATTCCAGATACAAAATGTATCATGAATTTATTACACTCTTCCAATAATGGGATGGGATGTGTTGGAATGTCTGTCATCCTTCGATTGCCAGTAAGAGGACTGCTGATATGGCTTCTCGTTTTCAGTCTAACCGATGCATTATTTACCGATATCGGAATCAGATTAAAGCTTATAACCGAGCTGAACCCGTTTGTATCCTGGTTGTATAACTGGCATTCAATCGCCTATTACGGCGTTAAGTTGATTTTTCCCGTACTCTTTTTGCTCATTTATCCTCAGTTAAGTGCCCGCTTATGGATCCGTTATTCAGCAATCATCCTATTCCTGCTCTACCTATTCGTTAACATGTATCATTTGCTATGGGTAGCTCTTGCCCTGGTGAACGCCCGTCATGGATGAAATGAACGCCAGAAATCGCCACGCTCATCAATGATGTTCATAATTTGCGAGTATGGGATTCTAAACGCGGGAAAACCTGCAGCATAAGGCGCAATCTCATAAGGCTCAAAGTACAAATGCAGAGCATCCTGCGTTACGAAAAATGGCTGATCCGGTTTAATGCCTTTATACGTATCCGGAAAAACATAATTATACTGAGGATCCGTTTTGATCTGTTCCCCTACAATGTCGCTCAGTACCTTGACATAGTCACTGCCCGGCTTGAATAAATCCTGCAGCGTATACATATCGCCATTGGACACATCGATATGGGCATAGACCTTCGTTGGCATGCCATGCGCTGCGCCGGCCGGGTAATTATAGCCCGTCATTTCAATCTCCAGCAGATTTTTCTTGAACAACGTAACTTCGAAATCCCCGCTATACGTATAGCCAAGCTGCTCATCGCCTGGGATCGGCTTGACCTGAGACATTACCTTAAGCGTTTCGTTCAACCGCTCCTGCGCGACTTGATCGGCGATTCCTTCCACAGCGGGATAATAGACGACATAGTCCTTATTTGGCTTGTACTTATGCTCCCTGACCAGATAAGGCAGGCGAAGCGGAATAACCGTGTTAGGCTCCCAAACGAAACGTCCGTTCCGGTTGGCATATTTGATCCTCTGATCAATATTGACCTGAATCAGGTCATCCTCGAGTTTCAACGTACCGCTTCCCTGAAACTGCGGATAACCAGGTGCAGGATTACCGCTGGTGTTAATGAAGAAAGTAGTCTTGCCGTTGCTGGCCGAAGCGAGTCCTTTTCGATAAGGCTGTACGTCGGTATAAACAAAATCCGTCAGTCGTTTGCCATCGGAATCGAAGATCGCATACATCGAGCCAAGGAACGGTTGATCCGGATCAATCGCTTTCCCTACCGCATACCGCTGCTGGCCAATTGCCATGATATCGTTATAAATCGTCTGTATGACCACATTCCCTTTTGTATCAATAACGCCGTATTCCGAGGCAAAATCCTCCGCGTTATTAACGATTGCCCGGCCATTCTGGAACGGAAACGCCATCGAATAGGTGGGCTGAATTTTCACCGTGCCCTTTTCGTTAATATAGCCATATTTCCCATTCGCCGTTTGTTGGAATGGCAATAATCCATCTCCCAGAACTCCAACAAAAGGAAAATGATACTCCGCTTCCTTCGAACCGTCATGACGGATCAAGGCAAAATCATTGTCCTTAATTTTTACAACCGCATGTCTGTTTGAAAAGTCGGTTGCATCTTCATAACGAAGCGGTATAACTTCCTTACCGGACCTGTCAATGTAACCGTAGACGGTTTTGCCGTCAGCCAACTGGTTATTAACCATTGCTCTTCCATCATGCACGTCTGCCATATAGGAATATCCATTGCTTGTAACAATAGCTCCCGAGTCATTAAGCAGCCTGTATTTACCTTTATCGTCAATGACAACCGCTCTTCCTTCCGAGAAAGGAGAGATAAACTCATAAACGGGTCTGACAAAATAGGAGCCTGTTGTATTGATCAGCCCTGTGCCATTATCCGCGCTTACAATAGCAAGCCCATTGGCTTGAAAATCCTCTGCACGGTCAAAGCGTGGCGGTATCACCATCGTGCCAATTCCGTTAATATAGCCCCATCTGGTTCCGCTTGTTGTTTTCTCGGATCCCGGATAGAGAGAGATCGCTCTAGTCTCCAAAGAACGATCATCGGGTACAATATTCCGGAAGCCAACAGGACTCCATTCATAGACGGCGCGTTTCGTCTGTTCCTCCCCAGTCCGCCAGTTAATAATAAGATTATTAACCATCCGGCTTGTTACGGGTGCAGCAGTGAGCTCCGCAACACCATAGCCTTCGCCCTTCGCAGCTGCCGCGATCATCCAGCCGATATGACGGTATTGCAAAATATGGACATAAAGCTCATCTTGCCACCGGTACACAACCGTCAGCTCCGGAACACCATCCCCGCTTAAATCCTGGGGATATATGGCATACTCGTTAGATGGATCCTCCATCATGACGAGCTCCGCCCCTTGAGGGAGAGAAGATTGTGCCAATCGGATAATCTGGTCATTGATCCAGTCCATTCACTTTTGGCCCCTTTCCCAGCACGTTACTTCAACTCACTATTCGTATGCGGGAAATAAGGAGAAATATGACATATTAACAACAGAGCTTGGACGTCGTTTAGACAACAGGCTAAGCAGAGTAAATGACCTAATCAGCAATAGATTCTTATGATGCCCAATGTTTCCTACTTGTCTGCCGGTGACAAGTGCAGCTTTCTTTCTTGTCTAATTAAATAGACTCATTTGCAAACCATTAGCATGTTCCCATCCGGATCCTTGAAATTAAACCAGTGACCATTCTCGATTCCCGTAATCAGCTCAACCTTCTTCTCCTGCATAAATGCATAGGCCTGTTCAATGTCTTCCGTGTGGAATTGAAATGCCGGTGCCTTATACAGATTTTCACGCGAGTAAATTTTGCTGTCCAGTACAATGTTTGGTCCTTCCATCGGCAAAACATAAATATGTCCGAAATAAATCTCGCCGTCTGCAGGAAGACCTAGAATATCACAATACCAGTCGCGGGCATTTTCAACATTGCTTACGGGTATAAAGATACCATTGATTTTATTAGAGATAGGATTCATCAATATCCTACTTTCTTTATTATGGAATAAAAGACTATGCCTTTCTTCGCATTGCACCTAAGACAATATTGTACTGATCAAGATCATGAATATGGGCATTCTTAAATTCCCAGCCGCCATGCTCGCCAATAAAAGCTTCTATCCCGATAATTCCGCCTCTGCCACGCACCTCTTCCACATATTCGTCGAATTCTTCCCAGCCAATATGAATATAGGTATCCCAGCCATAATCCGGCCCGTCCCATTCCGTTGGATAGTTGCCACGCTTGGCAGAGACCGCATTCGGTTTAACATCCTCGCAGGCAACAGCCTGCTGGAGGATAAAACAGACATCGTCACGCTCCGCATGTCCCCAATCATCAATGGAGAACCCTAAGCAATCACGGTAATAAGCTTGCGACTTTGCCAGATCCGATACTAATCGAACTTGAATGGTCTTGCCGAGTTTAACTCTGGATTTGCCCTTCTCTTCTTCAAGAATTTGTTCGCTCATGATTTCTGACCTCCCGTTCAGAATAATAGATTTACTGAAGCTTAAGCAGATCCGATATCAGAATCCCGTTGATTCGGAGGCCGGCAATATTGCAGTTATCGATATTAACATTGGATAAATCACAGTTGTTAAATTGAGATTTAGAGAGGTTGCAGTTCTTAAAAGTTGTTGGTTCATATTGACCGTCAGCTTTGTATTGAGGCTCGCCTTCCTTTGGCAGAACGACATTTTTAAACTCGGTGCCAATCAAATAGACATGATCGATGCTGGCATGACTGACATTCGCAAGCCTAATGCTTACCCCCGACATGTTTGCATCCGTAATATGAATCCCGCTCATATTTACATCGTTCAACTTCATGGCGTTCATATTTACGTTATTAATCGAAGTTCTCGCAAGGCTGACATTATCGATTACCAGTTCTTCTGCGCGCACCTCCTGCCATTTCGATCCTGAAATATCAGACTGCTGCAGATCATACGGTCCAACTTTTAAGCTCATCCTCAGATCTCCTCCAATAATAGGTATTTAATCAGGTAATTCGATATAGGATCAAATTTTCCCTTTATTATCCAAATCATATCACGAAAACAAAAGGAGAACAAGTGTTTGTATTTTACTTAAATTGTGATATGATCATCTGATCACTCTTCCAATTCACATACCTTATATAGACTGCCATTAATGGAGACTGAATTACTTATTAGTTTAATAATTTGACTTGCTACGCGAGCTGGATCCTTTAAATTTCCTTCTGTCTTCTGTGCCGCAAAATAACCCGCTAACGCCATATCCGACTCACGGGCAATCTGCTGCATCGATGTATCCATCATCCCCGGATCAACCGCGTATACCTGTACTTCATTAGCCGACTGTCTCTGCTCTTGTTCCATTCCTATACAACGTGAGAACATATTCATAGCCGCTTTTGCCGAGCAATAAAGACTCATGCTTGGTGCAGGGTACTTTCCGGATCCGGATGAAATATTTACGATCTTTCTTACAACATGCCATTCCGAGGTCATTCGAATAAAAGCCGAGGTAAGCAGCATCGGGGCTGTAATGTTAAGCTGTATACTTCTCGATATATCCTCATCCGTGCAATATTGAATATCTTTTAACGGAGTTACCGAAGCCGCATTATTGATTAGGGTTATAGAATTCAAGCCATATTGATCAATAGATGAAATAAGATCTTGTAATACTGCTGTAAGACTCGCCGTTACAATTAGATCAACAGGGTAAAAGAAGTAATTTCCGTCTGTCGTATTTCGGACGATTTCCTCATTATCCGTTCGGGATAAGCCAATAACCGTGTTCCCTTCCTCTAGAAGCCTTTTAGCCAGCTCCGCGCCCAGTCCGCTGGATACTCCCGTAATGATGTATACATGACCACCTATGATGATCATCTCCTTTTCAGTTCCCTAAGTTTAATCATATAATAGGTAATCATACTGCCTACTCCCAGAAAACAGAAAACAATAGTCAGGAACATTAATCCGCTAAGATAAGCATTATTCTTATCCGCCTCTATAAGGTAAAGCAACGTGATTAAAGAAATTACAAAAGCTCCCATGAACAAGATACTTAGTAGCCCTCTCCATTTCATCCCCATCCCCCTCCTTTGGGAGATAATCAACTTCACCTTCAACATTTTTCCAGTAAAAACAAGATTATCATATGTCTATGAACCATGCACGCAAAACTTCAGTCTATTAGGTTTGGTCAATCTATAATGGTATACTCTATGTAATACCCGAATTGGAAGTAAAAGGAGTGTTCACCATTACAAATTCGAGTAAATTAACCTTGCTTATTGCCGTTGTTATTCTAATCGGAGGCTTCATACTTTGGAATCAGGAGCATCAAAGGGCCAAACAGATGAAATCTGGCTTGCAAGGTATGCTTGGCAGCGCCATCTATCAACTATGGTCTAATTATAATGAGATTGCTAAATATCCGCCTGAAGAAATAAATCAAGAACGATTAAATCAAATTAATGAGAATTTAATCCGTATTAGCGCCTATTCTTACCTTGTTGATCAGAAAGAAGGAACAAATCTGATGGTACCTATTGCAAGAGATCTAACAACGATAACGGAGTATCTGAATAAGCAACTGCAGCTCAACTCATCCCTCACATCGGATGATCAAGACGTATATCGTTATATGCTCCAAGTAATATCGGATATCCACCCGCAAATTGGATCTGTCTATTACATTCCTGACCAGCTCGAAGGACCGATAGTTGCACTTAAGCCCAATCGCTCAGCCGTGAAAAAGATGGTGGTATCGCGAGATCGCCTGAAGGAGTATGCTTCCCGGCTCAAAACAAAGTCTGCGGCTGCCGCTTAAAGAACTTCATTAATGAAAAGAACTAGAAATACGTTCCCATTTCATGCTATATTGCATAAGGCTAGAGATTCTGAAGAAAAGAGAGGTTTCAACATGATTGACCGTACAATTCTAGTAAAATTCGGCGAGCAAACGACCAACGAACAGCTCCAAGAGATCGTAGATCGATTTAAGGCGCTGAAAGAACATTTGACTGGTGTTATCGAAGTAAATGCCGGCATTAATTTCTCGGATAACAACAAAGGTTACCAGCTGGTCCTTCGCGTCAGATTCGAAGATAAAGCTGCCTTGGAGGCTTATGGCCCTAACCCACATCACCAAGCTGTAGCAGCGCTTATCCGCGAGTATGGCCGTGAGGATAGCATCGCAGCCAATATTGAAGTGTAACATAAAAACAGCGGCACGCTTGACAAAAGCGTCCGCTGTTTTTTAGCATTAGTCTTTTCTCATTTATAACTTAATACATACAATCGAGTAGGAGGGGGCGCCTAGCCCCCGTCCTCTCACACCACCGTACATGCGGGTCCGCATACGGCGGTTCCAAATGGTTAACAAAGTTCTAAATAACGAGTAAGTAAA